>NZ_JBXAJB010000001.1:0-81156 GCF_058796855.1 Pseudomonas sp. GW823-FHT03E05
CCCGGGCTGGTGCATGTCTACGACCTGTACGGCCCTTCGGAAGACACCACCTACTCGACCTACACCCGGCGCGAGGCCGGCGGCCAGGCCAATATCGGCCGGGCCATCAGCAATACCCAGAGCTACATCCTCAGCCCGGACCTGCAACCGGTGCCGGTGGGCAGTGCCGGCGAGCTGTATCTGGCCGGCGCCGGGGTGACCCGAGGCTACCTGGCGCGCCCAGGGCTGACCGCCGAGAAGTTCGTACCCAATCCGTTTTCCAGCGACGGTGGCCGGGTGTACCGCACCGGCGACCTGACCCGTTACCGCACCGATGGGGTGATCGAGTACATCGGCCGCATCGACCATCAGGTGAAGATCCGCGGTTTCCGTATCGAGCTGGGTGAAATCGAGGCGCGGCTGGTGCAGCAGGCGGCGGTGCGTGAAGCCTTCGTCCTGGCCCATGACGGCGAGAACGGCCAGCAACTGGTGGCCTATATCGTGCCGAGCGAGGCCACCCCGACCGTCGAGGCCCAGGCCGCCCTGCGCGACAGCCTCAAGACGGCACTCAAGGAACACGTGCCGGACTACATGGTGCCGGCCTACCTGCTGTTCCTCGAAGCGTTGCCGCTGACCCCCAACGGCAAGCTCGATCGCAAGGCCCTGCCCAAGGTCGACGCCCAGCAGATGCAGCAGGTCTATGTGGCGCCGCAGAGCGAACTGGAGCAGCAGATCGCGGCGATCTGGGCCGATGTGCTGAAGCTTGAGCAGGTCGGTGCCACCGACAACTTCTTCGAACTGGGCGGTGATTCGATCATCTCGATCCAGGTGGTCAGCCGCGCGCGGCAGGCCGGTATCCGCTTCACCCCGCGGGATCTGTTCCAGTACCAGACGGTACAGGGGCTGGCGGCAGTGGCCGAGCAGGGCGAGGGCGGGGTGCAGATCGACCAGGGCCCGGTGCGTGGCGCAACTGCGCTGCTGCCGGTGCAGCAGTGGTTCTTCGAGCTGCCCATGAGCGAACGCCATCACTGGAACCAGTCAGTGCTGCTCAAGCCGGCCCAGCCGCTGCGCGCCGAGGTGGTAGAGAACGCCTTGCAGGCCCTGTGGGTGCAGCATGACGCCTTGCGCTTGCAGTTCAGCCAGGAGGCGGATGGCTGGTCGGCGCGTTTTGCCGATGCCGGCCAGCGGCCGGAGCTGCTCTGGCAGGTCGCAGTGGATGGCGCCCAGGCCATGGAACAGTCGGCGATCGAGGCGCAGCGCAGCCTGAACCTGCAGGACGGGCCGCTGCTGCGGGCCGTGCTGTTCAGCCTGGAGGACGGCAGCCAGCGCCTGTTGCTGGTGATTCACCACCTGGTGGTGGACGGGGTGTCCTGGCGGATCCTGCTGGAGGATCTGCAACGGGCCCACGCTCAACTCAGCGCCGGCCAGCCCCTGGCATTGCCGGCCAAGACCAGCTCGACCCAGGCCTGGGCCGAGCAGATGCAGGCCTATGCCCAAGGTGCGGCGCTGCAGGAAGAACTCAAGTACTGGCAGGCCCAGTTGCAGGGCGTCGAGTCGAACCTGCCGCTGGATCGCCCGGTGACCGAGTTGCAGAACCAGCACGCCAGCAGCCTGAGTTCACGCCTGGACAAGGCCCGTACCCAGCGCCTGCTGCAGGATGCCCCGGCGGCCTACCGCACCCAGATCAATGATTTGCTGCTCACCGCCCTGGCCCGGGTCATCACCCGCTGGACCGGCGAAGCCAGTGCCCTGGTGCAACTGGAAGGCCACGGCCGCGAAGACCTGTTCGACAGCATCGACCTGACCCGCACCGTGGGCTGGTTCACCAGCATGTTCCCGGTGAAGCTCACGCCCCAGGCGTCCCTGGCTGATTCGATCAAGTTCATCAAGGAACAACTGCGGGCGGTACCGAACAAGGGCATCGGCTTTGGCGCCCTGCGTTACCTGGGGGATGCTCAGGCGCAGCAGGCCCTGGCAGCCTTGGCCGTGCCGCGTATCACCTTCAACTACCTGGGCCAGTTCGACGGCAGTTTCGACGAGCAGGACTCCCTGTTCAAACCCAGCGGTGAAGCCAAGGGCGACGACCAGAGCCCACTGGCCCCGCTGAGCAACTGGCTGAGCCTGGATGGCCAGGTCTATGGCGGCGAGTTGAGCCTGAACTGGACCTTCAGCCAGCAGATGTTCGATACCGCCACCGTGCAGCGGCTGGCCGACGACTATACCGAGGAGCTCAAGGCGCTGGTGGCGCATTGCTGCACACCAGAGCTGGCGGGCGCGACCCCGTCGGACTTCCCACTGGCGGGCCTGAACCAGCAGCAACTGGATCGCCTGCCGGTGGCGATGGCCTCGGTCGAAGACCTCTACCCCCTGTCGCCGATGCAGCAGGGCATGCTGTTTCATACCCTCTACGAGCAGGCGGCGGGCGACTACATCAATCAACTGCGGGTAGACGTGGACGGCCTTGATCCGCTGCGCTTCCAGCAGGCCTGGCAGGCGGCCATCGATCGGCATGACATCCTGCGCACCGGCTTTATCTGGCAGGGCGAGGTGTCGACGCCGCTGCAAGTGGTGCACAAGCATATTGCCCTGGACTGCACCGAACATGACTGGCGCGGCCAGCCGCAGCAGCAGGAAGCCCTGGATACCCTGGCCACCGCCGAGCGCCAGCGTGGCTTCGAGCTGGATGCCGTGCCGTTGTTGCGCCTGACCCTGGTGCGTATCGACGAGCAGCGCTACCACCTGATCTACACCAACCATCACATCCTGATGGACGGCTGGAGCAACTCGCAGTTGCTCGGCGAAGTACTGCAACGTTATGCCGGTCAGTTGCCCAGCCACGCTGCGGGCCGCTACCGGGACTACATCGCCTGGCTGCAACGCCAGGATGCCCAGGCCTGTGAAAGCTTCTGGAAAGAACAACTGCAGACGCTGGATGAACCGACCCGCCTGACCCAGGCGCTGTCCCGGGTCGCGGACATTGCGGCCGGCACCGGCCACGGCAAGCATCATCGCGAGCTGGACCTGGCACAGACGGCACGGCTTGGCGAATTTGCCCGGCAGCAGAAGGTCACGGTCAATACCCTGGTGCAGGCGGCGTGGCTGCTGTTGCTGCAACGTTGCACCGGGCAGGACAGCGTGGTGTTCGGCGCCACGGTGGCGGGGCGCCCCGCGGAGCTCAAGGGCATAGAGCAGCAGGTGGGCTTGTTCATCAACACCTTGCCGGTGGTGGCCACGCCACGCCCGGACATGACCGTGAGCCAGTGGTTGCAGGCAGTGCAGAACCGCAACCTGGCGCTGCGCGACTATGAGTACACGCCGCTGTACGAAGTGCAGCGCTGGGCCGGGCTGGGCGGGGATGCGCTGTTCGACAACATCCTGGTGTTCGAGAACTACCCGGTGTCCGAAGCCCTGGAAAAAGGTGCTCCGGCGCAACTGCGCTTTGGCGCTGTGGGTAACCACGAACAGACCAACTACCCCCTGACGGTCGCGGTCAACCTGGGGGCGAGCCTGTCGTTCGAGTTCATCTATGCCCGTGAATCCTTCTCCGAGCCTTCGATGGTGCAGTTGGGCGGGCACTTGCAGGGCCTGTTGCTGAGCCTGATGGAGCATGCGCAAACCGGCCTGGGTGAGTTGCCATTACTGACGCAGGACGAGCAGCACCGTATCCGCCAGGATTGGGACCACACCGATGTGGTCTACCCGACCGAGCGTTTTGTTCACCAGCTGTTTGCCGATCAGGCGGCCAAGGCGCCGGATGCCCCGGCGGTGTTCTTCGCCGAGCAGCGCCTGAGCTATCGCGAGCTGGATACTCAAGCCAACCAGCTGGCGCACAAGTTGATCGAACTGGGCGTTGGCCCGGAAGTGCGGGTGGCCATCGCCATGCCGCGTTGCGCGGAAATCATGGTGGCCTTCCTGGCCGTGCTCAAGGCCGGCGGGGTCTATGTGCCGCTGGATATCGAATACCCCCAGGACCGTCTGCGCTACATGATGCAGGACAGCGGCGCTTGGCTGCTGCTGACCCAGAACCATCTGCTGGATCGCTTGCCGATTCCTGAGGGGCTGCCGACCCTCAGCGTCGAAGGCGCGGCCGATTTTGCGGCCTATCCGGTGACCAGCCCAGAGGTAGACCTGGCCGAGGAAAACCTCGCCTACGTGATCTACACCTCCGGGTCCACCGGCTTGCCCAAGGGCGTGGCGGTGTCCCACGGCCCGCTGGCCATGCACAGCCTGGCCACCGGCGAACGTTATGAAATGAGCCCGGCGGATTGCGAGTTGCACTTCATGTCCTTCGCCTTCGACGGTTCCCACGAAGGCTGGATGCACCCGCTGATCTACGGTGCCAGCGTGCTGATTCGCGACGATAGTTTGTGGTCGCCGGAATTCACCTACGAACAGATGCACCGCTACGGCGTCACCGTGGGTGTGTTCCCGCCGGTGTACCTGCAGCAACTGGCGGTACACGCCGAGCGTGACGGCAACCCGCCGGCGGTGCGGGTGTACTGCTTTGGTGGCGATGCAGTGCCCCAGGCCAGTTACGATCTGGCGTGGCGAGTGCTGCGGCCCAAGTACATCTTCAACGGCTACGGCCCGACTGAAACCGTGGTGACTCCTTTGATCTGGAAGGCCAAGGCGGGCGATCCGTGCGACGCGGCCTACGCGCCTATCGGCAATATCGTTGGCAATCGCAGTGCCTATGTGGCCGATGCCAACCTCAACCTGTTGCCGGTTGGCGTGGCGGGTGAGTTGTACCTGGGTGGCCTGGGCGTGGCTCGGGGTTACCTGGATCGTCCGGGGCTGACGGCGGAACGCTTTATCCCCGATCCTTACAGCACCACCGGTGCCCGGTTGTACCGCAGCGGCGACCTGACCCGCTATCGCACCGATGGCTTGGTGGAGTACGTAGGCCGTGTCGACCATCAGGTGAAGGTGCGGGGTTTCCGTATCGAGCTGGGCGAGATCGAAGCGCGTCTGCTGGAACAGGACCCGGTGCTGGAAGTGGCGGTGATCGCCCAGCCAGGGCCGAGCGGCCAGCAACTGGTGGGTTATATCGTGCCGGTGGACGCTGACGTGGCGTTGAGCAACGAGCGCCAGGCGCAGTTGCGCGAGAGCATCAAGGCGCGCCTGCGGGAAAGCCTGCCGGACTACATGGTGCCGACCTACCTGCTGTTCCTCGAAGCACTGCCGCTGACGCCGAACGGCAAGCTGGACCGCAAGTCGCTGCCGAAAGTCGATGCGCAGCTGATGCAGCAGACCTACGTCGCGCCGCAGAACCCGCTGGAACAACAGATCGCGGCGATCTGGGCCGATGTGCTGAAGCTTGAGCAGGTGGGCGTCACCGACAACTTCTTCGAACTGGGTGGCGACTCGATCATCTCGATCCAGGTGGTCAGCCGGGCGCGGCAGGCCGGTATCCGCTTCACCCCCAAGGACC
Organism: Pseudomonas sp. GW823-FHT03E05; assembly: GCF_058796855.1. Taxonomy (NCBI): domain Bacteria; kingdom Pseudomonadati; phylum Pseudomonadota; class Gammaproteobacteria; order Pseudomonadales; family Pseudomonadaceae; genus Pseudomonas; species Pseudomonas sp. GW823-FHT03E05. The sequence goes on from NZ_JBXAJB010000001.1 coordinate 5,411, forward strand.
TGTTCCAGCACCAGACGGTGCAAGGGCTGGCCACGGTGGCGGAGCAGGGCGAGGGCGGTTTGCAGATCGACCAGGGCCCGGTGCGTGGGCAAATGCCGCTGCTGCCGATCCAGCAGTGGTTCTTCGACACCCCGGTGCCGGAACGGCATCACTGGAACCAGTCGGTGCTGCTCAAGCCGCTACAGGCGCTGCAAGCCCAGCCCCTGGAAAGCGCATTGCAGGCCCTGACGGTGCAGCACGATGCCTTGCGCCTGCGCTTTACCGAACATCAGGGCACGTGGCGTGCAGCCTTTGCCGATGCCGAGGAGCCGGTGCAACTGCTGTGGCAGGCCAATGTTGCCGACGCCCAGGCGTTGCAGCAGTTTGCCGAGCAGGCCCAGAGCAGTCTCAACCTGCAGGAGGGCCCGTTGCTGCGGGCCGTGCTGTTCACCCTGGCCGACCAGAGCCAGCGCCTGTTGCTGATCGTTCATCACCTGGTGGTGGATGGGGTGTCCTGGCGGATTCTCCTGGAGGATCTGCAAGCCTTGCTGGGCGGCCAGGCACTGCCGGCCAAGTCCAGCTCGACCCAGGCCTGGGCCGGGCAGTTGCAGGCCTATGCCAGCAGCGCGGCGCTGCAGCAGGAGCTGGGTTACTGGCAGGCACAGTTGCAGGGTGTCGAATCGAACCTGCCTTGCGACCACGGCCACGACGGGTTGCAGAACCAGCACGCGAGCAGTGTCGAAACCCGGCTGAGCAAGGGTGATACCCAACGCCTGTTGCAGGACGCACCGGCAGCCTATCGCACCCAGATCAACGATCTGCTGCTTACCGCCCTGGCCCGGGTCATCACCCGCTGGACCGGCGACAGCAGCGCCCTGGTGCAGCTGGAAGGCCACGGCCGAGAAGAGCTGTTCGACAGCATCGACCTGAGCCGCACCGTGGGCTGGTTCACCAGCGTGTTTCCGGTGAAGCTGACGCCGCAGCCGGCCCTGGCCGACTCGATCAAGTTCATCAAGGAACAGCTGCGGGCGGTGCCGAACAAGGGCATCGGCTTCGGTGCCTTGCGCTACCTGGGGGATGCTCAAGCACAGGCAGCCCTCGCCGCACTGGCGGTACCACGCATCACCTTCAACTACCTGGGCCAGTTCGACGGCAGTTTCGATGACCAGCAGGCATGGTTTGCCCCGGCCAATGAGGCCAAGGGCGACGACCAGAGCCTGCACGCCCCCCTGGGCAACTGGTTGACTCTCAATGGCCAGGTCTATGGCGGTGAGCTGAGCCTGGGCTGGAACTTCAGCCGGGCGATGTTCGATACCGCCACCATCGAGCACCTGGCGGATGACTACGCCCGGGAACTCAAGGCGCTGATCGAGCATTGCAGCCAGCCCGAGCACCGTGGCGCCACGCCATCGGACTTCCCGCTGGCCGGCCTGAGCCAGCAACAGCTGGACCGCTTGCCGCTGGCCTTGGCACAGGTGGAGGACCTTTATCCGCTGTCGCCGATGCAGCAAGGCATGCTATTCCACACCCTGTATCAAGAGGAGGGTGGCGACTACATCAACCAGCTACGAGTGGATGTGGACGGGCTCGATCCCGAGCGCTTCCGCCAGGCCTGGCAGGCAACCATCGAGCGTCATGACATCCTGCGCAGCGGTTTCCTCTGGCAGGGCGAACTGCCGGCGCCGATCCAGGTGGTGTACAAGCAGGTCAGCCTGGAGTGTGTCGAGCACGACTGGCGCTCGACGCAGCAGGCCCCGCAAGCCCTGGACACCCTGGCGGCGACCGAGCGTCAACGGGGCTTCGATCTGGCCGCTGCGCCCCTGCTGCGCCTGACCCTGGTGCGCACTGGCGAGCAGCGTTACCACCTGATCTACACCAACCACCACATCCTGATGGACGGTTGGAGCAACTCGCAGTTGCTCGGTGAAGTACTGCAACGTTATGCCGGTCAATTGCCGCAGCACCTGACCGGGCGCTACCGCGACTACATCGCCTGGCTGCAACGCCAGGACGCAACCCTCAGTGAGCATTTCTGGAAACAGCAACTGCAGGGGCTGGATGAGCCGACCCGTCTGGCCCAGGCCATTGCTGCCGGTGCACGAGCGCCGCTGGAGGAGGGCCATGGCAGCCATGGCTGCACCCTCGACGAGGCCCAGACCCGCAGCCTGGGCGAGTTTGCCCGCCAGCAGAAGGTCACGGTCAACACCCTGGTGCAGGCCGCCTGGCTGTTGCTGCTGCAACGCTGCACCGGGCAGGACACGGTGGTGTTCGGCGCCACGGTGTCCGGCCGGCCGGCGGAACTCAAGGGCGTGGAGCAGCAGATCGGCCTGTTCATCAACACCTTGCCGGTGGTGGCCGCGCCACTTCCGCAGTTGTCGGTCAGCGACTGGTTGCAGGCCGTGCAGGAGCGCAACCTGGCCCTGCGCGATTTTGAACACACGCCGCTGTATGACGTGCAACGCTGGGCCGGCCTTGGGGGCGAGGCACTGTTCGACAACATCCTGGTGTTCGAGAACTACCCGGTGTCCGAAGCCCTGGAGAAAGGCTCGCCGGCACAGTTGCAATTTGGCGCGGTAGGCAATCATGAGCAGACCAACTATCCGCTGACCCTGTCGGTGTTTGTCGCTGAACGCTTGTCATTCGACTACAGCTATTCGTGCCAGCACTTCAGTGGCGCCGCGATCCAGCAGTTGGCCGAGGGCCTGCAACAGCTGCTGCTGGCCATGATCGGCAACCCCGGGCAGTGCCTGGGGGATCTTTCGCTGCTCAGCGACGGGCAACGGACGGTCGTTGAACAGGAGTCCCGCCGGGCGGCCGGGCAAGTGGGCCGGGACTTGAATATCCACCAGTTGATCGAAGCCCAGGCCGCGCGCACTCCGGATGCCGTGGCGCTGCTGTGCGCCGGCCAGCAACTGAGCTATGGCCAGTTCAACCAGCGGGCCAACCAGTTGGCCCATAAGCTGATCGAGCAGGGTGTAGGCCCGGATGTGCGGGTGGGCATTGCCGTGGAGCGCGGGCTGGACATGATTGTCGGCCTGCTGGCGGTGCTCAAGGCCGGTGGCGCCTACGTGCCGCTGGACCCCGAGTACCCCCAGGAGCGCCTGCACTACATGATGCAGGACAGCGGCATCCAGTTGCTGCTGACCCAGTCGCCGCTGCTGGAGCGTTTGCAGGATGGCCTCGCGGTGCCGTACCTGTGCCTGGACCAGGCTCCCGTCTGGCTGGCCGGTATGGCGCAGGGCAACCCGCCTGAGCGCAGCAGCGCGGAAAACCTGGCCTATGTGATGTACACCTCCGGCTCCACCGGCCGGCCCAAGGGCGTAGGTATTACCCACAACGCCCTGAGCCAGCACGCACGGGCCACCGCCAGCCATTTCAACATGACGGCTGCGGACCGTGGCTTGCAGTTCTCCACCTTCAACTTCGATGCCTTTGTCGAACAGCTGTACCCGGCGCTGATCCGTGGTGCTTCGGTGGTGATCCGCGGCAAGGCGCTGTGGGACAGCGAAACCTTCTACCGCGAGCTGATCGAGCAAGGCATCAGCATCGTCGACTTGAGCACCGCCTACTGGTTCATGCTGGGCAAGGACTTCGCCGCCAAGGGGCCGCGGGACTTTGGCCGCCTGCGTCAGCTCAACCTGGGGGGCGAGGCCATGCCGGCGGAAGGCGTGGCCGCCTGGAAGCAGGCCGGCCTGAAACACGCCTGCCTGCTCAACACCTACGGGCCCACCGAGGCCACCGTGAGTGCCACGGCCCATGACTGCGGTGCCTACCTGAAGGGGACCGAGCCGCTGCCGGCGGTGATTCCACTGGGCAAGGCCCTGCCGGGCCGTTCCATCTACCTGCTGGACAGCAGCGGCAACCTGCCGCTCAACGGTGTGATGGGCGAGCTGATGATCGGTGGCGACCTGCTGGCCCGGGGTTACCACGACCGCCCAGGCCTGACTGCCGAGCGTTTCATTCCCGATCCGTTCAGCAGCGATGGTGGGCGCCTGTATCGCTCCGGCGATCTGGCCCGCTATGACACCGAAGGCGTGATCGAATACGCCGGGCGCATCGACCACCAGGTGAAGATCCGCGGTTTCCGTATCGAAATGGGCGAGATCGAAGCGCGGCTGCTGGAGCTGACGCCAGTACGCGAGGCGCTTGTACTGGCCCAGGACGGCGCGAGCGGGCCACAACTGGTGGCTTATGTAGTGCCAGCCGCGCAGGTGGCGGCCGATACGCCGCAGGCCCAGGCGCAACTGCGCGAGCAATTGAAAGCGGCCCTCAAGGAGGTGCTGCCGGACTACATGCTGCCGGCGCACCTGCTGTTCCTCGAAGCGCTGCCGTTGAGCCCCAATGGCAAGCTGGACCGCAAGGCCCTGCCCAAGGCCGATGCCAGCCTGTTGCAGCAGGCCTACATCGCTCCACAGAGCGAGCTGGAACAGCAGATCGCCGCCCTCTGGAGCCAGGTGCTGGGCGTCGATCAGGTGGGCCTGGACGACAACTTCTTCGAGTTGGGTGGGCACTCCCTGGATGCCTTGCGCCTGATCGGCGCCATCAACCAGGCACTGGCTGTGCAACTGAGCATCAATGCGCTGTTCACGGCGCCGACCGTGGGGCAACTGGCTGGTGTGATCGCAGCCGGTCAGCCCGACAGTGCACAGAATGTCATCGCCCTGGGCGGCTCCGGCCAGCCGCTGTTCTGCTTCCACCCGGCGGGGGGCAGCGTGTATGGCTACCTGCCGTTGGCGGCGCAGTTGCGCGACCGTTGCGCGGTGTATGGCGTGCTGCACCAGGCCTACCTGCAAACCGACTGGAGCGAGGTTTCATGGCAGGCCATGATCGAGCGCTATGTCGCCAGCATCCGCCAGGTGCAGCCGACAGGTCCTTACTACCTGGCAGGCTGGTCCCTGGGCGGGTCCATTGCCATGGACGTGGCCAGCGAACTGGAGGTGGCGGGAGAGACGGTGCGTTTCCTCGGCCTGCTCGACCCGACACCGCCTCAGGGCGCCGGGGACGATCAGATCCAGACGCAGGAGATGCCAGTCACTGTGACGGCCGAGTCCGAGTGGCAGGCGATCATCGACAAGCTCTGCCAGCAGTTCCCGGGCAGTGCAGGGATGATCGAGAGCCGCTTGAGGCGCGAAGCCGAGCTCGATTGGCAGAGCATCCATGGCTGGGTGGCTGGCAATATCCCCCTGGCTCCCGGCGAGCTGGATTGGGTGGTGGGGCTGTTCAAGGCCGAGTTCGACGCCTCGCTGGTCAGCGCGGTGTTCAATGACTTGAGCGCCTTGTCTGCGGCCTATGCCTATCGCCCCCTGCGGGTTGCGCCGCGGCTATGGTGGTCCAGTGACTACACCCCGGAGCGGATCCAGGTCATGGAGCAGGCCATGGGTCGCGAGGTGCAGGGTGGCGAGATAGCCGCTTCATATCATATCGAAGCCCGCCATGAAGCCATGGTGGACAGCCGAGCCTTGCTGGAGAGCTTCACAGAGCAGTTGCTGACCTGCTTGAACTGAGACACCGACAAAGGCCTGGACCGGCAACGGTCCAGGCCTTTGTCGTTTTCGTCATAAGCAAATCAACGGCTCGCCCTCGCTCTGTAGGAGCTGGCTTGCCAGCGAACGTGCGCAGGTCTTAAGGGCGCCTTCGCCGGCAAGCCGGCTCCTACGGGGATCTGCACCGTGCATCTGACTGCTGTAGGAGCTGGCTTGCCAGCGTAGGCGTCACCCGGGGCGCTGCATGACTTGCGGGCCTCTTCGCCGGCAAGCCGGCTCCTACGGGGATCTGCACCGTGTATCCGACTGTTGTAGGAGCTGGCTTGCCAGCGAAGACGTCACCCGGGGCGCTGCATGACTTGCGGGCGCCTTCTTCGGCAAGCCGGTTCCTACGGAAGGGGATGTGGGAGGGGAGGGGAATTCATCGCGTTGCAGGATTTGGCTTGCCAGCGAAGGTGCGCGAGTCTCAAGGGCGCCTTCGCCGGCAAGCCGGCTCCTACAGGGGGAGGACGTGATTCACAGAGACCAGCTGACCGTGACCATGGCGTTGCGCGGGTCGCCGTAGAGGCTGGTGCCGTAGTCGGTATTGGTGCCGATGCTCTGGTAGTAGCGCTTGTCGAAGAGGTTGTTGACGTTGAGGCGAATGTTCACATTTTCCGAGGCCTTGTAGCTGGTCATCAGGTCCACCAGGGCGTAGGACTTCTGTTCGATGCGGTAGTCGAAGGTGCTCAGGTAGTCGTTGGTGCCCTTGTTGTAGATGGTGTTCTGGCCATAGATCCCGCCCCCGATGGTCCAGCGGTTCAGGTCGCCGGGCAGTTGGTAGGTGGTGAAGGCCTTGAACACGCTGCGCGGGATGTCGGTGTCGAACAGGCGGCCGACGTTGGCTTCATTGGAGTCCTTGGTGTACTTGACCGAGGCATAGGTGTAGCCCGCCCCCAGTTCCCAGCCCGGGGCCAGGGTGCCGTTGATTTCCAGTTCGATACCTTCGCTGCGCACCTGGCCCGCGGCTTCGTAGCAGGTGCTTCCCACCGGGTTGCACTGGTTGGGGTTGAGTACCTTGGCACGGTTTTCCTGGTCGATGCGGAAGATCGCCGCACTGGCATTGAGTTTGCCGTCGAAGTACTCGCCCTTGATGCCCAGTTCGTAGTTCTTGCCTTCGATGGGCTTGAGCGCGCCGTTGGAGGTGTCGAGTTCGGTCTGTGGCTTGAAGATATCGGTGTAGCTGACATAGACCGAGTGGTTCTGGTCCAGGTCATAGATGGCTCCGGCATAGCGGGTCAGGTGCCGTGTCACTTTGTTCGGCAGGCTGGAGGCGGAGGCTTTGCCGTTCCAGGTGGTGGTCACGTCGTAGTCGTACCAGTCCAGGCGCCCGCCAAGGATCAGCTTCAGGTCATCGGTGATGCTCAGACGGGTGGTGACGTAGGTGCCTTCCAGCTGGCTGGTACGGCGTTGTGTCCAGGGGTTGGCACTCATGTCTGGCTTGGGAATGCCGCTGGGCTTGTAGATGTTGGTGTGGGTCTCAAGGTCGATGGGCAGGCCCTTGCCCTTGAACGTCAAGTCGCGCCGGCTGGCGCCCACCACCAGTTCATGGGTACGCCCGAACAGGGAGAAGGGACCGGTGACGTAACCGTCGTAGCTGTTTTGCTGGTCTTCGTAGTCGTAGCGACCGATGTTCTGGCCGAACTCATCGTAGTTGGCGCCCATGCGTTCCGGAATGGAGCCGAGCATGTTCAGGTCCGACCAGCTCTTGCTGGCGGACAGGAGCATTTTCCAGCTGTTGGCGAAGCGATACTCCAGGCGGCTGAACGCCGTGGTGTTGTTCTGATCCCAGTACTCCCACTTGCTGCCCAGGTAGGTCGAGCGCTTGAGGTGCAGGTCGCTGCCGTCGGCTGCAACCGGCAGGCCACCCCAGGAAGTGTTGTTTCTGCCGCTCTGGTTGGAGACGCCAAAAGTGAAGGTGGTGTCTTCGTTCAGGTCGGCCTCGGTGATGCCGTAGAACACGTTGCGTTCACTGCTGACGAAGTCCTGGAAGCTGCCCTTGCTCTGATAGGCGGCGACCACCCGGCCGCGCAGGGTGCCGCTTTCGTTGAGGGCGTTGGAGGCGTCGATCTCGGTGCGGTAGTCGTCCCAGCTGCCGGCGCTGCCGGTGACGGTGACCCGCGGTGTGGCGGTGGGGCGCTTGCGCACCATGTTGATCGCTGCCGACGGGTTACCTGCGCCCTGCATCATCCCGGTGGCGCCACGCACCACTTCCACATGGTCGAAGATCGCCATGTCAGCCGAGGAGTTCATGTCCCGGCTCAGGTAGTGGGTCAAATCGTTGGGCAAGCCGTCGGTCATCAGGTTTTCGACGGCAAAACCACGGGAGTAGAAGGTCGGCCGCTGCGGACCGTCCTTGGTGATGGAAATGCCGGGGGTGGCCTTGAGCACATCCTCCAGGGACCTCATGTTCTGGTCATCCATGCGCTGGCGGGTGATGACCGTGACCGACTGCGGGGTTTCCCGGGCCGTCAGCGACAGCTTGCTGGCGGTCTGCATGGCCCCGGTGGTGTAGGAACCTGTGTCCTCGGTGGTGGTGCCCAGGCCCTGGCCGCTGATGGTGCTGGTCCCCAGTTCCAGCGAGCCGTTGCCACCATGGTTGCGGATAGTGACCGAGTTGTCCTTGAGGGTGTAGGCCACCCCCGTGCCATTGAGCATGGCCGCGATGGCCCGCTCCGGCGAATAGCTGCCGCTGAGGGCGTTGCTGCGCTTGCCTTGCACATCGTCAGGGTTGTAGAGCACCTGCATATTGGCCTGGCGCCCGAACTCCTGCAGGGCCGCAGACATGGACTGCGAGACGATGTTGAAATGGATTTCCTGGGCCTGGACCTGAGCCATCAGTGGCAGGGTCAGGGCCAGGCCCAGGGTGCGGGAAGCCAGTTTTGGCGAGAAGGCCTGGCGAAGCAGCGCTTTCGTCAAAGGGGTCAGTCGGTGTTGTGCGGGCATGCTCATATGCTCTTATAGATCCGGCAGATGTAGTGACTGTTAATGGTATTAATTCTCAGTTCTGTCTGTATGACGCATCAGCTGCCATAAACCGGAAACAATCACGCCGGTTGCAGTTCAGTCAGGACTCGTCCGGCCTTCATGCGCACCAACTGGTCGGCAATGTCGAAGTAGCGATCGTCGTGGCTGATCACGATGATGGTCTTGCCCAGGCGCTTGAGATCGGGCAGCAGCTCGGTGTAGAAAATCCGCCGGAAGGCCGGGTCCTGGTCGGCGGCCCATTCGTCGAACACCAGCACCGGGCGCTCTTCCAGCCAGGCATTGACCAGGGCCAGGCGCTTGCGCTGGCCGGTGGACAGGTCGGTGGTGGTGAAGGCGCCATCCTTGACGCTGACCTTGTGGGCGATTTCCAGGCGGTTCAGGTACTGGGTGGCGACGTCCAGCGACTTGCCGGCATTGCCCTGGACCAGGTCGTCGAACAGGTAGTAGTCGGCAAATACCGTGGTGAACAGCTGCCGGTAGTCATCCCGGGCCCGGTCGGTCACCGCTTCGCCATTGAGACGGATCTCCCCGGACTGGGGCTGGTACAGGCCCAGCAACAGCTTGATCAGGGTGGTCTTGCCGCAGCCGTTCTCGCCGACGATGAAGACGATGTCGCCCTGCTTGATGTTCAGGTTGATCGGGCCCAGGTGGAACGGTTCGCTGCCTTCCACCGGCGGCGGGCTGTAGCGCACCTCGCGCAGTTCCAGGCTGTGCACCACCGCTTGCGGCGCTTCGCTGTCGTCCATCAGCAGGTGCGGCTCGGGAGAAGAGAAGCGTTCGGACAGTTCGCTGATCCGGGCGAAGGCGATCTTGGCCTTGCCGACGATGGGCAGGTAGCCGACCACGTGTTCCAGCGGGCCCTTCATGTACAGCAGCACCAGCACGAAACCGGTGATCACCGCGGGGTCCGGGTTCGGGTAGTAGGCCTGCATGGCCAGGGCCAGGCCGATGACCACGAAGAACAGCATCGAGCCGAAGCTCTTGGCCAGGATGTAGATGTTCACCGAGCGCACCTGGATATCGCTGATGCGATCCGCGGTTTTCTGGATGCGCTGGGTATTCATGCGAAAGCGTCGGGGCCGGTGGATACGCAGTTCCTTGGCACCGGAGGCGATTGCGTTGTAGTAGCGCTGCAGCTCGTCCTCATGGTCGCGAGCCTCATCGAAGCCCTTGATGCCCTTGCCGCCGGCCACCAGCTGCACACTGGTGCCGATGATGATGGCCACCACCATCATCAGGAACATCGGCACCGAGAGGTACGCCAGGTAGCCCAGGCAGCCCAGGGTGACGGTGGTGGCGATGGCCAGGGGAGTGAAGGCGAAAGAGAAGTCGCTGATGGTGTCGACGTCGTGGGTCAGTACCGGGATCAGGCGGTGGGAGCGATAGCGCTCGATCTGGGTGATGGGCGCCGAGAGTACTTTTTCACCCAGGTCCTTGCGCAGGGCGGCAATGATCCGTTGTCCCACATAGTTGGTGCCGATGTCCGAGACGATGGAACTGATCAGGGCCAGCACGCACAGGGCGGCGAAAGTCAGGACCACGCCCTGGGTCATGCCGGTCGCCGAGTGCAGGGCGTTGTTGATGGTGGCCAGCAACAGGGTGATGGCCAGGCCGCCGGCCATGCCCAGGGCAACGGAGATCACCACGATGGTGCGAAAGGGCCTGAGCAATGCGAGCAGACCGTTGAAGGCGCCGCGCTTGGGGTCGGTCATAAGTACTTCCCAGAGAGTGGATAGAGGGTCGTAGCACGCAGACCCTTACCCCTGACAAACGAAGCGCCGACGCCAGTATTTAGCTCGGCATGCCAGCCCGGCGGGCACTGCGGATAAATTGCCCTGCCTGTGGTTCGTTCTTGTTCTGTGGGCGCACGTGTATCGACGCAGTGCCTGAACCATTGAGCGAGAGCGAGCAAATGACAAAGAAGAATCTGGTGTATGTCTGGTCCCTGCGAAATGCCGCCGCCGACAAGGCCGGGCAGGCGGTGGCTTACAAGGACCACGAGCGCTACATGAAATCGGTGCTGGAATTTCTGGTCCAGACGCTGAACCAGACGCCCCTGGGCGAGGCCTATGAACTGGTGGGCGTGGTCTACGACGATGACGAGCAGTCGCCACGGGACCAGCAGTTGGTCAGTGACTACGGCTTTGCCTACCAGCCGGGCCGCCAGTGGCTGTACCCGGCGGACCTGGAAGTGCAGGGCAAGCGGGTCAACGACTTGCTGCTGAGCGTGCCGTCCACCTATCGCCGCCATCCCCGCGGCAGTGCCGAACACATCGCCGGCAAGCAGGATTTCGAACGCCGCCTGCACGACACTCTGGTGGAGCTCAAAGCCGATATCGTGGTGCTCGATGGCCTGCTGGTGATCCTCGATGAACTGGTGCGCCCGGGAGCGCCTTTCGCCCGGCGGATCATGAACATCCACCCGGGCATCACCCGCATCGAATCGCCCTATGAGCGTCGCGGGGCCTATGCCACCTGGAATGCCCTGTACGGCGCCCGTGGGCAGAAAGTAGTGGATTGGGCGACGAAGGAAACCGAGCCGACCGCGCCGCTATACCTGACCGGGGCGTCGTTCCACTACGTGGACAACGGTATCGACTCCGGCGAGGTGCTGCATGACGTGCTCAACACCGAAATCGGCCCCGAGGACACCATCCTCGAACTGCGTTGGAACAACTTCAACAACAGCCTGTTCCCGGCCTTGCGCCAGGGCCTGTGGCTGATGCTGGAGAACCTTCGCCAGGCTCAGGCCGGCAAGGCCCGGGACGTCGCCTGATACTGCCAGTGGCCCGGTGCGGTTGTTGCCCCGGGCCGCTGTTCATCGGGGTGTCTACTTGTGGCTGGCGCCGGGCTGTTCCAGCTCACGCACGACCCGGAAGCTCAGCCAGTCCCCGCGCACTTCGCGCTTGCGGCTGTTGCGGTTGCCCGAACGCGAGAATACCGGTGCCTCGCCCCAGTCGTTGCCGCGAATCTGGGCATCCAGGCACACCCCTTCCGACTCTTCCATCCAGGCCCGGCCATCGGCAGGCGCGCCCACGTAGTCGGGGTGCCAGCAGTCGGCGACCCATTCATAGACGTTGCCGTGCATGTCATACATGCCGAAGGCATTGGGCGGATAGCTGCCCACCGGGGCGGTGAAACTGAAGCCGTCCTTGGGGCCGTAGGTGTTGGCGTGCTTGGTGATCTGGTACTGGCCTTCTTCATCGAAAGGGAAGGGGAAGGAACCGGTGCTGCCGGCGCGTGCGGCGTATTCGCGTTCCGCCTCGCTGACCATCCGGTAGTGCTTGCCGGTTTTCTTCGACAGCCACTGGGTATAGGCCTGCACGTCGGCGTAGTCGACGCAGACCGCCGGCTGGCGCGGCCCCTGTTCATAGCGTGGTTTGCTGGCCTGGCACAGGCGGCCGGGGCGGTCGTCGCCGTCCTTGATCACGGTACCGGTTTCGCGGATGTAGGCATCAAGCTCGGCGGCAGTGACATGGAAGCGGCTCATGGCGAAGGCGTTCTTGAAGGTCACGGTGTGCTGCGGGCCTTCATCGGGCTCGCGGCCCACTTCGTCTTCCGGGGTACCCATGACAAAGCTGCCGGCCGGCAGGACCACCATTTCCGGGCAGTTCTTGCAGTCCTTGAACACGCTGCCGGGCTTGGGCGGTTCTACCGCGTGTGCGTTGAGGCTGATCAGGCAACCGGCCAGGGCGGCCAAGGAGGAATAGGCGATGGGTTTCATCAGTCAATAGCCTTGTGCAATGTGAGTTCAGGGGGCGTGGCAACGGCTCAGGCGGTCTTGCTGCTGCGCAGGCGCTTGCCCAGCAGGTCCATGGTCCGGTCGATATCCGCCTCGCTGTTGAGCAGGCCGGGGGCCATGCGCACTACCGGCCCGGCATCGCGGTCCACCGCGTCCACCAGGATGCGGTTCTCGATCAGCCAGGCGGCGGTGGCGTCGGTGTCCAGGTTCTGGCCGCGGAAGAAGGTGAAGCCGGCGGAGTGCTCCGGGCTCAGGGGCGTGACCAGTTCGATGCCCGGGTGCTCCTGCAGGCGCTGCTTGAGGTAGCTGTTGAGTTCATGGATGCGCGACTGGATGTTGGCCTTGCCCAGCTGCATGTGCAGGTCGAAAGCCTGGTCCACAGCCCAGCGGTGCTCGAAGCTGTGGTAGCCACCGGGGGTCATGGTGGTGGCGAAGTTCTGGTTTTCGGAGAAGGTCGCCACCATCGGCGTCAGGTGTTCGAGTTGTTCCGAACGTGAGCAGAAGATCCCGGTGCCGCGCGGGCCGAACATCCATTTGTGGGTGCCGGCGACGAAGAAGTCGCAGTTCAGGTCGGCAAAGGTGATGTCCTCCACCCCCAGCCCGTGCACACCATCGACGCAGTAGAGAATCCGCTCGTGCTCATCGCGATTGCGGTTGTGCTGGTCCACCAGCTTGCCGATCTCGCCGATCGGCAGTTTCACGCCGCTGCCCGACTGCACCCAGGTCATGCCCAGTACGCGGGTGTTGGCGCGGATGTTGCGGTCGATGTTGCCCAGCACTTCGTCGGTGGACATCCGGTGGGGCGACTTGAACAGTTCGATGGTGCGCACCTGGGTGCCGTCGCGCTGGGTGCGGTACTTCAGCGCGTTGCGGGTCGAGTAGTGCTCGTGAACCGTGGTCAGGATCTCCTGTCCGGGGCGCACGTGGATGCCGCCATACATCAGGGCCAGGCCTTCGGTGGTGCTGCCGGTCAGGGCCACCTGGCCGGGCTTGATCTGCAGGTAGCGGCCGACACTTTCGCGCACCTGGGCCTCGCGCTTCCAGGTGTACTGGGTGTCGTAGTCCATGGCCATGGCCGGGTTGCGGTCGAGCACTGCGCGGTATTTTTCGATGGCCTCGCGCACCGGCCTCGGGTGCGAGGTGATGAGGAAATTGGCCAGGTGCACGTAGTCCGGGTCGAGGTCGAACAACTGGCGCAATTGGGTCCACTGCGAAGCACTGGCGGTGGCACTGTCGGCCCGGGCCTGGCTGATGGCGAGGTTGCCCAGGGGCAGGGCGGCGGCCAACAGGCCTGCTTGTTTGAGGAATGTCCGACGGTTGGTCACAGGAAGGCTCGTGGTCATGGGTTAGCCGGCGATGGCGGGTTGAGGGGCGGGTTTTGCAGGCTTGGCCAGTTTCTGCACCTGTTCCCAGACGCGCAGATAGTTCTCGCCCCAGAGCTTGGCGATCTCGATATCGCTGTAGCCACGCTGGATCAGCTCGGCGGTGACGTTGCGGTTGTCCGCCACGCTCATCCAGCCATTGACGCCACCGCCCTCGTTGAAGTCCGAGCTGATGCCGACGTGGTCGATGCCGACTTTCTTCACCGTGTAATCGATGGCGTCGACATAGTCCTTGAGGCTGGCCTTGGGTTCCTCATCGAGGATGCCGTACAGGGAGCTGGCGTATTCGCCAAAGCGCTGTTCCGGCCAGATGGTGATCACGGCGTCGCCGGGCATCAGTGCGTTCTCCAGGCTTTGCAGTGGCCCGAGGTCGAAGCGCTTGCGCAAGGCATTGAGCTTGTCCAGGGTCGGCTGGCTGAGGGGGCGCAGGTAGGTGGAGAAGCCCACGACCTGGATCACCCCGCCGGTGGCCTTGATCTGTTGCATTTCCTGGTCGCTGAGGTTGCGCGGGATATCCACCAGCGCCCTGGGGGCGGAGTGGGAAGCCACCACCGGTGCCCGGGTCAGGCTCGCAACGTCGTCCAGGGCCTTGCTCGACATCTGCGAGACGTCGATCACCACCCCCAGGTCATTGAGCCGCTGCACCGCCTGCTTGCCGACGGGCGAGAGGCCGCCGAGGGCGTCCCGGGTGTCATTGAAGAAGGGCAGCGGGCGCGACGAGTCGGCCCAGTCGTTGTTACCCACATAGCTGAAGCCGAACAGGCGCATGCCCCGTGCGGCCCACTGGTCCAGCTGGTCCAGGTCGTCGCCCATGGCGTAGGCATTGAGCAGGCTGATCACCACCGCCACCTTGCCTTCGGAGGCAATGCGGCGCAGGTCGGCGGGGGTGTAGGCGATGGCGGCCTGGTTGGGGAAGTCACGCACCATGCCCTGGATGATCCGGTAACGGGTCTCGCGCTGGTGGCGGGCTTCCTCGACGAAGCCAGCGGTGGGGCGGTGCGGCGCGTTGGCGCCGTTCCACATTTCCGGCCAGGCCAGGATGCTCAGGGCGGCGCCGGACATGCGGCCGCGACCGGCCTTGACCAGATCGAACTGGCGAGAGGTGTCCTTGTCCGCTTCGCTGCCTTCGGTGCCGAAATCCAGGGGCACGGTGATGTGGCTGTCGAAGGAGATGATGCGTTCTTGCAGGTCGTTGGCGTGCTTGACGATCTCGTTGGGGTAGGACACCCGATCCTTCCAGTAGTAGTGCCAGGCCGCGCCGGCACCGACGCCGAGGGCGGCGATGATAAGTATCAGCAGGCTCAGATAGAGGGTTTTCTTACCAGATATTTTGATCATTGCTATCCCAGTCGCAGGCGGGCTGATGACGGGGTCGGGCCCTGGGGTTCAGTGCTGCCGGGTCCGACCTTTTGTGCACATCTATCCGCGATAAACGAGCTGGCCGAGAGCAAATTTAGCGTCGCGGCAATCGCTGGCCGGTAAATTTCCCTGCAAATCCAACGTTCTAGCTAGATGCGTGACGCGCCACTGGATAAAGGTAGAGCGATGAGGTTTTCGAGAAGAGGATTTTTGACCGGTCTGGCGGTAACGGGAGCGGCTATCCCTGTGGCGTTCTACACCCAGAAGGAGTTGCTGCGTCAGGATGTTCGCCGCAAGGAAGAGCAGGAGATCACCCCCGGGGAAGCCAAGCTGGAGGTGGCCCTGGACCCTGGCGTGCGCCTTGCCGATCACCTGCGGGGCATCTGGGATATCGAGTTTCTCGACGCCAACGGACCGCAATCCCTGCCTCGTAAAGGTTGTGAGTTGTTACTGGATGCCGGCCCCACCGGGCGCGGCTTGCGTGGCCTCCTGGGGCGTGCGCAGAGCCTGCGAGGCGACGGCCCGGTGGAGTTCATGGTGCAGGGCGACCTGGCGTCGGTGGACGCCGCCAGGTTGCGCTGGCGCTTGTTTGCCGGTGGCCGCATCGCCGGTGCCCCCAGCCATGAATGCCAGGTGGTGCTCGATGAGGTCTGGGCCAGTTGGGGCAATGCCGGCAGCGGCACCCTCAGTGGCAGCCTGCAGTCGCTGCAGGCGTCGCCACTGGCGCCGGTATCCGCGGCGCGTTTTGTGGCGCGCAAGCGAGTCTTTCCTGCCGCCCGGGACCAGAGCGGGCTGAGCCCCGCCTTGCTGGCGTGGCTGGTATCGCCGCAGCACCGCCTGTTCCATCAGCTCTGGCACGCTTCGCGGGACCGTTGGCACACCCTGCCCAAGGACAAGCGCAACAGCCTGCGGGGGCTCGGCTGGCAGCCGGGCCCGGTCAAGCATGAACGTGACGCCCGTGGGCGGCGCAAGCACCGCAATGCCTCGGGCATCGATTTTCTGTTCATGCACCGGCACATGTTGCTGCACGCCCGCTCGTTGCAGCCGGACCTGGTGTCCTGGCAGCAGTTGCCGCAGCCCTGTGCCCGTCTTGAGCAGGACCGGCAGGCCTTTATCCGCTATTACGAAAACCACGACGGCTGTTCGGTGCCACCGGCCTGGGTGGCCGACGATGATGAAGAGTTCACCCAATGGCTGCACGGGCTGAAAAGTGATGCGGCGTTCTATGGCAACTTCCAGGTCTGGGAGTCGCAGTACCAGGACCCCGAGTACCTCAGCCGCCTGACCCTGGGCCAGTTCGGGTCCGAGGTCGAGCTGGGCCTGCACGACTGGCTGCACATGCGCTGGGCGGATGTCGCCCGCGATCCTTCCAACGGCATGCCGGTGATGGAAGCGCGCCTGTCCTCGGACTTCGCCGGGCGCTGGTACCAGCCGCAGAATGACTTTCTCGGCGATCCCTTCTCGTCCCACGTGCACCCCATGTTCTGGAAATTCCATGGCTGGATCGATGACCGGATCGACGACTGGTTCCGGGCCCACGAGCGCTACCACCCCGGCGAAGTGTTGCGCCGTGAGGTCAATGGCGTGCCCTGGTTCGCCCCCGGGCGTTGGGTCGAGATCGACGACCCGTGGCTGGGGGCCTCGACCCATGGCTGCGGCCCCCTGGGCAATGCCCCGGGAGAAATGTCCCTGGAGATGGATCAGGAGGTCATGAAGCTGGCCTTGCGCATCGCCCTGAGCCGCGACGAAGAGGTGCCGGACCTGCTCAAGCGGGCGCCGCGCCGGCCCTGGTATGCCCAGCACTTGAAGCTCTGAGGCGGGGGATTCAGTTGCTCAGAGCCACTTCGGCGAGGAAGCTCAAGAGCCCGTTGTATCGGCTGGTTTGCCATTGCCCGCAGCTGTGGTCGAAAAACTCGACCGGCGCCAGGCAGTGCCGGCTCTCGATCCTGAACCCGTAGAAGTCACCACAACCGTTCTCTGAAAACAGCAGGTGACGGCCGGTGATGGCCGGGTGCGCCCGGTTGATCTGCACCAGGTGGAAATCACTGCTGCTGTCCAGTGAGTAGAGCATGGCCAGGGCAAAGTAGCCGCCGCCGCACTCCTTGAGGAACCAGGTGTAGTCGGCTGGCAGTTGCAGCCCCAAGGCCTGCTGCGCCTCCAGGATTTGGGTTTGGCTGGCAAGGCGGTCCGACGGCAGTTCGAACCAGATCGGATGGCTGCGCTTGCGCTCGTCCAGCAGTTGCTTGAAGTCCTCGACGTTCATTGTTTGCTCCTTGCGCAGTCAGTCGTCCGTCAGGATGGCCCGGGCGCCGTGCCGCTCCAGTAGCGCCTGCAACGCTTGCAGCTCTGCGGCGGGCGGCGGCTGGCCGGTCACGGCGGCGTAGAGGTCGTTGAGAATGAGGTCCGCGTCCCTGTGGGTGAGCTGCGCCATCAACTGTGCCAGATTGCGGTCGCACAAGTGCGGGTACAGCAGCACCAGAAGGCGCTTGTAGTCGCGGTTGTCGAGCCCGTTGGGGTAGACCTTGCGCAGCAGGGCCAGCAGGTCTGCCAGTGGGTCGTGCGGCACATTTTCGAGGGACATGGGGTTCTGTTGGCGGTGGGGCGGGAGGGGATTCTAAGCGATTTCACGCTCGACCGCTGCGCCGGGCGCGGGAGTGAACGGGCCGGCCACTCCCGCCGTGTCAGTGGCTCCAGCCGCCCCCCAGGGCCTTGTACAGGGCAATGCTCGACTGCAGGCGCGACAGCCGCAGTTGCACGTTCTGGTCCTGGGCGGTGTACAGGGTGCGCTGGGTTTCCAGGACGGTCAGCAGGTCTTCGGCGCCGGCCTGATAGCGGCTCTGGGCGATCTCGAAGGCGCGCTGCGCCTGGTTCAGCTCTTCGCTCTGCCACTGGCGCTGCTGGTCCAGTCCGCGAATGCTATTGAGGGCTTTTTCCACATCGGCAAAACCATTGATGATCGCCCCGCGATAAGTCTCCAGCAGCTCTTGCTGGCGCGCTGTGGCCCTGTCCCGTTCGGCGCTCAGGCGCCCGTTGTTGAAGATCGGCGCCGCCAGCCCGGAGGTGAGGTTGTAGAAGGGATTGCGCAAGACATTGCCCAGCTTGTCGGCGTTCGAACCCAGGTTGGCGGTCAGGGTCAGGGTCGGCAGCATTGCCGCCCGCGCCACTTTGACATCGGCCTGGGCCGCCGCCAGCCGGGCCTCGGCACCGGCGATATCGGGACGGCGGGTCAGCAGTTCGCTGGGCACCCCGGCATCGATGGTCGGCCAGTTCAATTGGGCAAAGGGCTGGTCGTTCAGTTTCAGGCTCTGTACCGGCCGGCCCAGCAGGGTGGCGAGGGTGATCTGCGCCTCTTCGGCCTGCTGTTGTACCAGGGGCACCTGGCGTTGCTGGGCGGCCACCAGGCTTTTCTGCTGGGCCAGTTCCAGGGCGGTGGCCGAGCCGGAGTCATAGCGGGTCTGCACCAGTTGCAACACCTTCTGCGCATTGGCCAGGTTGAGTTCGGCGATACGGCTCTGTTCGCGCAGGGACAGGACCTGGGCATAGCTGTTGGCCACGCCGCTGAGCAGGGTCAGCTCAACGGTGGCCTGGTCGAACTCGCTGGCCTGGACCCCGAGCAGGGCGCTGTCGTAGGCGGCGCGGCGGCCGCCCCAGAAGTCGACTTCATAGGTGGCGCTCAGGCCCGTGTCGAACGAGTTCGTGACCTTGCTGTTGCTGCTGGAATCGAGCTGGCTGGAGTCGTTGCCCCGCAACTGTTTTCTGCGGCTGGCGTTGAAGGTGCCATTGACGCTGGGCAGCAGCGGTGCCCCGGCGACGATGGCACTGGCCTGGGCCTGGTGGGCCCGGGCCATGGCGGCGGCCAGGTCGTGGCTGCCGGCCCGGGCTTCGGCGATCAGTTGGTCCAGCTCCGGGCTGCCGAAACGGGTCCACCAGCGCAGGTCTTGCTGCCGGTCGCCCTGGCTGGCGGGAGAGTGCCAGGACGCCGGTGCTTGCAGGCCGCTTTCCGGGCGCGGCGCCGGGCTGCTGCAGGCCGCCAGCAAGACGCTGGCGGCCAGGAGGGTCAGGTGCACTTTCATAGATCGATCATTCACTGGTAAGGGCCGTGACCGGGTCGAGCCGGGCAGCTTTGCGGGCCGGCATGAAGCCGAAGATGACGCCGGTGACCAGGGCGCAGGCGAAGGCGCCGAGCACTGCGGCCAGGGAGAAGGCCACCGCCACCTCGCTGAGAATCAGGATGCCACCGATGATCAGGGCCACGCCGATGCCGGCCAGGCCGCCGACCACCGAAAGCATCACTGCTTCAGTGAGGAACTGGCGCAGGATGTCGCGCTGGCGGGCACCGGTGGCCATGCGGATACCGATTTCCCGGGTGCGTTCGCGCACGGTCATGAGCATGATGTTCATCACCCCGATGCCGCCCACCAGCAGCGAGATCGCGGCGATGGCGCCGAGCATCAGCGACAGGGTGTTCTGGGTCCGGGCCTCGGCCTGGATCATCGCGGCGTTGTTGGTCAGTTCGAAATCGCGCTTGCCGCCGTGCATGCGCAGCATCAGTTCATCGATCTCCTGTTCGGTCTGCTTGACCCGGCTGGCATCGGCGGCGGCGATCGCCACGTATTGCGGGTTGTGGTCGCCGAACAGGCGGATGCTGGCGGCGGAGTAGGGCACGGCGATGCGGTCGTCACTGTCGCTGTCGCCGGAGCTGGCGCCTTTTTCCGAGAGTACGCCGACCACCTGGAACGGCACGTTTTCGATGAGGATGTACTGGCCGATGGGGTTGGCCACGTCCTTGAGGAGCTTTTCCCGGACCTTGTGGCCAATCACCGCCACTGCCGCCGCCGAGCGTTCGTCGGCCTCGCTGAAGTAGCTGCCCTGGGCCACGGGCCAGTTGAAGATTTCCGGGAAGTTGGTGTCGTTGCCGCCCACGTAGCTCATGTAGTCGGCGTTGCCGAAACGCACCCCGGCCTTGGCGCCGTTGACCGCCATGATCCGTTTCACCTGGGGCAGGTTGGCCAGGGCGGCGACGTCATCCAGGGTGACGATGCCTTCCGGGGTGCGCGGGTTGGGCGAGTAGCCGCTCAGGTAAATGATGTTCGAGCCAAACGCCCCCATCTGCGCCATCACCTGGCGCTTGCTGCCTTCGCCCACCGCCAGCATCACCACCACCGAGGCCACGCCGATGATGATCCCCAGCAGGGTCAGGGCGGTGCGGAAGCGGTTGATCCACATCACCCGCCAGGCGGCCTGTATGGCTTCCAGCAGTTCGCCTTTCCAGGCACCGGTGGGCTCGCTGCCGTCGGCCAGGCGCTGGCGCAGGTCCACGGCTTGCAGGGCGCCGGCGTTGGCGCTCAGTTGTACTGAGGGATCGCTGGTGGCGGTGTCGCTGATGATCTCGCCGTCGCGGATCTCTATGATGCGCTTGGCCCGGGCCGCCACTTCGCGGTCGTGGGTGATGAGGATCACCACGTGGCCCTGGCTGGCCAGTTCGTCCAGCAGGGCCATGACTTCGGCGCCGCTGTGGCTGTCCAGGGCGCCGGTGGGTTCGTCGGCGAGGATGATGTGGCCGCCGTTCATCAGGGCGCGGGCGATGGATACCCGTTGCTGCTGGCCACCGGACAATTGATGCGGGCGGTTGCCGCTGCGGCTGGCCAGGCCCAGGCGGTCCAGCAGGGCGGCGGCGCGGGCGTGGCGTTCGGCGGCCGGGGTGCCGGCGTAGATGGCCGGCATCTCGACGTTTTCCTGGGCCGAGCCGGAAGGGATCAGGTGGTAGCCCTGGAATACGAAGCCGAAGGCCTCGCGGCGCAGCCAGGCCAGTTCGTCGCTGTCCAGGTGAGCCACGTTCTCCCCGGCGAACAGGTACTCGCCCGAGGTCGGGCGATCCAGGCAGCCGAGGATGTTCATCAGCGTCGACTTGCCGGAGCCCGAGGCGCCGACGATGGCGACGAACTCGCCGGCGTGGATCGACAGGTCGATGCCCCGCAGGACATCGACCTGCGGGCTGTCGCCGCCGCCGTAGGATTTGCGGATGTTCCTGAGGTCGATCAGAGGCGTCTGCATTCAACCCCCGCTGCTGTTGGCCGGGCCGATCAGCAGATGATCACCTTCGTTCAAGCCGTCGAGGATCTGGATGCGCAGGCGGTCGCTGATGCCGACCCGGACCTTGCGTTCGTCGATCGAGCCGTTCTTGGCCACTACCCGAGCCATCTGCAGGTCCGGCTCGGTACTGCCGTGCAGGGCGGCGATGGGGGCGGTGAGCACATTTTTTGCCTGATTGGCGACGAAGAACACCTGGGTGGTCATTTCCGCCATCAGGGCGTTGTCGGCGTTGTCCACGTCCAGCAGCACGGTGTAGAGCACCACCCGGCCGCTGCCGCTCTTGCTGGTGCTGTTGGGGCTGCCGCTGCCCTGGCTGGATTCGTTGAGGGGCTTGGGCGGGATCGGCAGGATCTGCCGCACAGTGCTGGTCCAGCGCCGGTTGCCGCCGCTCAGGGTGGTGAAGTAGGCGTGCATGCCGGGTTTGACGTGGCCGATATCGGCTTCCGAGACTTCGGCCCAGACGGTCATGGGCGACAGCTTGGCGATACGCAGGATCAACGGGGTCTGCTGCTGGGCGTTGAGGGTCTGGCCTTCGCGGGCGTCCACCGCGACCACGGTGCCGGACATGGGCGCATAGATGCGCGTGTAGCCCAGTTCGGCCTGGTCGCTGCGCAGGCTGGCCTGGGCCTGGCGGATCTGCGCCTTGTACATGTCGATCCGCGCCTGGGTGGCCTTGAGTTCGGCCTGGGCGGTCTGTACGTCTTCCTCGCGGGTGGCGCCGCCGGCCGCCAGGTTCTGCTGGCGCTGGTACTTCTGCCGGGCCAGCTGGTTCTGGGCGTACTGCTCCTGCAACTGGGCCTGCAGGTTCTCGATGGAGAAACGGCTGGCGTCGAGTTTTGCCTGTTGGGTGGAGGGGTCGATCTCCACCAGCAACTGGCCTTCCTTGACCTGATCACCGGATTCGACGTGGATCTTGCGGATCTGCCCGGACGCCTGGGCGCCCACATCCACGTAGCGTCGTGGCTGCAAGGTGCCCAGGGCGGTGACGCTGCTTTCTATATCGCCGCGGCTCACTTGCACGGTGGTGAACTGGTCACGGCCTGCCGGGATGAACTTCCAGGCAGCGATGGCAACAACGGGGATCACACACAGTGCGGCAAGCAGGGCGCGTCGGGTAGGGCGAGGACGTTTCATGCAGGGTTCCGGCCAGGGGATATCGGCCCGTCACAACGGCCAGCTGCACAAGGGGCAGCCAGGCTTGCGGCTGCCGCAGGAACGGCAGAGACGGGGAGCTGTCAGGTAAACGAGATGCCGGGGGGGGAATTTAACTGCCGACACATGGCGTTACAGCTGTCGGAACACTGAAAATAAACCCACCGCGGTGCTGCGCTACTTTAAATCTATATGAGAATTACTATAAATTACGCCGCTACTAAACAGCCATCACGAATTACCGGGTGCAATCGGCCATGGCCGGACTTGCTCAAGGACAGAACCGCCCCAGTGGGCGCTCGGGAGCCCTGTTGGAAAACTACTATCGCGAGCTGATGTGCTTCCTCAACGCCAAGCTGGGCAATCGCCAGGTGGCCGAGGATGTGGTGCATGACGCTTATGTGCGGGTCCTGGAGCGCTCCAGCGATACCCCCATCGAGCAGCCGCGGGCGTTTCTCTATCGCACGGCCCTGAACCTGGTGATCGACGGCCATCGGCGCAATGCCTTGCGCCAGTCCGAGCCCCTGGAGGTGCTGGACAACGAAGAGCGTTACTTCAACCCTTCGCCGCAGACCAGCCTGGATCACGGCCAGCGCCTGGAAATGCTGCAACGGGCCCTGGCCGAGCTGCCCCGGCTGTGTCGCGAGAGCTTCCTGCTGCGCAAGCTCGAAGGCCTGTCCCACCCGCAGATCGCCGAACAGCTGGGGATTTCCCGCAGCCTGGTGGAGAAACACATCGTCAATGCCATGAAGCATTGCCGGTCGCGCCTGCGCCAGTGGGATGCTCAATAACGCGTTGCCGTTGAGACGTATTTAGTTAAATTTTTTTTCATTGTCCTCGTCCCTACTCAACAGACGATCTGCTGTCCTGCATGGGCCAGTCGGGTCACCGTGACACTTTATCCCCCGCGTTGAGGCGGTTTATCCAGAGGACACTGGAAATGACACAGGCAATTGCATCGGCCCACGTTCACGATTTGATCGGTATCGGTTTCGGCCCCTCGAACCTGGCGCTGGCCATTGCGCTGGAGGAGCGCGGGCAGGAGCACGGTCCGCTGGACGCGTTGTTCCTCGACAAGCAGGCTGACTATCGCTGGCACGGCAACACCCTGGTAACCCAGAGCGAACTGCAGATTTCCTTCCTCAAGGACCTGGTGACCCTGCGCAACCCCACCAGCCCCTATTCCTTCGTCAACTACCTCAAGCACCACGGGCGCCTGGTGGACTTCATCAACCTGGGCACCTTCTATCCATGCCGCATGGAGTTCAACGACTACCTGCGCTGGGTGGCCGGGCATTTCCAGGAACACAGCCGCTACGGCGAAGAAGTGCTGGCCATCGAGCCAGTGCTGCACAACCAGCAGGTCGAGGCGTTGCGGGTGATTTCCCGGGATGCCCAGGGCAGCGAACTGGTGCGCACCACCCGTTCGGTGGTGGTCAGTGCCGGCGGCACGGCGCGGGTTCCGGAAACCTTCAAGGGGCTCAAGGGCGATGCGCGGGTGTTCCACCATTCCCAGTACCTGGAACGCATGGCCAGCCAGCCCTGTGTCAGTGGCAAACCGATGAACATCGCCATCATCGGCGGCGGGCAGAGCGCGGCAGAAGCCTTCATCGACCTCAACGACAGTTTCCCTTCGGTGCAGGCCGACATCATCATGCGCGGTTCGGCGCTCAAGCCGGCGGATGACAGCCCGTTCGTCAACGAAGTGTTCTCCCCGGCCTTCACCGACCTGGTGTTCCAGCAGACCGGCAGTGAGCGCGAGCGCCTGGTCAGCGAATACCAGAACACCAACTACTCGGTGGTGGACATCGACCTGATCGAGCGCATCTACGGGATTTTCTACCGGCAGAAGGTTTCCGGCATCGCGCGCCATACCTTCCGCACCATGACCACGGTGGAGAAGGCCACCGCTACCGACCTGGGCATCGAGCTGATCCTGCGCAACAGTGCCAGCGGCGAGCGCGAAGTACGTCACTACGATGCGGTGGTGCTGGCCACCGGCTACGAGCGGCAGATGCATCGTCAACTGCTGGCGCCGCTGCAGGCCTACCTGGGTGACTTCGAGGTGGACCGCAATTACCGCCTGGTGACCGACGAACGCTGCAAGGCCGGCGTCTACATGCAGGGCTTCAGCCAGGCGAGCCATGGCCTGAGCGACACCTTGCTGTCGGTGCTGCCGATCCGTGCCCAGGAGATTGCCGATTCGCTCTACGAACACGGCAAGAGCCGCGGTCACAGCCGTTCGGTGCGTGACATGCTGCTGGCCACCGCCAGCTGATCGGCGCCACCTCCGTTCTTGCGGACCTCTTCGCCGGCAAGCCGGCTCCTGCCATTCGGGGCTATCCCGGGTGTTTTTTGTAGGAGCCGGCTTGCCGGCGAAGGCATTCCTGAACCTTGGCTGAAGAACTTTTCGATTCCCTCTGCCAGGGTTTCCCTCCGGTTTACTCTGCAAATAGTGCGGCGTAAGCTGCGCGCGTTTTCAATCAGTGGAGGCCCAGTGTGGGTACTTGTTCGAGTGACAGGAGTCGGCCGGTTTCAGTAACCGGCGCAGTCCCGGCAAGATAGCGCGCAGCCTTTTTCCTGCCGCTGTCTCGCCGTCCAGCGAGATGCGGCATCCCGATCGCGAACTTCTGTGGTTCGCTTCCCGACGCCACTTCCTGGCGACTTCTATTTCCCCTTCGACCCGGCCGGCTGCCGTGTCGTGGTGGCATCGACGCGCAGGTCCAGGACCTGCGGATCAGGCATGCATGGAGGATTACCCTCCGGCAACGCCCGATCGTACCTGCCTGCGGTTTTCCCTACGCCGTTGCTGCAGGAGTCATCACCATGAAGCTCACCCTGTTGAAAGAGTTCTTTGCCGGCTTCCTGCGGACCCGGCATTTCGCCCGGCACTTCCGCCGCCTGGCACTGCTGGAAAGTTTCAGCGATGCCAGCGTCAGCCGCGACGTGCCGCCGACCCTGGCGCAAACCCTGGTGGCCGCGGCCAACAGCGACGCCGCGCAACTGCTCGACCGGCTCGGCAGCCACACCGACGGCCTGAGCACCGAGGAGGCCGATGCCCTGCGTGAGCGTCACGGCCTCAACGAGGTCGAGCACGAGCAGGCGCTGCCCTGGTGGACCCACCTGTGGCACTGCTACAAGAACCCATTCAACCTGCTGCTGACCCTGCTGGCGGTGATTTCCTGGCTGACCGAAGACATGAAGGCGGCCACGGTGATCTTCTCCATGGTGGTGCTCTCGACCCTGCTGCGCTTCTGGCAGGAGGCCAAGTCGAACAAGGCCGCCGATGCCCTCAAGGCCATGGTCAGCAACACCGCCACGGTCATGCGCCCAGGGTCGGCGCCCCAGGCCGCGCCGATGCTCGGCCGCCTGCTGGGGGCCGCCGCCGAGGTCAAGGGCGCTCAGCGCATCGAGTTGCCGATCAAGCAACTGGTGCCCGGCGACCTGATCGTGCTCTCGGCCGGCGACATGATTCCCGCCGACTGCCGGGTGCTCAGCGCCAAGGACTTGTTCGTCAGCCAGGCGGCCATGACCGGCGAATCCATGCCGGTGGAGAAATTCCCCCGCCAGCAGGACGCCGACACCAGCAACCCCCTGGACCTGGACAACATCCTGTTCATGGGCACCAACGTGGTCTCCGGTTCCGCCACGGCAGTGATCCTGACCACCGGCAACAGCACTTATTTCGGCGCTCTGGCCCAGCGTGTCAGCGCCACCGACCGCGCGCCCACCTCGTTCCAGAGCGGGGTCAACAAGGTCAGCTGGCTGCTGATCCGCTTCATGTTCGTCATGGCGCCCCTGGTGCTGTTCATCAACGGCTTCACCAAGGGCGACTGGATGGAGGCGCTGCTGTTCGCCCTGTCGATTGCCGTCGGCCTGACCCCGGAAATGCTGCCGATGATCGTCACCTCGACCCTGGCCAAGGGCGCGGTGTTCCTGTCGCGCAAGAAGGTCATCGTCAAGCGCCTGGACGCGATCCAGAACTTCGGCGCCATGGACGTGCTGTGCACCGACAAGACCGGCACCCTGACCCAGGACAAGATCTTCCTGGCGCGACACGTGGACGTCTGGGGCGAGGATTCCGACGACGTGCTGGAAATGGCCTACCTCAACAGCTACTACCAGACCGGGCTGAAGAACCTGCTGGACGTGGCGGTACTGGAGCACGTCGAGGTGCACCGCGAGCTCAAGGTCGGCACGGCATTCCAGAAGGTCGATGAAATCCCCTTCGATTTCACCCGTCGGCGCATGTCGGTAGTGGTGGCGGAACAGGACCGGCCGCACCTGCTGATCTGCAAGGGGGCGGTGGAGGAAGTGCTGGCGGTGTGCCGCAACGTACGCCATGGCGAAGCCGAGGAAGCCCTGACCGAGAGCCTGCTGGCGCGGATCCGCCAGGTGACCGCCGACCTCAACGAAGAGGGGCTGCGGGTGGTGGCGGTGGCCGCGCGGCCGATGATCGACGGGCGCGATACCTACAGCCTGGCGGACGAGTGCGAGCTGACCCTGATCGGCTACGTGGCATTCCTCGACCCGCCCAAGGAAAGTACCGCGCCGGCCCTCAAGGCCCTGGCCGAACATGGCGTGGCGGTGAAAGTGCTGACCGGTGACAACGAACTGGTGACGGCGAAGATCTGCCGCGAAGTGGGCCTGGAGCAGCAGGGCCTGCTGATGGGCAACGACATCGAGCGCATGAGCGACGAGCAACTGGCCCAGGCGGTGGAAACCACCAACGTGTTCGCCAAGCTGACCCCGACCCACAAGGAGCGCATTGTCCGCCTGCTCAAGGCCAACGGCCACGTGGTGGGCTTCATGGGCGACGGCATCAACGACGCCCCGGCGTTGCGCACCGCCGACATCGGCATTTCCGTGGACAGCGCGGTGGACATCGCCAAGGAAGCGGCGGACATCATCCTCCTGGAAAAGAGCCTGATGGTGCTGGAGGAGGGCGTGCTGGAAGGGCGCCGGACGTTCGCCAACATGCTCAAGTACATCAAGATGACCGCCAGCTCGAACTTCGGCAACGTGTTCTCGGTGCTGGTGGCCAGTGCCTTCATTCCGTTCCTGCCGATGCTGCCGATGCACCTGCTGGTGCAGAACCTGCTGTACGACATTTCCCAGATCGCCATTCCCTTCGATAACGTCGATGAGGAAATGCTGAAAAAGCCCCAGCGTTGGCAGCCGGCGGATGTGGGGCGGTTCATGCTGTTCTTCGGGCCTATCAGCTCGATCTTCGACATCACCACCTTTGCCCTGATGTGGTACGTGTTCGACGCCAATACCCCGGACCACCAGACCCTGTTCCAGTCCGGCTGGTTCGTGGTGGGGCTGCTGACCCAGACCCTGATCGTGCACATGATCCGCACGCCGAAGATTCCGTTTTTGCAGAGCCGCGCGGCCATGCCGTTGATGGTGATGACCGGCGTCATCATGGCGGTGGGGATCTTCCTGCCGATGGGCCCGCTGGCGCACTACTTCAAGCTGCAGGCGCTGCCGTCGCTGTACTTCGTGTTCCTGCCGCTGATCCTGCTGGCCTACATGGCCCTGACCCAGGCGGTGAAGGGCTTCTACGTGCGGCGCTTCGGCTGGCAGTAATGCTGCCCTGTAGGAGCCAGCTCGCTGGCGAAGGCTTTCTTGCCAGCGAAAGCTCCCCGGCGGGCTAAGGCGTCCTTACGGGCCTCTTCGCTGGCATGCCAGCTCCTACGGTCAGCCGTGCATCACGGCAGGCCATGAGACGTTCATGGACCGCTGCTAGAGTCCTCTGGTGCCATTCATGCCCTTCGCTCAAGGACAGTCGCCATGCAAGCCCTGCACAACATCAACCTGGACTCGCTGATCGATACCCTGGTCAGCCTCAGCGCCGCCTTTATCCTCGGGGGCCTGATCGGCTTCGAACGCCAGTACCGCCAGCGCACCGCGGGTTTGCGCACCAATGTGCTGGTGGCGGTGGGGGCCGCGATCTTCGTCGACATGGCCAACCGCCTGGGGGGCGCCGAAGGGGCGGTGCGGGTGGTGGCCTACGTGGTCTCCGGCATCGGCTTTCTCGGCGCCGGGGTGATCATGCGCGAGGAGGGTAATGTCCGTGGGCTGAATACCGCCGCCACCCTCTGGGCCTCGGCTGCGGTGGGGGCCTGCGCCGGTGCCGACCTGATCCTCGAGGCACTGCTGGGCACCCTGTTCGTGCTGGCCGCCAATACCCTGCTGCGGCCCATCGTCAACAACATCAACCGCCAGCCCCTGGACGTGGTGTCCGCCGAGGTCACCAATATCGTCTACGTGATCGCCCACCGTTCGAAGCAGAAGGCAGTGTTCGCCCTGCTGGAAGCGGAGCTGGCGCGCTGCAACTACCCCGCCAGCGACGTTGATGTGCACGCCTTCGGTACGGAGGATGTGGAGATCGAGGCGACCCTGGCGACCACCTCGGTGGACGGTGACGAACTGGATGCGCTGGTGGCCCGGCTGTCCACATCGCCCTGGGTGCAGCAGGCGTTCTGGAGCCCGAGCACCACCGAATGAGCATTTTTCGCCTCCGCCAGGGGAGGCATGAGATACGGCTCGGCTTCTCTCGGAAGGGGCTTACCGGACAACAAGACTTTTCCGCGGGCTGGCCCCTGCTAAAAACCGTGGCCGGTGGTTATGGTAGGGCACGGTTGCACAGCGGGGCTGGAGGACGCGCCGCGAGCGCCAGGCGGCCGGGGTAGAGCGCCGTCCGCCGGGGCGCCCTCGGCAGCGACTTTCAGGTTGTTCCTAGAGCCAACCTCCACGCACTGGCTTAGCCTTCCAGCGGCCCGGGAGTAGGGCCGGTATTCGCAGTGCCGAAGTCTTGTCAGCAGGATCAGAAAAATGTCCAACAGAGCATTGCGCATATTGATTGCCGATGATCAGCACTTTCGTCGCATGCAGATCGAAAGAGCCCTGAATCAACTGAACTATTACCGAGTGGCCCCGGTGCACAGGCTGGAGGAACTGCTGACGCTGGTGGAGTATTCCTGCGAGTCGTTCGACCTGCTGATCATCAACGCCAACCTGGCTGTCCGCAGCGATTTCGACCTGCTGGCTTTCTGCCTGGACCACCCGCATATCGAGCAAGCCCTGATCTACGGCAGCCAGCATCTTGCCGCCACTTCCGGCAGCCGGCGGTGCAAGGTGCATGTCAGCCCGGCCGAATGGCCGGACAGCGCGGCGATCAAGCGCCTGATGCTGTGGGTGGACCCGCCATTGCCCGATGCCGCCGGGCCTTCCCGGCAGCGGCTGGCGCAATTGCATGGCCATTGGGGCAGCCCGAACTGACCGAGGTTTGCGCACCCCACGCCAAACGGCATCCCCAGGGATGCCGTTTGGCGTTTTTGTCAGCGCCGTTCGCGCTTCAGTCCCATTGCGGGGCAATGCCTGCCGGGCTGGTCAGGCGTTGGCCGCGCTCCAGGCCGGCGATGCTCTCAAGCTCCGCGCGGCTCAGGGTCAAGGCGCAGGCTGCGAGGTTGCCTTGCAGGTTGGCCCGGCGGGTGGAGGAGGGGATCACCGCATAGCCCGACTGCATGGCCCAGGCCAGCACCACCTGGGCCGGGGTGGCCTGGCGTGCCTGGGCGATCTGCAGGATCAGTGGGTCCTTGAGCACTTCGCCATAGGCCAGGGTCATGTAGGAGGTGATGTGAATGCCCTGGCTGCGGGCGAATTCCACCACCTTGCGGTTCTGCAGGTAGGGGTGCAATTCCACCTGGTGGCTGGCGATCTGCTCGGCCCCGACGGCATCAATGGCTTGCTGCAGCAAGGCATTGCTGAAGTTGGACACGCCGATCTGCCGGGTCAGGCCCTGGGTCTTGGCTTCCAGCAGGGCCTGCATGAACTCCGCCACCGGCACCTGGTTGTCTGGCGAGGGCCAGTGGATCAGGGTCAGGTCCAGGTAATCGGTGCGCAGCTTGTGCAGGCTTTCCTTGAGGCTGGGGATCAGGCGCTCCCGGGACAGGTTGGCGATCCAGATCTTGCTGGTGATGAACAGCTGGTCGCGGGGAATGCCGCTGGCGGCCACCGCGGCGCCGACATCGGCTTCGTTGTCGTAGATCTGCGCGGTATCGATGGCGCGATAGCCCAGTTCCAGGGCGCTGCTCAGGGAATCGATGAGCACCTGGCCCTGAAGGCGGAAGGTGCCGAGGCCAAAGGCGGGTACAGACATGGGTCACTCCGGGCATTGCAGTGGGATTGGCCGGCAGTATCCGTACCTGCGTCGCTGCGAAAAACCGCCGCCGGCACAAAGGAATATTGCCCCGCGTTCACGAATCCACCTGCCCCTGTAGGAACCCGCTTGCCGGCGAATCGTGCAACCCAGGCACGAACCCCACAGGGAGGCTGCCCAACCGCCACCGCCTGGCCGCTCCAGGCGCTTGCTTCTGAGCCTCAGGCCATGTCGCTGTGGCTGAATTCCTCCCCGAGAAAGTCGATCAGGCTGCGTACCGAAGGCAGCAGCCCTCGGCGCGAGGGGAAGATCGCATGCACGATGCCGCACCTTGGCGCCCAGTCGGGCACCAGTTCCAGCAGTCGCCCGGCTTCCAGGTCTTCACGCACCACCACCTTGGGCAGGTGGGCGATGCCGATGCCCGCCAGCACTGCATGGCGCAGCGCCAGCAGGTCGTCGGTGACCATCCGCGGTCGGTGGCGGATCAGTGCCTCGGCGCCGTCCGGGCCCAGCAATTGCCATTGATATTCACGTTGCGCCGCACCCCAGTGCACGCTCGGCAAACCGCTGAGGTCGGCCGGTGTTGCCGGGCCCGACAGGCGCTGGAGAAAATCCGGGTGGCCCACCAGGCACTGGGTGCTGTTGCCCAGCACCTTCATCACCAGGTCGGTGTTTTCCAGGGGCGGGAAGCGCACCCGCAGGGCGATGTCGAAGCCCTCGTGGATCAGGTCGACCCGGCGGTTGGTGCTCTCGATGAACAGTTCCACCAGGGGGTACTTGAGCATGAAGCGGGTAAGCATCGGCCCCACCCAGGAATTGAGCAGGGCCGTGGGGCAAGCCACGCGTACCAGCCCCTGGGGTTCGGAGCGGTTGCGTTCTATGACTTCCGCCGCGCCCTCGGCTTCCACCCGCATGGCCAGGCAGCGCTGGTAGTACTCCTGGCCGATCTCGGTCAGCGAACAGTGGCGGCTGGTGCGATGGATCAGGCGCACTCCAAGGCGTTCCTCCAACTGGGAAATCCGTCGGCTGAGCTTGGACTTGGGCATGTCCAGGGCCCGTCCCGCGGCGGCAAAGCCACGGTGCTCCACCACCTGGGTGAAGTAGTAGAGGGTGTTCAGATCTTCCAAGATCGTTCTCCAAATAGAACGCTAAGGGTGATTTTTGCAGTCTAGCGCGGCAAAGGTCTGAGTTTTAAGGTGTGTCCATCAGATAGTTCTGGAGGACGACATGAAAAACATCATCGGCATCTACACCAGTCCACGGCCCCATTGGGTCGGTGACGGCTTCCCGGTCCGTACCCTGTTTTCCTACGACAACCTGGGCCAGCACATCAGCCCGTTCCTGCTGCTGGATCACGCCGGCCCCGCGCAGTTCAGCCCCACCAGCGCCCGACGCGGCGTCGGCCAGCACCCCCATCGCGGTTTCGAAACCGTAACCATCGTCTATGACGGCGAGGTGGAACACCGGGATTCCACCGGCAGCGGCGGCAAGATCGGCCCTGGCGATGTGCAGTGGATGACCGCGGCCTCGGGGATCCTCCATGAGGAGTTCCATTCCACGGACTTCGCCCGGCGTGGCGGCAACCTGGAAATGGTCCAGTTGTGGGTCAACCTGCCGGCGAAGGACAAGCTCGCGGCGCCCGGTTACCAGACCATCGTTGCGGCGGACATCCCGCAGGTCCCGCTGCCGGGCAATGCCGGCAGCCTGCGCCTGATCGCCGGCGAGTTCGATGGCCACCGGGGCCCCGCACGGACCTTCACCCCGATCGACGTCTGGGACATCCGCCTGCAAGCCGGCAAGCACCTGGACCTGCCCCTGCATTCGGGGCGTAACAGCGCCCTGGTGGTATTGCGCGGCACGGTGCAGGTCAATGGCCAGGAGCTGGTGCGCGAAGGTCAGCTGGCGCTGCTGGAGCGTGACGGCCAGGACATCAGCCTGGAGGCCAACAACGACGCGATCGTGCTGTTGCTCAGCGGCGAGCCCATCGACGAACCCATCGTCGGCCACGGCCCGTTCGTGATGAACAGCGAAGAAGAGATTCATCAGGCCTTCGTCGATTTCCAATCGGGACGCTTCGGCCAGATGGACGCAACCGGTCACTGACCGGTTGCACTGGCGCGGCGGGCATTGGCCACCAGGCTTTGCCAGTCGCGTGCTACTCCCCGACGCCCGCCGTTACCCCGGCGGAGCGTGCCACGGGTTTCATCCAAGCCGGGTCTTCCGGCATCGATCATTAGCGAGGACTTCACATGACCACTGCATACAAGCGTCTGGACAAGGATAACGCCGCCGTTCTGCTGGTAGACCACCAGGCCGGCCTGCTGTCGCTGGTCCGCGATATCGAGCCCGATCGTTTCAAGAACAACGTGCTGGCCCTGGCCGACCTGGCCAAGTACTTCAAGTTGCCGACCATCCTCACCACCAGTTTCGAAACCGGCCCCAACGGCCCGCTGGTGCCGGAGCTCAAGGCGCTGTTCCCCGATGCGCCGTACATCGCCCGCCCGGGCCAGATCAATGCCTGGGACAACGAGGACTTTGTCAAGGCGATCAAGGCTACCGGCAAGAAGCAACTGATCATCGCCGGCGTGGTTACCGAAGTGTGCGTGGCGTTCCCGGCGCTCTCGGCCCTGGAAGAAGGCTTTGAAGTCTTCGTGGTTACCGACGCTTCCGGCACCTTCAATGCCCTGACTCGCGATTCGGCCTGGAACCGCATGTCCAATGCCGGCGCCCAGTTGATGACCTGGTTCGGCCTGGCCTGCGAGCTGCACCGCGACTGGCGCAACGACATCGAAGGCCTGGGCACCCTGTTCTCCAACCACATCCCCGACTACCGCAACCTGATGACCAGCTACAACACCCTGACCCAGGGCCAGTAATCCCTGAGTCGCGGCGGGCCCTGCGCCCGTCGCCCGATCCCGGCCCGGGGCGCACGCCCCGGGCTTTTCCAGCTATACCTGCTCCTGCGTCTTTCGTGCGATCGTGCCGTCTTCGTCATGCCGGAGTGCCTCGATGTCTTCCCTGTTCAGCGATCATCCGTTGTTGGCCGCGCTGTTCCTGCTGTTCCTGGATATGCTGCTCTGGCGCCTGATCGGCAGCCGTGGCGACTACTGGAAGCTGGCGGTACGGGTGCTGATCTTTTCCCTCTACAGCCTGATGCTGTTCAACCAGGGCATGAACCCGATGCAGGCCGCGCCCTGGCCCGACGACGTGCCCCTGCACCTGGCCGCCACCGGCCTGGAAATTGGCTGGTGGCTGTTTGGCGCGCGGACCCTGACGGTGTTGCTGGGCACCCTGATGATGCAGCGGGTGGGGCATACCGGGCGCCTGCTGCAGGACCTGATGGGCGCGGTGATCTTCCTCATCGCCATCATCGCCGCCCTGGCCTATGTGCTGGAACTGCCGGTCAAGGGCGTGCTGGCCACCTCCGGGGCCTTGGCGATCATCGTCGGCCTGGCGCTGCAAAGCACCCTCAGCGACCTGTTTTCCGGGATCGTCCTCAACACCACCAAGCCCTACCAGATCGATGACTGGATCGCCATCGACGGCACCGAGGGGCGGGTGCTGGACATCGACTGGCGCGCCACCCGGCTGCAGACCTCCCAGGGCAGCATGGTGGTGATCCCCAACTCCCTGGCGTCCAAGGCCAAGATCACCAATTTCAGCCGGCCGGTGGATGTTCATGGCCTGTCGGTGAGCGTGCAGGTCAGCCCCCACGCGCGCCCGCAGAAAGTCATCGAGGCCCTGGAACGGGCCACCCTGGGCTGCCGCCTGCTGTTGAGTACCCCGGCGGCCAGCGTGGCGATGAAGAGCACCAGCAGCAGTGGCGCGGAATACGAGATCAGCGGTTTTGTCGCCGACATGGGGCACAAGCGCGAGGTGCGCAACCAGCTGTTCGACCTGGCCTTCCGCCATTTGCAGGCCAGCGGCATCGGCCTGCTGTCCGCCGCCGAGCCGGCCCAGGCGGCGACCCTGTCGCGGCCCCGGGCACTGCTGGACGCCTCGAGCATCTTTTCCACCCTGCGCCAGGATGAGAAGGACACCTTCAGCCAGAACATGCACCTGCAGACCTACCGTGCCGGCGAGACCATCCTGGCCCAGGGCGAGGTCAGCGATCACCTGTTCATCATCGAATCCGGGGTGGTTTCGGTGACCATGCAACGCGACGGCAAGCCCTTCGAGGCTGGGCGCATGGGGCCGGGGGAGGTCATCGGCGAAGCCGGCGTGGTGGCCGATCAAGCCACAGTGGCGCAGTTTGCGGCCAAGACCTTCTGCAGCCTCTACCGCATCGACAACGAGTTCCTCAAGCCCTGCCTGGATGCGCGCCACGACATCAACGAGGCCATGAAGAACCTCCTGGATTTTCGCCGGCACATGGCCCAGACCCTGTCCCAGGCTGCGCCCAAGCCAGTGCCCAGGAAGGGTTTCCTGCAATGGCTGCGCAGCCGCACCTGAGGCGCCGGCCACCCCAAGCCCCGGCCCGGCCCTGGCCTGACAATACCCCTGGCATCGCCGCGTCTGCGCGTAGCCGTTCGCAGCCTGCGGCAGCGGCTACAAAAATCGCCGATCGGCACTGGCCCTGTAGCCGCTGCTGAGCCTGCGAAGCTGCGCAAAGGCCCGCAGGGCCTTGCCTGGCGATCTCCCGCCCTGCCTCGCCAAGGCGCTGGGCCGCGACGGCATTGGTCTCCTCAAGCTCCCCGATAGCGGTCATGGGCCTGGGTGCGTGCGGCACGTAACGTAGCCCCACCTCGACCCGTGCTGTAGCGGTGGGCTTTCGCCACATCCCCCAGGAATGAAACGTGCGGCCTTACTTGAAATACGCCCGCGGCGTGGTGCCGGTCATGGCCTTGAAGAAGGCGATGAAGATGCTGTCGCTGGCAAAGCCCAGTGCGCAGGCGCTGTAGCCGATGCCGCGGCCTGTGGCGAGCAGTTCGATGGCGCGCATCAGCCGCCACTGCTGGCGCCATTGCTGGTAGCTCAGGCCGGTTTCACGCTGGAAGATCCGGCCGATGGTGCGGCTGCTGGCGCCGACCCGGGTGGCCAGTACCTGCAATTGCGGCGGCAGTTGCTCCAGGTTCGCCAGTAGCGGTTGCAGGCGTTTGTCCCGGGGCAGGGGCAGCGACAGGGGCTGGTGCAGGGCCTGGCGGATTTCCTCGATGCACAGGCCCAGCAGGTGCGGGTAGCGGCCCTGGCTCCAGTCGCAGTCGAAGGCGGCCTGGGCCATGGGTTCCAGCACGGCCTGGAGCAGCGGGCTGACCTCGATCACCGCCACTTCGGCCGGCAGGCGCCGGCTCAGTTCGGCGCTGAAGTACAGCGAACGGTAGTCCACGCTCTGCTGCATTTGCGCGCGGTGCGTGACCCCCGGGGGAATCCACGCCGCCCGCGAGGGCGGCAGCAGGCACAGGCGATGGTCCAGGGTGATCCGCGTGCAGCCCTGGCGGGTGTACAGCAATTGCCCGCGGCGGTGGCGGTGCAGGCCGGAGTCGTGGTCGCCGAGGGTCGCGGCGATGCCCAGCAGGGGGGCGTCGAAGCGGTCGGGGTCGAAGAGTGCCTGTGGTTCGAGCCAGGCCATGATTGGCGTACTTCCGATGTTTGTTGGCAGGGTTGCGATAATACGCCAGGCGCCGCTGCCTAGAATCGCCGGCATGTTTTTTTTGCCGAGCACTGCCTGATGAATCCCCGTTCCCTGCTGCCCCTGGCCCTGGCTCTGCTGATGTTCCCGCAGCTCGCCCAGACCCTCTACAGCCCGGCCCTGGCCGATCTTGGCCGGGCCTTTGGCGTGGCCCCCGCGCAAGCGGCCCAGAGCCTTTCGGTGTTTGTCCTGGGGTTTGCCCCGGGGGTGCTGCTGTGGGGGCGCTTGAGCGATCTTTGGGGCCGGCGCCCGGCCTTGCTGGGTGGCCTGACGCTGTATGTCCTGGCCATCGGGCTGCAATTGCAGGTGCAGAGTTTTACCGCGCTGTTGCTGTGCCAGGCCCTCGCCGCCCTGGGTGTGGCGGCGGGCTCGGTGGTGACCCAGACCCTGCTGCGCGACCTGTTTCGCGGCAGTGAACTGGTGCGGGTGTTTTCCCTGGTGGGCATGTTCCTGGCGGCCAGCCCGGCCATTGGCCTGTTCAGTGGCGCCGGGCTGGTGCGGGCCTGGGGCTACCAGGGCGCACTGGCCGGGTTGCTGGTGCTGGCCCTGGCCTTGCTCGGCTGGTGCGCCCGGGCCTTGCCGGAAACCCGTGCGCCGGCGCCGCACCTGGCGCCCCTGGCCGGGACCTTGTGGCAGATGCTCAGGGACCCGGGCATCTGGCGCTCGGCGCTGCTGGTGGCGCTGTTCAATGTGGCCTTGCTCAGCTACTACAGCCTCGGGCCGTTCCTGTTTCGCGACCTGGGGTGGGGCGAGCAGGGCTTTGGTTACAGCGGTGCGGGCCTGGCCCTGGCTTCGGGGCTGGGGGCCTGGCTCAATCGTCGGCTGCTGGGGCGGGGCTGGTCCGGTGACACCCTGCTGCGGCTGGCGGCCCTGGCGGTGACCCTGGGTGGCCTCGGGGTGACAGCGCTTGGGCACAGCCTGTGGTTGCTGCTGCCCATGCTCGGCGTGGTGCTGGGCTTCGGCCTGGCCATCCCCAATATCCTCGGCTCGGCGCTGGCGGCCTACAGCGACCGGCTGGGCAGCGCCGGGGCCGGGTTCGGCCTGTTCTACTACCTGCTGATTGGCGCCGGGTTGCTGCTGGTGGGCTGGGGCCAGGCCCTGGGGCCGACCCTGGGCCTGTGCGGGGTTGCGGCGCTGTTGTTGTGCCTGGTGCGGCGCCGGCAGCAGGGCTGAAGGGCGAGTTTGCGACACACGGTCGCCCCAGCGGCCGCCAAGGGGCCATTGTTTGACCATGATCAAGCCCTTCCCCGGGGTATCCGCGCAGTCTGTCAGCAGACCTGCGGATTCGCGCAGACCCCTTCCCGGCAATGGAGATCGGCAACATGGCCAAGATGAAAGCAGCGGTATTCGTGGAGAAGAACCGCATCGTGCTGGAAGACAAGGACATCCCCGAAATCGGTCCGCTGGACGCCCTGGTGCGGATCACCACCACCACCATCTGCGGCACCGACGTGCACATCCTGCGGGGTGAATACCCGGTGGCCAAGGGCCTGACCATCGGCCACGAGCCGGTGGGGGTGATCGAGCGCCTGGGCTCCCAGGTGCGCGGCTTCCACGAGGGCCAGCGAGTGATCGCCGGGGCCATCACCCCCAGCGGCCAGAGCTACGCCTGCCTCTGCGGCTGCGGCTCCCAGGATGGCCCGGACACCCGCCACGGCTTCCGCGCCACGGGCGGCTGGAAGTTCGGCAACACCATCGATGGCTGCCAGGCCGAATACGTGCGTGTGCCGGACGCCCTGGCCAACCTGTGCCCGATCCCCGACGGCCTGAGCGATGAAGAAGTGCTGATGTGCCCGGACATCATGTCCACCGGTTTCTCCGGCGCCGAGCGTGCCGAGGTGAACATCGGCGACAGCGTGGCGGTGTTCGCCCTGGGCCCCATCGGCCTGTGCGCGGTGGCCGGAGCCAGGCTCAAGGGTGCCACCACCATCATTGGCGTCGACACCGTGGCCGCGCGCATGAGCGTGGCGCGCGGGCTGGGGGCGACCCATGTGGTGGACTTCAAGCAGGGCGACGTGGTCAAGCAGATCATGGACCTCACCGACGGTCGCGGGGTCGATGTGTCGATCGAGGCCCTGGGCACCCAGGGCACCTTCGAGTCGGCGCTGCGGGTGCTGCGCCCGGGGGGCAAGCTGTCGAGCCTGGGGGTCTATTCCAGCGACCTGCGCATTCCCCTGGATGCCTATGCCGCCGGCCTGGGCGACCTGAGCATCCTCAGCACCCTGTGCCCGGGCGGCAAGGAACGCATGCGCCGGCTGATGGAGGTGGTCGCCAGTGGCCAGGTGGACCTCAAGCCGCTGGTGACCCACCGCTTCAAGCTCGACGATATCGAGGCCGCCTACGAGCTGTTCGCCAGCCAGCGCGACGGCGTGATGAAGATCGCCATCACCCCATGACCCGTGCCACCGGGCGCCCTTGATACCGGTCAAGGCGCCCGGCAGCACGGCATTCCACACTCAAGCTCACGTATCGCCCAAGGAGGAGCACCATGAGCCAGTACCAGCGTCTGTTGCTGATCGCCGATCCACAGCAGCACCAATCCCCCGCGGCGCGCCGTGCCGTTGCCCTGGCCCGGGCCAGCGGCGCGGCGCTGCACGCCCTGGTGTTCGTCGAACCGCCGGCGCGCACCTACCTGTGGGAAGAACACCTGGAAGACAGCGAGCGCGAAGCCTACCTGCAGCGCCACGAGCGCTGGTTGCAGGTGGAAGCGCAGTGGATGGCCGAGGAGGGCGTGCAGGTCACCACCCAGGTGATCTGGAGCACCCAGGTGCTCAAGGACATGCTCGCCTACATCGACGAGTTCCGGCCTGACCTGCTGATCAAGGACGTGACCCTGGAGTCGGCCCTCAAGCGCGTGTTCGTCACCCCGCTGGATTGCCACCTGCTGCGCGAGGCGCCGGTGCCGGTGCACCTGGTCAACGACGCGCCGCACAAGCTGCCCCGGCGGATTGTCGCCGCGGTGGACCCGGCCCAGTCCGACACCCAGATCCGCGGGCTCAATACGCAGATCATCCAGACCGCCCACGCCCTGGCCCTGCAATGCGACGCCCAGTTGCACCTGCTGTACGCCTACGACCTGATGCCGATGCTCGATGGCGTGGCGCCGGTGGCGTCCACCGCCTGGAGCGTCAACTGCCTGGACGAGCTGCGCGACTCCCTGCACAAGGAATTCGAACGCCTGGGGGATGAGCACAACGTGCCCCAGGAATTCCGCCACTTCATCATGGGCCCGCCGGTGCCGGGCATCGCCCAGTTCGTCGACGAATACCTGGTGGACGTGGTGGTGATGGGCACGGTGCACCGCACCGGCTTTGGCCGCTTGATCGGCAGCACCACCGAACGCGCCTTGTACTCGATGCCGGGGAGCATCCTGGCGGTGAAGGCGTCTGGCGCGGCCTGACACCCACGCCCGTTTCAGTCCGGATCGGCGCGCTTGCTGCCAGGCAGGTACGGCAGCAAGCGCTCGGTTTCCTTGCGCACCACCCCATAGCACTCGCAGCTGTGCTGTTCCAGCCGCGGCCGGTCAAGCACATTGATCCGGCCGCGGCTGTATTCGATGATGCCCTGGCGCTGCAGTTTGCCCGCGGCTTCGGTCACGCCTTCGCGACGCACCCCGAGCATGTTGGCGATCAGTTCCTGGGTCATCACCAGCTGGTTGCCCGGCAGCCGGTCCAAAGACAGCAGCAGCCAGCGGCACAGTTGCTGGTCGATGGAGTGGTGGCGGTTGCACACCGCGGTCTGGGCCATCTGGGTGATCAGCGACTGGGTGTAGCGCAGCATCAGCAGGAGCATTTCGCCGTGGCGGTTGAACTCGTCCTTGAGGCGCTGGCCGGGCAGGCGCAAGGCGTGCCCGGCGCTCTGCACGATGGCCCGGCTGGTGGTGCTTTCGCCGCCCATGACCAGGGCCACCCCCACCAGCCCTTCGTTGCCCACCACGGCGATTTCCGCCGAGGCGCCGTTTTCCATCAGGTACAGCAGCGACACCACTGCATCGGTGGGGAAGTACACGTGGCGCGGTATGTCCCCGGACTCGTAGAGCACCTGGCCCAGGCTCAGGGCCACCGGCTTGAGGTGGGGCAGCAGGCGCTCCTGCACCGCCGCCGGCAGTGCATTGAGCAAGTGATTGGGCCCGTGCCCAAGGTTGTCGAACATCTCAGAACCACCGGATGGCAAGGCGTCAGCGCTCACTCAGGGTAGTCCAGGGTGTGGCCGGGTGTCTGTCATGGTGCCGGCTCCGTATGGGTCGCTGTCGGGGTATGCCCGGCCTGCGCGGGCAGGGCCGCGGGCCAGGTGAGCAGCACCCGGCGCGTACTGCCGTCATCCAGCAGCGGTATGGCCAGCCCCACCAGCGGCCGGCCGTCCAGGCTCAGGCTGAGGGTGGCGCCGGGGTTCTGCCGCACTTCAATACGGTAGAGCGTCTCGCCGAACCGATAGTCCAGGCTGTAGCCCGGCCAATGCGCCGGGATCACCGGTTCGATGTACAGGCTCTGGCCTTCGCGGCGCAGGCCCAGCAGCGACTCGACGATCAGCCGGTAAGTCCAGCCCGCCGAACCGGTGTACCAGCTCCAGCCGCCGCGCCCGGTGTGGGGCGCCACGCCATAGACGTCGGCGGCCATCACGTAGGGCTCGACCCGGTAGGTGGCGACCTGTTCGGCACTGCGCCGGCTTACCGGGTTGATCATGTGCAGCAGCTCCCAGGCCCGGGCACTGTCCCCCAGGCGGGCGAAGGCCATGCTGGCCCAGACCGCGGCATGAGTGTACTGGCCGCCATTTTCCCGCACCCCGGGCACGTAGCCCTTGATGTAGCCCGGGTCCAGGGAGCTGTGGGCGAAAGGTGGGTCGAGCAGCAGCACCACGCCGCTGTCGCGACGCACCAGGTGCTGGTCCAGGGAGGCCATGGCCTGGTGCTGGCGGGCATCGCTGGCGGCGCCGGAC
This sequence comes from Pseudomonas sp. GW823-FHT03E05, assembly GCF_058796855.1. NCBI lineage: Bacteria > Pseudomonadati > Pseudomonadota > Gammaproteobacteria > Pseudomonadales > Pseudomonadaceae > Pseudomonas > Pseudomonas sp. GW823-FHT03E05. The sequence goes on from NZ_JBXAJB010000001.1 coordinate 46,359, forward strand.
AGCACCGACCAGCTCTGGGCGATGGAGTCGATGCGGCACTCCTGGTTGCTGGCGCTGCCCAGGATCTGGCCATCGTCGAACCAGGCGCGGCGATACCACTGGCCGTCCCAGGCCTGGCTGTCGAGGGCGGCGCGCAAGGCCAGGGCCTGGGCGCGGCACTCTCGGGCGAAGTCCGGGTCCTGGTGCTGCTCGGCGGTGACGGCAAAGCGTTGCAGCACTTCATGGCCGAAGAAGCCCAGCCACACGCTTTCCCCCAGGCCGTGTTCACCGACTCGGTTCATGCCGTCGTTCCAGTCCCCGGTGCCCATTAGCGGCAAGCCGTGGACCCCGCGCCGCTGGCCGTGCTCGATGGCGCGCCGGCAGTGCAGGTAGAGGCTTTCCCGCAGCCCGCTGGCCTGGGGCAGGTCGTAGTAGGACTCTTCCCCGGAATTGAGCAGGCGGCCTTCCAGGTAACCCACTTCGACCTCCAGCACGCTGTGGTCGCCGGTGATCTGTACATAGCGGCTGGTGGCCAGGGGCAGCCACAGGAAGTCATCGGAGCAGCCGGTGCGCACCCCGCGATTCTGTGGCGGGTGCCACCAGTGCTGGACGTCGCCCTCGGGATACTGGTGGGCGGCGCACAGCAACAGGTGCTCGCGGGCCAGGGCCGGCTCGGCGTGGATCATCGCCATGCTGTCCTGCAACTGGTCGCGAAAGCCGATGGCTCCGCCGGACTGGTAGAAACCGCTGCGGGCCCAGAAGCGGCAGGCAATGGTCTGGTACATCAGCCAGCCGTTGGCCATGACGTCGATGGCCGGGTCCGGTGTGCGCACCTGTACCGCGCCGAGGCTGCGCTGCCAATGCTGGTGCACGGCCGCAAGCTCGGCCTGCGCCATCTGGCTGCCGCGGTACTGCAGGACCCGGCGGGTGGCGGCCTTGGCATCCACTTCGGCCCCCAGGCGAAACAGCACCTCCCGGCTCTGGCCGTCCTCCAGTTCCAGGCTCACCTGCATCGCCGCGCAGGGGTCGAAACCGGCACCGGAGCGCCCGGACAGGCGCCCCCGAGTCAAGGCTGCCGGCGCCGCGAGGCTGCCGTTGCGGCCGATGAACTCACTGCGATCGCCGGTGAAGCTGCTGACCTCGGCGTCCGTATCGAGAAACGCCACGTGCCCGGAAAACTCCATGTTGTAGGGGTTGCGGGCGAACAGTGCGCCGCTCACCGGGTCGCTTTCGCTGACCACGTGCATGGCCGAGCGGCTGCGGGACTCTCCCAGCACCCATTCCACATAGCAGGTGGCCGACAAGCGCCGTGGCCGACCGCTGAGGTTGCGGATCTTCAGCCGCGAGAACTTGATCGGCGCCTGCAGCGCCACATAAACCGTGAGCTCGCTGTGGATGCCGTCCTCTTCATGCTCGAAGACGCTGTAGCCGAAGCCGTGGCGGGTGCGGTAGCTGCCGCTTCCGGGGCAGGGCTGGGGAGTGGGCGACCAGACCCGCCCGCTGTCTTCGTCGCGCAGGTACAGGGCCTCGCCGCTGGGGTCACTGACCGGGTCGTCGTGCCACGGGCTGAGGCGGTATTCGTGGGCGTTCTCACGCCAGCTGTAGGCGCCGCCGGTTTCCGAAATCACCGTGCCGAACAGCGGGTTGGCGAGCACGTTGGCCCAGGGCGCGGGCGTCGGCTGCCCGGGGTTGAGGGTGATCAGGTATTCACGGCCGTCGCTGCTGAAACCGCCGTAGGGGGTTTCCAGGATCAGCTCTGGCGCTGCAGCGGTGCTGGCTCGGCTGGCGGGTGGTGGCAGGCGTACCAGGGGCGCTTCCAGGCGCGGCAGCGAAGGGTCGGCGCGGCGCCGGTGGACTTGCTCGGCGAGGCTGCCGCGGCTGTCGCTGACCACCAGGCGCGCCACCGCCAGCATCAGCGTGCGGTCCTCGCCGGACAGTTGCTGGGCCGGGCGCACGAAGATGCCCCCCGGGCGGTCGATCAGGCTGGCTTCGCTGCCGGAGGTCACCAGGCCCATGATCAGGTCCTGGAGCTGCTGGCGGTAACCCGCCTGGTCCTCGTTCCAGATCACCAGGTCCACCGCCAGGCCTTTTTGCCGCCAGTAGGCGTGGGCCTTGATCAACTGCTGCACCAGGGCAATGTTGGCCAGGTCGCCCACTTGCAGCAGGACGATCGGCAGGTCGCCGGAAATGCCCTGGCCCCAGAGCCCGGACTGGCTGCGCCGGTTGGCCTGCAGCAGGCTGTTGTCGGCGCGCAGGGTGGCGTTGGCGTAGAGCAGCGAAGCTGCCATCTGCTGGAACAGCCGGGCCTCGGCCAGGGACGCGTTGAGCTGGCGCAACAGCACCTGGCTGTGGGTCCAGGCCAGGTCGAAGACCCGGTCCGCCAGGTGCCGGTCGCGGTATTTGTGGATCAGTTGCAGGCAGTGTTCACGGCTTTCGGCGACCCCGGTCACCAGGTCGATGGTGGCGCTCTGGCCGGGGTCGAGGGTGATCCGGCAGCGGATCGCCACGATCGGGTCGAGCACCGGCCCGGCGCTGCCCGAGAGCCGTTCGGTCTGTGGGTCCAGGGCCTGGGGCGCGGCCAGGTCGCGGCCACGGCCGATAAAGCGCGCGCGGTCGGTTTCGTAGGAAATCGCGTCGATGTCCACGCCGTGAGCCGCCAGCAGGTGGCACATCCAGGGCACCGGCTGCTCCTGGGAACGTGGACGGCGGCTGCAGACGATGGCCTGCCAATCGGGCAGCAGCTCGGTCTCGATGAACAGGTTGCTGAAGGCCGGGTGGGCGGCATCGCTTGGAGCCGGGGCCAGCACCACTTCGGCGTAGCTGGTGAGCTCGATGCTGCGGCGTACCCGGGCGCGGTTGCAGATGTGCAGGCGGCGCAGCTCGATGGGGTCTTCGGGGGACACGACGATTTCCGTGTGGCTGTCGAAGTCCTGTTCACGCACGCGGAATTCGGCCCGGGCGTCGGTGAAGATCGCCTCGAAGCTTGAAGGGCGGCCTCGGGTCGGCTGGTAGGCGGCGGACCAGAACGTGCCGCTGGCCACGTCCCGCAGGTAGCAGAACTGGCCCCAGTGATCGCGGGTCGGGTCTTCGTGCCAGCGGGTCACCGCCAGCTCGTTGCAGCGGCTGTAGCCGCCGCCGGCGCTGCTGAGCATGACGTGGTAGTGGCCGTTGGAAAGCAGTTGCACCGCCGGGCGCTTGCGGTCCGGGTCGGCGAACACCCGCAGTTTGTTCTCGTGGGCCCGGGCGGCTTCGTCGGCCGCCGGGGCACCGGCGGCATGCAGGTACTGGGCGGCGGTTTTCGGCACTCGTTCCTGCAACAGCAGGGCGATGGCCTGGAACTGCGGGTCGGATTCGAAGCGCCGCTGCATGGGCTGGTCCAGCAGCAGCCATGCCAGGGACAGCAGGCTCATGCCCTGGTGGTGGGCCATGAACGATTGCACCACGGCATGGTTCTGGCCCCGGGGCAGGCGCGACTCGGTGTAGTCCACGGCTTCATAGAGGCCGAAGCGGCCCTGCAGGCCCAACTGGGCCAGGCGCTGCAGGTTCTGGCAGGCTGCCTGGGGCGCCACCATCAGCGCCAGGACGCTGGCGTAGGGCGCCACTACCCGTTCCGCGCCGAGGCCACGCTTGAGCCCCAGCCCCGGCACGCCGAACGCCCGGTACTGGTAGTTGAACTGGCTGTCGAGGGTGTTGTAGCCCGACTCGGACACGCCCCAGGGCAGGCCCAGTTGCTGGCCGTGCTCGATCTGCAGGGCCACGGCGGCGTGGCAGGTCTGGTCCAGCAGGGTGCCCTGGTAACTGGGCATCACCAGCATCGGCATCAGGTATTCGAACATCGAACCGGTCCAGGACAGCAGCACCGGGGTACCGGCGCTGCTGGTGAGCAGGCGGCCGAGGGCAAACCAGCTTTCCTGGGGCAACTGCCCCTGGGCGATGGCGACAAAATGGGTCAGGCGCACTTCCGAGGCCAAGAGGTCGTAGTAGCCGGCATCCAGGCGGTGCTCGTCGGCGTTGTAGCCGATCACCAGCAGATGGCGCCGGGTGTCGTAGAGGAAGCAGAAATCCATCTGCGCCATGCCGGTCACTTGCTCCAGCAACTGGTTCACCGCGGTGCAGCGTTCCAGCGCCAGTTTCCGTAGCGCGGCGATCCGCCCATGGTGCCGGGGCAGCCAATAGTCGGTGTCCAGCTCGGCCAGCTGGCGCCAACTGAGGAGGCCGAAGCGGCGACCGTCGGCCATGGGCGGTGGGGTGCGCCAGAGCAATTCGTCATGCAGGTCGCGACATTGCGCGGTCAGCGCCTGGTGCCAGAAGGCGCTGTCATCGGATGCCTCGCCGTGGGAGTCGACGGCGCTCTCGCCAATGCGTTGCAACAGGCCCAGCAGGCCCTCGGCGCTGACCCCGGCATGCAGGCTCAGGTGTTCATGCACGGCGCGGGTTTCCAGGCGCCAGCGCAGTACGGCCGCGGTGTCCTGACCCGCTGCGGTGAGGGCGTCCTGGAGCACGTCGAGGCAGTCCAGCAGGCCGTTGGCGATCTGCACCGGGGACGGCGGGCTGTCCATCAGGCCCTGCAAGCCCGGGCGCAGGGTCAGCAGCATCCCGGCCAGGTTGCCGCTGTCCACCGTGGACACATAGCGCGGTGGCAAGGGCTCCAGGCTCTGGGTGTCGTACCAGTTGTAGAAGTGCCCGCGATAGCGCTCCAGCCGGCCCATGCTGGCGAGCATCCGTTCCAGGCGCTGCAGCAGCCGGCTGCTGCTCAGGTAGCCGAAGTCATGGGCCGCCAGGTGCGCCAGCAGGGCCAGGCCCAGGTTGGTGGGGGACGTGCGATGGGCTACCCGCTGCTGGGGTTGCTCCTGCAGGTTGTCCGGGGCCAGCCAGTTGTCCTGGGGGCCGACGTACTGGTCGAAAAAGGCCCAGGTGCGGCGGGCCAGGCTCTGCAGGAAACGCCGCTGGCCCGTGTTGGGCACGAAGGCCACCTGGCTGGCGGGGCGGCTCAGCCACCAGGCCAGGGCCGGGCCGGCCAGCCAGGCCAGCAGCAGGGGCACGGCCACCAGCAACTGTGGGCGCGGCCACGACAGCCCGGCCAGGAGCAACGCCAGGGCCGGGCCGACCCACATCCGCCGGTAGAGCTCCAGCAGGCTGTCATCGGGGCCGCGTTCGGCTTCCCGGGACGGTTGCCATTGCAGGCGATACTCCTTGCTGATGCTCATGCGCCATAGCGCGCGTCCCAGGGCACCCAGGCTGTAGGCCACCTCATGGGGCAGCCAGGCCAGGGGCAGCAGCGCCCGGCACAGGTGCTGGCCGGCTGTGCCCAAGGCGGCCACCAGGTGTTGTTGCAGGGGCACATCCGGGGTCTTTTCCAGCAGCTCGCGAAAGGCCGCCGACAGCGGCAGCACCAGCAGCAGAATCAGCACCGCCAGGGTCCAGGCCACGGGGTGGGTGGCCCCCAGCCAGCCCCACAGCAGCATGCCCAGCAGGGCCATGGGCTCCAGGCTGCGGCGCAGGTTGTCGAGGATCTTCCAGCGCGCCAGGGGGCTCAGGCGATTGCTTTCCAGGCCTCCACCGGCCTTGGGCGACCAGGGCAGGAGCCACGGCAGCAGTTGCCAGTCACCGCGGATCCAGCGCTGGCGGCGCTTGACGTCGGCGCTGTAGCGGGCCGGGTATTCCTCGAACAGCTGCACATCGCTGAGCAGCCCGGAGCGGGCGTAGCAGCCCTCGATCAGGTCATGGCTGAGGATCCGGTTGTCGGCGAAGCGCCCGCCCAGGGTCTGCTCGAAGGTGTCTACGGCATAGATGCCCTTGCCGACGAAGGAGCCTTCCTGGAACAGGTCCTGATAGACGTCCGATACGGCGCGGGTATAGGGGTCGATCCCGGCGTCGCTGGCGAACAGCCGGGCATAGGCCGAACGGGCGGTGCTCGACAGGCTGATGCCGACCCGCGGCTGGAGAATCCCGTAGCCGCTGACGATGCGCCCGCTCAACGGGTCGGCCAGGGGCCGGTTCAGGGGGTGGTCCATGGCCCCCACGCATTGCTGGGCCACGTCCCGGGGCAACTGGGTGTCGCTGTCCAGGGTGATCACGTAGGTGATTTCAGGCAGTGCCTGGATATCGCCGACGATCAGCGAAAAACGCTCCCGACCCCGGCCGCGCAGCAGGGCATTGAGGTCTTCGAGCTTGCCGCGCTTGCGTTCGTGGCCCATCCAGCAATGTTCCGCCGGGTTCCACAGGCGTGGCCGGTGCAGCAGGTAGAAGCGCTCCACGGCTTCTTCGGGGTACTTCAGGTTCAGCGCCTCGATCCGTTGCCGGGCCAGCATCAGCAGGCCGGCATCGGCGTCCAGGGTTTCGCTGGGGGCGTCGAGAAAGTCGCTGAGCAGGGCGAAATACAGCTGGGCGTCGCGGTTTGCCAGGAAGCGCACTTCCAGCCCTTCCACCAGCTCCTCGACATCCGCCGTGCAGCCGATCAGGCAGGGTACTGCTACCAGGGTCCGGGCTCGGGGAGCAATGCCTTCGCTGTAATCCAGGCGCGGCAGGATGCCGGGGGCCACGGTCAGGGTCACCAGGCCGTTGATCAGGCCGATGGCCAGCCGGCTGGCGAGCAGCAGCGCCGGCACCGCCAACAGCCCCAGCCAGTAGTGGCCGGAAGTCGCTTCCTGATACAGGGCACTGAGGAAGGGCCAGGCGAACAGGGCCGAGAGCAGGATCACCGGCACCAGGAAAAAGCCCAGGGGCGCCTGGGTCAGCAGGCGGCGGCCACGTTCAGCCAGGGGGACTCGGGCGCCGATCTGCTGTTCCAGGGTGCGCCGGCCAGCGCCGATCAGGTAGTGACCGACGTGGCCGGCCACGGCTTCCGGCGCCTCGGCGCGGTACTGGGCGCGGGCCAGCTCGATGCACTGGCGGGCCACCTGTTCTTCACTGTGGCGGCAGTGCCGGGCCAGGCGTTCGAGCACATGGCGGTAATGGTCGCGGGTGGCGAAATCCATGCGTCGGTAGACCCCCGCGGGGTCCTGTTCCAGTACCTGTTCGACCCGGCTCATCAGCTCGACGAACTCGCGCCAGTTGCTGGCCGAGAGCAGGCGCAAGCTGGAGATGCTGTTGCTGATGGAGACCTGGTCGGCGGCCTGCTGCTGGGCGTCGAGCTGCACCAGGCGCTCGATGTTCAGCCCGGTTTCCCCCAGCAGTTGCTCGATCCAGGCCAGGGGCAGCACCAGGGCCGCGTTCTGTCCTTGCAGGCGACGCGCCAGCTCGGCGACGAAGGCGGCGGTCATGGGCGGTGCCGAGCGGGCCATGTCGGCCACCGCCAGCACCACGCTCTTGGCGTCCTGCTCGGCGGTTTCCATCAGGCGGTCGGCCCAGTCGTTGGCCAGGTTGCGTTCGCTCCAGTTGGCCATGACCCGGAAGGCCACCCGGCGCAGGTTCTCGATCAGGGCCAGGCGCAGCATGATGGGGATTGCCCATAGCTCGCCGAGCATCAGCGGGGTGACGCTCTGGTAGCTGTCGACGAAGCGCCCCAGGCTGTCGGTGTCGACCCGGCCGTCGCCGTGGGAAATGGTTTCCAGGGCGATGTCATAGACCCGCGGCAGGCCCGCCGACTGGCCGTTGGCCAGGCGCGGCAACTGCCGGCTGTAGCCCCGGGGCAGGTGGGTGCGGGTGATGCGGATCTGTTCTTCCAGCAGGTAGTAGTTGTCCAGCAGCCATTCCGCGGCGGGGGTGGCCCGGGGTGAGGCGTGGGTGGCGGCGGTCAGGCTCTTGCAGCAACTGGCCAGGGCGCTGGCGTTGTCCGCCAGGCGGGCCAGCAGCCAGTCCGGGGTGCGGCTCGGGCTCAGGCGATGCTGTTGCGCCAGCAGGGTGCCGTGGCGGGCCATCTGTTCAGTGCTGAACAGCTCCGAGCGCAGCGGCGCCTGGTATTCGACGCTGTTGCGCGAGGCCTTCCATTGGCCGTATCGGGCGGCGGGCAGCCGCCAGAACCTCAGGAATGCGTGGGTCCAATGACTGTCCATGTTTTCCTTGGCATAACAGAGCCGTCCCTCGGCACGGGGTGCGAGGGAGGGCCGGGAGCGGGGCGTGCGGTCAAATCGAGGCACCGTCGCGACGAGCGTGTCAGGCAAAAATCTGCAACCTTGAGGTTGCCGGGCAGAGGCGAGGGTTGTCTGTGCGCTGGGGCACATAGCCTGGCGATAAGGATGAAGGGTGACGCTGCTTGTAACCGCTGCCGAGCTTGCGAGGCTGCGACAAGGGCCGCAGGACCTTCAGCACTCTCAAGAGCGGCGCCTGCATCGCAGTCGTTCGCAGCCTGCGGCGGCTACAGGGACCGTATGGGCTGGGAGCTGCTTTGAAGGTGAGGCGATGCGCCTTCTTTTTAGTTCTGGTCCGACACTGCACTCTTCGGGAGTCGGCTATAAAGCTCGCCACAACCTCACCGCTGGCAGGCCCATGAGTCTCGCTTGCCCTGCATGGGTGATTTTCCGCCGCTTTTTTCACTGTTAATCTTGCCGCCATGACCCATGCCTCCCCCCATCGCCCCCACATTGCCTGGACGCTGTATTTCTGCGTGCTGTTCAACGTGTTCGTCTGTGGCCTGGGCCACGGGCAGATGGCCGGGCTGGAGCTCAATGGCGTCGGCGGGCAATTCTGTTCCGCCATGGGCAACCCGGGCCCGGCCCTGGACGGCGACTTCAGCGATCAGGCCGCCGCCGGTGGGTTGAGCACGTTCATGTGCCCATTGTGCTCGGCCGTGAGCCTGGGCATCGCGCTGCTGTTTTGCCTGGGCTGGATGCTGCGCCGCCAACGCCCGCCACGGCTGGGGGGCGAGCAGCGCAGCAAGGCGCCGCCGCGTTCTTGCTGGCCTGCGCTCAATCCCCGGGCACCTCCTCTGGGCTGACTCGCTCCGGCGACCGTCATCGGCGGTCGCGCTTTCTCGTCCTCCGGCACTAGCTGCACGGTCGCTCCGGCGACTGTTGCCGGACGCTGTTCGATGATTTTTTTTCGAGTCCGAGTCCATGAAACACCTCAATCGCTCCCCCCACTGCGCGGCGCTGTGCTGCGCCCTGTCGTTCAATGCCCTGGCCGACTCCCCGCTGGAGTTGCCGCAGATGCGCATCAGCACCGACGAAGAACGCAAGATCGGCCTGCAACTCGATACCCAGGGCAGCACCGGTTCGCGCCTGGGCCTGACGCCCCGGGAAACCCCGGCTTCGGTCAGTGTGGTCAACCGCCAGCAGATCGAGCAGCGTGGCGCCGCCAATACCCAGGACATCCTGGCCAGCGTGCCGGGGATGAACGCGGCCTCGTCCCCCGGGGTGCCGGGCTTCGTGTCCTATCGCGGCTTCTCCGGGGCGCAGATCACCCAATTGTTCAATGGCATCAGCGTGCAGTACGACTCCATCGCCGCGCGCCCGGTGGACAGCTGGATCTACGACCGGGTCGAGGCCGTCGGCGGGCCGTCGAGCTTTCTCTACGGCGCCGGCGCGGTGGGCGGTTCGATCAACTACATCACCAAGCTGCCGTCGCGCACCGAGTCGTTCAATGAAGGGCGGGTCAGCTATGGCTCCTACGACAGCACTGAAACCTCCTTCGGCTTCAACCACGCGCTGAACGAGGGGGCCGGCCCGCGGCATTACGCGCGCCTGGACCTCAGCCACACCACCAGCAACGGTTATGTCGACCGTGAACAGCGCGACGCCTGGACCACGGCCTTCTCCCTGCTGACGGATTTCAACGACCAGCTGTCCCACACCCTGGCCTACGAGTACCAGGACGAGCGCGTCGACAGCCCCTACTGGGGCACCCCGGCGCTGAACCCGTTGGGGGGCAAGATGGAGGTGGACAAGAGCCGGCGCTTCGAGAACTACAACGTCCGTGATGGCCGTTACGAACAGCGGGTGCAGTGGTTGCGCTCGATCATCGACTATCAGGTCGATGACCGTACTTCGCTGCGCAACACCCTGTACCACTACAACGCCGACCGCGAATACCGCAACCTGGAGACCTACGCCTACAACAGCGACAACAGCCAGGTGGTGCGTTCCGGCATCCTGCTCCAGCGCCACGCCCAGGAGCTCAACGGCAACCGCTTCGAGCTGCTGCATCACAACACGCTGTTCGGCCTGGACAGCCAATGGTCGGCGGGCATCGACTACAGCCACAACGTGATGAGCAACTTCCCGCGCTCGGTGTCGGGCTCACTGCCCGGCGTTGATCCGGGCGATTTCGACCCGGGCAGCTTCTGGGACTTGCCCGGCATGCAGCGCGGCTTCGACAAGAACCGCCGCAACCAGGTGGACACCTGGGCCCTGTTCCTGGAAAACCGCCTGCAACTGAGCGAGCGCCTGTCCCTGCTCAGCGGCCTGCGCCACGACCAGATCGACCTGCAGGTGACCAACTACCGCGCCGTCACCGAGGCCAACCCGGCGTTTTTCCAGCGTAAGTACCGCCCGACCACCGGGCGCCTGGGGCTGGTCTACGAGCTGACCCCGGCGGCCAACGTGTACGTGCAATACAGCACCGCCGCCGACCCGCCGGCGGGCATCCTGACCACCGCCAGCTATGGCCAGGTGCGCGACTTCGACCTGAGCACCGGCAACCAGTGGGAGGTCGGCAGCAAGTTCGATTTCCTCGACGGCCGCGGCTCGGCGACCCTGGCCGCCTACCGCATCGAGCGCAAGAACCTGTCCACCGCCGACCCGAGCAACCCCGGCAGCAGCCAGCCGGTGGGGCAGCAGTCTTCCCGGGGCGTGGAACTGGCGGCATCGCTGCGGGTGACGCCCAGGCTGCTAGCCGAAGGCAACTTCGCCTACGTCGATGCCCAATACGACGAGTTCTATGAAAACGTCGGCGGGCGCCCGGTATCGCGCAAGGGCAACAGGCCCACCAATACCCCGGACAAGATCGGCAACCTGTGGCTGACCTATGACCTGGCGCCGTCCTGGCAGGTGGGCAGCGACGCCCGCTACGTGTCTTCGATGTACGCCAATGCGGCCAACAGCCGCTACGCGCCGGCCTACACGATCTTCGGTGCCTTTGTCGGCTATCAGGTGAACGCCGATACGCGGATCACCGGGCGGGTGCGCAACCTCACCGATCAGGTCTACGCCCGCACCACCGCACCGAGCCAGCTGTACCTGGGGGCGCCGCGGACCTTCGAACTGGCGCTGCAAACGCGCTTTTAACCTGAGCCAGCGGGGCGCCCGGTGGCGCCCCGCGCATCTGCGAGTTGCCCGTGATGAAGCGTTACCTGTACCTCTGGCACCGTTGGCTGGGCATCGTTGCCTGCCTGTTCATGGCCCTGTGGTTTATCTCCGGGGTGGTGATGCTGTATGTCGGCTACCCCAAGCTGACCCCGGCCGAGCACCTGGCCCACCTGCCGGTGCTGCAACTGGAGCCTGCCCCAGCCGAGCTGGGGCAGGTGCTGCACGCCGCCGATCCGCACCAGCCGCCCACCCGCATCCGCCTGACCACGGTGGCGGGGCAGCCGCGCTACATCCTGGAATACCCCGGGCCGCGCAAGGTGGCGGTCGACTCCCACAGCGGCCAGCCGGCGGCGCCCCCCGATAGGGTCGAAGCCCTGGCCGCGGCCCGCCAGTTCGCCCCCGAAGCGGTGGCGCGTGATCGTGGCGTCGTGCAGGAAGACATGTGGAGCCTGTCCCGGGCCCTGGATGCCGACCGGCCGCTGCACCGGGTGGCCATTGCCGATGCCGAACGGCGCCTGCTGTATATCTCCGGCACCACCGGCGAGGTGGTGCGTGACGCTACCGCCAGCGAACGCGGCTGGAACTGGATCGGCGCCTGGCTGCACTGGCTGTACCCGTTGCGGGGCATCGGCATCGATGGCGCCTGGGGGCCGATCGTCACCTACCTGTCCCTGGCCGCCACCCTGATGGCGGTGCTCGGCCTGGCGGTGGGCGTGCTGCGCTGGCGCTTCAAGCGCACCTACCGCAACGGCTCGCACTCGCCGTACCAGGGTTTTGCCCGCTGGCATCACCTGGGGGGCATGCTGTTCGGCGTGCTGCTGATCACCTGGATCTTCAGTGGCCTGATGTCGATGAACCCGTGGAAGCTCTTTAGCAGCGCCCAGCCCTTGTCGGTGGCGGCGTACCAGGGTGGTCCACTGCGCGCCCTGGCCTTCCCGCTGAATGCCGGGCAGGTCCTGCAACGCTTTGCCGATGACGGCCTGCAGGCCCGGGAACTGGAGTGGCGGATGATCGCCGGCAAGGGGTATGTGATTGGCTATGACGGCGCCGGGCGTACGCGGATCTTCGACATGGCCGGGGATCGGGTCCAGCGCCGGTTCCACCCCGGCACCTTGCAGCAGGCGGCCTGGGCCATCCGGCCAGGGCAACCGATGCTCGTCGAGCAACTTGCCGCCTACGACTTCTATTACTACGCCCGGGAACCGCAGAGCATGATGGGCCACCTGCAGCAGCGCCTGCCGGTGCTGCGGGTGCGTTTCGACGACCCGGCGCAGACCTGGCTGCACCTGGACCTGCACACCGGCGCCATCGTCGGCCAACTGGACCAGCCGCGCCGCGCCTCGCGCTGGCTGTTCGCCCTGCTGCACAGTTGGGACTGGCTGCCGCTGCTGGCCAACCGGCCGTTGTGGGATCTGTGGATGATCGCCTTCAGCGCCGGAGGTTTGCTGGTCAGCGCCAGCGGGGTGGTGCTGGGCTGGCGGCGCCTGGGGCGGTCGTTGCAGCGGCGTTGACGCGGGGGCAGGGGAATACACCGACCTGGATCAGCCTAATGGGATATTTTTCCCGTTTAACCCACCGGCGGCCGGTCCAGCGGTGATAATGCGCGCCAGCCACTCACGTTCAGCCATTGGAGCCCGTCGCGCCCATGTTCGTCATCACCCCGCAGGACCCTGAGATTTACCGTCGGCAAACCCGGCGCAGCACCTTGATCATCGCGCTGGTGTTCATTGCCCTGGCCATGCTGTTTTCCAGCGCGGCGGTGGCGCTGTTCGGCCAGCCCGGCGGGGACAACCTGCTGTGGAACGCGGCAGGTGTATTCACCGGCCTGCTGATCAGCGCGGCGTTGTTGCGCAGTGTGTTCTGGAGCAAGCCGTGGATGGCGGCGGCGGTCTATGGCTGGCGCCTCAAGCGCAGCCTGATGCGGGTGACCAACGTCATGCACCAGGTCACCGCCGGGGTGGCGGCGGGGGATCCTGCGGCCCTCAAGCTGCTGCGCTTCTATCACCTGGGGCTGATCCAGATGCACCAGCTGGACGCCAACTCCAGCGCCCACGGGCAGATGCACGGTGAGGTGGAGCGGCATCTGGCGCTGCTGGCCGAGCATGGCATCGACCCGCACCAGGAACGCCTTGAAGCGCAATGGCTGGAAGCGGTGAAGCGGCACAAGACCCCTTGACCGGCAGGCCCCGGCGCTGCCGGGGCTATTGCAGATACCGCCACAACGCCTGGGCAATCTCGCTGGGCTGGCACTGGGTGCCGAAGACTGCCTGGCCAATGCTCAGGCCCAGTTGCCGGTAACTCTCGAACTGCGCCTCATCGAAAAACTGGTCCACGGTGCTCTGGTTGGGAAAGCCCGGATTGGTCCGGGCGTAGTTCAGCACGTCCGGCGTCAGTCCGGCGATCAGCCGGGGCTTGAGCACCAGGATCCGGCAGTGGGGCGTCTGGCACAGGTCATCGTCACTGCCCGGGGAGTGGGCATGGACGTTGAGCAGCAGGGCGCATTTCTGGTTCTCGGCGCTCGGTGGCTGGCGGAATTCCTCAAGGCTGGCAAACACCGTCTTGAGCTGCGGATGGCTCAGAACCCCCGGGTCTTCGCGGATCTCCAGGGCCTGGTCGATGCGCGCCAGGCGCACCAGGTTGGCCAGGTCGTCGAACTGGTAGTCGGGGTCGCAGCCGGCGTCGCAGGTGACGATCAATTCCACCTTGCGCTCCTTGCGTAGCAGTTCGTAGGTACCGGTGTTTTCGAAGTGCCCGCCGTCTGACAGGTACTGGTAGTCGCGGCGGTAGCCGTGAAAGCGCGCGGTCAGTTCATAGAACAGGTAGGCCTGGGTGCCGTAGCGGGTCCAGGGCTTGAGGTCCCGGGGCACCCAGTGCTGTTGCCCGGGGTCGAGGAAGTGGCTGGGCCACCAGATGCCCAGGCGCACGTTGGCCAGCCCCAGCACCAGCGACATGCCGAGGCTGGTGGCGCGACCCAGGCCGGTGCTGAAGGCGGCGCCGGAGACGCCGATCCACTGGCCCAGGGTCAGCGGGCTCATGATCTCCGAGGCCGGGCCATGGTCGAGGTCGCGACGATAGGCCGTGCCATCGAGAATGTAGCGTTCTGCCGGGCATTCGGCGCTGGGGGCCGGGCTGTCGGGTGCCCAGTTCGGCGCGATGCACAGCGGCTTGCCCTTGCGGTCGCGCTGCACCAGTTGTTCGGCCGGGTCGACGGTCAGGTTCATGGTGACGTTGATCAAGTGCACCGGGCCGGCACTGGGGCTGGCGTAGTACTGCTGCAGCGACAGGTCGTCGCTGGACATGGGCTCGGCCACGCTCATGTAGGTGCGGCGCTGTGCGGCCGGGCCGTTGAAGCGTCGGCCATTGGAGGCGCCCAGGTAGGCGCGGATCAGCCGCGCCGAGTAGAAGGCCTGCAGCGATGAGGTATTGAGGAAACCGATGAAGCGCCCGCTGATGTGGGTCAGCACGGCCGCCAGCAGGCTCAGCGCCGCCAGCCGCCAGGCCACCGCGTGGTCGCCGGACACCACCCCGCCGTCGTGGGCGATCCACTGCACCAGCAAGCCCCAGCACAGGCATAGCAGGCTCAGCAGCAGGCCGCCGGCAATCAGCGCGAGCACGTCCAGCGGCAGCTTGTGCATCCAGCCCGGCAGGCGTTTTTCATCCTTGAGCAGGGCCAGGCGCCGCACCAGCCACACCAGGCCCACCAGCAACAGTAGGCTGCCCAGGGCCCTCAGGTCGTGCAGGTAGCTGTACAGCGCCTGGGCCGCAGTCACCAGCAGGGCGAGAAAACCCAGCACCGCCACCGCGGCCATCGCCCGGCCCAGGGCGCGGGTGATCTGCACCCGATAGTTGCGCACGCTGTTGGCGCAGGCGTTGTCCTTGGCCGGGTCGCGGTTGTCGGCCAGGCGCCGCACCAGTTGCCGGGTGATCAGCAAGGCGCAGCTGCCCACCAGGGCACAGCCCAGGGTCAGGGCGCCCACGGCCTGCCACTGGGCCAGCCAGTAGGCCAGGGCGCCGCTGAGCCACAGGCCGATGACTATGCCGAGCATGATCCGGTACGCCGCGTTGCCCATGCTCGGCGGCCGGTCCAGGTCGCCCTGGGGAATGACCAGCCAGTACGCCACGGCGCAGGGCAGGGCGAACAGCGCACTGGCCATCAGCGGCCAGAGCAGCAGGCTGGCCTGGCTCAGGACCTGGAACAGGCTCAGCAGGCTGAGCAGCAGCACGATGGGCAGGCCGATCATGGCCTGCAGCGACAGCCAGTTGCGCCAGGTCATGGCCAGGGCGTAGAGCATGTCACCGGAGCCGGTGGGGGTCAGGTAGCGGCCGTTTTCCCGCAGCCAGGCCGCGGGGCCCTGGCCCGGTGGCCGGGTGGCGTAGTCGACGCCGGTGCTGATGCGCCCCGGCGGCTCGAAGCGCAGGGCCTGGTAGGCGTTGTGGGCGGCATGGGCCACCGGGTCCTGGGGAGCCTGCGGCTGCAGGCGCCCGGGGAGGAACAGGCTGCTGAAGAAACTGCCGATATAGCCACCGCCGCTGACCGTGGACAGGTAGTCGATGCGCGACAGCAGGCTGTGTTCGCGTGCGCCCGCAGGCTGTGGTTGCGCCTCGACGGGGGCTGGAGCCCGGGCCATGGCCTGCAGCACCCCAAGGCCGAAGGTTGCACTGCGAATGCCGCCACCGGACAGTGCCAGCCCCCAGTTGCCCCGGCCGGGTGCGCCGGTTTCGGGGGCTTCCTGTTGCAGGCTCTGGCGCCTGAAGCGGATGCGTTGGTGCTCGATCTGGTACGAGGTGTCGGCAGAGATCATGGGCCTTCCTTGGAATCGGGTGTGAGGCACGAGCCAGGGGGAGTGCCAGGCCGGGTGCCCCGGCAAGCGACCGGCAGAATACCGGATGCCGCGGCCCTGATGTGCAGCGCAGAGCGTTCGGCGTCTGTCGGCAAGTGTTTTTTTTAGCCGCGTGCCAGGGGCGCCGTGGCATGTGGCGGCTGCAATTGCGCAGGGGCTGCCATGCGCCTTGTGCATGAAAAAAATGGGCCTGGTTATAACGTTAGATTTTATTCATATAAATGGACATAAGCTTTAGCCGCTATGCTGCCGCCAGTTTTTGACCTGGCCGCGTGATTTGTAGGGCTTTATTGATGGATGTGGGTAACTTCGGTTTTGTAGTCGCGGGCCTGGTAGTGGGTTTCATCGTAGGCATGACGGGTGTGGGGGGCGGTTCGCTGATGACCCCGATCCTGCTCTGGTTCGGCATCAACCCGGCCACGGCCGTGGGCACCGACCTGCTGTACGCGGCCATCACCAAATCCGGTGGGGTGCTGGTGCACCAGAAGAACCGCAACATCGACTGGCGCATCACCGGCTGGCTGACCCTGGGCAGCGTGCCGGCGGTGGCGCTGACCCTGTGGTTCCTGAAGAATCTCGACACCGACCCCCAGGCCCTGAACGCGGTGATCAAGCAGGGTCTGGGGTTCGTCCTGCTGCTCACGGCCCTGGCCATTGTCTTCAAGAAGAAACTCATGGCCTTCGCCCAGCGCCATGGCAGCGACTACCAGCCCAGCCCCGGCGGGCTCAATGGCCTGACCGTGGTCACCGGGGTGATCCTGGGCACCATGGTTGCCTTGACCTCCATCGGCGCCGGTGCCCTGGGCACCGTGGCGCTGTTCATCCTCTATCCGTTCCTGGCCACCAAGCGCCTGGTGGGCACTGAAATCGCCCACGCCGTGCCCCTGACCCTGGTGGCAGGCCTGGGCCACGCCAGCATGGGCAACATGGACTGGCACCTGCTGGGTTTCCTGCTGATGGGCTCGTTGCCCGGGATCTGGATCGGCAGCCACATGACCGGGCGCATTTCCGACGAGATCCTGCGCCCGTGCCTGGCGGTCATGCTGTTTTCCATCGGTTACAAGCTGGCCTTCTGAAACCTGGCGCGGCGTTTCAGCTGCGCCGATACAGCGCTAGAAACCCCGCCAGCGCCAGCATCGCCGCACCGCAGCATTGATTGAGCCGGCGCATGCCGCTGGCGGTCAGGAACTTCGCCGCTTGCACGCCACCCGCGGCGTACAGCCCCATCACCAGCACCTCCACCACCGCAGTGACCAGCGCCAGAGTGGCGTACTGGATGAGGACCGGCTGGGCGGGGTCGACGAACTGCGGCAGGAACGCGGTGAAGAACAGCAGCACCTTGGGGTTGGTCATGGCCACCGAGAAGCTGCGCCGGAACACCTCGACGCGCCGTGACCCGGCCTGCACCTGCTGGGCTCCGAGGGCCTGGGGCGCACTGCGCCAGAGCTGGATGCCGAGCCAGGCCAGGTAGCACACCCCGAGCCATTTCAAGGCCATGAACAACTGCTGCGAGGCCATCAGCATGGCCCCCAGCCCTAGGCCCACGGCAGCGATGATCAGCACATCCGAAAGCGCCGCACCGGCCATGCCTACCGCCACCAGTTGGCGATTGCGCGAGGTGCCGTTGGCCATGGCCAGGAGTGAGGTCGGCCCGGGAATCAGGGCACCGATAAAACAGCTGGAGGTGTAGAGCAGCAAGGTGGTGGTATTCATCGCGCGGTTCTCGGCGGGCAGGTGGCAATGCCGGTGCAGAATGCCCCAGGCCGGCGCGGGTTTAAAGGCATTCGCCGGGCACTTTGGCCGCCGTTGTCGAATCAGCGTTGCCGCTTGCCAACTTCTGCGGATCCACGGGGTCAGTTATCCTGCGCTGGCCATTGGATGGCAGTGTTGCCTTTTTCCTTTTCTGTGATGTGTTCATGACTACTTCCCCACCTCGTGGTGCAGCGCCCAAGACCTCCCGCGGCGGCGAGATCGGTGCTGCAATCCGTCGCTTCGACTGGTCGCAGACCGCGGTGGGCCCTCGTGAAGGCTGGCCCGGCCTGCTGCGCAGTACCTTGAGCCAGATGCTCGAGTCCCCGGAGAGCCTGTACCTGCTGTGGGGGCCGCAGATGCAGTTCTTCTTCAACGATGCCTACCGCCCGGTCCTCGGCCCGCGCCTGGCCAATGCCCTGGGGCAGACCATCCAGACCCTCTGGGCCGATGCCTGGCCGGATGTCCAGCCGATGGTGGAGCAGGCGTTTCTCGGTTACTCCTGCCGCCACGAAGACCTGCCGGTGAACATGCAGCGCTACCCTGGCGAAGAGCTGACCTGGTGGTCGTTCTCCATGAGCCCGGTGTATGACGAGGACGACGAACAGGTGCTCGGAGTGCTGTGCCACACCGTGGAGACCACCGATCGCGTGCTGCTGGCCCGGCACGCCCGGCAGACCGAGGCGCATCTGCGCGAAACCCGCGAGCTCAATACCCGGGTGCTGGCCGCCAGCAACGACTGCATCAAGGTGCTGGACCTCGATGGCCAGCTGTCGTTCATGAGCGAAGGTGGCCTGCGGGTCATGGAGGTCAGTGATTTCAATGCGGTGCGGGGCTGTCCCTGGCCGGACTTCTGGCAGGGCCAGGGCCACCAGGAGGCCCGGGATGCCATTGCCGCCGCGCGCCAGGGTCGCTCGGCGCGGTTCCAGGGCGCCGCCGATACCCTCCAGGGGCGCACCAAGTGGTGGGATGTGCAGGTTACGCCGATGCTCGACGCGGCCGGCCAGCCGGAGAAGATCCTCTGCATTTCCCGGGACATCAGCGCCACCCGCGAGGCGCAGGAGGAACTGCGGCGGCTCAATGAGTCTCTGGAGCAGCGGGTCCAGGAGCGTACCCAGGAGCGCGACCGGATCTGGCAGCTGTCCACGGACCTGATGCTGGTGGCGGACTTCAATGGCCGCATCGTCGCCGTCAACCCGGCCTGGACCCAGCTCCTGGGCTGGCAGCGCGAGGAACTGGAAGGCAGCAGTTTCTACGATTTCATCCACCCCCAGGACAGCCTGGCCGCAGCGGGGGCGGCGGCCGATCTGTCCCGGGGCGAGAGCTTTTCGCGCTTCGAGAACCGCTTTCGCCACCGCGACGGTTCCTATCGCTGGATGGCCTGGAGCGCCGTGCCGGACCCGCGCCACATTCACGCCGTGGGCCGTGACATGCAGGCCGAGCGCGAGGCCGCCCAGGCGCTGCGCAAGACCGAGGACATCCTGCGCCAGGCGCAGAAGATGGAGGCGGTGGGGCAACTGACCGGTGGCGTGGCCCACGACTTCAACAACCTGCTGACGGTGATCCGCTCTTCCACCGACCTGTTGCGCCGCAACCTCAGCGAAGAGCGCCGGCAGCTGTACATCAAGGCGATTTCCGACACCGTCGACCGCGCCAGCAAGCTCACCGGCCAGCTCCTGGCGTATGCCCGCCAGCAGAACCTGCGCCCGGAGACCTTCGACGTCGGCGCCAGCGTGCAGTTGCTGGCGCAGATGATCAATCCACTGATCGGCGCCTGCATCGAACTGCGTATCGAGTTGCCGCAGCAGCCTTGCTACATCCACGCCGATGCCGGCCAGTTCGACACGGCGCTGATCAATATGGCGGTCAATGCCCGGGACGCCATGCAGGGCGAAGGCTTGCTGGTGGTGGCTGTGGAGCGGGTGGCGCAGATTCCCCCCAGTGCCAGCCAGGGTGCCCAGGCCGGGGACTTTGTCGCGGTATCCCTGACTGATACCGGCGCCGGCATCGACCCCCAGCAGATCGAACGGATCTTCGAACCCTTCTTCACCACCAAGGAGGTGGGCAAAGGCACCGGCCTGGGCTTGTCCCAGGTGTTCGGTTTCGCCCAGCAATCGGGCGGCGGCCTGGCGGTGCACAGCCAGCCGGGGCAGGGCACGTGCTTTACCCTGTACCTGCCGCGCGCGGAGGCCCTGGCCGGCTTGCCGACGCCAACCCAGGCGGTGGTGCCCATGATCGACGGCCAGGGCATGACCCTGCTGGTGGTGGAGGACAATCCCGAAGTCGGCGTGCTGCTGGCCCAGTCCCTGAACGAGCTGGGCTACCAGACCGAATGGGCCACCAGCGCGGCGGAGGCCCTGCGCCGCCTGGGCGAGGAGCGGACCCGATTCCAGGCGGTGTTTTCCGATGTGGTGATGCCGGGCATGAGCGGTATCGAACTGGCCAGCCGGATCCGTTGCGACTATCCGCGGTTGCCGGTCATCCTCACCAGCGGCTACAGCCCGGCCCTGGCCCAGGGCCAGACCCGGGAATTCGTATTCCTGCAAAAGCCCTACTCGGTGGCGGAACTGGCCCTGGCCCTGAGCGCGGCGATCGGCCAGCCCGAGGTTCCGTAGGCACCCGTTTCAACTCAGGCTGGCTTCGATCACCAGGACATTGGCGCTGGCGGTGCGCACGTTGAAGCAACGCGTGGGGCTGATGGTGGAGCCTGCTTCGATCAGTACTTCCTGTTCATGTTCCATGCCGGCGCCGCCTTTGCGATAGACCACGGCCTTGCGGTTGCCGTAGGGCGCGCTGAGGATCCAGATCGCCGGGGCTGGGTTGGGGGCCGGGAGCAGGTCGTTGTACGCATGCCAGGCGGCAATTTGAGGGCACAAAGAGGTCGAGAGCGGTTTGTTGGTGACGAAGGTTGCTACTTCGCTCGGGCGGCAGGAACCACCGTGGAACAGCACCTGGCCGGGGGCGATAAACCGTCCGAAGTGCCTGACCTCGGTATTCAAGGTGTCCGCAGTGAACTTGCCAGATGCTCTTTGATACTCCTTGAGCGGTGCGGAATCCTTGAGGTAGGGCATGGCCGCCTTGGCTTGCCTGAGCTGGGGGTGCACTTGGAGTTGGCGGCGGAATTCGTTGACCACGCCCGAACCGACGTAGTGGCCCAGGGTGTGCAGCACAAAGTCCCTGGCGTTACGCACGGTCTGTTGCACGCGCAAGGGCCGGGTTGGCCAGTTGTTCTTCAGCGCGGCCTCGTGATACAGCCGTTCCCGCTCATCCGGAGGGCTGTCGCTGATGGGGTAGAGGTCGATCAAGGGAAGGTGGGTCATGGGGGGCTGGCCTGGTACTCATCCGCGGCGGGCGGCGGGCAAATAGTCGCCAAGCCTCTGCTGCAGAGGCTTGGGCGCAGGAGTCTTGCATGCTTGCCGGGCCCCGGCAATGGTTCGCGGGGCACTGGTTCAGCTGGCCTTGCTGAACCATTCCTGGGCCGAACGCCACAGGCACACGCCGAGAAAGTAGGCCGAGGCTGCCAGCCACAAGCCCATGATCGGCGGGCTGTGCAGCGGGTGGCTGAGGATCAGCAATGCGCCGCTGAGCAGCCAGACGAAGGTCACGATGATGTTCAGCCCCATCCACTTGCGTACCCGGAACGGATGCAGGAACTGCACCCGGGTGGCGGTCAGCAGGGCCAGGGCGAAGATGCTCAGCAGGCTCAGCCAGGGGCCGGGCTCGATCAGATAGAAGCACAGGGCGACCACGTTCCAGGCCGCGGGAAAGCCCTGGAAGTAGTTGTCGTGGCTCTTCATGTTGACGTTGCAGAAACACAGCAGCGACGACAGCAGGATCAGCGAGGTGGCCAGCAGCGCGCTGTATTCCGGCAGGGGAATGTAGCGGTAGATGAACAGCGCCGGGATGAACACATAGGTCAGGTAGTCGATCACCAGGTCCAGCACGGAGCCGTCGATGTTGGGCAGCACCGAGCTGGTCTTGACCTTGCGCGCCAGGGAGCCGTCGACGCCATCCACCAGCAGTGCCACCCCCAGCCATAGCAGGCAGGCCTTGGGCTGGTTGTCGAACAGTGCCAGGGTGGCGAGCAAGGCACTGACCACCCCGGTGGCGGTGAAGCCATGGGCGCCCCAGGCTTTGATTCTGGCGATCTGCAGGGTCGATATCACGGACGTTTCTCCAGCGGCTGTGGTGCCCGGGCGATGTCCGGCGCAGCAGCGCCGGCAAGCCTGGCCAGGTTGCAGTTATCGACCGGAAAGCCTGGCAGAAGGTTCAGCGCGAACCTTGAATCAGGCCCGGCGCCGCAAGCGCCGGGCCAGTGGCTGGCCTGGCCCGAGTGCGCGGTCGAGGGGGCTGGTTTGAGTCTAGGCGCCACTCTGGACGAGGCAACAGAAAAAACGCCACGTGACCGAAGGTCAGGTGGCGTTGCGGGCAGGCGCAGGCACCGGAGGGGCTGCCGGGTTGATTACTTCCCGGTCTCCAGGGCCGTGAGGATGGCGTGGGCGGCCTTGATCCGTTCCTCGTTGGGGTAGTTCTTGTTGGCCAGCAGGACAATGCCGATCTGCTGGCTCGGCACGAACACTACATAGGCGCCGAAACCGCTGGTGGAACCGGTCTTGTTGTACAGCGCGTCGGCCTTGGGGGCTGCGGCCGGGGTCAGCCATTGCACCGGGTGCGGCTCAAGGGCCATGGCCGATGAGTTGCCCGCCAGCAGGCGTGCCAGGGGCACCGGGTAGGCGTAGCGCTCCCAGCCCAGGCCCTGGGTCATGTCGCCGACCTGGTAGTAGCCGCTCTGGGTCGCCACCATGGCTTGTTGCAGGGGGCGGTCGAACTGGCCCGGTTGCAGGTTGCCGGCAATGAATTGCAGCAGGTCCGGGGCGCTGGTCTTGACCCCGTAGGCTTCGGCATCCAGCGGCCCGGGGCTGAGGCGGATCGGCCGGTTCTGCTTGTCGTAGCCCTGGGCGTAGTGCCCCAGTTGGTCCTTGGGCAGATGGATGTAGCTGTGCTTGAGGCCGAATTTGGGAAACAGCGTCTGCTCCATCAGCCGGTCGAAGGGCTGGCCCAGGCTGCGGGCGGCCAGATAGCCGAGCAGGCCGATGCTGGGGTTGGAATACTGGCGTTGGGTGCCGGGGCTGAAGGTGGGTTTCCAGGTGTTGTAGTAGTCCAGGGTCTTGTCTTCACCCTGCACCTCGTCGGGGAACTGCAAGGGCAGGCCACCGGCGGTGTAGGTGCCCAGCTGCAGCAGGCTGATGCCGTCGAAGGCACTGCCGCGCAGGGCCGGCAGGTACTGGCTGGCGTGGTCCTCAAGGGCCAGCTTGCCGCTGGCCTGGGCGTAGCCGGCGAGGGTGGCGGTGTAGGTCTTGCTCACCGAACCCACCTCGAACAGGGTGTCGTTGTCCACCGGCTGTTGATTGTCCTTGGAGGCAACCCCGTAGTTAAAGTAATGTCGCTTGCCGTTGGCGATGATCGCCACCGCCATGCCGGGAATGCCCTGCTGGTGCATCAGCGGGCGGATGGTGGCGTCCACGGTGGTTTTCAGAGCGCTGTCCGCGGTGGTCTCGGCGAAGGCGCTGGAGGCGCCCAGTAGCAGTGCGCAGGCGCTGATGACGCTTAGTCCGGTCAAGGTTGTGTGCCGCATGATTGGTTGGTTTCCCTGGGTTCTGGTTATGTACGCCGCGTTTGTCCCAGCGGCTTTGCGGCCCCGGCGTTCTTCGTGGGAACGCTCCGGGCGGCCTGCCCGCGAAGCCTTCCTGGCACAGGAGGGCGTGGCCGGTGCTGCGCGAGCGAGGCCAATGTAGGCAGTTTACGGCACATCGACAAACGACCATATTTCGCACGAGCCATTAGAAAAACTAGGGAATGCCCATGCTCCGTCCCCATCTGCCCCTGAATGCGCTGCGGGCTTTCGAAGCCTCGGCCCGGCACTTGAGTTTCACCCGTGCGGCCATCGAGCTGTGCGTGACCCAGGCGGCGGTCAGCCACCAGGTCAAGAGCCTGGAGGCCCAGCTCAACGTCACCCTGTTCAAGCGCCTGCCCAGGGGCCTGATGCTCACCAGCGAAGGCGAGACCCTGCTGCCGGTGCTGCGCGAATGCTTCGACCGCATCGCCCAGACCCTGGGACGATTCGAGGGTGGGCACTATCGTGAAGTGCTGACGGTGGGCGCGGTGGGCACCTTCGCCGTGGGCTGGCTGCTGCCGCGGCTGGAGGACTTCCAGGCACGCCATCCCTATGTCGACCTGCGCCTGAGCACCAACAATAACCGGGTGGACGTGGCGGCGGAGGGCCTGGACTATGCCATCCGCTTTGGCACCGGGGCCTGGCACGGCATCGAGGCGCTGGCGTTGTTGCAGGCGCCACTGTCGGTCTTGTGCGTGCCGGAACTTGCCCGCCAGTTGCACAGCCCGGCGGACCTGCTGGGACAGACCTTGCTGCGCTCCTACCGCACCGACGAATGGCCGCAGTGGTTCCAGGCGGCGGGGCTGGGGGCCAACAGCCTGTTGCCCCAGAGCGTGGTCTTCGACTCGTCCCTGGGCATGCTCGAAGCGGCGCTGCAAGGCCTGGGCGTGGCCCTGGCGCCGCCCTTGATGTTCCAGCGCCAGTTGGCCAGTGGCGCGGTGGTGCAGCCCTTCGACATCGGCATTGTCACCGGCAGCTACTGGCTGACCCGCCTGCAATCCCGGGCCGAAACCCCGGCCATGGGCGCGTTCAAGGCCTGGCTGCTGGAAGCGGTGGCCGGCTAGCCATCAATAGCGCCAATACCCCGGTGTCCAGACCCACTGGCCGGCGTGCCAGCGGTAATGCCCGGCAACCCAGTGATAGCTCGGCGCCGGCGCCATCGGAATCACCTCGACAATGGGCGGCGGCGGTGGCGGCCGGCGAGGATGGGCCGGGGCCACCACGCAGCCTGCCAGGGTGGTGCCAAGCAAGGTGGCGATGAGAATGCTTTGGATCGTACGAAGCATGGGCGGTTTCCTGAGGGGGGCAGTGGGCCCGCGGCCATCGCGGGCGGTTGAGGGTTGAACGTGGCCCGGGGCGAAATCCGTCGCCGGGCCTTCAATCTCTATTGGCTGCGCGGTTTTCCCCCGGGCCCCGCAGGTACATGGCGTCCACCAGTTGCTGGCGCTCCTTGAGCGACAGGCTGCCGGCAAAGTCGGCCAGGACCTCGTCGACCCGGGCCCGCAGGGCGATGTCGGCATCCCGGGACTTGCCCAGTTGGGCATCCAGGGCATTGCGGTCCAGTGGTTCGGCCCCCAGTTCACGCACCACCGCCTGGCGCGCCTCGCGCCCGGCGATGATCAGCGGCTGGCTATCGATGCGAGTCTGGCGCAGCAACTGGCGCAACTGGCGCCGGCGCTCTTCCGGCATCTGCGCCATGGCCTGGCGCAGGCCGTGCTGGGGTACCGCCAGGGCCTGGGCCGGCTTGGGGTGGCCAAGCCACTGATAGAGGCCGCCGGCCACGCCGCCGATCAGGAACACGTTGATCAGCAGCGACAGCACCAGGCAGGTTTTCAGCGTACGGATGGACAGGCTCACTGTTCGGCCTCCTCGGCATTGATGCTCAGGACGAATTCCGCGTCGCTCTGGTCGAACACGCTGGGCAGGGCCTCGGGGGAGGTCGACAGCGGCAGGCTCAGGGCCACCGCGAGCATGCCGGCGGCGACCCCGGTAAGGCCGACCCCGACCCAGCCCAGGGAGGCCAGCCAGCCGGCGTAGCGGCTCCAGAACGGCGCGCCGGGCTGCTGCGCGGCGGCGATGATGCGCTGGGCCAGGGCCGGGCTCGGTGCGGGCACCT
Organism: Pseudomonas sp. GW823-FHT03E05; assembly: GCF_058796855.1. Taxonomy (NCBI): domain Bacteria; kingdom Pseudomonadati; phylum Pseudomonadota; class Gammaproteobacteria; order Pseudomonadales; family Pseudomonadaceae; genus Pseudomonas; species Pseudomonas sp. GW823-FHT03E05. The sequence goes on from NZ_JBXAJB010000001.1 coordinate 71,901, forward strand.
GGTAGCGGTCCAGCTGGCTGTCGAGCCAGTGCGCCTGGCGCAGGGCTGCAACGGCCTGGGCATCACCGGAGCCGAGCAGGGCCTGGGCGGCGGCGTGTTCAGCGCTGGGCCAGCGTTGCAGGTCGGCGCCATAGGCATCGGCCAGGTGCACGAAGCGTTCGGGGGTCATGTTTTTCTCCTTCCTGAGAGGTCCGTGCCGGGGGCCTCGGCGAGGTAGCTGCGCAGGTTGCGCCGGGCCCGCGACAGCAGGCTTTCCAGGGCTTCGACGCTGATCTGCATCAGCGCCGCGGCCTCGGTGTTGGACAGTTCCTGGTAGTACTGCAGGACGATCGCCTCGCGCTGGCGATCCGGCAGCTGGTCCAGGGCCTGGGCCATGCGCCGGCTCTGCGCGCTGGCCTCCAGTTGTTCATCGGGCGCCGGGCGGGTGTCCAGGGCCTCGCAGGCGTGCTCGCTATCGACCGGCACATGTTCCTTGCGCCGGCGCAGGCGGTCGTAGCACAGGTTCAGCGCCACCCGGTGCAACCAGGTGTCGAACCGTGCCTGTTCGCTGCGCCAGCTGGCGGCCTGTTTCCAGATCCGCAGAAAGCTCTCCTGGGCGATGTCCCGGGCTTCGTCGGCATCCCCCAGCAGCCTGCTGGCCAGGGCCAGCAGGCGCGGCAGCTTGCGCGTGACCATTTCCTTCACCGCCTGCGCGTCGTTGTTGCCGATGCGTTTGAGCAACTCCAGATCCGGGTCGGTTTCGTTCAAGTGGGCAAGTCTCGGTGCGCTAACGGGGTAGTCCAGGGCATCACGGCATCAGCGCACCCAGCGGCCTTCGACCCAGTACCAGCGTGGCCCATGGGCCTGCCAATGGCCGGGCATCCAGCGCCCGCGCTGCATCACCGGTTGCCAGTGGCCGGGCACCCAGACGTAGCCGTGCCCGCGCCAGCGCCAGTTGCCTCGGTCCCAGGCGTAGCCGGGGCGGGCCACCGGCATCGGCTCATAGCGCATGGGCGGTGGTGCCTGCTGGATGATGATGGTTTCGGCATAGGAGGGCGTGCTTGCCAGCGCACCAAGTGCCAGGGGGATCAGCAGCAATGTGCGCAGACGCAGCAGGGAACGGACAAGCTTCATGATGACTCCTTCAGGCCTGCGTTCGCTGATGAACGCAGCTGATGGGTTCAACGATAGATGGGCTGGGAATCCGTCGCGGGCAAATGAAATTTTTATCCGCGCCCGGTTCAACCCGGGTTCAGCTGGCGGGGGCAGGGCGCGGGCAGCGGCGGCTGGAAATATTTGTGCAGGGGCGGCGACGGATCTCTGCGCGCTACGCCGTTGAATCAGTAACCGTGCAGCCACGGCTGGCGATGGTCGCCAGCGGCGCTTGCCGGTCGTATCACTGAACCCATGAGGAATTCACCATGTCCCGTCGCATTGCACTGCTGATTGTCATGGCCACCATGCTCTCCCTGGGCGGTTGCGTGGTTTACCCCGGGCACTACCACGGCTGCTGCTATCGCTATGGCTATTACCGCTAGGGCACTGGGATGAATAGCGGTGTGCCCCGCGGTTCTTGGCTAACCCCCAGGGGCCCGGCACAATCCTCGACCTTGCAGGGCTTGCCTGGCCGTCAGACGGATGGCGGGCATGCCTCGATGCCGTGGAGGAAGGTGGATGCCCGTCTTGAACGAACAGGATCAGCCCGAGGATCCGGATGCGATTGCGCGCCCGGTGTGCGCCTTGCGCATCTCGACTCAGGAACAGCGCTGGGAGCGGCCGTGGCACAGCCATCGCAAGGCCCAGCTGCTGTTCCCATTGTCCGGCGTGCTCAGTTGCGAGAGCGCCGAGGGCCTGTGGCTGGCCCCGCCGCAATGCGCGGTATGGATCCCCAGCGCCACCGACCATCGGGTCCAGGGGTTGGAGAACGCCCTGGGCTATTGCCTGTTCGTCGAACCCGAGCATGCCCGCTCACTGCCGCAGGCCTGCTGCACCCTGGCAGTGTCGCCCCTATTGCAGGAGCTGCTGCAACGCTGCGCGCAATTGCCCTATCTCTATGACCAGCAGGGTGCCGAGGGGCGGTTGATGGCCGTGGCCCTGGACGAGCTGGCGGCGGCGCCCCGGGAGCAGATCCACCTGCCCATGCCCCGGCATGAACAGTTGCGGCGCCTGGCCGGGCAGATCCTTGAACAGCCGGAACGCCGCCTGAGCCTTGGGCAATGGGCCGAGCAGATCGGCCTCAGCGAACGCAGCCTGAGCCGTCTGATTGTGGCCGAGACCGGCCTGAGCTTCGGCCGCTGGCAGCGCCAGTTGCACATTCTTCTGGGGCTCAAGCAATTGGGCCGGGGCGACTCGGTGGAACGGGTCGCGCTGACCCTGGGCTATGACAGCGCCAGCGCCTTTATCCGCATGTTCAAGAAAGCCGTCGGCCAGCCGCCGGGGCGCTTCTTTGCCGAACGCCGCCAGGCCCTGGAACACGACCTACCCCTGTAGCCGCCGCGCCCGCGAGGCTGCGCAAAGGCTCGCAGGGCCTTGCTTGACGCACACCAGCGCCTGCAAAACCGCCACGGCCACCTCCATCACTGCGGTCGTTTGGCCGGATTGATCAATAATTTGTCAATCTCGACTGATGCGGACAGGTTCATACGGGAAGATGATAACCATTCTTGTTTGTCAGCTTTCTTGAGGTGTTCCCATGTACTTCGATCATCAGCATTTTCCCCTGGTCTGGATGCGCCCCGCCAAAGGCGCCGGGCAGCCGGGAGTCGAGCCGTTCCAGCAGTTGGAGGCGTTGATGCAGCGCGGTCAGGCCTTTGTCCTGATGAGCGATGCCATGCCCGATCCTGCGCAGCGCAACACCGAGCAGAGCAAGGCATTGCTCAAGCAGGGGGCGTTATGGATGAAACGCAACAAGGCGGCGATCCGTCGCTGGATCAAGGCCATGATCGTCATCGCCCCGGAGCCCGAGGCCCAGGCCGGGGTCGAGGCCTTTGCCGATACCTATGAAAAGTTCTGGGGTTATCCGCTGTTGCACAGTGCCTCGCCGCTGGCGGCCGCCAGCCTGGCCCAGCAACTGCTGGCGCCACCGCGCAGCAACCGGCACAACTGGTGAGGGTGGGGCGGCGGCCCCTAGCCACGCAGGTGTTCGGGGAGGTTGGCGCTGATCACCTTGCCCATGCTGATACGTGGTTCGACCTGATAGCCCAGGGCCTGGTAGAAGCTTTGCACGGTGGCGTTGCTGCTGAGGATCTGCAGGTTGATCTTCAGGCAGCCGCGGCCCTGCAGGGCTTGTTCGCCATGGCGCACCAGGGCCCGGCCAGTGCCGAGCCGGCGCTGTTGCGGGTCCACCGCCAGGGCGTAGAGCCAGCCGCGGTGGCCGTCATAGCCGGCCATCAGGGTGCCTATGACCTGTCCTTGGTCCAGGGCGACGAAGAACAGAGCGTCATCCACCGCGAGCTTGCGGTCGATGGCCAGGCTCGGGGTGTTGTGGGCCGTGTCGTAGCCGAAGCTGCGGTTCCACAGGTCGATCACGGGCTGGCGATGGTGGGGGTTGCTGTATTCGACGATCTGGATCATGGCGTGGCTCGCTAAAGTGGGGGAGCACAGAAGGGCGGGTTTCAGTCCTGATGGCCGGGCCAGGTTTCGGTGGGGAAATAGGCCTCCAGCCCCGGTTCCTTGTGGTCCACCCCGTCCCGGGTCCAGTAGCAGCTCAAGCGTGAGTAGTTGTCCAGGTCGCCGCGCACCAGGCAGGTGGCGTTGTGCCCCGGCCAGCTGAAACGCAGCACATCGGCTTCGGCCATGGTGGCCCGTTCCACTTTGCCGGTGGCGGTGGTGGTCTTGCCGTCGATGGTCTTGACCAGGGTCAGGGCCTGGTTCTCGTAGCGGATCACCGCGGTGCCCGAGTAGGTCGGCCCGCCATCGGGCTCCTTGCCGATCAGCGTGAACTGGCCGGGCACCATGCTGTAGTAGATGTGAAGGTCCTGGTCCTGCTTGGGGGCGGCCTGGGCAGCAAGGCTGGCCAGCAGCAGGCCAAGGAGGGGCGCGCGGCGGGAGAAATACGGCATTGATGCTCACTCCTGTTGAGGCGGGGGGCCATGATTCCAGACTTGGCCCTGCAGATAAATGCCCGGGCTCTAGCGATGTTCGATGACCAGGATCGCCGTGGTGTCGGCCTCCAGGGCTTCGAACACGTGGGGCAGGTCGGCGCTGTAGCGGATGTAGTCGCCGGCCTCCAGGCTCACCGGGCTGTCCGCAGGCCCGGCCAGGGCCCGCCCGCTGCAGATCACCAGGTGTTCCACGGTGCCCGGCAGGTGGGCCTTGGACTGGCGCGCCTGGCCGGGTTGCGCCTTCAGGCGATACAGGTCGCGCTGCGCCCCCGGCGGGCAGTCATCGAGCAGGGTCGCCGCGTAGTGGGCATCCTCGGCATGGGCGGTGGTGCCTTCGTGGGCACGGATGACTTTCAGCTGATGCGCCGGTTGCTGGAAAAACCGCGTCACCTGCAAGCCCATGGCCTGGGCCAGGGCCCACAGGGTCTCGATGCTCGGGTTGCCCAGCCCGGCTTCCAGCTGGGACAGGGTGGACTTGGCCACCGCGGCCCGCTTGGCCAGTTCCGAAACGGAGAAACCAGCATTCAGGCGCTCGCGCTTGATGGCCATGGCCAGCAGGCCGATGGGCGACAGGGAGGTTGGGTCGTTCGTTTTATCGTTCATATCTCTATTAAATCATCCTTGATTCTCTTGACGCAGATAAATTTCGCCGTTCATTATATCGGTTAATTGTTCGGTATAAATAAAACAAGGGCGCCGAGATGAACCGATTGTACAAGGCGGGCCCATGGGCCTGAGCCTGCGCCTGATGGTCATTCCGTACCACGAAATCTACCTGGCCGTGCATTGCCTGGCCCACCTGCAACAGTGCCTGGGGGACTGGCTGGTGGCGGGGCAGACTCACCTGTTTGTCGAGTCGCCGCGCTGGTACAGCCGCTAGGGCCGACCGCCGGCGCGAGGTGGGCGGTGAATCCATTGCCTGCATTAATGCGAAGCATTACTATTCACGCCCCAATTCCCCAGCGCCCCGCGATGACAGCCAAGCCGCCCCGCAGACCAGGCTTTTTCGAGCACTACGAAGAGTTGATCGGCACCTGGACCCGGCGCTTGCGCAATCGCCAGCAGGCCGAGGACCTGGCCCACGACACCTTTGTCCGGGTGCTGGAATCCGATGCCGCCACGGTGCAGCAGCCGCGCGCCTACCTGCATCAGACCGCGCGCAATATCGCCGTGGATGCCTTTCGCCGAGAAGACCGGCGCGGTGCCCTGGAAGAACAGGGGGTCCACCTCAGCGTGTCGCCCAGCGGCGACCCGGAGCATTTCATGCACGCGATCCAGTTGGCCGATTCCATCGAACGGGCGCTTGGCGAGTTACCGGTCAACTGTCGCAAGGTGTTTGTCTGGCAGAAGATCGAAGGCCTGACTCAGGCCGAGATCGCCGAGCGCCTGGGGCTGTCAAAGAACATGGTGGAAAAGTATATGATCCGCACCCTGCGGCATCTGCGCGACCGTCTGGACGGGTCGGCCCCATGATCAGTCGTGGCGATTTCTCACCCTCTGCCAAACAGGAATTTGCATGATGGACAGCCGCGATTGCGCCAGCGCGCAGGCCAGGATTCGTGACGAGGCGGCGGCCTGGTTCACGCGGCTGCAGGAGCCCGAGGTGAGCCCGGAGCAGCAACTGCGGTTCCAGCAGTGGCTGGCCGAGGATCCGCAGCACCGGCACGAGTTCCAGTTGCTCGAAGCCCTGTGGGCGGCCACCGACCTGGTGCCCAGGGCGCGCCTGCAAGCGCTGTGCGCCACCCCGCCGGCCAAGGCCCGGCGGCGCCCGCTGCTGCGCTTTGCCCTGGCTGCCGGGGTGGCGACGCTGGCCGTGGGCCTGGGGCTGTTCAGTGGCCTCAACCAGCCGGTTTCCTACAGTGCGCAATTCGTGACTGCCCTGGGCGAGCGCCGCCATGTGGCCTTGCCCGATGGCTCGCAGATCGACCTGAACAGCCGCAGCCACCTGCAGGTGCGTTATGCCAGGAACCAGCGGCTGATCGAGCTGGTGGAAGGCGAAGCCCTGTTCAACGTCGAGCACGACACGGATCGGCCCTTCGTGGTGGCGGCGGGAGCGGGCAAGGTCACGGTCACCGGCACCCGCTTCGATGTGCGCCGCGATGAACGCCAGACCCGGGTGGCGGTAGAGCAGGGCCGGGTCAAGGTGCAGGGGCGCGACGCCGCGACGGATGATTTCATTGCCCTGACCCCGGGCCAGGGTACCCATGTCGATGAGCACGGCAAGGTGGCTGAGGCCTACGCGGTGAACCCCGAGGCGCTCACGGCCTGGCGCAGCGGCAAGCTGGTATTCAACAACGCCTCCCTGGCCGAGGTGGTGGCCGAAGTCTCGCGTTATCGCGAACAGCCCCTGCGGGTGGCCAGCGCCGCAGTGGGTGAGCTGCGCCTGACCAGCGTGTTCAAGTCCGACGACACCCAGGCCCTGCTCAAGGCCCTGCCGAGCATCCTGCCGGTGGAGGTGCGGACCCTTGCCGACGGTAGCCAGGAAATTTTTTCACGTTAGATTCAGGTTTTTTTTCAGTTCATCGTCTTCTTGTCCAACTGCAACTGGTTTGCATTAACAGACGCACCTTTGTGTGATCGACAGGACTGCCGCCGACGTGAAAAAAATAGCCGTTTCTCCCGCCGTATCCCCGTTGCCCGCGCGCCGCTGGCTGCCCCTGGCCCTGGCCCTGGCGGTCAGTGCGGCCTTGCCCCAGGCCCAGGCCGGGCAAGCCGCCGCCATTCACATCCAGGCCCAGCCGCTGGGCCAGGCCCTGAGCCAGTTGGGCCTGCAGACCTCGTTGCAGGTGTTCTTCAGCCCCGAGCTGGTGGCCGGTAAGCAGGCCCCGGCGGTGGACGGCAACCTGTCCCCGGAACAGGCCCTGGGCCAGTTGCTCCAGGGCAGTGGCCTGCAATACCGGATCGACGGCGGTTCGGTGACCCTGAGCCCGGCTCCGGCAGCCACGGGCGGTGCCCTGGAGCTGGGCACCAGCAGCATCAGCGTGGTGGGCGACTGGCTGGGCGATGCCGATGTGCAAAAGGTCCAGAACCACCCCGGTGCACGTACGGTGATCCGCCGCGAGGCCATGGTGGAGCAGGGCGCGATGAACGTCGGCGACGTGCTGCGCCGGGTGCCCGGGGTGCAGGTCCAGGATGCCAACGGCACCGGTGGCAGCGATATTTCCCTGAACGTCGGCGTGCGCGGCCTGACCTCGCGCCTGTCGCCGCGCTCCACGGTGCTGATCGACGGCGTGCCGGCGGCCTTTGCACCCTATGGCCAGCCGCAGTTGTCCATGGCGCCGATTTCCTCCGGCAACCTGGACAGCATCGATGTGGTGCGCGGCGCCGGTTCCGTACGCTACGGGCCGCAGAACGTCGGCGGGGTGATCAACTTCGTGACCCGGGCGATTCCGGAAAAGGCCACCGGGGAAATCGGCACCACCCTGGAAACCTCACGGCAGGGCGGCTGGAAGCACATCGACACGGCTTTCCTCGGCGGCACTGCGGACAACGGCCTGGGGGTGGCGCTGCTGTATTCCGGGGTCAACGGCAATGGCTACCGCGAGGGCAACAACGGCAACGACATCGACGACGTGATTCTCAAGACCCACTGGGCACCCACCGAGCAGGACGAGTTCTGGTTCAACCTGCATTACTACGACGCCACCGCCGACATGCCCGGCGGCCTGACCCAGAAGCAGTACGACGCCAAGCCCTACGACTCCGATCGCGACTGGGACAACTTCAGCGGCCGGCGCAAGGATGTGTCCTTCAAGTACCAGCGTCAGGTCGACGACCGCACCCAGTTCGAAGTGCTGACCTACTACTCCGACAGCTTCCGCGGCAGCAACATTGCCGCCAGCGACCAGAAGACCCTGGTCTCCTACCCGCGCACCTACTACACCTTCGGCATCGAGCCGCGGGTGTCCCATGTGTTCGACCTGGGGCCCACCACCCAGGAAGTCAGCGTGGGTTATCGCTACCTCAAGGAAGGCATGCATGAACAGGCCAGCCGCGTGGCCCTGGTGAACAACCAGCCGGTGCTCACCGCGGATTCCGACGGCCATGTCTACCAGGACCGTACCGGCGGCACCGAGGCCAATGCCTACTACATCGACGACAAGATCGACGTCGGCAACTGGACCATCACCCCGGGCATCCGCTTCGAGGACATCAGCACCAACTGGCACGACCGGCCGGTCCCGGGCACCAACGGCGTGCGAGTGCAGGAGAAGCGCCGCAGCATCGACAGCAACGAACCGTTGCCGGCCCTGAGCGTGATGTATCACCTGTCCGATGCCTGGAAGCTGTTCGCCAACTACGAGACTTCCTTTGGCAGCCTGCAGTACTTCCAGTTGGGCCAGGGCGGCAAGGGCGACCAGACGGCCAACGGCCTGAGCCCGGAGAAGGCCAAGACCTACGAGATCGGCACCCGCTACAACGACGATGTATGGGGCGGTGAAGTGACGCTGTTCTACATCGACTTCGATGACGAGCTGCAATACATCAGCAACGACGTGGGCTGGACCAACCTGGGGGCCACCAAGCACCAGGGCCTGGAAGCCTCGATGCATTACGACCTGGCAGCCCTGGACCCGCGCCTTGACGGCCTGACCGCCAACGCCGGCTTCACCTACACCCGCGCCAGCTATGAAGGCGAGATCCCCGGCTTCAAGGGCCGCGACCTGCCGTTCTACTCGCGCCAGGTGGCCACTGTCGGCCTGCGCTACGACATCGACCGCTGGACCTACAACATCGATGCCTTCGCCCAGTCCAAGCAGCACTCGCCGGGCACCGGGGTGAACGCCAACGGCAGCTTCAACGGCAACTACATCACCGATGGCAGCGCCGATGGCCGGTACGGCGACATGCCGGGTTATGTGCTGTGGAACATCCGTGGTGGCTATGACTTCGGGCCGCAGTTGTCGAACCTGAAGCTGGGGGCCGGCGTGAAGAACGTCTTCGACCGCCAGTACTTCACCCGTTCCAGCGACAACAACTCGGGGATCTACGTGGGCGCGCCCCGGACCTTCTTTGTCCAGGCCAGCGTCGGCTTCTGACCCCCGCAACAGGCGCCGGCTTGCCGGCGAATCCCCAGAGCGGCGCAGGTTCTGGGAGATGGGCCATGGCTGGCGGCCCCTTCGCTGGCAAGCCAGCTCCTACAGGGATGGTGGCGCCTGTAGGAGCCGGCTTGC
>NZ_JBXAJB010000001.1:81256-984576 GCF_058796855.1 Pseudomonas sp. GW823-FHT03E05
CGGCGAATCCCCCGAGCGGCGCAGGTTCTGGAGGATGGGCCCTGATTGGTGGCCCCTTCGCTGGCAAGCCAGCTCCTGCATGGAGGGTGCGCCTGTAGGAGCCGGCTTGCCGGCGAATTCCCAGGACGACGCAGGTTCTGGGGATGGGCCATGGCTGGCGGCCCCTTCGCTGGTAAGCCAGCTCCTACAGGGACGGCGGCGCCTGTAGGAGCCGGCTTGCCGGCGAATCCCCCGAGCGGCGCAGGTTCTGGAGGATGGGCCCTGATTGGTGGCCCCTTCGCTGGCAAGCCAGCTCCTACAGGGACGGCGGCGAATCCCTGGTGCAATGCTGTGCTTAAGTGGCTCAGACCTTGAGTACCTTGCCGCTGGCGGCCACCGCCAGCAGCAGGACGGCGATCAGGCCGAAGGCCGCGCTCAGGCTGCTGCCATGGGCAATGAAGCCGATCACCGCCGGCCCGGCCAGGATGCCGGCGTAACCCAGGGTGGTGATGGCCGGCACGGCGATGCTTTCGGGCATGACGTTCTGCTTGCCCACGGCGGTGTAGAGCACCGGCACTATGTTCGAGCAACCCGCGCCCACCAGGGCATAACCCACCAGCGCCGCCTCCCAGGCCGGGGCCAGGGTCGCCAGCAACAGGCCAGCGGCGGCCGTGGTGCCGCCGATGATGATCACCCGGCGCGCGCCCAGGCGATGGACGATGGCATCGCCCGTCAGGCGGCCCAGGGTCATGGTCAGGGCGAAGGCGGCGTAGCCCAGGCCGGCGTAGGCGGCATCCAGATCGCGCTCGGCGGTGAGGAAGACCGCGCTCCAGTCCAGCACCGCGCCTTCGGCGAGGAACACCACGAAGCACAGGCAGCCGATGAACAGCACCACACCATGGGGCACGGCAAAGGCCGGGCCCGAGCTCTGGCTGCCATAGGGCAGCATGTGCGGCGCGGCCTTGAGCAGCGCCAGCAGCATCAGGGCGATCACCACCAGGGTCGCGCCCAGTGGCGACAAGCCCAGGCCGAGCAGGGCGCTGACCCCCGCGGCGCCGACGATCCCGCCCAGGCTGAACAGCCCGTGAAAGCCCGACATCATGGTCTTGCCGCTGGCCCGCTCGACAATCACCGCTTGCAGGTTGACCGTGGAATCCACGCCGCCCAGCCCGGCGCCGAATATGAACAGCGCGGCCATCAGCAGCGGAATCGAGGTCAGGGTGGCCAGCAAGGGCAGGGCCAGGCAGATCAGCAGGGTGCCGCCGGCCATCACTTTGCGGCAGCCGAAGCGCCCGGCCAGGGCGCCGGCAATCGGCATCGCGAGGATCGAACCCACCCCCAGGCACAGCAGCAACAGGCCCAGGGTGCCTTCGTCGAGCCCGGCCCGGGCCTTGGCGTAGGGCACCAGCGGGGCCCAGGCGGCAATGCCGAAGCCGGCGATGAAAAAGGCGATGCGCGTGGACATCTGTTCGAGGCGGCCGGGGGTGGCCTGGAAGTGGGTGTTGCTGGCAGTCATAAAAATCCTTGGCGATCGAACTCGCTGCCGGCCGCCTGATGCCCCCATGGCGTGATGGCGGCCGGGTGGGGATTGTGACAAATCTGGCCCTCGAAGGTTGCAGAAATCCGCAGCGCAGTGCTTCTGCACAGGGTTGCGGGTGAAATAAATTTGCGCAGGCCGGCGGTTTGTTTCGCATAATCGGCGGCTTTACACAAAAACGTTGCAGTGCGTGCCGTTCCTTCCCGGAGTTTTCCTGCCCATGAATGCCAGCCTCGACGCCTACGACCTGAAGCTGCTCGCCGAGCTGCAACGTGACGCCAGCACCGCGCAAAGCGAGCTGGGGCTGCGGGTCAACCTGTCCACCGCGGCGGTCAACCGGCGGCTCAAGCGCCTCTGCGACGAGGGGGTGATCGAGCGCTACAGCGCCATCGTCGCGCCGGATGCCCTGGGGCACGAACTGAGCATCATCGTCGAGGTGGAAGTGGAGAGTGAGCGCATCGACCAGATCGACGCCCTCAAGCGCAACTTCCAGGCCTGCCCCCAGGTCCAGCAGTGCTACTACGTGGCCGGCGAGTGCGATTTCGTGCTGATTTTCTGCGTGCGCAACATGGCCCAGTACACCCAGCTGACCCGCGAACTGTTCTTCGACAACCCCAACGTCAAGCGCTTCAAGACCCTGGTGGCGATGAACCGGGTCAAGGTCGGCCTGGAAGTGCCCACGGCCGGCTGAGGTTCAGGGGGCCTGCGGGGCTTGCCCGAGAAAGCCACGAACCCAGGGGCTTCTGTGGCAGGTGGCGTCGGCTGGGGTACCGCGCACAGGTCGTCTTGCCGGCCTGAGCCGGTGTTGTCCTCTGGTCGAGCCGCCGGTTTCTCCGTAATGTCAGCGGCTCGGTTTTCCAGGAGGCGGTGTGATGGCGGCGTTCTACGATGCACGGGGCAACATCTATGGGGTGGTGACACCCGCGCGGTTGCGCAGCCTGGGGGTCGCCTTGCCCGGCAGCGCCGCCCAGGCCGCGCGGGACCGGCGCTTGTGGAGCGAGCAGGCCATCGCCGCCCTCTGTGACTGGGCTCCGGGCACCCGCCCGCCGGGGGCCAAGGCCCACCGTAGCGACGGTCTGCTGGTGGGGCCGTTCCAGGACGTGGCGCCCTTCGATCTGCTGATCGTCAACACCGACGGCACCCTGGCCGAGCGCAGTGGCAATGGCCTGACCATCTTTGCCCAGGCCCTGGCCGAGCAGGGGTTGCTGGCCGAGCAGGGGCCAACCCTGTTGCAGGTGCACCATGACCAGCCCACCGGTACCTCGCCGGTGGCCACCGTGGTGGAGCCGGCCCGGGTGGCGGGGGTGCCAGGGTTCTGGCTGGACCTCGGCCAGCCGTCCTTCGGGCCCGAGGCGGTGGCCGCCATTGGCGTCGAGGCGGTGACCCTGAACGGTCGCGAGCTGAGCCGGGTGGCACCGTTGCAAGCGCTGAACCCGCTGTGGGAGCACAGCCAGTTCGTGCGCATCGGCAACCCCCACTGCGTGACCCTGGTGGACGATCGCGAGGCCCTGCCGAGCAACCTGCAAATGCTCCAGGCGCCCCTGGCCGAGGGCCTGACCGCCACCGCTTTCGCCTTGCCCCTGGGCAGCGGCGAACCGTGCCCGGCAGGGGTCAACCTGCAATGGGCGATGCGCGAGTCGGCGCAGCGCATCGTCGCCCGGGTGTTCGAACGCGGCGAAGGGCCGACCGCCTCTTCGGGCACCAGCGCCAGCGCCGTGGCCAGCGCGGCGTGGCGGGTGGGCTGGGTCAAGGCTGGCGAGGTGCAGGTGGTGATGCCCGGCGGCACCGCGCCGTTGCGCCTGGAGGAACAGGATGGCGAGCTGCGCCGGGTCTGCCTGTTTGGTCAGGCCGTGCGCTTGTAGCTTCTTGCAGGAGCCGGCTTGCCGGCGAAAGCGATCTGACGGGCGCCTTCGCCGGCAAGCTGGCGCCTACGGTTTTTTGCAGGTCATGCGTCTTGCCATTGCACCTGGGCCATCTGCCGTTGCATCAGCACCTTGCCGTGGCGGATGGAGTACAGCGCCAGGCCCTGGCTTCGGATCATTTCGTAATCGCTGTCGGCAGACAGGATCAGCAGGTTCGCCGGGCGACCTTCTTCGATGCCGTAGCGCTCGCCCAGGGCCAGGGCCTTGGCGCTGTTGTCGGTGACCAGGTCCAGGGCGTTCTGCAAGTTGCGGTAGCCGAGCATGTGGCAGATGTGCAGGCCGGCTTCCAGTACCCGCAGGATGTTGCCGTTACCCAGGGGGTACCAGGGGTCGACAATCGAGTCCTGGCCGAAGCACACGTTCATCCCGGCCTCCAGCAGCTCATTGACCCGGGTCACGCCGCGGCGTTTCGGGAAGCTGTCGAAGCGCCCCTGCAGGTGGATGCTTTCGGTGGGGCAGGAGACGAAGCTGATGCCCGAATGCCCCAGCAGGCGGAACAGCTTGGCGCAGTAGGCGTTGTCGTAGGAGCCCATGGCCGTGGTGTGGCTGGCGGTGACCCGGGAGCCCATGCCCCGGCTGCGCGCTTCTTCGGCCAGCACTTCAAGAAAGCGCGAATGCGGGTCATCGGTTTCGTCGCAGTGCACGTCCACCAGGCACCCGCTGCGTTCGGCCAGGTCCATGAGGAACTTCACCGAGCTCACGCCCTGGTCCCGGGTGTATTCGAAGTGCGGAATACCGCCCACCACATCGGCGCCCAGGCGGATGGCTTCTTCCATCAGCTCGCGGCCGTTGCGGAACGATTCGATGCCTTCCTGGGGGAAGGCGACGATCTGCAGGTCGATCAGGTGCGCGCTTTGCTCGCGCACTTCGAGCATGGCCTTGAGGGCGGTGAGGTCCGGGTCGGTGACGTCGACATGGGTGCGTACATGCTGGATGCCGTGGGCGGCCAGGGCGCGGATGGTCTTGTGGGCGCGGGCGCGGGTGTCTTCGGCGGTGATGGTGGCCTTGCGTTCGCCCCAGCACTCGATGCCTTCGAACAGGGTGCCGCTCATGTTCCAGCGCGGCTCGCCCGCGGTGAGGGTGGCGTCCAGGTGAATGTGCGGTTCGACGAAGGGCGGCACCACCAGGTTGCCGCCGGCATCCAGGTGCTCGGGGCCGAAGGCCGGCGCGGCGGTGGGGGCGTCCGGGCCCTGCTGGACGATGCGGGCGATGCGGCCGTTTTCCAGGTGCAGTTGGTGCAGGCCTTCACGGTGGCGCAGGCGGGCGTTGGTGATCAGCATCGGAGCGGTTCCTCGGGTCGGGCAATCAGCGGTTCAGCCGTGGGATCCGGGCGGCGGCCCTTGTCCCTCGGTCATTGGGCTGTGCTTCAACCGGTACCGGTCGAAGCAGGCAGGTGGTTCGGGGCGGGTCATGATAGACCCGGAACGCGCCGGGAGGGCAAGGCCCGGGTTCAGGCCCGGGCGTCGAGGGTGGCGCTGGTGCGGGCGCCGAGCCAGGCGCTGAGCAGGACATAGCTCAGGCTGGCCACGCCGATGCCTACCAGCGGCGCGACCCAGGGCGAGCAGAAGGCCGCCAGGGTGCCCAGGCCATAGGCGGCCAGGCCCGGCCAGTTCCAGGCCGGCAACTGGCTGTCGGCCAGGCGCGGGTAGCGGCCGCGCCAGCGGTAGAAGAAGTCCGCCATGATCACCCCGCCAATCGGCGGAATCACCGTGCCCAACAGGATCAGGTAGGGCACCAGCAGGTCGTACATGCCGAGCATCGCCAGCAGGGTGCCGATCAGCGCGCCCACCAGGGTCACGGTCTTGCGCCGGTCGGTGCGCAACAGGTTGCAGCCGGCCACGGCGAAGTTGTAGATGGTGTTGTCCTGGGTGCTCCAGATGTTCAACAGCAGCATGGCCATGGCCGCCATGGCAAAACCCTGGAGCAGCAGCACTTCGACCACGTCCGGCTGCTGGTAGACGATGGCGCCGTAGGCACCGATCAGCACCATCAGGCCGTTGCCGATAAAGAAGCCGATCAGGCTGGCGCTCACCGCCACCCGCGCCGAGCGGGAAAATCGGGTCCAGTTGGTGGCCTGGGTGGCGCCGCTGACGAAGGTGCCGAACACCAGGGTGATGGCGCTGGAGAGGTCCAGGCTGGCGCTAGGCGTGACCCCCAGCAAACCGTCGAGGCCGCCGATCTGCCGGGTGGCCACCCACATCGACAGCAGCAACAGCAGGCCCATGGCCGGCACCGCGATCCAGGACAGGATCTCCAGGCCGCGATAACCGATGTAGGCGGTGGCGCAGAAGGCCATGCCGAACAGCAGCATCAGCCCCAGTACCGCACCCGGATCCAGCTGGAAATACTTGCCCAGCACCACCGCGGCGGTGGCGGTGCCCCAGGCGTACCAGCCGATCTGGGTGAAACCCAGGATCAGGTCGCTGAGCTTGCTGCCCCGTTCGCCGAAGCAGAAGCGCCCCATCAGCACCGTGTTCAGCCCGCTCTTGAAGGCGATGTAGCCCAGGCTGGCGGCGTAGATCCCCAGCAGCAGGTTGCCGACGAGGATCACCACCAGCAGGGTGGTGAAGTCGAAGGCCACCCCCAGCTTGCCGCCGGCGAACATGGTGGCAGTGAAGAAGGTGAAGCCCAGCAGCACCATGGCCATGGAGGCCAGGCCCTTGCGGGCGTGCTGCGGAACTTCGCTCAAGGGGTAGTCGTTGCCGGGTTCGTGCTGGGTCATGGGCCTGTCCCTGGTCGCAGTGATGCCACGCTGTTGCAGGCGCCGTGCCAATCCTTGACGGCAGGGCCGGGCGCCCCAGCAGTTATAGCCGATGCCCGTGCCCCTGCACCGGTTGCCTGTGGCCCGGGGGCGAAAGCGGTGCACCCTTGGGCCAGATTGGTTCACCGGCGGTTCAGTCCTCGTCGGGGCTGAAAATGCTTTCGATGGGCATCTCGAAGGCCCGGGCAATCTTGAACGCCAGGGGCAGGCTGGGGTCGTAGCGCCCGGTCTCGATGGCATTCACCGTCTGCCGTGACACCTCGAGGCGGGTGGCCAGTTCGGCCTGGGACCAGCCTTGCCGGGTGCGCAGTTCGCGCAGTTGGTTGTTCATCGGTAGCGCCGCACGCCGGCCACCGTGGCCAGGGCCCAGACCAGGCCCATCACGGGCCATACGTAGAACATCGAGAGCCGGGGCAGGCCGGCGGTTTCCAGGAAGCCGTAGCTGAAGGTGATCAGCGCGGTGCAGACAAAGGACAGGCCCAGGGCTTCGAGCTGGATGCGCCGGGCCAGTTCGTCCATGCGTCGCAACTGGCGCACCACCGCCAGGGCCATGGCTACCATGGGGATCACCGGCACCAGGGCCAGGGCGATCTTGCCCGGGCCCGGGTTCATGTCCGCCAGCCAGTGGCTGCTCAGCAGCACGCAAGCGATGTAGGCCAGCAAGGCCAGGCCGAATTCCCTGAAATAGCGTTTGGTGCCCATGGGCGATCTCCTTTTAGTAAAGTGTCCTTTACATTAGGTGGGGCGCTTTTTAATGTCAAGGGTGCTTTACATCGGCGCCGTCACGCTCAGTCGAAGAGGGCCACGCTGCGCCGGCCTTCGTGGAAGTCAAAGGCCTCCTGGATATCCCGTTCCACGGTGCGTCCCTGGGACAGCGGCGGCAACTGGTCCGGGGCGAAGAACGCCGCGTCGCTGGTTTCGCTGCCGGCCATCGGGGCCTCGGCGTCTTGCCGTTCGCAGAGGAAGTAGAGCTTGTAGAAGTCCCGGTGATCGGGCTTGTAGGGCCCCTTGGCCTTGTGCCGCAGGCCGTACAGCTGGCGCACCGAAACCTGCAGCCCGGCTTCTTCGCGGATTTCCTTGATGATGTTCTGCGCCGCCGACAGGCCCACATCGGCGTAGCCCCCGGGCAAGGCCCAGAGGCCGTCGTGCTGCTCGCGCACCAGGAGGATCTTGCCGTCCTCGATCAGCGCGCCGCGCACTTCCACCATCGGCGTCGAGTAGCGCTGGGCGAAGTCCGAGACCAGTTCGTTGATGCGCTCCAGGGGCACGTTGCCCAGCTGCGCGAGCATGTCGTGGGCGATCTCGGCGACTTCCTGGTAGCGCTCGCGATCATGCACGTCGCGGCAAAAATGCAGGCCGGTGGAGGCGATGGCTTGCAGGCGTTTGGCGTGGGTCAGCCAGCTGCTTTCCATGAAAGAGGTTCCTGCAACGTCAGAGAGAAGGCGCTTGTTTTAAGCCCTTGGCGCGCCGGGAGCAAGCACCACGCCGTGGTCGGCGGCGTGGCGCGGTGGGATCACCCGGTGAGCTGTTGCCGATGGCAACGCACTTGCTGCGTCGCATCGCCCAGCAGCTGTTGCGGCAGCTCGCAGCCCGGGCCGCGGCGGCTGCAGCGGTCGAAGAAGAAACAGCCGGCGGGCAGCTTGCGGTTGCCCGGCAGTTCGGTGGGCGCCGAGAGCTGGCTGTCCGCCAGCGGCGCGCCCAGGCGCGGCACCGCATCCAGCAGTAATTGGGTGTAAGGGTGGCGCGGGCGCTCCAGCACCTGTTCGGCGCTGCCCAGCTCGACGATCTGCCCCAGGTACATCACTGCCACCCGGTCGGCCATGTGCCGGACCACCGAGACGTTGTGGGAGATCAGCACGAAGGTCAGGCCGCGGCTGCGTTGCAGGTCCGCCAGCAGGTTGAGGATCTGCGCCTGCACCGAGATGTCCAGGGCCGAGGTCGGCTCGTCGAGGACGATGATGTCCGGGTTCGACGCCAGGGCCCGGGCAATGGCGATGCGCTGGCGTTGGCCGCCGGAGAACTGGTGCGGGTAGCGCTCCAGGTATTCGCCGCGGATGCCTACCTGCTGCGCCACCTTGGCGGCGATCTCACGCATCTGTGCCACCGGGGTGTTGCCCAGGGCGAACAGCGGCTCGGTGATGATCTTCCAGATCGGCAGGCGCGGGTCGAGGGACGATTGCGGGTCCTGGAACACGATCTGCACGTGGCTGTGGCGCTCGCGGTCGCTGGCGTAGGCCCAGCGCAGGTCGCCGCTGCTGGGCTTGACCAGGCCCATGAGCAGTTGCGCCAGGGTGCTCTTGCCGCAGCCGGATTCGCCGACGATGCCCAGGGTTTCCCCGGGGCGCAGTTCCAGGTCGATGCCGTTCAAGGCATGGGCGAAGGCCCGCGGCCGGCCCAGCCAGTCGTTGCTCAGGGGAAAGCGCACCTGTACATCGTTGAGGCGCAGCAGCGGCTCGCTGCCGGCCCGGGGTTGCGAAGCATTCATTGGGCGGACTCCGGGGCAGCCAGCCAGCAGGCGCTCTTGTGCTGCTGGCTGGCGTTGATCGAATGCAGCGGCGGCCGTTGGGCACACACCGCCATGGCCTGGCTGCAGCGCTCGCGGAAGGTGCAGCCGCCGGGCAGGTGAGCAAGGTTGGGCACCTGCCCGGGAATGGTCAGCAGCGGCTCGCCGGGGCGCACTTGCTCCGGCAGGCCGCTGAGCAGGCCGCGGGTGTAGGGGTGTTGCGGGTCGAGCATGACCTGGGCAGTACTGCCTTGCTCCACCACGGCGCCGGTGTACATCACATAGACCCGGTCGCAGAACTGCGAGACCACCGCCATGTCGTGGGTGATCAGCAGGATCGCGGTGCCCCGTTGCCGGGCTTTCTCGCGCAGCAACAGCAGCACCTGGCGCTGCACGGTCACGTCCAGGGCGGTGGTGGGTTCATCGGCGATCAGCAACTGCGGGTCGCAGGAAAACGCCAGGGCTATCATCACCCGCTGGCGCATGCCACCGGACAGCTCGAAGGGGTAGGCCTGCAGCACCTGCTCGGGGTCGGCGATGTGCATGTCGCGCAGCAGGTCGATGGCCTTGGCCCGGGCCTGTTCCTGGCTCAGGCGCTGGTGATGGATGATCACGTCGAGCATCTGCCGGCCGATGCGCCGGGTCGGGTTGAGGGCGGTCATCGGCTCCTGGAAGATCATCGCCGCATCGCGGCCGCGGATCTGCAGCAGCTGTTTTTCCGGGGTGGCGAGCATGTCGCGGCCCAGCAGGCTGAGGCTGCCGGAGGTGATGCGGTAGCTGCGCTCGGGCAGCAGCCGCAGGCTGAGCATGGCGGTCACCGACTTGCCCGAGCCGGATTCGCCGACCACGCCGACGATTTCCCCCGGGTTGACGTGCAGCGAGACGCCGTTGAGGGCCTGCACATTGCTGCGGTAGGCGGGGAATTCCAGGCTCAGGTTGTCGATGTTGAGAACGGCGGATGAGCTCATGGTCATTTCCCCTGTTGTCGTGGATCGAGCAGGTCACGGATGCCGTCACCCAGCAGGTTGAACCCGGTGGCGGTGAACAGGATCGCCAGCCCGGGAAAGGTCGAGTACCACCAGTTGTCGAGGATGAAGTTGCGCCCGGTGGCCACCATCGCCCCCCATTCGGCGGTGGGCTGCTGCGCACCCAGGCCAATGAAGCCCAGGGCCGAGGCCATGAGGATGGCGCTGCCGATGTCCAGGCTCAGTTGCACCAGCAACGGCGGCATGGCGTTGCGCCCCACGTGCCAGCTGACGATGTGCCAGCGCCCGGCGCCGTAGGTCTGGGCCGCCTTGACGTAGCCCATCTGGCGGATGCTCAGGGCCTGGCCCCGGGCCAGGCGCACATAGAACGGAATGCGCACCAGGGTGATCGCCAGCATGGCGTTGAACAGGCTCGGGCCCAGGGCGGCGGCCAGGGCCATGATCAGCACCAGCGATGGCACCGAGAGCATGATGTCCATCAGGCGCATGATCAGGCTGTCGAAGCGCCCGCCGATGATCCCCGACAGGCAGCCCAACAGGCCCCCGGCCAGGCACGAGGCGAAGGCCACGAACAGGCCCACGCCCACCGACTGGCGGCTGCCGTGGAGCACCCGGCTGAACAGGTCGCGGCCCACTTCGTCGGTGCCGAACCAATGGGCGGCGCTGGGAGCGGCCAGGCGTTGGGCCAGGTTCAGGGCATTGGGATCATGGCTCGACAGCCAGGGGGCGAAGGCCATGCACAGCAGCACCAGCAGGGTCATGCACAGCCCGGCGATGGTCAGCGGGCTTTGCCGCACGCGGTAGCCCAGGTAGGCCAGGCGGGTGCGCCAGCCGCTGGCCTGCGCGGTGGGTTGTGGCAGGGGAATGTTCAAGGGAGCGGACATCTCAACTTACCTCGCCAATGCGCGGATCGATCACCCGGTACAGCAGGTCGATCGCCATGTTCAGCAGCACATAAATGAACGACACCAGGATCGCGAAGCCCATCACCGCCGGGAAATCCAGGGCCTGGATCGACTTCACCACGTAGGCGCCCATGCCCGGCCAGGCGAATACCGTCTCGGTCAGTACCGCGCCGTACAGCAAATCGCCCAGGGTCAGGCCGAGCACCGTCACCGAGGGGATCAGGGCGTTGGGCAGGGCGTGGCGCAGGATCACCGCCCAGCGCGACAGGCCGTAGGCCCGGGCGGTGCGGATGTAGTCTTCGCCCAGTTGGTCGAGCATGGCCGAGCGGATCTGCCGCGCCACCACCCCGAGGTTGACGAAGCCCAGGGTCACCGCCGGCAGGATCAGGTGCTGCAGGGCATTGAGGAACAGCGGGATGTCCCCGGCCAGCAGCGAGTCGATCAGGTAGAAGCCGCTGACCGTGGGCGGCGGCTCCAGGCCTTCGTCCAGGCGCCCGCTGCCGGGCAGCCAGCCGAGGTGGCCGTAGAACAGCACGATCAGCCCCAGCCCCAGCCAGAACGCCGGGGTGGAAATGCCGGTGACCGCCAGGGTGCGGGCGATCTGGTCGATGAAGCGGTTGTGATAGACCGCCGACAGTACCCCCAGCGGCACCCCCACCAGCACCGACAGCAGCAGGGCGGCCAGGGCCAGCTCCAGGGTTGCCGGGAAGAAGCTCTGCAGGTCCTCCAGCACCGGGCGGCTGGTGCGGATCGAGGTGCCCAGGTCGCCGTGCAGCAGGTCGAGCATGTAGCGCCCGTACTGCTGGTACAGCGGCAGGTCCAGGCCCAGCTGGTGGCGGATGTTCTGCACGATGGCATCGCTGGCCCGGTCGCCGGCGATCAGCCGCGCCGGGTCACCGGGAATCAGGTGCGAGATGGTGAAGGTAATCAGCGAAACCCCGACCACGACCAGCAACAGGCCGAGCAGGCGTTTGCGCAACATATTCAGGAAGGCCATGAGGCAACCTCGTTAACGCTTGACGAACGGCAGGGGGCACGACGGCCCCTCGCCGGGGACACGGCAACCCGGCGCCACCCCGTTTCAGGGGCCGGCGACGGGGAACGCAGGGCCGGTCCTACTTGCTGATTTCGGCGATGTTGAACACCTGTTCCAGCATCGGGTGGAACACGTAGCCCTTCACCGAATCGCGCATCGGCAGGCTGTAGTTCTTCTGGTACAGGTAGGCGTAGACGTTGTCCTTGAGGACGATCTTCTGCGCCTTCTGGTACAGCTCGATGCGCTTGGCGGTGTCGTTGGTGGCCGCGGCATCGCGGATCAGGCTGTCCACCTCGGGGTTGCTGTAGAACGAGCGGTTGCCCGGCAAGCCCTGCAGGCTGGAGTCGAACCAGAAGTTCATGAACATGTAGGGGTCGGCGAAGTCCGGGCTCCAGGAGCCGATGGCCACGTCGTAGTCGCCCTTGCCCACCCGTTCACGCATGGTGGCGTTGGCCAGCTTCTCCATCTTCAGGTTGATGCCCAGGGGCGCCAGGCCCGCTTGCAGTGTCAGGCCGATGGACTCCCAGTTGGCGTCCTTGTCCGAGTAGAGGTAGGTCAGGTTGCTGATTTTCTGCGGGACCTTGGCCAGGCTGGCCTTGGCGCCGTCGAGGTTCTGCTGCATCAGCGGCAGGCTCGGGTCGTGGGCCCACATGCCGTCGGGGATCGGCCCGTTCATCAGCTTGGCCTGGCCCTTGAGGATGCCGTCGACGATGCCCTTGTAGTCGATGGCCTGGACCAGTGCCTGGCGCGCTTCGACGTTGTCCAGGGGCGCACGCTTGTTGTTCAGGTACAGGTAGTTGACCCGCAGCGAGGGGAAGGTCTGGATCACGATGCCTGGCTTGCCGGCCAGGGTGCCGAGCTGGTCTTCGGGCATGTCCTCGATGATGTCCAGGTCGCCGCGTTCCAGTTGCAGGCGGCGCACCGAGGCCTCGCTGATGATCTTGATCACCACCTTGTTCAGGCTCGGCTTGGGGCCGGCGTAATAGCTGTTGGGTTCCAGCGTCAGCGCCTGGCCCTTCTGCCAGTTGCTCAGGCGGAAGGCCCCGGAGCCGGCGGTGTGGGTCGAGAGGTAGGCGTTGACGTCCTCGCCCTTGTTGGCCACGTCCGGGTTGATGATGCCGCCGCCGTTGTGGGCCAGGGTGTAGAGGAAGGGCGCGTAGGGTTTCTTCAGGGTGAAGCGCACGGTCAGCGGGTCGACCACGGCCACGCTCATGTCATCCGGGAAGGCGCCGGACGGGCCTTGCTTGAGCTGCATCAGGCGGTCGAAGGAGAACTTCACCGCGGCGGCGTCCACCGGCTTGCCGTCGTCGAACTTGTTGCCCGGCTTGAGCTTGAAATCCCAGGTCAGGTTGTCGGCGGAGGTGCTCCAGCTCTCGGCCAGGTCGCCCTGGACTTCGGTGCTGCCCTTGCCGTTCTCGACCTTGTAGGTCACCAGCTTCTGGTAGGCCGGGTAGGTCACGGCCCAGTCGTTGTTGTCGATGGTCACGGCGGGGTCGAGGGTCTGCGGGTCGGCGGCCTTGCCGATCATCAGGGTGTCCTTGGGCGCGGCGGCGCTGGCTGCCTGCCACGCGCCCAGGCTCAGGGCGGCGCACAGCAGGGACAGGGCGACACGGGTGGACAGACGCACATCAGGGTGATTGCGGTTAGGGGTCATGCCGGTTTCCTTGATCATTCGATGTTGGGAAGTTCGTCAGGTTTTTTATAAAAGCTATAACCGGGCAGTTGTTGCTGAAGCAGTGTTGCAGTAGGACCGGCTTGGGGCAGTTAGCTGCCTGTTGTTGTGGCCGGTGGGGAGCGGGAAATCAGTGTTCGAAGGGCTGGTCGTGCTCCTGGATCAGGGGAAAGTCCTCGGCGTTGGGCAGCTCGTAGTGCCACCACTCGGTGGGGATCGCCTCGAAGCCGGCGCTGAGCATGATCCCCAGCAGCATCAGGCGGTTGCGCTGCACCTGGGGCGGCAGGTCGCTGTAGAACTGGTGCGACTTGGGCTCCATGGCGTCGAAGGCGGTGCCCATGTCCAGCGGCTCGCCGGTTTCATCCACCAGGGTCAGGTCCACGGCCACACCCCGGGTGTGGTGCGAGCCCAGGCGCGGGTCGCGCACGTAGTCCGGGTTGGGCAGGGCCTGCCACAGCAGGTGCTGGGCGTAGGCCGGGCGGTAGGCGTCGTAGATGCGCAGGCCCAGGCCGGCCATGCGCGCCAGCTGGCTGGCCTTGTACAGGCAGGCGGCGGCGTCCTTGTGCAGCAGGCAGCGGGCGTTGCGATAGATCACCTGGCCGGCCAGGTTGTCGGCGCTGGCGTAGATCAGGTCGATCTGAAGCTGATGGCGCTGGGCGTCGATTTCGACAAGGGGGCTGTTGTTCACTCACTCACTCCATCTGGGTTAACGCTTGAAGGTCAGGACTCGAACTGGCCGAAGGCTTCCTGCAACTGTCGGTTCTTGGCCAGGCGCTGGTCCAGGCGCTCGCCATAGCCCTCGGCCACGGCGGACACCATCAGGTTGAACAGGCAGGTCAGGGGCGCGAGGGAATCCCAGAACTGGCCGACATCGGTTTTCAGTTGCAGCAGGTCCAGCGGGTAGTCCCGGGCCCAGGGGCACTGCAGGTCGGTGACCAGGGCCAGGGGCAGGGCGTTGGCATTGGCCACTTCGCAGAAGGTCTGGGTGATGCTGGAGTAGGCGCGAAAGTCGGAGATGATCGCGTAGGGCTTGGCAAAGCCGGAGTTCAGGGTTTCGGCGTAGATGCCTGAAAGCCCGTCCACGTAGTAGACCTTGGGCCGGATGTATTCCAGGTGGCTGTGAAAGGCGTTGAGGATGCCCCGGGTCGACTGGATGCCGATGATGAACACCGCATCGGCCTCGACGATCTGTTGCACGATGGCGGCGAAGGGCTGGCTGCGGGCCAGGCCATAGACATGCTGGATGGCCTCGATCTCGCGATGCATCGAGCGCTCCAGGGCATCGTCCTGATGGGCTTCGCTGCGAAAGGCGCCGAGCCGATCGGTGATCAGCCAGGAGGCCGGGGCATCGCCGCGCAGGCCTTGCTTGACGTCATCCAGGTTGCGATAGCCCAGCGAGCGCAGGAAGCGCCCCACGGAAATCCCCGTGGTGCCGGCTTGCTGGGCGATGCTGTCGGCGGTCTCGAAGGGCAACTGCTGGAGGTTGGCCAGCAGGTAGGTGGCGATGCGCTTGCCGGTGGGGGTCAGGCTTGCAAACTGCTGTTCCAGGGTGACTTGGAAACTGTTCTTGTCCATGACCATCTCGCCGGGCGTTCGCTGGAAATGTTATTTGTGTTTCATTTTTGTATCTCGTGTTAGAAACATAACATCGGCTTTCGCGACAAGACAAGGCTTTTGTCCGGGGTGGTCGTTTTCGGCAGAAAGTGACGTTGCCGGCTATCTCAGCCCGATGGAGGGGAAGCGCTCAGCCAGCACCCGAGGTCGAAGATGGCGGCTTCCACGCTGCTGCTGCGGCCGCTCCAGCTGCAGGCCAGCATCAGGTTGCGCGGCAGGTTGAAGTCCTCCACCGCAAAGCCCTGGGCGTCGCGCCCGGCGTGATCGTGGGGCACCTGCCGGCGCAGGGTGGCGGGGCCTTCGAAGTAGGCCCACACCGGTTTGCCCAGGGCAACCGCCGCGCCCACTTCGAAGGCGGTGCCGGAATCCGGCTCGAGGCCGCGAAAGTCATTCAGGTTGGCCAGCAATGCATCGCAGCCGCGGATCATCAGCAGGTTCTGCCGGTAGATCCACTGCGCGGTGGCTTCTGGCGTGAGGCGAGGTGGCGCCTGGTTATCCAGGGGAAACAGGCCGTGCAGGCCCTGGGCGCTGCACAGTTGCTTGAGGTATTCGCCATGGGCCGGGGCGTCGGCGCGAAACACGTCGAAGCCGGCGAGGTAGATACGTGGAGGCATGGAGAGGGCTCCTGGGTTCAGTCCAGTGGCTTGCTCATGTACACCCGGTGCAGGCCGTGCTCCACGGCGCGGTGGGTTTCCACGTAGCCGTGGCGGCTGTACAGGGCGATGTTCTCGCTCATGGCTGCGTTGGTGTACAGGCGCACGCAACGGTGACCGGCGGCCACGGCCTGTTGTTCGGCAAAGGCCAGCAGTTGCCGGCCATGGCCCCGGCCCTGGGCCTCGGGGTGGACCGCCAGGTTGTCCAGCAGCAGGGCTTGATGGGCGTCCAGCAGGACAACGAAACCGGCGATTGCCTGCTGCTCCTCCAGGACCCAGACCTGCCGGGCCAGCACCAGGCACGAATAGTCTTCGAGCATGGGCGCCGGTTCCCGGCCGATCCGCGCGATATAGGGCGCATAGGCGCGCTTGGCGATGCCTTCGATGGCGGCGAGGTCGGGCAGGGCAGCGGGGCGAATGGTCGGCGGCATGGGCGCGAGTGCTCGGGTAACGGCGGGGTGGGGCAATCATAGGCATAAAAAAACCACCCCGTGGGGTGGTTTCTTCGGCGGGCTTATTCGCCGCGGTAGATGCAGCCGCTGGTGCAGGTTTCGTGGATGCGGATCGCACTCAGCTCCGGCAGCAGGGGCTTGAGCTCATTCCAGATCCATTTGGCCAGGACTTCGCTGGTGGGGTTTTCCAGGCCGGGAATGTCGTTCAGGTAGTTGTGGTCCAGGCGCTCGTACAGCGGCTTGAAGATCGCCTTGATTTCCGAGAAGTCGCGGATCCAGCCGGTGTGTGCGTCGACCTCGCCACTGAGGTGGATCGCCACCTTGAACGAGTGGCCATGGAGGCGGCCGCACTTGTGGCCCTCGGGCACGAAAGGCAGGCGGTGGGCGGATTCGAAGGTAAATTCTTTGAAGATTTCCACAGTGTCGGTCAGCTCTGTCAGATGGCTATCGCCCGGGGGCGAGTTGAGGCAGGCGGCGAGTTTATCAGCTTGCCCCGGCGCTTGCGGAAAAACCCTGACTAAAGGGTCAGTGCGCGGCCTGGGGCACCCTCACAGGCTTTGCAGGCGTTCGCCCAGGCGATTCTGCGCCGCCAGTTCGAGGAACTCGTCCCCCAGGCGCCGGCTTTCGTCCATGGCGCTGCGCCAGTATTTTTGCCGGCCGGCGTCGTCGCCCATGAAGCGCTTGAAGTCGTTGCGGTCCGGCAGCTTGCCGTAGGGCAGGCGCGCCAGGTATTCCTTCGACGGCGCCAGCAGCAAGACGTCCCGCAGGCGCTCCGGGCTGGCCCGGCGCCAGGGCAGGGTCTTGTCGAACCAGCCGGGGATCACCCGGTCGGTGAAGTGCGGGTAGAGCACGATGTCGCTGCCGCTGTAGGGCAGGTCCAGGTGGTAGTCCAGCAGGCCGCCGTCGCGGAAGGTGCCGGCCCCGGCGCCGGGCAGATCGCGCACGCCCTGCATGACCATGGGGATCGAGCCCGAGGCCAGCAGCGCCTGGCGCAGGTTGCCGCGGTCCAGGGGCACAAAGCGCGAGGGGAAGTCTTCCAGGGCGTGCAAGGGCGGGGCCAGGCGCGGGTCGTGCAGCACCAGGCGCTCGAAGTGCCGGGCCAGGCGCGCGCGGCCCCGCAGATTGTCGGCGATCACCGAGGACAGCCCCAGGCCGAGGCGCCCGCGATGGTCGTCGGCGAGCAGGCCGTGGCTTTTGACCACCATGATGTTCAGCCGGTAGTGAGGGTTGTCGAGGATCGAAGCGTCGCGGCCCTCCAGCAGGTCCTCGAGCATGCGCCGGGAGCTCTGGCTGATCTGCGCCATGGTCACGCCCTTGGCAAAGCTCTGGGCGTTGTACAACTGGCCGAGGCGGCGGATGCCTTCGGCGGCGTCCGGCAGGCAGGCGCTGGCGAAGCGCCAGGAACCCACCGAGGCGCCGATCAGCGAGCGTTCCCGGGGCGCCGATGGCAGCCATTCACCGAACAGCGCCAGGTCCAGGCCCTGGATGCCCAGGGCCTTGGGGCCGCCGGCGGCGCCGGGCAAGGTGCCGACTTCACGGGGGTGCAGGCCTTGCTGGCGGATGCGGGCCAGGGCGCGGGGGCCGGCCTTGAGGGTCAGGGCGGGAAACTTGATATGGATGGCGGTCATACCGGGCTCACTCTTGAATCAGCCGCCGAGTATAGAGACACCTGGGGCTGCGGGCCGAGTGAAACCTGTGTCAGGCCCATGCTGGCCATTCAGTTTCAATTAAGTTGCCTTGGGTATGGTCTGCGGCATCGGCCTTTGGCCACCGACTTTGGAGAACTGCCATGAAGACCCTTGCCGCGCTGTTTGGCGCCAGCCTTGTCGCCCTGACCGCCAGCCTGGCCCACGCCCGCGACCTGGGGCCGGACGAAGCCCTGAGACTGCGCGACGCTGGTACCATTGTGTCCTTTGAAAAACTCAATGCCACGGCCCTGTCCCGGCATCCTGGGGCGAGCATCAGTGAAACCGAGCTGGAAGAAGAGTACGGCAAGTACATCTACCAGGTTGAACTGCGCGACCCGCAGGGGCTGGAATGGGACCTGGAACTGGACGCCGTGAGCGGCCAGGTACTCAAGGATCATCAGGACACCTAATGAACCGCACTCTGCGCACCGCCGGCAGCCGTGCAGCCCTGGCGCTGCTGCTGTTCTGCTCCCTGGCCATGGCCCGCGACCTGGACCAGGACGAGGCCCTGCGCCTGCGCCAGCAAGGGGTGATCCTGCCTCTGGAGCAACTGCTCAAGCAGGCCATGGACCGTTACCCGGGGGCCAAGCTGCTGGAGGCCGAGCTGGAAGAAAAGCACGATGTGTACATCTATGAAGTCGAGCTGTTGACTGTGGACGGGGTGGTTCGCGAGCTGGACCTGGAAGCCGCCACCGGGCGTTTGTTGAAAGATGAGGAAGACGACTGATGCGCCTGCTTGTGGTGGAAGACCACGTATCCCTGGCCGATGAACTGCTTGAAGGCCTGAACCGCCAGGGCTACGCCGTGGACTGGCTGGCCGACGGCCGCGACGCGCTGTACCAGGGCGCCAGCGAACCCTATGACCTGATCATCCTCGACCTCGGCCTGCCCGGGGTGCCGGGCCTGGAGGTGCTGCGAAAGTGGCGCGCCGATGGCCTGGCAACGCCGGTGCTGGTCCTCACCGCCCGCGGCTCCTGGGCCGAGCGCATCGAGGGGCTCAAGGCCGGCGCCGACGATTACCTGAGCAAACCGTTCCATCCCGAAGAGCTGCACCTGCGGGTCCAGGCCCTGCTGCGCCGCTCCCATGGCCAGGCCAACCAGCAGACCCTGCAGGCCGCCGGGCTGCACCTGGACGAGGGCCGGCAATGTGTGGTCCGCGACGGCCAGGATGTCTTGCTGACCGCCGCGGAGTTCCGCCTGTTGCGCTATTTCATGCTGCACCCGCAGCAGATCCTGTCCAAAAGCCACCTGGCCGAACACCTCTACGACGGTGAAACCGAGCGCGATTCCAACGTCCTCGAAGTTCACGTCAACCACCTGCGGCGCAAGCTGGGTCGCAGTGTGATCGAAACCCGCCGCGGCCAGGGTTATCTGTTCGGCGGAACCACTTCGTGAGATCGATCCAGCGCCGCCTGAGCCTGGGCCTGATCACGGTGATGGTGGTGGTCGGGCTGGTGCTGGCGCAGACCAGCCTCTGGCTGTTCGAGGTGGGCCTGCAACGCTACCTGGAAGCCGGCCTGCGCAACGACAGCGAGAGCCTGCTGCTGGCCCTGGTGCGCGGCCCTCAGGGGCTGCAGCTGGATGAACGGCGTCTGTCGCCGGCCTACCAGCGGCCGTTTTCCGGGCACTACTTCCGTATCGATTTTGCCGATGTGCACTGGCGCTCACGCTCGCTGTGGGACCAGGAACTGCCGCAACTGGAGCGCGCCGGCCTGCAGGGCAACCTGCAACTGGGGCCGGAGGGCCAGCAACTGCTGGTGCTGCGCAGCGACTACAAGCGCCTCGGGCAGTCGATCTCCATCAGCGTGGCCCAGGACTACACCCCGGTGCGTGAAAGCTTCCAGCGCATGCGCCAGATCGGCCTCGGGCTGGGGCTGGCCGGGCTGCTGCTGATCCTGCTGCTGCAACGCCTGACTGTGCGCCGCGCCCTGCGCCCGCTGGAAACCGCCCGCGAGCAGATCGCCCAGTTGCAACAGGGCCAGCGTTCGCAACTGGATGCCCAGGTGCCGGTGGAACTGGAGCCCCTGGTGGCGCAGATCAACCACTTGCTGGCCCATACCGAAGACAGCCTCAACCGTTCCCGCAATGCCCTGGGCAACCTGGGCCATGCCTTGAAGACCCCGCTGGCGGTGCTCCTGAGCCTGGCGTCGAGCCCCAGGCTCGACGGCCACCCCGAGGTGCGCAGGATGCTCCAGGAACAGTTGGAGCAGGTGCAGCAGCGCCTCAATCGCGAACTCAACCGCGCGCGCCTGGCGGGGGATGCGCTGCCCGGGGTGCTGTTCGAGTGCGATGCCGAGCTGCCGGGGCTCCTGGCGACCTTGAACATGATCCATGGCCAGCACCTGGAACTGAGCTACCAGGCGCCACCGGGGCTGCGCCTGCCCTGGGACCGGGAAGACCTGCTGGAGCTCTTGGGCAACCTGCTGGACAACGCCTGCAAATGGGCGGATGCCCAGGTGCGCCTGAGCGTGGAAGAGCGGCCGCAGGGCTTCTGCCTGGCGGTGGACGACGACGGCCCGGGCATCCCCGAAGCGCGGCGCGATGAGGTCTTCGGCCGGGGCACGCGCCTGGATGAACAGACCCACGGCCACGGGCTGGGCCTGGGCATCGTGCGCGACATCGTCGACGCCTGCGGTGGAACCCTGAACCTGGGGGAAAGCGAGTGGGGCGGCTTGCGGGTAGAGATCGAGCTGCCCAGGCGCTGAACTTGCCGGGCGCCAGGTTCGGCGCCCGTGGCGGCTATCGCAGCCTGCGGCAGCGGGGTCAGACGCGGAACTGGTCCATCAGGCTCTGTTGCTGGTTGGCCAGGCTGTTGAGCGACTGGCTGACCCGCGCCGATTCATTGGCCTGCTCCGACAGCGATTCGGTGACATCGCGAATGGTCGCCACGTTGCTGTTGATCTCTTCGGCCACCGCGCTCTGCTGTTCGGCCGCGCTGGCGATCTGCAGGTTCATGTCGCTGATCACGGTTACCGCATCGCCGATCTGGCGCAGGGCGGTGACCGCCTGGCCCACTTGTTCGACGCTGCCCTGGGCCTGGCGATGGCTGTTGTTCATCGAACCCACCACCTCCCGCGTGCCGTTCTGCAGTTGCTCGATCACCAGGCGGGTTTCTTCCACCGACTCCTGGGTGCGCTGGGCCAGGTTGCGCACCTCATCGGCCACCACCGCGAAGCCGCGGCCGGCTTCCCCGGCGCGAGCGGCTTCGATGGCCGCGTTCAAGGCCAGCAGGTTGGTCTGCTCGGCAATCGAGCGGATCACTTCCAGTACCGTGCCGATCTGCTCGCTGTTGGCAGCCAGGCCTTCGACCTGGGTCATGGCGGCGCTCATGTCGGCGGCCAGCAAGTCGATGCTGCGGGTGGTGTGGTCGATCACGTTCAGGCCCTGGCGGGTGGCCTGGTCGGCATCCCGCGCGGCCTGGGCGGCCTGGGCCGCGCTGCGGGCCACGTCCTGGGCGGTGGCGCTCATTTCATGGGAAGCGGTGGCCACCTGGTCCACCTGGCGATACTGCTGCTCCATGCCGGCGCTGGTCTGGGTGGCGATGGCCGAGGACTGGTCGGCGGTGCCGCGAGCGTCCTGCACCGAGCGTTTCACCTCGGCGATGATCGGCTGCAGCTTGTCCAGGAAGCGGTTGAACCAGCCGGCCAGTTGGCCCAGTTCGTCCTGCTTGTCGTAGGCCAGGCGCCGGGTCAGGTCGCCTTCGCCGCTGGCGATGTCTTCGAGCATGTGGGCCACGCCGAGGATCGGCCGGGTCACGCTGCGGGCCATCAGCCACACCAGCAACAGGCCCACCACCGCGGCCAGCAGGCCCAGGCCGAGCTCGATCAGGGTGCCGCTGTTGTTGCGCGCATCCAGCTCGCTTTTCAGGGCTTCGGCCGGGCCTACCAGGACTTTTTCCGGCACATCCAGCAGTACGCCCCAGGCCTTGCCACCGGGGATCGGGGTGAAGGGCGCCAGCACCTTGAGTTCACGGTTGCTGTGCAGGCTCTGGGTCTGGGTGCTGTTGGCCAGCAGGCGGATCAGCTCGGCGCCGTTGGTGGTGTCGACGCTGTCCAGGCGCTGGCTGAGCTTGCTGGCGTCCGGGCTGTAGCCGGCCAGCAGGCCCACCGGGCTCAGGATGCTGACGTTGGTCTGGCCGGCATAGAGGCGCTTGCTGGCGCTCTGGCTGATGGCCTGGAGGCTGTTGAGGTTGATGTCCACCGACAGCGAAGCGATGACTTTGCCGTCCACCATCAGCGGGAAGACGATGCTGGTCATCAGCACCTTCTGGCCGTCGATGTCATAGAAGTAGGGTTCGATCACGCAGGGCTTGAGGGTGCTGCGCGGGCAGGTGAACCAGGCGTTGGCCGGCTGGCCGCTGGGGCCGGTGCGGGTGTCGCTCATGTCGCTTTCGGGCAGTGACATGGAGGTCAGCTTGCCCGGGGTGGGTTGGGACCAGTACAGGGCGAAGCGGCCCTTTTCGTTGCTACCCAGTTCGCTCTGGCCGCCGAACAACTCGTCCTTGCCGTCCAGGGCGTTGGCTTCGAACACCAGGGACAGGCCCAGCAAGTCGGGGTTGGCCTGCAGCGCCGACTTGACCTGGCGGGTCAGGTCCTCGCGCAGGTCGAAGGCGTCGAGGAAGCGTTTCTCGGCCTGTTCCCGCAGGAACAGCACCTGGCGCGAGAAGCCGTGGCCGTATTGATAGGCGTCCATGAATTGCTGGCGAATGCCCAGTGCCTGGACTTCACCCTGGGCCTCGATCCGCGCCTGGGCGGCTTCGTTGAGCATCTCCATGCTCGAGGCCTTCACCAGCTCGGAGCTGTGCTCCATGCGATACAGCGAAAGCCCCACCAACAGCGACACGATGCCCAACAGGCAGAGTCCGGCCAGCAAGGTGATTTTCCATTGGATGGAAAGTTGTCTGAGCGACATGGAGACGTCCTTTATTCGATAAATATCTGAGACTTTGCACTGTAGCGGCCGACCAATGGCGTTCTTTAAACGCTTGTTCGAAATAAACCGCGAGGCGCTGGGGCTGCTGTGCAGCCCGGTGCGGGCAAGCTCCCTCGCCACGGGTACGGGGTTGGTCTTGGGGGCTTTACGAGCAAGCTCGCTCCTGCGGGCGGCGGGGTGCGGGGTTTTGACAAGCCGGGTCGGCTGCTGCAAAGTGCGCCCCCCTAATAAGAACCTCTTTCATTTCGATGTCGGCAGCCCGCTGCCTTCCGGTCGGTCACAGGCTTTTGCGCCATTTTTAGCGGCGCAGTAATGAGGTAACGATGATTAACGCAGTAATTGCCGCGGTTGGCGTAATGCTGGTGCTCAGCCTGTCCCGCGTGCATGTAGTGATCGCCCTGATCATTGGCGCCCTGGTGGGTGGCCTGGCCGGCGGCCTGGGCATCGAGGCCACGCTCAAGGCCTTCAATAGCGGCCTGGGGGGCGGTGCCACCGTGGCCATGTCCTACGCCTTGCTCGGTGCTTTCGCCGTGGCGATTGCCAAATCCGGGCTGGCCCACGCGTTGGCGGACAAGATCCTGCTGCTGGTGGACCGGCAGGACGCCAACGGCGGCGGCCAGGTCAAGTGGCTGCTGATCGGCCTGCTGTGGGTGGTGGCGATTGCCTCGCAGAACATCCTGCCGATCCACATTGCCTTCATTCCGCTGCTGGTGCCGCCGCTGCTGTATGTGCTGACCAAGCTGCAACTGGATCGCCGGCTGATCGCCTGTGTGATCACCTTCGGCCTGATCACCCCCTACATGTTCCTGCCGGTGGGTTTCGGCAACATCTTCCTCAACGAAATCCTCCTGGCCAACGTGGCCCGCAGCGGCGTCGATATCAGCCAGGTCAACGTCACCCACGCCATGGGCATTCCCGCCCTGGGCATGCTTTGCGGCTTGCTGCTGGCGTTCTTCAGCTACCGCAAGAAGCGCGTCTATGACCTGGACCGTATCGAGAAGGTCGAACAGGTGGCGGTGCAGTACAACCCGCGGACCCTGCTGGTGGCCGCGGCGGCCATAGTCGCGGCGTTCGTGATCCAGCTGCTGCTGGACTCGATGATTATCGGTGCCTTGTGCGGCTTCCTGATTTTCTCGGTGTCGGGCATCGTGCGCTGGCGCGAGACCGACGACCTGTTCACTGAAGGCATGAAGATGATGGCCATGATCGGCTTCATCATGATCGCCGCCTCGGGGTTCGCCGAAGTGATGAAGGCCACCGGCGAGGTCAATTCCCTGGTCCAGGCCTCGGCGGCCTGGATCGGCCACAGCAAGGGCGTGGGCGCCTTGCTGATGCTGCTGGTGGGCCTGCTGGTGACCATGGGCATCGGCTCGTCGTTCTCCACGGTGCCGATCCTCGCGGCGATCTTCGTGCCTTTGTGTGTGCAACTGGGCTTCAGCCCGCTGGCCATCGTCTGCATCGTCGGCACCGCCGGTGCCCTGGGCGATGCCGGTTCGCCGGCCTCGGACTCGACCCTGGGACCGACCTCGGGCCTGAATATCGACGGCCAGCACCACCACATCTGGGACACCGTGGTTCCGACTTTCCTGCACTACAACCTGCCGCTGCTGGCCTTTGGCTGGGTGGCGGCCATGGTCCTCTGATCATCTCGCTCTCGTAGACGTCGGGGGTTGTCGTAGGAGCTGGCTTGCCAGCGAAGGCATCGCCAAGGTCGGTGCAAGGCTCGAGGGCCCCTTCGCCGGCAAGCCGGCTCCTAGGGGTTCAGGCTCAACTTTTTTTTTGGCGTGCCGTTAACCGCATATCACGCCAATAAAAAACCAAGAGTGAGCCCCCTATGCGCTTGAGCCTGAAGGCCAAAGTCCTGTCCCTGGCAGTACTCCCGGTACTGCTGTTCGCCCTGGTGATCAGCCTGAGCACCGTGCTCATGCTGCGTCAGCAGGCACAGAAGGAAGTCGAGGAAACCCGCAACCGGCTGCTGACTGAAGCCAAGGCCACCCTGCAGAGTTATGTGGAAGTCGCGCTGACTACCGTCAAGCCGCTCTACGATGCGGCGGCGCAGGGCGATCAGGCCGCCCGGGCCGAAGTGGTCAAGCTGCTGTCCAATATCAGCTATGGCAAGGACGGCTACTTCTTCGGCTACGACTCCGAGACTGTGCGCCTGTTCAAGGGCAACAGTCCGGACGGCGTGGGCAAGAGCTTCAAGGACAACCGCGACCCCAATGGTGTGTACGTCAACCGCGAGCTGGTGCGGGTCGGCAAGGACGGCAGCCACTATGTGCAATACAGCTCGACCCAGCCGGGCAGCGACGTGCTGGTGCCCAAGCTGGGCTACACCGAGTACCTGCCCAAGTGGGACATGGTGCTGGGCACCTCGGTCAACCTCGATGGCATCGACGCCCAGGTCGCCGCAGTGCAGGGCAGCGTCAACCAGCGCATGGAAGGCATGGTCCTGAGCATCCTCGGGATCGCCGCGGTGGTGCTGGTGGTGATCGCCGCCCTGGGCATGCTGGTGGCCAACACCATGCTGCGCCCGCTGAACCTGATGAAAGCCAACCTCGACGATATCGCCGCCGGCGAGGGCGACCTGACCCGGCGCCTGGCCATTACCAGCCAGGACGAACTGGGGCAGTTGGCCGGTTCGTTCAACCGCTTTGTCGACAAGATCCACGGCCTGGTACGGCAGATCACCGAGATGACCGGCCAGCTCACCGAACTGGTGACCCAGGTCTCGGATCAGGCCCAGCGTTCGGAACAGGCCATGGAGCGCCAGCGCCACGAGACCGATCAGGTGGCCACGGCGATCAACGAAATGTCCTCCGCAGCCCACGAGGTGGCCCGCAGTGCCCAGGGCGCAGCCGTTGCCGCCCAGCAGACCGATGAAGAGGGCCAGGCGGCCAAGCGCGTGGTGGATGGCAGCATCCAGCAGATCCATGCGCTGGTCAGCGATATCCGCAACAGCGGTACTTCCCTGGACAGCCTGCAGCAGGACGTGACGTCGATTGTCAGCGTGCTGGACGTGATCCGCTCGATCGCCGAGCAGACCAACCTGCTGGCCCTGAACGCCGCCATCGAAGCGGCTCGGGCCGGGGAGGCCGGGCGCGGTTTTGCGGTGGTGGCCGACGAAGTACGGGCCCTGGCCAGCCGCACCCAGCAGAGCACTCAGGAAATCCAGGGCATGATCGACCGCCTGCAGCAGGGCACCCGGGTGGCGGTGGACGCCATGCGCCGTTCCAGCGATGCCGGCGACGGCACCTCGGTGAAGGCCAACGAAGCCGGGGCGTCGCTGGACACCATGGCCCAGTTGATCGGCACCATCAATTCGATGAACGCGCAGATTGCCAGTGCGGCGGAAGAACAGACTGCGGTGGCCGAGGAGATCAATCGCAGCGTGCATCAGATCGCCGTGGCGGTGGACAGTGTGGCCGATGAAACCCAGCGCGGCGCCCAGACTTCCCGCAGCCTGGCGGACCTGGGTCAGCGCCTGGGGCGGCTGGTGGGACAATTCCGTATCTGAGGGCGGGGCGCCGGTGGCTGGTGTAGCCGCTGCCAAGCCTGCGAGGCTGCGAAAAGGCCCGAAGGGCCTTGCGTGGCGGTCTTTTGGCAGCCCACCAGAATGTCCCACCGCCCCCGTCAACAGCTACATCAGGGTGTTACCTGCACGGCTCAGGCGCTGATATCGCGCATCAGCAGGCCAAAGCGCAGGTCCACCTGATCAGGGATCGGCAGGTACACCGTATGGCCGTCACCTGGCGCCACTTCGATGGCTTCGCCCTTGGCGTTCTGCAACTGGTGCAGGTCGAAGTGGAAGTTGCCCCGAGGGGTCATCAGTTCCATGTGATCGCCCAGGGCGAAACGGTTTTTCACCTTCACTTCGGCCAGGCGGTCGCGGCGTTCGCCGGTCAGTTCACCGACGAACTGCTGGCGCTCCGACACCGAGCTGCCGTTCTGGTAGTTCTGATACTCGTCATGCACATGCCGGCGCAGGAAACCCTCGGTGTAGCCGCGCTGGGCCAGGGACTCCAGATCGCTCATCAACTGGCGGTCGAACTCGCGGCCAGCGGCGGCATCGTCGATGGCCCGGCGATAGACCTGGGTGGTGCGTGCGCAATAGAAGTGCGACTTGGTGCGCCCCTCGATCTTCAGCGAGTGCACGCCCATGCGGGTCAGGCGCTCCACGTGCTGCACCGCCCGCAGGTCCTTGGCGTTCATGATGTAGGTGCCGTGCTCGTCCTCGAAGGCCGGCATCAGCTCGCCCGGGCGATTGGCTTCCTGCAGCAGGAACACCTGGTCGGTGGGGGCGCCCAGGCCCAGGGTCGGCTCCGGCTGGTAGCTCTGCACGATGTCGCCCACGGTATTCTCGGTGGCCGCCTGGGCGCTGTATTTCCAGCGGCAGGCATTGGTGCAGGTGCCCTGGTTGGCATCGCGCTTGTTCATGTAGCCCGACAGCAGGCAACGCCCGGAGTAGGCCATGCACAGCGCCCCGTGGACGAAGACTTCCAGCTCCATGCCCGGCACCTGCTGGCGGATTTCCTCGATCTCCTCCAGGGACAGTTCCCGGGACAGGATGATCCGGGTCAGGCCCTGCTGTTGCCAGAACTCGACGCTGGCCCAGTTCACCGTGTTGGCCTGCACCGAGAGGTGGATCGGCATCTGCGGGAAGTGCCGGCGTACCAGCATGATCAGCCCCGGGTCGGACATGATCAGCGCATCCGGGGCCATCTCGATCACCGGCGCCAGGTCCTTGAGGAAGGTCTTGAGCTTGGCATTGTGTGAGGCGATGTTGACCACCACGTAGAAACGCTTGCCCTGGGCCTGGGCCTCGCGGATGCCGAGGGCCAGGTTGGCATGGTCGAATTCGTTGTTGCGTACCCGCAGGCTGTAGCGCGGCTGGCCGGCGTACACCGCGTCGGCGCCATAGGCGAAGGCGTAGCGCATGTTCTTCAGGGTGCCGGCGGGGGCCAGGAGTTCGGGTTTGGCGAGGAGCGTCATGGGGCTGTCGGTCGCAAAAGGTCGCGAGGGTAAGCCAGTGCGCTAGGGTATTCATTGATCTGGATCTATGCCGACAGCAGAAAAAACGGCACTCGGCGCCGCGGCCGGGGACTAAGCCTCAGGACGCTGATTTTCCGCGTGACAGACCTGGACCTGTAGATGAACCAAACCAACCTGCAAAACAAAAGCCTGCTGCTGTTGCTGGCACTGGTGACCCTGGCCTTTATCTGGATTCTGCTGCCGTTCTACGGTGCGCTGTTCTGGGCAGTGATCCTGGGCATTGTCTTCGCCCCCTTGCAGCGTCGGCTGCAGGCCCGCTTCGGCTGGCAGCGCAACTTGACGTCCCTGTGCACCCTGTTGATCTGCCTGGTGATCGCGATTCTGCCGGTGATCATCACCAGCGTGCTGCTGGTGCAGGAGGGGGCCGAGCTGTACAAGAAAATCGAAAGCGGCCAGCTGGATATCGCCGCCTACCTGGCTCAGTTCAAGCACAGCCTGCCGCCGTACTTCCAGCACCTGCTGGACCGCTTCGGCCTGGGCGAACTCAAGGGGCTGCAGGAGAAGGTGG
This sequence comes from Pseudomonas sp. GW823-FHT03E05, assembly GCF_058796855.1. NCBI lineage: Bacteria > Pseudomonadati > Pseudomonadota > Gammaproteobacteria > Pseudomonadales > Pseudomonadaceae > Pseudomonas > Pseudomonas sp. GW823-FHT03E05. The sequence continues at coordinate 109,454 of NZ_JBXAJB010000001.1, forward strand.
TCAAGAGCGCGATGCAGGGCAGCCAGTACCTGGCGACCCAGGCTTTCAGCTTCGGCCAGGGCACCTTCGAGTTCGTGGTGAGCTTCTTCATCATGCTCTACCTGCTGTTCTTCTTTCTGCGCGACGGCCCGGAGCTGGTGCGCAAGATCCGCACCGCCGTGCCCCTGGCGGAATACCAGAAGCGCCGCCTGCAATTGAAGTTCAACCGAGTGGTGCGCGCCACGGTCAAGGGCAATGTGCTGGTGGCGGTGACCCAGGGCGCCCTGGGGGGCTTGATCTTCTGGTTCCTCGACATTCCCAGCGCCTTGCTCTGGGCGGTGCTGATGGCGTTCCTGTCACTGTTGCCGGCCGTGGGGGCGGGGATTGTCTGGGGGCCGGTGGCGGCCTACTTCCTGATCAGCGGAGCGATCTGGCAAGGGGTGGTGCTGGGGCTGTTCGGGGTGTTCGTGATCGGCCTGGTGGACAACCTGCTGCGGCCGATCCTGGTGGGCAAGGACACCAAGATGCCGGACTACCTGATCCTGATCTCGACCCTGGGAGGGCTGGCGATCTTCGGCCTCAACGGCTTTGTCATCGGGCCCCTGATTGCCGCGCTGTTCATGTCCAGCTGGGCCCTGTTCGTCGAGACCCGGCCCCGGGTGCAGTTGCCTTAGGGGTGGACGATGCGCAGCGCCAGTTGCCGGGACAGGGTCTGGGCGGCGGGCAGGGAGGTCAGCGGGCCGCTGACCATCTCGCCGTCGCGCACCAGGTACCAGCAAGCCAGCAACCCCAGTTCCCTGAGCGATGCGGGGACCGCGCTGCCGATGACGGACATGATCTGAACCTTGGGCATGACAACCTCCTCGATCTGAGGGGGTTACCTTACAAAGCCCCAAGTGCTACGAAAAATCACCCAATCTGATAGTGGACATTGATGCCGGTGCTACCGCAGCCGGCAGTTCAGTCCACCACCTGGTCGAGCATGTGCAGCACTTCCTGCTCGTTGAGCAGGCCCTTGCGCACCAGGTTCTGGGCCAGCAGCGAGAGGAACTTGGCGCTGCGGTGGCCTTCCAGGTGCTTGAGTTCGGTCAGGGCGTCGTACACCCGGCTGGAGGTGCAGAGGCCGGCGACGCGGTGCGGGTTTTGCGTGGGCATGGATTCGTCCTTGTTGTTATGGGCCTGTGGCGAGCGGACTGTGTCGATCTTGTCGTCCTTGAATGACACAAACATGACAGTCGCATGTCGCTCACCGCAGCCGTGGGATCAGTACACTATTGCCGGATTTAAACGCAAATACTGTTCCAGTCACGACATGCTTGAGAATTATTCAGACATTCGGATAGTGGCAAAATGCAACAAGCCCCGCTTTGGGGGCGGGGCCTGTTGTTTGATTCTGCCAGTGCTTACCAGCGGCCGGGACCCGGGCCGTAGTAGTAATGCGGGTGGCCGTAGTAACCGCGAGGTGGCCCGTAGTACACCGGTGCCGGGCGGTAGTAGACCGGTTGCTGCACATAGACCGGTGCCGGCTGGTAGTAGACCGGTGGTGGCGGTGCGGCATAGACCGGCTGCGGTTGGACATACACCGGCGCTTGCTGCACATAGACCGGGCGATCCTGGTTGGCGATCACCGAACCCACTACGGCAGCGCCGACAACAGCACCCAAGGCGGCGGGCCCGACCCAGCCACCACCACCGTGGGCTGAAGCCTGGCCTGCGACAGCGAGTGCACCAATGAGCAAGGCTATCTTGGGGATTTTGGAGATCATGGTCATTCCTCGGTTCAACCCCAGCGTTTATGGTCTGCACCAGACTCAAGAACTGACGCGGGGATACTTCTAAGACAGCGGTTCCTGCGAAATCTGCACAGCCGCTGAGTAAATATTGTGTAAGGTCTGTACCGGTCTCTTTACCGTCATCCCTGGGCGGTGGCGAAGGCCGGTGAACACGCGCCGATATGATCAGGCCAAGCGGCGCGCCAGACCAATCCCGTCCATCTGAAAGTGCCGAGCGAGGAAACCGATATGCAAATGAACCCCAACAAAGACACTCAGTTGTGCATGTCCTTGTCCGGGCGCCCGGGGAATTTCGGCCTGCGTTTTCACAACCACCTGTATGAGCAGTTGGGTCTCAATTTCTACTACAAGGCCTTCAGCAGCCAGGACCTGCCCGGCGCCGTCGCCGGGATCCGGGCGCTGGGCATCCGCGGTTGCGGGGTGTCCATGCCGTTCAAGGAAGACTGCATCGCCCTGGTGGATGAGCTGGATGCCTCGGCCCGGGCCATTGCCTCGATCAATACCATCGTCAACACCAACGGCCATCTCAAGGCCTACAACACCGACTACATCGCCGTGGCGCAATTGCTCGCGGGCCACGGGGTGCCTCGAGAGTCGAGCTTTGCCCTGCGCGGCAGCGGCGGCATGGCCAAGGCCGTGGCCAGTGCCTTGCGTGATGGTGGTTATGCCAACGGGGTGATCGTGGCCCGCAACGAAGTGGCCGGGCGCGCCCTGGCCAGCTCCCTGGGTTATGAGTGGCAGGCCGAGTTGGGCAGCCTGCGGCCGCAGATGCTGATCAACGTCACCCCGATCGGCATGAGCGGCGGGCCAGAGGCGCAGCAGTTGGCGTTCGACGCCGAGGCGATAAAGGCGGCGCAGACGGTGTTCGATGTAGTGGCGGTGCCGCCGGAGACGCCGTTGATCCTGCGGGCCCGGGCCGAGGGCAAGCAGGTCATCACCGGGCTGGAAGTGATTGCCATCCAGGCGCTGGAGCAGTTCGTGCTTTATACCGGGGTGCGCCCGAGCGAAGAGCAGTTCCAGAAGGCCGTGGCCTTCGCCCGCCCCTGAGCCCGAAGCCCTGTCACCGCTGCCGCAGGCCGCGACAAGGCCCGCAGGGCCCTGAAGCCCCCTTCGAGGTCGATCGCAGCCTGCGGCAGCGGCTCCGGGGTTCAGCCTTCGAGTTGGGCCAGGCGCTCTTCCAGGGCAGCGATCCGCGCTTCCAGTTCTTCGATGCGTTCCACTGAAACCGCGCCGCCGGCGCTGCGCTCAACCGGGTTGCTGCGGGCGGCGAGGATTGCCTCGATGTCCGCCGGGTCACCCAGGGCGTGGGTATAACGGTCTTCGCGCTGGCCGGCCTGCCGCGGAATGTGCAGGGCCAGGCCCCGGGCAATCAGGCGTTCGAGCTGGTGCAGGACCTGCTCGCTGTCTTCGAAATCATGCATGCGCCCGCTACGGGTCAGCAGTTCGTTGACCGTCTGCGGGCCACGCAGGAACATCAGGCCGCACAGGATCAGTTGCGCCGGCACCAGTTCCAGGGCCTTGTCCAGGCGCTGTTCCCAGCGATCGGCGCGGCTGCCCATCACCAGGCGGGTGAAGCCCTGGGCTTCGAGGGCACGCAGGCTTTGCCCGACCTGGCCCTGGGTCAGGTTCATCACCGGTTCGCGGCTGGTTTTCTGATTGCAGGCAATCACCAGGGCGTTGAGGGTCAGGGGATAGGTTTCCGGGCTGGTGGCCTGCTTTTCGATCAACGAACCCAGGATGCGGATATCGGTACTGCTCAAGCGCAGTGCTTCACCGGGTGTGTCGTGCTCGCTGCTCATAAGTGCTGGTCCCTTGGTCACTGATGGATGGATCGTGAAAAAAAACGCCACCGGGCGCTGGAACAGCGTCCGGGTTTTCTGCGTGGCCGGGTCGGCCACTTTCGAGGGGCTCTGTTTTACCTCCAGAACCCGGATCTTGCCATCAGAACTTGGCGCGGCTCGCGCCGGCGCCGGTTGACCGGGCCGCCCCCGCCACCATGCTTTGGGCGAGGGCGGCCGGTTCAGCTGGGTTGCGGATCTGTTGCAGGCTGTGTCGTACGGGGTGAGTCGGCTGCCTGCGGGGTTTGGCCTGCGGTCTCCAGGCATTGGCGGGCAAACCGGGCGAGGCCCAGCAGGGCGTTTCTCGCCGAGCGCAGGTAGAACGCCTGCAACTGGAACACGTGCCAGCGGCCCTGGTGGATTTCCAACTGGCAAGCCACCCCGGACTGCCTGGCACGCTCGGCCAGGCGCGTGGAGTCGGACAGCAGCAGTTCCTGGTCGCCCACCTGGATCAGCATCGGTGGCAAGCCGCGCAGGTCTGCTTCCAGGGGGCGGTGGCTCAGTGCTTGAACGGGCGCTGCGTAGGCCTTGAGGGCTTGCTCCAGCCAGTCGCGGCGGATCATCGGGTCGGCCTCCTGGCGCGATTGCATGCTGGCGCCGCCCAGGTCCGGATCGGTGACCGGCGACAGCAGCATCAGCCCGGCGGCAATCCCGTCACCACGCTCCTTCAGGGCCAGCACCAGGGCCAGCACCAGGGCGCCGCCGGCGGAGTCGCCGGCAATCAGCAGCTTGTCCGCCGGGCAGAGCTGGGCGCGGATCGCGTCGTAACAGGCCAGGCAATCCTCCAGCGCGGCGGGGTAGGGGTGTTCCGGGGCCAGCCGGTAGTCCGGCACCCACACCGCGCAGCCGCTGCCCCTGGCCAGGCGGCTGGTGACGCTGTAGTGAGAGCGCGGGCTGCCCAGGCAGAAGGCGCCACCGTGCAGGTAGAGAATCACCCCCTTGGGCGCCCTGGTTCCGGCGTCGACAATCTGCAACGAGAGCCCGTCCAACTGCATGCTCCGGCGGTTCACGCCCAGGCAGCCGGGCATCAGCCATGACAACCGGTCGACGATCTTGCGCTGGCTGGCCAGGGCCCGGGGCGGGCCGATCAAGGCCCTGAAACTGACCCGCAGGAAAACCCGCAGGAAGGCTGCGTTGGCCCGCTCCAACCAGTCCCGGGGGGCGGCTATGCGTTGCCCGTCGCAGGCTGGGGACTGGGTGTCCAGCGGGCTGGACAGGCGATAGGCCGCCAGCCCGGCATAGCGCGCCAGCCAGCGGTAGGACCAGGTGAAGCCTGGCCAGTTGGTGCTGTTGTGCCCCCGTTCGTCGACATACCAGCTCTTGCAGCCGCTCCACACCGAAGTGGCCAGGCGGCGCTGGATGCCCAGTTGAAAGCGCTGGTGGCGCTGCTCGTCCACTTCCACATGGCTGGCGCCGCTGTCCAGCAGGGCCTGGCGGGCCTGCATGACGTGGGAAATCTGGCTTTCCAGCATATGGATGATGGAGTTGTGGCCCAGGTTGGTGTTGGGCCCGTAGAGCATGAAGAAGTTGGGAAAACCCGGCACGCTGATGCCCAGGTAGGCCGCCGCGCCACCTTGCCAGGCCTGGTTCAGGTCGAGCCCGTCGCGTCCGGTGATGCGCATGGGCGAGAGGAACTCGGTGGCGGCGAAACCGGTGCCATAGATGATCGCGTCCACGGCGTGTTCCTCGCCGTCCAGGGTTTCGATGCCGTGCTCGGTGATCTGCCGGATGCCTCGGGTCAGCAGGTGCACATGGGGCTGGTCGAAGGTCTTGAGGTAGTCGTTGGACAGCAGGATGCGCTTGCAGCCGATGGGGTAGTCCGGGGTCATCTGGCGGCGCAGTTCGGGGCTGGCGACCGAGGTGTGCAGCAGCTTCTTGAACGGGCCACCGACCACCCATTTGGTCAGGCCCTGCAGGCGCGTGAAGCCCAAAGCCCGGGATTCGAAGTGCAGGTAGTGGGCCGCACGCACCAGCTTCATCTTCCAGGGTTGGCGCAGGAAGCGCTGCTTTTCCTCGGCACTGTAGGGGCGGTCGGCCTTGGGCATGATGTAGGCCGGTGAGCGTTGGAAGACCTTGAGTTCGGCCACCTGCCTGGCAACCTCCGGGACGAACTGGATGGCCGAGGCGCCGGTGCCGATCACCGCCACCCGCTTGCCCGCCAGGGGATAGTCATGATCCCAGTGGGCGGAGTGGAAGACCCGGCCGCGGAAGCTGTCCATGCCCGGCAGGTCGGGCAGGGCCGGGCGGCTCAACTGGCCGGTGGCGCTGATCAGCAGGCGGGCGGCATGGCGCTGGCCATCGGCGCAGGTGACATGCCAGCAGGCATTGGCGGTATCGAATTCGGCATGGCGCACCTCGGCGCCGAAGCGGATATGGGGTTTGAGCTCATAGACGCCGGCACAATGTTGCAGGTAACCATGGATTTCTGCCTGGGGCGCGAACACTCGGGACCAGTGCGGGTTGGGTTCGAAGGAAAACGAATACAGGTGCGAGGGCACGTCGCAGGCAGCGCCGGGATAGCTGTTGTCGCGCCAGACGCCGCCCACGTCCTGGCCTTTTTCAAGAATGACGAAACGGTGCACGCCCGCCTTGCGCAGGGCGATGGCCATGCCCAGGCCGCCAAAGCCGCTGCCGATGATGATGGCCTCCAGCGGTGTGGCCGAGTCGGGGGCGGGGTGTGTAGCAGGTGCGAATTCGCGCATGACGACCTCGTTGTTATTGTTGTGCGGCGCAGGGTTGATGCTCCCGGGGCCACTTCCTTGTTTCTGCGGTGCAGCCCCGATCAGTGAAGCATGCGGGGAATAAACCGTGGACCCCATGCTGTAACGGGACAAGTGCTTTAGTATTTGGGCCAACACCTTTCTTCACGAGCCGCGCCCATGAGCACTCAGTCGTTCACCCGGGGACCGTCCAGCGCCTTGCTGCTGCTCGGTTTCGGCTGCGAAAAGGGCTTGGCGCCAGCGCGGTTGCTGGCCGGTTGCGGGCTGTCCCGGGAGCAGTTGCAAAACCCCAACAGCCTGCTGTCGGCGGCCCAGGAGTTGCGCCTGGCCAGTAACCTGCTGGCGCTGCTCGGCCAGCCCCGGGGCCTGGGGTATGCAGTGGGTGCGCGTTATCACTTCTCCACCTATGGCCTGTTCGGCTACGGCCTGATCAGCAGCGCCACCCCGGCGGATGCCCTGGCCCTGGCCTTGCGCTTCCTGCCGCTGACCTATGCCTTTGCCGAGATCGGCTACCGGCTGGAGCCGGGGCTCGGGGTGCTGACCTTTGCCGAGCCTCGGGTGGCGGACCCCTTGTTGGCGCAGTTCCTGTTACAGCGGGACATGGCGGCCGCCGCGACGCTGATGCAGGAAATAGTCGGTGCGGATTTTCGCCTGCTGCGTTTCGGTCGCAGTGTCAGCCCTGAGCTGGAAGGGGACGAGCCGGCGCAGATTCTCGGGGTGCCCGCCGACTATCGGGCCGACGCCAATACCCTGGCCTTCGACCGGCGTTTCCTGCAACGGCCCTTGCCCCAGGCCAACCCGCTGACGGTGGCCATGTGCGAGCAGATGTGTGCGCAGTTGCTGGAGCGGCGACAGGCCCATCAGGGGGTTGCCGCGCTGGTCCGCCAGCACCTGGATGCCCTGCCGGCGGCAAGCGTACCGGACTTGCCGGCCATGGCCCGGCTGCTGTGCACCAGCGTGCGGACCTTGAAGCGACGCTTGCAGGAGGAGGGCACCTGCTATCGGCAGGTACTGGCCGGGCATCGAGGCGCCCGGGCCCTGGAGTTGCTGGGCAATCCGCGGCTGAGCCTGTCCCAGGTTGCCGAAAGGCTTGGCTTCAGTGACCTGTCGAGTTTTTCCCAGAGCTTCAAGCGCTGGTTCGGCGTGGCCCCCAGCGTGTATCGCCAGGAGCGCTGCGGATAAAGGCCCCGTGCTGGCGTGCTGTGGCTATAATCGCTGCTCGCTGTATTCCCGCCATTCCCTGTCGAGACTGTCATGACTATTTCCCTGTACGCCGCTTCCGTTCCTGTCTTCAAGCAAATGCTCAATGCCTTGAGCGACGTGCTGCACAAGGCCGAAGCCCACGCCACGGCGAAGAACATCGAGCCCAACGCCCTGCTGCAGGCGCGCCTGTACCCGGACATGTTCCCGCTGGTGCGCCAGGTGCAGATCGCTGTGGACTTCGCCAAGGGCGTATCGGCGCGCCTGGCCGAAGTCGAGCTGCCCAAGTACGACGACACTGAAACCACCTTCGCCGACCTGCAGGCGCTGATCGCCAAGGTCCTGGCCTTTATCGACGGCATCCAACCGGCGCAGATCGATGGCAAGGAAGGCATCGAGATCGTGACCCGTCCGGGCACCCCGAAAGAGAAGCGCTTCAGTGGCCAGTCCTACCTGCTGACCTACGGCCTGCCGCAGTTCTTCTTCCACGTCACCACCACCTACGCAATCCTGCGTCACAACGGTGTGGAAGTGGGCAAGCGCGACTACATGGGCGCGTTCTAAACCCCAGGCGATAAAAAAGCCCGGCCAGGTTGACCCTGGCCGGGCTTTTTTGTGGCCGTTGGATCAGGCGGCTTGCGCCTTGTCTTCCTGGGCCATGCACGCGGCGGCGGTGAAGAGTACGTCGGTGGAGGAATTCAGCGCGGTTTCCGCCGAATCCTGCAGCACGCCGATGATGAAGCCCACGGCCACCACCTGCATGGCGATTTCGCTGGGAATGCCGAACAGGCTGCAGGCCAGGGGAATCAGCAGCAGCGAGCCGCCGGCCACGCCGGAAGCACCGCAGGCGCAGATGGCCGCGACCACGCTGAGCAGCACGGCGGTGGGCAGGTCGACGGCGATACCGAGGGTGTGCACGGCGGCCAGGGTCAGCACGGTAATGGTGATTGCCGCGCCGGCCATGTTGATGGTGGCGCCCAGCGGGATCGACACCGAGTAGGTGTCTTCATGCAGGCCCAGGCGCTTGCTCAGTTCCAGGTTGACTGGAATGTTGGCCGCCGAGCTGCGGGTGAAGAAGGCGGTGATGCCACTTTCGCGCAGGCAGGTCAGCACCAGCGGGAAGGGGTTGCGGCGAATCTTCCAGAACACGATCAACGGGTTCATCACCAGGGCCACGAACAGCATGCAGCCGATCAGGACCGCCAGCAGGTGCAGGTAGCCGAGCAGGGCGTTGAAGCCCGAAGTGGCCAGGGTCGAGGCCACCAGGCCGAAGATCCCCAGGGGCGCGAAGCGGATCACCACGCGCACGATGACGGTCACCCCGTTGGACAGGTCATCGAGCACGGTGCGGGTGGTCTCGCCGGCATGGCGGATGGCCACGCCCATGCCAATGGCCCAGGCCAGGATGCCGATGAAGTTGGCGTTCATCAGGGCGCTGACCGGGTTGTCCACCACGCTCAGCAGCAGGCTTTGCAGCACTTCGGTGATCCCGCCGGGCGCGCTGATGGCCACGTCGTGGGTGGACAGCACCAGGGCGGAAGGAAACAGGCTGCTGGCGATCACCGCCACCACGGCGGCGGCGAAGGTGCCCAGCAGGTAGAGCACCAGGATCGGCCGGATATGGGTTTCCTGGCCGTGCTTGTGGTTGGCGATGGAGGCCATCACCAGCACGAACACCAGGATCGGGGCCACGGCCTTGAGCGCCGAGACGAATACCTTGCCGATAAAGGTGGTGGATTTCGCCACCTCCGGTGCCAGCAGTGCCAGGGCGATACCGGCGATCAGGCCGATAACGATCTGCGTGACCAGGCTCAGGCGTTTGAGGGAATGCAGAAAGGAAGGGGGTGAAGCGCTCATAGCGGTATCTCTGTTTTTTTTAATGTGCGGAGCCTGCCGGTCGCCAGCGCCGGTGGTTGAACCGCCAGGCACAGACGCAGTCTGAAAAGGCGACGGGCGATCGAGACGTTTGAAGGGTAGACGAACTCGACAGGGCCTGTTTTCAGCAGGGGGCGGACTTTATCACAGCAGGCCGGGGTTACCGCGTCGATGTGACGATCTGCCACTTGCCCCTTGCAGAGCCGTGCACGCGGTGGTTGCCCGGAGCCGGGCGCACTCTGTTAAGATTCGCCATCCCCTTTTTCTATCCAGTCAGCGGGCCCTTCGGGCTGTCGCTGCTGTCGCTGTTTCTGGAGTTCTGCATGCTGTTGCCCATCCTGCTGTTGTCGGCCGCCGGTTTTACCGTGCTGACCACGGAGTTCATCATCGTCGGCCTGTTGCCGTCGATTGCCCGCGACCTGCAGGTCAGCGTGTCCCAGGCCGGGCTGCTAGTGACCCTGTTCGCCTTTACCGTGGCTGCCTTCGGGCCATTTCTGACCGCCTACTTCGCGCGTTTTCCCCGCAAGAAGCTGTTTATCAGCGTGCTGGTGATGTTCGGCCTGGCCAATACCCTGGCGGCGCTGGCGCCGAACATCTGGGTGATGTCCCTGGCGCGGCTGGTGCCGGCCCTGGGGTTGCCGGTGTTCTGGGCCCTGGCCAGCGAGACGGCGGTGGACATCGTCGGCCCGGACTACGCCGGGCGGGCGATTGCCAAGATCGGCTTCGGCATTGTCTGCGCCACGGTGTTCGGGATTCCCGTGGGCACCCTGATTGCCGATGCGTTCGGCTGGCGCAGCGCCTTCGGCATCCTGGCGGTGGTGGCGTTCGCCAAGGCCCTGTTGCTGTTTATCTACCTGCCGCAAACCCGCCAGCACAACGAGCAGGTGAGCCTGCGGGCGCAGTTTCGCATCCTGCGCAGCCCGCTGATGCAAGGGCATGTGCTGCTGTCGATCCTGGTATTTAGCGGCATGTTCACTGCCTACACCTACCTGGCGGACATACTCGAGCGCCTGGCCGGGTTCGACGGTGCGCTGGTGGGCTGGTGCCTGATGGGCTTTGGCGCGGTGGGCCTGATCGGCAATTCCCTGGGCGGCCGGGCGGTGGACCGTCACCCGCTGATCGCCTCCATGGTGTTCTGCGCACTGATGATTGGCGGCATGGTAGCCCTGGTGCCGAGCATTCATTCGACCCTGGGGTTGGCAGCGGCCATGGCCATCTGGGGCGTGACCCAGGCGGCGATGTTCCTGGTGAGCCATGTGCGCTTGATCAAGGCGGCCCCCCAGGCGCCGGCCTTCGCCGCTTCGTTGAACATTGCCGGGGCCAACCTGGGCATTGGCCTGGGGGCAATGGTCGGCGGCCGGGTGATCGATACCCTGGGCCTGGGCAGCCTGGGATTCGCGGCCTCGGGTTTCATTCTGCTGTCGATCGCCCTGGCGCTGCTGCTGATGAAGCTCAAAGCGCCGAGTGCCTGCGCTTCCTGATCAGAGATTGAGGGGCGTGAACAATTCCCGTCGCGCCCCTTCGGTAATGGCCACGATGCCGGGGTGCTTGACCTTGCGCTCCACGGAAATGGCGTAGAACGACTCGGCCACGGCATCGGTCTGGCCAATCAGTTGCACTCCGTACTGTTGCATGACCTCGTCGGCAATCACGCTCGGGGCGATGAAGATCCCACTGCCGGATTGGCCAAAGGCCTGCATCAGGGCGCTGTCGTCGAATTCACCGATGATCCGTGGCTGCAACTGTTGCTCGGCGAACCAGCGCAGCAGGCGGCTGCGGACCACGGTTTCCTGCCCGGGAATCAGCAGTGGCGCGCCGTGCAGGCCCCGGGGGAAGTCGGCGCCGTGCCGTCGCGCCAGCTCCTCGGTGGCGAAGAAACTGATGCCGCATTCCCCGAGCTTCTGGCTGTAGCCCTTGATGTCCAGGTGCGAGGGCATCGGGCTGTCGGAAATCACCAGGTCCAAGCGCTGGATGGCCAGGTCCGCCAGCAGGCGTTCGAGCTTGTCTTCGCGGCAGGTCAGGCGGATCGGCTCGCTGAGCTCCATGGTCGGGGCGATCAGGCGATAGACGATGGACTTGGGCACCACATCCGCCACACCGACCCGGAACTGGATCTGCTGTTCGTCGGGGCGGGCGCGGAGCATGGCTTCCAGCTCGCCCCCGAGCTGGAACATCTGCTCGGCGTAGGGCAGGGCCTGGCGTCCGGCTTCGGTCAGCTCCAACTGGCGGCCAACCCGGCGAAACAATTCGATGCCGTAAGTCTGTTCCAGCAGGCTGATCTGGCCGCTGATGGTTTGCGGGGTCAGGTTCAACTGGTCGCAGGCGCGGACGATGCTGCCGGTCTTGGCCACAACCCAGAAATAATGCAGCTGGCGGTAGTTGAGCATGGGCACATTCAGTTCGTAAAAAACGAAGTATAACTGCTAAAAAAACGAATTTTCCTGAAGTATCACTCTCCTTAGAATGCCTCGCTATCGCCGGGGCCCTACTTGGTCCCGTCCGTTCTATCGAGGAATACGGCATGTCTTTCAAAACCTTGGGCGCAGCGTCGCTGCTGGCCCTGTCTATGCTGACCCTGGCGGGTTGTGACCAGGCGGAAAAAAGTGCGCAGCAGATGCTGGGCAAGGCGGCGGAGTCGGCCAAGCAGGCCATCGACGATACCCACAAAGCGGCGGAACAGGCGCTCAGCGATGCGACTCAGAGCGTGACCGGCAAGGAAAAGCCAGAGGACGACAGCGAGAAGAAACCAGCGCCTGCGTCCCAGGAAATCTGATCTTTCATACAACCGAGTCAGGATTGACCCATGGATTACCTTTTACAGCTCGCTGCAAGCCCCACCGCATGGGTCGCCCTGGCCACCCTGGTGGTGATGGAGATCGTGCTTGGCATCGATAACCTGATCTTTATCTCCATCCTCACCAACAAGTTGCCGCAAAAGCACCGGGCCAAGGCACGACGCATCGGTATCGGCATGGCCTTGATCCTGCGCCTGGCGCTGCTCAGTACCATTGCGTTCATCGTCCAGCTCACTGAGCCGGTGATTGAAGTGATGGGGCAGAGTTTCTCCTGGAAGGACATGATCCTGATTGCCGGTGGCCTGTTCCTGGTGTGGAAAGCCACCACGGAAATCCACCACAGCATGGACCCTGAACCTGAGCAGGCCAAGAACGAGACTCCGGGCGTGGCTATCGGCTTTGCCGCAGCGATCGGTCAGATCCTGTTGCTGGACATGGTGTTCTCCATCGACAGCATCATTACTGCAGTCGGCATGACCGAGCATTTGCCGATCATGATCATTGCCGTGGTGGTGTCGGTACTGGTGATGCTGCTGGCGGCCGAACCGCTGGCCAAGTTCATCAATGACAACCCGACCGTGGTGATGCTGGCCCTGGGCTTCTTGATCATGATCGGCATGACCCTGATCGCCGAAGGTTTCGGCGCCCATGTGCCCAAGGGCTATGTGTATGCGGCGATGGCCTTCTCGGCGGCCATTGAGAGTCTCAACATGCTGGCCCGCCGGGCCCGGCAGAAGCGTCAGGCGGCCCATAGCGACGCTTGATCCGCAGCCATGACTGGCGGCCGCCTGTACTCCTTGGAGTCAGGCGGCCGCTTTGTTTCAGGGGTAGGGGAAACCTTGATCAGTGGGCAGCGGCAGGACGCCGGGCGCTCTTTCCAGCCTTGATGGCGGGGGCTGCTTGCCGGGGCTGATGGTGGTGGCGGCGGGTGATGCGCAGCACGCCCCAGAGCATAGCGGCGGCTACCGCCAGCCAGCCGAGGATCAGCATCAGGATGGTCGTTGTCAGGCTCATAAGTGCCTCCTTTATGCCCCGTGCGGGGCACACACTCTTAACAATCGACAGTCTAGTAGCCTATGTGTTTCAAGCTATTGACCAATAGTCGAGAGTCTTCGAACACTTCGCTCTATGGTTTTCAATTAACTGGCGCCTAACGCTATACCCTTGCCCGCGGGCGCCCTATTATCAGGGCCCCAGCCGGAGGCGGGTCGCCCGGTGTCTGAATAGAGAGCAAAGATGGTGCGGGTATTTCCTCGGTTTCGAGTGGCGCTGCTGGCCAGCGCCTGTGTCTTGGCCCTGGCCGGTTGTGCCGGTAGCGTGCAGCCTGACATCCAGCGCCTGCCGGAACGTGTCGAACTCAACAGCGTGCCGTCTTTCCGTGGCCAGATGTACCAGAGCGGCCCAGGTGCACTGGCCAGCATGCTGTCGCAGCAGGGCGTGGTGATCACGCCCGGTCTGCTGGACAAGCCATTGCATCTGCCGGGTGCCGAGGCGCAGTTGCAGCAGAACATGCAGAACCTGGCGCGTGAATACGGCATGGTCGTCTATCCCCTGGATAACCAATTGTCGGCGTTGCTGACGCAGGTGGCGGCGGGTTACCCGGTGCTGGTGCGCTTTACCGAGGGTTCGACATTCTGGGCTGAGCCGCGCTATGCCGTACTGGCCGGCTACAACCGCGACAAGCAGACAGTGCTGTTGCGTGGGGCGAAAAGCCGTCGGCAACTGATGAGCTTCAGCGAGTTCGAGTCATCCTGGAAGAGTGCCGGCAGCTTTGCGGTACTGATCCAGGCTCCCAACCAGTTGCCGGCCAAGGTGGATCGCCAGCGTTGGTTGAAAGCCGTCAATGAATTGGCCCAGGCCGGCCAGGAGCAGGCGGCAGCCCGGGCGAGCAAGGCACTGGACAGTCATTGAGTGTGCTACAGACAACAACGGCGCCTGAGGGCGCCGTTGTTTTTTGCCGGGTATCAGTGTGAGGCCTGGGGAGCGGCGACCTGACGGTTCTTCAGGTTCTTGTCCGCTTTGTAGCGCAGGGCGACGTCCGGTACCGAGCCGCTCTTACCGGTTTCGACCCAATTGCGGATGCGGCTGGCATCGGCGAAGTGGGTGTATTTGCCGAAGGCATCGAGAATCACCAGCGCTACCGGGCGATTACCCATGCTGGTGACCAGCACCAGGCAGTGGCCCGCCTGGTTGGTAAAGCCGGTCTTGGTGATCTTGATGTCCCATTTTTCCTTGTTCACCAGATGGTCGGTATTACGGAAGCCCAGGGTGTAGTTGGGCTTGCGAAAGGCTACGGTCTTTTCCTTGGTGGTACTCAGTTCGCTGAGCAGCGGGTACTTGCGCGAAGCCACCAGCAACTTGCTCAGGTCACGGGCGGTGGAAACGTTGTGGATCGACAGGCCTGTAGGCTCCACGTAGCGGGTGTGGGTCATGCCCAGGGACTTGGCCTTGGCGTTCATTGCGGCGATGAACGCTGCGTAGCCGCCCGGGTAGTGATGGGCCAGGCTGGCGGCAGCGCGGTTTTCCGAAGACATCAGGGCGATCAGCAGGGTGTCCCGGCGGCTCAGCTCACTGTTGAGCTTGACCCGGGAGAACACCCCTTTCATTTCCGGGGTATCGCTGATGTTCATGGAGATGTATTCGTCCAGGGGCAGCTTGGCGTCCAGGACCACCATGGCGGTCATCAGCTTGGTCACCGAGGCGATGGGGACTATCACGTCCGGGTTGCTGGAATAGATGACTTTGTTGGTCTGCAGATCCAGCAGCAGGGCGCTGCCGGACGCGATATGCAATTGTGAAGTGTCTCTTGGCGCCGCGGTGGTTTCGCTGGCGTCGACGCTGTGCGCGATCAGTGTGCCGGACACAGCAAACAACAAGCTGAGAATGGAGAGACGAATTTTCACGCGGGCGGACTCGATAAAGAATGGATATGCCGTTGGCTAACGGGCTTTCTGGGAAAAACGTTACATTTTATGAGTATGGCTGAAGAACTGTCGATTGTTCTTCCACGGTCAGCCGAAAGCCCTTAAAAATAAAGAAAAAACACGTTTTTTTCCTGAACGGTAGGGCTTTGCGCAGCAATGGGCGTGGGCTAAGATTCAGGGGTGATAAAGAGCCCGGGTTGCCTTTAATTTCAGAATAAAAAAAACCCGCCATTGGCGGGTTTTCTGTTGCGGGGCAGCAAACTCAGCTGTGCAGCGATTCGGCTGCGTACAGCGTGTTTTCCAGCAGGCAGGCGCGGGTCATGGGGCCGACGCCACCAGGTACTGGGGTGATCCAGCCGGCGCGGGGCAGGGCGGTTTCATACACCACGTCACCCACCAGCTTGCCGTCGTCCTGGCGATTGATGCCAACGTCGATGACGATTGCGCCTTCCTTGATCCACTCGCCCTTGACCAGGCCCGGCTTGCCGGCGGCTACGACTACCAGGTCGGCACGGCCGACATGACCAGCCAGATCCTTGGTGAAGCGGTGGGTCACGGTCACGGTGCAACCGGCCAGCAGCAACTCCATGGCCATCGGGCGACCAACGATATTGGAAGCGCCGACAACCACTGCATCCATGCCGTACAGATCGGCACCGGTGCTTTCCAGAAGGGTCATGATGCCCTTGGGGGTGCAAGGGCGCAGCAGTGGAATGCGCTGGGCCAGGCGACCGACGTTATAAGGATGGAAACCGTCCACGTCTTTGTCCGGGCGAATACGCTCCAGTAATAGAGAAGCGTCCAGGTGCTCGGGAAGCGGCAACTGCAGCAGGACGCCATCGATGTTCGGGTCATCGTTGAGGCGGTCGATCAAGCCGGCCAGGTCCTCTTGAGTGGTGTTGGCGGGCAAGTCATAGGCTTGGGAAAGGAAGCCGACCTCTTCGCAGTCTTTACGCTTGTGCGAGACATAAACTTGAGAGGCCGGGTCGCTGCCGACCAGAATCACCGCGAGGCCTGGAGTACGCAGGCCTTGCTGGCGACGCTCGGCGACGCGTTTGGCGATCTGCTGGCGCAGGCTAGCGGCGATCGCCTTGCCGTCGATTAGTTGTGCAGTCATGACGCGTGATTAACCATCGAGAGGGTGAGAAAAAGAGAACGCATTCTCGCATGTCGGAACGTGAGGGCAAAGGCGCTTGGTCTGCAAATTCCCCTAAGCCCTTTAATTAAATGAATTTTTTTCAAAAAAGAGTTGACGACCTAACGGACCGTCTATAACATTCGTCGCACTTGTCGGGCACAGCCTAGCACTGGTTAAGAAGGTCGGGCAGAGTTGATGTTTAACTCGTAACGACTGAAAGCAATTAGTTTGTAATCGTTAAAGAATACAGATTAATAAGGCGCCCGTAGCTCAGCTGGATAGAGCATCCGCCTTCTAAGCGGATGGTCGCAGGTTCGAGTCCTGCCGGGTGCGCCATTAGGCAGCTTTGGCACAAGTAACGCAATATGGTGGGCGTAGCTCAGTTGGTAGAGCACAGGATTGTGACTCCTGTTGTCGTGGGTTCGATCCCCATCGTCCACCCCATATTCGAAGAAGGCGCCAGATTAATAGTCTGGCGCCTTTGCTTTAAAAGCTTGTTACGCGGACGTGGTGGAATTGGTAGACACACTGGATTTAGGTTCCAGCGCCGCAAGGTGTAAGAGTTCGAGTCTCTTCGTCCGCACCAATAAAGTAGCTAGTTAATAGCAGATAACGGCGCAGCACCTGAAAAGGGCTGCGCCGTTTTCGTTTCTGGATTCGATACCTCTAAGTGGCTGCATCCGATGAGCCGGTTGAGTGGCAGAATGTTGTCCTTTGGTCGTTGAAGGTTCCGGGTTTCAGCTATTGGCTGGCGTTTTTCAGGGGTGTGCTGAACGACTCCTTCTATATATAGAAGGGTTGAAGTAGAGGCCCTGGTTTGGTTCGCAATATTTGCTCTCATGGCGAGGCTCAATCCTTTGTCCCCGCCTTCACATTGCCGGCGGTTTTTTACCCGTTTTCAGTAGGGTGACTTCTTGAGTTTGACCCTCTAGAATGCATGCCCTTGATTCTGGGGTCGGAAAACGGCCGGCTAACGTCTGTGCAACGAGGAATATCCATGCAAGTTTCTGTTGAAAATACTTCTGCTCTTGAGCGCCGCATGAGCATCACCGTGCCGGCTGAGCGCATCGAGAGCCAGGTCAACAAGCGTCTGCAGCAGACTGCCCAAAAGGCCAAGATTCCAGGCTTCCGTCCTGGCAAGGTTCCAATGAGCGTGATCCGTCAGCGTTATGAGGCTGATGCGCGTCAAGAAGCAGTAGGTGATGTGATCCAGGCTTCCTTCTATGAAGCCGTTGTCGAGCAGAAACTGAACCCTGCCGGCGCTCCTTCGGTCGAGCCTAAAGTGCTGGAGAAGGGCAAGGACCTGGAGTACGTTGCCACTTTTGAAGTGTTCCCAGAGTTCACTGTTGCCGGTTTCGAAAACATCGCCGTTGAGCGCCTGAGCGCTGATGTGGCTGATGCCGACCTGGATAACATGCTGGAAATCCTGCGCAAGCAGAACGTGCGTTTTGAAGTGGCCGATCGTGCTGCGCAGAACGACGATCAACTGAACATCGATTTCGTTGGCAAGGTCGACGGTGAAGTCTTCGCTGGCGGTTCGGCCAAGGGTACCCAGCTGGTGCTGGGCTCGGGTCGCATGATTCCTGGCTTCGAAGAAGGCCTGGTAGGCGCCAAGGCGGGTGAAGAGCGCGTCCTGAATCTGACCTTCCCTGAGAACTATCAGAACCTGGACCTGGCCAACAAGGCCGCCGAGTTCACTGTGACTGTCAATAGCGTTTCCGAGCCTAAGCTGCCTGAGCTGACCGAGGAGTTCTTTGCTCAGTTCGGTATCAAGGAAGCAGGTCTGGAAGGCTTCCGCGGCGAAGTTCGCAAGAACATGGAGCGCGAGCTGCGTCAGGCCATCAAGTCCAAAGTGAAGAATCAGGTCATGGACGGTCTGCTGGCCTCCAACCCGATCGAAGTGCCGAAGGCGCTGCTGGACAACGAAGTTAACCGTCTGCGCGTTCAAGCTGTCCAGCAATTCGGTGGCAACATCAAGCCGGATCAACTGCCAGCCGAGCTGTTCGAAGAGCAGGCCAAGCGTCGCGTGGTACTGGGTCTGATCGTTGCCGAGGTTGTTAAGCAGTTCGATCTGAAGCCTGATGAAGACCGCGTTCGCGAGCTGATCCAGGAAATGGCTTCGGCTTATCAGGAACCTGAGCAGGTCGTGTCCTGGTACTACAAGAACGAGCAGCAATTGAACGAAGTTCGTTCGGTTGTGCTGGAAGAACAAGTTGTGGATACTGTTCTGCAGAAAGCTAGCGTGACCGACAAATCGGTCTCCTACGAAGAAGCGGTCAAGCCGGTAGAAGCACCTCAAGCCGACTGATTTTCTTCTCGTTCGAAGCACACACCATAAGCCAGCCTTCGCGCTGGCTTATGCGTATTCAAGACGTGACTATTTGGGAGTGACTGCAGAGCATGTTCCGTAATTCGTATATTCAGCAGAACTCTGATATCCAGGCCGCAGGCGGCCTGGTCCCGATGGTTGTCGAGCAGTCCGCTCGTGGCGAGCGCGCCTACGACATCTACTCGCGCCTCCTCAAGGAGCGAGTGATCTTTCTGGTGGGCCCTGTAGAGGACTACATGGCCAACCTGATCTGTGCGCAACTGCTGTTCCTTGAAGCGGAAAACCCGGACAAGGACATCCATCTCTATATCAACTCCCCGGGCGGTTCGGTGACAGCCGGCATGTCGATCTACGACACCATGCAGTTCATCAAGCCTAACGTTTCAACCACTTGTATTGGCCAGGCATGCAGCATGGGCGCGTTCTTGCTGACAGCCGGTGCTCCAGGCAAGCGTTTCTGCCTGCCAAACTCCCGAGTGATGATTCACCAGCCACTGGGCGGTTTCCAGGGCCAGGCATCGGATATTGAAATCCATGCCAAGGAAATCCTCTTCATCCGTGAGCGTCTCAACACGCTGATGGCCAAGCATAGCGGGCGCACCCTGGAAGAAATCGAGCGCGATACCAATCGCGATAACTTCATGAGCGCCGAAGCTGCGCGTGAGTACGGGTTGATCGACGAAGTCATCAACCAGCGCCCCGCTTAAAATAAGCAGCTCAAAATAGGCATGGTCGGTTGTTCCGATCAGTGGCGGGCTTGAAAAAGCCCGCAATAGCCTTCATCTTGTGTTGCAAGCCTATCGGATTTGGATCGAACGAATGACTGACACCCGCAACGGCGAGGACAACGGCAAACTGCTTTATTGCTCCTTCTGTGGCAAAAGCCAGCATGAAGTGCGCAAATTGATTGCCGGCCCCTCGGTCTTTATCTGCGACGAGTGCGTCGACCTGTGCAATGACATCATCCGTGAGGAGGTGCAGGAAGCACAGGCCGAGAGCAGCGCGCATAAATTGCCTTCGCCTAAAGAAATCAGCGGCATCCTTGATCAGTACGTGATTGGTCAGGAGCGTGCAAAAAAGGTTCTAGCAGTAGCGGTGTACAACCACTACAAGCGTCTGAACCAGCGTGACAAGAAGAGTGACGACGTCGAACTTGGCAAGAGCAACATCTTGCTGATCGGCCCTACAGGTTCGGGTAAGACGCTGTTGGCCGAAACCCTGGCTCGCCTGTTGAATGTACCTTTCACCATCGCCGATGCCACTACCCTGACCGAAGCCGGTTATGTGGGGGAAGACGTCGAGAACATCATTCAGAAGTTGCTGCAGAAGTGCGACTACGACGTAGAGAAGGCCCAGATGGGCATTGTCTACATCGATGAGATCGACAAGATTTCCCGCAAGTCTGACAACCCTTCGATTACCCGGGATGTTTCCGGCGAAGGCGTTCAGCAAGCCCTGTTGAAGTTGATTGAAGGCACGGTTGCCTCCGTTCCTCCGCAAGGTGGTCGCAAGCATCCGCAGCAGGAATTCCTGCAGGTCGATACCCGTAACATCCTGTTCATCTGTGGTGGTGCGTTCTCGGGTCTGGAAAAGGTTATTCAAAACCGTTCCACCAAGGGCGGCATCGGTTTCAACGCAGAAGTTCGCAGCAAGGAAGAAGGCAAGAAAGTCGGTGAGTCCCTGCGTGAAGTCGAGCCTGACGATCTGGTCAAGTTCGGTCTGATCCCGGAATTCGTCGGTCGTCTGCCTGTCCTGGCGACCTTGGATGAGTTGGACGAAGCGGCATTGATTCAGATCCTCACCGAACCGAAGAACGCCTTGACCAAGCAGTACGCCAAGTTGTTCGAGATGGAAGGTGTTGACCTGGAGTTCCGTACCGATGCCTTGAAGTCCGTCGCCAAGCGAGCCCTTGAACGCAAGACTGGTGCTCGTGGTCTGCGCTCCATTCTTGAAGGTGTTCTGCTCGACACTATGTATGAAATCCCCTCGCAGTCCGAGGTGAGTAAAGTAGTGATCGACGAAAGCGTTATTGAAGGCAAGTCCCAGCCACTGTACATCTATGAGAACAGTGAGCCGACGGCCAAGGCAGCGCCAGACGCGTAAGCGTCGCGCTGTTGGAATGAAAGAAGGGGCCTTCGGGCCCCTTTGTTTTTAGCGCCTTAAAGTGCTGTCTTTGAGCTTGTTTTTTTTCCAGGCAGCCCCCATCTTGGTTTCAAGCTTACTTCCATCTGTTTACGGCCTTACGGCCGCCGTAGAGGCGAAATCATGAAGACAACCATCGAATTGCCTCTCCTGCCATTGCGTGATGTTGTGGTTTATCCGCACATGGTTATCCCGCTGTTCGTGGGGCGCGAGAAGTCGATCGAAGCCCTCGAGGCAGCGATGACGGGCGACAAGCAGATTCTCTTGCTGGCGCAGAGAAACCCTGCTGATGACGATCCCGGTGAAGATGCACTCTATCGCGTAGGTACCATTGCGACTGTCTTGCAGTTGCTCAAATTGCCTGATGGCACCGTCAAGGTATTGGTTGAAGGCGAACAGCGTGGTGCTGTTGAGCGCTTCAGCGAAGTTGATGGCCATTGCCGTGCCGAAGTCTCCCTGATTGACGAAGTCGATGCTCCTGACCGTGAGTCGGAAGTGTTTGTTCGCAGTCTGCTTTCCCAGTTCGAGCAGTACGTGCAACTGGGCAAGAAGGTCCCTGCCGAGGTGTTGTCGTCCCTCAATAGCATCGATGAGCCAAGCCGCCTGGTGGATACCATGGCTGCGCACATGGCGTTGAAGATCGAGCAGAAGCAGGAAATCCTCGAGATCATCGATCTGTCCGCTCGGGTCGAGCATGTCCTGGCATTGCTGGACGCCGAGATCGATCTGCTGCAAGTGGAAAAGCGCATCCGTGGTCGCGTCAAGAAGCAAATGGAGCGCAGCCAGCGCGAGTACTACCTGAATGAGCAGATGAAGGCCATTCAGAAAGAACTGGGTGATGGCGACGAAGGGCACAACGAAATCGAGGAGCTGAAAAAGCGTATCGATGCCGCAGGCCTGCCAAAAGACGCGATGACCAAGGCTCAGGCCGAACTGAACAAGCTCAAGCAGATGTCGCCGATGTCTGCCGAGGCTACTGTTGTTCGCTCGTATATCGACTGGCTGGTTCAGGTGCCGTGGAAGGCACAGAGCAAGGTTCGTCTCGATCTGGCACGTGCCGAAGATATTCTCGATGCCGACCACTATGGCCTGGAAGAGGTCAAGGAACGGATTCTCGAATACCTCGCCGTACAGAAACGGGTGAAAAAGATTCGTGGCCCGGTACTGTGCCTGGTGGGGCCTCCTGGGGTGGGTAAGACCTCCCTGGCGGAGTCGATCGCCAACGCTACCAACCGCAAGTTCGTACGCATGGCCCTGGGTGGCGTGCGTGACGAGGCGGAGATTCGTGGTCATCGTCGGACTTATATCGGTTCGATGCCAGGAAGATTGATTCAAAAGATGACAAAAGTGGGGGTGCGCAACCCACTGTTCTTGCTCGACGAAATCGACAAGATGGGCAGCGATATGCGCGGTGATCCGGCCTCGGCATTGCTCGAGGTGCTGGACCCCGAGCAGAACCATAATTTCAACGATCACTACCTGGAAGTCGATTACGACTTGTCCGATGTGATGTTCCTCTGCACCTCCAACTCGATGAATATTCCGCCGGCCTTGCTGGACCGGATGGAGGTAATTCGTCTGCCTGGCTACACCGAGGACGAGAAGATCAACATCGCGGTCAAGTACCTCTCGCCCAAGCAGATTCAGGCCAACGGCCTGAAGAAGGGCGAGCTGGAATTCGAGCCGGATGCGATCCGCGACATCATTCGCTACTACACCCGCGAGGCCGGTGTACGCGGCCTGGAGCGGCAGATTGCCAAGGTTTGCCGCAAGGCGGTGAAAGAGCATGCGATGGAAAAGCGCTTCTCGGTGAAGGTCACTTCCGACCTGCTGGAGCACTTCCTCGGCGTGCGCAAATTCCGCTACGGCCTGGCCGAGCAGCAAGACCAGATCGGTCAGGTGACCGGGTTGGCATGGACTCAAGTGGGCGGTGAACTGCTGACCATCGAAGCCGCTGTGGTTCCGGGCAAGGGTCAGTTGATCAAGACCGGTTCCCTGGGCGATGTGATGGTCGAGTCGATCACTGCAGCACTGACCGTGGTGCGCAGCCGGGCCAAGAGCCTGGGCATTCCCCTGGACTTCCACGAGAAGCGCGACACCCATATCCACATGCCTGAAGGGGCGACCCCGAAAGACGGCCCCAGCGCTGGTGTAGGCATGTGCACGGCGCTGGTTTCGGCGCTGACCGGCATTCCGGTGCGGGCTGATGTGGCAATGACGGGGGAGATCACCCTGCGTGGTCAGGTATTGGCTATCGGCGGGTTGAAAGAGAAATTACTCGCCGCTCATCGGGGTGGAATCAAGACAGTGATCATTCCGGAAGAGAATGTTCGCGATTTGAAAGAAATTCCTGACAATATCAAGCAGGATCTGCAGATTAAACCGGTTAAATGGATTGACGAAGTCCTGCAAATTGCGCTGCAATACGCGCCGGAGCCCTTGCCGGATGTGGCTCCCGAGATAGTCGCAAAGGACGAAAAACGCGAGTCTGACTCTAAGGAAAGAATTAGCACGCATTAGTACGCATTAGCCTGGGGGGCTTCCTTGACAGCTTTTTAGAGCCCTTGTTATAAAGCGGCTCTTAAGTGTCTGTAGGCCATTCAGCACTCGTTTTTGCTTTCACCAAAAAACTTAGAATCATACTCATAGATATATAAGGGGACTTAGAGTGAACAAGTCGGAACTGATTGATGCTATCGCTGCATCTGCTGATCTCCCGAAAGCTGCTGCTGGCCGTGCGCTGGACGCAGTAATCGAATCCGTTACTGGCGCTCTGAAGGCCGGTGACTCTGTGGTGCTGGTTGGTTTCGGTACTTTCTCCGTAACTGATCGTCCAGCGCGTATCGGTCGTAACCCACAGACCGGTAAGACTCTGGAAATCGCTGCTGCTAAAAAGCCAGGTTTCAAAGCCGGTAAAGCACTGAAAGAAGCCGTTAACTAAGTTTCTTCAGGGTCTTTGCCCATCCGGGTCGGGGTCATGCCTGATCTGGCAGCGGGGCGCTAGTCAACCGGTCTACCACCGGTTCACGCCGAGGGTCGCGGGTTTAACCTTCGTCCGCTCCGCCAGTTACGAGAAGGCGCATCCTCGGATGCGCCTTTCTTCTATCCGGACTCTACCCACGCTCCACGGTTGCTCAAATTGAAGTACAACCGTTTCTGGGGGACGCATGCTGCAGAATATCAGGGACAATTCACAAGGCTGGATTGCCAAAACCATCATCGGGGTTATCGTCGCGCTGTTGGCGTTGACGGGATTCGATGCCATTTTCAAGGCCACTACCCACAATCAGGACGCGGCCAAGGTCAACGGTGAGGAAATCACTCAGAACGAGTTGAGCCAGGCCGTCGACATGCAACGTCGTCAGTTGATGCAGCAGCTGGGCAAAGACTTCGATGCCTCCCTGTTGGACGAGAAGATGCTGCGCGAAGCTGCTCTCAAAGGGCTGATCGACCGCAAGCTGTTGCTGCAAGGTGCGCAGGATTCCAAGTTCGCGTTCTCCGAAGGTGCGCTGGACCAGGTCATTCTGCAAACGCCGGAGTTCCAGGTTGATGGCAAGTTCAGCCCCGAGCGTTTCGACCAGGTGATCCGTCAACTGGGTTACACCCGCCTGCAATTTCGCCAGATGCTGACTCAGGAAATGCTGATCGGCCAGGTACGCGCCGGTCTGGCAGGCAGCGGTTTTGTCACCGACGCCCAGGTGCTGGCATTCGCCCGTCTGGAAAAGCAGACCCGTGACTTCGCTTCCCTGACCATCAAGGCCGACCCGGCAGCGGTCAAGCTGACCGACGACGAGGTCAAGGCGTACTACGACCAGCACGCCAAGGAGTTCATGACTCCGGACCAGGTGGTGATTGATTACATCGAATTGAAGAAGGCCGCCTTCTTCGATCAGGTCAGCGTCAAGGACGAGGACCTGCAAGCGCTGTATCAGAAGGAAATTGCCAACCTGTCCGAGCAACGCCGTGCCGCGCACATCCTCATCGAAGTCAATGACAAGGTGAATGAGGCCCAGGCCAAGGCCAAGATCGAAGAGATCCAGGCACGTCTGGCCAAGGGCGAAAGCTTCGAGGCATTGGCCAAGGAGTTCTCCCAGGACCCGGGTTCGGCCAGCAACGGCGGCGACCTGGGTTTCGCAGGTCCTGGCGTCTATGACCCAACCTTCGAGAAAGCCCTGTACGCCTTGAACAAGGACCAGGTATCGGCGCCGGTACGTACCGGCTTCGGTTTCCACCTGATCAAGCTGCTGGGTGTCGAAGCGCCGGAAGTGCCGAGCTTCGCCAGCCTCAAGGGCAAGCTGACCCGGGATCTGAAGACTCAGCAGGTCGAGCAGCGTTTCGTCGAGGCCACCAAGCAACTGGAAGACTCGTCGTTCGAAGCGTCCGATCTGGCACAACCGGCCCAGGACCTGAAGCTGACTGTCCACACTTCCGCGCCATTCGGCCGTGAAGGTGGTGACGGCATCGCAGCCAACCGCGCCGTGATACAAGCGGCGTTCAGCACCGAAGTCCTCGATGAGGGTGCCAATAGCACCGCCATCGAACTGGACCCGGAAACCGTGGTAGTGCTGCGTGCCAAGGAGCACCGCAAACCTGAGCAACTGCCACTGGAAAGCGTTGCCAGTGCCATTCGCACGCAATTGGCCAAAGAGCACGCCAGTGCCGCGGCCAAGACCAAGGCTGAAGAGCTGATCGCCAGCCTGCGCGACGGCAAGACCGCGCTGAACAAGCCGGTGGATGGCCAGGACTGGAAAGTCGCGCACGCCGTGACCCGTGGCCAGGAAGGGATCGATCCGACCGTGCTGCAGGCGCTGTTCCGCATGACCAAGCCTGAGTCCAAGGACAAACCGACCTTCACCAGCGTGACCCTGCCTAATGGCAACCTATTGGTGCTGCAGCTCAATGGTGTCAACGAAGCCGCTGCGCCGACCGAGGAAGAGAAGGCTCAATACCGTCGCTTCCTGGCCTCGCGGGTAGGGCAGCAAGACTTTGCCGCCTACCGCAAGCAGCTGGAAAACCAGGCGGACATCAAGCGTTACTGATGCCTGACCCACAGTGTTGAAAAGACCCCGGCCGCAATGCCGGGGTCTTTTTTTGGGCTGGAAAAAACCTCAGCCAAGGGTGTTCTTCCAGCGTTTGCGTGCATGCAGGTAGGCCGCCTGATCGTTGTAGCCCAACTGCAGGGCAATCTGGGCCCGGGATTCGCCTTGCAGTTGCAGATGCATTTCCAGCTCGGCGCGGGTCTGGTCGAGCAATTCGCGAAAGCTCAACCCCTGTTCGTCCAGGCGTCGCCGCAGCGTTCGCGGGGTTTGATGCAGTTGCGCGCAAAGGCTTTCCAGGGTTGGTGAGTGGCCGGCGGCCAGGGCCTGGCGACAAGCCGCTGCCACCTTGGCGGCCCAACCGCTCTGTCGCCGGTGCAGGGCCACCCGTCGATCCAGCTCCTCGCTCAGCAGTTCCAGCATGCCGGCGTGGCGGGTTTGCAGCGGCAGTTGCAGGGTTTGCGGGTCGAAGTAGAAACGGTTGGCCGGGCAATCGAATTCGATCCGCTCGCCGAACCAGTGATGGTACTGCGCGTGATAGGCCGGGCGCGGATGGCTGAAGCAGGCCAGTACCGGCTGCACTGTAAGGCCGGTGCCACGGCGCAACTGAGTGATGGACATGACGCCATAGTGCTCGATCAGGTAGCGGCCGAGTGGCGCCGATGTGTCGATATCAACCTCGACACCGGCCCCCCGGGTATCCGCCACCAGCTGTACCCGGTCGGTATCCGAACCCAAGGGCGCGTAGCGCACCCAGAACGCCATGGACGCGGCGACATCTGGACAGTACAGGCTGGCGTGGGCGATCACGTGCCAGTCCTGGGGGGTGAAGCGTTCGAACAGCTTGAGGCCGATGGCCGGCTCCAGCGCTGCCGCGGCGCGCCACAGCTGCTCCAGCTGCAGCAGGTTGTAGTCCTGCTGGGGGCCGGTGTTCTGGTCATCGAGAAAGCGTTGCAGGACTTCACCCAGGCGCCCGCGATGGAAACGCGGGGTCATGCCCTTGGCCGGATCTCGCGGAATTCTGTCCAGTTCGCGCATAGAGCGGGCTGCCTTGCTGATCTCTAATGGTGGGGCGATGCCCACAAGGATAAGAGCGAGAATGCCATGAACCACGACCTGCTGACCAACAACCCGCTGCTGATCGTTTCGGCGATCTTTGTGTTTTTCATCCTCCTGGAAATCACCTGTTCGGCCTTTGGCCAACCTCGCGGCCAGCGCCGTGATGTGTTGATCGAGGCGGTGGGCTCAAGCCTGTTGCTCGGTGTGACCTTTCCCCTGGTGATGTGGGCCAGCGGCGCGCTCATGCAGCTATCGCTGCCCGAAGCAAAGGGAGCACTGGCACAGATCCCCTGGGTACTCGGCCTGCTGCTGTTCCTGGTCTTCGATGACATGACCCAGTACTGGTGGCACCGATTGACCCACCGCGTACCGGCGCTGTACGCGTTGCATCGCGCGCACCATTCGGCGCCCTACATGAGCATTCGCATCGTCTACCGCAACAACAGCTTCTATTACCTGCTGATGCCCGGCATCTGGTTCTCGGGAGTGCTGATTTATCTGGGGCTGGCGCCGGTCTACTACGGTTACCTGATTCTCAAGATGACGGTGATCTTCGCCGCTCACAGCAGTGTGGCCTGGGATGACAAGCTGTACCGCATCGGTTTTCTGCGGCCGCTGATGTGGTTGCTGGAGCGGGTCTTTTCTACGCCGTCCACCCATTCGGCGCACCACGGCCTGAGCGCCGAGGATGGTGTGACCCATTACAAGGGCAACTTCGGCAACCTGCTGTTCCTCTGGGATGTGCTGTTTGGTACGGCGAAGATCACTCGGCGCCGGCCCGTTGCCTATGGCATCGAACACTTGGCACCCGTGAGCTGGACGCAAGAGTTGTTCTGGCCGCTGGTACGCAGCCGTAAAGCCCGCTCCAGTGCAGGGGCGAAGGTAGAGGGCGCCTTGCCGGCGAACCCTGCTTCGCGAGGCTAGGCATTCTTTCACGAGCCCTGGTGCTGGAGCCCCGGCCCCCCGAGCCGGGCGCCGGATTTTAAGTTCGGGCAGGGAAGCCCTGGCGCCGGGCGTTCATCGCCACCAGCAAGGTCACCAGCAACAGGGCGGCAATCACCCAGGGGAAGGTGGCCACGCCCGGCCCCCGCAGCAGCAGCGCGCCGCCCAGGCCGCCACCGGCGATTGCCAGGTTCCACAGGGTCACCAGCATCGACTGCGCGGTATCGGCGTGCTCGCCGGCGGCCTTGGCCAGCGCAGTCTGCAGCAAGGTGGCCATGCCGCCAAAGGACAGCCCCCAGATAGCGATTGCCCCATAGATTGCCAGTGGCCGGTCGCCGAGCAGGCCCAGCAGCAGGGTCGAGCCGATAAACAGCAGACAGCTGGCCAGTACCAGCTCACGCAGCCAGCGGTCGATCAGCAGGCCCACCAGCCAGATGCTCAGCAAGGCGGCCAGGCCGAACACCAGCAACACCCGCTCGATTTCCCCGCCAAGCCCGGCCGGCTCAAGAAAAGGCGCGATGTAGGTGTAGAGAATGTTGTGGCCCAGCACATAGGCGAAGGTCACGAACAGCACCGGCCGGATCCCCGGCAGGGTCAGGACACGACTCAGCGACAGGCGCTTCTGCGCCCGCAGCCCGGGGAAATCCGGCACTTGCACCAGTACCCAGCCGATCAGGCCCAGGGTCAGCACAGTCATCACGGCGAAACTCATGCGCCAGCCCAGCAGGGCGCCCAGCCAGGTCCCGGCGGGCATGCCCACCGACAGCGCCAGCGGCGCGCCGAGCATGGCCAGGGTAATCGCCCGGCCCTGCAAGTGTGGCGCCACCATGCGGCTGGCATAACCTGCCACTAGGGCCCAGAGCAAGCCGGCGAAGACTCCGGCAAAGAAGCGCGCCACCAGGATCAGGCTGTATTCGGTGGAGAGGGCCGTGATGCTGTTGACCACGGCGAAACCGCCGATGGCGATCAGCAGCAGGGGCCGGCGCCGCCAGCCCTGGGTGAGGAGGATCAGCGGAATGGCCGCCAGCAGTGAGCCCAGGGCGTAGACGGTCACCAGTTGGCCGATCAGCGCTGCAGACACACCCAGGTCGGCACTCATCTGCGGTAGCAGGCCGGCGGGCAGGGTTTCGGTCATCAGGGTGATGAACCCGGCAGTTGCCAGGGCCAGCAGGCCGCCGACAGGCAGGCGTTCGTGGGTTGTGGCAGGTACTTGCAAGGGTTCGCAGGCATTGACGCAATTGCTCATGGAAAGGCCCCGATGGGTGGGTTCGGAAGTGAGGGGCCTAGGGTAGGGCGCTGTTCATGGCGGAAAAATAGGCTAAGGTTCCGAACTTATCGGACACAGGTGTCCTTAATTTCGGAGCGACGCGATGGACTGGCTCGGCAGTATCCCGGTGTTTATGCAGGTGGCGGAAACCCGCAGCTTCACCGAAGCGGGGCGCCTTCTGGGAGTCTCTTCCTCGGCGGTTGGCAAAAGTATCGCCCGTCTGGAGGAGCGCCTGGAGACTCGTCTGTTTCATCGCACCACCCGCAGCATCAGCCTCACCGCCGAAGGCGCCGGATTCCTCGAACGCTGCCGCAGGATCGCCGCCGAAGTCGAGGCGGCGGAGTTCCAGCTATGTGACTCTTCCAGCGCGCCGGTGGGCAAGCTGCGGGTCAGCGCGCCGCAGGTCCATGGGTTGTTGATGCCGGTACTGGCCGAGTTCATGCAACGCTATCCGCAGATCGAGCTGGATATCGACCTCTCCGATCGCATGGTGGATGTGGTGGAAGAGGGTTTCGACCTGGTAGTGCGCACCGGCAACCCCAAGGACTCGCGGTTGCTGGCCCGGCAGCTGGGGCGCTTTCGCATGGTGCTGGTGGGCAGCCCCGGCTATTTCCAGCAGCGCGGCGTGCCGCATACCCCGCAGGAATTGCGCAGTCACTCCTGCCTGCGGCATACCTTTCACCACACCGGCAAGCTCGAGGCCTGGCCCTTCAAGGTTCAAGCGGATGCACCGGAGCCGGTGCTGCCCACTCGCCTGACCAGCAGCTCCATCGAGGCGGTGGAGCACGCGGCGCGCAGCGGGCTGGGCATTGCCTGCCTGCCGGACTTCATGGTCCAGGCCGCGGTGCGCCGTGGCGAGTTGCAAACCGTGCTCGACCCATACCTGGAGCACAACGGCGCCTTCTGGGTGTTGTGGCCCTCGAGCCGACATGCAGCGGCCAAGCTGCGGGTGTTGATCGAGCACTTGAGCGAGCGACTTTTTCCGGCAAACAGTGGTCAGTAAACTGATGAGAAATTTAAGGCACCAATTACCCGCGCTGCGGGACGCTGATCTGTTGCACAATACGCGCCGGAGCGTTTTCCTCAGGATTCTCGATGTTTAAATCATTTCATCTGCGCGCCACGGCCGGGGTGTTGCTGCTGTCTGCGGTGGCCGGCTGTTCGTCGCACAAGACCGCCATCTACGAGCACGAAAGCTTCGATGATTCCGGCACGTTTTCGCGCAATTACCCGGTGAGCGATGCCGCCTCCTGTGAGGCCGCGCGGCGTGCCCTGCTCAGCCAGGGCTACATCATCACCAGCAACGATCCGAAGCTGGTCAGCGGCCACAAGAGCTTCCAGCAGACCGGCGAGACCCACCTGGAAATCAGCTTCAACGTGGTTTGTGCCCAGGACGGCAGCGGCGACCAGCGTTCGACGATGTTCGCCAACGCCCTGCAGGACCGCTATGCGCTGAAGAAGGTGAACAACTCTGCCAGCCTCGGCGTGGGCGTGCTGGGCTCGGTGTCGATGCCGATCGGCTCTACCGATGATTCGATGGTCAAGGTGGCCAGCGAAACCGTGTCCTCGGCCAAGTTCTATGACCGCTATTTCGCCCTGGTGGAGTTGTTCCTGCCCCAGGAAGCGAAGAAGGCGGCGCATATCGAAGAGAAACCCAAGGCCGACCTCGGGGTTCCCGAGAACAAGCCCGAGGCGCCAGCCAAGCCCGAGCCCAAGGCGCAGCCAGTGGTCGAGCCTGCCCCTGTGGCCGCGCCGGCACCCGCCACCGAGCCTGAGCCTGCGGTCTCGCAACCCCTGGCTCCTCCGGTCGAGGCGGCGCCGATAGTGCCGGCAGCCAGCAGCGAGCCAGCGCCCGCCACACAAACCGTCACGCCGCCACCGGCCAGCAACCTGCCGCCGCCCAGCGAGCCGATTCCGGCCCTGCCGAGCAGCGGGCACTAAGGCTCCTAGACCGAGCTCGGGTCGACTTTTTCAGCGTCGATCCGATAGCGGCTCAAGGCTTCGCCGACCTGGCTGTAGGGTATCTCCCCGTCATCGGCCAGGGCTTTCAACGCCGCCAGGGCGATGAAATGCCGGTCCACCTCGAACAACTGCCGCAGGTTTTCCCGGGTATCGGACTGGCCGAAGCCGTCGGTGCCCAGGGCGACGAAGCGCCGACCCTCGACGAAGGGGCGGATCTGGTCGGCGAACAGTTTCATGTAGTCGGTGGCCACCACCAGCGGGCCTTGATGGCCTTCCAGGCATTGCTCGACATAGGCCGCTCGCCGAGGCTGCTGCGGATGCAGCAGGTTCCAGCGCTCCGCCGCCAGGCCCTGGCGGCGCAGTTCGGTGAGGCTGGTGGCACTCCAGATGTCGCTCTGCACCCCGAAGTCCTTCTCCAGCAGCTGCCCGGCGGCGATCACCTCGCGCAGGATCGAGCCGCTGCCCATCAGTTGCACCCGCGGGGCTTTGGCACCCTGGGCGGTGCTTGAGCTGAAGCGGTACAAGCCCTTGAGAATGCCTTCGCGAGCACCGTCGGGCATGGCCGGTTGTGGGTAGTTTTCGTTGAGCAGGGTGATGTAGTAATACACATCCTCCTGCTGCACATACATGCGCTGCATGCCTTCATGGATGATCACCGCCAGTTCATAGGCGAAGGTCGGGTCGTAGGAGATGCAGCAGGGGATCACCGAGGCGAGGATATGGCTGTGGCCGTCGTCGTGCTGCAGGCCTTCTCCCATCAGCGTGGTGCGCCCGGAAGTGGCGCCCAGCAGGAAGCCCCGGGCCCGCGCATCGCCGGCGGCCCAGGCCAGGTCACCGATCCTTTGGAAGCCGAACATCGAATAGAAGATGTAGAAGGGCAGGATCATGACCTGGTGGTTGCTGTAGGAGGTACTGGCGGCGATCCATGAGGAAATCGCCCCGGATTCGTTCAGGCCCTCCTGCATGATCTGGCCGTCCTTGCTCTCCTTGTAGTAGCTCAGTTGCCCGGCATCCTGTGGGGTATAGAGCTGGCCCACCGCCGAGTGGATGCCGATCTGGCGGAACAGGCTTTCCATGCCGAAGGTGCGCGACTCGTCAGGCACGATCGGCACCACCCGCTTGCCGATCTGCGGGTCCTTGAGCAGGGTGCCGAGGATGCGCACGAAGGCCATGGTGGTGGAGATCGCCCGGTCGCCGGTGTCCTTGAGCTGGGTGGCGAAGGCTTCCAGGGCCGGGATCTGCAGCGGTGCGCAGTCGTTGTAGCGAGCCGGCACATAGCCCCCCAGGCGGCTGCGACAGGCTGCGAAGTAACGGCCTTCCGTGCTGTCCGCCGCGGGCTTGAGGTAGGGCATTTCAGCCAGTTGCTCATCGCTGACCGGCAGTTCGAAGCGATCACGGAAGGCCTTCACTGCCTCGGCCCCCATCTTCTTCAGCTGGTGGTTGATGTTCTGGCCTTCGCCGGCCTCGCCCATGCCGAAGCCCTTGACGGTTTTCGCCAGGATCACCGTGGGCCGGCCGCTGTGGCGTACTGCGGCGGCATAGGCGTTGTAGACCTTGAGCGGGTCGTGGCCGCCCCGGGAGAGCTTCCAGATCTGCTCGTCCGAGAGATCGGCCACCAGCTCCAGCAATTGCGGGTACTTGCCGAAGAAATGCTCGCGTACATAGGCGCCGTTCTGCGACTTGTAGTTCTGATAGTCGCCATCCACGCACTCCATCATGCGCTGGCGCAGCAGGCCGCTGCGGTCCTTCTCCAGCAGCGCGTCCCAGCCGCTGCCCCAGATCACCTTGATCACGTTCCAGCCGGCGGCGCGGTACAGGCTTTCGAACTCCTGGATAACCTTGGCGTTGCCCCGTACCGGGCCATCGAGGCGTTGCAGGTTGCAGTTGACGACGAAGATCAGGTTGTCGAGTTTCTCCCGCCCGGCCAGGGAAATCGCCGCCAGGGATTCGGGCTGGTCCATTTCGCCGTCGCCGAGGAAGGCCCAGACCTTGCGCCCCTGGTGCTGCTTGAGCCCGCGCAGCTCCAGGTAGCGCATGAAACGCGCCTGATAGGCCGCGGTGATCGGCCCCAGGCCCATGGATACAGTGGGGAACTGCCAGAAGTCCGGCATCAGCCTGGGGTGCGGATAGGAGGAAATGCCCTGGCCGTCGGCCTCGCGGCGGAAGTTGTCGAGCTGGGCGGCGCTGATCCGACTTTCCAGGTAGGCGCGGCCGTAGATGCCTGGGGAGGAGTGGCCCTGGATGTACACCATGTCACCGTCGAAGCTGTCGCTGCGGCCGCGGAAGAAATGATCGAAACCCACGTCGTAGAGCACGGCTGCCGAAGCATAGGTGGCGATGTGGCCGCCCACGCCCGAATGCTTGCCGGCGCGCAGCACCATGGCCATGGCGTTCCAGCGGATCATCGCGTTGAGCTTGCGCTCGGTCTCCAGGTCGCCGGGGTAGGGCAGCTGCCGATCGGGGGCAATGGTGTTGATGTAGGGCGTGGTCACCCGGCCATGGAAGTCGCCGTGGCGTGCCACGTCGAAATCCAGCAACTGGTCGATCAGGTAATGGGCCCGCGGGCGACCTTCCACCGTCAGCACCGACTCCAGAGAGTCGAGCCACTCGCGGGTTTCCTGGGGATCGTTATCGAGGGTTGCACTGTTGTTCTGGGTCATACCTGGCTCCGTGTTGGGCGGGGTTCCAGCGCGCGGATTCTTGTGGAATCGGAGGGTATTCGGCGCCGGGAAAAGTAATTGCAATTGCAACTACATGGCCGAATCTATCCCGGCATGCGCTACTATTGCAACCCTTCTTCAAACCTTCGGATGGTGTGGCATGTCTTCAAAAGAGCCCGATGTCTGGTTCCGTTTTGTCAGGGCTCACCGGACGGTGATTCGCGAAATCGAGCGCCGCCTGGCCCAGGCCGGCTTGCCGGCGTACGCCTGGTACGACGCTCTCTGGGGCCTGGAAAGCGGCGCCGCAGGTACCCGGCGCATGCACGAATTGGCCGATGTGCTGGCCATCGAGCGCTACAACCTCACACGCCTGGTGGATCGCCTGGAAAAAGACGGCCTGGTGCAGCGCTCGCGCTGTGAGGGCGATGGTCGCGCGGCCTTTGTCAGCATCACCGACGAAGGGCGAAAGCTGCGCAAGAAGATGTGGAAAATCTACGAGGCGACAGTGGCCGAGCTGTTTCTCTCGCAACTGGACAGCGAGCAGAAACACGCCTTTGCCGATGCCCTGGAACGCACCGCGACCCTGGCTCGGGCGGCGGCCAATGGTGGCGACACAGGCTCCAGGGGCTGAGCCCGGTACCGTCAGGGCAGGCCATAGGTCGCCATGGCCTGTTCCACGCATTGCATGGGCAATTGCCCAGCGTCTGCCAGGCTCTTTAGTGCCAGCACGACGATCCAGCGAGCCTCGGGGCAGCGGCCGCGTCGCGGGTCGCGGGCGGCATCGAAGGAGTCGGTGCCCAGGGCCACCAGCTCGGCCTTGAGGTGAGGGCGTAGCTGTTCGGCCACCGCCTGGCCGTAGCCAGTCACTGCAATCACGGGCGCCGAGTCATCCGCCAGGCAGCGCTGCAGGTGTGAGCCGCGCTTCTCCTGCCCAGGATGCAGGCGATTCCAATGCTGCGCCGCAGCCGCTTCCCGCGCCAGGCGGGTGTAGCTGGGGCAACTCCAGAGCTGGCTGGCCACGTTCCAATCACGCTGCAGCAGATCCGCCGCGGCCCTGACCTGGGCAAACGCCCGGCCGGCGCCCAGCAGTCGCACGCGCCCCGCCGCTGGGTGGGCAGTGGTGTCCGTCACCTTGTACATCCCCTGCAATGCGGCTTGCCGTTGCTCGGGCGTCAGTTCCAGTTGCAGCTCATGGTCATGCAGGGCCAGGTAGTAGAAGCCTGGCTGGCCCTCGATATACAGGCGTTGCAGGGCCTCCAGGATAATCGCCTCGGCCTCCGCGCCAGTGGCCGGGTCGAATGGCAGGCAGTGCGGGTTGTGGGCCAGCCACAACGCCAGTGACGGGTCGGCACCCTTGGGCCATGGGGAGGTTTGGGTCTCACTGTCGTTGCACAGGATGCCCCGCGCCGCGGTCTCGGCGCTGACCGCGCACAACTGCGCCGAAGAACTGCAGCGGTGCAGATAGAGCAGGGGTTTTTCCGCGCTGTCGGTGGAGAACCACAATGGCCAGGCGCTGATCCGGGTACTCCTTTGTGGTGCGCTGTGGCTGCGCACCACAAAGGACTGGCGTGCGGTGCGCCGGTCCAGCTCCAGGGTATTGGCCATCTCCAGCACGGTGTTGAGTGGCGAACCGCCAGGGGGGCGGGCGCTCCTGAGCAGGTCCAGGCAGGCCTGGGCCGCCTGTTGCGCGAGGGCCTTGTGGCGAGTGGGGAAAAGTGAGGATGGGTTCATGCTCGGCGCCGTCCGCAAGGGGGGAGAGCGGCTACCCTAACGGATTGGCAAATATGATTGCAATTGCAATCGTTGCAGTTGCATCTGTGTTCGAGGGTTAAATTCCTCACGGGCTGTTACGTTTTAATGATAGAAATCCTGACCTGGGGGGTAGTATTTTTTCTGTCATCCCGGCACTTTATGCTGATCCCGATGGTCATTAGGCACAGGGCTATTGAACAAGGTCTTTCAACAACGGAAAAAGGAGTCCGCCATGGACGAATACCAAGAGGAACTGCTGGAGTATCAGGCTTTCGAGCTGGATCCTCTGGAACCTGCAGAAGACGCCACCGAGCTGTAACGCCGGTGGCGTTTTTTTTACCGTTTCTCTAGCCGAATTGTCGGTGGCTGCGGCGAAAATCCCCGGGGGTCTGGCCATTCCAGCGCTTGAAGGCCCGTTGAAACGCCTCGGCTGAGGCAAAGCCCAGCAGATAGGCAATCTCCCCGAACGCCAGTTCAGTATCGCGAATGTAGGTCATGGCCAGGTCGCGGCGGGTGTCATTGAGAATTGCCCGGAACTGCGTCCCTTCTTCCGCCAGCTTGCGCCGCAGGGTCCAGGTCGGCAGCTTCAGGCGCATCGCCACTTCTTCCAGGCCCGGCTCGCGGCCGCCATTGAGCAACGGCCCCAGCATCTGAATGATGCGTTCGCGCAGGCTGCGGGTGCGGGTCAGTTGTTCCAGTTCTCTCTCGCACAACTGCACCAGATGCCGCCAGGTGCTCGGGCAATGCTGCGGGTTGCGCAGGCCCAGGCTGGCCTGGCTCAGGCGCAGCTGGTTCTGTTCGGCGCCGAACTGGATAGGCGTGGGGCCGAGTACCGCATAGGCCTCGTGGTAGTCCGGGCGCTGGAATTCGATATCGATCTGTTCGGCGTGGATCGCTTGGTCGGCGACGCTGGACAACTGCTGCAGCCAGCCGGAGATGATCGAGTCCACCACGAAGCGGTTGTAGGCGTTGTACGGGCTGATGGAGTAGAAGCACAGCCAGGCGCCGCTGGCATCCTCATGAAAGCTCGACTGGCCGCGATAGTTGGAGCCATACAGAGCTTCGAAGCGGGTCAGGCAGCGGGCGGCTTCGCGCACGGTGGGGGCCTGGGCTGCGGTCACTCCGGCCAGGCCGGCCTGGCTCAGCCGGCTCAGGCGGCCCATGCGCAAGCCCAGGGCCGGGTCTCCGGTCAGCTGGATCGCCCCGTGGCCAAGGCGCATGTAGCGCGGGATTGACAGCCGCGCTCCTGCTTCGGCCAGGCGCGCGGCGTCCAGGGCGTACTGTTCCAGCAGTGGGGTGGGGTCCTGCCCGTAGCTGAGGACCGCGTCTACCAGGCTATGGACGAAGCCCACCGACAAGTCGCCCAGGCGCATCGGTGGGGTTTTCATTGGCCTACAACCAGATGTTCAGCAGACGGGCGCCGCGGTTGCCATCGTCGGCAAAGGTCTGGCCGTTGCTGTTGATGAAACTCTGGCCACTGCTGCGTTGGTCCCAGAACTGGCCGCGCAGGAACACGCTGACCCCGGCGCTGGCCAGGCTGCTGGGTGCGCGCGCAGTCAGTGTCAGGCGATGCCAGGCCTCCCCCTCGCTGACTTCCTCGGGCTTGAGGCTGACTTCGCTGGGGGTGGCGATGCTCTTGTATCCGCGCCAGGGTTTGTCCCAGCCATCACGGCCCATGACAAAGGCCGGGACCGCCACCAGTTGGGCGTGCTGGTCATTGAGCTTGCGGTAGTTGTCGGGGTACCAGCTGTCGCTGCCGATCAGCACACCGAGGCGCCCGGCCGGGGTGTCGATAACCTCCAGCGCTTTGTCGGCATCGCCCTTCACGTAGCCGCTTTCGGCGTAGGTCGGGTAGATCTGCCGCTGGGGCTGGCCCATGGGCAGGCCATCGCTGCCAAACACCAGGCTGCTGTTGTACAGGGCGCCGCTGCCGATCTGCAGGTTGCCCTGGCTGACACTGGGTTCTGGAAGAATGATGCTGCCGGCCACCAGGGTCACATGAAACTCCTTGGCCAGGCCGCCGAACAGCGACTGATAGTCCCGAGCCATCCTCTTGGCCTTCATGCGCAGGTACGCATCGTCCAGGCGGCTGTCACCCCTGGCGCTGATCAGCGCCTTGAGAAACGGCAGCGGGTTGCTCACCGCCAGCCAGTTCATTGCCTCCTTCAGCGAGGTGGCCTGATACAGCTCATTCTTTTCACCACTGACCATCAGCCAGGTGCCGACATGCTCGGGCAGCACGACGATGGTCTTGTCATTGACCAGGCCCTTGTCACGGGCTTGCTGCATGTAGGCCGCAAGCTTGCGATGCAGGCGCTCGATGCTCTGGTAGTCGGTGGGGAACAGCTCGGGCTGGATTGCCAGCAGGTTGCCGTGGTCGGCAGGCACACCCTGGTCCACCGCGAGCTGGATACGCAGGTCCGACAGGTAGTGCGCCCCTGGACGATCACGGGTCCAGATGGCGTAGCTGGTGATGGCGGCAAGCAGGGCCAGGGTGAGGATGATGTAGAGAAGTTTGCGCATGGGAAAACAGTCAGCGGCCGTGTGCTGGATCGTGACATTTCTCGGATATTTGGACCAAAGGTACAGGAAAACAGTGTGTTAGAGCGGTTTTTTGCATGAAATGGGTCATTTTCCGTGGCGTTTCGGGCTTTTACCTGGGCTGCGCCTGCGATGTCGCCTCAGGGGGGAGAGGGCTGGCAGGGTGCTGCGGTCCTGCGTCGAGCGAGTCAGGTTTAGTGCAGTTGCCCCTACTTTCTTCGAAGTTTGAGGTTTTGCACGTTGATGGGTTGTTCGACAATGAAGCAATCTTGAAAGTTCTTCAGGACTTACCCAAAGAGGCTCAGTAGTGGCGAACTAATAGTTCCAAAGTGGACTGCTGGGTCATTCATAACAGTTGTTAAAAAAACCAGCGGTCCAGGGGGCCACTTATCAGTTGTAGCCGCCGTTTCGGCCCAATTGGTTGTTTTGCTATCGAAGTATGTCTTTCTATTGAAGTTCGCCTCCACTCATTTTCTTCAAAGGATGAAGTGATGAACTCCATAGAAAAGGAACTTGATTGCGGTCGCTCCGTAACTGACCAGCAAAAGATCGAAGAAGTCACCCGCCAAATTACCGAGCATGGTAACGAACTACGCAGACGCTATCCTGTCCTGAACTATCAGAACGCCCTGGGTGCAAGTGCCATGGCTGTTTCGGTGACAGTTATGGTGGTGACTGGTGTGTTGTATGTGAAGGGCATCATGCCCGCGTGGTTGTGCATCTTGGTAAACGCGCTGTCGACCTCGATCATTCATGAACTTGAACATGACCTGATTCACCGTCTGTATTTCCGGAAACAGCCTCTGGCCCATAACTTCATGATGCTGCTGTGCTGGCTGACGCGCCCGGGAATGCCCAGCCCCTGGCTCAGGCGCGGCCTGCACTTTCATCATCACAAGGAATCCGGAACCGCCACCGATGTCGAGGCCTGGATCACCACCAGCGGCAACCCCTGGGGCATTCTCAGGCTGCTGAAGCTGATGGATGGCTTCCTGTTCGGCTTTGTAAATGCGGTCTGCGCGCCGGGCTGGCGGCAGAAAATGAAACTGCTGGCCAGGATCATTCGCCTCAATACCCCTTTCGGGCTCCTGTACTGGGGCAGCTGGTATGTGTTCCTGGGTTATCACTTGTCTACCTGGCTGGGCGGCCTGGCAGGAGTGCCGCCACCAAGTTCGCCGTTAGTGCTGCAAGTGATGAACGTGATTGATTGTGCAGTGGTCATTGTTGTTGCGCCGAATATGATTCGACAGTTCTGCCTGTATTTCATCAGTTCCAATATGCATTATTATGGTGATGTTGCGCCACGCAATGCTCTACAGCAAACCCAAGTAATGAACCATTGGCTGTTGTGGCCGTTCCAGTTGTTCTGTTTCAACTTTGGCAGTACTCACAGTATTCACCATTTTGTCGTGAAAGATCCTTTTTATCTTCGACAGATGACGGCGCCCTATGCCCATGAAGTCATGGGGAAGGCCGGAGTTCGTTTCAATGACTTCGGTACCTACAAGCGGGCAAATCGTTTCAAGTTGGATACGGTCCACTTTCAGTCCAGAGGCTGAAGATCTTTTGCACCTCTATTGCTCTTGTTATCACAGGTTTGCATTGCCGTTGACGAATGCAACCGGCCTCTTGGTTTCGGTTTTTAACTCATGCTGACCCTGGCCGACTCTCGCCAGGGCGGCATGACGATGGATGGGAGTTTTGAGAATGGAAGCGCAAGGAACATGTGCGAAGGGTTTCGAAGCCGTGCTGCACGCCTTCGAGGCAATGTTCGATGATCCCCAGGAGCGCGGCGCCGGGCTCTGTGTGCAGGTCGGCGGCCAGACCGTGGTCGACCTGTGGGCCGGCGTGGCGGACCTGGAGGGCAACAAGCCGTGGCACCACGGCACCCTGGCCAATACCTTCTGCACCATCAAGCCCTTGGCCGCAGTGGCTGCCCTGATGCTGGTGGAGGAGGGCAAGCTGGAGCTCGACGCGCCGGTGGCCCGCTACTGGCCCGAGTTTGCCCAGGGCGGCAAGGGGCGGGTCACCGTGCGCCAGGTCATGACCCACACCTCCGGCATACCGGCGCTGCGCGGGCCCAATCACAACGCCATGATGTATGACTGGGAGCACATGGTTGAGATCCTGGCTGCCGAGCCATTGTGGTGGCAGCCAGGAACCGGGTTGGGGTATGCCACCACTATTTTTGGCTGGGTCATCGGTGAGTTGATTCGCCGGGTCGACGGTCGAGAGCCTTGCACCTTCATCCACGAGCGGATCACCCGGCCCCATGACCTGGAGGTTTACCTGGGGGTCGAGGAACAGGATTTTGAGCGTATCGCGCATTTCGATGCCGCCGAGGGGCGGGTGGGCGACTACTACTCGGAGGACCTGCGCAAGGTGATCATTGCCGAGCCGGAGCATGTCGCGACCCTGGCCTTTACCAACCCGGGCATGGTCCCCCGGCGCACCTGCGACCCCCGCTGGTGGGCCTATCGGCAGCCGGGGGTCAACGGCCACAGCACCGCCCATGGCCTGGCCGGCTTTTACAGCGCATTGCTGGGGGGCCGCCTGATCGGGCCCGACCTGTTGAGTGAGTTCACCCGTGAGCACAGCAATGACATGGATCGCATCTGGCGACGCCCCATGCGCTATGGCCTGGGCTGCATGATGGAGCAACCGGCCGATCCGGCTGCCTCCCTCGGCATGGGGCCCGAGACTTTCGGTCATATCGGCCTGGGCGGCCCGATCAGTTTTGCCGACCCCGAACGCGAGGTGAGCTTCGGCTTTGTCACCACCACCTCGGGCCGGCACACCATGATCGATCCCCGTCCGCAGCAACTGGCCGCGCTGGCCTACGCGGCACTTTAATAGGAAGGGGGGGGATGGTAAAAGGGTGTTCGTTCTGATCATTAAGTTGTCAGTTACGGTCATTGAGTGCCCGATGTTCTGCTCTTAGTCTGTGCAGCACTACTGATGGAAGCCGCAGAGCTTCCGCATTTTTCCGTGATTGCCCGATCTGGAGTGACACCATGGCTGGAGCACCTTACCCGCATTTGCTGGCCCCCCTCGACCTGGGTTTCACCACCCTGCGCAACCGCACCCTGATGGGGTCGATGCACACCGGTCTGGAAGAAAAGCCCGGCGGCTTCGAGCGCATGGCGGCGTACTTTGCCGAGCGTGCCCGGGGCGGCGTGGGCCTGATGGTCACCGGCGGCATCGGCCCCAACGATGAGGGCGGGGTGTATTCCGGCGCCGCCAAGCTGACCACCGAAGATGAGGCACTCAAGCACCAGATCGTGACCCGTGCGGTGCACGAGGCCGGCGGCAAGATCTGCATGCAGATCCTTCATGCCGGGCGTTATGCCTACAGCCCCAAGCAGGTGGCTCCCAGCGCCATCCAGGCACCGATCAACCCGTTCAAGCCAAAGGAGCTGGACGAGGAAGGCATCGAGAAGCAGATCCGCGATTTCGTCACCTGCTCGACTCTGGCCCAGAAGGCCGAATACGACGGTGTCGAGATCATGGGCTCGGAAGGTTATTTCATTAACCAGTTCCTGGCCGCCCACACCAACCACCGCACCGATCGTTGGGGCGGCAGCTATGAAAACCGCATGCGCCTGCCGGTGGAAATCGTCCGTCGGGTACGTGAGGCGGTGGGCCCGAACTTCATCATCATCTTCCGCCTGTCGATGCTCGACCTGGTGGAAGGCGGCAGCACCTGGGAAGAGATCGTGCAACTGGCCCAGGCCATCGAGCAGGCCGGCGCCACCCTGATCAACACCGGGATCGGCTGGCACGAAGCGCGGATCCCCACCATCGCCACCAAGGTGCCGCGTGCCGCATTCAGCAAGGTGACGGCCAAGCTGCGCGGTTCGGTGAGCATTCCCCTGATCACCACCAACCGCATCAATACCCCGGAAGTCGCCGAGCAGATCCTCGCCGAGGGCGATGCCGACATGGTCTCCATGGCGCGGCCATTCCTGGCCGACCCGGACTTCGTCAACAAGGCCGCCGAAGGCCGCGCCGACGAAATCAATACCTGCATCGGCTGCAACCAGGCGTGCCTGGACCACACGTTCGGCGGCAAGCTCACCAGTTGCCTGGTCAACCCGCGCGCCTGCCACGAGACCGAGCTGAACTACCTGCCGGTCAAGCAGATCAAGAAGATTGCCGTGGTCGGTGCCGGCCCGGCGGGCCTGTCCGCCGCTACCGTGGCCGCCGAGCGTGGGCATCAGGTGACCCTGTTCGATTCCGCCAGCGAGATCGGCGGCCAGTTCAACATCGCCAAGCGAGTGCCGGGCAAGGAAGAGTTCTTCGAGACCCTGCGCTACTTCAAGCGCAAGTTGCAGACCAGCCATGTCGAGCTGTGCCTCAACACCCGCGTCGATGTACAGCAACTGGTGGCCGGCGGCTTTGACGAAATCATCCTGGCCACCGGCATTGCCCCTCGCGTGCCGGCGATTCCCGGGGTGGAGCACGCCAAGGTCCTCAGTTACCTGGACGTGCTGCTCGAGCGCAAGCCGGTGGGCAAGAGCGTGGCGGTGATCGGTGCCGGCGGCATCGGCTTCGATGTTTCCGAATTCCTCGTGCACCAGGGTGTGGCCACCAGCCAGGATCGCCAGGCGTTCTGGAAGGAATGGGGCATCGACACCCAGCTCCAGGCCCGTGGCGGCGTGGCCGGGATCAAGCCCGAGCCCCATGCACCAGCGCGGCAGGTGTTCCTCTTGCAGCGCAAGAAGACCAAGGTCGGCGACGGCCTGGGCAAGACCACCGGCTGGATCCATCGCACCGGTCTGAAGAACAAGCAGGTGCAGATGCTCAACAGCGTCGAGTACCTGAAGATCGACGATGCCGGCTTGCATATCCGTATCGGTGAGGCCAGCGAACCCCAGGTGCTGCCGGTGGACAACATCGTCATCTGTGCCGGCCAGGATCCGCTGCGTGAACTGCAGGACGGCCTGGTGGCGGCAGGGCAGAACGTGCACCTGATCGGTGGTGCCGATGTGGCCGCCGAACTGGACGCCAAGCGCGCCATCAACCAGGGTTCGCGTCTGGCGGCCGAGCTGTAACGGCCTGCCGTCACTGTAGCCGCTGCCGTAGGCTGCGAACGGGTTCGCAGAACCCGCAAGACAGGCAACCGCGCTCGCTGGTTGCAGCGCGATTGCCCGCTGGGCGAGTCCTGCGGCCTCGTGCCCAGCCTACGGCAGCGGCTACAAGGATGAGCCTGGGCCTGGAGCTGATAGACTGCGCAGCTTCTTCCCCGAACCCCCGCTGCCGATGTCCTTCCCCGAATCCTTCGACTGGTTACCCCACGCCCCGCTGCAACGGCTGGAGCTGGACTGGCTGTCGCGGGCCGGGGTCGAGGTGGCGGTGCTGCGCCTGGACCTGATCGACCCGCTGATCAGCGGCAACAAGTGGTTCAAGCTGACCGAACACCTGGCGGCGGCACGCACCGCCGGTGCCCACGGCATCATCAGCCTGGGGGGCGCCCATTCCAATCATCTGCATGCGCTGGCCGCTGCTGGCCGGCGTTTTGCCTTTCCCACCGTGGGTCTGTTGCGTGGCCATCCACAGGACACACCGACGGTGCTCGACCTGCAAGCTTTCGGCATGCGCCTGCACTGGCTGGGCTATGGCGGTTATCGCGCGCGCCACGAGGCGGGTTTCTGGACGCCCTGGCAGGCCAGGTATCCGGAGTTGTACCCGGTGCCGGAAGGTGGCGGTGGCCTGGCCGGCGCAGCGGGCTGCATGACCCTGCGCGATCAGGTGCGGCGGCAGTTGCCCAGCCTGGGCTGGAGCGACTACCACGGCTGGTGGCTGGCCGCCGGCACGGGCACTACCCTGGCCGGGCTGGTGCTGGCGGAGGCCGGAGCGCATCCGGTCTACGGCGCCCTGGCGGTCCCCGAGGATCACGGGGTGGCGCAGCAGGTCGAGGGGATCTTGCAAGAGGCCGGGCAGGGCCGCGGCGGTTATCAACTGCTGGACAGCAGCCGCGGCGGTTTTGCCAAGGTCGATGAAGTGTTAAGCGGGTTTATCCGGCTCACTGAACAACAATGCGCTCTACCGCTTGAACCCTTGTACACCGGCAAGGCCCTGCTGGCTTTGCAGGAACAGGTCCAGGCCGGGCGTTTCGCCCCGGGTTGCCGGTTGATCTTCGTGCATACCGGCGGCCTGCAGGGCCGCCGCGGGCTGTTGGCTCAGGCCTGACCGCGCTTGCGCCACATGCGTTGCAGAGTGTTGTCGCGCATCACGTAGTGGTGATAGAGCCCGGCCAGGGCGTGCAGCCCGATCAGCCAGTAGCCGACCGTGCCCAGCAGTTCGTGCCAGCCCTGGAGCTGCTTGGCCAGTGGCTTGTTCTCGGCCAGCAGCAGCGGCAGGTCGAGGCCGTAGAACATCACCTGATGGCCCTTGGCGCTGGTGGTCAGCCAGCCGAGGATCGGCATGGCGATCATGAACAGGTACAGCGCCCAGTGCATCAGGGTCGACAGCAGCCGTTGCCAGTGGGGCGGGGTGGGCAGGATCTTCGGCGCTACGCCCTGGGCACGAGCGAACAGGCGCAGCCAGACCAGCGCAAACACTGTCAGGCCGAGCATGAAGTGGGCTTCGACAATCAGCGTGCGACCACCGCTGCCTTTGGGGAAGATGCCGCGAAATTCGATACAGGCGTAAACCACGGCCAGTAGCACCAGCATCAACCAGTGCAGGGCGATCGTCATGGTGCTGTAGCGAGACTCAGTGTTTTTCCAGGGCATACGGGACATCCTCGGTCATCAGGTCTGAAGCCTCCGTTCTTGAGCGACGGAGTGCTTTAACTGTAATCCGCTTTATGCCGGTCTGCCTGGAGCTGTAGCGGCTTTTATTGCCCCCCTGTGCAGCGCCGGGGCGGTGGGCGGTTATGAAAAAAACGGCGGCCCCGAAGGCACCGCCGTTTTTTAATATTGCCCCGCGCCTGAATCAGTTGCCCTGGGGCATTTCCCCCCGGGCCAGGCGCTGGTTGATGTCGGCGATCACCTGGGGCAGGTCGGCGATGGT
Source organism: Pseudomonas sp. GW823-FHT03E05 (assembly GCF_058796855.1). Classification (NCBI taxonomy): domain Bacteria; kingdom Pseudomonadati; phylum Pseudomonadota; class Gammaproteobacteria; order Pseudomonadales; family Pseudomonadaceae; genus Pseudomonas; species Pseudomonas sp. GW823-FHT03E05. Next base: position 154,423 of record NZ_JBXAJB010000001.1, read on the forward strand.
GTCGATCAGGTAGTGCGGGCGCGAAGCCTCGAACAGCTTGTGGATGCGCTTGCGCTCGCTGGCCAGGGTGTCGCTGGCCAGGGCCCGGTAGCCTTCGTAGGTCAGGCCCAGGGCATTGCCCGAGCAGGTCAGCGCCACGGTCCACATGCCGGCGCGGCGGCCTTCGAGAATGCCCGGTACGGTGTCGTCGATCTTCACGCAGGCGGCCACGTCGTCGATGCCCAGGGCGATCACGTTGGCCAGGGCCTGGGCTGGCCATGGGCGGCCGTTGGGCACTTCGTCGGTGGCCACCACGTGGTCGGCGGTGTAGCCGTTGGTGGCGGCCAGGGCTACCACCTTGTCCATCACCTGCTTGGGGTAGCCGGAGCAGGAGCCGATCTTGATCCCCTGTCCACGCAGCTTGGCGATCACCTCCAGGGCGCCGGGGATCAGCGCCGAGTGCTCGGCGATCTTCTCGATCTGCAACGGCATGAAGCGTTCGTAGATAGCGGTCACATCGGCGTCAGTCGGGGTGCGGCCGAAGACCTTGCGATAGCGCTCGGCCACCTCCGGCAGGTCGCACAAGGTGCGGATGTGATCCCACTTGCCCATGCCCATGGGGCCGCGGGCTTCTTCGATGGACACCTGCACATCGAACTCGGCGAAGGCTTCGACAAAGATCTGGGTCGGGGCAAAGGAGCCGAAGTCGACCACGGTGCCGGCCCAGTCGAGGATCGCCGCTTGCAGCTGAGAAGGGTTGCTGTAGTTCATGGTTTCGATGCCTGTGTAGGAGCGAGCTTGCTCGCAAAAAAGGTTCTGTATCGCGTCGCCTGATTCGCGAGAAAGCTCGCTCCTACAGGCTCGGTGGGGAGTCAGATGTCGAGGACTTCCATCTCTTGCAGCACTTCGGCGATGGCGGTGACGGCAGCCTGCATGCCGCGGCGGTCGACATGGCCGATGCAGCCCACGCGGAAGGTTTCGACCTGGGTCAGCTTGCCCGGGTAGAGGATGAAACCCTTGGCCTTGACCCGCTCGTAGAAATCCTTGAACTGGTAGCGGGGATCTTTCGGGGCGTGGAAGGTGACGATGATCGGTGCCTGGATCGCTTCCGGCAGAAAACTGCGCAGGCCCAGCTCGCCCATGCCATCGAGCAGTGTCTGGCAGTTGTCGGCGTAGCGGGCGTGGCGCGCCGGCAGGCCACCTTCCTCGGCGTATTGCAGCAGGGCTTCGTGCAGCGCGGCGACCACGTGGGTCGGCGGGGTGAAGCGCCACTGGCCGGTCTTGGCCATGTAGCTGTGCTGGTCGTGCAGGTCCATGGCCAGGGAATGGGCATTGCCGCCGGCCTGGGCCAGGGACGCCTTGGCAGCGAAGACAAAGCCCATGCCGGGCACGCCTTCCAGGCATTTGCCGGAGGCGGCGATCAGCGCATCGAAGGGGATCTCCCGGGCATCGATGGGTAGCGCGCCGAAGGAACTCATGGCGTCGATGATCAGGCGCTTGCCATGGCTGGCCACCACCTGGGCGATTTCCGGCAGCGGGTTGAGGATACCGGTGCTGGTTTCGCAGTGGATCAGCGCCACGTGGCTGATGCTGCTGTCGGCCTGGAGCAGGCGCTCGACATCCGCGGCCGTGGTGGGCTGGTCCTCGGCGGTTTCGAAGGTGCTGAAATCCCGGCCGAGCACTTCGCAGATCTTCGCCAGGCGCTTGCCGTAGGCACCGTTGATCAGCACCAGGACCTTGCCGTCGCGGGGCACCAGGGTGCCGATGGCCGCTTCCACGGCGAAGGTGCCACTGCCTTGCAGGGGCACGCAGTGATGGCTGTCGGCGCCCTGGATGATGGCCAGCAGCTGTTGGCACAGGCTGGCGGTCAGCTGGTTGAAGCGGTCATCCCACGAACCCCAGTCCACCAGCATTGCCTGGCGGGTGCGGGCGGAGGTGGTCAGGGGGCCGGGGGTAAGCAGGATTGGCTCGGCGATGCTCATGCTGTGTCCTCGAAAAGGTGGGGATGACGCTACGGGGACTAAATTGCAGTTTGCCTTGTCATCAATCAAATTGTTTGTTGTTATGCCAGCCATCAGTGAGGCCGATAGCTATGAACCTGTTTCAACTCCGCGCATTCGACGCCGTGGCCCGGGAAGGCAGCTTTACCCGGGCCGCCGGGCGGCTGTTCATCAGCCAGCCGGCGGTCACCGGGCATATCAAGGCCCTGGAAGAGCATTACCAGATCACCTTGCTGCGGCGCACTGCGCGCCGGGTGGAACTGACCGAAGAGGGCATCAAGCTGGCGGCCATTACCCGGGCCATGTTCGGCCTGGCGGAAGAGGCCCAGGCCATGCTCGAGGCCAACCGGCAATTGCTCACCGGGCGCCTGGAAGTGGCAGCGGACGGCCCCCATCTGGTCATGCCGATGCTGGCCAGCCTGCGGGCGCGCTACCCGGGGGTGACGGTCAACCTGCGCCTGGGCAATGCCCAGGAAACCCTGGCGGCGCTGTTGTCCGAGCATGCCGACGTGGCGGTGCTGACCGAGGTCGAGCCGCGCAAGGGCCTGCATCTGCAAAGCCTGGGCGAGTCGCGGATCTGTGCCCTGGTGCCCGATGGGCACCCTTGGCTGGAACTGGCCGAGGGCGTCGCCATCGAGCAGTTGGACCAGGTGATCATGGTGCTGCGCGAACCGGGTTCGATCACCCGCCGGACGTTCGATGAGGCCTGTGGGCTGGCCCAGGTCCAGCCCCGGGTGCTGCTGGAGTTGGACAGCCGCGAAGCGGTGACCGAGGCGGTGGCGGCGCACCTGGGGGTGGGCATTGTCAGTTCGGTGGAGGTTGGCCACGACCCGCGGGTGCGCACGGTGCCGATCCGCGGTGCGGGGCTGGTCAACCGGCACATGATCGGCTGCATCGAGCGGCGCCGGGACCTGCGCCTGATCCAGGCGTTTTTCGCCCTGGCTCCAGCCTGAGCCCACCTCCACTCTTGAAGGAGCTGGCTTGCCAGCGAAGAGGCCCGAAAGATCGCCTTCGCCGGCAAGCCAGCCTCCTGCGGTAGCGGTGTCTGGGGGATCGCTTTCGCCGGCAAGCCGGCTCCTACGGTAGTGGTGCCTGGGAGATTGCCTTCGCCGGCAAGCCGGTTCCTACAGGGCGGTGGGGGAGGCCAGGCTTTCGCGTACCAGGTCGAGGAAGGTGGCGACGATCCGTCGCGAACTCTGTTCGCGCAGGCACACCAGGGTTTCGGTCAGGCGCCGCTGGCAGTCGACGATCGGCAGGGCGCAGACCCGGGCGTCGGCGCCGAACTCCGCCGCCGAGACCACCCCCACGCCAATGCCCACCACTACCGCTTCGCGCGCGGCTTCGCGACCTTCCACCTGGATGGTCGGGCGGATGCGCAGGCCGGCGCGGTTCATTTCCTCTTCCAGGGTCTGGCGGGTTACCGAGCCGACCTCCCGCAGCACCAGGGGCGTGTCGTCCAGGTCGGCGAGGCAGATGGACTGGCGGCCGGCCCAGGGGTGGTGACGGGAGACGAACGCCACCATCGGGTCGTTGCGCAGGGTCAGAGACAGCAGGCGCTCGTCGTCCACGGCCCGCCCCAGCAGAGCCAGGTCGGCCTGGTAATTGAACAGGCGCAGCAGCGATTCATCGGTGTTGCCGGTTTCGATCTTCACATTGATCCCGGGGTACAGCTCGCAGAACCGGGCGATCTGCGGCAGCACATGCACCGGGGCATCCACCGCCAGTACCAGGCTGCCGGTCTGCAAGGCCCGGGACTCCTGCAGCAGCTCCTTGGCTTCGGCTTCCACCACGAACAGGCGCTGGGTGATGGCCAGCAGGCGCTCGCCCAGGTCGGTCAGGCGCACCGAGCGCTTGTTGCGATGAAACAACAGCACCCCGAAGCGCTCTTCGAGCTTGCGCACCTGGTCGGAAATCGCCGGCTGCGTCAGGTACAGGCGTTCGGCCGCCCGGGTGAAGCTGCCGTGCACCGCCACGGCGTGGAAGGCTTTCAATTGGGCGTGGGAAACCGACATGGGCCAAACCTCTTACAAGCTGAGCTTATATTTGAAATACGATAAATCGATTTCATTTATTAGTCAGTAATTGCTTCCATCCTTGCAAGCCTAGTGACCGGTCGGTCGACCGGCACCGGGCCCTGATGCCTGTGTGTGCAGCTTCGGCCCCCGAAACGGGCCGGCAACAGGACTCATCTGACCAGCAGCGCCCGCCGCGAGGGCCCTGCTGCAGTGCTCAAGAATAAAAAACACAGGCGTTTGCTTCGCATCCTGCCGGCACACTCACCCTGAGGTCAGAACCACAATGAACAAGCAGATCGGCACCATCAAACGTTGGCGCGTGCAGATTTTCGCCATCACCTGGATCGCCTACGCGGCGTTCTACTTCACCCGCAAAGCCTTTTCCGTCGCCAAGCTCGGGATCGCCGACGATCCCGACTTCACCCTCGACAAGATGGCCATGGCCAACCTCGACGCCATCTACCTGGCGGCCTACGCCGTGGGGCAGTTCACCTGGGGCATCTTCGCCGACCGCTTCGGCCCGCGGGTGGTGGTGCTGGGCGGCTTGCTGATTTCCGCCGCTGCGGCGCTGGTGATGGGCAGCTTCGCCACCTTGCCGGTGTTCGCCACCTGCATGCTGGTCCAGGGGCTGGCGCAGTCCACGGGCTGGTCGGGGCTGTGCAAGAACATCGGCAGTTTCTTTCCCGCCGGGCAGCGCGGCAGGGTGCTGGGGCTGTGGAGTTCCTGCTACGCCTTCGGCGGCCTGGTGGCCTCGCCCTTTGCCGGCTGGTGGGCCTATACGCTGATCGGCACCTGGCACGCGGCGTTCATTTCCAGCGCGGTGGTGGTGGGCTTGACCGCGGTGCTGTTCTTCATCTTCCAGCGCAATACCCCGGAGGACGTGGGCCTGCCGGCCGTGGAGCCATTGCCCCCGCAGAGCGCCGAAGAAGACGCCGCCGAACGGCGCATGAGCGTCTGGGAACCGCTGCGCGAGATCCTGCGCAACCGCACGGTGCTGATCCTCGGGCTGTCGTACTTCCTGCTCAAGCCGGCGCGTTACGCGATCCTGCTGTGGGGGCCGGTGATCGTTTACGAACAGATGCCCTCGGTGGGCAAGGTGGGGGCGGCGATCGTGCCCACCAGCTTCGAGCTGGCCGGGCTGTTGGGGCCGGTGATGATCGGCCTGGCCTCGGACAAGCTGTTCGGCGCCCGGCGCATGCCGGCCTGTGTCATCAGCCTGCTGGCGCTGACCCTGTCCCTGGCGCTGTTCATGGGCGCTCTGCATACCGGCAGCGTCGTGCTGGTGATGGCCCTGCTGTTTTTCATGGGCCTGACCCTGTACGGGCCGGACTCGATGATCTGTGGCGCTGCAGCCATCGACTTCGGCTCGGCCAAGGCCGGGGCCACCGCGGCCGGTTTCGTCAATGGCTGCGGCTCGGTGGGCGCGGTGCTGGGTGGCCTGCTGCTGGGTTACTTCGACACGGTCACGGTGTTCATCGTGTTTGCCGCCTGCGCCCTGGTCTCGGCCCTGGTGCTGGTGCCGTACTGGAACAGCCGGCCCCAAGGGCTCGAGCCGGTGCGCGCACTCGTTCCCAATGGACCTTTGCTGATCAAACCGCTGCGTACCTGACTTTCGGGCCTCTTCGCCGGCAAACCGGTTCCTACGAAGGCTTGTAGGAGCAGGCTTGCCAGCGAACCCACTCGCCGTTTTTTACCTGGAGACTCACCATGCGACCTTTCTGGCTGGAACAGGCCCTGCAACAGCAACCCTCACCGGCGTGCCCGCCACTGTCGGGCGACACGACCTGCCAGGTGGCGATTGTCGGCGGCGGCTACACCGGGCTGTGGACCGCCATCATGCTCAAGGAGCAGAACCCCGGGCTGGACGTGCTGCTGATCGAGGCGGATATCTGCGGCGCCGGTGCCAGTGGGCGCAACGGTGGCTGTGCGCTGTCCTGGTCGGCCAAGTACTTCACCCTGGAGCGGCTGTTCGGTGTCGAGGAGGCCGTGCGCCTGGTCAAGGAATCCGAGCAGAGCATCTATGCCATCGGCGCCTTCTGCGAGCGCTACGGGGTGGATGCCCAGTACCGCCTCGACGGCACTTTGTACACGGCCACCAACCCGGCCCAGGTCGGCTCCACCGATGGCGTGATCGCTGCGCTGGAGCGCCGCGGCATCAACTCCTTCGACAAGCGACCCCTGGCCGACGTGCAGCGCATGGCCGGTTCCAGCCAGCATCTGGAGGGCTGGTATTCGCCGGCGGCGGCCAGCGTACAGCCGGGCCTGCTGGTGCGCGGGCTGCGCCGGGTGGCCCTGCAACTGGGCGTGAGGATTCACGAGAACACCGCCATGACCGGGCTGGAGGAGGGGCGCCCGGCGCTGTTGCGCACGCCCCTGGGGCAGATCCGCGCCGAGCGCGTGGTACTGGCGATGAATGCCTGGATGGCCCGAGCCTTCCCGCAATTCGAGCGCAGCGTGGCGATTGTTTCCAGCGACATGCTGATCACCGAGCCGCGGCCCCAACTGCTGCAGCAGATCGGCCTGACCAGCGGCGTGACGGTGCTGGATTCGCGGATCTTCGTGCACTACTACCACAACACCCCGGACGGTCGGATCATGCTCGGCAAGGGCGGCAACACCTTCGCCTATGGCGGGCGGATGCTGCCGGTGTTCGACCAGCCGTCGCCCTACGCCGGCTTGCTCAAGCGCAGCCTGGGGCAGTTCTTCCCGGCCTTTGCCGACGTGCCGGTGGCGGCCACCTGGAATGGCCCGTCGGATCGCTCGGTGACCGGCTTGCCGTTCTTCGGCCAGATGAGCCGCGCGGGCAATGTGTTCTACGGTTTCGGGTATTCCGGCAGCGGCGTCGGCCCCTGCCATATGGGCGGGCAGATCCTCGCCTCCCTGGTGCAGGGGCTGGACAACCCCTGGACTCGCTCGCCGCTGGTCAATGGCCCCCTGGGCTACTTCCCGCCGGAGCCGATCCGCTACCTGGGTTCGCTGGTGGTGCGCAACGCCATCCGCCGCAAGGAACGGGCCGAGGACCACGGGCGCCGGCCGCGGCACCTGGATGTGCGCCTGGCGCGTTTCGCTGCGGCGGCCGGCAAGGCCGACAAGGGCTGAAGCCTGCCGGCCACTGACTTTTTGGTCGATCAGGGCCTTGAGGACGTATAAACTTGCCCATCGCGTCGGCCAAATCCAACTCGACGCCATAGATCAAGAGAGTGAGTAATGGGCGCACAGTGGAAGGTTAAACACAAAGAAGCGGCAGCCAATGCCAAGGGCAAGATTTTCGGCAAGCTGGTCAAAGAGATCACCATCGCCGCACGTAACGGCGCCGACACCGCCACCAACGCCCACCTGCGGCTGGTGGTGGAACAGGCGAAAAAGGCTTCGATGCCCCGCGAGACCCTGGAGCGTGCCATCAAGAAAGGCTCGGGCCAGCTGGGCGAGACCGTGCAGTACCACCGCGTGACCTACGAAGGTTTTGCCCCGCACCAGGTACCCCTGATCGTTGAATGCGTGACCGACAACATCAACCGTACCGTGGCGGAAATCCGCGTGGCGTTCCGCAAGGGCCAACTGGGCGCTTCGGGTTCGGTGTCCTGGGATTTCAACCACGTGGGCATGATCGAGGCCTCGCCGGACAGTCCGGACGCCGATCCGGAACTGGCCGCCATCGAGGCTGGAGCCCAGGACTTCGAGCCGGGCGAAGAGGGCGCGACCCTGTTCCTGACCGAGCCTGCGGACCTGGATGCGGTACAGAAAGCCCTGCCCGAGCAAGGTTTCACCGTGCTTTCGGCCAAGCTTGGCTACCAGCCGAAGAACCCGGTCAGCGGCCTGAGCGATGAGCAGATGGCTGAAGTCGAGGCGTTCCTCGAAGGCCTGGACAACCATGACGACGTGCAGGACATGTTCGTCGGCCTGGCAGGCTAAGGCGATTCGCCGGCCAGCCGGCTCCTGCATACCTCTGTAGGAGCCGGCTGGCCGGCGAAGCTGTTTTAAAGCCCCGCCAATTCCTCGCAGACCTGGGTAAAGCCCGGTCGCGCCAGTACCTCCGGCTGGCAGCAGCGCTGCACCAGCGCCGCCAGTTTCTGCTGTTGCCCCAGGCTCAGCGAGCCATCCCCGCGCTCCAGCAATTCTTCCAGCAAGATGCCGAAGGCCCGCACTTCCAGGCGTTGCAGCGCCCGGCTTTGCACGGTGTCGTCCTGGGCATGGAAGGACGCTGCGCCAAAATCCCCCAGCAGGCAGTCGCCTTGGGCGTTCCACAAGGTGTTGTGGCCATAGAGGTCGCCATGGGTGATGCCCTGGGCGTGCAGGTGCGCGCCCACCGAGGCGATGCCGCGGGCAATGCCCAGGGTTACGTCGGCGTTGAAGCGGGCGTCGTCCGGGTAGATATCCCGGGAGCAGGAATCCAGGCTGGGCAGCGCTGCAAGGTTGGCAAAACTTTTGTCGATCAACTGCATCACCAGGCCGTTCTGGCCCTGGGGGTGGTCGAGGATGCGTCCTTCGACGCGGATCAGGTTCGGGTGCAGCCCGGCGCTGATACAGGCGTTCATTTCATGCAGCGGCGAGCCGTCGCTGGTCATCTCGCCCTTGTACAGCTTGACCGCCACCGCCCGCGGCGGTTGCCCGGCGGGCTGCCATTGCGCCTGGTGAATCACCCCCGAGGCGCCTTCGCCCAGGCGCTGTTCCAGGGTCAGTTCGCTCCAGGGGGTGGTCGGAGTGGATTCCAGGGCCGTGGCATCGGCTTCCGACTCCAGCGGGTTGCCGGCATAGGCCAGCCAGGTCAGGCGCGGCAGGGCGAGGAGGAAGGGCGGCAGCTCGGTCAGGCGGTTGGCGGCAATCCGCAGCAGTTCCAGGCGGTGGCACTGGCCCAGGCTTTCGGGCAGGCGGGTCAGGCGGTTGCCGGCGAGCATGAGTTTTTGCAGCAGCGGGCGCTGGCCCAGTTCTTCCGGCAGCTCAGCGATGCGGTTATCGGTGAGGATCAGCCAGCGCAGCTGCGGTGGCAGGGCGGCGGCCGGCACCCGCTCGATGCGGTTGGCCTTGAAGCCGATCATGCTCAGTTGCAGGCATTGGCCGAGGCAGGCCGGTACTTCACTGAACCGGTTGTCCGAGCAGAACAGGATGCGCAGGCGAGTGAGCCGGTGCAGGTCCTCGGGCAGGCTGCTCAGGGCGTTGCCACTGAGGTTGAGGATCTCCAGGGAGTCGGCCAGATCGAAGATTTCCCGGGGGAACTCAGTCAGCCCGCAGGACAGGTCCAGGCGCTTGATGCCGGCCAGTTGGCCAGCCCGCAGTTGGGCAAGGGTATCCATGAACAGCGTCAACACTCGAAAGAAGAAAAAGGCGGGCAGAATAAAGCAGTTCGGCGGTTTTTGCTGCCTGAGCGGCCATGGGATGGGGGCTATTGGGTTTCCAGCAGCCTGAAGGCCAACGCGCCCGCTCCTTGAACGTAGTCGGCAATCAGGGTCAGGTCGGTCTTGCGGCCTTTGGACCACAGCTGGCAGGCCACTCTCATGATCGATGGCTCGGTGCCCAGCGGGTAAAGGTCCAGGGCGACCCGGCCGCTGCGGTCCGGTTGGAATGCCAGGTCATAGGGCGCGAGGGTCAGGTCCCGGGCCTGTTCTCCCGAGCTGTCCAGCTCTTCGAGGATTTCTGCATAAATGGCCGGGCTCACGCCAACTGCCGCCAATGCCGTCGGCTGGGCATGTTCAATGGCGCGCAAAAGTGCCTCTGCCAGTCGGTAAATCTCTTGGCGGTCAAATGCTTGCATCTTGCAGTGCTCCAGCCAGCCGGCGAAATGCCGCGGGTTGCCTGGAGTTCCCGGCCTCAGCCAGCATCGACTCCAGGCTGTGGTGCTCCAGGGTATTTTTTACCGATCCGGTGGCGGCTCTGCCCAGCGGGCTTTCCAGGTCGAAGTCGCTCTCCAGGGTTGCAAGCAGGTAGGCGCCTTGGCGGCTCCATTGGTTGAAACGCATGACGTGCCGGTCATCCAGAATCACCGCGCCTTCCTGCTTGTCGTCCGAGAAATGGAACGCCAACTGCGAAGGGGGCAGGTTTTGCTGGGCCGCAAGGCGTTTCCTGTACTTGAGCACCGACGTCAGGCGGGCCCCGGGGGCCAGGTTGAAGCCACTGCCGACCCGTTGCCGGTCAAGGAAGTAGCACTTGAACAGCACCTCCAGGGTTCGCTGGTGGTAGCGCGTCGTGCAGCGTTTTTCATACTGGTGAAAGTCCTGGGGCTCGCCGACCCGCTCATAGCCTTTGGCCGCCAGTTCGGCTGCCGAGAAACTCTCCAGGCCAAATAGCCGGGAGTGCTGGAGGGTTGAATCTTGCAGGTGCAGGCACACCAGCTCGCAAAAGCTGATCGAACTCATGTGGCTACCTGCTCAAGCGGGTGCTCGGGGCCGATTTCCTGCAATTGCCCGAGGCGGCTGCGGGTGCGGGCCAGGTCGATGGCGTGGCCGCCCAGGCTTTCGGCCAGCGGGCGCTGGCCGATCAGCAGCAGGCGCTTGTCCTGGTCGTAGAGCACGTCGATCAGGTTGATGAAGCGCTGCTGGGCGGCGATCGAGCACTCCGCCAGTGGCGGCAGTTCATCGATGATCCAGGTGTCAAACTGGCGGCTCAGTTCCAGGTAGTCCATGACTGCCGTGGGCTGCTGGCACAGGTCGTTGAATTCGAAGCGGATGCTGCGCTGCTGGCGCTGGCGGGTGGTCAGCTGGCGGCTGCCGACCTGCAGCAGCGTTGCCGGGGCGTGGCGTTCGGGCAGCTTGAGCGCCTGGCGCTGGGCCGCGGTGCCGGGCCAGAGATACTGCCCCCGGGTAAAGGCCTGTTGTTCGTGGGTTTGCGCGTGGGTCCGGTAATCCTCGGCACCGCCGACTTCCATGACCTGCATGCGCGCGTTGATCAGTTCGATCACCGGTTTGAAGCGGGCATGGTACAGCGGGTTGGGCAGCAGGCCTTCGGGGGCGTAGTTGGAGGTCACCAGCAGCACGATGCCGCGCTTGAACAGGGCCTTGAACAGCCGGGTGATGAGCATGGCGTCGCCGATGTCGTGGACATGGAACTCATCGAAACACAGTACCCGGCACTGGCGGAGCAGCTCATCCAGGGTGGTTTCCAGGGCATCGGCCTGCTGTTGGTGGCGAAACATGCCCTGGTGCAGTTGGGCGAAGAAGTCATGGAAATGCAGGCGCTGTTTCTCGTCGATGGGCAGGGCGCGGAAGAAGCCGTCCAGCAGCCAGCTCTTGCCCCGCCCCACGGTGCCATACAGGTACAGGCTCGGCGCCTGCGGGGTGGCCTGCTCCAGGGCGTCGGCCAGTTGCCCCATGCGCTCGATCACCTGCAACTGGCCATGGCTCAGGGTGTAGCCCAGGTCCAGGGCCTTATGGCGAAAGTAGTCATGGATCAGCGCGCCAGCGGCGCTCGGGCGGCGGGCAGGCCTGGCGAACAGGCGACGCCAGGGAGATCGAGTCTGTGCAGGTTTTGGCGGTAAAGCGGCCAATGGTGATTACCCCGATGGTTCCAGGCCGCTCACCTTAAGAGCGGCGCGCCAATTTAACCAATAGAAAATGCCCCGGCCAGTCATCTCGAAAAGGCATGGCTACAGCCGTCCTGGCGCAGCGCTCATGCCGTGAGCAATTAATACGCTAACTGGCGGTTTCCCCGCGGGTTGCTAACCTGACTTCAGCGAATGCTCCTCATAAGGATTGAGGCCTTGAATGGATATAAGGGTGTGGCAGTGATGAGCGCATTGCTCAGCGCGACAGCAGGGGCCGCGGACTTGCAGGTGCAGGTCCGGGTCGATGTGCTGCGTGGCTGCCAGTTGGTCGGCCAGCAGCGCGAAGCGGGGATCGAACAGCTCGGTACCCTGGACTTCGGCAGCACCGCGCGCCTGGACGACCCGGCCGGGCCCTTGTCGGCGGCACTGCCGGGCAGCCGCCAGCCGCGCCTGGAATGCAACCCCGATACCCCCTATCAGATGCGCATCGACGGCGGCCTGCACGGTGGCGTCGGCGAGGTGCGCTACCTGGCCAGCAACACCCGGGCCGGCAAACCCATTCCTTATCGCCTCTACCAGGACCCGGCCCGGCGGATTCCGCTGCCGGTGAATGTACCGGTCAGTGGTCGGGTGCCGGATTCCGGCACGGTGGACCTGCCCTTGTACGGGCGTATCGAACCTTTGGCCGAGATCCCCCGGGCCGGCGGTTATTCCGATGTATTGAAAGTGACCCTGACCTGGTAGGGCCGGGGCATGAATGCTGCCACCAGTAACGGGGCAGAGCAGGGAGGGCGGTTCATGGTGAACGGCCCATGTGGGAGTCCTGATGGAACTGGGATGGCTGCAATGAAAGGCAGGACCTGGACGATTGTCGCCCTGGGTTCGTTGTGCCTGTTGGCGGACGACGCCCAGGCGGCAATCAGCGGGCAGATCCAGGCACGCCTGGTGATTACCGCTGCCTGCCAGGTCAGCAGCGGCGGCGATCCGTCTGCCAGCCCGATCGGCGACCCGGGCATGCTCAACTTCGGCCAGCAGGGCCCGACCTGGGTCGCGCCGATCAAGGCCAGCCTCACCAACAGCGCCGAGGGCCAGCTGCAGGTGGCCTGCAACTCCTCGGTCACCGGCTTCACCGTGACCATCAATGGCGGCCTCAACGGCGACGGCACGACCCGGCGCTTGAGCAATGGCCGCCAGACCATCCCCTATCGATTGTTCGTCGATGCATCCGGTAGCGACAGCTACAGCATCGGCCAGCAGCGCAATTTCGCAGTGAGCAGCGGCAGACGGATTCCCATCCCGGTGTTCGGCTCTGTGGTCGCGAATACCCGCGCGGTTCCGGCAGGGCTCTACACCGACACCCTGACCATCACGCTGGATTGGTAAACCATGAGAGGACACACATCATGCACGCGCTTGTATCCAGAATCGGCTGGCCTCTGTTGGGGCTGGTCATGGCTTCAACGGCCAATGCCGCCACCACGGTCACCGGGCAGATCAGCTCGACCCTGATCCTCACCAGCAGTTGCCAGGTCAACGGCGTCGGCGGCAGCACCGGGCTGAACTTCGGTGCCCTGAACTTCGGCACCACCAACAGCCTGTTCACCACGGCCACCGGCCAGGTGCTGGGCGGCGGTGGCGGCGCGCTGTCGATCCTCTGCTCCACCGGCACCACGCCGACCCTGACCATCCAGGGCGGCGCCAATGACGGCAAGTCCACCGGTGGCACCCGGGCCCTGTTCGACGGGGTGGCCAACTATGTGCCCTATGACCTGTACACCGACTCCGGGCATTCGCAGATCGTCGCGATCAACGGCGTGATCAACCTGGCGCCAAGCACCGGGGTGGCGCAAACCGTGAACCTCTATGGCCAGGCGGTGGGCAAGGCGGGGCTGCCGGCCGGCACCTACACCGATACGGTGTCCGTGCAACTGACCTTCTGATGCCATGGCCAGCCACGCTTGTGCGCTGCTGCTCCTGGCCTGCGCGAGTGCCTGGCCGGGGTGGATCGCTGCGGCCACCAGCCAGAGCTTCCAGGTCAGCGCCACCATCACCGCCGGGTGCCTGGTGGTGGGGGGCGTCAGCAACTACGGCAGCCTGGCCTTCGGCAGCCAGTCGGCGCTGTCCACCAGCACGGTCAGAGTGGCGCTCACCGGGGGCGTGCAGTTGCAGTGCACGCCGGGGGTGACCCTGAACATGACGGTGGACGGAGGCCAGTACAACAGCAGTGGCCGGCACATGCAGCTCAATAGCGGTAGTGCGCGGGTGGCCTATCAGTTGTTTCGCGATGCGGGCTACAGCCAGAGCCTGGGGATAGGTCAGAGCGTGGCCGTGGCCTACAGCGATGCCAATAACATCAGCCTGCCGATCTACGGGCAGGTGCAGTTGCCGGGCAATCAGCCTGGGGGGACGTACAGCGATGTGCTGCAGGTGCAGCTGTCGTGGTGATGGGGCGCATTCATAACCAGCCGGCAGGCGGACAAGGAGTAGCAGTATGCATTTACCTTTGCAGGGCATGCGGGGGACCGGTTATCTGATCCTGGCGGGGCTGTTGGCGGTTGTACCCAGGGTTCAGGCCGCCAGTTCGGTGCTGATCTGGCCGATCGACCCGGTACTGGAGGCCGATCAGCAGGCCAGCGCGCTGTGGCTGGAGAACCGCGGTACCGAGACCGCCAACCTGCAGATCCGGGTGTTTGCCTGGAGCCAGAGCGGCTTTGCCGACCAGTACCAGAACCAGCGCGATGTCATCGGCAGCCCGCCGGTGGCGAAGATCGAGCCGGGGCAGAAGCAACTGGTACGCCTGACCCGCACCCGCGAGGTGCCACCGGGGCAGGAGCTGGCGTACCGGATCATCATCGACGAGATTCCCTCGGCCAAGCCCATCACCCCGGAAGGGGATGCCAAGAGTGCGGCAGCGATCCGCTTCCAGATGCGCTACTCGGTGCCTTTGTTCGCCTATGGCGCCGGGCTGTGGAGCAAGGAAGACACCTCCCGTCCGCGCGATCCCAAGGGGGCCGGCGTGCCGGACCTGAGCTGGCGCAAGGTGGCAGTGGACGGCAAGACGTTTTTCGAGCTGCGCAACCAGGGCGCGGTGCACGCCCGCCTGACCGATGTGGCCTTCAGGCAGGGCGGGCAGGCCCGGCCCGTGGCGCCTGGGCTGCTGGGCTATGTGTTGCCCGGGGCGGTGATGCGCTGGCCGGTGCCGGAAACCCTGGCGGCCGAGTCGACCCTGCAACTGCGGGTCAATGGAGCACCGCAGGTACAGGACCTGGCGCCTACGCACTGAGCCCCGGGCGCAACGCGGCCGCCAGTCGGACGGCCGGTGGGGAGAGGTACGGACGGATGTGAGCGCGGTGGCGCATCCGCCCCGGGATGGAGATGTCCATAGATGGACTTGAGCCCGCAATGAGCCAGGACCCGGCTCGGCGTTTTCGCAGGTGGCAAGGGCTGGTGACCGGCCTGTGTAGCCTGATGCTGGCCGCAGAGGTGCCGGCGGGCGAACTGCCGCCGCCGCCCAGCAGCCTGGAGTCGATGGCCGATGCACAGCTGTTTCTGGAACTGGTGATCAATCAGATGAACACAGGGAAGGTGGTGGCGGTGGAGCAGCGCTCCGGCCGGCTGTTTCTGCCGGCGCAGACCCTACGTGAAACCGGGATCAAGCTGCCCGAGGGGCTGGGCGCCGAGGTCGACCTGGACAGCCTGCCGGGCCTGCACAGCGACTACGACAGCCAGGGCCAGCGGCTGCTGCTGGACGTGCCGCCCGACTGGTTGCCGGAGCAATTCATCGGCAGCCGCCAGGCCTACCCACGGACCCCGGCCCTGATCAGCTTCGGCGGGTTGCTCAACTACGACCTGTACCTCAACGACACCGATGACGGCGGCACCTACCTGGCGGCCTGGAACGAGGTGCGGCTGTTCGACTCCTGGGGCACGCTGTCCAACACCGGGCAGTACCGCCAGACCCTGTCGGGGGTTGGGAACAGCTCCCTGAACAACGGTTACCGACGCTATGACACCACCTGGCGTTTTTCCGACGATGAACGCCTGCTGACCTACGAGGCCGGTGACCTGATCAGTGGCGCCTTGCCCTGGAGCAACTCGGTGCGCCTGGGCGGGGTGCAACTGTCCCGGGATTTCTCGGTGCGTCCGGACCTGGTGACCTATCCCTTGCCGCAGTTCGCCGGGGAAGCAGCGGTGCCGTCCTCGGTGGACCTGTTCATCAACGGCTACAAATCCAGCAGCGCCGACCTGCAGCCCGGCCCCTACACCCTGACCAACATTCCCTTCATCAACGGCGCCGGCGAAGCGGTGGTGGTCACCACCGATGCCCTTGGCCGGCAGGTGTCTACCACGGTGCCGTTCTACGTCACCAGCACCTTGCTGCAAAAGGGCCTGACGGACTTCTCGGTGGCCGCGGGTACCTTGCGCCGGGACTACACCCTGCGCGACTTCGGCTATGGCCCGGGGGTGACTTCCGGCAGCCTGCGCTACGGCCTGAGCGACAGCCTGACCCTGGAAGGCCATGCCGAAGCCTCGGACTCCCTGACCCTGGGCGGGGTCGGCGGCAACCTGCGGCTGGGGCAGTTCGGGGTGATCAATACCGCCGTCAGCCAGAGCCGTTTCGACGGCGACGGCGGCCAGCAGTTGAGCCTTGGCTATCAGTACAGCAGCCAGCGCTACAGCGTCGCCTACCAGCGGGTGCAGCGGCGTGATCAGTACGCCGACCTGACGGTGGTCGACAGCCCCTACACCAGCCTCAGCCAGCGTAGCGAGCAACTGACCCTGAGCCTCAACCTGGAGCGCTTCGGCAGCCTGGGCGCCGGTTATTTCGACGTGCGCGCAGCCGACTCGACCCGTACCCGGCTGTTGAACCTGACCTGGAGCAAGCCGCTGTGGCACAGCAGCAGCTTCTACCTGTCGGCCAACCGCGAGATCGGCGACAGCCACTGGGCCATGCAGGCACAACTGGTGATCCCCTTCGACCTGCACGGCAGCCTGAGCCTGAGCAACGAGCGCAGCAAGACCGGGGAAAACCGCCAGCGGGTCAACTTCAGCCGCTCGGTGCCGATCGAAGGCGGGGTTGGCTACAACCTTGGTTACGCCACCGGCAGTGGCGCCGACTATCGCCAGGCCGATGTGACCTGGCGCCTGCAGTCGGTGCGCCTGCAGGCCGGGGTCTATGGCACCAGCGATGCCGAGACCCGCTGGGCCGATGCCAGCGGTTCACTGGTGTGGATGGACCGCCAGGTGTTCGCCGCCAACCAGATCGACGACGCCTTCGTGGTGGTCAGTACCGACGGCTACAAGGACATCCCGGTGCGCTATGAAAACCAGCTGGTGGGCCAGACCGACAAGAACGGCCATCTGCTGGTGCCCTGGAGCAGCGCCTATTACCGCGGCAAGTACGAGATCGATCCGCTGAACCTGCCGGCCAACGTGCAGAGCCCGAATGTCGAGCAGCGGGTGGCGGTGCGGCGTGGCAGCGGCTACCTGCTGGAGTTTCCGCTGACCCGGATCATTGCCGCCAGCGTGGTGCTGGTGGACGCCCAGCAGCGCGAGCTGCCCCTGGGCAGCAACGTCACTCATGAGCAGAGCGGGGCGCGGACGGTGGTCGGCTGGGATGGGCTGGTCTATCTGGAAAACCTCGCGCCCCAAAACACCCTGCACGTGGAACTGGCCGACGGCAAGACCTGCCGGGCGCAGTTCGACATCGACATGCAACAGCAGCAGGTGCCGTTGATTGGCCCGCTGGTCTGTCAGTAACGGCGGTATCACCGGATCAAGGAGCGTGGCGTGTGAATGCGGGCAAGGGATGGCGACAGGCAATACTGGGGCTGCTGGCGAGCGTGCTGTCGTGCACGGCCCAGGCACTGTGCACAACGGTCCCGACCGCGCCGGCAGGCTTCGGTACCGTCAGCTCGATCCTGGTGCGCACCACCTCGCAGCCGGCCTCCACCACCAATGCCGGGCTGAGCTGTACCGGCTCGCTGCTGAGCATTCTGGCCAGCAACGATCATTTCTACGCCACCATCACCTCCACCACCAGCGGCATGGTGGGACCTACCGGCGACGTCATCAGCTACACCCTGTACGCCAACAACAGCACCAGCTATCCGATCACCCGCGGGGTGCAGTTCGACTTCGCCCGCAATTCCATCATCGATCTGCTGGGCCTGCTGGGCAGCCCGACCGTGGCCAAGACGGTGCCCATCTACCTGGGTACGCTCACCGGCAGCAACGTTGCGGCGGGGGTCTATACCGAGAACCTGAGCATTCTCTGGAGCTGGAACTATTGCTCCGGAATCGGCGCCCTGGGGATCTGTCTGGGCCGGGATGTCGGCAGCGGTACCCAGAGCCTGACCGTGAACATGACGGTGTCCAACGATTGCGTGATCACTGCGCCGAACATCAGTTTCGGCAGCGCGCCGGTGATCAGCGCCTTCGCGACGGTGACCGGGCAGACCATCAACCTGGCCTGCACCAAGGGCAGTGCCTACACCGTGGGCCTGAGCGACGGCCAGCACCCGGTGAGTGCGGGGGGGCGCAGGCAGATGATTTCCGGCAGCAACTACCTGGCCTACGACATCTTCAAGAGTGCCGGTAGCACCCGCTGGGGCAGTGTCGGCAGTGCCCGGCGCTCCAGCACCGATGCCGAGGTGAACCCCGGCAACGGCCTGGGCACCGGCAGCCAGATCTTCAACTACAACGCCAGGATCTACACCGACCAGAGCACCCCGCCGGCCGGCACCTATATCGACAACGTGGTGCTGGACGTGGGCTTCTGAGGGCTACAGGGGAATTTCCGCCGGGCCGACCATGGCGTAGTTGTAGCCCTGGCCGGACCAGTACTGCGCCTGCAACGGGCCCTCGCGGCGGCTGCCCGGGGGCAGCAGCTTGTTCTGCGGCCCTGGCGGGCGGATGTAGAAGCTGACCTTGCGCCCCTCGCGATCCTCGTACAGCACCATGGCCGCCGGGCCTTGCTCGGTGCTCAGCAGGCGCCCGCTGACGGCCCTGAACCCGGCCCCCTGCAGATCCGGCAATGGGCTGGCCTGGGTGAAGTAGCGGTCCAGCCAGGCCTGCATGCTCTGATTGCCCTGTACCTTGAAGTCCGCGGGGAGCATGCCCTGCTCGGCAAACAGACGATAGGCCTGCAGGGCGTCGGTCATGGGCAGCACGCTGCTGCCGGCCAGGGTCAGTTCCCGCGCCTGCCAGCCGCTCAGGCCGCCCACGCCCACCGCCACCAGGAGCACCGCGGCACTGGCCAGGCGGCGCAGGCTACGTTGCTTCAGGCGCGCGCGGATCTGCACAGGGTCCAGCGCCGGGTTGGCCGGCTGCAGCAGGGCACCACCCAGGGCCGCCCGCAGGTGCTGGGCGTCCTGCTGCCAGGCCTGGACCCGGGCCGCCACCTGCGGGTGGCTGGCCAGGTAGTGTTCCAGCAGCCGGCGGTCCTGCTCACTGAGTTGGTGGTCGACATAAGCGTGCAAGTCGCTGTCGCTGGGGGGCAGGCTGATCATTTGAGTATCCGTAGAGAAGGGCTGCTGATTTCGCCGTCGCTGAGTTGGCGCAGGGCCTGGCGGGCCCGGGACAGGCGCGACATCACGGTGCCGGTGGGCACTTGGAGAATCTCGGCGATCTCCTTGTAGCTCAAGCCTTCCACCGACACCCAGAGCAGCAGGGCGCGCTGTTCGGCATTCAGGCGGTCGAAGGCTTCCAGGGTCGATTGCGCCATCACCGTGCGCTCCACCGAGGGCTGGCTGTCGTCACGGCCGGTGAAGAACTCCAGCATCCGCGCGTAGCGTCGGGAACGCCGGTGGGCATCGAGGAACTGCCGGTAGAGGATGGCGAACAGCCAGGCCCGCAGGTCGCCTTCGGGGCGTTTCTCGGTCCATCCGGCGAGGGCGCGTTCCAGGCAGGCCTGCACCAGATCGTCGGCGCTGCTGGGCTGGCGCGTCAGGGACAGGGCAAAGCGGCGCAGCCTTGGAATCAGCGGGCGTAGCTGTTGGTCGAGATCGTTCATGAAATCCTGCGGATGCTGGGCCAGTCACTAGGCTTGAGGCTAGGAAGACGCGCCGCACAGCAGGTTATTCCAGCCGCAGGAAAATAAATACCGGTCGTGGAATAACCCTGGGCGAGCTGCGTCTGACAGATCCTTGCCCTCATGGCTATGCGTATTGGAGATGTCCCATGGTTGATCCTTCATCAAAGCCCGACCGCCCACCCCTGGGGCCCGTCAGCCTGACCCTGCGCCTGGGCGCCATTGTCCTGGTGGTGGCTGCTGCTGGGGCGGCTATGGCCTATGTGCATGGCCGCCTCGATCCCGGTCGCCTGACCCCCAAGGCCCTGGTGGATGTGCTGGAAACCAACAATGGCGTGCACCCGGGGTATCGCCGCAATCACGCCAAAGGGGTGTGCGTCATCGGTTACTTCGAAAGCAGCGGCGAGGCCCGGGCCTACTCCACGGCGCTGGTGTTCAATGAGGCACGCACGCCGGTGGTGGGGCGCTTTGCCCTGCCCAGTGGCAACCCCTATGCGCCGGACAGCAGCGTGCCGATCCGCAGCCTGGCGCTGCGTTTCCTCCAGGCCAACGGCCAGCAGTGGCGGACCGGGATGAACAGCATGCCGGTGTTCCCGGTGGGCACTCCCGAAGCCTTCTATCAGTTGCAACAGGCCGGCTCCCCTGATCCGGCCACGGGCAAGCCGGACCCGAGCAAAGTGCCGGCATTCTTCGCCAGCCATCCCGAGGCGACGCCGTTCCTGCAATGGGTCAAGGGCGCCAAACCTTCGGCCAGCTATGCCAGTGAAAGCTACAACGGGATCAATGCCTTCTACCTGGTGGATGGCAGCGGCAAGCGCCAGGCAGTGCGCTGGGGGGTAGTGCCCGAGACCCGGGATGGGCCTGATGCAGGCAGTGCCCCGCAAGGCGCCGACTACCTGGAGCAGGACCTGGTTCGGCGCCTGGCCCAAGGGCCGCTGCGCTGGCGCTTGCAGATCACCCTGGCGGCGCCCGGTGACCCCACGGATGACGCCAGCAAGGCCTGGCCGGCGCAGCGGCCGGTAATCAACGCCGGGACCCTGGTGCTGCAAAGCACCCAGGCGCAGAACAGCGGCGAGTGTCGGGACATCAATTACGACCCGCTGATCCTCCCCAGCGGCATCCAGGCGTCCGACGACCCTCTGCTGGCAGCGCGCTCTGCGGCCTACGCCAGTTCCTACCTGCGTCGCACCAGCGAAGTCAGCCAATTGCCCGGCGCCCAGGAGCCACGTCCATGAATAGCCAACCTCGACATTTCGCTCCCCTGGCGCGCCTGCTGCACTGGCTGATGGCGTTGCTGATCATCGCCATGCTGTTCATCGGCGCCGGCATGGTGGCCTCGGTTTCCGCGCGTCATGAATGGCTGATCCACCTGCACAAGCCCCTGGGGATCGCCATCCTGCTGTTGGTGCTGGTGCGCCTATGGGTGCGTTTCTACACCCGACAACCGCCGTTGCCGGCAGACCTGCCGGGCTGGCAGGTGCTGGCGGCCAAGGCCTCCCATGTGCTGCTGTACGCCTTGATGCTGAGCCTGCCGCTGCTGGGCTGGGGCATGATCTCGGCGGCCGGCGACCCGGTGATGCTCGGCAGTTCGCTGCAACTGCCGGCGATCCTGCCGGCCAATGCCCAGCTGTTTGCGGTGTTGCGCAAGGCCCATGGTTATCTGGCGTACCTGCTGTTTTTCACCGTGCTGCTGCATCTGGCCGCGGCGCTGTTCCATGGCTGGGTACGTCGCGATGGCGTGCTGCAGAGCATGCTGCGCGGCCGCGGTTGATTGAACCCGGCGGCGCCGGGCTCAAGTGGCGCAACGAACCCTGGCCGCGGCTTTGCCCGGGGCCAGGCTCCACAGCCAGTAGATCAGCGCCACGCCGTTGATCCCGGCACCCAGCAGGTAGACCCCGGTCCAGCCGGCCCAGGCATAGGTGGCGGTGGCGGCGATGGAGCCTGCGGCGCTGCCCAGGGAATAGAACAGCATGTAGCCGGCGGCCAGTCGGCTCTGCGCCTCGGGGCGCACGCTGTAGATCAGGCTCTGGCTGGTGACGTGCACGGCCTGCAGGCCCAGGTCGAAGCTGATTACCCCGAACAGCAGGGCCCACAGGGACGATTGAGTGAAGGCAATGGGCAGCCAGGACAGCAGCATCAGGCCCAGTGCCAGGCCGCTGGTCCACTGCGCCAGGCCGCGGTCGGCCAGGTGCCCGGCCCGTGCCGCGCCCAGGGCGCCTGCCGCGCCGGCGAGGCCGAACAGGCCGATCTCGGTGTGGGACAAGGACAGTGGCGGGGCACTCAATGGCAACACCAATGGCGTCCACAGCACGGTGCCGGCGGCGAAGATCAGCATCGCCAGCACCGCCCGGTCCCGCAGCACTTTTTCCTCCCTGAACAGTTGCAGCAGCGAACCGAGCAATTGCCCGTAACCCTGGGTGGCCTTGGGTTGCTCGCGGGTAGGCAGGGTTTTCCACAGGGCCAGGGCCACCAGCAGGGTCAGCCCGGCGGACAACAGATAGACCGAACGCCAGCCCGCCAGGTCGGCCATGGTCCCGGCCACGGTACGGGCCAGCAGGATGCCTACCACCACGCCGCTGGTGACCATGCCCACGGTTCGGCCGCGTTGCTCTGCCGGGGCCAGGTTGGCGGCGTAGGCCACCAGTACCTGGGTTACCACCGCCAGCAGGCCGATGCAGGCCATGCCCAGCAGCAGCCAGGCGCTGCTCGGGGCCAGGGCCACGGTGAGCAGGGCCAGCACCGAGAGCAGGGTCTGGGTCACGATCAGCCGTCGCCGGTTGTACAGGTCCCCCAGGGGCACCAACAACAGCAGGCCCAGGCCATAGCCGACCTGGGTCAGGGTGATGACGATGCCCACGGTGGCCGGCGCCAGGTCGAAGGTATGAGCCATGGCATCCAGCAGTGGCTGGGCGTAGTAGACGTTACCCACCGCCAGACCGCAGGCGATGGCGAACAGCAGCACCACTTTGGTGGAAAGAGCAGGCGAGGCATGAGGGGAAGAATTGGCTGACATGTTGGGCTCCGAGTTTTGGTTTCATAATGAAACCAGTTGTACGGTAAAGATCGTGGTTTTATATTGCAACCACTTTCCTTTGGCCTGATCGGAGAATGCCCTACATGGTCAAGCGCACCAGCCTGCAAGATGCCGAGTGCCCGGTTGCCCGCTCACTGGACGCCATTGGCGACTGGTGGTCGCTGCTGATCGTGCGGGATGCCTTTGACGGAATCCGCCGTTTTGGCGAGTTCCAGCGCAACCTCGGCATGGCCAAGAACATCCTGGCCACACGCCTGCGGACCCTGGTGGAACATGGGGTGTTCGAGGTTGTCCCGGCGTCGGATGGCAGTGCCTACCAGGAGTACGTGCTGACGGAAAAGGGCAGGGGGCTGTTTCCCCTGATCATCGGCTTGCGCCAATGGGGCGAAGCGTTTTTCTACCAGGAAGGGGAAGCGCATTCACGGATGGTCGACCGGCAGACCGGGCAGCCGTTGCGCGCGCTGGAGCTGCGCTCGGCGGACGGGCGCTTGCTGGGGCCGGAGGATTGCCGGCGGGTGCCGGTCGGGGAGGGTGACTGAGGGCTGCGCAACGGGGGGCGCAGCCCTCAGTCGGGTTCAGCGCAGGTGATCCACCAGGTCGGCCAGGGTGCTCAACACATCCTTGCCCAGTTGCATGGAGCGTTTGCCCGACCAGCCGGTGAGCGGGTTGGGGTTGTCATCGTGGTCCTTGAAGGGCATTTCCAGGGTCAAGGCCAGGCAGTCGTACTTTTCCCCGACGGCATTGCAGGCCAGGGCCATGTTGGCCTGGCCGGGTTTGTCCCGGGTGTAGCCGTGGGTGGTCTGGAAGTCCCGGGTCTGGCGTTTCAGGTGGCTGCGGAAATGCTCCTCGAGCTTCTCCAGTCGCGGGGTATAGCCCGGGTTGCCTTCGCAGCCGGCGGTGAACACGTGGGGAATCTCTTCATCGCCGTGCACATCGAGAAACAGGTCGACGCCGTATTGTTCCATCTGCTGCTGGACGAACAGCACTTCCGGGCTGAGTTCCTGGCTGGCGGTCTGCCAGGCACGGTTCAGGTCCTGGCCCTGGGCGTTGGTGCGCAGGTGGCCGTGGAATGCGCCGTCGGGGTTCATGTTCGGCACCAGGTACAGGTCGGCCTTGGCCAGTAGCGCGTTGAGCTCCGCATCATCGTGACGGAACAGGCGCTCGATCACGCCCTCCATGAACCATTCGGCCATGTGCTCACCGGGATGCTGCTGGGCGATGATCCAGATCTTGCGTTGGCCTGGCGCGCCGCTGCCTTTGCGCAGCAACTGGATGTCCCGGCCTTCGACGCTTTTACCCACGGCCAGCAACTCGGTGCCGGCCTTGGTCAGGGCCTGGTCGATCAGCCAGTCGTGGCGGCCACGGCTGTAGGGTTCGAAGTAGGCGAACCAGGCATGGGTCTGGGTGGCTTCCAGGTTGAAGCGCAAGGCGTCGCCTTCGAAGATCGTCGGTACGCGAAACCAGTTCACATGGTCGTAGGAGGCCACTGCCTGGTAGCCGGTCCAGGCTTTGTTGTAGGAGGACTGGCTGGCGTTGGTCAGGCGAAACCAGTGTTCCTGGCCGACATGCAGGCCGCTGACCTTGAAATGAAACCACTGGAAGTGCGGGCTGCGGGTATCCGGGCGGATGGCCAGCAGTGCCTGCAACGGGTTGCTGATATCCAGTACGTCGATGTTGCCACTGTCGAAATCAGCGCAAATATCAAAAGAAGTGTGATTGCCCACGGTCATAATCGATTCCTTATCAGGATTGTTATGAGCGCTACTCTACACAGAAGGGGGGGTAAAAGAAGGGGGGCGTCGTCCTTGACGCAGACGAAGCTTAGTGGCTATGCGATTGATTCTCAAGCGCTACTTTTTGATTTGCGAGGCTTTTACGACGGGCGTTTGCTTGCAAAAGGACATTCTTTTGCTATCATCGCCGCCATTATTTTTTGCGACACCTACAGTCTTCATTAGCCTGAAGCCAAGCCAGAAAAACTGGCAAAAAAAAAGACCCGGCAAAAAGCCGGGTCAAAAACCGTGATTAGCCTGATGAGGAGATAATCCAAAGGTCCGACCTAAGGTCCTTTGGGCTATCGACTGATCTCGCGACCAGTTGCTTGCAATAATAATCATTATCATTTGCAAGTCAAATGTTTTTCCCCGCCTTCCGGAAAATATTTTTCCACTTCCGTTTTTTCCCGTCGCTGGCTTCACGTCCAGCCGTACGCAGGGCTTCAGTTCGACTCAACGCGCTGGCTTTCCAGTGATTTGTCCACCAGGGCCTTGGCCAGATCGATCATGTGCACCACTGAAAACGCCAGGTCGCGATTGGCTCCCCGCAGATTGTCCGCTGCATCGTAGGCGGTGGCCGCTGCACAGCGCAGCAGGTCGGAAGCGTGGATCATGGCTTCCTCGCTGCTCAGGCTGCGCCTGATTTCGAAGAACTTCTCTTCCTTGTCTGACTCGGTAATGGCCGGCTTCAAGTAATAGTCCATTGCGCGTCGGGCAGCCTGGCTGTCCTTGAGTGAGCTTAATGTGGTCTCTGTATCGAGTTCCGGCACGTCCTTGCTGCTTGTGTTCATGAAGTGTTCTGCCCTGTCTGAGAAAGGAAATAGGGGTAGGCCGATGCTAATACATATTGTAATTGTGACGGGATTTCAAATACTACAAGTTGTGTGTTGAGGCTGGAAATACACAACGTATTGTTCGGCCCATGGACAAATGGATCGAGTTGGTCAAAGCCAACATGAAAGGCCGCAAGGTCACACAGGAAAAGCTCGCCGAGCGCCTGGGCATGTCTCAAGGGGGTATCGGTCACTGGTTGAGCAAGCGCCGCCAACCGAAGATCGAAGACATGAACCGGGTGCTGGAAGAGATCGGCATGGGCTTTCTCGAAGTGGCCCTGGTGGTCCGCGAGAAACCCTTGCTAGGAGACGATGGCGAGCCCCTGGCAGACGGGCCTGCGCTGCTCAACAAGTACAACCCGTACTTCCGATACCCGGTGAGCGATTGGCGGGTGGCCGGCGAAGTTCGCGAAGACGGGCAGCCTGCCTACGTGCCGGAGCGCTACGAGCTTTCCGACTATCAGGCCCGGGGCGCGGCATTCTGGCTGGTGGTGGTCGGCGACGCGATGATCGCTCCCAGCGGTCTGAGCATCAGCCAGGACATGCTGATCCTGGTGGACCCGGCGATTGGCGCCGAACCCGGGAAGTTGGTGGTTGTACAGTGTCCTGGTAGTGACGAGGCGATCTTCCGCAAGTTGGTGCAAGAGGGTGGTTTGCGTTACCTGGTTCCGCTCAATCCTACTTATCCGAAGATGCTCTACAGCGACAAGTGCCGGATTATTGGTGTAGTCGTACAAGCTACTGCGAAGTTTTAACTTTCCCTAGAAGCCCCTTCCTGCAAACAGGAAGGGGCTTTCTTACTTGGGAGTTATTCCAACTCCACCAATGCACTGCCTTCGCTGACCATTTCGCCTTCCTGGCAATACAGCGCCTTGATGACCCCGGCCTGGGGGGCACGAATGCTGTGCTCCATCTTCATGGCTTCCAGCACCACCAATTGCGTACCGGCCTCGACGCTTTGACCCGGGCTGACCAATATCCGAACGATGCTGCCATTCATCGGCGCAGTCAGCCCGCCTTGCTGGCTATGGCTGGCTTCGGCCGCGGCAATCGGGTCATAGGCGCTGACGGCATGTGTGTCGCCCTGCCAGTTCAGGTACAGGGTGTCGCCGCGGCGGATGGCCCGGTGCTCGCGGCGCAGTCCCTGTTGCTCTGTCCATAGGTGCTCGCCCTGCAGCTCAAAGGCCGCAGTGCGAGCGCCAAGGCTGATGGCCTGATCCTGGCCGGCGCAGCTCAGGTGCAGGCTGGTTTGCGCTGGCAGGCCGTTGCGCCAGCCGTTGATGGCGGACCATGGCGAGTCGGGATCATCGCTTCGTGTGCGTGGCGGCTGGCTCTGGCTGAAGGCGTGGGCGGCCGCTTGCCAGAAGTCTGCACTCAGCTCGCCTGCGGCTGGCAGCAACTGCTCCTGATAGCGAGGGATAAAGCCGGTATCCAGCTGCGCTTCGGCAAAGGCCGGGTGGGCAATGATGCGCCGCAGAAACGCCAGGTTGGTCTTCAGGCCACCGATGACGAACTCGTCCAGCATGCTCAGCAACCGCAGGCGCGCCTGCTCGCGGTCTTCGCCCCAGGCAATGAGCTTGCCCAGCATCGGGTCGTAGAAGGGCGAAACGCTGTCGCCTTCCTCGACACCGCTGTCCACCCGCCGACCGGGGCCTGCAACCGATTCGCGGTACAGCTCCAGGCGCCCGGTGGCCGGAAGAAAGTCGTTGGCCGGGTCTTCGGCATACAGCCGTACTTCGATCGCATGCCCGCGCAGTGGCACCTGCTCCTGGCTGATGGGCAGGGTTTCGCCGCGGGCCACGCGGATCTGCCAGGCCACCAGGTCCAGACCGGTGATGGCCTCGGTGACCGGGTGTTCCACCTGCAATCGGGTGTTCATCTCCATGAAGAAGAATTCGCCACGGGCATCCAGGAGAAACTCCACGGTGCCCGCGCCCACGTAGCCAATGGCCTGGGCCGCGCGCACCGCGGCTTCGCCCATGGCCTTGCGCAGTTCGGGGCTGAGGCCCGGGGCCGGAGCTTCCTCGACCACTTTCTGGTGGCGGCGCTGGATCGAACAGTCGCGTTCGTTGAGGTACAGGCAGTTGCCGTGCTGGTCGGCAAACACCTGGATCTCCACGTGCCGTGGCTTGAGCAGGTACTTTTCCACCAGCATCCGCGAATCGCCGAAGGACGACTGGGCTTCGCGCTGGGCCGAGGCCAGGGCTTCGGCCAGTTGGCTGACGTCCTCGACGACTTTCATGCCCTTGCCGCCACCGCCCGCGGTGGCCTTGAGCAGCACCGGGTAGCCGATGCGTTCGGCGGCATTGCGGAAGGTTTCCAGGTCCTGGGCTTCACCGTGGTAACCCGGAACCAGGGGCACCCCGGCGGTTTCCATCAGCGCCTTGGCTGCCGACTTGCTGCCCATGGCGTCGATGGCCGCGGCAGGCGGGCCGAGGAAAATCAGCCCGGCGGCTTCGATGGCTCGGGCAAAACCGGCGTTCTCCGAGAGAAACCCATACCCGGGATGGATGGCCTGGGCGCCGCTGGCCCGGGCGGCGGCAATCAGCTTGTCGATCTGCAGGTAGCTGTCGGCAGCCTTGCTGCCGCCCAGGTCCACGCGGATATCCGCTTCACGGCTGTGCCGGGCGTCGCGGTCAGTAGCGCTGTGCACGGCCACGGTGGTCAGGCCCAGGGCCTTGGCGGTGCGCATCACCCGGCAGGCGATCTCGCCGCGGTTGGCCACCAGCAGGGTGTCTAGAACAGGGGCGCTCATCAACGGGACTCCTTGGACGTGGTCTCGGACTGCCAGCTGGGCGGGCGTTTTTCCAGGAATGCCCGCAGGCCTTCCTGGCCTTCGGCGCTGACCCGGATGCGGGCGATGGCGTTTTCGCAATAGCGACGCAGGGCGGTGGTCAACGCGCCGTTGCCCACTTCCCGCAGCAGGTCCTTGCTGGCGCGCATCGCCTGGGGACTGTTGAGCAGCAGATTGTCGACCCACTGCTGGACCTGTTGATCCAGCTCTGCGGCGGGATAGCTTTCTGCCAGGAGACCGATTTCCCGCGCCCGCTGGCCGCCAAAGCGTTCGGCGGTGAGGGCATAGCGGCGGGCAGCGCGTTCGCCGATGGCCTGGACCACGAACGGGCTGATGACCGCTGGTGCCAGGCCGATGCGCACTTCGGAGAGGCAGAATTGCGCCTCGTCACTGCCGATGGCCATGTCGCAGCAGCTGATCAGGCCCAGGGCCCCGCCAAAGGCCGCGCCTTGCACCACCGCCAGGGTCGGGATCTTCAGCTTGGCCAGGTTGTACATCAGCTCCGCCAGTTCCCGGGCGTCGTCGAGGTTGGTGTGGTAGTCGAGCTCGGCCGATTGCTGCATCCAGGCCAGGTCGGCGCCGGCGCTGAAATGCCGGCCGCGCCCGCGCAGCAGCAGGAAGCGCAGGCTCTGGTCGCCCTGCACCTGATCCAGGGCGAGGATCAGTTCACGGATCATTTCGGCGTTGAAGGCGTTGTTCTTGTCTTCGCGGCTGAGCCACAGGGTGGCGAAGCCTCGAGGGTCACGCAGCAGTTCCAGGGTATTGAAGTCGCTCATGTTCTTCTCGCGCAGGATTACATGCGGAACACGCCGAAGCGGCTCTGTTCGATGGGGGCGTTGAGGGCCGCAGACAGGGCCAGGGCCAGTACGTCACGGGTTTGCGCCGGGTCGATGACGCCGTCATCCCAGAGCCGTGCGCTGGAGTAGTAGGGGTGCCCCTGATGCTCGTACTGGTCGAGGATCGGCTGCTTGATCTGGGCTTCCTGGGCGGCGTCGAAGCTTTGCCCGCCGCGCTCGGCCTGTTCGCGCTTGACCTGCACCAGGACTCCGGCGGCCTGCTCGGCCCCCATCACGCCGATGCGCGCGTTGGGCCACATCCACAGGAAGCGCGGGTCATAGGCCCGGCCGCACATGCCGTAGTTGCCGGCACCGAAACTGCCGCCGATGATCACCGTGAACTTCGGTACCTGGGCGCAGGCCACTGCGGTCACCAGCTTGGCGCCGTGCTTGGCGATGCCGCCAGCCTCATATTTCTGCCCCACCATGAAACCGGTGATGTTCTGCAGGAACAGCAGCGGAATCCCGCGCTGGCAGGCCAGCTCGATGAAGTGCGCGCCTTTTTGCGCGGCTTCGGCGAAGAGGATGCCGTTGTTGGCGAGGATGGCCACCGGGTAGCCGTGCAGGTGGGCGAAGCCGCAGACCAGGGTGGTGCCGAACAGGGCCTTGAACTCATCGAATACCGAACCGTCCACCAGCCGGGCGATGACTTCACGTACATCGAACGGTTGCTTGGGATCGGCCGGGACCACGCCATAGAGTTCGTCGCGGGCATACAGCGGAGCGATCGGCGTGCGTTGTTGCAATTGGCCCTGTTTGTGCCAGTTGAGGTTGGCCACGCTGCGCCGGGCCAGGGCCAGGGCGTGCTCGTCGCTCTCGGCATAGTGGTCGGCGACCCCGGAAATCTTGCAATGCACATCGGCGCCGCCCAGGTCCTCGGCACTTACCACTTCGCCGGTAGCGGCTTTCACCAGGGGAGGGCCGGCGAGAAAGATAGTGGCTTGTTCACGGACCATGATGGCTTCGTCGGCCATGGCCGGAACATAGGCACCCCCGGCGGTGCAGGAGCCCATCACCACGGCGATCTGCGGGATGCCCTGGGCGCTCATGTTGGCCTGGTTGAAGAAGATCCGCCCGAAGTGCTCGCGGTCCGGGAACACTTCATCCTGGCGCGGCAGGTTGGCGCCGCCGGAGTCCACCAGGTAGATGCACGGCAGGCGGTTCTGCTGGGCGATGGTCTGCGCCCGCAGGTGCTTTTTCACCGTCAGCGGGTAATAGGAACCGCCTTTCACCGTGGCGTCGTTGGCCACGATCATGCATTCGACGCCTTCCACCCGGCCGATACCGGCAATCACGCCAGCGGCGGGTACGTCTTCGCCATAGACCTCATAGGCGGCCAGGGCACTGATTTCCAGGAACGGCGAGCCGGGGTCGAGCAGGCGGTTGATGCGCTCGCGGGGCAGCAGCTTGCCCCGCGAAGTGTGGCGCTCCTGGGCCTTGGCGCCGCCGCCTTGCTGGACCTGGGCGAGCAGGCTGTGCAAGGCGTCGACCTGGGCCAGCATCGCCTCGCTGTTGGCCACGAACTCCGCCGAGCGCGGGTTGAGCTGGGTATGCAAGATTGCCATGGACAGCTCCGTTAGCGGGTTTCGTTGAACAGTTCGCGACCGATCAGCATGCGGCGGATCTCGCTGGTGCCGGCGCCGATCTCGTAGAGCTTGGCGTCGCGCAGCAGGCGGCCGGCGGGGAATTCATTGATGTAGCCGTTGCCGCCGAGGATCTGGATTGCGTCGAGGGCCATCTGGGTCGCGCGCTCGGCGCTGTAGAGGATCACTCCGGCGGCATCCTTGCGGGTGGTTTCGCCGCGCTCGCAGGCTTGGGCCACCGCATACAGGTAGGCGCGGCTGGCGTTGAGCTGGGTGTACATGTCGGCGATCTTGCCCTGGATCAGCTGGAATTCGCCGATGCTCTGGCCGAACTGCTTGCGGTCGTGGATGTAGGGCACCACCAGGTCCATGCAGGCCTGCATGATCCCGGTGGGGCCGCCGGAGAGCACCACGCGCTCGTAGTCGAGGCCGCTCATCAGCACTTTGACGCCACCATTGAGCACGCCGAGGATGTTTTCCTCCGGCACTTCCACGTCATCGAAGAACAGCTCGCAGGTGTTGGAGCCGCGCATGCCCAGCTTGTCGAACTTGTTGCTGCGGCTGAAGCCTTTCCAGTCGCGCTCGACAATGAACGCGGTGATGCCGTGGGGGCCTTTCTCCAGGTCGGTCTTGGCGTAGATCACGTAGGTGTTGGCATCGGGGCCGTTGGTGATCCAGGTCTTGCTGCCGTTGAGCACGAAATGGTCGCCGCGTTTGTCGGCCCGCAGCTTCATCGACACCACGTCGGAGCCGGCATTGGGTTCGCTCATGGCCAGGGCGCCGATGTGTTCGCCGCTGATCAGCTTGGGCAGGTATTTGCTCTTCTGTTCGTGGTTGCCGTTGCGGTTGATCTGGTTCACGCAGAGGTTGGAGTGCGCGCCGTAGGACAGCGCCACCGAGGCCGAGCCGCGGCTGATCTCCTCCATGGCCACCACATGCGCCAGGTAACCCAGGCCGGCGCCACCGTATTCTTCCGCCACGGTGATGCCCAAGAGGCCCATGTCGCCGAATTTGCGCCACATGTCGGCGGGGAACAGGTTGTCGACGTCGATCTGCGCTGCCCGGGGTGCCAGCTCCGCCTTGACGAAGGCCTGGACCTGTTGGCGCAGCATGTCGATGGTTTCACCGAGGGCGAAGTTCAGGGTCGGGTAACTCATGGCGGGGCACCTTCAAACTTGTTTTTATTGAGGGAACAGGATGTCGAGAGCGGCGCGGCCTGGCTCTCACCTTTACGTTAACGTAAACCTGCGACCGGTGGCTGTCAATCGCCCTTTACGTAAACGTCAACTTGCGCCAGAGTAGCGAGGCTTTCGATTGGAGCCAGGCTGTTTTGCACCTTTCGCCTGGCTCCTGCACACCCACTAATAAAGACAATAGGGGTCGTCATGGAACACTCGGGTTTCCAGCCGGATCGCAGTTACACCCGTGGTACGCAAGACCAGCCGCTGCTGGCGTTGACCATCGGCCAGGCTTTCGATAACACCGTCGCCGCCTATCCCCAGGGCGAGGCTCTGGTGGTGCGCCACCAGCAGCTGCGCTACACCTGGCAGCAACTGCTCGAGGCGGTCGACCTGCATGCCCGGGCGCTGCTGGCCCTGGGGCTCAAGACCGGCGATCGCCTGGGGATCTGGGCCCCCAACTGCGCCCAGTGGTGCATCGCCCAGTTCGCCAGCGCCAAGATCGGCGCGATTCTGGTGAACATCAATCCGGCCTACCGCAGTTCCGAGCTGGAGTATGTGCTCAGGCAGTCCGGCTGCCAGTGGCTGATCTGCGCCGGAGCCTTCAAGACGTCCGATTACCACGGCATGCTCCAGGGCCTGGTGCCCGAGCTGGCGCAACAGTCCATCGGCCAATTGCACAGCGAGCGGTTACCCGAGCTGCGCGGGGTGATCAGCCTGGATGCGCAGCCGCCGTCGGGTTTCCTGCCTTGGTCGCAGCTATCGGCGCTGGGGGCGGGGGCCACGGCCGAGCAGTTGCAGGCGCGCCAGGACAGCCTGGATTTCGACCAGCCGGTGAATATCCAGTACACCTCCGGCACCACCGGTTTCCCCAAGGGCGCGACCCTGAGCCACTACAACATCCTCAACAACGGTTACATGGTGGGGGAGAGCCTGGGCCTGACTGCTGCCGACCGGCTGGTGATCCCGGTGCCGCTGTACCACTGCTTCGGCATGGTCATGGGCAACCTGGGGTGCATCACCCACGGCACCACCATGATCTATCCCAATGACGCCTTTGACCCGCTGCTGACTTTGACCGCGGTGGCCGAAGAGCGCGCCACCGGCCTGTACGGCGTACCCACGATGTTTATCGCTGTGCTCGATCAGCCCCGACGCAGCGAGTTCGACCTGTCGAGCCTGCGGACCGGGATCATGGCCGGGGCCACCTGCCCGATCGAGGTGATGCGCCGGGTGATCAGCGAAATGCACATGAGCGAAGTGCAGATCGCCTACGGCATGACCGAAACCAGCCCGGTGTCGCTGCAGACCGGGCCGGACGACGACCTGGAACTGCGGGTGACCACCGTGGGCCGGACCCAGCCGCACCTGGAGAGCAAGATCATCGACGAGGCCGGCAATGTGGTGCCCCGCGGCACCATCGGTGAGCTGTGCACCCGGGGCTACAGCGTCATGCTCGGTTACTGGAACAACCCTGAGGGCACCCGCGAGTCCATCGATCAGGCCGGCTGGATGCACACCGGTGACCTGGCCACCATGAACCAGCAGGGTTATGTGTGCATTGCCGGGCGCAACAAGGACATGATCATTCGCGGTGGCGAGAACATTTATCCGCGAGAGCTGGAAGAGTTCTTCTTCACCCATCCTGCGGTGGCCGATGTGCAGGTAATCGGCATCCCCTGCGACAGGTACGGCGAGGAGATCGTCGCCTGGATCAAGTTCCACCCTGGCCATTCGGCCAATGAGCTGGAGCTGCAGACCTGGTGCAAGGAGCGTATCGCGCACTTCAAGACGCCGCGTTACTTCAAGTTCGTTGAAGAGTTTCCCATGACCGTGACCGGTAAGATCCAGAAGTTCCGCATGCGCGAAATCAGCATCGAGGAGCTGCGTGAGCGCATGAGCAAGGGGTGAACCCGGATGGAGCGTGCATCGGCGCCGGTGCACGCTTTATGGGCAGCAAAGAGGGATTGCAGAAAGCACAAAGGGGAGCCGAAGCTCCCCTTTAATTTTGTCGTTGCGTGCTCTTTTTTTATTATTGAGGGGCGGTCTATTGTTGTTTTTGGCAACCGTTGCCCTTTACTGCTGTTTTTGGCGATCCCCATCCGGGATCAAGAGCAAACGTATTTTTTTGAGCGCTGATTCAATGTGTCGCCAGGGCGATCCAACCAGTTCGGGAGCTACCTCAGGGTAGTTTTATTGTTCTCTGACCGGTTGCGGGTGGCTCTTGCAAGCCCTCCTGCACAGTGCATCCTCTCCAAAAAAATCTGTTAGCTGCGTCTCTGCCGTGTTGTTTTTGTTATCTCAGAGTCGTTACGTCTTATTTTTATTAGGTTTGCTGCTTTTTATTCTTGTTATGCCATAGAGATAGCAGAAGCCGTGCCAACTTTTTAAAGTCCTTTAAAATCAATGGTTTGATAATTTTGTAGGACAATCTGTACCGCAACAAATTCGACAAACTGTTTCCGTGTTACTCGTTCCCGCCCCAGATCGGAGTGGCCGGTAACACCCGGCCGCACAATGCCTCAGCTGGCGTTACGCGCCTTGGCCACGCGGGAGCCGGTGGGGCGCCCCAGCACGTTGCAGATCTGCCGGCCGGCGTCGATCAGGCGGTCCATGTCGATACCGGTATGGATGCCCAGGCCATTGAGCAGGTAGAGCACGTCTTCGGTGGCGACGTTTCCGCTGGCGCCCTTGGCATAGGGGCAGCCGCCGAGGCCGGCGATGGAGCTGTCGAACACCGCGATGCCTTCCAGCAGGCTGGCGTAGACATTGGCCAGGGCCTGGCCGTAGGTGTCGTGGAAGTGCCCGGCGAGTTTTTCCCGTGGTACCTGGGCGCCTACCACCTCGAACATGCGCCGGGTGGCACCGGCGGTGCCGGTACCAATGGTGTCGCCCAGAGAGACCTCGTAACAGCCCATGTCATGCAGTTCACGGGCGACCATGGCCACCTGTTCCGGGGCCACTTCACCTTCATAAGGGCAGCCCAGCACGCACGACACGTAACCGCGCACGCTGATGCCGTGCTGCTTGGCGGCGTCCATGATCGGCACGAAGCGTTCCAGGCTTTCGCTGATGGAGCAGTTGATGTTGCGCTGGGAGAAGGCTTGCGAGGCCGCGGCGAACACCGCCACTTCCTTGACCCCAGCCGCCAGGGCATCTTCGAAACCCCGCAGGTTGGGCGCCAGTGCGCCATAGACAACCCCGGGCTTGCGCTGGATACGGGCGAAGACCTCGGCTGAACCGGCCATCTGCGGCACCCATTTGGGTGACACGAAACTGCCGACTTCTATGTAGCCCAGGCCGGCGGCGGTGAGGGCATCCACCAATTGCACCTTGTCTTCGACGCTGATGGGCTGGGCTTCGTTCTGCAGGCCGTCGCGGGGGCCGACTTCGATCAGGCGTACATGGCTGGGGAGTGACATAGAGGTTCACCTTCTTATAGGGAGTGGCGGATACCGGCGTCCGGGCGCAGGTGTGCCGATGATTATCGGGCGGTGCTTTTCTGGTTCAGGATGGTCTGTTCCAGCGCCTGGGTGCAGCGCTCTTCGGCGGTGTCCAGTTCCAGCTTCATCTGTTCGATGTCGAGCAGTTGCTGTTCGAGCTGTTCGCGACGCTCGGCGATTTTCGCCAGCATGCTGTGCAGCTGCTTCAGGTTGCCGCTGCTCGGGTCGTAGAGCTCGATCAGTTCGCGGCACTCGGCCAGGGAAAAGCCGATGCGCTTGCCCCGCAGGATAAGTTTCAGGCTGACCTTGTCCCGGGGCGAATAGATGCGCTCCTGGCCACGGCGTTCGGGAGCCAGCAGGCCCTGCTCTTCATAGAAGCGGATGGCCCGGGTGGTGATGTCGAGCTCGCGGGCGAGGTCGGAAATGCTGTAGGTCTGGCTGCTCATGGAGGCGCTCAAGAGGGGGCTTGGCGCTAAGCTAAAGGCAGGTTGACGTATACGTCAAGCAGTCCGAGCCGATCCCGTTCGCCGGCAAGCCGGCTCCTGCAGTGAGGGCTTGCCGGCGAAAGGGCTCAGGCGGTCTGCTGGTCGAGCTTCTTTTCGTAGGCCGTGACCTGCTGGCAGAGCTCGATCATCTGCTCGCGCATCCAGCGGTTGGCCGGGTCCTGGTCGGTGCTCTCATGCCAGTACAGGTGGGTTTCCACCGGCGGGACATCATTGACCGGCAGGTTGAACGCGTGCAGTTCATGGCGACGGGCAAAGCGCTCCGGTACGGTCATCACCATGTCGGTCTGCTGCAGCACCTGGGAAGCCATCAGGTAGTGCTGGGAGCGCAGGGCGATCTTGCGCTGGATACCCATCTTGCCCAGGGCCAGGTCGACATGCCCGAGGCCGCTGCGGCGGCTGGAGATATGGATGTGGGTCAGGGACAGGTAATCGTCCAGGCTGAATTTTTCCTTGCCCGCCAGCGGGTGGCCCTTGCGCATGGCGCACACATAGCGGTCTTCCATCAGCTTGACGTGACGCACCTGGGGGTCGGTATTGAGCGGTGCGTCGACGGCAAAGTCCAGGCGCCCGGCTGCCAGCTCCTTGGTGGTTTCCCGGCGCTTGGAGAGAAAGCTTTCGATGATCACCGCCGGCGCCAGGCGCCGCAGGCGCTGGAACAGTGGTGGCAGGATCACCGCTTCGGTGAGGTCGGTCATGCTGATGCGGTAGGTCTTGACCGCTTGCAGGGGGTTGAAAATGCGACTTTCCTGGACCGAAACCCGCAGCAGCGACAGGGCATTGCGCACCGGCCCGATGATGTTCTGCGCCATGGGCGTGGGCACCATGCCCTGGGCGGTACGCACGAAGAGCGGGTCGTTGAAGGTCTCGCGCAGGCGTGCCAGGGCGTTGGATACCGCCGGTTGGGTGATGCCGACGATCTGCCCTGCGCGGGTCAGGTTGGCTTCGGTGTAGATCGCATCGAAAACGATGAAGAGGTTGAGATCGACCTTGCTCAGATTCATTGCGCTGCACTCTTATTGTTAGGGCCTGTGGGAGGGCTCGGAAGCCTGTCGGATCAGCCGATCATATATCGGTGATGAATGTTAATACACGCCGAGAATAGGCTAGGTAAATTTTCGTAGCTGATCTAGCATCGATTTCAGTCCTCCAACACCCGATCGTCACAAAGGTAGAGCTGCCCATGGAATTCGCCTATTCCCCCAAGGTTCAGGAACTGCGTGAGCGTGTCACCGCGTTCATGGATGCCTATGTTTATCCGGCTGAAGCGGTCTTCGAGCGTCAGGTTGCCGAAGGCGATCGCTGGCAGCCGACCGCCATCATGGAAGAGCTGAAACTCAAGGCCAAGGAGGCCGGGCTATGGAATTTGTTTCTGCCTGAGTCGGAGTTGGGGGCAGGCCTGACCAACCTTGAGTACGCGCCGCTGGCGGAAATCATGGGGCGGTCGTTGTTGGGCCCGGAGCCCTTCAACTGCTCGGCACCGGATACCGGCAACATGGAAGTGCTGGTGCGCTACGCCAACGAAGAGCAGAAACAGCGCTGGCTGGAGCCATTGCTGCGCGGCGAGATCCGTTCCGCGTTCGCCATGACCGAGCCGGACGTGGCGTCCTCCGATGCCACCAACATGGCGGCCCGTGCGGTACGCGACGGCGACCAGTGGCTGATCAACGGCAAGAAATGGTGGACCTCGGGCGCCTGCGACCCACGCTGCAAGATCCTGATCTTCATGGGCCTGAGCAACCCGGATGCGCCGCGTCACCAGCAGCACTCGATGATCCTGGTGCCGGTGGATACCCCCGGGGTGAAGATTGTTCGCCCGTTGCCGGTGTTCGGCTACGACGACGCACCCCATGGCCACGCCGAAGTGCTGTTCGACAATGTCCGGGTGCCCTACGAGAACGTGCTGCTGGGTGAGGGCCGTGGTTTCGAGATTGCCCAGGGCCGCCTTGGCCCGGGCCGGATCCACCACTGCATGCGTTCCATCGGCATGGCGGAGCGGGCGCTGGAACTGATGTGCAAGCGTTCGGTGAACCGTACTGCCTTTGGCAAGCCGCTGGCGCGCCTGGGGGGCAACATCGACAAGATCGCCGACTCGCGGATGGAGATCGACATGGCCCGGCTGCTGACGCTGAAGGCCGCGTACATGATGGACACCGTGGGCAACAAGGTGGCCAAGAGCGAGATTGCCCAGATCAAGGTCGTGGCGCCGAACGTGGCCCTGCGGGTGATCGACCGGGCGATCCAGATCCACGGCGGGGCCGGGGTCTCCAACGACTTCCCGCTGGCCTACATGTATGCGATGCAGCGTACCTTGCGCCTGGCCGACGGCCCGGATGAGGTGCACCGCGCGGCGATCGGCAAGTATGAAATCGGCAAGTATGTACCCAAGGAGCTGATGCGCAGCGGGCATTGAGGGCGATGCGGCCGGCCTGTCGAAAGGCCGGCCGCTGTGAGTTCAGTACACCCAGACCTCCACGCGGCGGTTCTTGATCCGCCCTTCGTCGGCACTGTTGGCCGCTACCGGCAACTCGGCGCCAAAGCCGCGAATCTCGCGAAACACCACGCCGCTCTTCACCAGTTCCCGGCGTACCGCCATGGCCCGCAGTTTGGACAGCAGGGCCGCGCGGGCCGGATCGTTCTTGGCGTCACCGAAGCCGGCCAGGGTCACCTGGCGGTTCATCTTGCCGTGCTGGCGCAGGTAATCCAGTACCCGATTGAGGTCCTGGCGGGCCTTGTTGTCCAGGCTGGCGCTGCCTTCCTCAAAACGAAAGTTGACCGTCAGGCGCTGCGCCTGGCGGGTGAGCGCCTGATAAGCCTCCGGCATCTCCGGGCCGGGAGCGACGCGCATGGCCTGCACGGTCTGGGCGATAAAGCCGTTGGCGGCGACGATGGCCTGGCCCTTGCTGCCCTGGGCAAAGCTCACCAGGGCATCGGCCCAGGGGTTCTGCCCATTGGGCGGCAGGTACAGGTACAGGCGCCGTGACAGCGGGTAATCCTCGGTGGCGATCAGGCTGTTGAGCGGCAGCATCGGCTGTGAGTCGCCGTCGACAATGGCCACCGCCTTGGCCTGGCGCACATAGGGCAGGCCGATGAAACCTATGCCCTGGGGGTCATGGCTGACTGCGTCGGACAACTGCTCGCTGGATTCGAAACGTTTTGCGCCGGGGCCCAGGGTCTTGCCGCGACGGCTGAGTACCAGTTCCTTGAAGGTGTCGTAGGTGCCGGACTGGTCATCCCGGGCATAGAGATGTACCGCGCCGCCAATGCCACCCAGTTCTTCCCAGGTCCTGGCTTCGCCGCTGAACAGCCGGGCCAGTTGCTCGGTGTTCAGTTGGTTCAGCGGGTTGTGCGGATGCAGGATGATTGCCAGCCCGTCGATGGCGATCACCTGTTCGGCGCTGGGGCTTTTCAGGTCCCCCAGGCTTTCAAGGTCCACCAGCTCGCTGTCCTTGATCGGCCGTGAAGCGGCGGCCAGGTCGGCCCGGGCGGTTTTCAGAGCGGCAAAGCCGGTACTCGAACCGTGGGCGGCCACTTCCACCCGCACCGCTCGGCCCTGGGCGGTTTGCCCCACCACCTGTTGTTCATTGTCTTTGCCACTGGCGGTGATCCTGATATCGCGCAGGCCCTGTTCTTCCATCAGGCCCTTGACCAGGGCCGGGCCCAGCCGGGCGCCGATGGTATTGGAGCCTTGGATGCGCAGGACCGGCGCATTGTCCGGGGCTGGGGGCAGGGCGGCGAATACCGACCAGGGCAGGGCGTAGCAAACGAAACCGATCAGAAACAGGCTGATGGTCCGGCACCAGATATCTCGTTCGCTGACGGTGGAAGCGCGGGGCATGGCGGCACTGGCCTTCTATATAGAGGGAGGAGGTAAGTGCTGGGGACATTAAGTCAGGGAGGTGACAGGGATGTGACGGACGGGGCTATTTGCGGAGAAATGGCGAAAGTCCTACATCATAAATAGCTGTTTTCTCTAGATTTTTTGAGATTTGTCCTAAAGACCAACCCCGGAACGGCGCGTAGAGTGGGCAACTTTGTCTGGCGGGGATTGGGGCGACTGCCAACGCGTCATCCCCCGCGGATGCCTCGGCAGTGTTGAGCTGCTATTTCGTAGTGTGCAAAGGAGTTACAAATGAGTGCCTGGTTCGAGCTGAAGCAGTATGGCAGTGGTGCATGCAGATTCTTGCTGAAGACAAAGGAGGCGCAGACCATGCTTCAAAGCGACCGCTACCCTTGCCGGGACAGTGCCGAGGCGGCTCTCGGCCTGTTCCGCGCACACTGCGCTTCCCCGGAACGCTACGTCAAGAAAATTTCGTCGGGCGGCAAACCTTTTTTCAAGCTCAAGTCCGGTAAGGAAGTGATTCTGGTCAGCCACTTGTACGATTCGGAAGCCACCCTCGAGAGCGCCATCAGCGCTATCGCCAGTGCCGGTACCACGGAGCGAGTCGAGCACATACAGCTGTAACCGCAAAAAAAAAGCCCATCGGCAGATGGGCTTTTTTGTGCCTGTCGATCAGCCCAGTTCGAGCCAGATCGGCGCATGGTCCGAAGGTTTTTCCATGCCCCGCAGTTCATAGTCGACCCCAGCGTCCTTGACCCGTGGCAACAACCCCTGGGAAGCCATGATCAGGTCGATGCGCAGGCCGCGCTTGGGCTCATCCTCGAAGCCGCGGCTGCGGTAGTCGAACCAGCTGAAGCGGTCGTTCACCTCGGGGTTCAGGTGACGAAAGCTGTCCACCAGGCCCCAGTTCTTCAGGCGGGCCATCCACTCGCGCTCTTCCGGCAGGAAGCTGCACTTGCCGGTCTTCAGCCAGCGCTTGGCGTTCTCGGCGCCGATGCCAATGTCGCAATCTTCCGGGGAAATGTTCACATCGCCCATCACCACCAGGGGCTGGTCATTGCTGAAACGGCTTTCCAGCAGGTGCTGCAGATCCTGGTAGAAGCGCGCTTTGGCCGGGAATTTGGTGGGATGGTCGCGGCTTTCGCCCTGGGGGAAGTAGCCGTTCATGATGGTCACCGGGGTGCCGTTGGCATCGGCGAAGGTGCCCCAGATAAAGCGCCGCTGGGCGTCCTCGTCGTCACCTTCAAAGCCTTTATGCAGGGCCAACGGTGCCTGGCGCGAGAGCAGGGCTACGCCGTAATGGCCTTTCTGGCCGTGGTAATGCACGTGGTAGCCCAGGGCCTGGATGTCGGCAAGGGGGAACTGTTCGTCGGCGACCTTGGTTTCCTGCAGGCCGATCACGTCCGGCTGGTGTTTGTCGATCAGCGCCGCCAGCTGATGGGGGCGGGCACGCAGCCCGTTGATATTGAACGAGACAATTTTCATGGTCGGCGGTCCTGGCAAAACAGCGATGCTAGCTGACAACGCCCGGGCCGGCCAGCGTGGCGGCGTGGCGGATGCGCTGCTAATGTCCCAGGGGCGCGGGAACGATCAGCGGCGCGCAGGGCTCGTACTAACAAGAACGCGGCCATTTGAGCCGGGTCCAGGGGAGAGTGACCGTCATGCCTGATTCCTCCAATGTCATCGCCGATATTCACCAGCTCGACAGCGGCTATTCCCGCGAAGCGCGGTCGCTGCTGTACCAGGCCTACCGCCATGAGCCGACCTTCGGTTTCATTTTCGAAGCCGATCGCCCCGGCTACGAACAGCGGGTACGAGCCACAGTGCGCGAATTGGTGAAGCAGCATTTTCTTCAGGACCTGCCGGCCATCGGCCTGCTGGTCAATGACCGGCTGATCGGTATCGCCCTGATCGCGCCGCCGCAACGGCGCCTGGGCATCACCGAAAGTTGGGCCTGGCGCCTGCGCATGGTGCTCAGCACCGGGTTTCGCTGCACCCAGCGCTATCTGGAGTATCACCAGGCGGTGCAGGCCTGCCTGCCCAATGATGCAGTGCATGTGCTGCCGCTGCTGGGGGTACATCCGCAGTTTCAGGGCCAGCATTTCGGCGAGCAATTGCTGGCGGCGGTGCACAACTGGTGCGCCGTGGACGAGCATTCCCAGGGTGTGGTGCTGGACACCGGCAATCCGCGTTACCTGGAGTTCTACAAGCGTCAGGGCTATGAAGAGATCGGTGAGATTGCGGTGGGGCCGGTGCGTGAGCACGTATTTTTTCACCCCAACCCGCAGCACTTACAAAGAGCAACAGCCTGATATAGAACTTTCCGTGCACCTGAGCGCTCTATCGCCCTCCCAAGCTCGTGATAGCATCCGCGCCTATGAAGTTTCCAGGAAGATTTACCAGCGGCTTTTTGCTGTTGTTCACAAGCTGTGCGGCGCTGGCGCAGAGCGAATTGGATGTCAGGGTCAAGCCCGCCAATGACGAGTTGAAGGCCAATGTGGAGGGTTACATTGGCAGTGTCGGCGATCGCGATGAAGAAGCCTTGCTGCGGTTCAGCCGGGGCGCCGAGGAGCAGGCGAAGAAAGCCGCCCAGGCCCTGGGCTACTACCAACCGCATATCCAGAGTGAGGTGCGCGGCGGTGACAAACCGCGCCTGATGTTGCGGATCGACCCCGGCGAACCGGTGCACCTGCGCAACGTGACAGTCCGGGTCGAAGGCCCGGCGGCCTCCCTCAAGTCGTTTCGCCTTCCCGACGGCGACCAGCTCAAGCCTGGTGCCGTGCTCAATCATGGCCATTACGAAGACGCCAAGCGCCTGATCCAGAACCAGGCTTCGCGCTATGGCTTTTTCAGCGGGCGCTTTACCCAGCAGAAACTGTCGGTGGACCCCCAGGCAGGTGTCGCGGACATCGACCTGGTCTATGACAGCGGCCCGCGCTACGCGCTGGGCAAGGTCAGCTTTAGCGGCGACTCCCTGTTCGATGAAGACCTGTTGCGGCGCATGGTGCCGTTCAAGGCCGGCGCGCCCTATGACTCCGAACTGATTGCCGAACTCAACCAGGCCCTGCAGTCGAGCGGCTACTTCGAGGGCGTGCGGGTGGACGCCGCGCCTACTGCCGCCGAGCACGAGGTG
Source organism: Pseudomonas sp. GW823-FHT03E05 (assembly GCF_058796855.1). Classification (NCBI taxonomy): domain Bacteria; kingdom Pseudomonadati; phylum Pseudomonadota; class Gammaproteobacteria; order Pseudomonadales; family Pseudomonadaceae; genus Pseudomonas; species Pseudomonas sp. GW823-FHT03E05. The sequence goes on from NZ_JBXAJB010000001.1 coordinate 196,876, forward strand.
ATTCCGGTGGCGGTCCAGCTGGAAACCCGCAAGCCCCGGACCATGGGCCTCGGCCTCGGCTATTCCACCGACGTGGGGCCGCGGGTCAAGGCCAACTGGACCCGGCACTGGGTCAACCCCCAGGGCCACAGTTACGGCTGGGAGGCGGAAGTTTCTGCCCCGCGGCAGAACGTCGGCCTGTGGTACGACATTCCCCTGGACCCGCCTCTGACCGACAAGCTGCGGTTCGCCGGTGGTTACCAGAATGAAGAGATTGCCGGCACCGATACCCTGAGTAAGTTGCTCACCATCGGTCCCGAGTGGCACAGCAAGTTGCCCAGCGGCTGGCAGCGGGTGCTGTCGCTGAAGTATCAGCGAGAGGAATATCGCCTCGGGGACGACTCGGGACTGAGTAATCTGCTGATGCCTGGCCTGACTTATTCCTACCTGCGCAGCGACAATCGCATCGACCCGCATAACGGCTATCGCATTCAGTTCGACACCAAGCTGGCCAAGGAAGGGGTCGGTTCCGACACCAACCTGCTATATGGCACGGTGCTGCTCAAGGGCCTGACCACGGTCTGGGACAACCACCGCTTTCTCGGGCGAGTGCAGTTCGGTGGCAGTGCCACCAATGGCTACAAGTCGATTCCGCCGTCCTTGCGCTTCTTTGCCGGTGGCGACCAGAGCGTTCGGGGCTACGACTATCAGACCCTGTCACCGGAAAACTCCGAAGGCGATCGCATCGGCGGCCGCTACATGGTGGCCGGTAGCGTGGAGTACCAGTATTCGATTGCCGAGAAATGGCGGATCGCGACCTTTGTCGACCAGGGCAACTCTTTCAACAAGCTGGAGCTGCCTAACCTCAAGACCGGGGTGGGCGTCGGCGTACGCTGGGTTTCGCCAGTGGGACCGATCCGGGTCGACCTGGCCCACGCGATGAATGACGACGGCGGTATTCGTTTGCACTTTTCCATGGGGCCAGAGCTTTGAAGCGTGGTTTGAAGATAACGCTGCTGGCGATTGTTGCGCTGGTGATCCTGATCATTCTGGCCGTGGCCAGCGTACTCGGAACCCAGGCTGGCAGCCGCTGGGCCCTGGCGCGAGTGCCGGGGCTGACCCTGGACAATTTCGAGGGCCGCCTTGGCGGGCACTGGAGCGCCGATCATTTGCTCTGGCAACAGGAGGGCAACCGGGTCGAGCTCAACGCCGTGCAGTTCACCTGGTCGCCCGGCTGCCTGCTGCGCATGACCCTGTGCATCGAGCAGTTGGAAGCCGATCAGGTCAGCCTGCTGTTCCCTCCGAGCGGCGAAACCGAAACCAGTTCGGAGCCCATCAGCCTGCCGGAATTGAAGCTGCCGTTGGCCATCGAGTTGGGGCAAGTGCGTGTGGGCAGCCTGCTGTTCAATGGCAGTGAAGAACTCAAGACCCTGCAGCTGGCGGCGCACTGGACTGCCCAAGGCCTGCAGATCGACTCTTTGCACCTAAAGCGCGATGAACTGAGTCTGGACCTTTCCGGGCTGCTGCAACCCAGTGGCGACTGGCCCCTGACCGCCCAGGGCAACCTCGGCTTGCCCGCTCCCGGCGGTGGCCCCTGGTCCCTGGCGTTGAAGGTTGAAGGCGACCTGCTCAAGACTCTGCAGCTCAATGCCGACAGCAGTGGCTACCTGCAAGGGCAATTGAGCGGCCAGTTGCAGCCCCTGGTGGAGAACCTGCCGGCCCAGGTGCGCATCACTGCCGACGGGTTCAAGGCCAGCGCCGATCTGCCGGACACCCTGCAACTGGATCAGCTGGAACTGACTGGCCAGGGCGACCTGAAAAGCGGCTACCAGCTCGCCGGCAAGGCCAGCCTGCCGGCGGAGCAGGGCCCGGTGGCCCTGTTGCTGCAAGGCAAGGTCGACGCCAAGGGCGCACAGATTGCCGCCCTGGACCTGAGCGCCAACGACAAGCAACACCTCAAGCTCAGTGGGCAACTGGACTGGAGCGAAGGTTTCGCCGCCGAGGCCAAGCTGGCCTGGCTGGACTTCCCCTGGCACCGCCTGTATCCGCTGATTGACGAGCCAGCGGTGCGGGTCCGCAGTTTTGATGCCGAAGTGGCTTACCGTGACGGTAACTACCTGGGCAACTTCAAGGGCGACCTGGACGGCCCGGCAGGCGCGTTCAGCCTGAGCAGCCCGTTCAGCGGCGACCTGACGAAAATCTATCTGCCGCAGTTCAAGCTGGCGGCGGGCCAGGGCAAGGCCGAGGGCCACCTGAACCTGCAGTTCGCCGACGGCATTGCCTGGGATACCGCCCTGGATCTGTCGGCCATCAACCCCGCGTACTGGGTGGCGGAGCTGCCCGGAACCCTGGCCGGCCCCCTGCGCAGCCAGGGCGAAATGAAGAACCAGCAACTCAAGCTCAATGCCAACCTCGACCTCAAGGGACGCTTGCGCGGACAGCCGGCGGTTCTCCAGGCCAAGGCCGACGGAGCGGGCGAGCAATGGACCCTGGGCGCGCTGGACATCCGCCTGGGAGACAACCGGATCAACGGCTCCGGCAGCCTGCAACAGAAGATCGCCGGCCAGCTGGAGATCAAGATGCCGCGCCTGGGTCAGCTCTGGCCCGAGTTGCGTGGGCAGCTCAACGGTCGGCTGGACCTGGCCGGCACCCTCAAGGCGCCACAGGGCAAGCTGGACCTGGCCGGGCAGCAACTGGCCTTTGCCGAAAACCGCCTGCAGAACCTCAAGTTGGACGCCACTCTGGATGGTGTGCAAAAGGCCCAGGTGGACCTCAAGGGCAGCGGGATTCAACTGGGCGACACGCAGTTGGGGACCCTGACCCTGGCCGGCCAGGGCGACATCAAGAAACAGAAACTGCAACTGGACCTGCAAGGGCCGCTGTTGAAACTGGCCCTGGGCCTGGATGGCGTCCTGGACCAGGGCAACTGGCGCGGGCGCCTGGCCAGCGGTGATGTACAGACCGGCGGCCAGGACTGGAAGCTGCAGAACCCGGCCCGGCTTGAGCGGCTGGCCAACGGCACGCTGAACTTCGCTGCCCACTGCTGGGCCAGCGGCGATGCCAGCCTGTGCGGTGAAGACCAGCGGCTGATGCCGGACCCGAAACTGCGTTATCACCTCAAGCGTTTTCCCCTCGACAGCCTGGCGCAGTGGCTGCCCAAGGATTTCGCCTGGAAGGGCATGCTCAATGCCGATGTGCAACTGGACTTGCCGGCCAGCGGGCCCCAGGGCCAGATCATGCTGGACGCCAGCGGCGGCACCTTGCGGGTCAAGGAAAAGGACCAGTGGCTGGATTTCCCCTATCAGGCGTTGAAGCTCAATACCCGACTCACCCCGCGGCGCATCGACACGCAGTTGCAGTTCGACGGCGGCAAACTGGGTGAGCTGATGCTCCAGGCGCAGATCAATCCTTTGCCGAAAAGCAAACCGCTGTCCGGTGATTTCCGCCTCAGTGGGCTGGATCTGTCCGTGGCGCGGCCGTTCGTGCCCATGGTGGAAAAGCTCAGCGGCAGCCTCAATGGCAGCGGTCGTTTGTCTGGCGGCCTGCTGGCGCCTCAGGTCAACGGCAACGTGCAGTTGTCCGGGGGCGAGGTGTCCGGCTCCGAGTTGCCCATCAGCCTTGAAGACCTGCAACTGAGCGCGCAGATCGCTGGCGAGAGCGTGCAGCTCAACGGCGGCTGGAAAAGCGGCAAGGCCGGGCAGGGCAGCCTCAATGGCAACATCGCTTGGGGCCGGGCGCTATTGGTGGACCTGAGCCTCAAGGGCACCCAACTGCCGGTGACGGTGGAGCCCTATGCAGCGCTGGAGGTGGCGCCGGACCTGAAGATCTCGCTGCAGGAAGAAAAGCTGGCGATTGCCGGCAAGGTGCTGATCCCCAAGGGCCAGATCACCGTGCGCGAATTGCCGCCTTCGACGGTCAAGGTCTCCGACGACACGGTGATCGTCGGCCAGCAGACCGACGACGGCAAAAAGCCCATGGCCATGGCTATGAACATCGATGTGGAGGTGGGCCAGGACAAGCTGGCCTTCAGCGGTTTCGGCCTGACTGCCAACCTGCAGGGGCACGTGCACATTGGTGACAACATGGATACCCGCGGTGAGCTGTGGCTCAACGACGGCCGCTATCGGGCCTACGGCCAGCGCTTGACCGTGCGTCGTGCGCGGCTGCTGTTTGCCGGCCCCATCGACCAGCCTTACCTGGACATCGAGGCCGTGCGCCAGACTGACGACGTGATTGCCGGCATCCGCCTGAGCGGCAGCGCCGAGCAACCGGCGACGCAGATCTTTTCGGAGCCGGCCATGAGCCAGGAACAGGCGCTGTCCTATCTGGTCCTGGGGCGCCCGCTGACGTCCACCGGTGAAGACAACAACATGCTGGCCCAGGCGGCTCTCGGGCTGGGGCTGATGGGCAGCTCGGAACTGACTGGCGGCATTGCTAAGAACCTGGGCATTCAGGACTTCCAACTCGATACCCAGGGCAGCGGCAACAACACCAGCGTGGTGGCCAGCGGCGCCATTTCCGAAAGGCTCAGCCTGCGCTATGGCGTCGGGGTCTTTGAGCCGGCCAGTACCATCGCTCTGCGTTACAAGCTGAGCAAGAAGGTCTATCTGGAAGCGGCGAGCGGTTTCGCCAGCTCCCTGGATATCTTTTACAAGCGCGATTTCTGAGGAATCAGGGGCGGCACACCAGTGTCGCCCGCTCGTAGTTCAGCGCGGCATTGCGTTCGGGCAACGCATAAGGCGCTTCACAGCGCTGGCCCTGCCAGTTGATGGTCAGGGTACCGGCGTCGGCTTCAACCAGCGCCAGAGCCTTGCCACCAGGGTCAGAGATCGCCAACTGTTTGCCGGCGCTGTCTTCGAGCGACGCGCCAAACGGAATCGGCTGGTGTCGAGCGTCGAACAGCGCGAACTGCACTCGCCGTCCGGTCTTGCTGGTGTAACGCGCCAGCACCACGGCACCACGACGTGGCACCACTTGCCGGGTCGCACTGTCGATCTCGATATCGGCGCCCAGGTCTCGAGTGTCGAGGTTGATCCAGTTCACGCGATAGGGCTGCGCATTGGGGACCACGGCGAAGCCGTTGCTGCCGGTCCTGGCTCCGGAGAAACTGCCGATTTTCACCCCTTCCACGCCTTCGACCTGCGCCAGCGCGAACGTCTCGCCCACGGTCTGTCCCAGGTTGATCCCGCCGCCATGGCCGACGATCGAGCCTGACAGGTTAAGGTTTTGCGAGTTGTAGCCGCGCCCCTGGCTGTAGCCGGCACTGATATCCATTACCGAGGTGCGGGTGCTGAGGTTGACCGAGCCGGAACTGCCGCCAGTGCTGCTGTTGCCGGCTTGCACCGAGTAATAGGTGTCGCTGTCTTGCGACAGATAGCCATTGATGCCCATTTGCATGGTATCGCCGGACTTCTGCGTGCTGGCCGAGACGAAGGCGCGGGGTGCACGAGGCTTGGAGCCCAGCGGGAACGATACGGACAGGTTCACCAGCGTGTCATTGTTCGCCGGCCCGTAGTTGCCGACATCCTTGGAGTAGGTGGCGCCGAGGTTGTAGCTCACATCGCCCCAATAGTTGCTGTAACCCGCCGACAGGCTTTGCGAACCACCGCGTCCCCAGTAACGCTGGTCGCTGGCGTTGATGTAGATGCTGCCGTATCGCTGGTTTCGGCCCAGGCTCTGGTTGACGGTCAGGTCGGTACGGGTTTTCGAGTTGCCGATACGCTTCTGGCCGTCGTTGCTCAGTTCCTCGACGTGCTCGGTGAGGGTGCGATAGCCCTCGGTCGAGTAGCGATAGGCGGCGAGGGTGAAGTTGGTGTCGGTGCCGGTAAACGTCTTCGCATACAGGGCGCGCAGGCTGTTGCCGGTGATGGTTGCGCCGAAAGTGCTGCTCATGGAGTGGGTCAAGTCCAGTGAGACGGCACCGATAGTCGTATTGCGGCCAGCTCCGACGGACAGCGCCTTGAAGTTTTCCGAGGCCTGCACCCCGACGATCCCGGACAAGTTACTGCTGATGCCGTACGCCAGGGTGCTGCTGACAAATTGCGGTGACTGCTGGTCATCGCTGTTGCTGTTGTACTGGCCGGCCGAGACGCTGTACTTCAACTGGCCCTCACGGACCATGATCGGCAGGCTGGAAAATGCCTGCACCGTCACCCGGCGGCGACCATCGGCTTCGATAATCGTCACTTCCAGGTCGCCGTTGGAGCCGCTGGGGTAGATATCGCTGATCTCGAACGGCCCCGGCGGCACATTGGCGGTGTAGAGAAGGTAGCTGTCCTGGCGGATCTCCACGGTGGCGCTGGACTGCGCAATGCCGCGAATGATCGGCGCATAACCGCGCTCGCTGTCGGCACGCATGCCGTCGTCGGACGCCAGCTTCAGGCCGCGATAGCGCACGCTGTCGAACAGGTCGGCATCTGAAAAGATATCCCCGGCGCTGAACTGGCCTTTCAGGGCAGTCACGTCATGTTGCAGATAGCTGCGGTTACTTTTGAATGTACTAGGGCGGCCGGTGCTGCTGCTGAAGTTCGATTCGTTACGCAAGCGCCAGGCGCCGAGGTTGATGCCGTTGCGCAGGCCGACGTTGTTGGACAGGGTACTTTCACCCCGAGTGCCGTTGCGGCTGCTGCTCAATTGATAGTTGATGAACGCGGCGGGAACGCCTTCGTCCCACAGGGCCGGGTCGACATAACCACGTCGGCCACGCGCCATGGCGCTTTGCGGGACACTGACCATCAAGCGCAGGCGGGGCACGTCGTAACGCACGCTGGCGTGATCGATCAAGGCGGGCAGGTCCAGGCAGGTGTCGGGATCATCGCTGCCCAGTTTGCCGCTGGCCTGCAGCTTGCCGATGTCGACCCCCAATTGCTGCACCATCTCCAGAGTCAGGCAGGCCTCGATCTTGTTCGTGCCGGAAGGGCGACGAAAATCGATGTCGCGGCGCCCGACCAGCGTCTCGTTGCCGTACAGGTCCACCCGATAGATACCGGGCAGCACGCGGCTGCTGGCGAGCAGTGATTGCAGATCGACAGAAGACGTTGCGCCTTGCAGAAACGAGGTATTGAACTGTTCTTCGTCATCGGCAAGGCAGGTGCAGCTGAAAACCAGGGCAATCGAAAACGGCGCCCATCCGTCGCGCTTGAGTAAAAACATTCAGGAACCCTATATCACCTCCGATACCAACTAACGGAGCGAAGAGAAATACAGTGGAAGTGCAGCCGTCACAGCGGCACGTAAGTTATGGGGTTTGTTTATTCAAACTGGCTCGGGTGTCAGCACTGTTGGAAAGTTGCGCGCCATAACGATCTTGTGCGCCATAGTCATTAATACTGCTGAATGAAAGGTGGGCTGTATTGGCGTTGTGAAGTTGTTTAAGGGGGAAGCTTTTTTGTTCGCCGGGGGCAATCATCATCGAATCGAAGGGGTGTTCACTGATGGTGCCGGATTGAAGTGTGATATCTGCAATCGACACGTGATACCGGCCTGGGTTATTCACCACCAACAAGCTCTTGCCGGCTTGTTCTGTCAGGCGCCAGGTCAGTTCGCTCGGTGCCAGATAGGCGTTGTTTTTCAGGCCTGCCGGGCGGAAGAACACCTTGATGCGCTGGCGCACGGCCAGTTGCAACGTGTTCTCGGATTTCGCCGCTTTAGGGATCTCTTGCACATTGAGCCACACCACCGACTCGCGGTCGGTCGGCATGCCCGCACCTTCGTAGATCACCCGCAATATTTGCTGCTCGTCGCCGCTGACGCGCACCAGGGGCGGCGTCACAGCAAAGGGTACGGCTGCGGTTTCGCTGGAGTCGGTGTCGATCCACGACTGGATCAACACATCTTCACCGCTGTTACGCACGGTGATTCCGGCCTCCTTGTGCTGGCCGTCGAAAATCAGACGGGTGCTGCTCAAGGAAATTCCGGCCATGGCCTGATTGACCGCGAACAGGCCCAGCAGGCCTGCACATAAGGACAGTGAGTGACGATAAAACATGAGGGCTACCGCGCAAGTGAATGAGGATGCAGGGCCGAACGGCCCCGCACCAGGCTTGTGTGTTCGCGCGGGTTATTCGTATTGCAGCGTGAACGGCAGGGTGGCGTCGCCACGACCGGCAACAGCCAGTTTCGGATCGACGGTGGTTACGTAGGCTGCGGAGAATTTGAGGGTTGCGTTGCTGTCTTGCAGAGTGTTTTCGATTTTTGCGGTGCTCGGCGAGCTGAGGTCGATCACGGCGCCATTGGAATCAAGCAGCGCAATGCCGACACCTTTCGCAGCCCCCAGGCCATCGATCAGGCGCAGCACCTTGGTGCCGGGTTCAATGCCCGAACCTGCGCCCTTGGTTGGTTCGAAGATCATCGCGACCTTGGTTCCAGCGTTGCAGTTGATCTTCATGTCGAAGTTCTCGGCGCTCAGGGTGCCGTTGCCTTTAGGTGCAGTGGCGGTGCCCATGTCCTTGATCGAAACTTCGCCCATGGCGACTGAAATGGTCTTGTTGTTTCCGGCGCCTTCGACCGAACAGGCATCGTTGTTGATGGTACCGGTGAAGTTGATAGTGCCGCTGCCAGCCTTGGTTGGTGTAACCGGATCGGCTGCCAGAGCATTTCCGGTAGCGGCAATGATCGAAAGGGCGAGAAGTGCGCGAGTTAGTTTTTTCATGTTGTTTTCCAATGGTTAGGTTTAAAACAACAACACGATATAACGCGAATTTTTGGTGGTACATCAGACGATTCCTAGAAGTTGATTGCAACTGGAATGTAGTTGTCTGTTAGTTTGAGTTGGTTGTTGTGTATGGTAATTCAAGTTTTTATAGTTGCTGTTGACTTCAAGTTTGCTCGTGGCGAACATCTTTTGAATGCTTTTTATCTTTGCGCTCTCAAGTCAGTCGTCTCTGACTCCCTCTCCCGGAATAAATAAACGCACTATTTTATTTTCCTTTAGCAACAGGTGAGTAAAGCGCTGTCAGCACCAGCACGTTGGGGAGGTGCCGCGTCAGGTATTCCATCAGTGCGAAAGCATTGGCCACGCTCAACCCGCTCTCGTACCCCACCGGGACGATGGGGTGGTCATCGGCAATGGCAACCTTGAGGGTTTCCATGGCTGATTATCCGCGTTGAAATTATTCAAGGGCGCCCAGCAGGTCTTTCAATCGAGCCAGATTCTGGCGTACCTCCAGGTCCAGGGCGTGGGTCAAGCTCAGGCCGTTCAGGCGGCACTCCAGCTCGACGAAGGTTGTGGCCAGTTCTTCGAGCTGTACCGCACCCAATGCACCGGCCATGCTGTGCAGCTGTTGCGCCACGCGATGGGCATCGGCGTTGTCCAATGCCGTCAGCGTGGTCTGCATGTCCTGGCGCAGCGTCGTGACAAAGAGTTCGCGCATTTTCGGTGACAGCTTTAGAGGGGCAACGCTGGTCGCCGGCAGGGCGATTTTGCAATGTCTTTCCAAGTGCGCGCGCAGGGTGGCGAGGTTCAGTGGCTTGACCATCCAGGCGTTCATGCCGACGTCGGCGCAGCGCTCGCCTTCTTCGCGCAAGGCGTTGGCGGTGACGCCGATAATCGGCAGCGTCTGATCCTGAAGCCGTAACGCCGTGGCCAATTGGTAGCCGTTCATGACCGGCATGTTGACGTCGGTCAGCAGCAGATCGAAGCGTCCGGGCGACCACTGCGCCAGCGCCAGCTCGCCATTGGCCGCGACGACCACCGAGCAGCCCAGCACTTCCAGTTGCTCCTTGATGATCGCCGAGTTGATCACATTGTCTTCCGCCACCAGCACTTGCAGATTCAACTGCCGGGGCTTTTCCGGCGACGAAGGTTGGCTGTCGGTGCTGACGCCGTGCTGGGCCTGGTAAATCGCCCAGGCGATCGCGCGGACATCATGGGCGTCGACTTCTCGGTCGGTACCGCGCAATTGCGCAGGGTTGGGGCCATCCGCCCTGGCGACGACCTTCGGACCGGGCCAGGCCGCGGTATCGGCCAGGGGGGAAAGCTCTACCAGCAGTGCCGATGGCACCGGTGTATCGGGCCTCAGCGGGCGGCAGTCGAGGCCAAAACGGTTGAGCCAGGCGATCAGGTGTTGTGCCTGCTCAGTGACTTGCGCACGCACATAGACGGTGCTGCTGCCGGGGTTGAACACAGGGCAACCGGCCAGCTCACCGGGTGCGTGTTCCAGTGCGAGTTGAAGGGTGAAACTGCTGCCGAGCCCGGGCTCGCTGACTAGGTTCAACTGGCCCTCCATCAACTCGCACAGCCATTTGCAAATGGCCAGTCCCAATCCGGCACCGGCCTGTTCAGTGGCATCGTTGACTTGATAGAAAGGGTCGAACAGTTGTTGCTGTTGCGCCAGGGAAATTCCTCCTCCCGAATCGCTGACCTGCCACTGCACGTGGGCGCGGCCATCGTCGCTTTCCAGCAACTGAACCCGCAGCACTACGCGACCGTTATCGGTGAACTTGATGGCGTTGCTCAGCAGGTTGTTGAGGATCTGGCGAATCCGTATCGGGTCGCCGCGCAACCGGTCCGGCAGCGCCGGGTCGATGCAGGCATAGAGCAGCAGGCCCTTGGATCGGGCGGAGGCGCTGTAGGTGCGCACGGTGTCTTCGGTCAGTTGCAGCGGGCAGAAATCCTGAAGTTCGAGGGTCATCTGTCCGGCTTCGATTTTCGACACATCCAGCACATCGCTGATCAGTTGGAACAACGTGGCGGAGGAGCGCTGGATGGTGTGCAGGTAATCCTGCTGGCGCGGGGCGAGCGAGGTCAGGCCGAGCAGCTCCAGAGTTCCCAGCACGCCGTACAGGGGAGTGCGGATCTCGTGGCTCATGGTAGCGAGGAAGCGGCTCTTGGCCTGGTTTGCCGAGTCGGCGGCCTGGCGCGCTTCTTCCAGCGCCGCCGCATCTTCGACATGCCGGGTCACGTCATGCAACGCACATAACCAGGCGTCCTGGCCCTGATAGCGGGTGGGCACAAAGGCGACGTGCAGGTGGCGCCCATTGATTTCAAGATCGGCGTGACCGGGGCCCGTAAGGGGTGTGAGCAAGCTCATCAACCGGCCGTTATCGTGCCATTGCTGGGCGCGCTGGTTTTCCAGTAGGACGTGGTGATCGCTGCGGCGAATCACGCACAGGCCGGTCGGCGCCGTATCGATCACCGTGCGGCTGAACGCCTCGCTTTCGGCGATGCTGGCGTGCGCCTTCTGCGCGGGCAGGATGACCCGGGCCTGGTACCAGCGATTGACCGCCCGACTGCAACCGAGTAGCGCAAGCGCCAGAGCAACCAGGCACAGCAATGGCCACAGCGCGTAGTCGAGGAAACTGCGCAGGCTGATGACGTAGATCGCCGTCCAGTGTTGCTCCCCGGGGCTGCTCAGTTTGAACACCAGGCCGTCGCGGTTGAAATTCACCCCTTCATCCAGCACCTGGCCGGGTTTCAGAGCACCGGTCAATACCACGCCACGGGGGGTGATCAAGGTGAAGTCATCGTAGATCGACCACTGCATCAGCCGTTCGATGTTGTTGACCTGGGACAGGTTCATCAGCGAGCCCAGTACCACCCAGGTATCGGCGCCCTCGACGGTCAATGCGGTTTTCGCCAGGTTGATACTCACGTAAGCCAGCAGGGTGGGCGCGCTCTTGTCGTCCTCGGAAGAGACATAGGGTTCCCAGCGCACCTGAGTATCTGGCAATGGCGAGTTGTGCCCGCGCAGGCGTTTGTTCACCTGGGTCATCACATCGACCAGATGGCCCGTCTGCATCGGTAATTGCCCCGTACCGCGCAAACGCCCGACGGAGGGTACGGCCAGGTCAAAATTGTCGGGGCCATTGATCAGGACAACCTGCGGAGACTGATAGTGCGAGGCCGACCAGAACGCGCTGTAATAGGCCGCCAGATGGGTACCCAGCGCAAAGATTTTCGGGTATTGGCTGGGGGCAATCCTGTCCGTATTGATCTTCAAGCTATAGGGCAGCGAAAACGGCAGGCCGCGGCCTTCGTAAATGTTCGGCCCTTCATCGGGCAGGGGTTTTTGTGAGTAGGGGGGCAACATGGCATTGGGCAGCCGTTCGCCCTTGGCGCTTTCCCGGGCAATATCCTGCAGGAACACTTCCTGTTCGTGGACATTCTCCATCAGCCGGGCAAAGTGAAATTGCAAGGTTTCGCGCCGCTCTTCGATCATGCGCGTCACACCCACATAGCTGATACCCAGCAACAGCAACACCAGGGCGCCGAGCACCAGCAGGCTCTTGTTCAGGCGCGATGAACTGCTGGCGAGTTTCTCCAGAAAGGCGTTGGGATGTGGCATTAGAGGGCCTGGGCAGCAGTGATGGGAGAGCCGTTGGACACAGTGACCTCGATGGCAAGTGACGGGTATCAACACCCGCTTGCCAATCCGTACGCGTTTGCCGGCCCGTCATGGGACAGCAACTGCCGGAATTGATCCGAAGACATGGCGTGAAAGATCAGGAAATCCTGAATCTGAGTGCAGTCGATTTTATGCAACAGATCAAGTTCTTGCGCGGTCTCCAAGCTTCCCGCCATCACCGGTAGACCCGACGGGTGACCGAGCCGGGCAATGCAGGTTGGCGCCTGGGCCAGTTCCTCGTTGGCGTTGCAGTCGTGCACCTGTATGCGCTCCATCTTCAATTCGCTGAAGGAGGGTGATACCGGGGGCACGTGCGAGCCATAGCCTTTGTCGAAGTCATCGTGGAATAGGCCAACCCCGATGATTCACAGGCAGCAGGCAGAGGGATGGAAACGATCCGTCGCCAGCAGGTTGGCGATGACGCCCGCCTGTTCAACATAAAGACCCAGTCCATTGGTCAACTAATTACAAAGCAACCTAACTATTGCGTTGACATTCGCTGCCTAGGCAGTAACATCTCGACATATATTCACTGCCTAGGCAGTTATTAGGTGGGCACATGAAGCATTTCACCCCGGACGAATTCAAAACCTGCCATCTCGGCCTGTTGCTGGGCCGCGCCGCATTGCTCAAGGACCGGATCATCGACACCCACATGGAACCCCACGGCATCACTGCCGCGCAGTTCAAAGTGTTGATCATCATGGCCCAGTTCGGCGTCGATACCCCGGCCGAGCTGTGCCGGCACCTGTCGCTGGACAGCGGTTCGATGACACGCATGCTCGATCGTCTGGAGCAGAAGGGCTTCCTGGCTCGCCAACGCAGCGAAGGTGATCGCCGCCAAGTGCAACTGACCCTGACCGAACAGGGCCAGCAGTTGACGGATCGGCTGCCGCAGATCGGCGCCGACGCGATGAATGAACTGGCTGGCGCGATCTCCCCGGACGAGTTGAAGACCCTGGAATACATCCTCAAGAAAATCCTGCTGGCCGCCGGTGACCCGATCACCATCCAGCGCTTAGGTGAACACAATGAGCAGTAAGACCTTGCGCAGCAGCCTGACGCTGGTGCTGTCGGCGATGATCCTTGCCGGATGCGCCAATTACAGCGGCCTCGATACCCAAGGCAAAAATCTCGACGCGAAAAGCCTGAAGGCCGGCCAATCCCTCAACGGTGTGACCCTGTCGCCTGCGGCATGGCCGAAAAGCGACTGGTGGACCAGCCTTGGCGATCCACAGCTCGACGGTCTGATCCGCGAAGCCCTGCGCGACAGCCCGGACATGCAGATCGCCGCCGCCCGTGCCCATCAGGCCAGCGCCGCCGCGTATGCCGCCGATGCCGAACGCTATCCGACCCTCGACGCCAGCGCCGGCATCAGCCGTTCGCGCCTGGCCAAGGATCAGGATCCGCTGGGGCAGGGCGATGCCTACGCCACCGTGCGTAACATCAGCGCCGGCTTCAATTACAACTTCGACCTGTGGGGCGGCCAGCGTGATGCCTGGGAAGCCGCACTCGGCCAGGCCCGTGCTGCTGAAGTCGACCGTCAGGCCGCGCAATTGACCCTCGCCGCCGATGTGGCCCGGGCCTACAGCGATCTGGGGCAGGCGCACATCGTCTATGACCTGGCCAGCGACGACCTCAAGCGCACCAGGCAAATGCTCGATCTGAGCCAGCGTCGCTTGAGCGCCGGGATCGACAGCCAGTACCAGCTCCAGCAAACCCAGAGTCTGGAAGCCAGTTCCGAAGCCAGCCTGATCGACGCCGAAAAACGCCTGAGCAGTGCGAAAATCGCCCTGGCCGTGCTGCTCGGCAAAGGCCCGGATCGCGGCAGTGAAATCGCCCGGCCCAAAGTATTGCAAGCCAGCGCCGTGGCAGTGCCCTCGGTTCTTCCGGCAGAGCTGCTTGGCCGTCGCCCGGACCTGATCGCCGCCCGCTGGCGTGTAGAGGCCGCGAGCAAAGACATCGATTCGGCGAAAACCCGCTTCTATCCCAACCTGAACCTTACGGCGTCCGCCGGTGCCGAATCCTTGTTGGGTGACGCAATGTTTGGTTCGGCCAGTCGCTTCTTCAGCATTGCCCCGACCATTTCGCTGCCGATCTTCGATGGCGGGCGCCTGCGCGCCAACCTCGATTCGCGTGACGCCGATTACGATCTGGCGGTGGCGCAGTACAACAAAAGCCTGGTGAAAGCGCTGGGTGATGTCAGCGACACGATCAACCAGTTGCGTGACATCGGCCGGCAAATCGGCGCGCAACAGCACGCCACCGATATTGCTCAGGATTCCTATAACACCGTGGTCCAGCGTTACGGTTCCGGCATCGGCAACTACCTGGACGTGCTCAGCATCGAGCAGCAACTGCTGCAGGCCCAACGTCAGTTGGCCAACCTCAATGCCGAGCAGATCGATCTGTCGATTCAACTGATGCAAGCGCTGGGCGGGGGCTTTCAGGGCGAGACCCTGAGCGCAGCCAACGCCATTCCAGCTACGCCGCACAACTAATTCAGGTATTTGTCATGGCCACTGCCGAAAACACCCAAGCTCAAGACAACTCGCAAGACACCGGCAATCCGCGCAAGCGCAAAGTGATGCTGCTGGTGCTGGCCATCGTTGTGGCCCTCACCGGTGCCGGTGTCTGGGCTTATCACGAATTCATCGGGCGCTGGAATGAGAGCACCGATGACGCCTACGTCAACGGCAACGTCGTTGAAATCACTCCGCTGGTGACCGGTACCGTGGTCAGCATCGGCGCCGACGATGGTGACCTGGTCCACGAAGGTCAGGTGCTGATCAACTTCGACCCCAACGATGCCGAAGTCGGTCTGCAAAGTGCCCAGGCGAAACTGGCGCGTACCGTGCGTCAGGTTCGCGGCCTGTACAGCAATGTCGACGGCATGAAAGCCCAGGTCAACGCGCAACAGGCCGAAGTGCAGAAGGCTCAGGACAACTTCAACCGCCGGAAAAACCTTGCCGCTGGCGGCGCGATCTCCCAGGAAGAACTGTCCCACGCCCGCGACGACCTGACCTCGGCGCAAAACGCCCTGGCCAACGCCAAGCAGCAGTTGAAAACCACCAGTGCGCTGGTCGATGACACCGTGGTCTCGTCGCACCCGGACGTGATGTCGGCGGCTGCGGATCTGCGTCAGGCCTACCTGACCAATGCGCGCAGCACCCTGATCGCGCCGGTCACCGGTTACGTTGCCAAACGCACCGTGCAGCTCGGCCAGCGAGTGCAACCGGGTACGGCGTTGATGGCGGTGATCCCGCTGGATCAACTGTGGATCGATGCCAACTTCAAGGAAACCCAACTGCGTGACATGCGCATCGGCCAGCCCGTGGACATCGAGTCCGACATCTACGGCAGCAGCGTGAAATACAGTGGCACCGTCGACAGCCTCGGCGCCGGCACCGGCAGCGCGTTTGCTCTGTTGCCCGCGCAAAACGCCACCGGCAACTGGATCAAGATCGTGCAGCGTGTGCCGGTGCGGATTCACATCAATGCCGAAGAGCTGGCCAAGCACCCACTGCGGGTTGGGCTGTCGACCAATGTTGAAGTGAACCTGCATGACCAGAGCGGCCCGGTACTGGCGCAGCAACCGCAGCAAAAGGCCTCGTTCAGCACCAACGTCTACGACCGGCAGTTGGCCGAAGCCGACGCGATGATCGCTCAGCTGATCCATGACAACAGCGCTGTGGTCAGCAAAACCGCGCAACGCTGATTCGCCACTGACCCTGTGGGTGCGAGCTTGCTCGCCCCACAGGGGCGCAGCGCCACCCCGGTTCCAAAGGATTCGCGATGAGCAATAACGCTTCTTTCACGCCGCCCAGCCTGTTGCTCAGCACCATCGGCCTGTCGCTGGCGACCTTCATGCAGGTGCTCGACACCACCATCGCCAACGTGGCGTTGCCGACGATTTCCGGCAACCTTGGTGTGAGTTCGGAGCAGGGCACGTGGGTGATTACCTCGTTCGCCGTGAGCAATGCGATTGCGTTGCCGCTGACCGGCTGGCTCAGCCGGCGCTTTGGCGAGGTAAAACTGTTTCTCTGGGCGACGATGCTGTTTGTGCTGGCCTCGTTTCTCTGCGGCATCTCGACCTCGATGCCTGAGCTGATCGGCTTTCGTGTGCTGCAAGGCCTGGTGGCCGGGCCGTTGTACCCAATGACGCAAACCCTGTTGATCGCCGTTTATCCACCCGCCAGGCGCGGCATGGCCCTGGCATTGCTCGCAATGGTCACGGTAGTGGCGCCGATTGCTGGTCCCATTCTTGGCGGCTGGATCACCGACAGCTACAGCTGGCCGTGGATTTTCTTCATCAACGTTCCGATCGGCATTTTTGCGGTAATGGTGGTGCGTTCGCAGCTGGCCAAGCGCCCGGTGGTCACCAGCCGTCAGCCGATGGACTACGTCGGGCTGATTTCGCTGGTCATTGGCGTCGGCGCGTTGCAGGTGATCCTCGACAAGGGCAATGACCTGGACTGGTTCGAGTCGAACTTCATCATCATCGGTGCGGCGATTTCGGTGATCGCGCTGGCGGTGTTCATCATCTGGGAAATGACCGACCAGCATCCGGTGGTCAACCTGCGGCTGTTCGCGCACCGCAACTTCCGCATTGGCACGATAGTGCTGGTGCTGGGCTACGCCGGGTTCTTCGGTATTAACCTGATCCTGCCGCAATGGTTGCAGACCCAGATGGGCTACACCGCGACATGGGCGGGGCTGGCGGTGGCACCGATCGGCATCCTGCCGGTGCTGTTGTCACCCTTTGTCGGCAAGTACGCGAACAAGTTCGACCTGCGCCTGCTGGCCGGGCTGGCATTCCTGGCCATTGGCCTGAGCTGCTTCATGCGTGCCGGTTTCACCAATGAAGTGGACTTCCAGCACATCGCCCTGGTGCAACTGTTCATGGGCATCGGCGTGGCGCTGTTCTTCATGCCGACCCTGAGCATCCTGATGTCCGACCTGCCACCGCACCAGATCGCCGACGGCGCTGGCCTGGCAACCTTCCTGCGGACTCTGGGGGGTAGTTTTGCGGCGTCGCTGACCACCTGGATCTGGATTCGCCGGGCAGACCAGCATCACGCTTACATGAGCGAAAGCATGAGCATCTTCGACCCGGTCACCCGGGATGCGCTGAGCAATCTCGGAGGCGCGAGCACCAAGGCTTACGCGCAGCTGGATCAAGTCCTGACCAGCCAGGCATACATGCTCTCGACCGTGGACTACTTCACCTTGCTGGGCTGGGGCTTCATGGGCCTGATTCTGCTGGTCTGGCTGGCCAAGCCGCCATTCGCTGCCAAGGCCGGCCCAGCCGCGGCGGGGCATTGATGCCTTTCGTCGCAGGCGCTGGCGTCCGGAAGGGTCATGCAAGGCTTGCTGGCCCCTTCGCCGGCAAGTCGGCTCCTACGGTAGGGCATCTGTTGTAGGAGCGGGCTTGCCAGGGAAGGCGCCCGACAGGGCCATGCAAGGCTTGCTGTTCCCTTCGCCGGCAAGCCGGCTCCTACGGCAGCGAGGGCGTCCGTTCAGGGCGAACCGGGCAGCGCCAGTTGCGTCGGTACGAAATCGAACGCCGCCAGTTGGAAACCCTGCTCATCCACCTGCAGCGCCCAGCCCTGACGGTCCCAGTCCCCCAGCACAATGCGCTTGGCGGCTTGTTCGCCGATCTGCAGCTTGTGGATCGCCGGGCGATGGGTGTGGCCGTGAACCAGGGTGCGCACCCCGTGTTCCTGCATGACCTGCGGTACCTGGTCCGGGGTCACATCGACAATGTCGTTGGCCTTCATGCGGGTCTGGGCCCGGCTTTCGTTGCGCAGCTTGCGCGCCAGCTTGCGCCGGGTGCCCAGGGGCAGGTGGCGCAGAATCCACAGGCTCAGCGGGTTGCGCAGGTAGCGGCGCATACGCATGTAGGCTTCGTCACGGGTGCACAGGCTGTCACCGTGCATCAGCAATACCGGCTCGCCGTAGAAGTCGACGACGCTGGGATCCTTGAGCAGGGTGGCGCCGGCCGCCTTGCAGAAGGCCTTGCCGAGCATGAAGTCGCGATTGCCATGCATCAGGAAGATCTGCGTGCCGCTGTCGCTGAGCTCGCGCAATGCCTGGCAAATGGAAAGCTGGTAGGGGGTCATGGCATCGTCGCCGATCCATACCTCGAAAAAGTCCCCGAGGATGTACAGCGCCTCGGCGGCGCGGGCGCGCCCACCGAGTAATTCCAGAAACGCCCGGGTGATGTCCGGGCGCTCCTCTTCCAGATGCAGATCTGAAATCAGCAGTATCACTCAATGATCTCGGCTTTCTCGATGATCACGTCGTCTGCGGGTACGTCCTGGTGGCCGGACTTCATGGTGGTGGCCACGCCCTTGATCTTGTCGACCACCTCGGTGCCGGCGATCACTTTGCCGAATACGGCGTAGCCCCAGCCCTGCACGGTCTTGCCGCTGTGGTTGAGGAAGCTGTTGTCGGCAACGTTGATGAAGAACTGCGCGGAAGCCGAATGCGGCTCCATGGTGCGGGCCATGGCAACGGTGTACTTGTCGTTGGAAAGGCCGTTGTCAGCTTCGTTCTGGATGCTTGGACGCTTGTCTTTCTTTTCTTTCATGCCAGGTTCGAAGCCGCCGCCCTGGATCATGAAGTTACCGATGACGCGGTGAAAAACGGTGTTTTCATAGTGACCGGCTTTCACGTATTCGACGAAGTTGGCCACGGTCAACGGGGCTTTCTCGGCGTTCAGTTCCAGCACGATCTCGCCGTGGTTGGTGGTCAGTTTGACTTGGGTCATGGTCGGTACTCTTTATAAGGAGAAGCGTTTTCAAGAAAATCCTGGGTATCGGGACGCGCGGGCAACCCGGACCGGTTTGGCCATCTTGTGGCCAAGGAGCGCAGTTTAGCGTGACAGCCACGAATTTCGAGGCTGTTTTTTCACCGGCCTGCCATTAATAGTCGCAGTTTTAAAGCTGCGCTCTGTCAGGTACTTGACAGCATCGGCTATGATATCCGTTTTGATTTGTCAGGCCGCACCCGGCCACGCACTTGTACGTTCAAGGATCCTATGAGCAAGCCCACTGTCGACCCTACCTCGAATTCCAAGACTGGACCGGCCGTACCGGTCAACTTCCTGCGCCCGATCATCCAGGCGGACCTGGACTCGGGTAAGCACACACAGATCGTGACCCGCTTCCCTCCGGAGCCCAATGGTTACCTGCACATCGGTCACGCCAAGTCGATCTGCGTGAACTTCGGTCTGGCCCAGGAATTCGGTGGTGTCACGCACCTGCGCTTCGACGACACCAACCCGGCCAAGGAAGACCAGGAATACATCGACGCCATTGAAAGCGACATCAAGTGGCTGGGCTTTGAGTGGTCCGGTGAAGTGCGCTACGCCTCGCAGTATTTCGACCAGTTGCACGACTGGGCCGTGGACCTGATCAAGGCGGGCAAGGCTTATGTCTGCGACCTGACTCCCGAGCAAGCCAAGGAATACCGCGGCAGCCTCACCGAGCCAGGCAAGAACAGCCCGTTCCGCGAACGTTCGGTGGAAGAGAACCTGGACTGGTTCGCCCGCATGCGCGCTGGCGAGTTCCCGGATGGTGCCCGCGTGCTGCGGGCCAAGATCGACATGGCCTCGCCGAACATGAACCTGCGCGACCCGATCATGTACCGGATCCGTCACGCTCACCACCACCAGACCGGTGACAAGTGGTGCATCTACCCCAACTACGACTTCACCCATGGCCAGTCGGATGCCATCGAAGGCATCACCCACTCGATCTGCACCCTGGAGTTCGAAAGCCACCGTCCGCTGTACGAGTGGTTCCTCGAGCACCTGCCGGTGCCCGCGCACCCGCGTCAGTACGAGTTCAGCCGCCTGAACCTGAACTACACCATCACCAGCAAGCGCAAGCTCAAGCAACTGGTGGATGAGAAGCACGTCAATGGCTGGGACGATCCGCGCATGTCGACCCTGTCGGGCTTTCGTCGTCGTGGCTACACGCCGGCGTCGATCCGCAACTTCTGCGAGATGGTTGGCACCAACCGCTCCGACGGCGTGGTCGACTACGGCATGCTGGAATTCAGCATCCGCCAGGATCTGGACCAGAACGCACCCCGCGCCATGTGCGTGCTGCGTCCGTTGAAAGTCGTGATCACCAACTACCCGGAAGGCCAGGTCGAGAATCTCGAACTGCCGCGTCACCCTCAGAAAGAAGCGCTGGGCGTGCGCCAGCTGCCGTTCGCCCGTGAAATCTACATCGACCGTGACGACTTCATGGAAGAGCCGCCCAAAGGCTACAAGCGCCTGGAGCCTAACGGCGAAGTGCGCCTGCGTGGCAGCTACGTGATCCGTGCCGATGAAGCGATCAAGGACGCCGAGGGCAATATCGTCGAGCTGCGTTGCTCCTACGATCCGGACACCCTGGGCAAGAACCCTGAAGGCCGCAAGGTCAAGGGCGTGATCCACTGGGTGCCGGCTGCCGCCAGCGTCGAGTGCGAAGTGCGTCTGTACGATCGTCTGTTCCGTTCTCCGAACCCGGAGAAGGCCGAGGACAGCGCGAGTTTCCTGGACAACATCAACCCTGACTCCCTGCAAGTGCTCACTGGTTGTCGTGCCGAACCCTCGCTGGGCAACGCACAGCCGGAAGACCGTTTCCAGTTCGAGCGCGAAGGCTACTTCTGCGCGGATATCAAGGACTCGAAACCAGGCGCTCCGGTATTCAACCGTACTGTGACCCTGCGCGACTCCTGGGGTCAGTGATTCAGTCAAGGAACTAACGTGCTAACGATCTACAACACGCTCACCAAGAGCAAAGAAGTCTTCAAGCCGCTGGATGGCAACAAGGTGCGCATGTACGTGTGCGGCATGACCGTGTACGACTACTGCCACCTGGGGCACGGCCGCAGCATGGTGGCCTTCGACCTGATTACCCGCTGGCTGCGTTTCAGCGGGTATGACTTGACCTATGTGCGCAACATCACGGATATCGACGACAAAATCATCAATCGTGCCAATGAGAACGGCGAGGCCTTCGAGGCCCTGACCGAGCGCATGATCGCGGCGATGCACGAGGACGAGGCGCGGCTGAACATCAAGAAGCCGGACATGGAACCGCGCGCCACCGACCATATCCCCGGCATGCACGCGATGATCCAGACCCTGATCGACAAGGGCTACGCCTACGCTCCGGGCAATGGCGACGTGTACTACCGCGTCGGCAAGTTCATGGGCTACGGCAAGCTGTCGCGCAAGAAGATCGAAGACCTGCGCATCGGCGCGCGGATCGAAGTCGACGAGTCGAAACAGGACCCGCTGGACTTCGTCCTGTGGAAAGCCGCCAAGCCGGGTGAGCCGAGCTGGCCATCGCCTTGGGGTGACGGTCGTCCGGGCTGGCACATCGAGTGCTCGGTGATGTCCACCTGCTGCCTGGGCGAGACCTTCGACATTCATGGCGGCGGCAGCGACCTGGAGTTCCCGCACCACGAGAACGAGATCGCTCAGAGCGAGGCGGCTACCGGCAAGACCTACGCCAACGCCTGGATGCACTGCGGCATGATCCGCATCAATGGCGAGAAGATGTCCAAGTCCTTGAACAACTTCTTCACCATTCGCGACGTGCTCGACAAGTACCATCCGGAAGTGGTGCGTTACCTGCTGGTGGCCAGCCACTACCGCAGCGCCATCAACTACTCGGAAGACAATCTCAAGGACGCCAAGGGCGCGCTGGAGCGTTTCTACCATGCACTCAAGGGCCTGCCGAAAGTGGCGCCGGCCGGTGGCGAAGCCTTCGTCGAGCGTTTCACCCAGGTGATGAACGACGACTTCGGTACTCCGGAAGCCTGTGCCGTGCTGTTCGAGATGGTGCGCGAGATCAACCGCCTGCGTGAGAGCGATATCGATGCGGCGGCCGGTCTGGCAGCCCGCTTGAAGGAACTGGCCAGTGTGCTGGGCGTGCTGCAACTGGAGGCCGACGACTTCCTGCAGGCCGGTGCCGAAGGTCGGGTCGATGCGGCAGAAGTCGAGGCGCTGATCCAGGCCCGCCTGGCGGCCCGTGCCAACAAGGATTGGGCAGAGTCCGATCGGATCCGCGACCAGATCACCGCCATGGGCGTGATCCTGGAAGACGGCAAGGGCGGTACGACCTGGCGCCTGGCTGACTGAGCCTGCGTTCGCTGCAACAAGAAACCCGCCTGGTGCGGGTTTTTTGTTGCCCTTCGAACAGTGCCGGATCAGGCCAGCGAGGCGAGGCGCTCCACTGTATCGGGGTAGCGTTCCACCAGGCGGATCAGGGTCGTGGCCTGGGCGTTGGGTATGGCGCGGCCCTGTTCCCAGTTCTCCAGGGTGCGGGTGTTGGTGCGCAGGTACATGGCGAATACCGAGCGCGAGAGGTTGAGTTGCTGGCGGATGTTCATCACCTCGGCGGCGGTGATGGGCGGCAGCTTGTCGAGTTTCACTTTATGGCTGCGCAGGGTGATCTTGCCCTGGCGTTCCTGGGTGAGGGCGTCGATGCCTTCTACCAGTTCGGAAAAGATGTCACGTTTGGTCATGTCGTCTGGCCTCGATTTCACGTTCCAGCAGTTGTTTGAGCTGTTGTCGCTGCTGCGGTAGCAGGTCGTCCATCTGCTCCTTGTCGAACAGGGTGAAGAGCCAGAATTGCGCCCCTCCGGACCACCAGTAATAAATCACTCTCAGCCCGCCACGCCTGCCCTTATTGCGTCGCTCATCGACGAAACGCATCTTGCGCAAGCCGCCAGTGCCCTGAATCAGAACACCCGCGTGCGGGTGGCGCAGCAACTCGATCTGCAGTTCGCAGAACAACTCGTCGTCAAGGAAGTCCTTTCGGTATCGCGCAAATGCCGGTAGTTCAATAAACAGAGCATTCATTTCATACGCTTCCTACGTATAGACTGGATGATGCTGCAGCTTTGGTCAAGGCCCGCTGAGCGCCGCGTTTGATCTGGCAGCAGTCTATGCCTGCGGCAGCGGGCTGAATGTCGGACCGGGCCGACGTGACAGGAAGGGCGATTCCGAGTTTCGCTGGGAAGAGGGGAGGGCAGGGCCCTGAAATGCAAAACGGCACCCGAAGGTGCCGTTCTGTTTGTTGCGTTGAAACCTAAGCGATCAACCCGCCAGGCCGGAGTGCTGGACCAGGGTCAGCAGCGGCTGTGGGTATACGCCGAGGAAGAACGCCAGGAGCGCGATGGCCAGCAGCATGACGCCACCGGCTTTCTGTTCCCAGTGCAGTTGGGCATCGACGCGACGCAGGTTAGGTTCGATCAGGTACAGGGTGACCATCACTCGCAGGTAGTAGAAGACGCCGATGGCGCTGCCCATGACCAGGGAACCGACCAGCCACCATTGGTGCGCTTCGACACCGGTAGCGATGATGTAGAACTTGCCGATGAAGCCTGCGGTCAGCGGGATACCGGCCAGGGACAGCATCATCACGGTGAGGACGGCCGTCAGGTACGGACGGCGCCAGAACAGGCCGCGGTACTCGTACAGGGCGTCGGCGTCACGGCCCTTGTACGGCGAGGACATCAGGGTGATCACGCCGAAGGCGCCCAGGCTGGTGATCACGTAGGTGACCAGATACACGCCGATGGCTTCCATGGCCAGGCCCTTGCTGGCCACCAGGGCGATCAGCAGGTAACCGAAGTGGGCGATGGAGGAGTAACCCAGCAGACGCTTGAGGTTGCTCTGGGTCAGCGCCAACAGGTTGCCCACCAGGATCGAGGCAATGGCGATCACGGTCAGCACGTTGCTCAGAACACCGCTGCTGGCCACTGGCGACAGCTGGAACAGACGCACCAGCACCGCGAATACCGCCACCTTGCTGGCGGTGGCCAGGAAGGCGGCCACCGGGGCCGGGGCGCCTTCATAGACGTCCGGGGTCCACAGGTGGAACGGCACCAGCGACAACTTGAAGGCCAGGCCGATCAGCATCATGCCCAGGCCCAGTTGCGCCAGCGGGCTTGGCAGCCCAGTGGCGGCCAGGGCCTGGCCGATACCGCTGAAGCTCAGGCTGCCGGCTTCTGCGTAGAGCAGGGCCATGCCGAACAACAGGAAGCCCGAACCGGCTGCCGACAGCACCATGTACTTGATGCCGGCTTCCAGGGAGCGCTTGTTGAAGAAGGCATAGGCCACCAGGCCGTAGACCGGTACCGAAAGCAGCTCCAGGCCGATGAACAGGCCGGCCAGGTTCTGCGCGCTGACCAGTACCAGGCCACCAGCGGCGGCCAGCAGGATCAGCAGGTACAGCTCTTCACGGTTGCCCGGGTAACCGCTGCTGCCATCGCCCAGGTAGGCGTGGGCCAGGGTGACGCAGGCCAGGGTGGCCACCAGGATCAGGGCCATGTACAGGCAGGCGAACTGGTCGATCTGCAACAGCGGGGTGACCGCCAGCGGTGCCACTTTCAGCACCGGGAAGATCGACAGCAATGCCAGGTTCAGACCGGCAACCGATAGCAGGAAGGTCTGGGCGTGGTTGCGCCGCCAGGCGATCGCCAACATCACCACCACAAGGGTGGCGCTGGTGATCAGCAGCGGCGCCAGGGCTATAAAGTGTTGAATCGTAAAGTCCATAGCGCTCTTACCGGGCCGAAGCGAGTTGAGTGAAGGCGGTGCTGAGCCATTGCTGCACGCCATGCATGGTGGCGGCAGAGGTATCGAGGAACGGTTGCGGGTAAACGCCGATGTAGATCAGCAGTACCGCCAGCCCCAGCACCATGATCAGTTCGCGAGCATCCATTCCGTGCAGTACCGCGTCCGACTTGGACGGGCCGAAGTAGGCACGGTGGATCATGATCAGCGAGTAGACCGAGCCGAACACCAGGCCCGAAGTCGCGATCGCGGTGATCCATGGAGCGCTGACGAAGGTGCCGATCAGGATCAGGAACTCGCCGACGAAGTTGCCGGTGCCCGGCAGGCCCAGGGAGGCGGCTGCGAAGAACAGGCTGATGGCTGGCAGGTAGGCGATACGCGACCACAGTCCGCCCATTTCACGCATGTCGCGGGTATGGGTGCGCTCGTACAGCTGGCCGCTGAGGATAAACAGCGCGGCTGCCGAAACACCGTGGGCCAGCATCTGGATCACCGCGCCCTGCAGGGCCTGCTGGCTGCCTGAGTAGATCCCGATCAGCACGAAGCCCATGTGGGAAACGCTGGAGAAGGCGATCAGGCGCTTGATGTCGGTCTGGGCGAAGGCCAGGAAGGCACCGTAGAAGATCCCGACCAGACCCAGGGTCATGGCGATCGGTGCGAACTCTGCCGAGGCGTTGGGGAACAGTGGCAGGGCGAAACGCAGCAGGCCGTAGGCCGCCGTCTTCAACAGGATGCCCGCCAGGTCCACGGAACCGGCGGTCGGTGCCTGGGCGTGAGCGTCAGGCAGCCAGGAGTGGAACGGCACCACGGGCAGCTTCACCGCGAAGGCGATGAAGAAGCCGAGCATCAGGATGTACTCGGTGGCGGTGGACATCTTGGTCTTCAGCAACTGGGCGTAATCGAAGGTGATGACCCCGGTGTTGTTGAAGTTCACCAGCACCAGGCCCAGGATCGCCACCAGCATGATCAGGCCGGAAGCCTGAGTGAAGATGAAGAACTTGGTCGCTGCGTAGATCCGGGTTTTCTTGCCGTCTGCCGAGCTGTGACCCCAGAGCGCGATGAGGAAGTACATCGGCACCAGCATCATTTCCCAGAAGAAGAAGAACATGAACAGGTCCAGCGCCAGGAACACGCCGACCACGCCGCCCAGGATCCACATCAGGTTCAGGTGGAAGAAGCCCACGTGGCGCTGGATCTCTTTCCAGGAGCAGAGTACCGAGAGGATACCCAGCAGGCCGGTCAGCAGGATCATCAGCAGCGACAGGCCGTCCAGCGCCAGGTGCACGTTGATGCCGAAGCGCTCGATCCACTGGTGCTTGAACTCCAGGGCCCAAGTCGGATCGACGCCAGGCGCCGGAGCATATGAATAGTTACCGTGGGCCCACAGCCAGAGGCCGAGGGCGAGTTCCAGGGTCATGGTCAACAGCGCAATCCAGCGGGGGAGGGTGGCGCCGAAGCGCTCACCCAGCCAGCACAGCAGGCCGCCGATGAAGGGGATCAGGATTAGCCAAGGCAGAATCATGACGGGCTCAATTCCTTTCGCAAGTTCGCAAGGTTCATATCAGACCGCTACCAGCACAATGGCGCCGATGACCAGCACGGCACCGGCTGCCATCGAGGCGGCGTACCAACGCAGTTGACCGGTCTCGGTACGGCTCAGGGAGGTGTGACCCCCTTTGGCCATACGCGGGATCAAACCGATGGTCTGATCGAGCGGGTCCTTGCGCAGTACGTGGCTGATGGCCAGGTATGGCTTGACGAACAGTTTGTCGTAGATCCAGTCGAAGCCCCAGGCGGCGAACCACCAGGCCGAGAGCAGACGCCCGATGCCGCTGTTGGCGATGGCGGTCACAACGCGACGCTTGCCAAGGAACAACAGGGCGGCCAGCAGGATACCGGCCAGGGCGATGGCACCCGAGGCGATTTCCAGGCTGTGCTTGGCTTCGCCACCGGCATGGCCGACGCTTTGCGGCAGCACGCCATGCAGGGGCGGGGTGATCATCGCGCCGATCGCAGTGGACAGCACGATCAGTACCACCAGCGGCAGCCAGTGGGAGATCCCGTGGCCGGCGTGGGCTTCGGTCTTGGCTTCACCGTGGAAGGTGATGAAGATCAGGCGGAAGGTGTACAGCGAGGTCATGAACGCACCCACCAGGCCGGCGTACAGCAGGCCATGGTTGCCGCTGGCGAAGGCTTCCCAGAGGATCTCGTCCTTGGAGTAGAAGCCTGCGGTCACCAGAGGCAGGGCCGCCAGGGCCGCGCCGCCGACGATGAAGCTGGCGTAGGCCAGGGGCAGTTTCTTCCACAGGCCGCCCATCTTGAAGATGTTCTGCTCGTGGTGGCAGGCAACGATCACCGCACCGGAAGCAAGGAACAGCAGGGCCTTGAAGAAGGCGTGGGTCATCAGGTGGAAGATCGCGCCGTCCCAGGCGCCAACGCCCAGGGCCAGGAACATGTAGCCGATCTGGCTCATGGTGGAGTAGGCGAGGATCCGCTTGATGTCGGTCTGCACCAGCGCGGCGAAACCGGCCAGTACCAGGGTCACGCCACCGACCAGGCCCACCAGGTGCAGGATTTCCGGCGCCAGGGTGAACAGGCCGTGGGTACGGGCGATCAGGTAGACACCGGCGGTGACCATGGTTGCGGCGTGGATCAGTGCCGAAACCGGGGTCGGGCCGGCCATCGCGTCCGCCAGCCAGGTCTGCAGTGGCAACTGGGCAGATTTACCCACGGCGCCACCCAGCAGCATCAGGGTTGCCAGGGTGATCCAGAAGTCGCCGGCCTGGAATTTCTGCGGGGCCAGCACCAGCAGTTCCTGGACGTTCAGCGTGCCCACCTGTTGGAACAGGATGAACAGGCCGATGGCCATGAACACGTCGCCGATACGGGTAACGATGAAGGCCTTGAGTGCGGCGTTACCGTTGTTGCGGTTGCTGTAGTAGAAACCGATCAACAGGTAGGAGCACAGGCCCACGCCTTCCCAGCCGAAGTACAGGAACAGCAGGTTATCGCCCAGTACCAGGAACAGCATGCTGGCGATAAACAGGTTGGTGTAGGCGAAGAAGCGCGAGTAGCCGGCTTCACCACGCATGTACCAGGACGCGAACAAGTGGATCAAAAAGCCCACGCCCACCACCACACCCAGCATGGTCACGGACAGACCATCCAGGTACAGGGCGAAGTTCGGCGCGAAACCGTCCACCGACATCCACTGCCACAGCACCTGGGTGTAGTGGCCACCCTCGGGCGGCGCGACGTTGAATTGCCAGATCACGTAGGCAGCAACGATGGCCGACAGGCCAATGGAGCCGACACCGATCAGGGCCGAGAGGTTTTCCGAGAGGCGTCCACGGGAGAACGACAGCAGCAGGAAACCGATCAGGGGGAATACGAAAGTCAGAAAGAGAAGGTTCATCCGCGCATCTCGCTGGCTGCATCGATATCGAGAGTGTGGAAGCGGCGGTACAGCTGCAGCAGGATCGCCAGGCCGATACTGGCCTCGGCGGCTGCCAGGCTGATCACCAGGATGAACATCACTTGTCCATCCGGCTGCGCCCAGCGGGCACCCGCAACGATGAAGGCCAGTGCAGAGGCGTTCATCATCACTTCCAGGCTCATCAACACGAAGAGGATGTTACGGCGGACCATCAGGCCGACCAGACCGAGGCAGAACAGGATACCGGCAACCGCCAGGCCATGTTCCATCGGGATAGTACCGAGAGAGATAGTAGGCATCGTATTACTCCTTCGCCTCGTTGCGGCCCAAGTGGAACGCCGTGACGGCCGCGGCAAGCAGCAGCATCGAGGCGAGTTCGACCACCAGCAGGTAAGGACCGAACAGGCTGA
Source organism: Pseudomonas sp. GW823-FHT03E05 (assembly GCF_058796855.1). Taxonomy (NCBI): domain Bacteria; kingdom Pseudomonadati; phylum Pseudomonadota; class Gammaproteobacteria; order Pseudomonadales; family Pseudomonadaceae; genus Pseudomonas; species Pseudomonas sp. GW823-FHT03E05. The sequence continues at coordinate 225,631 of NZ_JBXAJB010000001.1, forward strand.
TGCCCACGGCCTTGGCGCTGACGGTGGTTTGACCGATACCGGCACCGCTCTGATGGCTGAACAGTACGTACAGCAGTTCAGCCAGCAGCAGCGCGGCCAGGATGACCGGGCCGATCCAGATGCCGGGCGTGAGCCAGATGCGCTCTTGCTGAGCCGCGGCCGGGCCGAGGTTCAGCATCATCACCACGAACACGAACAGCACCATGATGGCGCCGGCGTAGGCGATCACTTCCAGGGCACCGGCGAACGGCGCGCCAAGGCTGAAGAAGGTCATGGCCACGGCGATCAGCGAAATGATCAGGTAGAGCAGGGCGTGCACAGGGTTGGTATTGGTGACCACACGGAGTGTGGAGACAACCGCAACACCTGACGCGAAATAGAAAGCGAATTCCATCTTTCTTCCTTAAGGCAGCAAGCTCTTCACGTTGATCGGCTCGGCTTCATTCTGCGCGGAGCCTTTTGGCTTACCGGCAATGGCCATACCTGCAACACGATAGAAGTTGTAATCAGGGTTCTTTCCGGGACCGGAGATCAGCAGATCTTCTTTCTCGTAAACCAGGTCCTGACGTTTGAACTCGGCCATCTCGAAATCCGGTGTCAGCTGGATCGCGGTGGTCGGGCAGGCTTCCTCGCAGAGGCCGCAGAAAATGCAGCGCGAGAAGTTGATGCGGAAGAAGTCCGGGTACCAGCGACCGTCTTCGGTTTCAGCTTTCTGCAGCGAGATGCAACCCACGGGGCAGGCCACGGCGCACAGGTTGCAGGCTACGCAACGCTCTTCGCCATCGGGGTCGCGGGTCAGGACGATGCGGCCACGGTAGCGTGGAGGCAGGTAGACCGGCTCTTCCGGGTATTGCAAGGTGTCGCGCTTGCGAAAGCCATGGCCGAAGACCATGACCAGGCTGCGCAACTGGGTACCAGTACCCTTAACGATGTCGCCAATATATTTGAACATGGGTCAAATCCTCACTGAACCGCAACCGCAGGTGTGTTCCACAACACAACCGCAGCGGTTATCAGCAAATTGATCAGGGTCAGTGGCAGGCAGAATTTCCAGCTGAAGTCCATCACCTGGTCATAACGCGGACGCGGGATGGAAGCGCGCAGCAGGATGAACAGCATGATGAAGAACGCGGTCTTCAGTGCGAACCAGACGAAGGACAGTTGCGGCAGGATGCCGAACGGACCGTGCCAGCCACCGAAGAACAGGGTGACCAGCAGCGCCGAGATCAGGATGATGCCGATGTATTCACCGACGAAGAACATGCCCCATTTCATACCGGCGTATTCAATGTGGTAGCCGTCGGCCAGTTCCTGCTCCGCTTCCGGCTGGTCGAAGGGGTGACGGTGAGTCACGGCCACGCCAGCGATGAAGAAGGTACAGAAGCCGAAGAACTGCGGAATGATGAACCACAGGTTCTGCGCCTGGTACTCGACGATGTCACGCATGTTGAACGAGCCGACCTGTACCACGATGCCCATCAGGGCCAGGCCCATGAACACTTCGTAGGACACGGTCTGCGCCGAGGCACGCAAGCTGCCGAGCAGGGCGAACTTGTTGTTGCTCGACCAGCCGGCGAACAGTACCGCGTAGACCGACAGACCGGCCATGGCGAAGAAGAACAGCAGGCCGATGTTCAGATCCGCCACGCCCCAGGTCGGGGTGATCGGGATGATCGCGAAGGCGATCAGCAGGGCGGACATGGCCACCACCGGTGCCAGGGTGAAGATCACCTTGTCGGCAAACGGTGGAGTCCAGTCTTCCTTGAAGAACATCTTCAGCATGTCGGCTGCGATCTGGAACATGCCGAACGGGCCAACACGGTTCGGACCGTAACGGTCCTGCCACCAGCCCAGCAGGCGACGTTCGACGAAGCTCAGCAGCGCACCGGCGATCACTACGGCCAGCAGGATGACGATGGCCTTGACGACCGTCAGGATCACGTCGATCACTTCAGGGGTAAACCAACTCATTGTGCCGCCTCCTGCAGACCATCAACGGAAATGCCTGCGATTGCCGGAGGAATACCCGCCAGGCCGGCAGGCAGGCCCACCAGGCCAGCACCCAGCTCTTCGTTGATGCGCAGCGGCAGACGCAGGGTCTGGCCAGCCACGTTCACCGCGAGCAGGACACCGTCGTTGACACCCAGGCGATCCGCTTCGGATTTGGCCAGAGCAACGTACGGAGCCGGGATGCGCTCCTGCACCGGAGCGGCTTTCGAAGAGTTTTCCTCGCTGCCGAACAGGTGGTAGAACGGCACGGCCTGCCAGGTGCCCGGGGCCGGGGAGAAGGCTCGCGGCACGCTGGCGAACCAGTTGAGGCGGTCGCCCTGGGTTTCGATCAGGCGAGTGCCCGGGTCACCGGCGCGCAGGTGGCCACCGACTTCGTCCTGGAACTTGTTCCAGGCCTGTGGCGAGTTCCAGCCCGGCGACCAGGCGAACGGCACTTGCGAGCGCGGTTCGGCGGAGCCCGAGTAACCTTCCATGGAGTAGGCGAAGGCGGTATCCGGGTCTTGCGAGGTACGTGGCTCGTGCACGCTCTGGTTGGCGCGCATGGCGGTACGGCCACTGTAGCGCAGCGGTTCGCGAGCCAGTTTCAGGCCCTTGATGCGGAACGCGGCGGATGGCGCGGCGTCAACGATGCTGGCCAGTTGCGGGGTGCTCGCGGCGCAGGCAGCGGTCACGTGGTCCAGTTGGGTCCAGTCCACCGGCTTGTTCAGCAGGGTGCTGCGCAGGGCGTGCAGCCAGCGCCAGCCTTCGTGGACCATGATGCTGGCGTCCAGGTAGGTCGGATCGAAGACCTGGAAGAAGCGCTGGGCGCGACCTTCCTGGCTGACCAGGGTGCCGTCGCCTTCGGCGAAGCTGGCCGCCGACAGCACCAGGTGCGCGCGCTCGACGGTAGCGGTTTGTTGATGATCGGCAACGATCACCACCTTCGCCGCGTTCAGCGCTGCATCCACCTTGGCCGCGTCGGTGCGGGTGTACAGGTCGTTTTCCAGTACCACGATGGCGTCGGCACGGCCGTCGATCACCGCCTGCAGGGCGGCGTCCACGGATTCGCCGCCGAGCATGGCCAGGCCGAGGCTGTTGGCCTCTGGCACCACCAGGCTGATGGAGCCGGCTTTCTCGCGTTGCTTCAGGGCCTTGGCAATGTTGGCCGCGGCTTCGATCAGCGCCTTGGAGCCCAGGGAGGTACCGGAAATGATCAGTGGACGCTTGGCTGCCAGCAGGGCATCGGCGATGCGCTTGGCCAGTTCCAGGGCTTCGCTGTCCAGGCCTTCCACGGCAGGGGCGCTGGCGTCGATGGCATGGGCCACGGCGAAACCGATGCGCGCCAGGTCGTCTGGAGCGGCGTGTACACACTCCTCGGCCACGTCGTCGAGCTTGGTTTCAGCCAGGCTGGCGATGAACAGCGGGTTCAGCGCGTGCTGGCCGATGTTCTTCACCGCAGCGTCGAGCCAAGGCTGGACGCGCATGGCATCGGCCATTTCCTCGGCCTTGCCCTTGACCGACTGGCGCAGGGCCAGGGCCATGCGTGCGGCGGTCTGGGTCAGGTCTTCACCGAGAACGAAGACGGCGTCGTGGTCTTCGATGTCGCGCATGTTCGGGACCGGCAGCGGGCTGTCGTTCAGAACCTGCAGAACCAGGCGGATGCGCTCCAGCTCGGAGGCTTCGATACCGGAGTAGAAGTGCTCGGCACCTACCAGCTCACGCAGCGCGTAGTTGCTTTCCAGGCTGGCGCGGGGCGAACCGATACCGACGATGTTACGGCCGCGCAGCAGGTCTGCGGCCTGATCCAGTGCCTGGTCCAGGGTCAGCTTGGTGCCATCGGCCAGGCGTGGCTGGCGTGGACGGTCCTTGCGGTTGACGTAGCCATAGCCGAAGCGGCCGCGGTCGCAGAGGAAATACTGGTTCACCGAACCGTTGTAGCGGTTCTCGATGCGGCGCAGCTCGCCGTAGCGCTCGCCCGGGGAGATGTTGCAACCGCTGGAGCAGCCATGGCAGATGCTCGGCGAGAACTGCATGTCCCACTTGCGGTTGTAGCGCTCGGAGTGAGTCTTGTCGGTGAACACACCGGTCGGGCAGACCTCGGTGAGGTTGCCGGAGAACTCGCTTTCCAGGGTGCCGTCTTCCACGCGACCGAAGTACACGTTGTCGTGGGCGCCGTAGACGCCCAGGTCGGTGCCGCCGGCGTAGTCCTTGTAGAAGCGCACGCAGCGATAGCAGGCGATGCAGCGGTTCATCTCGTGGGAAATGAACGGGCCGAGGTCCTGGTTCTGGTGGGTACGCTTGGTGAAGCGATAACGGCGCTCGTTGTGGCCGGTCATCACCGTCATGTCCTGCAGGTGGCAGTGACCGCCTTCCTCACAGACCGGGCAGTCGTGGGGATGGTTGGTCATCAGCCACTCGACGACACTGGCGCGGAACGCCTTGGATTCTTCATCGTCGATGGAGATCCAGGTGTTGTCGGTGGCCGGGGTCATGCAGGACATGACGATACGACCACGGGTGTCGTTCTCGTCGGTGTACTGCTTGACCGCGCACTGGCGACAGGCACCGACGCTACCGAGAGCGGGATGCCAGCAGAAATAAGGGATGTCGAGGCCTAGTGACAGACAAGCCTGTAACAGGTTGTCCGCCCCATCGACTTCGAGCGCTTTGCCGTCTACGTGGATAGTGGCCATGGTTCAAAGTTCTTCGTTGGCCCGGTGTCAGCGGGCGTGGCTAATGGAATCTTGTTATGCGTGCGAATCAACACAGCCGTTCACGGCGTCATCGCACGTCGAGCGCAGGGCACGGGCCCGGCGCCCTCATTTAAGCGTTACGCGCCGACTACGATCGGTCGGGCCAGAGGCGGGACGGCGGCGCTGGTGGGCGCGATGCCGGCTTCGAACTCTGGACGGAAATACTTGATGGCGCTGCCCAAAGGCTCCACGGCACCCGGTGCGTGAGCACAGAAGGTCTTGCCCGGGCCGAGGAAACCCACCAGGCCCAGCAGGGTCTCGATGTCCCCTTGCTGGCCCTGGCCTTTTTCCAGGGCCATCAGCAGCTTGACGCTCCAGGGCAGGCCGTCGCGGCACGGTGTGCAGAAGCCGCAGGACTCGCGGGCGAAGAACTGCTCCATGTTGCGCAGCAGGGACACCATGTTGATGCTGTCGTCCACCGCCATGGCCAGGCCGGTACCCATGCGGGTGCCCACTTTGGCGATGCCGCCGGCATACATCTGGGCGTCCAGGTGCTCGGGCAACAGGAAGCCGGTACCGGCGCCGCCTGGCTGCCAGCATTTGAGCTTGAAGCCGTCGCGCATGCCGCCGGCGTAGTCTTCGAACAGCTCGCGCGCGGTCACGCCGAAGGGTAGCTCCCACAGGCCGGGGTTCTTCACTTTGCCGGAGAAGCCCATCAGCTTGGTGCCGTGGTCTTCGCTGCCTTCGCGGGCCAGGGATTTGTACCATTCCACGCCGTCGCCGATGATCGCCGGCACGTTGCACAGGGTCTCGACGTTGTTCACGCAGGTCGGCTTGCCCCACACGCCCACGGCGGCAGGGAAGGGCGGCTTGGAGCGCGGGTTGGCGCGACGGCCTTCCAGGGAGTTGATCAGTGCGGTTTCTTCACCGCAGATGTAACGCCCGGCGCCGGTGTGGACGAACAGCTCGAAATCGAAGCCGCTGCCCAGGATGTTCTTGCCCAGAAGGCCTGCGGCCTTGGCTTCTTCCACGGCACGACGCAGGTGCTTGGCGGCGGTGGTGTACTCGCCCCGCAGAAAGATGTAGCCGCGGTAGGTCTTGAGTGCGCGAGCACTGATCAGCATGCCTTCGATCAGCAGATGGGGCAGTTGCTCCATCAGCATGCGGTCTTTCCAGGTGTTGGGCTCCATTTCGTCCGCGTTGCACAGCAGGTAGCGGATGTTCATGGATTCGTCTTTGGGCATCAGGCCCCACTTCACACCGGTGGGGAAGCCCGCACCGCCGCGACCCTTGAGGCCGGCATCCTTGACGGTCTGCACGATGTCGTCCTGGGACAGGTCGGCGAAGGCCTTGCGGGCCGCCGCGTAACCGTTCTTGGCCTGGTACTCGTCGAACCAGACCGGCTCGCCGTCGTCGCGCAGGCGCCAGGTCAGGGGATGGGTTTCTGCGGTGCGCGCAATGCGGTTCGCAGGACCGAAAGAGGTCAGGGTCATACGTAGCCCTCCAACAGTTTGGCCACGCCAGCAGGCTGCACGTCGCCGAAAGTGTCGTCGTCGATCATCAGCGCCGGTGCCTTGTCGCAGTTGCCCAGGCAGCACACCGGCAGCAGGGTGAAGCGGCCGTCGGCGGTGGTCTGGCCGAGGCCGATGCCCAGCTCGCTCTGGATCTGGCTGACCACGGACTCGTGGCCGCCGATGTAGCAGACCATGCTGTCGCAGACGCGAATGATGTGGCGGCCCACTGGCTGGCGGAAGATCTGGCTGTAGAACGTCGCCACGCCTTCAACGTCGCTGGCAGGAATGCCGAGGATCTCGCCGATGGCGTAGACGGCGCCGTCAGGCACCCAGCCACGTTCCTTCTGGACGATCTTCAGGGCTTCGATGGACGCCGCGCGCGGGTCCTCGTAGTGATGCATCTCGTGCTCGATGGCCGAGCGCTCGGTTTCGCTCAGGGCGAAACGGTCTGTCTGGATAAGCGTGCTGTTCATGCTTAGCGGTCCACGTCGGCCATAACGAAGTCGATACTACCCAGGTACGCGATCAAGTCCGCGACCATGCTGCCGCGGATCACCGAAGGGATCTGCTGCAGGTGGGCGAAGCTTGGAGTACGGATCCGGGTGCGGTAGCTCATGGTGCCGCCATCGCTCGTCAGGTAATAACTGTTGATGCCCTTGGTCGCTTCGATCATCTGGAAGGATTCGTTGGCCGGCATCACCGGGCCCCACGAAACTTGCAGGAAGTGCGTGATCAAGGTTTCGATGTGCTGCAGGGTGCGCTCTTTGGGTGGCGGCGTGGTCAGCGGGTGATCCGCCTTGTACGGGCCTTCCGGCATGTTGCGCAGGCACTGGTCGATGATCTTGATGCTCTGGCGCATTTCCTCGACGCGAACCATGCAGCGGTCATAGGCGTCGCCGTTGGCGGCCAGCGGGACTTCGAACTCGAAGTTCTCGTAGCCGGAGTACGGACGGGCCTTGCGCAGGTCGAAATCGCAACCGGTGGAGCGCAGGCCGGCACCGGTGACGCCCCACTCCAGGGCTTCCTTGGTGTTGTAGGCGGCAACGCCGATAGTCCGGCCCTTCAGGATGCTGTTCTGCAGGGCAGCCTTGGTGTATTCGTCGAGGCGCTTGGGCAGCCATTCGACGAAGTCCTTGACCAGCTTCTCCCAGCCACGCGGCAGGTCGTGGGCGACGCCGCCGATGCGGTACCAGGCCGGGTGCAGGCGGAAGCCGGTGATGGCTTCGATCACGGTGTAGGCGCGCTGACGGTCGGTGAAGGTGAAGAACACCGGGGTCATGGCGCCGACGTCCTGGATGTAGGTACCCAGGAACAGCAGGTGGCTGGTGATCCGGAAGAACTCGGCCATCATGATGCGGATGACGTCGACCTTCTCCGGCACCTTGATGCCGGCCAGTTTCTCGACCGAAAGCACGTACGGCAGGTTGTTCATCACCCCGCCGAGGTAGTCGATACGGTCAGTGTAAGGGATGAAGCTGTGCCAGGACTGACGCTCGGCCATCTTCTCGGCACCACGGTGGTGGTAGCCGATGTCCGGTACGCAGTCGACGATCTCTTCACCGTCCAGCTGCAGGATGATGCGGAAGGCACCGTGGGCCGAAGGGTGGTTCGGGCCCAGGTTGAGGAACATGTAGTCCTCGTTGGCACCGGAACGCTTCATGCCCCAGTCTTCCGGACGGAAGCGCGCGGCTTCTTCTTCCAGCTGCTGCTTGGCCAGGTTAAGGCTGAACGGGTCGAACTCGGTGGCGCGGGCCGGGAAGTCCTTGCGTAGCGGGTGACCTTCCCAGGTCGGCGGCATCATGATGCGCGAGAGGTGAGGGTGACCGGCAAAGTCGATGCCGAACATGTCCCAGACTTCACGCTCGTACCAGTTGGCGTTAGGCCAGATACCGGTCACGGTGGGCAGGCTGAGGTCGCCTTCGGACAGGGCCACCTTGATCATCACGTCGCTGTTACGTTCGATCGACAGCAAGTGGTAGAACACGCTGAAGTCGGCACCTGGCAGACCCTGGCGCTTGGTGCGCAGGCGCTCGTCCACGCCGTGCAGGTCATAGAGCATGACGTACGGCTTGGGCAGGTTGCGCAGGAAAGTCAGGATTTCAACGAGTTTGGAGCGCGTAACCCACAGCACCGGCATGCCGGTGCGGGTGGCTTGGGCGGTGAACGCCTCAGGGCCAAAACGGTTATTGAGTTCGACGACCACATCCTGGTCGTCAGCCTTATAAGGCGGGATGTACAGAGCACTGCCTGTAGTCATGGTTTTTTATCGCTTTCGGTCAACGTAAAGAGTGAAGCCAGGTTCGTTTCTTTGTAAGAACAGAACTGGATCAGACTTCGTCAGGGCTGCGCAGGTTGGTGACCTGTATACGCTGTTCGCGGCGCTGTTCCTTTTGCGACGGCATCTCGGCGCGATACACGCCTTGGTCGCCGACGACCCAGGAAAGTGGGCGACGCTCCTGGCCAATGGATTCCTGCAAGAGCATCAGGCCTTGCAGGAACGCTTCGGGGCGGGGCGGGCAGCCAGGTACGTAGACGTCCACGGGCAGGAACTTGTCCACCCCCTGGACTACCGAGTAGATGTCGTACATGCCGCCGGAGTTGGCGCACGAACCCATGGAGATAACCCATTTCGGCTCGAGCATTTGCTCATAGAGACGCTGGATGATCGGCGCCATCTTGATGAAGCAGGTCCCGGCGATAACCATGAAGTCCGCCTGACGCGGCGATGCCCGGATAACCTCGGCGCCAAAGCGCGCGATGTCGTGGGGCGCCGTGAAGGCGGTGGTCATTTCCACGTAGCAGCAGGACAGGCCGAAGTTGTACGGCCACAGGGAGTTCTTACGCCCCCAGTTGACCGCGCCGCTCAGCACGTCTTCCAGCTTGCCCATGAAGATGTTTTTGTGGACCTGATCCTCTAACGGATCGGAAACGGTTTCCCGTTCGCCGATCGGGTACTGATCGTTAGGAGCATCGGGGTCGATCCGGGTGAGATTGTATTGCATCGCCAAAGCCTCATTGTTTTAGCTTCGCCTGCCGCTTACGACGACCTTCCGGAGCCCAGTCAAGAGCCCCCACCCGCCAAAGGTAGACAAGACCTGCCAACAGAATTGCTATGAAAACGAGAGCTTCGACGAATCCGGTCCAGCCGCTTTCGCGGACGGACACAGACCAGGCAAAGAGAAAGAGGGCTTCGATATCGAAGATCACGAAGAGCATCGCGACCAGATAGAATTTGGCTGAGAGCCGCAAGCGGGCGCCACCGGTAGGTAGCATGCCGGACTCGAACGGTTCGTTTTTGCTGCGGCCCCAGGCTTTTGACCCGAGGAGGCTGGAGACGCCGAGCATGAAGGCGCAAAGGCCGACAACGCCCAGAAGGAAAATGGCAAAGCCCCAGTTGTGGGCCATGAGTCCTGTCGCTTCGGGCATGCTGGTAATCCTTAACAGAGAGCAAGAGTCTCTGAGCTTGATAAAGAAATAAAGCAGTGACGATATGTCGCAGCGCAATCAATCGCGCTGATTTTATGGCTAAACACCGGGCAAGTAAAATTTCTAAAGCGAAATTGTTTATCGTAATAAGGACATAGCTCACCCCGGTAGCCCCGTAAGCCGCGGCCTGCGGGCATTAGGGGAGGTTTTGTTAATTATGTTTTGTAGCTGCTGTAACGAAAGTTACAACCGCTAAATGATAATCAATATTGTTTGGAGGCTGTTTTAATCTGCTTTCCTTCGGGGTGTGGGAAAGTTGCTTGTTATATCCCTGTTACTGCAAGTAGCAGGGGCGCACCTTTTAACCTCTTTCGCCCTTGCTAACACCGTCCTGGATCAATGTTTGGCCAGCTTTTTTGCAGGGGCGGGCATGCCGAGGCTTTTGAGGAGGGCGCGCAGGGTAGAGGTTCGCCGGCAAGCCGGCTCCTACAGGAGGGGGGCAAAAAAAACGCCCCGAACCAGTCGGGGCGTCAGCTGTACAGCAATGCAGTTGTTTTTACCGGGTCTGCATTGGCCGCTCGATCAAGCCGTGAGGCCTAAATCAGTGGAACTGTTCTTCTTCGGTGGAGCCGGTCAGCGCGGTTACCGAGGACGAGCCACCCTGGATCACGGTGGTCATGTCGTCGAAGTAGCCGGTGCCCACTTCCTGCTGGTGAGCCACGAAGGTGTAGCCCTTGGCGGCGTCAGCGAACTCTTGCTCTTGCAGTTTCACGTAGGCGGTCATGTCGTTGCGGGCGTAGTCGTGCGCCAGGTTGAACATGCTGTGCCACATGTTGTGGATGCCGGCCAGGGTGATGAACTGGTGCTTGTAGCCCATGGCGGACAGTTCGCGCTGGAACTTGGCGATGGTCGCGTCGTCCAGGTTCTTCTTCCAGTTGAAGGAAGGCGAGCAGTTGTACGACAGGATCTGGTCCGGGTATTCCTTCTTGATCGCCTCGGCGAAGCGACGGGCTTCGTCCAGGTCCGGCTTGGCGGTTTCGCACCAGATCAGGTCGGCGTACGGAGCGTAAGCCAGGCCGCGGGCGATTGCCTGGTCCAGGCCGGCTTTCACTTTGTAGAAGCCTTCCTGGGTGCGGGTGCCAGTCACGAATGGCTGGTCGTACGGGTCGCAGTCCGAAGTCAGCAGGTCAGCGGCGTTGGCGTCGGTACGGGCCAGGATGATGGTCGGTACACCGGCAACGTCGGCCGCCAGACGGGCAGCGGTCAGCTTCTGTACGGCTTCCTGGGTTGGAACCAGTACCTTGCCGCCCATGTGGCCGCACTTCTTAACGGAAGCCAGTTGGTCTTCGAAGTGAACGCCGGCGGCGCCTGCTTCGATCATGCTCTTCATCAGCTCGTAGGCGTTCAGTACGCCGCCGAAACCGGCTTCAGCGTCGGCCACGATCGGTGCGAAGTAGTCGATGTAGCCGTCGTCGCCCGGGTTCTTGCCGGCTTTCCACTGGATCTGGTCGGCGCGACGGAACGAGTTGTTGATGCGCTTGACCACGGTTGGAACCGAGTCCACCGGGTACAGCGACTGGTCGGGGTACATGGATTCGGCGGAGTTGTTGTCCGCAGCCACTTGCCAGCCCGACAGGTAGATCGCCTGGATACCGGCTTTAACCTGTTGTACAGCCTGGCCGCCGGTCAGGGCGCCCATGCAGTTGACGAAATCTTTATCAGGACGGAAGGACGGCTTGGCACCTTGGGTGACCAGGTTCCAGAGCTTCTCGGCGCCCATGCGTGCCAGGGTGTGCTCGGGTTGAACCGAGCCACGCAGACGGACCACGTCGGCAGCGGAGTAGGTGCGAGTCACGCCTTTCCAGCGCGGGTTTTCAGCCCAGTCTTTTTCAAGGGCTGCAATTTGCTGTTCGCGTGTCAGTGCCATGGAGATAAACCTCGTCGCGTCTTGTGTAAAAAGTCGTTCTTGGTTGGAGAATTCCGGCTCCGCCGATCACGCGTCATAACGCTGCGTAAAAGGCTGCTCGCTGACCAGGAAGCTTATGGCGGTCAAGTCGGGTCTGGCGGGGATGGCGACGGGTGAACGATGGGCTCGAGGGGAAAGTGAGCAGGTGAAGGCGAGCTGCGGGGCGCATGCCGGCGTCGTGGGCCTTGGTGCGTTCCATCAGTGTGTTGCCGATCTACCTAATTACGCTTCCGTCCCTCGGGACAACTTCGTTCCAGTCGCAATCTCGTCAAACACACCTTGTGGGCGGTACAGACACGAATCGGCTCAGGTGGGTAGGTTAGAGCGGCGATCCGAAGGCCCTTGCCAGGGCCCCTGATTAGCGGGAGCGAGGCCATCATGCCCGCGGTTTTTTGGCTCGTCAAATGTTTTGTAGTGCTTTTTTTGTGGCACTACATCTTTGGTCTAATGCGACTAATCAGTCAGTTTTTGGTGCTTTAGTCCAAGGCATCGACCTTGACCCGCAAGGTCATGTCGTCCCGGCCTTGAGTCGAGTAGCTGCGGCCCGGGCCCTGTTTGTCGGCCTGGGTCTGGCGATTGACTCCGGCCAGGGTGATCCATTCGCCCAGGCGCCCACTGACAGTTGTGTCGGTGCTTTGCACGTTCACTACATCGGGACGTTCCTGGCTCATGCGGTCACGGTTGGTGCTGATGCTCAGGTGCACGGTTTCACCGGTAACGCTGGCGGTGACATAGAAGCCCTGAGTGACGTTGCGGTACTGGGTCTGGTTCTGCAGGCGCCCGTAGGGGTCGGTCTGGGTGGTGGTCAACGGCACGCTCTGGCCGACCTGGATCAGCGCTGGCACGCCTTCGCTGGCCTGGATCTGCTGGATACCGCCGTCGCGGCTCTCGGTGCTGCGGTTGATGATCCGCGTCTGCGGTACGCCGTTGACCGAATAGCCCTGGTTGTCCTGAAGGTTGTTTTCGTTGGTGTCGACGGTGATCAGCAGGCGTTTGGCCGCGGTGTCCAGTTGGGCGATAAAGGCTCGCAGTTCGGCGATCTTGCCCGGTTCGGCGTTGACGATCAGCTGGTTGCCATAGGCGCTGACCTTGCCGTCCTTGCCGAGGAAGTTCTGCGCCACCGGCAGCAGGTCGGCACTGGTGCGGTTGTTGAGGGGCACGATCTCGGTGGCGGCCATGACCGAACAGCTGAAGGTCAGCAGCAGCGTCGTGAGCAGGGTGCGTAGGGACATATCCGTTATCTCCGCGAGTAGCTGGCGTAAAGCCTTGAGTTTGACACTTTGTCGGCTTTGGGTGGGGCAAGTTGAATCGCGCACGGCAAAACGCCCCGGCATCCCGGTCTCCAGCTTAGTTGCCGGAGGAGGGATGGCGGGGCGTTTTGGCTGGCCGTTGCCGCGAGCGGCGTGTCGGTCAGGCGCCGCGAACCATGTCGACGTGGGGAATGCCCGCTTCGAGGAACTCCTCGCTGACGATGGAGAAGCCCAGGCGCTCATAGAACGCCGTGGCCTGGACCTGGGCGCTGAGCATCTGTTGCTTCAGGCCGCGCTTTTCGGCTTCATCGATCACCGCGCGCATCAGCGCGTCGCCAACCTTCAGGCCGCGCCAGTCCTTGAGCACCGAAACCCGGCCCACATGGCCGTCGGGCAGCAGGCGCGCGGTGCCGATGGGGAAGTCGCCCTCGAAGGCCAGGAAGTGCACGGCGCTGTCGTCGTCGGCATCCCACTCCAGTTCGGGCGGCACCGATTGCTCGGCAATGAATACGGCTTCACGGATGCGCCGGATCTCGGCGTTGTCCTTTTGCCAGTCTGCGACACGTACGTGAATCTTATTCATCGGCAAACCCCAGGCTCCCTTGCTTGACCAGTTCACACAACAGGCCGCGCCCATCGTCATCCGCCAGCCACTGGCCGAGGTTGTCGATATGCAAGGCATCGGCGGCGCAAATCATTTTCAGCAGTTCGCGCAGCTTACCGGGAAGCAGGCGGCTTTGGCCGCTGGCGAACAGTAGCAGGTCTTCATCCACTTCCGACCAGGCCAGGCGCGCGCTCGGGTTGCGGATCAGGATCGCGCCCTGTTCCAGGCTGCCCAGCAGGTCTTCTTCTTCCAGTTCGGGTCCGGTCACCAGTTCCGGGTAGCGTGGTTCGGTCATGAACTGGCCGAACCAGGTCAGCAGCAGGCGCTCGTCGCTCATGTGCTCGGCCAGCAGGCCCTTGAGCCGGTCGAGGGCGTCCTGCTGGATCTGGTGCGGGTCGCTGGCCGGCTGCACGTCGGCGTCGGTGTAGCGGTCTTCGTCCGGCAGGAACTGGCCGAGGAAATCGGTGAAGTGGGTCAGGACTTCGGCGGCGCTTGGGGCACGGAAACCGACCGAATAGGTCATGCAATCGTTCACCGCAACGCCATAGTGGGCCAGGCGCGGTGGCAGATAGAGCATGTCGCCGGGCTCCAGGACCCAGCTTTCGGTTTCTTCGAACTCGGCGAGGATGCGCAGGTCCGCGTGCTGCAGCAGCGGGCTCTCGGAGTCGCACATCTGGCCGATCTTCCAGTTGCGCTTACCAAAGCCTTGCAGCAGGAACACGTCGTAGTTGTCGAAGTGCGGACCGACGTTGCCGCCAGGCGCAGCGAAGCTGATCATCACGTCATCGATGCGCCAGCTCGGCAGGAAGCGGAAGTGCTCCAGCAACTCGGCGACTTCCGGGACGAACTGGTCCACGGCCTGGACCAGCAGGGTCCAGTCGCGTTCCGGCAGCTTGCTGAACTCGTCTTCGGCGAAGGGCCCGCGGCGCAGTTCCCATGGGCGCTCGCCGTTTTCGATCACCAGGCGCGATTCGACTTCTTCTTCCAGGGCCAGGCCGGCCAGTTCGTCAGGTTCGATCGGGCTTTCGAAGTCAGGCAGGGCCTGACGGATCAGCAGGGGTTTCTTCTGCCAGTAGTCACGCAGAAATTCCCGTGCAGTGATGCCGCCCAGAAGTTGAAGAGGAATATCAGGATTCATGTGTAACCTATTGAAAAAGTGTACTTTTCTAGCAGGAATAAAAACGCCCGGCGCGGCCGGGCGTCAAAAGGTCGAGCAATCGGTCAGATGCGCTTGGCCTGGGCTGCGGCATTACCGATGTAGCTGGCCGGGGTGAGCTGTTTCAGCTCGGCCTTGGCCGCGGCGGGCATGTCCAGCCCGTCGATGAAAGTCTGCAGCGCTTCTGGGCTGATGCCCTTGCCGCGCGTCAGTTCCTTGAGCTTTTCGTAGGGGTTTTCGATGTTGTAGCGGCGCATCACGGTCTGGATCGGCTCGGCCAGGACTTCCCAGCAGGCGTCCAGGTCTTCGGCGATTTTCTGGGCGTTGAGCTCCAGTTTGCTGATGCCCTTGAGGCTGGCCTCGTAGGCAATCACGCTGTGAGCAAAGCCCACGCCCAGGTTGCGCAATACGGTGGAGTCAGTCAGGTCGCGCTGCCAGCGGGAGATCGGCAGCTTGCTCGCCAGGTGCTGGAACAGGGCGTTGGCGATGCCCAGGTTGCCTTCGGAGTTTTCGAAGTCGATCGGGTTGACCTTGTGCGGCATGGTCGAGGAACCGATTTCGCCGGCGATGGTGCGCTGCTTGAAGTAGCCCAGGGAGATGTAGCCCCAGATATCGCGATCGAAGTCGATCAGGATGGTGTTGAAGCGCGCAATGGCGTCGAACAGCTCGGCGATGTAGTCGTGCGGCTCGATCTGCGTGGTGTAGGGGTTGAAGGCCAGGCCCAGTTCGTCTTCGATGAAGGCGCGGGCGTTGGCTTCCCAGTCGATGTCCGGGTAGGCCGAGAGGTGGGCGTTGTAGTTGCCTACGGCGCCGTTGATCTTGCCCAGCAGGGGCACGGCGGCGACCTGGGTGATCTGGCGCTCCAGGCGGTAAACGACGTTGGCCAGCTCCTTGCCCAGGGTGGTCGGCGAGGCCGGCTGGCCGTGGGTGCGCGAGAGCATCGGCACTTCGGCGAAACGGATCGCCAGCTCGCGGATGGCGTTGGCGGTCTGGCGCATCAGCGGCAGCATCACTTCATCACGGCCTTCGCGCAGCATCAGGGCGTGGGACAGGTTGTTGATGTCCTCGCTGGTGCAGGCGAAATGGATGAATTCACTGACGTTGGCCAGTTCAGGCAACTTGGCAGCTTGCTCCTTGAGCAGGTACTCGATGGCCTTGACGTCGTGGTTGGTGGTGCGCTCGATCTCTTTGACGCGCTCGGCGTGCTCCAGGGAGAAATTCTCTGCCAGGGCATTGAGCACGGCGTTGGCTTCGGCGGAGAACGCCGGCACTTCGCTGATGGCGCTGTGGGCGGCCAGGCGCTGGAGCCAGCGCACTTCAACGAGAACGCGAGCACGGATCAGGCCGTATTCGCTGAAAATGGGGCGCAGGGCCTGGGTTTTGCCGGCGTAGCGGCCGTCAACAGGGGAAACCGCAGTGAGCGAAGAGAGCTGCATGGGGTGTTCTCGGACAGTCGGGCAACGAAATGGGGCGCGTATCATACATGAAAATATCCGCCGGTCCGTTGCCAACTGACCAGCGTCTTACGCGCAGCTCTTGAAAAATCAGGCGCAGCTCAGCTGCTGCGCATCAACGGATAAAGCTCTTTGAGCAATTTGCGCCGGCTGATCACCAGTTGCCAGCGATGGCCGCCCAGCTGTCGCCACAGGCGTGCCGAGCGGATGCCGGCCAGCAGTAGGGCGCGGATCTTCGAGGCATTGCTGGGCTGCTGCAGGTTGCGCATGTCGCCGTGCACCTGAATGCGCTGGCGCAGGGTGCTCAGGGTGTCCTGGTACAGCCCGCCGCACGCGGCGATGACGTTTTCGTGGGCTGGACCGAAATGTTCTACCTGGGACTGGATCTGCGGCAGGCGTTTGCCGATGGTCTCCAGCAGGTCGTCGCGCTTGGCCAGCTGGCGCTCCAGGCCGAGCATCGACAAAGCGTAGCGCAGCGGTTCGCGCTGCAGGGTGCTGGGGTCGCGCTCCAGGGCGCCGATCAGGGCCCGGTAACCCTCGCGCAGGTTGATGTCGTCGCCGCCGTAGACTTCCAGGGTGTCTTTCGGGTCGCGGATCAGCAGGCTGCCGAGCATGCAGCTCAAGGCCGCTTCGCTGACCTGGCCGGTCTTGGCGATCCGGTCCACCAGCACAGCGGCCAGGAATACACCGCCCAGCGCCGTCAGTTGTTCCTGAATCGGGCTCATGGACGGGCGTCCTTGCTGCTCCAGGGTTCGGCCACTTCGATCACGCCGCCACCGAGGCAGATCTCGCCGTCGTAGAACACCACGGACTGGCCGGGAGTGACGGCGCGCTGTGGGTCGTCGAAGGTGGCGCGGTAGCCGTTGGCGGTCTTTTCCAGGGTGCAGGGCTGGTCGCTCTGGCGGTAGCGCACCTTGGCGGTCAGGCGTCGCGGCTGGCTCAGGTCGACGGGGTTGACCCAATAGATGTCGGAGGCCAGCAGGGCGCGGGAGAACAGCCAGGGGTGATCATTGCCCTGGCCCACGATCAGCTCGTTGTGCTCCAGGTCCTTGATCAGCACGTACCACGGCTCTTCGCCGGCGTCTTTCAGGCCGCCGATGCCCAGGCCCTGACGCTGGCCGATGGTGTGGTACATCAAGCCGTGATGGCGGCCGATGACTTCACCTTCGGTGGTCTTGATCTCGCCGGGCTGGGCCGGCAGGTATTGCTTGAGGAAGTCGCTGAAGCGCCGCTCACCGATAAAGCAGATGCCGGTGGAGTCTTTCTTCTTCGCCGTGGCCAGGTCGTGTTTTTCGGCAATGGCGCGCACTTCGGGCTTTTCCAGCTCGCCTACCGGGAACAGGGTCTTGGCGATCTGCTCGCCGCCAACGGCGTGGAGGAAGTAGCTCTGGTCCTTGTTCGGGTCCAGGCCCTTGAGCAGTTCGGTGCGGCCGTCGATGTCGCGGCGGCGCACATAGTGGCCGGTGGCGATCAGGTCGGCGCCGAGCATCATGGCGTAGTCGAGGAAGGCCTTGAACTTGATTTCGCGGTTGCAGAGGATATCCGGGTTCGGCGTGCGGCCGGCCTTGTATTCGGCCAGGAAGTGCTCGAACACGTTGTCCCAGTATTCGGCGGCGAAGTTGGCGGTGTGCAGCTTGATGCCAATCTTGTCGCACACGGCCTGGGCGTCGGCCAGGTCGTCCATGGCGGTGCAGTATTCGGTTCCGTCGTCTTCCTCCCAGTTCTTCATGAACAGGCCTTCCACCTGGTAACCCTGCTCCATCAGCAGGAGGGCGGAAACGGAAGAATCCACGCCGCCGGACATGCCGACAATGACGCGCTTCTTTTGGTTATCAGAAGGGGCTGGATCACGCATAGGAATTCAACGGGTGTCTTGAAAAAGGACGCGATTCTAACAGGCTGAGGCCTGCAAGGCTAAAACTGCGGTTAAAGCATTGGTCGGATCAGTGCCAGGCTGTGCAACTGGCCATCCAGGTAATCGTCCAGGCACTGCAGGATCAGCTCGCTGCGCCAGTTGGCCCGTTGCTCCAGCAGTTGCTCGCGGCTCAGCCAGCGCGGGCCGATGATGCCGTCATCCAACTGATAGTCCGGATGATGGCGCAGTGGCTTGGCGGCAAAGCACACGCGCTGGTAGGTCACGCCGTTGCTGGGGGCGGTGTAGAGGTAGATGCCGACTACGCCGGTCAACTCCACATCCCAGCCGGTTTCCTCCAGGGTTTCGCGTACGGCCGCCTGGAGCAGGCTTTCATTGGCGTCCAGGTGCCCGGCGGGCTGGTTGAGCACGGCTTGTTCGCCCTGGTATTCCTCGACGAACAGGAAGCTGCCCTGGTCCTCGACGATGGTGGCGACAGTAATATGCGGTTGCCATTCCATAAAGGCACTCCTTTATAAAGGGTGAGCATTGTAGGAGCCGGCTTGCCGGCGAAGCGAGCGCTGTCTTTTTCGCCGACAGGCCGGTTGCTGCGGACTCCAGAAGCACAAACCCCGGCGCGGGGCCGGGGTTTGTGTGTTCGCTCGTGCTTACACCAGCGCAGCGATGGCCGCGTTGAGGGTGGCGCTCGGGCGCATGGCCTGGCTCACCAGCTCGGGGTTGGCGCTGTAGTAGCCACCGATGTCCACGGGCTTGCCCTGTACGGCGTTGAGCTCGGCGACGATGGTCGCTTCGTTCTCGGTCAGGGTCTTGGCCAGGGTGCTGAACTGCGCTTGCAGGGCAGCGTCCTCGGTCTGGGCGGCCAGGGCTTGAGCCCAGTACAGCGCCAGGTAGAAGTGGCTGCCGCGGTTGTCGATGTTGCCGACCTTGCGCGAGGGCGACTTGTTGTTGTCGAGGAACTGGCCGGTCGCCTGGTCCAGGGTCTTGGCCAGCACCAGGGCTTTCGGGTTGTTGTAGGTGTTGCCCAGGTGCTCCAGGGAAGCGGCCAGGGCCAGGAACTCACCCAGGGAGTCCCAGCGCAGGAAGTTCTCTTCCAGCAGCTGCTGTACGTGTTTGGGAGCCGAGCCGCCGGCGCCGGTTTCGAACAGGCCGCCACCGTTCATCAGCGGCACGATCGACAGCATCTTGGCGCTGGTGCCCAGTTCCATGATCGGGAACAGGTCGGTCAGGTAGTCGCGCAGTACGTTGCCGGTCACCGAGATGGTGTCCTTGCCGTCGCGGGTGCGGGACAGGGTGAACTTCATGGCTTCGACCGGGGACATGATGCGGATGTCCAGGTCGCTGGTGTCGTGATCCTTCAGGTAGGTCTGAACTTTCTCGATCATCACGCCGTCGTGGGCCCGCATCGGGTCCAGCCAGAAAATGGCCGGGGTGCTGCTGGCACGAGCACGGTTGACGGCCAGTTTGACCCAGTCCTGGATCGGCGCGTCTTTGGTCTGGCACATGCGGAAGATGTCGCCGGCTTCGACTTTCTGCTCCAGCAGCAGGCTGCCTTTGCTGTCGGTGACGCGAACCACGCCGTCAGCCTTGATTTCGAAAGTCTTGTCGTGGGAACCGTATTCTTCGGCTTTTTTCGCCATCAGGCCAACGTTCGGCACGCTGCCCATGGTGGTCGGATCGAACGCGCCATTGGCTTTGCAGTCTTCGATCACGGCCTGGTAGATGGTGGCGTAGCAACGGTCCGGGATCACGGCCTTGGTGTCGTGCAGCTGGCCGTCGGTGCCCCACATCTTGCCGGAGTCACGGATCATGGCAGGCATCGAGGCGTCGACGATCACGTCGCTCGGCACGTGCAGGTTGGTGATGCCTTTGTCGGAGTTGACCATGGCCAGGGCAGGGCGAGCAGCGTAGACGGCCTGGATGTCGGCTTCGATCGCAGCTTGCTGGTCGGCCGGCAGGGCCTTGATGCGGGCGTACAGGTCGCCGATGCCGTTGTTCAGGTTGAAGCCGATTTCCTGCAGCACGGTGGCGTGCTTGCTCAGGGCGTCCTGATAGAACTCGGCAACGATCTGGCCGAACATGATCGGGTCGGAGACCTTCATCATGGTGGCCTTGAGGTGTACCGAGAGCAGTACGCCTTGCTTCTTGGCGTCTTCGATTTCAGCGGCGATGAAGGCGCGCAGGGCCTTTTTGCTCATTACGGCGCAGTCGAGGATCTCGCCGGCTTGCACGGCGGTCTTTTCCTTCAGGACGGTGGCAGTGCCGTCCTGGGCGATCAGTTCGATCTTGACGCTGTCGGCTGCTTCGATCAGGGCCGCTTTTTCGCTGCCGTAGAAGTCGCCGTTGCTCATGTGGGCAACGTGGGACTTGGAGTCCTTGGCCCAGGCGCCCATCTTGTGCGGGTGCTTGCGCGCATAGTTCTTCACCGACAGCGGAGCGCGGCGGTCGGAGTTGCCTTCACGCAGGACCGGGTTCACGGCGCTGCCCTTGACCTTGTCGTAACGCGCCTTGGCGTCTTTGTCGGCGTCGCAGGTCACGGTTTCTGGGTAGTCCGGCAGCGCATAGCCCTGGGCCTGCAGCTCTTTGATCGCGGCTTGCAGTTGCGGGACCGAGGCGCTGATGTTCGGCAGCTTGATGATGTTGGCTTCT
The DNA here is from genome assembly GCF_058796855.1 of Pseudomonas sp. GW823-FHT03E05. NCBI lineage: Bacteria > Pseudomonadati > Pseudomonadota > Gammaproteobacteria > Pseudomonadales > Pseudomonadaceae > Pseudomonas > Pseudomonas sp. GW823-FHT03E05. The sequence continues at coordinate 246,202 of NZ_JBXAJB010000001.1, forward strand.
GGGGTGACCGCCAGCTCGCCCAGTTCGGCAAGGTGGTCCGGCACCGCTTTGGTACCCAACTGCTCAGGGAAGCTGGCGAGGATGCGGCCGGCCAGGGAGATGTCGCGGGTTTCCACGGCGATATCAGCCGAAGCGGTGAAGGCTTCTACGATAGGCAGCAGGGAATAGGTGGCGAGGGCCGGGGCTTCGTCGGTGAAGGTGTAGATGATCTTCGAGCGGGTGGGCATATTCGGATTAACTCTCTTCTTTGCTAAAGCGTGCGCAGAAACTCGAGGTGCGCCGGGTAAGCGCTTTCGTTCAAAGGTCATCCATGAGCCGAATGTCGAGGTTTCTTCGCGGTGATGTTGGGTGCATCAGTCGAGCGTCAAGCGGGTGGGCTGCGGTAACAACCCGGCTTTGGGCGGCCATTCTCGGCTTGTTTTGTCGGTAGCAGAGCGTTCGGCCGTCGTGACTCTGTGGTCAGCGGCGGCATTATACATAGGTAGCTAGCAAAACGCCGATGCTTCATAGGCGCCCGTTCTCGTCCATTGGTCTAAAGGTCGCAGGCAGGGTGCAGGCGTAGAGTCGCTCGGGGTGCTTTATTTTGGCACTTTTCCCTTTGCTTTCAGGCTTGTAGGCCGCGAACTGTGCAGCTTTCACGGCATATGGGTGGAACATGAGGTTCCCGTCCAGATTCAACTGGGGTACGCTCGAACGCAGCCAGATGTTCAATCCACACAACGGAGTTCAGCATGGGATACAAGAAGATTCAGGTTCCAGCAGTCGGCGACAAAATCACCGTCAACGCAGACCATTCTCTCAATGTTCCTAACAACCCGATTATTCCTTTCATCGAAGGCGACGGTATTGGTGTTGATATCAGCCCGGTCATGATCAAGGTTGTCGATGCTGCGGTTAAGAAGGCTTACGGCGGCGAACGCAAGATTTCCTGGATGGAAGTGTATGCCGGGGAAAAAGCGACTCAAGTGTACGACCAGGACACCTGGCTTCCTCAGGAAACCCTGGACGCAGTGAAGGATTACGTGGTTTCCATCAAGGGCCCGCTGACCACTCCGGTCGGTGGTGGCATCCGTTCCCTGAACGTGGCCCTGCGTCAGCAACTCGATCTTTATGTATGCCTGCGCCCTGTGCGCTGGTTCGAAGGCGTGCCCAGCCCGGTGAAGAAGCCGGGTGACGTGGACATGACCATCTTCCGTGAAAACTCCGAAGACATTTACGCCGGCATCGAGTGGAAAGCCGGCTCGGCAGAAGCCACCAAGGTCATCAAGTTCCTCAAGGAGGAAATGGGTGTCACCAAGATCCGTTTCGACGAAAACTGCGGCATCGGCGTCAAGCCGGTTTCCCTGCAGGGCACCAAGCGTCTGGCGCGCAAGGCGCTGCAATATGTAGTGGATAACGACCGCGACTCGCTGACCATCGTGCACAAAGGCAACATCATGAAGTTCACCGAAGGTGCCTTCAAGGAATGGGCCTACGAAGTGGCGGCCGAAGAGTTCGGCGCGACCCTGCTGGACGGCGGTCCCTGGATGCAGTTCAAGAACCCGAAAACCGGCAAGAACGTCATCGTCAAGGATGCCATCGCCGACGCCATGCTCCAGCAGATCCTGCTGCGCCCGGCCGAATACGATGTGATCGCGACCCTCAACCTCAACGGTGACTACCTGTCCGACGCCCTGGCGGCGGAAGTGGGCGGCATCGGCATTGCGCCAGGCGCCAACCTGTCCGATACCGTGGCCATGTTCGAAGCCACCCACGGTACCGCGCCCAAGTATGCCGGCAAGGACCAGGTCAACCCGGGTTCGCTGATCCTCTCCGCAGAGATGATGTTGCGCCACATGGGCTGGACCGAAGCGGCCGACCTGATCATCAAGGGCACCAATGGCGCAATCTCGGCCAAGACCGTGACCTATGACTTCGAACGCCTGATGGACGGTGCAACCCTGCTGTCTTCCTCGGCCTTCGGCGATGCGCTGATCTCGCACATGTAAGCTGTACGGCGCCCAAAGCAAACCGGCCGACTCAATCCCTTGAGTCGGCCGGTTTTTTTATGACTGGATGTTGGTTGGATCAGCTCAGGGCGCTTTCGGGCTGGGCCTCGGCGGTGACGATTTCGCCGGGCACCTTCAACGCGCTGATTTTGATCGCATGCAGGCCCTTGGGCCCTTGGATGATCTCGAAGCTCACAGCCTGTCCGGCTTTCAAGGTCTTGTAGCCATCCATATCGATGGCCGAGTAATGGGCAAACAGATCGTCAGTCTTGCCCTCCTCATTAATAAAGCCATAACCCTTGGCGTTGTTGAACCACTTGACCTTACCGCTAGCCATACTCATATCCCTCTGCAACAGACTCCATCACTGGAGTATCATCCAGTTCATCCGCCGCCAAGCTTGGTAAAAAGGTTGACGCCGCGGACGTTTATTACCCAATGTGGGCCCTATTGGTTGTAACACCGTTTTGCCGATAGTCAAGTTGACCCGGCGGTCGGAGTTGAAATCCTTCCAGGGCGCCCCCACCACTGTATTTGCACAACTGACGAACCTTTCTTTCCATGCATGCAATCAGCCAGATTCGACTAACATTCAATCAGGATCGCCCGGACTTGCACGACGACGATTCCGCTGGCTTGGCAGTACAGGAGGCTAAGCCTGCTCTCCAGGCGCCGCCGATGTACAAGGTGGTTTTGTTCAACGATGACTACACGCCGATGGATTTCGTCGTCGAAGTGCTCGAGATGTTTTTTAACCTGAATCGCGAGCTGGCGACCAAGGTCATGCTGGCCGTCCATACCGAAGGGCGGGCAGTGTGTGGATTGTTTACCCGCGACATCGCCGAGACCAAGGCCATGCAGGTCAACCAGTACGCCCGGGAAAGCCAGCATCCGCTACTCTGTGAAATCGAGAAGGACGGTTAACGCCGACCACTTGGGTATGAGGTGAAGCTATGTTAAACCGCGAGCTCGAAGTCACCCTCAATCTCGCCTTCAAGGAGGCCCGTTCGAAGCGTCATGAGTTCATGACCGTCGAGCATCTCTTGTTGGCTCTTTTGGATAATGAGGCCGCCGCCACCGTTTTACGTGCCTGCGGAGCAAACCTCGACAAACTCAAGCACGACCTGCAGGAGTTCATCGACTCCACAACGCCGCTGATTCCCGTGCACGACGAGGATCGCGAAACTCAGCCAACCCTGGGTTTCCAGCGTGTATTGCAACGTGCTGTCTTTCACGTACAGAGCTCGGGCAAGCGTGAAGTCACCGGTGCCAATGTGCTGGTGGCAATCTTCAGTGAGCAAGAGAGCCAGGCGGTGTTCCTGCTGAAACAGCAGAGCGTTGCCCGTATCGACGTGGTCAACTACATCGCCCATGGCATCTCCAAGGTGCCCGGGCATGGCGATCATTCTGAAGGTGAACAGGATATGCAGGACGAAGAGGGTGGTGAGTCGTCTTCTTCGGGCAATCCTCTGGATGCCTATGCCAGCAACCTCAATGAGTTGGCCCGTCAGGGCCGCATTGATCCGTTGGTAGGACGCGAGCAGGAAGTCGAGCGCGTAGCGCAGATCCTGGCGCGCCGGCGCAAGAACAACCCGCTGCTGGTGGGTGAGGCAGGCGTGGGCAAGACCGCGATTGCCGAGGGCCTGGCCAAGCGCATCGTCGACAATCAAGTGCCGGACCTGCTGGTCAACAGCGTCGTCTACTCGCTGGATCTCGGGGCGTTACTGGCCGGTACCAAATACCGCGGCGATTTCGAGAAGCGCTTCAAGGCGCTGCTGGGCGAACTGAAAAAACGCCCTCAGGCGATCCTGTTCATCGACGAAATCCACACCATCATCGGTGCCGGTGCGGCCTCCGGTGGGGTGATGGACGCCTCGAACCTGCTCAAGCCGCTGCTGTCCTCGGGTGATATCCGTTGCATCGGCTCGACTACCTTCCAGGAGTTCCGTGGCATTTTCGAGAAGGACCGGGCCTTGGCGCGGCGCTTCCAGAAAGTCGATGTGTCCGAGCCCTCGGTTGAAGACACCATTGGCATCCTGCGCGGCCTCAAGGGGCGTTTCGAGCAGCATCACAGTATCGAATACAGTGATGAAGCCCTGCGTGCCGCTGCAGAATTGGCCTCGCGCTATATCAATGACCGGCATATGCCGGACAAGGCCATCGACGTCATCGACGAGGCAGGTGCCTATCAGCGCCTGCAGCCGGCGGAGAAGCGCGTGAAGCGCATCGAAGTGGCCCAGGTCGAAGACATCGTGGCGAAAATCGCGCGGATTCCACCAAAACACGTCACCAGTTCCGATAAAGAGATGCTGCGCAATCTTGAACGCGATCTCAAGCTGACGGTGTTTGGCCAGGATGCGGCGATCGATTCGCTGTCCACCGCGATCAAGCTGTCCCGTGCAGGCCTGAAATCGCCGGACAAACCGGTCGGTTCCTTCCTGTTCGCCGGTCCTACCGGTGTCGGCAAGACCGAAGCGGCGCGGCAGTTGGCCAAGGCCATGGGGATCGAGCTGGTACGCTTCGACATGTCCGAGTACATGGAGCGGCACACCGTCTCGCGCTTGATTGGTGCGCCTCCCGGCTATGTCGGTTTCGACCAGGGTGGCTTGCTGACCGAGGCCATCACCAAGCAGCCGCATTGCGTATTGCTGCTCGATGAAATCGAGAAGGCCCACCCGGAAGTCTTCAACCTGCTGCTGCAGGTGATGGACCACGGGACCCTGACCGACAACAACGGGCGCAAGGCGGATTTCCGCAATGTGATCGTCATCATGACCACCAACGCCGGTGCTGAAACCGCGGCGCGAGCCTCCATCGGCTTCACGCATCAGGATCACTCTTCCGATGCCATGGAAGTGATCAAGAAGAGCTTCACGCCGGAGTTCCGCAACCGTCTGGATACCATTATCCAGTTCGGTCGCCTGAGCCACGAAGTGATCAAGAGCGTGGTGGACAAGTTCCTTACCGAGCTTCAGGCGCAGCTGGAAGACAAGCGCGTGCAGCTGGAAGTGACCGATGCCGCCCGCAGCTGGCTGGCCGCCGGTGGTTACGACGTGACCATGGGCGCCCGTCCGATGGCGCGCTTGATCCAGGACAAGATCAAGCGTCCCCTGGCCGAGGAGATCCTGTTTGGCGAGTTGTCCGACCATGGCGGTGTGGTCCACATCGACATCAAGGATGGCGAGCTGACCTTCGATTTCGAGACCACGGCGGAAATGGCTTGATCGCCGCATAACACAGCAGTACAGCCAAAGGCACCGGGAGGTGCCTTTGTGCTATCTGGCGTTTGAAACGTTTTTTTGCAGACGAACAAAAACGCCCGGCATAACCGGGCGTCTTGTATTGACTTGCTTAGCGAGCGCGGTAAGTGATGCGCCCTTTGCTCAAGTCATAGGGCGTCAGCTCGACGCGCACTTTGTCACCGGTAAGAATACGAATGTAGTTCTTGCGCATCTTGCCGGAAATATGCGCGGTTACGACGTGCCCATTTTCCAACTCCACACGAAACATGGTGTTGGGCAGGGTGTCGACGACAGTGCCTTCCATTTCGAAGCTGTCTTCTTTCGACATGCAGTAAAGCCCTCGGTGTCCAATGAATGGCCCGGTGCAACTGCGCCAGGCAAAAGCGGCGTGCATTGTGCCCGAAAAGTGGGGTTTAAGCCAAGACCTTCTAGTTGAGGATCACCCATCTCTGGTTAACCAGCAGCTCTATGGGGCGATATTGGGTCTTGTAGTTCATCTTTTTGCAGTTCTTGATCCAGTAGCCGAGGTACACCGCATCCAGCCCGAGGCGCAGGGTTTCGCTGATTTGCCAAAGGATCGCAAAGCGCCCGAGGCTGCGGCGCTCTTCGTCGGGTTCATAGAAGGTGTAGACCGCCGACAGGCCATTGGGCAGCAGGTCGGTGACCGCCACGGCCAGCAGGCGGCCGTCCAGGCGGAACTCGTAGAAGCGCGAGAAGGGCAGGTCTCGAACCAGGAAGGTCGAGAACTGGTCGCGGCTTGGGGGGAACATGTCGCCATCGGCGTGGCGTTGCTCGATGTAGCGCTGGTAGAGGTCGAAATACTCTTCGCTGAAGCAGGGTTTGGCCGCGTGTACGGTCAGGTCGCTGTTGCGTTTGAGAATGCGCTTTTGCTGGCGGCTGGGCAGGAACTGTGTAGCAGGAATGCGCGCCGGCACGCAGGCGTTGCAGTTCTGGCAGTGGGGGCGATACAGATGATCGCCGCTGCGCCGAAAGCCCATTTCCGACAGATCCGCGTAGACATGCACGTCCATGGGCTGGCTGGGATCGAGGAACAGAGTGGTCGCCTGTTCGTCGGGCAGGTAGCTGCAAGAGTGGGGTTGGGTGGCATAGAACTTCAGGCGCGCCAACTCGGTCATGAGTCAACCCTCGGAATAAGCTTTGCAATTAAGTGTAAGCCACCCCCGGCAAACCCGCCTAGGAAACCCATATGGCGCGGCTCGGCAGGTCCAGGTGGTGTTTCAGGTAATTCGCGAACTCTGGCCGGGAAATGGATCGGGCGCCGAGGCTGTGCAGGTGTTCGGTGGGCATCTGGCAGTCGATCAGCACAAATCCCCACGCCTTCAAGCGTTCCACCAGAGTGGCAAAGCCGAATTTCGAGGCATTGTCGGCGCGGCTGAACATCGACTCGCCGAAAAACAGCTGCCCCATGGCCAGTCCATACAAGCCGCCCACCAGCACTCCCTGATCCCAGACCTCCACCGAATGGGCGTAGCCGCGTTGATGTAGTTGCAGGTAGGCGCGTTGCATCGCTTCGCTGATCCAGGTGCCGTCGGCATAGGCGCGAGGCGCTGCACAGGCGCTGATGACTGCGGCAAAGTCCTGATCGAAGGTCACCTGATAGCGTTGTTTGCGCAACAGTTTGCCCAGGCTGCGGGAGACATGCAGTTCGTCCGGGAATAACACCGTGCGCGGATCGGGGGACCACCAGAGAATCGGCTGACCCTCGGAAAACCAGGGAAAGCAGCCGTGACGATAGGCCTGGATCAGGCGGTCGGCAGACAAGTCTCCGCCCGCGGCCAGCAAGCCATTGGGCTCGCGCATGGCCTTTTCCAGCGGCGGGAAGTCGAGTGTGTTGCGTTGTAACCAGGTCAGCATGGTATCCAGACTTGCGGCAGGGGAGGGCGGTGGCGAGCCATTGCGGGCCCGCCACAAGCGTAGGGCGAGGGCTTAGTTGTCGTCGAGGAATTTTTCCGCATCCAGCGCTGCCATGCAGCCGGCGCCGGCCGAAGTGATGGCCTGGCGATAGACGTGGTCGGCCACGTCGCCGGCGGCAAATACCCCCTGGATGCCGGTGGCCGTGGCATTGCCTTCGCTGCCGCCACGCACCAGCAGGTAGCCGTCGCGCATCTCCAGCTGGCCCTGGAACAGATCGGTATTGGGCTTGTGGCCGATGGCGATAAACACCCCGGCCAGTGCCAGATACTTGGTTTCTCCGCTGTGGCTGTCCTTGAGGCGGGCGCCGGTCACGCCGCTGGCATCGCCCAGCACTTCCTCCAGGTGCTGGTTCCAGTGCAGGCGGATATTGCCATTGGCGGCCTTGTCGAACAGCTTGTCCTGGAGAATCTTCTCGGCCCGCAGCTTGTCGCGGCGATGCACCAGGTGCACTTCTTTGGCGATGTTCGACAGGTACAGTGCTTCCTCCACGGCGGTGTTGCCGCCGCCCACCACGGCCACCACCTGATTGCGGTAGAAGAAGCCATCGCAGGTGGCGCAGGCGGAAACCCCCTTGCCGGCAAAGGCCTCTTCGGAGGGCAGGCCCAGGTATTGCGCCGAGGCGCCAGTGGCGATGATCAGCGCGTCGCAACTGTAGGTGCCGCTGTCGCCGATGAGGATAAACGGCCGCTGCTGCAACTGTGCGGTGTGGATGTGGTCATAGACGATCTCGGTGTCGAAGCGTTCGGCGTGTCTCTGCATCCGCTCCATCAGCACCGGGCCGGTCAGGCCTTCGACATCGCCGGGCCAGTTGTCGACTTCGGTGGTGGTGGTCAGTTGGCCGCCGGCTTGCAAGCCGGTAATCACCGTCGGTTTGAGGTTGGCCCGAGCGGCATAGACGGCAGCGCTGTAACCGGCAGGGCCAGAGCCCAGAATGATCAGGCGTGAATGCTTCGCATCGTTCATAAAAACACCTCATAAGCCTTTGTCACAAAAGAGAATGCATGCTCCAATTGAACAGTGCGTAACAGGCCGTTGACTATGCTGGTCGGAGGGTTCCGACGTGGCATGGCGTGAACAAACCCGTACAATACGACGCTGTACCGGGTTTATTCAGAATTGCACTGTTTCAGAAGCAAGGGGCAGAGTGTTAAAAGTAGCCCCAGTTACGCCGGTCAACTTTATTTACCTGCTCGGATTGAGCAGTATCTTGTAGTCAATCACCCGTTGGACGCGCCCTTGGCGCAGGAAAAGACGCGTTTTGAAGAAATCCACCGCAGCACCTAAACCTGTTGTTCCGCTCTGGCGTCAACAATTGCACTACCGGCTCAAGGAAGGTGCGTTGATCGCCATTGGCGCCCTGTGCCTGTTCTTGATGATGGCACTTCTGACCTATGGGAAAGATGATCCGGGCTGGAGTCATAACAGCAAGATTGAAGACGTGCAGAACTTCGGTGGCCCGGCCGGTTCCTACAGCGCCGATATCCTGTTTATGGTGTTGGGTTACTTCGCCTATATCTTCCCGCTGCTGTTGGCGATCAAGACCTACCAGATCTTCCGCCAGCGCCATGAGCCCTGGCAGTGGAGCGGCTGGCTGTTTTCCTGGCGGCTGATCGGCCTGGTGTTCCTGGTGCTGTCGGGCGCCGCGCTGGCCCATATCCATTTCCATGCCGCCACGGGCCTGCCGGCCGGTGCCGGTGGCGCCCTGGGCGAAAGCCTGGGCGACCTGGCCAAGAATGCCCTGAACGTGCAGGGCAGCACCCTGATGTTCATTGCCCTGTTCCTGTTCGGCCTGACGGTGTTCACCGACCTGTCGTGGTTCAAGGTGATGGACGTGACCGGCAAGATCACCCTCGACCTGTTCGAACTGTTCCAGGGCGCCGCCAACCGCTGGTGGGATGCGCGCGTGGAGCGCAAGCAACTGGTGGCGCAATTGCGCGAAGTGGATGCCCGGGTCGATGAAGTCGTGACCCCGAACGTGGCCGACAAGCGCGAGCAGGCCAAGGTCAAGGAGCGCCTTATCGAGCGCGAGCAGGCCCTGAGCAAGCACATGTCCGAGCGCGAAAAGCAGGTGCCGCCAGTGATCACGCCGATCGCCACCAAGGCGCCGGAGCCCAGCAAGCGCGTGCAGAAAGAGAAACAGGTGCCGCTGTTCGTCGACAGCGCGGTGGAAGGCACCTTGCCACCGATCTCGATCCTCGACCCGGCAGAAAAGAAACAGCTGAACTATTCCCCCGAATCCCTGGCGGCGGTTGGCCACCTGCTGGAAATCAAGCTCAAGGAGTTCGGCGTCGAAGTCTCGGTGGATTCGATCCACCCGGGGCCGGTGATTACCCGTTACGAAATCCAGCCGGCGGCAGGGGTGAAAGTCAGCCGGATCGCCAACCTGGCCAAGGACCTGGCGCGTTCCCTGGCCGTGACCAGTGTTCGCGTAGTGGAAGTGATTCCCGGCAAGACCACCGTGGGCATCGAGATTCCCAACGAAGACCGGCAGATCGTGCGCTTCTCCGAAGTGCTCTCGACCCCGGAATACGACAACTTCAAATCCCCGGTCACCCTGGCCCTGGGCCACGATATCGGCGGCAAGCCGATCATCACCGACCTTGCGAAAATGCCTCACCTGCTGGTGGCCGGTACCACCGGTTCCGGTAAGTCGGTGGGGGTCAACGCGATGATCCTGTCGATCCTGTTCAAGTCCGGCCCGGAAGACGCCAAGCTGATCATGATCGACCCGAAGATGCTCGAACTGTCGATCTACGAGGGCATTCCGCATCTGCTGTGCCCGGTGGTGACCGACATGAAGGACGCGGCCAACGCCCTGCGCTGGAGCGTGGCGGAGATGGAACGGCGCTACAAGCTCATGGCCAAGATGGGCGTGCGCAACCTCTCGGGCTTCAACGCCAAGGTCAAGGAAGCGATTGACGCCGGTACCCCGCTGGCCGATCCGCTGTACAACCGCGAAAGCATTCACGACGAAGCGCCGCTGCTGACCAAGCTGCCGACCATCGTCGTGGTGGTGGACGAATTCGCCGACATGATGATGATCGTCGGCAAGAAGGTTGAGGAACTGATCGCCCGTATCGCCCAGAAGGCCCGTGCCGCCGGTATCCACCTGATTCTCGCCACCCAGCGGCCATCGGTGGACGTGATCACCGGCCTGATCAAGGCCAACATCCCGACCCGCATGGCGTTCCAGGTGTCGAGCAAGATCGACTCGCGGACCATCATCGACCAGGGCGGTGCCGAACAATTGCTGGGCCACGGTGACATGCTCTACATGCCGCCGGGCACCAGCCTGCCGATCCGCGTCCACGGCGCCTTCGTTTCCGATGATGAAGTGCATCGCGTGGTGGAGGCCTGGAAGCTGCGCGGTGCGCCGGAATACAACGACGACATCCTCAACGGTGTCGAAGAGGCGGGCAGTGGTTTCGAAGGCAGCAGCGGTGGCGGTGACGGCGATGATCCGGAAGCCGACGCGCTCTACGACGAAGCCGTGCAGTTCGTCCTGGAAAGCCGCCGGGCCTCGATCTCTGCGGTACAGCGCAAGCTGAAGATTGGCTACAACCGCGCCGCCCGGATGATCGAAGCCATGGAAATGGCCGGGGTGGTGACGGCGATGAACACCAACGGCTCCCGCGAAGTGCTGGCGCCGGGCCCGACGCGCGACTGATCCCTGTTTCGCTTGCAGCGGCGTGAAGTCACGCCGCTCGTATACCCATCCAATTAATGAGGAATTCCATGCGCCTGATTCGCATGTTGCTGCTGCCGGTATTGGCTGTGACCACCTTGTCGGCCCACGCCGACCCCAAAGACGTGGCGCGCCTGACCCAGTTGCTGGAAAAGTCCCAGACCCTGACCGCGCGTTTTTCCCAGCTGACCCTGGATGGCAGCGGCACCCAGTTGCAGGAAACCGCCGGCGAGATGTCCCTGCAGCGCCCGGGCCTGTTCTACTGGCACACCGATGCGCCACAAGAACAGCTGATGGTTTCCGACGGCCAGAAAGTCTCCCTGTGGGACCCGGACCTGGAGCAGGTGACCATCAAGAAGCTCGACCAGCGCCTGACCCAGACCCCGGCCCTGTTGCTCTCCGGTGACGTGTCGAAAATCAGCGAAAGCTTCGACATCACCTCCAAGGAAGCCGGCGGCGTGATGGACTTCACCCTCAAGCCGAAAACCCGCGACACCCTGTTCGACAGCCTGCGCCTGTCGTTTCGCAACGGCATGATCAACGACATGCAGTTGATCGACAGCGTTGGCCAGCGCACCAATATCCTGTTCACCGGGGTCAAGGCCAACGAAGCCATCCCGGCGTCCAAGTTCAAGTTCGACATCCCCAAGGGTGCCGATGTGATCCAAGAGTAAGCAGCCGCAACCGCAAGGTTTCGAAGGTAGTCCATGGACCTGTTTCGTAGTGCCCCGATTGCCCAGCCACTGGCCGCACGCCTGCGTGCGACCAACCTGGACGAGTACGTTGGCCAGCAGCACCTGTTGGCCCGGGGCAAGCCGCTGCGCGAGGCCCTGGAGCAGGGCGCGCTGCATTCGATGATCTTCTGGGGCCCGCCCGGGGTCGGCAAGACCACCCTGGCGCGGCTGTTGGCGGAAGTCTCGGATGCCCACTTCGAAACCGTCTCGGCGGTACTGGCCGGGGTCAAGGAGATCCGCCAGGCGGTGGAAGTCGCCAAGCAGCAGGCCGGGCAATACGGTCGGCGAACCATCCTGTTTGTCGACGAAGTGCACCGCTTCAACAAATCGCAGCAGGATGCCTTCCTGCCTTACGTGGAAGACGGCACGCTGATCTTTATCGGCGCCACCACGGAAAACCCGTCCTTCGAGCTCAACAACGCCTTGCTCTCCCGAGCGCGGGTCTATGTGCTCAAGAGCCTGGATGAAGCGGCCCTGGGCACCCTGGTACAGCGCGCCCTGACCGAGGAGCGGGGGCTGGGCAAGCGCCAGCTGAGCCTCAGCGATGAAGGCTTCCAGATGCTGCTGTCGGCCGCCGATGGCGATGGCCGGCGCATGCTCAACCTGCTGGAAAACGCCTCGGACCTGGCGGAAGACGGTGGCGAGATCAGTGTCGATCTGTTGCAAAGCCTGCTGGGTGACACCCGCCGGCGTTTCGACAAGGGCGGCGAAGCCTTCTACGACCAGATTTCCGCGTTGCACAAATCGGTGCGCGGCTCCAATCCCGACGGCGCCCTGTACTGGTTCGCGCGCATGCTCGACGGTGGCTGCGACCCGTTGTACCTGGCCCGGCGCGTGGTGCGCATGGCCAGCGAAGATATTGGCAACGCCGACCCGCGGGCCCTGAGCCTGTGCCTGGCGGCCTGGGATGTGCAGGAGCGCCTGGGCAGCCCCGAAGGCGAGCTGGCAGTGGCCCAGGCCATCACCTACCTGGCCTGTGCGCCGAAGAGCAACGCCGTGTACATGGGTTTCAAGGCCGCCATGCGCGCTGCTGCCGAGCACGGCTCGCTGGAAGTGCCGATCCACCTGCGCAATGCCCCGACCAAGCTGATGAAGCAACTGGGCTATGGCGACGAATACCGCTACGCCCATGACGAGCCGGATGCCTACGCCGCCGGTGAAGACTATTTCCCCGAAGAACTCGAACCCTTGCCGCTCTATCAACCGGTGCCCCGTGGCCTGGAACTGAAGATCGGCGAGAAGCTCAAGCACCTGGCCGCCCTGGACCGGGCCAGCCCCTTGCAGCGGAGAAAACCTTGATCCCCCTGATCCTCGCAGTCTCCGCCGGCGGTGTGGCTGGCACCCTGTTGCGCTTTGCCACCGGCAACTGGATCAATGCCAATTGGCCGCGGCACTTCTATACCGCGACGCTGGCCGTTAATATCGTGGGCTGCCTGCTGATCGGCGTGTTGTACGGGCTGTTCCTGGTCCGTCCGGAAGTGCCGATCGAAGTGCGTGCCGGATTGATAGTGGGCTTCCTCGGTGGCCTGACGACTTTTTCATCCTTTTCACTGGATACCGTGCGTCTGCTGGAAAGCGGACAAGTGGCGCTGGCCCTGGGCTATGCGGCACTGAGTGTATTCGGCGGGCTGCTTGCTACCTGGGCCGGCCTGTCCTTGACCAAACTTTGATAAACGAGAGAACGACATGCTCGATTCCAAACTGTTACGTAGCAACCTCCAGGACGTAGCGGATCGTCTGGCATCCCGCGGCTTTGCCCTGGATGTGGCACGCATCGAAGCGCTGGAAGAACAGCGCAAGACCGTGCAGACCCGCACCGAGCAACTGCAGGCTGAACGTAACGCGCGCTCCAAGTCCATCGGCCAGGCCAAGCAACGCGGCGAAGACATCGCCCCGCTGATGGCCGACGTTGAGCGCATGGGGAACGAGCTGAGCTCCGGCAAGGCGGAGCTGGAAAACATCCAGAGCGAACTGGATTCGATCCTGTTCGGCATTCCCAACCTGCCCCACGAGTCGGTGCCGGTGGGCGAAGACGAAGACGGCAACGTCGAAGTGCGCCGCTGGGGCACCCCGACCGCCTTCGATTTCCCGATCAAGGACCACGTGGCCCTGGGCGAAACCCACGGCTGGCTGGACTTTGAAACCGCGGCCAAGCTGTCCGGCGCGCGTTTTGCCCTGTTGCGCGGCCCGATTGCCCGTCTGCACCGCGCCCTGGCGCAGTTCATGATCAACCTGCACACCGGCGAGCACGGCTACGAAGAGGCCTATACCCCGTACCTGGTGCAGGCTCCGGCGCTGGTGGGCACCAGCCAGTTGCCGAAGTTCGAGGAAGACCTGTTCAAGATCACTCGCGAAGGCGAAGCCGATCTGTACCTGATCCCGACCGCTGAGGTGTCGCTGACCAACATCGTCGCTGGCGAGATTCTCGACGCCAAGCAACTGCCGCTGAAGTTCGTCGCCCACACGCCGTGCTTCCGTAGTGAAGCCGGTGCCTCGGGCCGTGACACTCGCGGCATGATCCGCCAGCACCAGTTCGACAAGGTCGAGATGGTCCAGGTGGTCGAGCCGTCGACCTCCATGGAAGCCCTGGAAGGCCTGACCGCCAACGCCGAGAAAGTCCTGCAACTGCTGCAACTGCCGTACCGCGTACTGGCCCTGTGCACCGGCGACATGGGCTTCAGTGCGGTCAAGACCTACGACCTGGAAGTCTGGGTACCGAGCCAGGACAAGTACCGCGAGATCTCCTCGTGCTCCAACTGTGGCGACTTCCAGGCCCGCCGCATGCAGGCTCGCTTCCGCAACCCGGAAACCGGCAAGCCGGAGCTGGTGCACACCCTCAACGGTTCCGGCCTGGCCGTGGGCCGCACCCTGGTGGCGGTGCTGGAGAACTACCAGCAGGCCGACGGTTCGATCCGTGTGCCGGATGTGCTGAAGCCGTACATGGGTGGCCTTGAGGTCATCGGCTAAATGGAATATCTGCCGCTGTTTCACAACCTTCGCGGCAGTCGTGTGTTGGTGGTCGGCGGAGGGGAGATTGCCTTGCGCAAATCCCGTCTGCTGGCCGATGCCGGTGCGCAGCTGCGAGTGGTCGCACCTGAAATAGAAGCGCAATTGCAGGAACTGATCGTCGCCAGCGGCGGTGAGTCCCTGTTGCGCGGGTATGTCGAGGCAGACCTCGACGGCTGCACCCTGATCATCGCCGCCACCGATGACGAATCCCTGAATGCCCAGGTTTCCGTCGATGCCCATCGGCGTTGCGTGCCGGTCAATGTGGTGGACGCGCCGGCCCTGTGCAGCGTGATCTTCCCGGCCATCGTCGACCGTTCGCCGCTGGTCATCGCAGTCTCCAGTGGCGGCGATGCGCCAGTGCTGGCGCGGCTGATCCGGGCCAAGCTGGAAACCTGGATTCCTTCCACCTACGGCCAACTGGCAGGGTTGGCGGCGCGTTTCCGCGCCCAGGTCAAAGGCCTGTTTCCGGATGTGCAGCAACGCCGGGCGTTCTGGGAGGACGTGTTCCAAGGGCCCATTGCCGATCGTCAGCTGGCGGGGCAGGGGGCGGAAGCCGAACGTCTGTTGCAGGCCAAGATTGCGGGCAAGGCGCCTCATGCGCCGGGCGAGGTGTATCTGGTGGGCGCAGGCCCGGGTGATCCGGACCTGCTGACCTTCCGCGCCCTGCGCCTGATGCAGCAGGCCGACGTGGTGCTCTACGACCGCCTGGTGGCGCCGGCGATTCTCGAGCTGTGCCGCCGCGACGCCGAACGCATCTACGTCGGCAAGCGTCGCGCCGATCACGCCGTGCCCCAGGAACAGATCAACCAGCAACTGGTGACCCTGGCCCAGCAAGGCAAGCGGGTGGTGCGCCTGAAGGGTGGTGATCCGTTCATCTTTGGACGGGGCGGCGAAGAGATCGAAGAACTGGCGGCCCACGGCATTCCGTTCCAGGTGGTGCCGGGGATTACCGCGGCCAGTGGTTGCTCGGCCTATGCCGGGATTCCCCTGACTCACCGTGACTACGCCCAGTCGGTGCGTTTCGTCACCGGCCATCTCAAGGACGGCACCAGCAACCTGCCCTGGAGCGACCTGGTGGCGCCGGCCCAGACCCTGGTGTTCTACATGGGCCTGGTGGGCTTGCCGACCATCTGCGAGCAACTGATCAAGCACGGTCGCGGCGCCGACACCCCGGCGGCGCTGGTTCAGCAGGGCACCACCAGCAACCAGCGTGTCTTCACCGGCACCCTGGGCAACCTGCCGGCCCTGGTGGCGGAACACGAAGTGCATGCCCCGACCTTGGTGATCGTTGGCGAAGTGGTCCAGCTACGCGAGAAGCTGGCCTGGTTCGAAGGCGCTCAGTCCGAGGTCTGAAAAGCTTCGCCGACAAGCCGGCTCCTACACATCCCGCTGTTGTAGGAGCCGGCTTGCCGGCGAAAGCGTCCTCAACCCCTGCACCAAACCCCTTGCCCACTCAACCGCTGCCGATCATGGCCGCGGCTGAAGTCCTGTAACGGCCCCTTGGGCACAATGCCTGTCGGATTGATGGTGGTGTGGCTGGCGTAGTAGTGCCCCTTGATGTGGGTAAAGTCCACGGTCTGGGCAATCCCCGGCCACTGGTACAGCTCCCGCAGCCAGTTGGACAGGTTCGGGTAATCGGCAATCCGCCGCAGGTTACATTTGAAGTGGCTGTAGTACACCGCATCGAAGCGGATCAGGGTGGTGAACAGCCGCACATCGGCTTCGGTCAGGTACTCGCCGGCCAGGTAGCGCTGCGTGCCGAGCAGGGCCTCCAGCGCATCCAGTTCGGCGAAGACATCATCGAACGCCGTCTCGTAAGCCTTTTGCGAGGTGGCGAACCCGGCGCGGTACACACCGTTGTTCAGTGCCGGATAGATGCGCCCGTTGAGCTCATCGACCCTGCTGCGCAAGGGTTGCGGATAGAAGTCCAGGGTATTGTCGGTCAAGCCGTCGAAGGCGCTGTTGAACATGCGGATGATTTCCGCCGATTCGTTGCTGACGATGCATTGGCGCTGTTTGTCCCACAGCACCGGTACGGTGACGCGGCCGGTGTAGTCCGCGGTGTCGGCGGTGTAGCGCTGGTGCATGAAGTCGAAGTGGTCCAGGGGGTCGCCGCTGGAGCCGTAGGCGGTGTCGAAGGTCCAGCCGTTCTCGCGCATCAGCCAGCTGACCACCGAGACGTCGATCAGCTTTTCCAGACCCTTGAGCTTGCGCAGGATCAGCGTGCGGTGGGCCCAGGGGCAGGCCAGGGACACATAAAGGTGGTAGCGCCCGGCCTCGGCGGCGAAGCCGCCTTCACCGCTGGGGCCGGGGCGGCCATCGGCAGTGACCCAGTTGCGACGTTGCGCCTGTTCTCGTTGGAAGGCGCCGTCCTTGCCGCTTTCGTACCACTGGTCATGCCAGCGCCCTTCGATCAGCAGACCCATGAAATGCTCCTCGGCTGTTTTGCGTTGGAGTGCAGTCTATGCCCCTGGGTTCGAACAAAAAGCGCAAAGCATGGGCGGTTTTGATCGATTAAATCGATCTGTCCCGGGCATCCCAGTACTGCTGGGCCAGGGCGAAGGCTTGCTCCCGGGGCGTGCCCAGGCCACGCAAGGCCAGGGCCATGGTGGCCAGCAGGGCCAGTTGCGGGTAGCTGTCTTCTACATCGCCGCGCCACAGCGCCTTGAGGTGCTCGGGTTCCAGGCTCGCAGGTTTCACATGGCGTTGTGCCGACAGTGCCGGCCATTCCTCGTCCCAACTGACGCCACCGGTGCTGCCGTACAGATGGCTGGCGGTGTCCGGGTTGATCTCGATCTCGCCGCCATCGCCCTTGATCACGATGACGTTGTCCCCCAGCAGGCCGCTGGCATCGCGGTGCACTGCCTGGTAGCCGGGGTGGAAGATGCTCTGCAGGCCGCAGCGGGCGCCCAGGGGGTTGAGGATTCGCGCCAGGGAATGGATCGGTGAGCGCAGGCCGAGGATGTTGCGCAGGTCGATCATGCGCTGCAGTTGCGGCGCCCAGTCCCCCAGGGGCATGAAGGCCAGGTTGCCCTGGTCCAGTGCCTGGCCGACCGCCTGCCAGTCACGGCACAGGGGAATCCCCAGGGGCTCCAGCAACTGCTCGGTGTACAGGCGACCGGCCGTATGGGCGCCGCCGCCGTGGAGCAGGATGCGCACGCCGTTTTGCGCCAGGCACTTGGCCGCCAGCAGGTACCAGGGCAGGTGGCGCTTCTTGCCGGCGTAGGTCGGCCAGTCGAGGTCCAGGGCAATCGCCGGGGTGTTGAGGCGTTCGCGCAAGGCTTCGGTGAAGCCCGCCAGCTCTTGCGGGCTTTCTTCCTTGTGCCGCAGCAGCATGAGGAAGGCGCCGAGCTGAGTGTCCTCGACCTGGCCGTCCAGCAGCATGCCCATGGCTTCCCGGGCTTCCTCGCGAGTCAGGTTGCGCGCGCCGCGCTTGCCCTTGCCGAGAATCCGCACGAATTGGGCGAAAGGGTGTTCTTCCGGGGTTTGGGTGAGCAGGGGAGCGAAATCGTTCATAGGCAATTGGTCGGCTTGGGCAGGCCCGCCAGCTTGGCGGCAAGTTTGGCGGGAGTGCCTTTGAAGAGTCGGTTCAGGTGCAGGCTGTTGCCCTTGTCCGGGCCCAGCTTGAGGGCGGTGTACTTGATCAGCGGGCGGGTGGCCGGGGACAGCTGGAATTCCCTGTAGAAGCCCTGGAGCAGTTCGAGGATTTCCCAGTGCTCCGCGCTCAGCTCAAGCTCTTCGTTGGCGGCCAGGGCTTGCGCCACGTCGGCGGACCAGTCGTCGAGGTTGACCAGGTAGCCGTCCTTGTCCAGTTCGATGGCGCGAGCGCCCACAGTCAGGGTACTCATAGCCAGGTGTTGACCTTGTCATGCTGAAGGGACAGCTCGACGAAGCCCGGGTAGTCCACCGCGCGGGCCCAGGCCGGCAGGGCCAGGCCGCGGGCGTTCAGGTCTTCTTCCAGCACGTACAGATTCAAGCCGCTACGGGTGCTCAGTTCGCTGCAAATGGCGCTGCCCGGTTGCAGGGCATAGGCGGCGTCGCCGCACAGCAGCAGGCCGTCGGCGCTGCCCAGCAGGCGCAGGCAACTGCTCAGGCGGGTGTCGGTAAAGGGCGAGTGGGACAACACATGCAAGGTCGACATCAGAGGGTAATCACCTGGTCAAAACGGTCGATGATCCCGGCCAGTTCCGGGGCGTCCAGCAGCTGTACATCGTCAAGACTCAAGCTCGCCGGGTCGAGGCCGCGGGCAGCGAGGCTGGCGCTGCAGGCAAACAGTTCGTCGACGCCGAACAGCGACAGCGCCTGCAGGTTGGCGCTCAGGTCTTTCTGGCGCAGCAGCGAGGCCTGTTGCCCGGGCGCCAGTTGCAGCACGCCATCATCGAGAAACAGCAGGCCGATGGGCAGGTCGAAGGCCCCGCCGGCCAGGACGATATCCAGCGCTTCCCGGGCGCCAGGGCCGGTCCACGGCGCCTGGCGGCTGATCAACAACAGGGATTTGGCCATGTCACGCCCCTCCAAAACAGATCAGGCGGTCGGCGGCCTGTACCGCGTCATGCAATTGCCCGAGCCCCGACAGCTCCCAGGGGGCTTCGACGCTCACCGACGTACGCTGGTAGCGCTGGGCTTCGTCAGCATTCAACACGCCTCGGCGCAGGGCTGCGGCGATGCACACCACGCCGTCCAGTTGATGCTGGCCGACAAACTCGCGCCATTCCCGAGGCAGGTCCTGTTCGTCCTGGGGCGTGACGATGCTGTTGGCGGCGTTGTACACGCCGTCCTGGTAGAAAAACAGCCGGACAATTTCATGCCCGCCCGCCAGCGCCGCCTGGGCGAACAGCAGGGCGCGGCGCGAGGAAGGCGCGTGGGCGGCAGAGAACAGGGCGATGGCGAACTTCATGACGGACTCGATGGATAAAACTGCGGCCATGATAAAGCTTTCTCCGAACATCGGCTAAACCCGTTTCGCCCCTGGGGCTCCGGTTCCAGGCATGCAGGACATATCGGGTAAAGCATTGCCCGGCCCCAAACCGCGAAGCGAGGGATAGACTCGCGCCTTCATTCAACCGGGGACAAGGAGCAAGGGATGATGGATCTGAATTCGGCGGTGGTAGTGGTCACGGGGGCCGGAAGAGGCTTGGGGGCCGCGCTGGCCATCAGCCTGGCGGACCAGGGCTGCAAGCTGATTCTCTGTGGGCGCAACCCCGAGGCCCTGGCGCAGGTCAGCGCGGCCATCGAGTCGCGTACCGGCAGCCCCGCCGATCAGGTGGTGGTGGACCTGGCCAGCAGCGACAGCGTCAAGGCCGCCCTGGCTGAGATCCACGTCCGCCACCCGCAAGTGGACATCCTGATCAACAACGGCGCCATGTGGCTGGAGGCCAGCGAGCAGCCCCACAGCGCCGCTGAAGTCACCGGGGTGATCGACGCCGCACTGAGCGGCACCTTCCTCCTGACCCAGGGCCTGCTGCCGGTGCTCAAGGCTTCCAAGCGCCCGGACATCGTCACCATCGGCTCCATCAGCGGCTTGCCCAATGCACCGCTGCACAGCGTGTCGCTGCCGTTCTATGCGGCCAAGCACGGGCAACTGGCCCTGGCCGATGGCCTGCGGCAGATGCTCAAGGGCACGCCGGTGCGCTCGCTGTGCGTGCACCCGCCGTACCTGGAGGATGTCTCGCCGCTGGATGAGGCCTGGCAGCAGATTCCGGCGCGGCAGAAGGGCGAGCAGGGCACCAACCGTGATGTGGTGGAGGCCGTGATCTTCGCCCTGACCCGGCCGCGGCATATCAGCCTGTCGTCGATCGTGATCGATACCGACAGCGGCGGCCTGTTCAGCTGATAGCCATGCTCAATGTCAGCGGTTCTTGTAGCCCAGTTGCCAGCGGCGGGGGATCTTCAATGACGCCACACCCAGCAGCACGGCAAACAACCCGCTGACATACAGTGCCTTGAGCCCCAGGTGCTGTTCCAGCAAGGCGCCCAGCACCGCCCCGGCGAACATGCCGCTCCAGGGCACCAGTTGCACCCGCCAGCCGTTGCGCCGGTCGCCGAGCATCCAGCGCCCCAGGCCGCGGCCAAAGCGTGAGAGGGCGCCGGTGACGTAGGTCAGGCCGATGGGCAGGCCGTTCACTTCCTCCACCGCGGCGTTGAGCATGCCCATGGCAATGATGGCCGCCAGCAGGGCCGGCAGTTGCTGCTCGAAAGGCCAGGCAGCAGAGGCGCAGAGCAACGCGCCGATGCTCAGCAGCAAGGGCAGGGCACGGTGCCCGGCCAGGCGGCTGACCACCACGCCCAGGGCGTTACCGACGATAAAGGTCGCCACCAGGAGCAGCAGGCGCAGTACCAGGCCCGGTTCGCCATCGCTGATGGCTACGGCCATGCGCGTGGTGTTGCCGCTCATGAAGGAAACGAAATCCCCGGTGGCCATGAAGCCGATGGCGTCGGTCATCCCCGCCAGCACCGAAAGGCAGGCCACCAGCCCGAGGCCGACCCGTCCGCGCCATTTCTGCGCGTGCTGCAGGGCTGCGCTGGCCGATTGCGTGGAAGTCGAAGGCAACATCGTCGGTTCTCCTGAACAGGGACTGCGAGGGGCGCGTGCGGGTCAAGGCCGAGGGTCAAGGTGGTGCAGGGTGCAGTACTCGTCCCACGGCATGCCGGCCATCTCCGCCACTTCCCGGTGCACCTCAAGGCGCTGGACGTGGAATTCCTCGGGGCTGGCAGCGGTCAGTTGCAGGCTCAGTTCCCAGGCGAACAGCCCAAGGCGTTCGGCTTCGGCCTCGAAGGCTTCATGCAGGCGCTCGGCGCGATACTGCGCCGGGGTTTCGCCCCGGGCCCGGGCTTCCAGGGGGTTGAGGTTGTCCAGCTGTTCGCGCAGCTCGGGGCGCTGTTCGAGGAACGTGACCAAGGCCTGTTCATGCGGGTGTTGATCGATTGCCATGAAGACTCCCGGAAAAAGCGCCACGCCAGGGCGCAAGACTGAATGGGTTACGGCCGGATGCTCAAGGCAGGTTCGGCTGAGCGGCCATCAAGCCACGCAGCCGCGCCAGATCCTTGCACGGGATGACATAGGTGCGCGCCAGCCGGTCGCCGATGCGCTGGCCGCGGCTTGATTCGCAGCAGATCAGCAGGGTCACCGGGCTGATGGCCGCTTCGAAGGGACGGGTCGCCGAGCGGATCAATACCTGCAACAGCGAGGGGGGCTGGCCGATGCCATTGATCACTTGCAGGCCGCAAAGTGCCTTGCCGGCGGTGTAGCCACGCCACAGGTATTCGTTGAGGGGAAAATACAGGCACCAGGTGGCCAGCAGGCACCAGGTGGAGAATTGCTCCATATCCGGGTATTGGAGGCGTTCGGCCAGTCGGCACAGGACAAACCACAGCAGCAGTACCAGCAGGCCGTCGACCAGATAAGCCAGAATGCGCCGGATGATCAGGCCGGCTCTCGATACTTCCATGCACTGCCCCAAAGACTACGCCCTGTATTGAGCGCCCTATTGTAAGGCTTAAAGCCCCTGCGGGGGCGAGGCTTCACAGGGATGTGAAAAAAACGTGAAAAATAATTAGAACCTTTTGCTTTCGACTTCCCTCGAAAAGGCTCCTGCAGCATTTGCCTTATTCAAACAGGGAGATCTACACACGATGTCAAAGGTATTCGCAACCCTTCTGGCCAGCACCTCTGCAGCCACCTTGCTGGCCCTTTCCAGCAGCGCCATGGCCGCCCCGGCCACCGGGCCGATTTCCACCCTGGGTATCCTCGGTAGCTACAACGACTTCAAGCTCGAAGGCGGTAGTGAAAGCGACAAGGAGCACCTGGGTGAAGGGGGTGTGTTCTACAACTTCGGCAACAAGATGACCGCCGAATCGGGCCTGATCTACCAGGCCGGGGTCGAGGCCAAGTTCGGCAAGAAGCACGACAACAAGCTCAAGGAAGGCCAGGCCGACCTCGACCTGGGCTGGCGCGCGGCCCTGGACGCACGCAACTTTGTCGATGTGCTGGTGGGGGGTGGCTACACCTGGACCCGCTACGAGCCGGACACCGGCGATTACGACATGAAGCTCACCAACAAGTCGCCCTTCGCCAAGGCCGCTCTGGGCTACAACCACCAGTTCGACGACCTGACCATGCGCGTCGAGCTGGGGGCGCGCCACACCATCAACGGCAAGGCGCGGCTCAAGGTGGATGACGTCGGCAGCGACACCGTGGACCTCAAGGACCGCACCAACCCTTACGCCGAGGTGAATTTCTTGATGAACCAGAACGGCTCGCTGCCGGTCATGGCCGGGGTCTATTACACCCGCACCGAGTACAAGCTGGACGAAGATACGCCTGTGGCTGACAACACCAAGCTCAAGCGTAACGAGTATGGCTTCAAGGTTGGCCTGACCTTCTAAGGGCTGCCGCCCGTTTCAAGCTGCAAGAGAGCCGCCGGTGCCCGTCTTTCGATGGGGCCGGCGGTTGTGCTTTCAGCTGACGATGGGGTGTTCGCGGCCGATCTCGCTGCGCAACTGGGCGATCAGGTGCAGGCAGTGGGTGAGGCCCGGCGAGGGCTCGCCGATGCGGCGGCTGAGGATGATCGGCGAGGTGGCCTCGGCCTCCAGTAGCGGGCAGAAGCCGATGTCGTCACGGTGCAGCACCTGCACCGAGGCCGGTACCAGGGTAATGCCGATGCCGGCGCCCACCAGGCCGATGGCGGTCTGCAATTCGTTGGTCCACTGGGCGATCTTCAGGTTCAGGCCGCGGGCACTGAACAGCGCGATCACATGGTCGGCGTAGCTCGGGCGCGGGTTGGCCGGGTACAGCACGAAAGGCTCGTCCGCCAGTTGCGCCAGGCTCACCGGTTGCCCCAGCAGCGGGTGGCCGGCGGGCAGGGCGACCACCAGGCGGTCTTCGGTCAGCACCTTCTGCACGATGGCCGGATCGTCGATGTGGATACGCCCGAAGCCGATATCGATGCGCCCGGCCTTCAAGGCTTCCACCTGCTGCAGGGTAGTCATCTCCGACAGGCCCAGTTCCAGTTCCAGGGTGCCGTTGCTGCGCAGGCGGCGGATCAGTTGCGGCAGCACGCCGTACAGGGTCGAGGGGGCAAAGCCGATGCCCAGCCAGGTCTTGTGCCCCAGGCCGATGCGCCGGGTGTTGTCGCAGACCTTGCCCAACTGCTCCAGTACCCGGTTGGAATGCTCGTAGAAAAACCGCCCGGCGGCGGTCAGGCGCAGCGGTCGGCCACGCTCCAGCAGCAGCACCCCCAACTCGTCTTCCAGTTGCTGGATCTGCCGGCTCAACGGCGGCTGGGCGATGTGCAGGCGCTCGGCGGCGCGGGTGAAATTGAGGGTTTCCCCCAGCACCTGGAAATAGCGCAGATGACGCAGTTCCATGACAGCTCCCCAGTGGTGAAGTGCATACCTTAAAGGTATCAAGCCAGACCAATTCTATATTGGAACCCCGGAAAAAGCCGGGACAGAATCGCTGGCAGAACTTCAAGAACCTGATGGGTATGGAAATGCACGCTTCTGCCATTGAATCGATCGAGACGATCATCGTCGATCTGCCGACCATCCGCCCCCACAAGCTGGCCATGCACACCATGCAGAACCAGACCCTGGTGCTGATCCGCCTGCGCTGCGCCGACGGCATCGAAGGCCTGGGGGAATCCACCACCATCGGTGGCCTGGCCTATGGCAATGAAAGCCCGGACAGCATCAAGACCAATATCGACCGTTTCGTCGCGCCGCTGCTGATCGGCCAGGACGCCAGCAACATCAACGCCGCCATGCTGCGCCTGGAGCAGAGCATCCGCGGCAACACCTTCGCCAAATCCGGTATCGAAAGCGCCTTGCTCGACGCCCAGGGCAAGCGCCTCGGGCTGCCGGTCAGCGAACTGCTGGGCGGCCGGGTGCGCGATGCGCTGCCGGTGGCCTGGACCTTGGCCAGTGGCGACACCGCCAAGGACATCGCCGAAGCGCAGAAGATGCTCGACCTGCGCCGCCACCGCATCTTCAAGCTGAAGATCGGCGCCGGTGAAGTGGACCGCGACCTGGCCCACGTGATCGCCATCAAGAAGGCCCTGGGCGACAGCGCCAGCGTGCGGGTCGACGTCAACCAGGCCTGGGACGAAGCCGTGGCCCTGCGCGCCTGCCGCATCCTCGGCGGCAATGGCATCGACCTGATCGAACAACCGATTTCGCGCAACAACCGCGCCGGCATGGTGCGCCTGAATGCCAGCAGCCCGGCGCCGATCATGGCCGACGAATCCATCGAGTGCGTGGAAGACGCCTTCAACCTGGCCCGGGAAGGGGCGGCCTCGGTGTTCGCCCTGAAGATCGCCAAGAACGGCGGCCCTCGCGCCACCCTGCGCACCGCGGCAATTGCCGAGGCGGCGGGCATCGGCCTGTACGGCGGCACCATGCTCGAGGGCGGCATCGGCACCCTGGCCTCGGCCCACGCCTTCCTGACCCTGAACAAACTGAGCTGGGACACCGAACTGTTCGGCCCGCTGCTGCTGACCGAGGACATCCTCGCCGAGCCGCCGGTGTACCGGGATTTCCACCTGCATGTCTCAAAGGCACCGGGCCTTGGCCTGAGCCTGGACGAAGAGCGCCTGGCGTTCTTCCGTCGCGACAAAACCACCCCCGTGCTGCATCACACCTGAGGAGGGCTGCATGCTATTCCACGTGAAAATGACCGTGAACCTGCCGGTCGACATGAACCCCGAGCGCGCCGCGCAGCTGAAAGCCGACGAAAAGGCCCTGGCCCAACGCCTGCAGGCCGAAGGCAAGTGGCGCCACCTGTGGCGCATCGCCGGGCTGTACGCCAACTACAGCGTGTTCGACGTCGATAGCGTGCAGGAATTGCACGACACCCTGATGCAATTGCCGCTGTACCCCTATATGGCCATCGAAGTTGATGCGATGTGCAGGCATCCTTCTTCCATTCATGAGGATGACCGCTGAGCCCGTGCCAGCCCGTTCACCACTCTAATAAATACAAGATGAGGATTAATCATGAACGTCAGAATTTCCCACACTGCCAGCGCCCAGCAGTTTCTTGAAGAAGCCAGCGGCCAGTTCACCGAGGGCGGCAACCCCCGGGCCAAGGCCATCATCTACCGCATCCTGCGGGATTCGGTGAACATCATCGAAGACCTGGAGATCACCCCGGAAGAGTTCTGGAAGGCCGTCAATTACCTCAACGTTCTCGGCGCCCGCCAGGAAGCCGGGCTACTGGCCGCGGGCCTGGGCCTGGAGCATTACCTGGACCTGCTGATGGACGCCGCCGACGAACAGGTGGGCAAGACCGGCGGCACCCCGCGAACCATCGAAGGCCCGCTGTACGTGGCCGGTGCACCGCTGAGCCAGGGCGAAGCGCGCCTGGACGACGGCGTCGACCCGGGGGTGGTGCTGTTCATGCAGGGGCAGGTTCGCAACACCGCCGGCGAGCCACTGGCCGGGGCCATCGTCGATGTCTGGCACGCCAACACCGGCGGCACCTATTCCTACTTCGACGGCAGCCAGTCGGAGTTCAACCTGCGCCGGCGCATCGTCACCGACGCCGAGGGCCGCTACCGCTTTCGCAGCATCGTGCCGTCCGGCTACGGTTGCCCGCCGGATGGCCCGACCCAGCAACTGCTGGACCAACTGGGCCGCCATGGCCAGCGCCCGGCGCACATCCACTTCTTCATCTCCGCCGATGACCATCGCCACCTGACCACCCAGATCAACCTGGATGGTGACCAGTACCTGCACGACGATTTTGCCTACGCCACCCGCGACGAGCTGATCGCCCAGATCACCTTCAGCGAAGACCAGGCCCGGGCCAAGGCCCTGGGGGTCAGCGGGCGCTTTGCCGAGATCGAGTTCGACTTCACCCTGCAGTCTTCGGCCCAGCCGCAAGAGCAGCAGCGCCACGAGCGGGTCCGCGCCCTGGAGGACTGAAGCGCCGACCGTGCCTGGCCCGGCCACGGAGCACCGACCCAGGTGCCCGTGGCTTTTGCCGTTATGCCGGGCCTGACGAGACTGCGCTGCGTGCCTGAAGCGCAGACCCAATAAGAACCATCAGAGTGACCCGATCATGCAGATGCATCTGTTGAGTGAGCGCAGCAGCGTGTTTGTTCAAGCCGATCCCTATGCCGTATCCGGTTACGTCAACCAGCACGTGGGCAGCCACTGCATCCGCCTGCCCCGGGCCGGCCATCCCCAGGCCAGCCTGCAACACCGGGCCCTGGCCAGCCTGGATTTGTGCAGCATCAGCTACGGCGCCAGCGTGCGCGTCACCTCGCCGGCCCTGGAAAGCATCTACCACTTGCAAGTACTGCTGCGGGGCCACTGCCGGTGGCGTGGCCCGGGCCAGGAGCACTACTTCGCCCCGGGGGAACTGCTGCTGATCAACCCCGACGACCCGGTGGACCTGACCTATTCCGACGACTGCGAAAAATTCATCATCAAGATTCCCACCCACCTGGTGGAAAACGCCTGCCAGGAACAGCGCTGGCAGTACCCGGGGCAGGGCGTGCGCTTTCTGCGCCAGCGCTACCAACTGCAGGAGCTGGAAGGCTTCGTGCCATTGCTGAGCTTGCTGTGCCAGGAGGCCGAAGCCCTGGAGACCATGCCCAAGATCCAGGAGCACTACGCACAGATCCTGGTGGGCAAACTGCTGGGCCTGATGCAGACCAACGTCCAGCGCGGCACCCTGAGCGCCTCGGCGGCGACCTTCGAACGGATTGCCGACTACATCGAACGCAACCTCAAGCACGACATCGGCTGCGAAGAACTGGCGCAACAGGCGCGCATGAGCCTGCGCTCGTTGTACGCGCTGTTCGAGCGCAACGCCCGCACCACGCCGAAAAACTACATCCGCCAGCAGAAACTGCAACGGGTGCACGCCTGCCTCAGCGACCCGCACAGCCCGGTGCGCAACGTCACCGAACTGGCCCTGGATTTCGGCTTCCTGCACCTTGGGCGTTTTGCCCAAAGCTACCGCCAGCAATACGGCGAACTGCCCTCCGACACCCTCAAGCGTCGGCACTGATCCTCAGGCATCGGCCTCTTGTAGGAGCTGGCTTGCCAGCGAAGGGGCCGGCAGGCTCAGCACCCCATCCAAGGGCCTTTTCGCCGGCAAGCCGGCTCCTACACAACCCACCGCCGGCGCTTTTGCAGAAAACGGATACAGGTCTGCACGCATCGGCTTTTGCCCCGCCAACCCCCGTCCTAGCATGGCCCTGCCTGAATAAAAACAATGGAGGCGGCGGCCATGTCCCTGCGACCCGAATACCTGCATTCCCTGCTTGAAGAAGACCCCGACCAGGGCGTCTACCGCTGCAAGCGGGAGATGTTCACCGACCCCCGGCTGTTCGACCTGGAGATGCAGCACATCTTCGAAGGCAACTGGCTGTACCTGGCCCACGACAGCCAGATCCCCAATCCCAACGACTACTACAGCACCACCATGGGCCGGCAATCGATCTTCATTGCCCGCAACAAGAACGGCGAGCTCAACGCCTTCATCAACGCCTGCAGCCATCGCGGCGCCATGCTTTGCCGGCACAAGACCGGCAACAAGGCCTCCTTCACCTGCCCGTTCCACGGCTGGACCTTCAACAACACCGGCAAGCTGCTCAAGGTCAAGGACCCGGCCGCCGCCGGCTACCCGGCCAGCTTCAACTGCGAAGGCTCCCACGACCTGACCCGCGTCGCGCGCTTCGAGTCCTACCGCGGTTTCCTGTTCGGCAGCCTCAACCCCGACGTGCTGCCCCTGGTGGAGCACCTGGGGGAGTCGGCGAAGATCATCGACATGATCGTCGACCAGTCCGCCGACGGCCTGGAAGTGCTGCGCGGCTCTTCCAGCTATATCTACGAAGGCAACTGGAAGCTCACCGCCGAGAACGGCGCCGACGGCTACCACGTCAGCTCGGTGCACTGGAACTACGCCGCCACCCAGAACCAGCGCAAGCAGCGCGAGGCCGGGGAAGACATCCGCACCATGAGCGCCGGCACCTGGGCCAAGCAGGGCGGCGGTTTCTACTCGTTCGACAAGGGCCACATGCTGCTCTGGACCCGCTGGTCCAACCCCGAAGACCGCCCGCTGTACGAACGCCGCGACGAGCTGGCCCGGGACTTTGGCCAGGCCCGCGCCGACTGGATGATCGAGAACTCGCGCAACCTGTGCTTGTATCCGAACCTCTACCTGATGGACCAGTTCAGCTCGCAGATCCGCATCGCCCGGCCGATCTCCGTGGACCGCACCGAAATCACCATCTACTGCATCGCGCCCAAGGGCGAGAGCGACGAAGCCCGGGCCCGGCGCATCCGCCAGTACGAAGACTTCTTCAACGTCAGCGGCATGGCCACCCCGGACGACCTGGAGGAATTCCGCTCCTGCCAGCTCGGCTACCAGGGCAGCACCACGGCCTGGAACGACATGTCCCGCGGCGCCGAGCATTGGGTCCAGGGCGCGGACGACGCAGCGAAAGAAATCGACCTGCAACCGATCCTCAGCGGCGTGCGCACCGAGGATGAAGGCCTGTTCGTGATGCAGCACAAGTACTGGCAGCAAACCCTGCTCGCGGCCCTGGAGCGTGAAGCCTCACGCCAGATCGCAGTGGAGGCCGTGCAATGAACATTTCCTACGATGCCGTGCGGGATTTCCTGTATCGCGAAGCCCGCTACCTGGACGACAAGGACTGGGACAGCTGGCTGGAGCTCTACGCCCCGGACGCGACCTTCTGGATGCCCTCCTGGGACGACAGCGACCAGTTGACCGAAGACCCGCAGCGGGAAATCTCGCTGATCTGGTACGGCAACCGCAGCGGCCTGGAAGACCGGGTGTTCCGCATCAAGACCGAGCGCTCCAGCGCCAGCATTCCCGACACCCGCACCTCCCACAACCTGTGCAATATCGAGCTGCTGGAGCACGGCGACGGCTTCTGCAAGCTGCGCTTCAACTGGCACACCCTGAGCTTTCGCTACAAGACCGTGGACAGCTACTTCGGCTGCAGCTTCTACACCCTCGACCTGCGGGGCGAAAACCCGCTGATCCTGGCCAAGAAAGTCATCCTGAAGAACGACTACGTTCGCCAGGTCGTCGATATCTACCACCTCTGAGGCGACCGCCATGAGCCATCAAATCGCACTCAATTTCGAAGACGGCGTGACCCGTTTCGTCAACGCCAACCCGGGCGAAACCGTGGCTGACGCCGCCTACCGCCAGGGCATCAATATTCCCCTGGACTGCCGCGACGGCGCCTGCGGCACCTGCAAGTGCCTGGCCGAGGCGGGGCGCTACGAGCTGGGGGAGGATTACATCGAAGACGCCCTGAGCGCCGACGAGGCCGAGCAGGGTTTTGTCCTCACCTGCCAGATGCGCGCCCTCGGTGATTGCGTGGTGCGGGTGCCGGCTTCGTCCCAGGTCTGCCGCGCCGGGCAAGCCACCTTTCAGGCCAGCATCAGCGCGGTGCGCCAGTTGTCCGACAGCACCATCGCCCTGTCGATCAAGGGCGAGGCCCTGAACCAGCTGGCGTTCCTGCCGGGGCAGTACGTCAACCTTGGCGTGCCTGGTAGCGAGCAGACCCGCGCCTATTCCTTCAGCTCCCTGCAGCGCGATGGCGAAGTCAGTTTCCTGATCCGCAATGTGCCCGGCGGCCTGATGAGCAGCTTCCTCACCAGTCTCGCCAAAGCCGGCGACAGCATGACCCTGGCCGGGCCCCTGGGCAGCTTCTACCTGCGGGACATCCGCCGGCCCTTGCTGTTGCTGGCCGGTGGCACCGGGCTGGCGCCGTTCACCGCCATGCTGGAGAAAATCGCCGAGCAGGGCAGCGAGCACCCGTTGCATCTGATCTACGGCGTGACCAACGATTTCGACCTGGTGGAACTGGAGCGCCTGGAAGACTTTGCCGCGCGTATCCCGCAGTTCAGCTTCAGCGCCTGCGTGGCCAACCCCGAGAGCCAGTACCCGCGCAAGGGCTACGTGACCCAGCACATCGAACCGGCGCACCTCAACCAGGGCGATGTGGATGTCTACCTGTGCGGGCCGCCGCCAATGGTGGAGGCGGTGAGCCAGTTCATCCGCGAACAGGGCATCGCCCCGGCGAACTTCTACTACGAGAAGTTCGCCGCCAGCGCCGCCTGAAGAGCGCCTCGCCGCTGTAGGAGCTGGCTTGCCAGCGAAGGCGTCCACAAGAGCGCTGCTAGGCTCAAGGGCCTCTTCGCCGGCAAGCCGGCTCCTACGTCGGGTGGTGTTCTCCCTATCTTTTTGCATTCACGAGGTTTCCATGAACCGTTTCCACAACCAAGTCGCCCTGGTCACCGGCGCCGCCCAGGGCATCGGCCGTCGCGTTGCCGAACGCCTGGCCGAGGAGGGCGCTCGCGTGGTGCTGGTGGATCGCTCCGAACTGGTCTTCGAACTGGCCGCTGCACTCAGCCCCCGCTACCCGGTGCTGGCCCTGACCGCCGACCTGGAGCAGTACAGCGAATGCAGCCGCATCATGGCCGCCGCCATCGCCCACTTCGGCCGCCTCGACATCCTCATCAACAACGTCGGCGGCACCATCTGGGCCAAGCCCTTCGAGCACTACGAGCCGGCGCAGATCGAAGCCGAAGTGCGCCGCTCATTGTTCCCCACCCTGTGGTGCTGCCACGCCGCCTTGCCGCAGATGCTGGAGCAGGGCAGCGGCGCCATCGTCAACGTTTCCTCCATCGCCACCCGCAGCCTCAACCGCGTACCCTACGGCGCGGCCAAGGGCGGCATCAACGCACTCACTGCATGCCTGGCTTTTGAAACCGCCGGCCGCGGCGTGCGGGTCAACGCCACCGCTCCCGGCGGCACCGAGGCACCGCCGCGGCGCATTCCGCGCAACAGCGCCGAGCCCAGTACCGAAGAGCAGGCCTGGTACCAGCAGATCGTCGACCAGACCCTGGATAGCAGCCTGATGCACCGCTACGGCAGCGTTGACGAGCAGGCGGCGGCGATCCTGTTCCTGGCCTCCGACGAAGCCTCCTATATCACCGGCACGGTGCTGCCGGTGGGCGGCGGCGATCAGGGCTGAACGAGGGGCGAACTGGACGCCCCTACCTGTGGCTGGCCACGGCGGTGCTTATGCAGCTGGCCAGCCCGAGGGCCTCTATGGCTGCGGTGGAATGGGGTAGGGCAAGGTGATCGGCGGTGCATCCTGCAGTTGCCGCGAAGACTGCGCCATCAGATAACCGATGATCTGCGCCGAGCTCAGCTCGATATGCAACATATCTTGATCGCCAAACCACTCGTTGGGCCAGAAGATCAGGTCCGAGGCATTGGCCTCGGGGAAGTTGGTTTCCAGCAGGTTCAGGGCGTAGTCCGTATCAGACTCCGTGCCTTCGCACAGGCAGATGAAATCCGCCAGGGCGCAGGCCTCGGCGAAGCTCAGGTCGTCAACGTAGCGCTCCTGATGAAAGGCCGTGCGCAGAAAGTTCGCCGCGCTGGTATGGCTGTGCATATCGCGAAATTCGTGGAACTCGAAAGGTCGGCCGGCGTGGCTGTTCCATTGTTCGATCAGCACACTGATCTCGGGGCTTTCCCGTTCCTGGTTGTCCCAGATGCGGTCGAGGATCTGCTTCAGCAAGCCCTTCATCAGCGCACGTATTTTCGGCGTGGCGGGTGTTGGTTTCAGCCGTTCCGGCATGGCCATGGGTGTCTCCCTGATTGTCATTTCGTTTGTAGGAGTCGGCTGCCGACGAAGGCGATCTTACGGATGCTTTCGCCGGCAAGCCGGCTCCTACGGGGGCGTGCTTGTGTAGGCGCTGGCTTGCCAGCGAATACGCCCGCAAGGCCGCCCCCATTCCCGAGCGGCGCACAGGATAGGCCCTTCGCGCCGCCGACTAAAGCGCCGGCCCCAGCAACAACAATGCACACAGCCCGCCCTCAGGCCGATTGCGCAACTCCAGGCGACCGCCGATCTTGCTGACGATCATCTGCACAATCGCCAGCCCCAGCCCGGCGCCATTGGCGTTGCCCTGGCTGTAGAAGCGCTCCAGCAAACGCTCGCGCTGCTGCTCGTCGATACCCGGCCCCGCATCTTCCACACACAGGTGCATCGCGCCGTCCGCCTGAGGTCGCAGGCCGACTCGTACCTCGCTGCCCGCTGGGGCAAAGTTCAGGGCGTTGGTCACCAGGTTCTGCAGGGCGATGGCCAGGGCCACCGGGTCGGTAGCGATCAGGCAGCCTTCGTCGCCTTCCAGCACCAGTTCGACGTCTTTCTCCAGGGCCAGGGGCGTCAGTTCCGCCAGCTCTTCGCGCACCAGGGCGCTGAGGTCGATGCGGCTCAGGCGCGGGCTGTTCAGCTGTGGCTCGATGCGGGCCATGGTCAGCAACTGGCTGCCGATGCGGGTGGCGCGGTCGACGCCGCTCACCAGAAAGTCCAGGGCTTCCCGGCGTTGCTCCGGGTTGCCGGCACTCTGGGCGTTCTGCGCATGAATCCGCAGGATCGCCAGGGGCGTGCGCAGTTCATGGGCGGCGTCGGCGATAAAGCGCCGCTCGCGCTCCAGCAGGCTGTCGATCTGGGCCAACAACTGGTTGAGGGCGGTCTGCATCGGCTCCAGGTCCTGGGGCAGGGGCTTGAGCCCGAGCGGCTGCAAGGTGTCGCTGCTGCGCCCGCGAATGGCCCGGGCCATGGCCCGCAGCGGCGCCAGGCCCCAGCCGATGGTCAGCCAGATCAGCAGCGCCAGCAGCGGCACGCCGATCAGGGTCGGCCACAGGGTATGGCGCACGATGCGCTGGATCAGGTCCTGGCGGATGTCATCGCGCTCGCCAACCCAGATCAGCAAGCCCTGCTGTGGGTCGGCCAGCAGGAAGGCGCACCAGTCCTTGCCGTTTTCCAGGATGTCGTGGGCCCCCAGGGTGGTGGGAGGAGCCTCCAGCAGCGGGGCCTCGGCGGAGCGCATCAGCAACTGGCCATCGTCGCGCCAGACCTGGAAGGTCAGGCGGGTTTCATAGGGGTGGGCCGCGCCTGCCACGCCGACCCGGCTCATGGCCTGGTCGAAGGCCTGGTGCAGGCGCTCCCAGTCCGCCGCGTCCGGCTTTTGAGCCGGGTCGCGCTGGCGCAGCACCCCTTGCAGCAGGCGCGCGCTCTGGGCCAGCTGGGCGTCGTAGACCTCTTCGATTTCGTGGTGGCTGTCGCGCAGCACCAGCCAGCTGATCAGCAGGTCCCCCAGCAGCACCAGCACCAGGACCGGCAGCAGGATCCGCGTGCGCACCGAGTTCATGGCTTGAGCGCCAGCACGTAACCGACGCCGCGCACGGTGCGGATCAGCTCGCTGCAGAGCTTCTTGCGCAGGTTATGGATCAGTACTTCCAGGGTGTTGCTCTCGACCCGGTCCTGCCAGCCGTACAGCGCCCGGGACAGGCGCTCGCGGGTCACCACCTTGCCCGGGCGCACCATCAGCTGGTGCAGCAACTGGTATTCCATGGGCGTCAGCACCACTTCGTTGTCTTGGTAGTGCACCTGCTGGTTGGCCGGGTCGAGGCGGATGCCGGCGTGTTCCAGCAGCGGCTGGGCACGACCCTGGCTGCGGCGCAGCAGGGCGCGGACCCGGGCCTTGAATTCCTCGACATCGAAGGGCTTGACCAGGTAGTCGTCGGCCCCGGCATCCAGCCCGGCGATGCGCTCGGCGGTGCCGTCGCGGGCGGTGAGAATCAGCACTGGCAGGTCCTGCTGGGCGGCGCGCAATTGCTGCAACAACTCCAGGCCGTCGAGCCGCGGCAGGCCCAGGTCCAACAGCAACAGGTCGAAGCTTTCGGTGCGCAGGGCGTGCAGGGCGCTGGCGCCGTCCTGCAGCCAGTCCAGGGTGTAGCCTTCGGCGCTCAGGGCCACGCGGATGCCCTGGCCGAGGGCACGATCATCTTCGACAAGCAGCAGGCGCATGGGCGGTTCTCGGTAGGGCGAGGGGGCAGGGAAGGGGCGCATGATGACGCTGGCCAGGGTCCGTCGGCAGGGGTTTTTAGCGGGGAAAATGTTACCGCGCGTTGCCAACTAAGCTTTCACTAAGCTTGGTTTTGCACAGTGGAATCTCCCCCATCACCGGAGCGTTTTCCATGCGCAAGATCCTCCTGCTGTCCCTGGTTCTCGCCAGCCCCCTGGCCCTCGCCGGCCCGCAATGCACCACCGCCGAACGTTCGCAATGGCAGGATCAGAAGGCCTTTCAGGAACAGCTCAAGGCCCAGGGCTACCAGATCAGCAAGTTCAAGGTCACCGACGGCAACTGCTACGAGATCTACGGCTTCGACAAGGACAAGCGCAAGGTCGAGATCTACCACGACCCGGTCACCGGCAAGGCGGTGAAGACCGAGATTAAAGGCTGATGCCAGAGGCTTCCCTGCGGCTGTGGGACCCGCTGGTGCGACTGTTTCACCTGTCCATCGCCGGGGTCTTTATCGGCAACTACTTCTTCAATGAAGCCGGTGACGACTGGCACGTCTGGCTCGGCTACTACGCCATGGCCTGGCTGCTGTTGCGCACAGCCTGGGGATTTGTCGGGCCGCGCAGTGCGCGCTGGTCCGACTTCTGGCCGACCCGGGCCCGGCTGGCGCGGCACCTGCGCTCGCTGCTGGCCGGGCGCCCCGAGCATCGCCTGGGGCATTCGCCCCTCGGGGCTTTAGTGATGTTGCTGATGCTGCTGGCCCTGTTGCTGATCGGCATCAGCGGTTTCCTGATGCAAGAGGTCGATGCCCTGTGGGGCGCCGACTGGCCGCTGCAAGTGCATGAGACCAGCGCCGATGTGCTGCTAGGGCTGGTGCTGTTGCACCTGTGCGCGGCGATTTTTGAAAGCCTGCAGGTGCGCGACAACCTGCCGTTGTCGATGCTCACCGGCCGCCGCCGGCCCTTGCCGGGCAGTGATAAGCGCTAATGGTTTCTCCCTTGTTCCCACCCTGTATTTGCCACGGGCTCCTGTATGCGTGCGCTGTCCTTTCGCCTGATCTTCCTCTGCGGCAGCCTGCTGTTGGCCGTCGTCTTTATTGCCGCCTGGCGCAGCCATCCGCCTCACCAACTGGCGCCGTTTGCCCAGGCCGCCGTCGGCAGCGATGTGGCTAAAGCCAACAGCACGCCGCAATACAACAGCCGCTTCGTCTCTTCGGACCTGGATGACTTCGTGCATTCCTCCTCGGTGACCGCCTTGTCCGGCGGCGACCTGATGGCCGTGTGGTTCGCCGGCTCCCGGGAAGGCGCCGCCGACGTCCAGGTGCGCAGCGCACGCTTTGACGCCCAGAGCGGCGAGTGGGGCGCCGAGCAAGTACTGGCCACCCGCGAATCGACCCGTGACGGCACCGGGCGCTATATCCGCAAGCTCGGCAACCCGGTGATCGCCCTGGGCCCGGACCAGCGCCTGTGGATGTTTTACGTTTCGGTGTCGGTGGGCGGCTGGGCCACCAGCGCCATCAACCTGATGGTTTCCGATGACCTAGGGCGCAGCTGGTCGGCGCCGCGACAGCTGGTGACCTCGCCGTTCTTCAACATCAGCACCCTGGTGCGCGCCGCGCCGGTGTTCCATGCCGACGGCTCGATCGGCCTGCCGGTGTACCACGAGTTCATGGGCAAGTTCGCCGAGTACCTGTACCTGAGCGCCGACGGCGCGGTGATCGACAAATTCCGCATCAGCCGTGGCAAGCACTCCCTGCAACCGACCATCGTGCCCCTGGACGAACGCCGCGCCGTGGCCATGCTGCGCTACGCCGGCGACACCCACCACAAGGTCCTGGCCAGCCGCACCGAAGACGCCGGGCAGACCTGGAGCGAGCCCTATCCGCTGCAACCGTCCAACCCCAACTCATCGCTGGCGGCGGTGGGCACCGACGACCAGGGCCTGCTGGTGGCCCTCAACGACCTGCAGGACGGACGCTTCAAACTCAGCCTGTACGGCACCGATGCCGGCCTCAGCCAGTGGCGCCCGCTGGTGGAACTGGACCAGTCCCCCGATCCCCTGGGCCAGCCGTTTTCCCACGAGGCCTACAAGGACATCATCGGCGAAGGTTTCCGTGCCTCTAGCGGCGCCCGGCGTCTGCCCCTGGAACAGCGCTTCCTGAGCAACCTCGACTACCGGGTGTGCAAGCCCCAGGGCTGCGACTTCGAGTACGAATACCCCTACTTCAGCCGCGGGACGGACGGCCTGTACCACCTGGTCTATTCCTGGAACAACACCTTTATCAAGCACGTCAGCTTCAACGCGGCGTGGCTGGCGGAGCGCCTGTGATGCTGTCGCTATGGCAAGCCCACCTGAGTTTTATCCTCCTGGGCTTCGTGCTGCTTGGCAGCCTGCGCCTGACCGCGCCCTGGCGGCCCTGGCTGCTGCCCGTGCTGGCCCTGGTCAGCTTTATTCCACTGAACCAGCTGCCGCTGGCGGCCTATGTGCGCAGCTTCACCGATGACCTGGCCATCAGCACCCTGGTGCTGCTGGGCTGGGTCAGCCTGCGGCACTTGGGGGTGATTGCGCCCTTGCCAGCCAAACACCGGGTGCAGGTTTTGCTGCTGTTTATCGGCCTGACCTTGAGCCTGTACCCCGCGACCCTGGGCCTGACCTACCTCGACCCCTACCGCTGGGGCTACAACCCACGGCCGATGATCGTGCTGATGGGCCTGGCGGCGCTGGTGCTGCTATGGCAACGCAACCTGCTGGGGGTACTGATGCTGGCAGCCGGGACCCTGGCCTTCGCCCTGCGCCTCAAGCCTTCGGAAAACTACTGGGACTACCTGCTGGACCCGCTGCTGGCGGGCTACTGCCTGATCGCCGGCAGCGGCGCGCTGCTGCTGTGGCTGTGGCGCCGCGTCACCCAGCGCAGCCGCGGGCAGCCCCTTGCCGGGTAAACCAACAGGCCGCGCCGCGGCCTTCGACAACACCACACAGAGGTCAATGATGGGCGGGTTGCAATCACGCCGCCTGCGCTACGGCGTGGGCGCGATAGGTCTGGTATTCGGCTTGCTGGCACTGCTGCGGCTGCTGTTCGCCGTGGGTTTTTCCGGGGTGGACCTGAGCGCCGCCGACCAGCGCGAGGCCATCCTCCAGACCCTCGGCATCGGCCTACGCTTCGACCTGCGCCTGACCTTGCTGATACTGCTGCCCCTGGCCCTGCTGGCCTGGCTGCCGCGCTGGAACCTGCTGCGCCAGCCAGCCCTGCGCTGGCTGGCCCGGGCCTACCTGCTGCTGGTACTGGGCGGGGTAGGGCTGCTGTACATCATCGACCTCGGCCACTACGCCTACCTCGGCGTGCGCATCAACGCCACGGTGCTGCGCTACCTGGACGACGCACAGATCTCCCGGCAAATGCTCTGGGAAAGCTACCCGGTGCTGTGGATCGTCCTCGCCTGGGGCGGCGCCCTGAGCCTGTGGTGCTACGCCTTGCTGCGCCTGGAACGCCTGACCCTCGATCGCCCGGCGCAACCCCTGGGCCGCTGGTCCCTGGCCAGCGTCAGCGTCCTGGGCATCGCCGCCGTGTTCCTCGGCCTGCTGGGCCGGGTAGAAAACCTCAACCTGGAAAACCCCGTGCCCCTGCGCTGGAGCGATGCCTACTTCTCCGGCAACAGCCAGATCGCCGCCCTGGGCCTCAACCCCGTGCTGTTCTTCTACGACACCCTCAAGGCCGGCGAGGCCCAGTACGACGAAGCCCAAGTGCGCCAACACTACCCGGCCCTGGCCCGCTATCTCGGCGTCGACAACCCCGACCCGCACAGCCTGAACTTCACCCGCCAACAAGGCGTGCAGCCGTACCGCATCGACCGCCCCCGGCCGCCCAACGTCATCTTCGTCATGCTCGAATCCCTCGGCACCAGCGCCGTGGGCGCCTACGGCAACCCGCTCAACCCCACCCCCAACCTCGACCGCCTGGCCCGCCAGAGCTGGTTCTTCAAACACTTCTACGTCCCGGTCACCGGCACCGCCAAGACCGTGTGGGCCAGCATCACCGGCGTGCCCGACGTCACCCGCCAAGAGACCGCCACCCGCCAGCCCCTGATCACTCGGCAACACAGCCTGATCAACGCCTTCAGCGACTACCACAAGCTCTACCTGATCGGCGGCAACGCCGGCTGGGCCAACATCAATGGCCTGATCCGCCAAAGCATCGACAACGTGCGCCTGTACGACGAAAGCCACTGGCAATCGCCCCAGGTAGACGTCTGGGGCATCTCCGACCTCGACCTGTTCAAGGAAAGCGACCGCCTGCTGCGCGCCATCCCCCAGGACCAACCGTTCTTCGCCTACCTGCAAACCTCCGGCAACCACCGCCCGTTCACCATTCCCAAGGACAACGACGGCTTTCAAGCCCAGGACCTGCCCCTAGAACACGTCCAGGCCGCCGGTTCCCGCAGCCTGGAGCAATACAACGCCGTGCGCCTGCTGGACTTCAACATCGGCCGCCTGATGGAGATCGCCAAAGCGGGCGGCTACTACGACAACACGATTTTCGTGTTCTTCGGCGACCACAACACCCGCATCAGCCAGATCCCCCACATGGCCCCCGCCTTTGAACAGCTGGGGCTGGAAAGCAACAACGTACCGCTGCTGATCCATGCCCCGGGGATGTTGCAGCCCAAGGTGATCGAAGAAGCCGTCGGCCTCGCCGACCTGCTGCCCACCGTAGCCGGCATGGCCGGGATGCCCTTCACCAATGGCGCCATGGGGCGGGACATTCAACAGCCTGCTCCGGAAGGCGAGCGGGTGGTGCCGCTGGTATTAAGGGAAGGGACCTTTCCGGTGATTGGCGGCGTGACTCAGAACTTCCTGCTGCAAATGCAACACGACGGCAGTGGGGCGACCTTGCATGACCTAGCGTCAAACACACCGCGTGAGGATGTGGCGCAGGAACATCCGCAGGAGTTTGAACGGTTGCTGGAGTTGACGCGGGGGATGCATGAGGGGGCGCGGTTGATGTTGTATCGCAACGTGCGCTGACAGCGCATAGCCATAGGTTGGCGCCGCCCCGTGTAGGAGCTGGCTTGCCAGCGAAGGCGGCCGAAAGACCGCCTGAACTCTATTTAATAGGTAACCAGTTCAAGGCTGAAGCTGCTGGTGGTTAGGCGATTGAGCGCTATATCAAGCGCCTGATCATCGAACAGTCTGTTCTTGCGAGCAGCAGAAGTTAGAGGGGGACGGGGTAACTCAGGCTTATTCTTAAATACATACCTGTCTCCCCACGTGTCCTCCTAGGCCAGTGCTGCGTGACATTATCCGCGCCTTCGGTGCATGGACAGCTGCGTTGGGTGCCTGATACCTTATCGAAAGGTAATACCTTTAGATAACAAGGGTTCGGCTATGGCCACTTCTATCAAGATTGATGACGAGCTAAAAAAACGCATTCAGCATCTGGCGGGGCTGCGTCAACGTTCGTCCCACTGGATCATGCGCGAAGCAATAGCGCAGTACGTCGAGCGTGAGGAAGCCCGTGAGGGCTTCAAACAAGAAGCCTTGGCGTCTTGGGCGGCTTATCAGGAAACGGGTCGGCATCTGACCGGCGAAGAAACTCGGGCTTGGCTCAATACCTGGGGTACCGAGGCTGAGGCGGAGCTGCCTAAGTGCCACGATTGATTCTCACCGAAGGGGCTGCGCAAGGGTTGGAGCGTTGTCGCCAGTTTTTAGTCGAGAAAGGCCCGCTGATCGCTCAACGAGCTGCCCAAGTGATTGAGCGTCAAATCGCTCGACTGGAGGAAGACCCAGAAATCGGTCGTCCCTTTCCAGAACTGCCGGAGCTGCGCGAGCTGATCATCGAGTTCGGTGATTCGGGTTATGTCGCACTTTATCGGCATGAGCGTGCGGATGATGCTGTTTACATACTTGCCTTTCGGCACCAGAAAGAAGCCGGTTACTGAGTTTTAGTCGCAAGCTGTTTAGCGCTTCAGTCAGATGGTAACGGGGTAAGTCACGGCTTACCCCGTTTTCTCCTTCCTCAGCTTTGCTGAATGTTTTCTGCCGGTCTTTTGGCATCCAGCAAAGAATCCACCACCGCTCTAGCCATCTCCACCGAATGGATCATCGACCAAATCAAACCACGCTCCACACCGCTGGCGCGCTCGGTGATTTCATCGCTGACCTGTACCGCACAGTCCAGCAGCAACGACACATGCACCAATGCTTCTTCGGCATTGATGCCGGGGCGGACACTGAACATGGATTGATGACCTACGGACGTAGGTACGGTGTCTTTCAGGCTATTGAGGATCGAGGTTTCAGCGCTATGCGCCGCCAAGGCCAATCGAATGCGCTGGGTATCGATATCGTGTTCGGGGGTTCTGAATTGCCCAGGTAAGGGCCGGGGCGGACCGAGAACGAGCTTTTTCATGGTGCATCTCCAATATTAGTGGGTGCGCCAATGTGCTATTTCGAGCTGCTAAACC
The DNA here is from genome assembly GCF_058796855.1 of Pseudomonas sp. GW823-FHT03E05. NCBI lineage: Bacteria > Pseudomonadati > Pseudomonadota > Gammaproteobacteria > Pseudomonadales > Pseudomonadaceae > Pseudomonas > Pseudomonas sp. GW823-FHT03E05. The sequence continues at coordinate 287,128 of NZ_JBXAJB010000001.1, forward strand.
CGATCACTGATGTGCAGCGATGGACCGAGCCTAGGCAGCACTTTTTGACGTTACAAGGCGTTTGAACTCTCTAGGAAAAGTTGCTCAATAGAAAGGGACTAGTCTTACACGGAGTTGTGAATTGGGCAGTGAATATGGCACCTGAAAGGTAGAGAGGGGGGAGTCTTCGCTAGCCTTCCAGTGATAGCAGGATTGGGTACGCCATCACCGGAATAGGAAACCTGACTAACGACACCTACAAAGCTGACTCCCCCTCTGCCAGTCGGTTGGCAAAATATTGCGCCGTCTCTGGGTCGGTACAATAAAGGTAGCAGCCCTTCATTCCTCGGGTCATCAAGGTCCGATAGGTGTTCTTGATGATGAGATCAGTCTCTTGTCGCGTGAAGTCGGGCTGCTCTTTCATCAGCCTTTTCCAACCACGAATCGTCTTGTCGTATTTGTCTCGCGCTTTGGGGGATGTCACTACCTTTCCATCGCGCACGATCAAATCTGGCCCGATGATCACACCGATATAATCCACCTCTAGCCCTTGGCAGGTGTGAATGCAGCCGACCTGATCCACAGATTTATCCGCGATGATCCACAGACTGCCGTCTTGATCCAGATTCCATTGGCGGGCGTAGTGTTCACCGATTTCAATGTCTTTGGCTTTAGGGTCTTTCTTGCTGCTCCATGGCCAGCAGTAACCTGCGACGACACGCGCCTTGTTTCCGTGGTTCTTTTGTTCGATTGCCTCATGCATTGCTTGTGGCGAGTCGAACACTTTGAACTCGTACTCACTGGCATCGAGTATTGGGTTCGCGGTTTTGCGAATGCCCAGCACGTCATCTAGCCATGCCAAGTAACCATCGGAGCCACTGCAACGGAACTGGGAAGACAAGGTGTATTCCTCCACCGTTGCCCCTCGGGCCTCAGCAAACTCTCGGATTGCTTGTTTGCTGCCAATATCCTTAAGGGTTACGCGTTGATCCTCGTCGATAAAGAACACTGAGCATTTAGCGGACCCAATTAGTTCTTTGATCTGGTTTTCACCCTCGTTGCCATAAAAGCCGCTTTTCTCATTCAGCCTGTGGGCTTCATCAATGATCAGCGCGTCGTAAAAGTCAGGCTTGATTTCGGTATAAGCCCCCGAACCGGAGAAAAGGCTGGAGAACTTGGTGGGCTTGACAGTGCCGACCAGTTTCTTCTCGTACACGGCACGTGGGGCGGCATTTTTTGAGACATACCTGCTCATCAGGCGTAAGGCCGTGAGCCTGACCAACAGGTTGATGGCTACTACTGTCTTTCCGGTACCAGGGCCACCCTCAATGATCAGCACCTTCGGAGCATCGGCAGAGGCCTCTGCGACCGCCGCAAGTACTGACTCGAAGACGGTCTTTTGATCATCAATCAGAACGAACTCAGGCTTGCCATCCATTAGCCCAGTTAGAGCTTCAGCCAAAGCTTTGGAGGGGCGGCTCTTACCGCTAGAAAGCTCGTAAAGAACGTCTTGGTTGTCGCCGTAATAGATGTGCTGTTTGAGGAAACTTCTCAGTTTCGTCAACTCGTCAGGACCTTTTAGGAACAAAGGTGCCTTGCTGGTATAGGCGTCGTAGTGAGCCGAGTTGATAACACCATCGCTGACATAGTTATGCAGGTAAGCGCATGGGTGTACTTTGATGCCTTGGTCATAGACGGCTTCATTGAAGCCTTCCAGCAAAGTGGCGTAAGACCACACCTGATAGGAAGGATGAATGGTTTCAACATGACTGCCACCCAGCGCGGTTTTTACGATCGCATCTTTACTGGTGGCGCTGGCTTTGCTCCATTGCTTCAGTTCCACCAACACGGCATTTTTACCCTGGTGCTGGTCGTGGCCTGTCAGCAAGAAATCGATACGTTTCATGGATTGCGGAATATGTAGCTCAATGGCTACTCCGGCATCCTCCGGCAGGTCCTTGTCTCTTAGGACCTTGGCCATGTAAGTGAGCGATCCCTGCCAAGATCGGATCTCTGAAGCCGCCACTTTCTTGCCAGTGGCCTCTTTGAAGTGCTTGAGGATCACCTCTTCAATATCGTTGTTGTCGCAAACGTCGAGGAATTGTTGCTTGGTCGCCGAGTAAACGATCACAAGTGGTCCTTAGAGCCCAGGGGGGTCAGAGTTGGTCGTACTTCTTGCTGGTGCTTTTGGCTTTGTCGACGGGGTACTTCTGGCCGTTCAAGGCGAGTTTGTTTGTCACCGCCTCGTTTAGATCGACGCCCAGTACCGTGCTTAGTCGCACGAGGTACATGAGTACGTCGGCCAACTCATCTTTCACGGCTTGAGCGGTTTCTGGACGCTTGGCTGCGTCCTTGGCGTCGGCTTCGCTCATCCACTGGAAGATTTCGCAGAGCTCGCCGGTTTCACCGGTGAGAGCTAGGAGCAGGTTTTTGGGGGAGTGGAACTGCTGCCAGTCGCGGTCGTCGGCGAAGCGCTGTAGAGCAGTTGCTAGGCGATGGGTGTCGATTAGTACTTCAGTGGGGGCAACTAGGGTGCTCACAATCTTGCCTCGTAGTTTGACTACAGCTGGCGCGACTGAGAGCTGTGTCAGAAATGGGAAGGAAGATTGTAGGAGATTTCGATTTTTGAGTAAGGTTTTTTACCGGTACTCGTTGAATTACGGTTCGGAGCTTGTTCAGCCTCCAAAACGTATCCATTTTCTAGAGCAAACAACACCAAATGGGACAGTGTTGCCAGAGGATGTTGGCAAAAAATGATTGTGTTGTTTGAATACAGCGCTATTTAACCTGTAAAGGTTTTAGCAGCGTGACAACAAACCTATTCCGGGGCTGATGTCCTAACTTTTGCTATCCTGCGCCCCTTTTCCCCACCGCAAGGAACGCAGGCATGACCCAGCCCATTGGCAGCAGTTCACAAACAAGGGCTGGCCAACAGCGTCACCTGCAACACCTCCTTTTCCGGCTGACTGCCGCACTCTTGCTCGGCCTCGGGCTCCTCACCCCAGCCGCCCAAGCCAACCCCACCACCACCTACCGCGGCACCCTCGGCGACACTCCGGTTGAACTGGCGCTCACCTACGACTCCCAATACGGCGGCGGTATGTCCGGCTACTGGTTCTCCGAATCCGAGCGCCTGCCCATGGCGTTGGAATCCACGCCTTTCCATCCCGGCTCCGCGCTCTTGATCAACATCATGGACAACCCGACTCTGCCGGCGACGGCGGTGTCGTTGCAGCCGTTCGCCGAGGGGGCGCAGGCGTTGCAGGGCAGTCTGGTGGATCTGCGCACGGGCACGCAGCAGCCGTTGCAGTTGCAGCGGGTGACGCGCTTTGGTGGCAGTCAGCGGGAGGCGTTTGAGGGGGAGTTGCTGCAGCCGGTGTTCGATCGGGATTTCTATTTCAGTGTGCATGCCGCGCGCAAGGCCGGGGAGGAGGTGGCGCGGGTGGACAGTATTCGAGTCATGAGCCGCACCACCGGGCGGCGGGTGCAGGAGATCAGTGGGCAGTGGTGCATGTCGTCGGTCGGTACCAGGACGCTGACTTTCGGGCATTTCCAGGCCGAGGCGCGGATTGATTTTCAGGCTCAGAATTATCGCCTGGCGGAGTCGGATGGCCGGCTGTGGTGCTCGCCCACTCAGTACTACCTGTACAACCGTGAGCGCCGGGAATACCTGCGCCATCCGCAGTTGGAGCAGTTCGCGGTGGAGGGGGATCTGCGCTTTTCCCCCGGTGGGCAGATGGAGTTCAGCAAGCAGGACTTCATCAATTACGACCAGCGCACTCGGCGTTGGGATTATTACCGGGTGATCAGCCCTGATCGGCTGGAATATCTTTCATCGGGCGAGGAGCGTTTCTGATGCGTGGGTTTGATGTTGCTCGGGGGCTGGCGGTGCTGGTGTTGGCGCTGTGGCTGTTGCCGGCGCAGGCGTCCCACGGGGTGTATGAGGGGACCGTGGGCAAGCAGGCGGTTGTCTTGACCCTGGGCAGCCAGAATGCGGTCTACCAGGGCACCTATGCCTACCAGCGCTATCGCACGCCGATCCGCCTCAAGCCGACCTTCAGCTACAGCAACAAGACGCTGGCCATGGATGAGCTGGACGAGCAGGGCTTGCCGGTGGCGCGTCTGCAGTTCAATGACTTGATGAACTCTCGCCAGCAGGAGCAGGTGCGCGGCACCTGGACCAGTTATCGCACGGGCAAGACCTTGCCCATTGCGCTGAAGCTGGTGGGCCTGGTGGATTCGGATCGCTCGTGGCCGCAGCCGGTCACCACGCTGCTGCAGAGTGCTTCCACTAAACGCTGGTATTTCCAGGTGCCGATGCCGGGCAATGATCAGCGGATCACGACGGTGGAGGTGATGGACAAGGCCAATGGCAAGTTGTTGCAGAGCCTGGCGGTTGCGGCGCCGGGGTGTCGCAACCTGGGGGTGGATACCTTGCAGGTGCAGGCTGAGGGGGAGCAACTGCGGATTGGCTTTCAGGACTGCACGTTGCCGGGGTTTGCGTGGAATGCGGGCAGTGGGCGTTTTGAGCCCTTGCCCTGAGGCAGGAGATGGAAGCGCTGGGTAACAGAACAAGGGTCAGGTGTTGAACGTGGAAACTGTGGAGCCCCGTATGGACGACAAGCAATCCCCTGTGCTGATTCAGGTGTACATGGCCGATGACGATGGCGCCGTTCGCGAGGAGCTGTTGGCGCGGCGCATCGATGAGGATACCTACGAGTTGCTCTCCTCACCGGGTCTGGCGCAGAACCTGGCGCGGGGCGATATCGTTTCCATCCGCAATCCCGATGCGCCGGCGCAAGTGCTGAAGCGGGGCGGGAATTTCTGCATTCAGATCTATGCCGACTACATTGATCCGGCGGTGATCTCGGCACTCGAAAGCGATGTCATTCGTGAGCTGAATGGGACCTTGGATGGGGTGTGCGGGGGGGCGCTGGCGTTGGCGGTCCCTGCAAAAAACGGGATGGAGAACATCAACAGGTTTTTCGATGGTTTCCGCGAGCAAACCGGGATCCAGTGGTACTACGCCAATGTCTATAAAAACCTCGATGACGATGAGGACGAGACGCTGTTGAACTGGTGGCTGGACTGATTCAGGTGCTCGGCGATGGTGTTATTTGTGCCGGCGAGGGCGGTCTTGTGACGCCTTCGCCGGCAAGCCGGCTCCTACAGGGGGGCGCGTCAGGCAGTTTGTAGTCGTGCCGTCTTGCGTACGGGGTTGACCATCAAGCCCAGCCCGCCGCCGATCAGCAGGATGGCCGCCATGAAGTACATTGCGGTCTGGGTGTTTCCCGTTACCTGGGTCAGCCAGCCCACCACGATGGTGCTGAAGAACCCCGCCACATTGCCCAGGGTGTTGATCAATGCCACGCCCGCCGCGGCTGCCGCGCCGCCCACTACGGCGGTAGGCAAGCCCCAGAACACCGGCAGGCTGCTGATCATGGCGGCGGTGCCGACGATCAGGCCGAACATGGCCAGTATCAGGTTGTCACCAAAGAAGGTGCCAAACGCCACGCCTAGCGCACCAATCCCCGCGCAGACCGCCAGGTGCCAGCGATACTCGCCGTGGCGGTCCGAGCTGCGGCCCACGATGACCATGGCCACCGCTGCGGCGGCGTAGGGCAGGGCGGTGAGGGCGCCGATGGCCCAGGGCTGTTGCACGCCGCTGTTGCGGATGATGGTGGGCAGCCAGAAGCTGATGACGTATTGGCCCAGCACCAGGCAGAAGTACACCGCGCCCAGCAGCCAGATCTGTGGGTTGAGCAGGCCGTCGCGCAGGCGGTGGCTTTGTTTGTTTGCGGCTTCGCGGTCGATGGCGGCTTGCATGCCGTGGCGTTCTTCCGGGGTGAGCCAGTGGGCGTCGGCGATGCGGTCGCGCAGGAGGAAGAACACCGCGGCGCCCAGGGCCACGGCGGGCAGGCCTTCGATGACGAACAGCCATTGCCAGCCGGCGTAGCCGGAGACGCCATTGAGGTGTTGCAGGATCAGGCCGGAGATCAGTGAGCCGAACAGGCTGGAAATCGGCAGGGCCATGATGAACAGGGCGGTCATCACCCCACGGCGTTGGCTGGGGAACCAGGTGGTGAGGTAGAAGATGATGCCGGGGAAGAAGCCGGCTTCAGCGATGCCGATCAGCAGCCGCAAGACGTAGAAGGTCAGCGGCGTTTCGATAAACATCATGGCCGCCGACAGCAGGCCCCAGGTGACCATGATTCGGGCGATCCAGCGCCGCGCGCCGAAGCGGTGCAGGGCGATGTTGCTGGGGATTTCGAACAGCAGGTAGCCGACGAAGAAGATCCCGGCGCCGAGGCCGTACACCGCTTCGCTGAACTTGAGGTCGTCGAGCATCTGCAACTTGGCGAAGCCGACGTTGACCCGGTCCAGGTAGGCCACCAGGTAACACAAAATCAGCAGCGGGATGATGCGCCAGGCGGTCTTGCGGTAGGCCGAGTTCAGGGCCGCATCGTCGAGAGCCGCAGGTGGCGGGGCAGGTGGGTTCATGGCTAGCCTCTTTATTCTTGTTGTCGAAGCAATGGGTGAAACAGCGGTTCAGGCCTCGGGTAGCAGGCGGGTGGCGGGCCATTCGCCGGAGCGGCTCATGTCGCGCACCACCTGGGCGATCAGGTGGGCGATGGCGCTGCGCAGGTTGCTGCCGGGCAAGGCTTCGCAGACGCAGATGCCCAGGGTGCGAAAGACTTCCCGGGGCTGAATAGCGTGGGCCACCAGCCGGCCTTCGGCGACTTCGCGCAGGGCCAGGTTCAGCGGCATGATGCTGGGGCCGATGCCGGCCTCCACGGCGCTCTTGAGGATGTGCACCGAGTTGACCTCCATGGCCACTTGGGCCGGTGGCAAGTGCAGGCGTTCCAGGGCCTGGTCGACGCAGGCCCGGGTGCTGTGGCTGTGGGCGCGGCTGGGAAACACCAGCGGCCGGGCCACGGCTTCGGCCAGGGTGACGCTGCCCGGTGGCGGGGCGTGGCGGTCGTCGGCGCGGTGGATCAGGTAGAAGTCTTCTTCCAGCAGCGGGCTGAAGCTGACTTGCGGCGGCAGGCCGATGGGGGTGAACAGGGCAATGTCGACCCGGCCCCGCACCAGTTGGTCCACCAGGTTGCCGGTGAGCTCTTCATTGAGGTGCAGTTCGACCTTGGGGTAGGTGCGGGCCACGGCCTGGATCAGCGGCAGGGCCACGGTGCTGGCCACGCTCTGGGGCAGGGCGACCACGATGGAGCCGCTTAGGGCGCCGGGTTCGCTGCTGATTGCAGCGCGGGCGTCCTGCAGGTGCTTGAGCAGGCCCTGGGCGTATTCGTAGAACAGTTTGCCGGCGTCGTTGACGCGGATGCCGCTGTTACTGCGATGGAAGAGCTGGGCGCCGAGGTCGGCTTCCAGGGCCGACATCTGCTTGCTCAGGGCCGATTGCGCCACGTGCACTTCCCGGGCAGCGCGGGACAGGCTGCCGGCATCGACCACGGCGACGAAGTATTTCAGCTGGCGGATTTCCATGCTGGCTCCTTGGCGGGCCGCTGCCTTAGTCGACGGCCGGGCCGCGGGGGAAGATCTTGCCCGGGTTCATCAGTTGTTGCGGGTCGAGGGCGGCCTTGATCGCCGCCATCACGTCCACCGCGTTCTGCCCGTGCTCCAGGCTCATATAGGCCTGCTTGGTCAGGCCGACGCCGTGCTCGCCGGTGCAGGAACCCTGCAGGGCGATGGCCCGTTCCGCCAGGCGCTGGGCCACGCCGTCGGCACGCTGCACTTCCTCGGGGTCGTCGGGGTCGACCAGGATCACCGCATGGAAATTGCCGTCGCCGACATGGCCGAAAATCGGCGCCAGCAAGCCTTGCTGCTGCAGGTCGGCGGCGGTGGCTTCGATGCATTCGGCCAGGCGTGAGATCGGCACCACGGCGTCGGTGGTCAGGGCGCGGCAGCCGGGGCGCAGGGCCACGGCGGCGAAGTAGCCGTCGTGCCGCGCCTGCCACAGGCGGCTGCGGTCTTCCGGGTGCACGGCCCATTCGAAGTCCTGGCCGCCGTGTTCATCGGCCAGCAGGCGGATGGTTTCCACCTGTTCCTGGACCGAGGATTGCGAGCCGTGCAGCTCGAAGAACAGCGACGGCGCCTCGTTCAATCGGGTTTTGCTGTAGGCGTTCAGGGCGCGCACGGTGAGGGCGTCAATCAGTTCGATACGGGCGATCGGCACCCCCAGCTGGATGGCCTGGATCACCGTTTGCACCGCTTGGTCGACGCTGGGGAAGTTGCACACCGCGGCGGAAATGGCTTCGGGAATCGGGTGCAGTTTCACCGTCAGCTCGGCCACCGTGGCCAGGGTGCCGCCGGAGCCTACCAGCAGGTGGGTGAGGTCATAACCCGAGGAGGATTTGCGCGCCCGGCCGCCGGTGTGCAGCACTCGGCCATCGGCCAGCACCGCGGTCAGGGCCAGGACGTTTTCGCGCATGGTGCCGTAGCGCACGGCATTGGTGCCCGAGGCCCGGGTCGCCGCCATGCCGCCCAGGGAGGCGTCGGCGCCGGGGTCGATGGGGAAGAACAGGCCGGTACCGTGCAGCGCAGCGTTGAGCTGCTTGCGGGTTACCCCGGGTTGCACGGTGACGTCCATGTCGTCGACGCGGATTTCCAGAATCTGGTTCATCGCCGACACATCGATGCACACCCCGCCGTGCACCGCATGCAGCCAGCCTTCCAGGGAACTGCCGCTGCCATAGGGAATGATCGGCACCCGGTGGCGATGGCAGGCCTGCTGCACGGCGATGATTTCGTCGAGGTGATTGACGAAGGCCACCCCTTGCGGCGGCAGCGGATCGAGGGCGGAGATGTCCCGGCCATGGTGCTCGCGAACGCTGGCGGAGGTGCTGAAGCGTTGGCCCAGCAGAGTGGTCAGTTCATCCACCAGGGCGACGGGCAGGGGCTGGAGTCGGGCGATATCGGGGGCAGGGGGCAGCATCAGGCAATCTCCGGTTTGTTGTTCGCACCGCACGGAAGGTCAGGCCGGGGTGGGGAGGGAGTTGCCCATATCGTAACTGCATACGCAGAGGGTGGGTCGTGCAGATTGGAGATGGTGCTATCGCGGGGGCAGATGGCGGCAGGTCTCTGCAGGTGCTGGCTTGCCAGGCAAGGCGCCCATGAGATCGCCTTCGCCGGCAAGCCGGCTCCTACGGGAGAGGCAGGTAGGGGCCGTCTGCCTCAGAAATTCACCGAAGCACTCAACCGAGCCGTCAGCGGCGCGCCCTGGAACAGGTAGTCGTCGCCCATGTATTCCCCGGTATCGCGCCAGTAGCGCTTGTCGAACAGGTTGTCCACGGTCAGGCGAAACACCGTGTCGTAACCGTCGATGCGCGTGCTGTAGCGGCTGCCGATGTTGAAGATGGCGTAGGCGCCAGTGGCGACGTTGCCCTGGCGGTCGGCGTATTGGCTGGCGCTGTATTGCATGCCGCCCAGCAGGGCCAGGCCGTCGAGCCAGGGCAGGGCGTAGTCGCCTTGGAGGCTGGCCCGCAGGCGGGGGACGTTGAGGGTTTGGTGGCCTTCGTAGGCCGGGGTGCCGGTGCCCTCGACCCGGGAGCGGATCGCCGCGACGCTGGCGGCAATCTGCAGGCGCGGGGTGGCCCAGCCGTTGGCGGAGAGCTCCAGGCCGGTGTTCTTTTGCTGGCCCTGCTGGACGTAGGTGAAACCGCCAGCAGCATCCGGGCGTGAGTACTGGTAGGCCTGGCGCATCTGGAACAGGGCGGCGGTAAAGCTCATGCGCTGCCAGTCGTACTTGATGCCGGTTTCGATCTGGCGCGAGACGGTGGGGGCGAGGGTGTTGTAGGCGTTGCTGGCGAACCACGGTGCCTGGCCACCCAGGCTCAGGCCCTTGCTGTATTGGGTGTACAGCGAAATGTTGTTGAGCGGTTTGTAGATCAATGCGGCCTGGGGCAGGAACACATAGCGTTGGGTGTGGCGCTGGGTGCCGTCCTGACTGTTGAAGGCTTTTTCATCCAGGCGCACTTCACGCCCGCCGAGAACCGTCTGCCACTGTTCGCTGAAGCTGATGCGGTCGCTGAGGAACAGGCCGTATTGGCGGCTGTCCAGGCGTCGATGAGAGTCGCCGAGTGGGCCGTCGTAGGGGGCAAAGTGCTCGGGTTCGCTGTCGATATTGCCACTGCCGATGGGGTGCATGACCTGATCGCGATTGTCCACCACACGACGAAACGCACTGGTCCCCACGCTCAACTCATGGCCCAGGCCTGCGGTGTCGAAGCGGCCATTGAGCACCGCCTGCACTTCATCGTTGCGCCGGGTGTCGTCGGGGCTGCGGAAGTCGTAGATGTCGTAGTTGCCTTCGGGGCTGAAGTAGTTGCCGTTGGCATTGATGCAGCCGGTGGTACAGCCGCCCCAGGCAAACGAACTGTAGTCATCGATCACCACCTTGCTGCGCGACGCACTGAGGTTGCCCTTCCAGTCATCGTTGAAGCGGTACTCGAAACTGCCGCCGATGTTCAGCGATTCATTGGTCACCGGCTTTGACCCGCTCTGGTGCCCCAGGAGTCTTTTCGGCGAGGCGTGGTGGGGCAGGCTGGAGCCCCCCAGCAGTTGATAGCCCGGTGCCGAGCGCTGCTGCTTGTTCTGGTATTCGATGTCCAGTTGCAGCAGGGCGTCGGGGCTGATGTTCCAGTCCAGGGCCAGGGAGGCGAAGTCGCGCTGGCCATTGGTGTGCTCGACGTAGGAGTGCAGGTCTTCATGGGCCAGGTTGGCACGCAGGCCGAACTGCTGTTCGCTGCCGAACCAGCCGCCGACATCGGTGGCCAGGTAGCCGCTGCCGCGGTCGTCGGTGGAAACGGTCACCGAACGAATGTCCGTGGGCCGCTTGGTCACGTAGTTGATCAGCCCGCCGGGCTCGCTGACCCCGCTTTGCAGGCCGGAAAGGCCCTTGAGCAATTCCACCCGCTGCTTGTTTTCCAGGGCGACGTTCTGCTCGCCGGTGATGGTGCGGTTGTTGATCTTGTAGCTGCTGGCGGCATTCAGCGAGAAGCCGCGCACCTCGAAGTTTTCGTAGTAGCCCACCGGCGCGTAGCTCTGGCCCACCGAGGCATCGTTCTTCAGCACGTCGCTGAGCAGGCGGGCCTGCTGGTCGAGGATCATGTCTTCATTGATCACGCTGATGGAGGCCGGGGTATCCAGCAAGGGCGCTTCGCTGAAACCACCCACCGAGGCGCTGTCGACGCGATAGCCGTAGGGCTCTTCGCCGCTGATGGTCTGGGTCGGCAACTGGGTGCCCGCGGCGTTGGCCACGGCGCTGCTGCCGGCCAGCAGCAGGCCCAGGGTCAGGCGGTTGAGGGGCAAAGCTGAGCTGCAGGTGCGCGCGGGGGCAGTCGGGTGAATCCGGCTCATGAACAATCCTAGAAGGCGACGCGGCCCCATGGCAGAAGCCGGGGGAGGTTCCTGGGAAGGCTACGAGCGTCGACCTGCGTGTGTAGTGAGGAACAGCGGGGGAGCCCTGCGGGCATCAGGCCGGGGCCTGGCGGTTGCCGCTGGGTACTGTCGGGCAGGCGCCATCATACAAGCTGCAGCGAGGGGGTAAAGGCGGGAAAGGTAGAAGATCGCGTGGCGGGAGTGGCCGCTTCAAGTCCTTGCGTAACACGGCGGTGGGCAATCCTGCTCGGGCTCCGGGTGGCCCATCTGCAGGCACTTGATCCGCTCCTCCATGGAATCGACCTTGCGCAGCAGCAGGCTGATGAGCTTCTCATTCATCTCGCGGGTTTCATCGACGACCAGGGACTTTTCCAGGCGGTCGACGATTTCATTGTTCATGCTGCGGTTTTCTCGTTTGGCAATGTGTTTGAGCTGGTTGTGCAGGTCGCCTGGGAGACGAACGATGAACTTTTGCAGGGAGGAGCACATAGCGGACCTCAGAGTAATGCCAAAGAGCAGCATCATAAGAATGAGGCAGGCTTGCTTGCTTCAAGAAAATTCTTAAAAGAATGAAAAAAACGGCGCTTTTTCATTAGGAAAGTTCTGATTCGCACCAGAGCCGGCCTCTAATCCGATTAAAAAGCGGACCTGATCCAGGTCCGTTTTACACCGGGGTCGTTCAGCCTATGACGTGGCCTCCGAGCCTCAACGGCGATCCAGCCACACCGTCTGCGCATTGCAGAATTCGCGTACGCCAAAGTGCGACAGCTCGCGCCCGAAGCCGCTTTTTTTCACTCCGCCGAAGGTCACCCGGGGGTCGCTGGCGCTGTAGCCGTTGATGAACACGCCGCCGGTTTCCAGCTCGTCGGTCATCTGCCGGGCCCGTTCCAGGTCCTGGGTGAAGATCGTGGCGGTGAGGCCGAACTCGCTGTCGTTGGCCAGTTCCAGGGCGTGCTCGGCATCGCGGGCGCTGATGATGGCGGCCACCGGGCCGAACAGTTCCTGCCTGAAGGCGGTCATCTGCTCGGTGACGTTGGCCAGCACCGTGGGTTGGTAATAGTTGCCGGCGCCTTCGACCTTGTCGCCGCCCAGCAGCAGGGTGGCGCCTTCGGCCAGGGTCGCCTGGACCTGCTGGTGCAGCTCGTCACGCAGGTCGAAGCGGGCCATGGGGCCGATGTAGGTGTCGCTGGCCAGCGGGTCGCCGATCACCAGGGCGCGGGTGGCTTCGACGAATTTGCGGGTGAAGGCCTCCACCACCCCTTGCTCGATGATCAGGCGCTTGGCGGCGGCGCAGACCTGGCCGGTGTTCTGGTAGCGGCCGATCACCGCGGCCTTGACCGCTTCGTCGAGGTCGGCGTCGTTGAGCACGATAAAGGGGTCGGAGCCGCCCAGTTCCAGCACGCACTTCTTCAGCGCGGCGCCGGCCTGGGCGCCGATGGCGATGCCGGCGCGCACGCTGCCGGTGAGGGTCACGGCGGCGATGCGGCGGTCGGCGATGGCGCTGGATACGCCGTCCGGGGTGACGTTGAGCAGCTCGAACACCCCTTCAGGGAAACCGGCGCGCTGCATGGCGTCCAGCAGCAGGTAGGCGCTGCCCATGACATTCGGGGCGTGCTTGAGCACGTAGGTGTTGCCCGCCAGCAGCGCCGGCACCGCGCCGCGCAGCACCTGCCAGATCGGGAAGTTCCACGGCATCACCGCGAGGATCGGGCCCAGTGGCCGGTACTCGATGCGTGCCTTGTTGTTCTCTACCAGGGTCGCTTCCGGGGCCAGCATGGCCGGGCCGTGCTCGGCGTACCACAGGCACAGCTGGGCGCACTTTTCGATTTCGCCCCGGGCCTGGGGCAGGGGCTTGCCCATTTCCAGGCTGATCATGCGGGCCATGGCCTCGCTGTTGTCCCGCAGGGCCTGGGCCAGTGCGTTCAGGCGTCTGGCGCGCTCGGCGATGCTCTGGCGTTTCCACTGGGCGAAACCAGCGGCGGCACGGCTCAGCGCGGCGTCCTGCTCAGCCTCGGAGTGGTAGGGGTAGGCGCCGATCTGCTCGCCAGTGGCGGGGTTGATCGACAAGGCGTGGGTGTGGCTGGAAACAAGGCTCATGGCACCGTCCTGCTCGGGTGGGAATGGCAGCAGGTTACGGTGCTGGATCTTTGCTGAAAACTGAATAATATTGAGCAGGTCGTTCACGTTTGGAGAATGCTTTGGATCTGGTCCAGCTGGAAATTTTCAAGGCCGTTGCCGAGCAGGGCAGCATCAGTGCCGCCGCGCAACTGATCCACCGGGTGCCGTCGAACCTGACCACCAGGATCAAGCAACTGGAGCAGGACCTGGGGGTGGAGCTGTTTATCCGCGAGAAGAGCCGCATGCGCCTGTCCCCCGCCGGCTGGAATTTCCTCGACTACGCCCGGCGCATTCTCGACCTGGTGGCCGAGGCGCGCCTGACCGTGGCCGGCGAGGAGCCCCAGGGCCCGTTTGCCCTGGGCTCGCTGGAAAGCACGGCGGCGGTACGCATCCCGGCGCTGCTCGCGGCCTACAACCAGCAGTACGCCAAGGTGGAACTGGACCTGTCCACCGGCCCCTCCGGGACCATGATCGACGGCGTGCTGTCCGGCCGTCTGGTGGCCGCCTTCGTCGACGGCCCGGTGCGCCACCCGGCCCTGGAAGGGCTGCCGGTGTTCGAGGAGGAAATGGTGCTGATCGCCCCGCTGGGCCATGCGCCGATTACCCGGGCGCGGGAGGTCAACGGCGAAAGCATCTACGCCTTTCGCGCCAACTGCTCCTACCGTCATCACTTTGAAAGCTGGTTCACCCAGGACGCCGCGGTGCCGGGCAAGATCCATGAAATGGAGTCCTACCACGGCATGCTGGCCTGCGTCAGCGCCGGCGCCGGGCTGGCGCTGATGCCCCGCAGCATGCTGGAAAGCATGCCCGGCTGCGCCACGGTCAGCGTCTGGCCGTTGTCCCCGCGTTTTCGCTTCCTGCGCACCTGGCTGGTCTGGCGGCGCGGCACCGTGTCCCAGAGTTTGAGCAGTTTCGTGAAGCTGCTGGAGGAGCGTGGGGCGGTGCTGGCTGAGGTTTGAGGGGAGCGATGTTCAGCGCCTGCTCAAGGCCAATCGAGCGGCAAACAGTACGAAGATCATCCCTGTGGTGCGGTCCATCCACTGGATCACCTTTTCCCGCTGCAGCACACCGGCCAGGGGCCGGGTGGCGGCGATCAGCAGTAGCGACCAGACCAGCCCCAGTACCACGTGAATGCTCACCAGGCCGAAGGTCCAGGCCACCAACGGCTGGCCCTGGGGAATGAACTGCGGCAGAAAGGACACGTAGAACACTCCCACCTTGGGGTTGAGCACATTGCCCAGCATGCCCTTGAGAAACCAGTTGGTGCCGGGGTCGCTGTTCGCGCCTGTGGGAGCAAACGAGTGGCGCGGGCGCAGCAGCATGTTCAGTCCCAGCCAGGCGAGGTAGGCGGCGCCGCAGTACTTCAACAGGTTGAAGGCCAGTTCCGACACCGCGATCAAGGCCCCCAGGCCGAAGGCCACAGCCGCGCCCCAGATCAGGCAGCCGGCATTGATGCCCAACGCCGCGCGCAGCGCCTGCCGCCGGCCCTCCACTGTGGCGGTGCGCAGCACCAGGGCGGTGTCCAGGCCCGGGGTCAGGGTCAGCAGCGTGGCGGCCAGGGTGAAGGCCAGGAGATTCTCAGTGATGGACATGGGGCAGGGTTTCAAGCTTTGGGGGTGGCGAACGTTAGCACAGCCGTAGGGTGCCAATGCGCGCCACGGGTGCGGGTGATCACGGAAGGGGCGGTGAATCTGTAGGAGCGAGCTTGCTCGCGATGATTTCCAAAGCGCCGCCTGTTCCCTGCAGGTGCGCGTTTTCGTTGACGTCCTTCGCGAGCAAGCTCGCGCCTACAAGGGCGGGTCAATAGGGGCCGTGGGGTTCAGGAATGCCCAGCTGCTGTTGCCGGGCGTCGAGCTGTTTGTCCACGGCGCGTTTGCCACTGAGCAGCTTGAGGTGCTGCACGCTGGCCGGTAGGTGGCTGTCGATCAGTGTCAGCAGATCCAACTGTGGGGCCTTGATGATGCGCAGGTCAGCGATGTTCGAGGTTTTCAGGCCGCTGAGTTCCCCCAGGGTCTTGAGGTTGATCAGGCTCATCTTGCGCAACTGCGGCGCCCCGCCAAGGTCCAGTTGGCTCAATTGCGCCTGGTCCTCGATCTTCAACACTTCAAGCAGGGGAAAGCCGTCCAGGTCCAGGCGGTTGAGGCCACGCACCCGCATGATCGCCAGTTCCTTGACCTGGGGATTGCGCAGCTCCGGCATCTGTTCACGGCTGCCGAAAGTCACCGAGAGGCTGTGCAGGCCGGTCATGCCGGCGACCATGCCCAGGGGCGTCTTGGCCGGCATGCGATGCAGGTCCAGGTGGCGGATGCCCGGGCACTGGCTCAGTACGTCCAGGTGATGGCTTTGCACGCTGAGGGACAGGGTGTGCAGCTTGGCCATGGTGGCCAGGGGCGCCAGGTCTATGGCCGGGCCTTTGTCCAGGGACAGGCGCAGCGTTCGCAGCCCCCTCAAGTTGGGCAGGGCCAAGAGGCCCGGCAGGTCGGCGCTGATGACTTGCAGGGCGAAATCCTTGAGCTTGTGCAGGCTGCCAATGGTTTCGAAGTGTTCCAGCGTGTCCAGGCAATCCAGGCTCAGGGAGTGGACATTGGGCAGGGCGAGCAAGGTGCGGCCGTCAAACGCGCTGCCCGGATAGTGGCTGTAGAAACGCACATTGAGGCGCTCGCCGAAACGGGCGCAGAGCGTGTCGAGCTGACTCAGCAGTTCGCCGTCGTACTGTTCGGCCTTGGCGAACTGGACGATGACCTGGGCCTGGTCATCGGCCTCCAGCCGGGCGCTAACCTGCAGTTCCAGGTCGGCCTGGCTGGGGGCTTGAATTCGATGGGGAAACATCAGCGGTCCTTGATGATTTTCGCCGCGGCATCATGCCATTGCGCGATCTTCACCGCCATCTGCGCGCAGGCCCGGCCAGCCACCGGGCCGCCTTGCAGGAAAGGCTACGGGTCGACCTGGCCCATCAGCTCGGCCACCGATTCCGGGCGCTTGGCGTAGCGCTGGGCCAGCACCGCGCAGACCATCAGCTGGATCTGGTGGAACAGCATCAGGGGCAGAATCAGCACGCCCATGGTGCTGCCGGCAAACAGCACCTGGGCCATGGGCACGCCGGTGGCCAGGCTCTTTTTCGAGCCGCAGAAGAGGATGGTGATGCGGTCTTCCTGGTCGAAGCCGAACAGCTTGCCGAGAAAGCTCGACGCCAGCAGCACCAGCGCCAGGAGGACGCAGCAGGCCACCACCAGGCCGGCCAGTTCCCACAGCGGGATCTGGTGCCAGATGCCTTCGTTCACCGCTTCGCTGAAGGCGCCGTAGACCACCAGCAGGATCGAGCCCTGGTCGACGAAGCGCAGCCAGTTCTTGTTGCGCCCGACCCAGGCGCCGATCCAGCGTCGGGCGATCTGCCCGGCGATAAAGGGCAGCAGCAACTGCACGCTGATCTTGAGGATGGCGTCCAGGGTCGAGCCGCCTTCGCCGTGCACGTTCAGCAGCAGGGTCACCAAGAGCGGGGTGAGGAAGATCCCGAACAGGCTCGACGCCGCAGCGCTGCAGATGGCTGCCGGGATGTTGCCCCGGGCCAGGGAGGTGAAGGCGATCGCCGATTGCACCGTGGCCGGCAGGGCGCACAGATACAGCATGCCCATGTACAGGTCGTTGCCCACCAGCGGTGACAGCAGCGGCTTGAGCGCCAGGCCCAACACGGGAAAGAGGATGAAGGTCAGGCTGAACACCAGCAGGTGCAGGCGCCAGTGGCCGGCCCCGGCAATGATCGCCTCGCGCGAGAGCTTGGCGCCGTGGAGGAAGAACAGCAGGCCGATGGCGATGTTGGTCAGCCAGCCGAAACCTATGGCCACCTGGCCGCTGGCCGGCAGGAAACTGGCCAGCAGCACCACGCCGATCAGGGTCAGGGTGAAGTTGTCGGGCAAAAGACGCGAGCGAGTCATAGCGGGATCATCCGGGGGTTGCCAAGTGCGGTGGGGCGACTCTAACGTGGCTGCGTTTTACCGACTAACGCCAAGGAGCCAGTTAATGCCGCCTAAAGGACATGAAAAGATCGTCCGGCGCAGTATTCCCGGTTTGCCCAGCCTTCCGCGGCCGGTGTACGGGCGCACCGAATCCTTGCCCAATCGCGCCTTGACCCGGCGCCACAGCCACCCGTGGGTGCAATTGTCCTACGCCATTGCCGGGGTGCTGGAGATCCAGACCAGCGGCGGGCGCTTTATCGCCCCGCCGCAACGGGCGGTGTGGATTCCCGCCGGGGTGCCGCACCGGGTCTTCAGCTCGCCGCGCACCGAGATGCGCAGCCTGTATCTCGATTGCAGCGTTACCACCTGGGCGGCGCCAGACAGCTGCCAGGTGCTGGCGGTCAGCAGCCTGCTGCGGGAGTTGATCCGCGCCTTCAGTGAATTGCCGGTGGAATATGTCGAGGACAGCGCCGACGGGCGCCTGGCCCAGGTGCTGCTGGACCAGTTGGCCGCCGCGCCGCAGCTGGACCTGATGCTGCCGCTGCCCCACGACGTGCGCCTGCGGGCGATCTACCGCAGCCTGCAGGCGCACCCGGAGCAGGCCACGACGCTGGGCCAGTGGAGCCAGAAGCTCGGGGTGACGGAGAAGACCCTCAGCCGCCTGTTCCTCAAGGACACCGGGCTGACCTTCCGTGCCTGGCGCCAGCGCCTGCGCCTGCTGGGCGCCCTGACTCCCCTGGAGCAGGGCGAGCGGGTCACCGATGTGGCGCTGGCCTGTGGTTATGACTCGACCTCGGCATTTATCGCCGCCTTTCGCCAGCAGTTCGACGCCACCCCGGGGGAGTTCTTCCGCGACCTCTGACCCCCCGAGCTTCCTGTAGCCGCTGCCCCAGGCTGCGATGGGCTGCGCAGCAGACCCGAACCGGGCTCCTGACACACCGTGGCGCCCGCCCGGCGGCCGCTGCGCGACCGTTCGCAGCCTGCGGCAGCGGCTACAGGGGGCGGTGGTGGGGCCAGGTGTGGCAGGTCAGGTTCTTGGTGGGCGCAGCAGTTCGATGCGCTCCGGCGGCACCAGGGTGCGCAGGGTCTTGTACAGGGCCCGGGTCTCCAGCAGGTTCCAGATCCGCAGCAGGGTTTCCAGGGCATCCAGGGGCTTGCTGATGAAGTCCCGGGCGCCCAGGGCCAGCGCCCGCAGGCGGGTGTCGCGGGTGGCGTCGGCGGTGAGTACCAGGATCGGCAGGTAGTCGTTGGCCGGGATCCGTCGGTTGAGCTGTTCCAGTACCGCAAAGCCATCGAACTCGGGCATGTGCAGGTCGAGGATCACCAGGTCCGGCTCGAAGCTGTTGAACAGCTCCAGGCTGCGCAGCGGCTGGGTGCTGCTGAGGACGTTGTGCAGCCCTTCGCGGGCCAGCAGCTGTTCCATCAGGTCGAGGTTGGGGCGCTGGTCATCGATGATGAGGATGCGCAGATCGGCAGTCATGGGAGCTCCGGGAGACAGGCATCGAGGTGGGCGAAGAACACCGGGATGTGGATGGGCTTGGTCAGGATCGCCGTGGCCCCGGCGTCGAGCAGGGCGCGCCGGGTCGGTTCGCTGGCGTCGGCGGTGATCATCAGGATCGGGGTGTCGGCCGTGGCGCTGGAGGCCCGCAGGCGTTGCAGCACCTCCAGGCCGGGCAGGTCCGGCAGGCTGACGTCCAGCAGGATCATCTGCGGCGCGTGCTGGCGGGCCAGGTCCAGGCCCATCTGGCCTTGCATGCTCGACAGCAGCCGGATGCCCGGGCGCCGTTGCAGCAGGGTTTCGATCAGCGCCAGGCTTTGCAGGTTGTCTTCGATGCACAGCACCTTGCCCTGGTAGCGGCTTGCGGGCTGTGGCGCCGGCACGTTCAGCGCCGGGGCGTTGCAGGGCGCCACGGCGGCTGCAGCGGCCAGGCGCACGAAGGGCAGCTCCAGGGTGAAGCAACTGCCGCTGCCCGGGGTGCTCTGTACGCCCAGGCTGCCGTCCATCATTTCCAGCAGGCTCCTGCTCAGGGCCAGCCCCAGGCCGGTGCCTTCGACCCTGGGGTCGGCGTCCAGGCGTTCGAAGGGCTTGAACAGGCGCTCCAGGCGCTCGGCGGTGATGCCGGCGCCGGTGTCGAGCACGCTCAGGCGCAGGCGCGATGCCTCGATCGCCACGTCGATGCTGACCCGGCCACCCGCGCGGTTGTACTTGATGGCGTTGGACAGCAGGTTGAGCAGCACCTGGATCAGGCGCTGGCGGTCGGCGATCACGCCGCTGTCCGCCGCCAGTTCCGGCAGCGGCGCCAGGGTGATGCCGGCGTCCGCGGCCATGGGTGACACCAGGGTCAGGGCTTCGTGCAGCACCGCCGCCAGGGCCATGGGCTCGACGTTCAGCGGCAGGCGCCCGGCCTCGATACGGGCAATGTCCAGCACCTCGTTGATCAGCCCTAGCAGGTGCTGCCCGGCCCGCAGGATATGCCCGACCTGGGGCCGCTGGCCGGCATTGGAATCCATGTCCAGCAGTTGGGCGAAGCCGAGGATGGCGTTGAGCGGCGTGCGCAGTTCGTGGCTCATGCGCGAGAGGAATTCGCTTTTGGCGCGGCTGGCGCTTTCCGCTTCCTCGCGGGCGGTGCCCAGGGCGATTTCCGCGGCACGGCGATCGGTGATGTCCCGGGTGATCTTGGAAAAACCGCGCAGGGCGCCGCTGGCGTCGTACTGCGCGGTGATCACCACGCTGGCCCAGAAGCGGCTGCCGTCCTTGCGACAGCGCCAGGCCTCTTCCATGTAGTGGCCGTGGGCGGTGGCCTCGCGCAGGGCCATGTCCGGGTGCTGGGGGCACTCTTCGGGCAGGTAGAACAGGGAAAAATGCCGGCCGATGATTTCCTGCTCGCTGTAGCCCTTGATCCGTTCCGCACCGACGTTCCAGGTGGTAACCCGGCCTGCGGTGTCCAGGGCGAAGATCCCGTAGTCCTTGACCCCGTCGATGATCAGCCGCAGGCGTTCCTCGTTGTCGCGCAGGGCCCGTTCGCGCTCGGCCAGCAGTTGCCCGGCCTCCACCAGGCGCGTGCCCAGCTGGCCGATTTCATCCTGTTCCGGCGCTTGCGGGCGCAGCGGCTGGCCCAGGGCCAGGCGCTGGGCATTGCCCTGTACCTGCTGCACCCGGGTGACGATGCCCCGGGACAGCAACAGCACCGCGACGATGGCGCCGAACAGCCCGCAGCCGGCGGCCAGCAAGGTGGCGAACAGCAGGCGCATGCGGGTTGCCGCGGCGGCTGCGCTACGTTCGGCCAGCAGCGCATCCTCGCGCACGCGCATGGCGCTGATCTGCTCGCGCAGCACGTCCAGCACCTGCTTGTTGTCGATCAGGATCGCGGTCACCGTGGCGGCGTCGTCGCGGCTGCCGTTGCGCAGGGCCACCAGGCCGTCGAGCTTGGTGCGGATCAGCGGGGTGATGGTCTGCAGGTAGTCGCGCATGCGTGGGTCCTGGACATTCTGGTCCAGGCGTTGCAACGCGGCCTCGATCTGCGGCCGGGCCTGGAGGTAGGCGGGCAAAAAGTCCTCGCGCCGGGTCAGCAGGTAGCCACGCACGCTGGCGGCGGCCTCGGCCAGGAGGGTGTGCACCGCCTGGATATCGCCCTGCACCAGCAGCACCCGGCGCACGTCCTCCTCGGCGCGGGCGGTCTGGCGCTCGGTGCTGTAGATCAGCACCAGCGACAGCAGCAGGATCACCAGTGGCAGGGAGATCACCACCAGCGCCTTGCCCCGCAGCGGCAGGTCGGCCCAGCGCCGGGCGCTGAGCAGGTTCACGGCCACTGCCCGGCAGGTTGCGCCACCAGCCCCAGGGCCATGCCGCGCACCGCGGCCTGGGTGCGGTCGGCGGCGCCGAGCTTGCCGATCACTCGTTCCACATGGGCCTTGGCGGTGCCGGTGGTGATGCCCAGCTTTTCACCGATCTCGCGGTTGCTGAAGCCGCCGGCCACCAGCCCCAGCACCTGGCGCTCGCGGGCAGTCAGGGCCTGAGCCTGGGGCGCCTGGCCGTTGCCGCGCTCGCTCATGCGCCGCAGCAGGCGGGCGCTGACTGCACTGTTGAGCGCCTCTTCGCCGCGGGCCACACGCTGCAGGGCGTCGAGCACCTCTTCGCGGCTGGCATCCTTGAGCAGGTAGCCCACGGCGCCGGCGGCCATGGCGGCTTCCAGGTGATCGGGGCTGTCGTCCATGGTGAAGATCACCACCTTGACCTCGGGCTGGCGCTGTTGCAGCAGGCGCGCGGCCCCCAGGCCGTTGAGCAGGGGCATGCGGATATCGAGGATGGCCAGGTCCGGGCGCAGTTGCTCGCACAGGGCCAGGGCTTGCTCGCCATCCCTGGCTTGCCCCACCACCTCGAACTCCGGGTTGCCCGCCAGCAGGGCGATGAAGCCGGTGCGGGTGACTTCATGATCGTCCGCCAGGACCAGGCGTATCACCGCTGTCATACCGCGTGCTCCAGGGAGGGGACGGGGACGCGGGCGAGAATCCGCGTGCCGCTGCCGGGCCGGCTGTGGCAGGTGAAACGCCCGCCCAGCAAATGGGCGCGTTCCTGCATGGCCACCTGGCCCAACTGTTCGATGCCCTGGCCGGATGCCGGCTGGAAACCTGCGCCGTCGTCGCTGATGCCGAGCACCGCCTGGCCTGCTTCCAGGGCCAGGTTCAGGCTGACGCTGTGGGCCCGGGCATGCTTGAGGATGTTGTTGATGGCTTCCTGGGCGATGCGGAACAGGGCGATTTCCAGGGCCGCCGGCAGGCGCTCCGGGTAGCGCTGCTGCCAGTGCACCGCCAGCCCGGCGTCGCGCAGGCGGTCGGCCTCGCGGTCGATGGCCCGCAACAGGCCGAAGTCGTCCAGCACATGGGGGCGCAGGCCGCCGATCAGTTGCCGGCCTTCGCCGACGCAGCCCTGGGCCAGTTGCAGGATGGTCTGCAGTTCATCGTGCAGGGGCTCCGGCAGCGGCGGGCAGCGCCCGGCGAAACCCTGCAGGCGCTGGTGCAGCCCGGCCAGGGTTTGCGCCAGGCCGTCGTGCAGGTCGTAGGCGACGCGCTTGCGCTCATCCTCCTGGGCGCTGAACAGGCGCTGCACCAGCTCCGACATGCTGCGCTCCCGGGCTTGCAGGTCCTGCAGCAGGCGCTGGTTTTCCAGGTGCGTGGCCAACAGCGTGGCCAGCAGTTGCAGGGATTCCAGGTCTTCGCTGTCCGGCGCGCTGATGGGCACACTGTTGGCCAGCAGCAGGGCGCCGAAGGGCTGGCCGTCGGCGCGGTGCAGCAGTACGCGCAGCACCCCGGTTTGCGCAAGCGGGCGCTCCAGCCACTGGGCCTGCCCGGCCACGGCGCGCAGCGCTTGCAGGCATTCGCCGTGGCCCTGTTCGGCGCTGGCGTGGGCCACGCCGTCGCTGCTCCATTCCAGTAACAGCCCCTGGTCCATGGCGACAAAGGCGCAGGCCCGCTGCACCACCCGCTGGCGCATCTGTCCGGGGGGCAGTTGCAGCAGCTCCTGGCCGGTGTCCACCAGCAGCCGCAGGCGCGCGGCGCGGCTTTGCGACTGCCGGTACTGGCTGCGCAGGGCCAGGGCGCTGGCGGGATCGAGGGGCGGGCTGGGCATCGGGAAACTCCAGGGTGGGGGCGGTGCAGTGGCTCGGGGCAGGGTATTAGACCCCCGTGCCCGGTATCGCGCCTATCTGCCGAATGGCATAGGCCGCAGGCTCCAGTTGGCCGATGGCAGGGGCGACGGCCCGGGGCACAGTGGGGCTCATTGAAACCCACTGGAGTCCGTGAATGAAACTGAAAAGCACCGCCCTGGCCCTGTTCTTCGTGCTGAGCACGCCACTGGCTCAGGCCCTGGAAGCCACCCCTTACGTGTACCGCACCGTGGCCGAGCAGCCGCAGAACCTGCAGGACCGGGAAATCGCCGGTCTCTTCGACCGCTGGAACAGCGCCCTGCAGACCGGCAACCCGCAAGCCGTGGTCAGCCTCTATGCGGCCAATGCAGTGCTGCAACCCACGGTCTCCAACCAGGTGCGCAGCACCCACGCGCAGATCCAGGACTACTTCGAGCACTTCATGGCCTCGCGGCCGGTGGGCCAGATCAACTACCGGGAGATTCGTCACCTGGGCCCGGATGCGGCCATGGACAGCGGCGTCTACACCTTCACCCTGACTGCCGCCGACGGCAAGAAACAGCAGGTCCAGGCTCGCTACACCTTCCTCTACGAGCGCCTGGGCGGGCAGTGGAAAATCCTCAACCACCACTCTTCGGCCATGCCGCAAGTGCAGCCGCAGTTGCAAGCCAGCCACTGATCCAGGCTCCTGTCACCTTGCGCCGAGCCTTTGCTCGGCGTTGCTGTCACTGCTCGCGGTAGCGCCCCGGGGTCATGCCGAACCAGCGCAGGCAGGCCTTGTGAAAGCTGCTCTGGTCGCGAAAGCCCAACAGGGCGCCGATGTACTTGACGCTGCGCATGGAGTTGCGCAGAAAACTGTGGGCCAGCATCAGCCGCGCCTCGTCCTGCAGCGCCGAGAAGTGCACGTCTTCATGGCCCAGGCTGCGTTGCAGGCTGCGGGTGCTGACCCCCACTGCCTGGGCGATATGCGGCAGGTCGCTGGGCGCGCCCTGGGCCAGGGATTCGGACAGGGCGCGGCGCACCCGCGCAGTCATCGAGCCGCTGAGCAGCACATTGAGGCGGTTGCGGGCGTATTCCATGTGCAGCACATCCAGCGCCGGGTCGGCGGTGGGCAGGGCGATGGCGCAGTCCTGGCTGCTGAAGGTCAGGCTGTTGTGGGGCGCGCAGAACTGCAGGTTGTCGCCCATCAGCCGGCGCAGCATGCGCGTGTCCGCAGGCTCGGGGTAGGTGAAGGCCGCCACCAGCGGCCGCGGCTTGTGCTGGGGCAGCAGCCAGTGCAGCAGGCCCAGGGTCTGGGCGGCGCCGGCGTCGATCACCGCCCGGGGGATCAGCGAAGGCTCGGCGGTGACGTCGAAGCCGATCAGTTGCAACGCGTCGGGCTTGCGTTCCAGGCACATGCAGAAGCCGTTGCTGGTCAGCGCCTGGTAGTCCACCAGGCGCTGCAGCGCTGCCCCCAGGGTCGCGCAAGACATCACCGCATAGCCCAGGGCCTCCAGGTTGGCCGGGTGGGCCTTGCTGTAGGCCAGCAGCCCGAGGTCCGGGTTGCCGGTGCGGCGGGTGGCTTCGCGCATTACTTGATAGACCAGTTCCAGCCTCACGCCCTTGGGATTTTCCTCAACGTCCTGGATGCTGCTGCCGAAGGTTCTGAGCAGGGCGTCGACATTCGCGCCGCCTTCTCTCATGACATCGGCAAGCACCCGAAAGCTGGCGCTGGTCATTCTGTGCATAGGTCTTCCTGGACTAGTGGCTAAATGATATCGATGAGGCCTTTTGCATGATTGCAATAAACAAAAGGCCACAGACGAATAAGCACCGGCCCAGGTTTCCGAGGACAAGCGAAAGGTATCCGGGAACACTTCCGGGTGGCCCGGGCAGGGTCGATCATGGTTGGGCAGGGACCCTTGGGCGAGTGCGGCGGCGGGCTCGTCGTGCCACGTTCGAGGGTGCGTCGTTGGCTTGCCTATGGATCTGTCATGCAAAGCATCAAAGACTTTTATCGTGAATTGGCCGAGGGCCATTTGATGCTGGCATTCCAGCCGGTGGTGTGGCTGCCCGACAGCAGCCGGGTGCTCTACCACGAAGGGTTGCTGCGCCATGTCGATGCCCAGGGCGGGGATGTCTACCCCCTGGCGCTACTGGAGAAACACCAGGTGATGCGCGAGCTGGACCGCAGCGTGGTGCTCTGTGTGATCGACAGCCTGCAACGGGACGAACGCCTGCGCCTGGGGTGCAATATCTCGGCCCAGAGCGCGATCATCGATTCATTCTGGTACCCCATTGTCCAGCAGTTGCGGGACTTTCCCGGCGTGGCCGCGCGGCTGGTCATCGAGATCACCGAAAGCGCCACGCCACCGAGCATCGAGGCGGCCAGCGAGTTTGTCCTGTGCCTGCGCGAACTGGGCTGCCGGGTGGCCATCGACGATTTCGGCGCGGGCCTGGGCACCCTGGAGTTCATCCGCCAGACCCGGCCGGACATCGTCAAGATCGACAAGGGCTACATCCAGCGCGCCCGCAGCGAACTCAACAGCGCCCAGACCCTCAGCCACCTGGTGCAACTGTGCAAGACCCTGGCGCCCTGCGTGATCATCGAAGGGGTGGAGACTGCCACCGACCAGGGCCTGGCCACGGCCTGTGGTGGCGAGTGGGGGCAGGGCTACCTGTTCGGCCGCCCCCAGGTGGATCGCCTGGGGCGACGTTGCCGCCTGGCGCAGCGGGTGCCCCAGCTGTGCACGCCGGATCAGGCGTAGCCCGGGTGCATGCCCGCCTGAAGGGGTTCAATCAGCCTGCGGGGTGATGGGCGGGGTGTGGGCCGTCGGGTCTTGCACCTCGGCACTGATGGGCAATGCCTGCAGGTCTTGCTCGGGAATCTCCTTCCTATCCACGTGCATGTTGCGCTTGGGCCGCTCCGGCTGGAGCGCGTCGTAGGGCAGCAGCACGGTGTCGAGCGCCGCGTCCAGGGGCAGGCTGGCGATCATCAGGATCGGGCACACCACCATCACCCAGCAGCCGCCGGTGATCATGCGTGCGTAGCCCATGTCGTAGCCGGTGAGCACTTGGGCGTTGGTCTTGACGCTGCGGTAGTAGCGGTCGTCGCGAAAGTCCAGGGCATTGCCGCGAGTCATGTAGGTGCCGCAGCCGGACAGCAGCAGGGTGTTGAGCAGCAACAGGTAATTGATGATTCGGATGATCGCTCTTCCATTCAGGCCATTGGCAGGGGGGGGCGCGGCTCAGGGCTTCATCGCGTCATAGGGCAGCAGCGCGGTGTCGGCCACGGCGTCCACCGGCAGGCTGACGATGGCCACCACCGGGCAGACAATGCTCATCCAGCAGAACAGCGTGACGTAGCCGTCGTAGCCGCTGGCTCCGCGCATGGTCAGCAGTTCGATATTGGCCTGGGTGCCTTTGTAGTAGTCGTAGCTGGTATGGGCATTGGGGGTGCGGGCGATCAGGGTGCCGCAGCCCACCAGGGACAGCAGGGACACAACGAACAGAGCATTGAGGGCTTTGATGGCGCCATTCCTTAGCAAGCGGGTTTTTCCGCGCGCATGGTCGCAGAAGCCCGATGCAGACGCTAGATTGGGCGCTGAATAAATACTGGGCGCAGTGCCGGGAGGGTTCGATGGAGGGAGAGCGCAGCGTCGCACGGCTGTTCGCCGAGGAACCGCTGTCCTGGGGGCTGCGGGGTGACCCCTATTTGTGGCGAGCCATGGCCACGCATCTGGCCCACACGCCCTGGCCGGCCACGGCGCAGCAGTTGGAAGCCCTGATCGTCCAGGCCTTCGAGCAACTGACCGGCAGGGCCTGGAGCTCGGCAGGGCACTTCTTCGTCGAGGCCTTTGCCCATGGCGGCATGTCCAGCGGCGGGATTTCCATGGGCTTCTGGCACGAGCGCGGCCTGCCCCTGTTGTGCGCCCGTTGGGCTCAAGCCTGATCAGATATCGCTGGGTATCAGCATAAGCAGGTCGGTATCGCCGATATCCACCCCGGCCTGGGTCAGCAGGGTGCTGGCCTGGCCGCGGTGGTGGGTCTGGTGGTTGAAGAAATGCACCAGCAGGCTATAGAAATCGCGCTCGGCGACCACGCCCCGGGTGTTGGCGTAATGCAGGCTGCTGTCCAGGTCGGCGTCGCTCAGGGACTGGCTGAAATCGAGGATCAACTGGTCCAGCCACTGACGCTGCTGCCAGAGCCCGCCCAGGTTTGGGAACAGCAGGGTCTTGAGGTCCTGTGGCAGGGCCACCTGCTGCAGCGGCGCCAGGGCCGCAAACCGCGCCGGGTGCTGGGCAAAGCGCTTGAGCCAGATGGTGTCGCCGGCCAGCAAATGATTGAGGGTGCCGAGGATCGAGCCGAAAAAGGCCTGCCGGTCCAGAGCCAGTTGCGCATCGGACAGGCCCATGGCGGCGCTGTACAGCTTGCTGTTCATCCACTGGTTGTAGCGAGCCATCAGGCACAGGTGCTCGGTGCGGTTCATTGCGGTTCCTTTCGGGGTTTGCGGGCTGGCGCGCAGCAGCTTCGCAAGCCCCGGTGCCGCAATGCAAGAGGCGTCACAAAAGCCTCGTGCGCAGGCCGTTTGCAGGGCTGTGCAGCCATTAAAAAAACCGCCCCTTTGGCCCCGATAACATCGTTTCTCGGGGCTTGGGCTTTTCTCTATATTGGCCACCAGATCCAGCGCGGCAACAGGCCGCGCACCCTTTATGGTGAGCCGTTGCAATGAATAAAAAACCTGAACGCACAGGGCTGGAAAACCCCGGAACCGCTACCCGGGTGGTCTGGGGCGGAGAGCAAGTCCGTCATCCCTACAACGCCACGCAACCCCCGATTGTCGCCAGCGCCGCCTATGGCTACGACGACATCGACCAGTGGTACGACGTGGCCCTGGGCAAGGCCCCGGGCTTTATCTACAGCCGCATGAGCAACCCCACGGTGCAAACCCTGGAAGCCAAGCTGCAGGATCTGGAAAACGCCGAATCGGCGGTGGCCTTCAGCAGCGGCATGGCAGCCATCAGCGGCGTGCTCTACAGCTTCCTGCGCCACGGCCAGCGGGTGGTGTCGACCAAGGACAGCTACGGTGGTACCAACAAGATCTTCGAGGAATTCCTGCCGCGCATGGGCGTGGCCGTGACCCTCTGCGAAACCTTCGACCAGCAGCAGATCGAGGCCGAGATCGCCAAGGGCTGCGACCTGCTGTACCTGGAGACGCCGACCAACCCGACCCTGAAGATCGTCGATATCCAGCGTCTGGTCGCCGCGGCGAAACAGGTCGGCGCCCTGGTGGTGGCGGACAACACCTTCGCTACGCCGCTGAACCAGAACCCCCTGGCGCTGGGCGTGGATGTGGTGATCCACAGCGCTACCAAGTTCCTCAGCGGTCACGGCGATGTGCTTGGTGGCGTGGCCTGCGGCAGCGAAGCGCTGATGAGCCAGGTGCGTCACTACCGGGAAATCAACGGTGCCAGCCTCGATCCGTTCTCGGCCTACCTGATCATTCGCGGGATCAAGACCCTGGCCCTGCGCATGCGCCAGCAACAGCACAGCGCCGCGCAGCTGGCGCAGTTCCTGCTCAACGAGCCGTTGGTGGAAGCCGTGAACTACCCGGGCCTGCCCAACCACCCGAACCACGCCGTGGCCTGTGCGCAGATGCGCGGTTTCGGCGCCATCGTCAGCTTTGTCCTGGTGGGTGGCATGGACAGCGTCAAGCAGCTGTTGCCACGCCTGCGCTATGCCCACTGCGCCGGCAACCTGGGGGCGGTGGAAACCATCTACGGCCCGGCGCGCACTACCAGCCATGTGGAGAACACCCTGGAAGAGCGCCAGGCCCTGGGCATTTCCGAAGGCCTGGTGCGGATTTCGGTGGGCATCGAAGACACCGATGACCTGCTGGCCGACCTGCAGCAGGCCTTCGCCTGGCTGCGCCAATCCCTCAAGCAGAATGCGGCGCCTGGCGCCATCCCATCCCAGGACCCGCGGGCCGAGGTCGCCCACTGAAAAGAGCGCGCAACACCCCCACAGCAAGGCAGCCAGTGGGGGCTTCATGAAGAGGAATAACAATAAAAACCTGGTGGCATCCGATTTGTTTTCTGCCCATTTCCACAGTCGCAGAAATTGAGACTTGCCCTGACAACTTTCATGAGAACCATCATGTCCCTACAAGAACAACAGACCGACTTGCGCGGCGGCTTCAAGCAAGAAATGCAGACCCGGCACATTGTCATGCTCGCCCTGGGCGGGGTGATAGGCACCGGGCTGTTCCTCACGTCCGGCTACACGGTGAACCAGGCCGGCCCGCTGGGTGCGGTGATCGCCTACATCATCGGCGCGCTGATGGTGTACCTGGTGATGATGTGCCTCGGCGAGCTGGCGGTGCAGATGCCCGAGACCGGCTCCTTCAGCACCTACGCCACGCGCTTTCTCGGCCCCGGCACCGGCTACACCGTGGCCTGGCTGTACTGGCTGACCTGGACCGTGGCCATCGGCTCGGAATTCACCGCCGCCGGGATCCTCATGGCCCGCTGGTTCCCCGAGACCCCGGTGTGGATCTGGAGCGCGCTGTTCGCCATGGTGGTGTTCTTGTCCAACGTGGTGTCGGTGCGGCTGTTCGCCGAGACCGAGTTCTGGCTGTCGCTGGTCAAGGTGATCACCGTGCTGGCATTCCTGGTGGTGGGCGGCGGGGCGATTCTCGGTCTTCTGCACATCGACCAGGCCCACAGCATCGGCCTGAGCAACTTCACCCGTGAGGGGCTATTCCCCACCGGTTTCATGCCGATCGCCATGACCCTACTGGCGGTGGCCTTCGCTTTCTCCGGCACCGAACTGATCGGCATCGCCGCTGGCGAAACCCGTGACCCGCAACGCAATGTGCCACGGGCGATCCGCACCACGGTGCTGCGCCTGGCGATCTTCTTCGTCGGCACCATCTTCGTCCTCGCCACCCTGTTGCCCCGGGAGCAGGCCGGCCTGGTGGAAAGCCCGTTCGTCACGGTGTTCACCTACATCGGCATTCCGTACTCGGCCGACATCATGAACTTCGTGATCATCAGCGCGTTGCTGTCCGCCGCCAACTCCGGGCTGTACGCCGCCTCGCGGATGCTCTGGACCCTGAGTGACCAGGGGCACCTGCCCAAGCAGTTCTCGGCCCTGACCCGCATGGGCACGCCGCTCAACGCGATCATCGTGAGCATGGCCGGTGGCGCCGCCTCGCTGCTCAGCAGCGTGTTCGCCCCGGACACCATCTACCTGGCCCTGGTGTCGATTTCCGGGCTGGCGGTGGTGGTGGTGTGGATGAGCATCGCCGCCAGCCAGATCGCCTTTCGTCGGCACTTCGTGGCCAACGGCGGTGACGTGCGCGACTTGAAATTCCGTGTTCGTGGCTACCCCTGGGTGCCGTTGGGGGCGCTGTTGTGCTGCGCCCTGGCCTGTGTCGGCATTGGTTTCGACCCCGAGCAGCGCGTGGCCCTGTACTTCGGCCTGCCCTTCATCGCCTGGTGCTACCTGGTGTATTACATTACCCGCAGTAGCCGCCAGCGGCGCCTGTCCCTGGCAGCCCTGGCTCGGCCCTCCGATGCCCTGCAGGGTTGACGGGTGCGCCCGGCGCCCAGGGTGTCCATGAGAGCCAGGCCATGAAGCAGAAAAGCTTGCCCCCGCTGAACTGGCTGCGCGCCTTCGAGGTGTCCGCCCGTTGCCTTAACTTCACCCACGCCGCCGAGGAACTGTTCCTCACCCAGGGCGCGGTCAGCCAACAGATTCGCCAGCTGGAAAGCCACCTCGGGGTGGCGCTGTTCAAGCGCCTGCCCCGCGGCCTGGACCTGACCGAGGAGGGCCGCTCCTACCTGCCGGTGGTGCAGGACGCGATCACCCGGTTGGCGGTGGGCACCAACGAAATTTTCGGCCAGCACAAGCGCCGGCCGATCAAGGTGCGCGGCAGCCTGGCGTTTTTCGTCCACTGGCTGGCGCCCAAACTGGCGGATTTTCAGCACAGGCACCCGCTGGTGGATATCCGCTACATCAGCAATATCTGGGTCAAGGAGCTGGATGGCGAAGACGACCTGGAAATTCGTTGGGGCCACGGCCACTGGCCGGGGCTGGTGGCCCAGCGCCTGACTTGGGACACGCTGTTCCCGGTGTGCGCCCCGGCCTTGCTGGACAAGGCGCCGCTAGAGGTGCCGGCGGACCTGGCCCGGCACCCGCTGCTGCATGTGCTGGGCTACGAAGAGGGCTGGGGCTACTGGCTGCAGCGGGCCGGCGCCGAGCAAGTGGATTCGTCCCGGGGGATGCAGTTCGACACCCTGATTTCCACCTTGCGCATGGCCGAACTGGGCCTGGGCGTGGCCCTGGCCCGTTCCTCCATGGTCGACCAGATGCTCGCCGACGGGCGCTTGCTGGAGCCTTTCAGTCAGCGCATCGAGGCCAGCGAATCCTTTTACCTGGTGCGTGGCGCCGGGGCCGATCCACACCCCGATGCGCTGGAATTTTCCACCTGGCTGGTGGAGCAGGCCCATCGCCATAAATGACTGGCCGGAGCCAAACATGCGTTATGTGAGTACCCGCAGTACCGCCGAGCAGGTGGATTTCGAAAGCGTGGTGTTATCCGGCGTGGCCGCCGATGGCGGGCTGTACGTGCCTGCCGAGCTGCCACGCTTCAGCCCCCAGGAGATCGCCAATTGGTCGACCCTGGATTACCCCGAACTGGCCTTCCGGGTGCTCAGCCCCTTTGTGGGCGACTGCCTGCCCGAGGCGGACTTCAAGGCCTTGCTCAGCCGCGCCTACAGTGGCTTTGGCCACCGCGCGGTGGCGCCCCTGCGACAGATCGACCGCAATGAATGGGTGCTGGAACTGTTCCATGGGCCCACAGGCTCGGCCAAGGATTTTGCCGCGCGGTTGCAGGCGCAACTGGTGGGCTATTTCCTCCAGCGCCGGCAGCGCCACGGGGTGCTGGTGGGGGCCAGCAACGGCGATACCGCGCTGGCGGCCATCGACGCCTTCAAGGACTGCCCGCAGACCCAGGTGCTGGTGTTCTATCCGCAGCACGGCGTGCCCGAGCAGCAAGGGCAGCAGTTGCAGGCGGCACACAACCCCGGGCTGTGGCGCTTTGCCGTGCAGGGCAGCTTCGACGACTGCCAGACCCTGGTGGCCCGCCTGCTGCGCCAATGGCCCCTGGCCGAGCGCGAGGTGATCGGCTTCAACTCCAGCAATTGGGTCGGGGTCATGGCCCAGCTGGTGCTGTATTTCCATGCCGTGCTGCAACTGGGGGGCGGCCAGCGGCCCATCGGTTTCAGCGTGCCGGCGGCCAGCTTCGCCGAGGTCTATGCCGGCTATATCGTGCAGAAGATGGGCCTGCCCATCACCCAGATGATTGTCGCCACCAACCGCAACGACGCCCTGCACCAGCTGTTCCTGAAGAACCGCTATTGTCGCGCCGAGGCCAGCCAGAGCCTGTCGCCGGCCATGGACCTGTCGCTGTTCGCCAACCTGGAGCGCTTTGTCTGGGAGCTCTATGGCCAGGACCCGCATGCGGTGGCGGGCCTGATGCAGCGCTTTGAAGGCAGTGGCGAGATGACCCTGGGCAACGAGTTCTGGCTGCAGGCGCGGATGATCATCGACTCCTACTCGGTGAGCGATGAAGAGACCGGCAAGGAGATCAGCAGCCTCTATCGGGACACCGGCTACATCATCGACCCCCATGCTGCCATCGGTGTCCTGGCGGCGCGCCTGTACCGCCGCAGCCTGGTGGCGCCCATGGTCACCCTGGGGGAGATCGCGCCGGCCAAGTCGGCTCGGTTGCTGGGCTCGCTGGGTATTCCAGGGCTGGCACCGCAGCCACTCGCGGCGCCTTCCACGGCGCAGTGGCAGGCACTGGCGGCGGATGATTTTGCCGCCGTACTGCACTGCCTGAAGGCACTGTGATGGGCACCGCGAAGGAGGCTTCATGAAGCGGATCCTGGATCCACTGGACGAATGCATCATCGCCGAGCTGACCCGCAATGCCCGGGCGGCTCATGCCGAGCTGGCGGCCAAGGTCAACCTGTCGCGCAACGCAGTGCGCCAGCGCATCGAACGCCTGGAGCGCGACGGAGCGATCCAGGGCTACACCATTCGCCTGGGCGAAGGGCGCGGGGCGGATACCCGGATCAATGCGCTGATCTTCGTCTACCGCTACGACCGCATGCGCGGGGCCGATGTATTGCAGGCGCTGCGCGCGATGCCGGAGATCATCCAGTGCGAAGTGCTCAGCGGCGAGTTCGATGTGCTGGTGCGGGTCAGCGCCGCCAGCGTAGAGCGGGTGCACCGGGTGTGGAATGACATCGCCGCCTTGCCCGGGGTGGAAAACACCGTGACGTCCTTTGTCTTGTCCTCTGTGGCCTGAGCGCAGAGCCGGATCTTCTGGCCTCCTGTAGCCGCTGCCGAGCCTTTGGCGAGGCTGCGAAAAGGGCCGAAGGACCTTCCTGCGCGGTCAATCAGCATGTTGCGATGAATGGAACCCTGTGTGGTGTCCTGTTGGACCGCACCGCCAGGGTTAGCGTCTCCTGCGGAGCCGGGTGCAGCCTTCGGCAGCGGCTACAGGGGCAGTCTTGGTTGCGGGTTTTGCGTAGCCAGCGCCTGTGAGCGCAGCCTTCGGCAGTGGTCACCGGCGCTGGGCAAAATGCTCAGCAAATACAGCAAAACGGCATATTTCACTGCCCGGTCCCGACCCCTAACCTTGTGTCCATCAGCTTCTCAACCCGGATGGAACACAACAAAAATGACTGAATACAACATCGCCCTGGTGGGCTTCGGCGGGGTCAACCGGGCCCTGGCGCAACTGATTGCCGAGCGCAATCAGGCGTGGAAAAAACAACTGGGTTTCAGCTTGAAGATCGTTGGCATCAGCGATCTGTTCCTGGGCTCCATCGTCGCTCCCCAGGGGCTGGATGCCGGTCTGCTGAGCAAGCTGCCGGCAACCAAGGGCGCCTTGGCGCAACTGCCGGGCGGCCAGGTGGAGGCGCTCAACGAACAGGTGATCAAGGACTCCGGCGCCGACATCATTGCCGAGGCCACTTTCACCAACCCGGTGGACGGCGAGCCAGCGAGTACCTTCTGCCGTTGGGCCCTGGAGCAGGGCAAGCACGTGGTGACCACCAACAAGGGCCCCATTGCCCTGCACAGCGCCGAGCTCAAGGCCCTGGCCCGGCGCAATCTGGCGGCCTTCGAATACGAAGGCGCGGTGATGAGCGGCACCCCGGTGATCCGCATGGCCAAGCAGTCCCTGGCCGGCAGTGGGCTACTGGGGTTCGAGGGCATTCTCAATGGCACCTCCAACTTTGTGCTGACCCGCATGGAGGCCGGCCTGGGCTTTGCCGAAGCGGTGGCCGAGGCCCAGGCCCTGGGGTATGCCGAGGCCGATCCGAGCGCGGATGTCGAAGGCTTTGACGTGCGCTTGAAGGTGGTGATCCTGGCCAACGAATTGCTCGACGCGCAGTTGACCGTCAGTGATGTCAGTTGCCGGGGTATCTCCGGCCTGACGGCCAAGGACCTGGAGCAGGCCCGTGCCGAGGGCGCGCGCTGGAAGCTGATCGGTTCGGCCCAACGCCTGGCCGATGGCTCGCTGCAAGCCAGTGTCGAGCCGCGCCTGTTGCCCCTGGCCCATCCGCTGGCGGGCATTGGCGGGGCGATCAACGCGGTGTCGTTCAACACCGAACTGCTGGGCGCGGTGACGGTGTCCGGGCCGGGCGCTGGGCGCATCGAGACCGCCTTTGCCTTGCTCTCGGACATCATTCACATCCACCAGTCGCGCTTGGCCCGCTAGGAGCATGCCCATGAACCTGTCACGTCTGGCGCTGGCCGCCGATTCGATTGATGTCTGCAGCCCCTTCGATGGTCGGCTGATCGGGACAGTGCCACGCCTTGAGGCCTGTGCCGTGCCCTACCTGTTGCAGCAAGCCCGCCAGGGTGTCAGCGACTGCGCGGCGCTGCCGCGCTATCAGCGGGCACGGATTCTGGAGCGGGCGGCCCTGAACATCGAGCGCGACGCCGAACATTTCGCCCGGTTGATCGTCGATGAAGCGGGCAAGACCCTGAAACAGGCGCAGAAAGAGGTCAAGCGCTGCATCAACACCCTCAAGCTGTCGGCCGAAGAGGCCAAGCGCAATGCCGGCGAGGTGCTGCCGTTTGATGCCTATGAAGGTTCGGAAAACCGCCAGGGCTGGTTTTCGCGCGAGCCCTTGGGGCTGATCCTGGCGATCACGCCTTACAACGATCCGTTGAACCTGGTGGCGCACAAGCTGGGCCCGGCCATCGCCGGGGGCAACGGGGTGATTCTCAAGCCCTCGGAGCTGGCGCCGCTGTCGGCGATCAAGCTGGTGGACTACTTGCGCGATGCCGGCCTGCCGACCTCGGTGGTGACCCTGGCCACCGGTGGTGCGGACCTGGGCAAGGCCCTGGTGGAAGCCCGTGAGGTGCGCATGGTGTCGTTCACCGGCGGCTTTGTCACCGGGGAGCAGATCGCCCGCAGCGCCGGGTTGAAAAAGCTGGCCATGGACCTGGGAGGCAATGCGCCGGTGATCGTGATGGCCGACTGTGACCTGGCGGCGACGGTGGAAAGCTGCGTGTCCGGGGCCTTCTGGGCGGCGGGGCAGAACTGCATCGGCACCCAGCGCCTGCTGGTCCAGGCCTCGATCTATGAGGCGTTTCGAGAGGCTTTTGTGCGCCTGGCTCGGGAGCAGGTCAGTGGCGACCCGCTGGCCAGCAGCACGGACATCGGGCCGATGATCAGCCTGCAGGCGGCGCAGAACGCGCAGAAGGTCGTGGATGAAGCGCTGCAACAGGGCGCGCGTTTGCTCTGTGGGCATCAGCGCCGGGGTTCCTGTTACGCCGCCACGGTGCTGGAGAATGTCGACCACGGCAGTCGCCTGTGGCAGGACGAGGTCTTTGCGCCAGTGGTGGTCTTGCAACCGTTCGACGATCTGGATCAGGCCATCGCTTTGGCCAATCAGCCCGAATACAGCCTGCATGCAGGGATCTTCACCAATGACCTGCGTATCGCTATGGACGCTGCGCGGCGGATCGAGGCGGGTGGGGTGATGATCAACGACTCTTCCGATTACCGTTTCGATGCCATGCCCTTTGGCGGCTTCAAGTACGGCAGCCTGGGCCGAGAAGGGGTGCGTTTCGCCTATGAGGAAATGACCCAGCCCAAGGTGGTGTGCCTCAACCGCCTGGGCTGAGGCTGATTGCAGCAACACGACAGGTCGCCGGGCACCGGGCAGGTTTGGTCACCTGCCCGGTGTTTTTTTGCTGGCGGTGAGGTGCGGTGAATCGGTCGCGGTACGGGCAGTGGTAAAGTTCGCCGCTTCAGGATGAACGATGCGGGAAGCGGGCCGATGATCAAGGTGTGGTTGCAACAAGGGCGTGGCCTGTGGCTGGCGCTGTTTCTCGGGCTGCTGTCGCCGGCCCTGGTGCACGCCGAGGAGGCGCCGCCGGGGCTGGTGAAGGTGCCCCTGGACCGGCGGGTGATCGACCTGACCGCGACCTTGGATAGCGCCACCCAGGAGCGGATGGTGCACAAGCTGGAGGCGCTGGAGCAGCGCCGCGGCGCGCAGATCGCGGTGATGCTGCTGCCCAACCTGGGCCAGCAGAGCATCGAGGCCCTGAGCAACCAGTTGTTTCGCGCCTGGAAGCTGGGGCGCAAGGGGGTAGACGACGGCATCCTGCTGCTGGTGGCGAAGAACGACCACAAGGTGCGGATCGAGGTCGGTTATGGCCTGGAACCGGTGGTCACCGACCTGCTGGCCGGGCAGATCATCGCCCAGGACCTGACCCCGGCCTTTCGTCAGGGCGACTTTGCCGGCGGTATTGACCGTGCCCTGGATGACTTGATCCTGCTGGTGGACGGGGGCTCGTTGCCCGAGCCTGCGGGGCTGGCGGTGCCGCTCGAAGCCTATGCCTTGCTGCTGGCGTTCGTTTTCGGCTCGGTGGCGGGGGTGATGCTGGCCGCCGGCTGGAACTGGCGCCGGGTGCTGGGGGGCGCAGTGGTGCTGATGGCGGTGCTGGTGGGAGCCGTGGGCGGCCATGAGTGGCTGGCGCAGTTGTTCCTGGTGCCGCTGTGCATGTTGATCGGCGGTGCGACCTTCGCCGGGCTGTGGCAGGCGCGGCGGGTGTTCTACGGGGTGCTGGGGCTGCTGCTGTACATCGGCCTGCTGACCCTGGTCAGCCAGTATCTGGGCCGTTTGACTTTCCTCTACGGCCTGGCCTGGCCGGCGGGGGTGCTGCTGGTGCTGGGCGGCCATTGGCTGCTGTACTGGATGATGCGCAACAGCTGGCGCAAGAGCCCCCGGGGCTTTTTATGGCGCTTTGCCGTGTTGCTGACGCTGGTTCTGCTGATGGGCCTGGGTGTGGATGCCTGGCAGGCGGCTCAGCGTTGGCTGCGGGTCGTGCCGTTCGCCTATTTCCTGAGTTTCATACTGTTTGCCGGCGGCAGTGGCTTTCGCTGGAGCAGTGGCGGTGGCAGCAGCAGTGGCGGCCGCTCAAGCTCGGGTGGCGGTTTCTCCGGGGGCGGCGGTTCCAGTGGCGGCGGCGGGGCGTCGGGCAGTTGGTGAGGCTGGGCGCGGTAATGATCACGCAGCCGTCCTGCTCTCCCAAGCCTGCGGGGCCGGGCAACGGGCCGATGGCGGCGCAGAGAATCGTTGAGCGGTCAGGGTGGCGGAAACTGATGGTTGATAATAATTCTCATTGGTGAATATGATATGTTATTACATTGATTTCAGTCCCAAGGAAGCGTTGCCATGAAAGTCCTGTCGTCCCTCAAAGAAGCCAAGAATCGTCACCGCGACTGCCAGATCGTCAAGCGTCGCGGTCGCATCTATGTGATCTGCAAATCCAATCCGCGCTTCAAGGCTCGCCAGGGCGGGGCGAAGAACCGGAACAAGGGGTGAGTGCGGGGGCGGTCGGGAGTGACAAGGCGCTGCTGGAGCGAGCCACTCCCGACAGCACCCAGGCATGGGGGGCAGGTTTTTCAGTCGTGCAGCAGGGTCGAGCCGTACTCGTTGAAGCTGTTGCCCAATGCGCTGTTGCCGTTGAGATTCAGATTGCTCACGCCACCGCCAAGCCGGCACTTGTCCGAATAGCAGGGGTGGGTGGTCGCGCTGGAGCAGGCGCCCAGTAGAAGGGTGGCGCCGATCAGCAACACCTTGAGGCAGTTCAACTTCATTTTCAGCATCTCCAGAGCAGGGTCAGGGATAGAGCGAACCGGAGACTCATCCTACGCCGTTACATGTCGATACACATTGCCAATCAGGCGGGCCCGGAAAAAATATCTGCCGTGCTTGCAGGATGCCGCCTTGGCACGGGGCTGCTCAGCGCCGCGGGGGCAATTGTGTCCTCGGGCCAGACCCGGTAGAAAGGCGCAACGCATTCAGAAAACAGATACCAGCATGAGCGACATTGAGAAACCCAATAGCCGCCTGTTCGACCTCGACTTGCTGCGGGCCATTGTCACGGTGGCCGACTGCGGCAGTTTCACCACGGCCGCCACCCGCCTGCATTCCACCCAATCCACCATCAGCCAGAAGATCCGCCGCCTGGAGGAGATGGTCGGGCAGCGCCTGCTTGAGCGCGGCAATCGCGATGTGTTGCCCACCGATGCCGGCGAGACCCTGCTGGGATATGCCCGGCGCCTGCTGGCACTGAACGATGAAATGTTCGAGGCGCTGTCCGGGGCCACAGTGGTGCTGACGGTGCGTATCGGCGTGCCGGACGACTTCGCTGCCGGCCGCACCACCGAGCAACTGGCTGCGTTCAACCGGCGCTATCCCCAGGTCAAGCTGGAGGTCACCAGCGGCATGAGTCGCGACCTCAACGCCAGTTATGACCGTGGCGAACTGGACCTGGTGGTGCTCAAGCAACTGCGCAACAGCCGCGAGGCACTGGCCTGCTGGCCGGAGAAGACCCGATGGGTGGATAGCGCGAAAAACCCCTGCATCGATCTCGACCCGCTGCCTATCGTGACCTTCCCGCCGCGCGGGGTGTACCGCGATGCCATGATCAATGCCCTGGAGGCGGTGGGCCGGCGCTGGCATATCAGCTTCACCAGCTCCAGCCTCAGCGGCCTGCAGTCGGCCATTGCCGATGGCATGGGCATAGGCCTGCTGCCATTGCGTGCGGTCACGGCTGGCCACCAGGTCCTGTCCAAAAGCACCGGGCTACCCTCGGTGGACGTGTTCGAGGTGGCGTTGCTGCACCGCCCGGCGGCAGATCCCATGGTCAAGGAACTGGCGCGAGTCTTGTCGCGGGTGCTGGCCCAGGACACTCAGGGCTGAAGTCGCGCGGCATTCGATAAATGAATATGGCGGATTCCAGTATTTAATTTGTGCATGTGCGTAACGCTGGATATCGTGGTGGCCAGCAGCGGTCCGCGCCGCTTCCCTGGCGCGTCGACCCGCAGG
This sequence comes from Pseudomonas sp. GW823-FHT03E05, assembly GCF_058796855.1. Lineage (NCBI taxonomy): Bacteria > Pseudomonadati > Pseudomonadota > Gammaproteobacteria > Pseudomonadales > Pseudomonadaceae > Pseudomonas > Pseudomonas sp. GW823-FHT03E05. The sequence continues at coordinate 326,620 of NZ_JBXAJB010000001.1, forward strand.
TTTGTTCACCCTGGCAGCGTTGCCGCGCGGGGCAGCAAAACAACAATGAGGAGAGTCTCCATGTCCAAAACCACCTATTACGCGCCTCACGGCGGGCACCCGGCACAGACCGAACTGCTCACCGACCGCGCAATGTTCACCGAAGCCTACGCCGTGATCCCCAAGGGCGTGATGCGCGACATCGTCACCAGCCACCTGCCGCACTGGGACAACATGCGCATGTGGGTCATCGCTCGTCCGCTGTCGGGTTTCGCCGAAACCTTTTCCCAGTACATCGTTGAAGTCGGCGCCAATGGCGGTAGCGACAAGCCCGAGCAGGACCCCAACGCCGAAGCGGTACTGTTCGTCGTCGAAGGCGAGGTCAACCTGACCCTGCAAGGCCAGGTGCACGTCCTCAAGCCCGGCGGCTATGCCTTTATCCCACCGGCTGCCGACTGGAAGCTGCGCAACACCAGCGGCACCGAGGCGCGTTTCCACTGGATCCGCAAGCACTACCAGAAAGTCGATGGCGTGCCATACCCGGACGCTTTCGTCACCAACGAGCAGGACATCGAGCCGCGGGTCATGCCCGATACCGAAGGCCGCTGGAGCACCACGCGTTTTGTCGACATGAGCGACATGCGCCATGACATGCACGTCAACATCGTCAACTTCGAGCCGGGCGGCGTGATTCCGTTCGCCGAGACCCACGTCATGGAGCACGGCCTGTACGTCCTGGAAGGCAAGGCGGTGTATCGCCTGAACCAGGATTGGGTCGAGGTCGAGGCCGGTGACTTCATGTGGCTGCGCGCCTTCTGCCCACAGGCCTGCTACTCCGGCGGCCCGGGTCGTTTCCGCTACCTGCTGTACAAGGATGTGAACCGCCAGATGCGCCTGACCCTCAACGCAGCGCATTGATCCGACGGCAGTGCAGGGGCCGTTCTGGCCTCCGCACTGCTGAACGGCGAGTGACAGGAACCGGCGATCATTCGCCGGTTTTCTTTTGTCTGAGGGGTAGAGCCTGGAGTTCAGCCCAGAATGGGCGCAGGCAATCGCCCCTGGCAATGTCTTGCTCTTTTGCGCGGTGCCCAGGTCCAAGGTCGTTGAGGGCCTGCTGGAATCTGCTGCGAGGGAGGAGGGCGCACAGGTGCGCCGGCATCACATCTCGATGGTTGGAATGGTGGTCTTGCCGCAGCTTATAAGTTGCCCTGCGGTTACCTGGAGCCCATTGCTGGGCTTGATGCTGTAGCCGATAAGGACGCCTGCCATTACCAAGGCCATGTATAGAGCCGTTTTTCTCAAGATCATGCCGGTGCCCACTGAATGATTGATCGGAAAGCGTGCAGCACTGATTGCCATTCCGGAAAAAGGTTCCTGCTACAGGTGAGTAACGGATACAGCGTGTGGCATTGGCCGGGGTTGTCGATTGGCTCGCCTTATCGGTAAAGTCCCAGCGCGTCGTCAGCGTGCTTGTCAGTCGTCCCAATCCACCTGCGGACAGAGTCCATGGTTCATTCAGACCACCTTGCCAGCTACGTCAGTGCAAGCCTGGGAGTTGCATCGCCTCGCACCGCGCTACTTGACAACGCGAGTCAGGAAAGCCGGCTCGATCAGGGGGACACCGTCACCGCCGACGATGACAGGGCACTCATCAAGCGGCTAGCAGAGCAGGGCGGTTTCCCAGCGATGCAGCCTGCGTCGAAGGCTGGATCTGCCATGAGGGGGTTCGCCAACCTCTCGACAAAATCATCCGCCCTGCTCACATCAGCTTCACCAATGAATGCCGGGATGCTTATTGGCTCAAGTACTTCTCTGCTTAGCCGCCGATTCTCTATAGCGCCGAGATATCTGCTCGAGTCGTTTCGCCGACGCTGCAGGATCAGTACTTCCATGGAGCCACGAAATGCTTGAAGAGCCGTTTTTTCCTTACCAGAGCCTGGCGTCCGACTTGCTCGCTTTCCTGCCTGAGGACAGCACGGACGGCTCTCACGATCTTTCTCATATTCATCGGGTCTGGATGAATGTTCGGCGCCTGCAGGACAAGGAAGGTGGGGACCTGGAAGCGTTGCTTGCCGCAACCCTCTTGCACGATTGCGTGGCCGTCGAGAAAAACTCGCCATTGCGGTCGCAGGCATCCACTCTTTCGGCCAGTAAAGCAGCGTCTATTCTGCAGCGCATGGGCTGGCCTGCCCCGCGTATTGAGCTTGTTGCCCACGCGGTCCAGGCTCATAGCTTCTCCGCGGGCGTCGAACCCCTCACCCTGGAAGCCAGGATCCTTCAGGACAGCGACCGCCTGGACGCCATCGGCATGATCGGAGTCGCCCGTTGTTTCTACATCGCTGGGCGAATGGGCTCTGCGCTGTACGACATCACAAACCCCACCGCCATCGGCAGGCCCTATCAAGACAAGCGTTTTACCATTGAGCACTTCCACACCAAGCTACTCTCCCTTGCCTCGGGATTTCAGACGGTCGAAGGGGCGCGGTTGGCGGCAGTCAGGCATGCGCGCCTGAAGGATTTCCTGGACGGATTCATGGAGGAGATCGGAGCCCCCGATTAATCGTCAGGCCGTAGGTCTGACGCGGAAGGCCAGGAACACCGGGCCGAATGGGAAGGTGCTGACTTCCAGCTCATCCAGGGGATTGAGCGTGCGCGTGCGGCCCCCTGCGTTGCTGTAGATCATGTGGCTGCTCGATACCGCGATGTTGATCTTGCCGGCCGCAGCCTGGATCAGAGTGGCCTTGAACCCTTCAGTCACATCGTCACCTATCGTGAGCGTGACGTCGGTGTCGCTAATGACCAGGATCGACTTACCTGAATCCGCCATGGTCAGGGGCCTGCTGCCGGTGATTGAGACATTGGGGTGCACATGGCCCCCAGCGTGGTAGCTGACCATCCTGGGGTCGGCGAAGACGCGGGCGAAGGAGCCGACATAATTGACACTGGCGCGCATGTCATCGAATTGTTCGACCACATAGGTGCCGATGCTGCCCGAGACTTCGCCGTTGGGGTCCATGACCCATTTGCGTCCGACCATCAGCCCGATCTGGGTGTTGGCTCGTACACCGGCACGCATCTCCTCGAGAAACAGCTGGCTGATCTGGCCGCCGCCTTTGCCCTGGACATAGGTAAAGCGTGCTATGGAGTGGCTGTCCCCGGTAGGGCTGCCTTGGGCTGTATCGACTCGGTAGTCGACAAAGTCCGCTGATACGGTGGTGGTCGTGGTGTTGGCGTTAGGTGCCCAGGTGAAATCCAAGACCCTTCCGGTTTTCACCTGCTCCAGCGATGTGGTGGTCTGCGAGGTCGTAGTAGAGCCTGACTGCTTCAAATCATCGTTCATGCTGCTCATCCTTAAGTGAAGTGCGTGCTTGAGTGCGGGCCGAAATGGCCCGAGGCATATGACCGCCGCCATATCGCCACTTTTCCTGAAAAGCCGTGGTGTCTCGCTTGATACGTATGGAGTTCCTGCCGCGCTCCAGGGGCGTGAGGGGAAGCAGACAATCGGCTGTTGCGGTGCCTCCAGTGTGTGCGGTGCTGACCCGAGTTGGTTGCTGTATATATATACAGTATTCGAAGCTTGAGCACGGCGCGACTTGCGCCGACGAACTGTAGGGGGGGCTGGGTCGGCAGAACGCCGGAGGCGGGTTACAGCAGTACCCGTTCAATCCACAGCTGTAACTGAAGCGTTCGAATGCGCCCGCCCTGAGCGGTTTTTTATTGCCTGGAGAAAACACAATGCCACTCACAGAGCAGCAATCGCTGCAGGTCCTCCCCAGCGCCCGCCCGTTGCGGGCGTTTTTGTTCCTGCGCTCAACCGCGCCATGGCCCGCTGGAAGATCGACAGGCTGGCGCGTCAGGCGGTGTTCCTGGCCCAGGTCGGCCATGAGTCCGGTCAGGTGCGCACCCTGGTGGAAAACCTCAACTATCGCGCCGACCGCATCCGCCAGATCGGTCAGGTCTGCGCTGTAGCCAGCCGGTGGCGTTCGTTGGTGCCGCGGGCGGATGAACTGGGCGGTAAGCCGGAGCGCTTCGGCAATGCTGTCTATGGTGGGCGCATGGGCAACGGCCTGGAGGCCACGGGCGACGGCTATCGCTCCCGTGGCCGTGGCCGTGGCCTGGGCCAGCTCACCGGCAGATCGAACTACCGCGCCGCCGGCGAAAGGCTGGGCCTGCCGCTTGAAGCCCAGCCCGAATTGCTCGAGCAACCAGAGCAGGCCGCTCAGTCTGCGGCCTGGTGGTGCTCGCTGTGCTCTGGAGGATCGGCTGCAAGCGAATGACGAAACCCACTACAAGGAATTGCGCGATGCTCAATCGAATCAGGTTCGCCTGCGTGACAAGCTTGCTACTACTGAGCTGCGGTTGTCAGTCCTACTCGCCAGCACCGCCACGGGTGGTGGCGGTGGGTTGCCAGCTGCCACCGGCGCCGGCGGCCTGGTTCATGGAGCAGCGAGAGCCGAACTTGACCCAGCGGCTGCTCAACGAATTGTCGCCATTGCCGGAGAGGGTGACCAAGGATTGATCGCTTTGCGGGCGTGTCAGGCGTACGTCTGAGAATCATCAACGATAGCGTCGTTTGTTAACTATTGATCTGCTTTAGCTTTAAAAAACAAGGTGCCTGGCAGGCACCTTGAATGATATTTTTCAATTAATTACTTAGTGGGGTAAGAACGCGACCGTTGTCTTTCACGTCTGTATTTCCAACCACAATTGAACTATCAGACTGTACATAATATGGCTTTTCAGTGCCTCCTTTTCTCAATGAGAGTACAAATCCCCGGCTATCGCTTCTATCCCAGGTATCTGATCCGTCTACGCTGAGAGCAAAGTAACCAGTTTTGCCGTTATCGCCCCATTGGTTAATGGCAACTTCAATTTTATTTGATGAATTGTTTTTGACGTTAATGCTCATGTCTATATTCCTTTTAGACTGATGGTTGTAGATTTTAGTTGCCCGACTCTCTCCCTAAGCAATTGAGGGCAGTATGGCCGTATGCACCGCCTTTAGGGCTTTTAATCGGAATAGGCAACCACTCGCAAGCGTAGCTGCATTGTTGAAAGCAGCAAATTTTTTACGGCTCGCAAGGGAGGTTCACGTCTCTTCTGATATCCGAAGAAGGTAGTGAGTTATCCATCAAGCCTGGTGGCAGATGCAGATCAAAGCCGGAGCAGGGGAGTGATCTGTGAGCGGGCCTGCGATGGCATCGTCAAGGGCTCGATCAGTTCAGGGCCGTGATTGTTGAGGTTACCGACGGCAGTGCCGATCTTGAACCACTCGAAGGCCTCGGCAGCCTCGCGCTGGTTCAAGGCCATCTGCTCGGCGCGCTCGTTGGGCGTTGCAGGGTCGAGCCATTCCCGAAGCTGGTCCGGGGCCAGGACTACCGGCCGGCGGTCGCGAATGTAGACTATTGTGTCCAAGGTACTGCGTACGTTCTCAGCCGCATCAGCAACTGCCTCGCAGCTCCACTCAGTTCGACAACTCGATGATGGGGGCTTCGAGGACCAGTTGGTGTTCGTAGAGCTTTGAAAGCAGAGAAGGGGTGGGGGCCGTTGTTTCTCCATGGAGTGAAGAGGCTTATATTTTTTAGACCCCGGAAGACTATTCATAAGTAATGGTGTAAGTGGTAGTGGCGTTAGCCTCACCCGCCTTGAGCTTCTCCACACTCCTGTAATAACGAGCCTGAAGGGGAATGTCGAAGGTTCCTTCGATGGTTTGCACGCCGACATCTAAAGACTTCCCAAATGTCACAGGCACATTATTTGATAGTATTTGAATCTTCACACCTTGGGCGGTATCTGCTGAAGCAGGGTTGGTAAGATTGAGTAATCCATTGGTATTGTCATAAACGCCGGCGGGGCCTGCGTCGAGGGTTAGTTTGACTTTTGTCCCGGTGTCGCAGCTCAGGGGAATCGAAAAGGGTTTCTCCGCAGCAGTAATACCTGAGCTGCTTAGTTCTTTGGTTTCGACGTTGCCAAGTGGAACTTTGATGTTGGCGGTATTAAGTGTACAACCATGCGTTATCACCGTGAATGGTGTTGTGTGTAAGTATGACTCTGGGCGATGCCAATCTTTTTTGTTGTTACGCAATATTAGGGAAGCTACTTTTTGCTCGGTTTTTCTGCCGGGAGTGATGTTCCCGATTTTGTAAAATACTAATTTTATAAAGCCTTGTATTGGCTTCGCTGAAAATGTTCCATTTACAGAGCAAAAAAGCTTGTGGTCACCATCGTCTAAGGGGAAGAGATAATTGTTGCAAGTGTTAGGGCTGTTAGCGTATATGGCATATCCTATTCCGGCTGAATTTGATCCTAATTTATAAACATTCAGCCCATTTATTTTTGGCGCCGCAGTGCCATATCCCTTGATGCCAAACTCTTGATAGCTGAATCCTTTTGTGCAAGAAAATGCATCGATGGTTGTAGAAGAAGCTCCGATTTCTGTTCCTATGGGTGTGTCTCGTCGTATTGTAAAATCAGGAATATTTAAAAAAGTTGTCTCACTATTTGTAGTGCATTCCCCCGCGAAGCCAAGAGCGGAGTAGAAAAATAATATCGTGGCGATAATTTTTCCTTTCATTGATTTTAATCGTAGGGATTGTCGGCTGCAGGTATGGGGTCCGTAGTTAAGTAGCATTTTTCTTTGGTCTGTTTTTGAATTGGAAGCCCCCTAGTTTATTAATTGCGTTGGCTGTTGAGTTTAAGGCGTTTCTGAATTTTCTTGCGGCTACAGCTATGGCGCGTCGCCAATGATCTGCGGAGGCTTTTTCTGTTCGAGGGCCGGCTATGTATAGATCTCATGGCGAGTCATGTTTGGCGCACAGGGCGCCTTGGTGGATCCGGCACGAGCGAGTGCTGGTTACCGCGGTAGAGGCTTACCAGTAATTGCCGAGGGCGGGCGCCAACAGGGATCTGCCGACGCAGATCCTCATTCGCCCGGTCCTTGCTTCGCACTGTCAGTTCAAGGTTGCTGGCTTTCTTCCACAGCCCCGCAGCTTCTCCGGCCTTTGCACGCAGCCTGGTCCGAGCCTTGTCGCGGCCTTTCCTGTCTGCGCTTGCATGTTGACCAGTTTGAAAATGGTTTCCCGAGCTGCGCGCAGCTGCCGGTTCATTTTCCAGCACCAGTATGTGCTGCTTGCAGGTTTCCGGGGGTGTGGGGATACCCAGCCAGTCTTCGGCTGTGTCGGTGTCTTCGGCGTGCACGGTACTACCTCGAATCCAATGCTGTATGTGCATGCAGTCGTCGAGGTTTGAGCGAGGCGCGATTTGCGCCGAGGAACTGTAGGGGGAGGGGGGGGCTGCTGGGGCGGCAGAACGCCAGAGGGGGAAGTTATGGAACGCTTAAAGTGGAATGGCGCCAAGCCTGAACGCCAGACACAAAAAAGCCCTGAAAAATCAGGGCTTTCTCGTTGAGATTTGGCGGAGGCGTAGAGATTCGAACTCTAGGACCTGTTACAGTCGGCGGTTTTCAAGACCGACCTACAAGTCTAGATAATTCGGGCCTTTGAAGCTGTTTTGCGTCCTAATACTGCTTTGAAATAGGGCGGCTACAGGCCTTGATATGCAAGGCCCGAGCTTCCAGTTTTGGAACTCTTTTTAGGCTATTTTGTGGGCTTTGCGAGAGCCCCGATGCGACGGTAAACGCGCTCTGTTATGTCGCCTTTGGTATGACCCAGCAACAGACTTGCATCTTCCACGTTCGTGATTTCCGAGGCTGCTTTGGGCCGGATATCGCGAAACTGAAACTGACGGATGCGGCTCGCAAGAATCATGTCGCCATCCGCCTCAGCAGCTTTTGCCGCCTCATCTCGGGCGTCGTCCCAGCGCCTGCGTAGCATGGTTGTGGTAACTCGCCTGCCTTCCTCGGTCAGGATGAAATAAGGCGAGCTGTGGCTCTCGTTTCGCCGGAGAATGCTCTGTACAAGAGCTCCGAGACCTGTCTCTTTCCCCTCTACCTCCAGGATGATCCTGAGCTTTTTATGGGTCTTGTTCTGCACGACCCCTAGCGCAGATCCCTCGATGTCATCCTTCCTCATTAAAAGCACGTCTGCGGGCCGCTGGCCGCTCAAGTACGCAAGATCCATTGCGACCTTCAGCTCCTGAACAGCCTTCTTGTAGACCGCATCCCACACTGCGTCATTTGCATAGAAGTCCCGCGGTATTTCCTTGTTTTTACGAATCCCTTGGCACGGATTCTCCCGGGCGGTCAGCCCCCATTCCCGCGCCATGTTGAAGACGTGAGAGAGGGTGGCAATCTCCCTGTTTGCCCTAACCTTTGCGCTGCGCGCGTCCCGGTATTGTGCGATCTGGGAGGGGGTGATCGCGTCAATGGGGGCATCGTCAAAGTAGGGCCTGAGCTGGCGCAGCTCGGCGCGGTTGTCCTTCTGGGTTCGCTCTCCCTTCTTCGGGATGATGTCTCGCTCGTATCGGTCGAAGATGGCCCGCATAAGGCACAGATCCTGCGGCTTGTCCTTCGCCTCCAGCTCTGCCCACTTCAGGCGCGCCAGGCTCAAATCGCTGCCAAGCGTGACCTCTTTTCCTGTGGGGTCCAGGTAGTAATAGCTGACCCATACCTTTCCGTTCTTTCGCGTGCGCTGCCGCACATACATGCGCGGCGGCAGATTCCGATTTTGCGTTTTGCGGGGGCGCATATCACCTCACCTTTGAGATATCAGGTATCCACGCAGGGGTGGCCGGCGGGGGTGGCGCGAGCTGTACCACTTCCAGAGTTGCGCCCAGTTTCATGCGAACGTACTGACGCCCAACCAGGGGGCGACCGCTACGGCTCTCGACAAAAGTCCAGCCACGATCAAGGAGCCAGCGACGTTGCCAGCCCCTGAGCTTGTAGCCAGTCAGATCGGCCAGTTCCTCGTCCGAAAGGATCTCAGTTTCCATAGGGTTCTCCACGCCGCGCGTGGCGGCAGAGTTTGAGTTAGGGCTTGGCGGGGAACCATTCGGTGTCGTATTCGAACTGGGTAACCAGCTCCGGGACCAGGCACGGCAGCTGGCGTTCGAACACCAGATAGCCGAACGGCTTTTTGATCCAGTCCGGTGCGGCCTTCATGAATTCGCCTTTGTAGATCCGCAGCAGGTGGTCAACTGCTTTCTCGAAGTCCTCCTCGCGGTAATTCCCCTGGCAGAGGGCGCCGTTGCTTACCCGCCACACGGTGCGCTTTGGCTGGGTCTCGGCAGCCTTGATCTTCTCGGCAATTTGGTCTCGGGCGTAGCGCATCTGGTCCAGGGTTAGGGTGGCGATCCAGGCATCTGTCCCGACGCTCTGGGTGTGGCCGTATTCGCATTTGATTTCGGGCATAGGGATTCCTCGCCCGCCATCGCCGGCAGGCTTTCCGAGTGTTGAGTGGGGTGTTTCAGATCGTGCTGATCGCCGCCGGCGTTGCGCCGTGGCACTGTCTCTGGGTTCGCCCGGTCTATGTCCTTCCTGTCCTGAGGTGACTGCTACCTGGGCCGGGCGGACTCTTGTATGGCTTTCTGGCTTAGGCGCTCGCATTCAGCAGCCAGCGCCAGAAGGTTCCGCGTAGTCGGTTTGAACCCTTCAGTGTTTGGGTAGAGCTGATGCCGATGCCCCTCCGGGTAGGTTTCGAACGGCCCATGCCAGCACCAGTTCATCTTCCAGATTTCCCAGGTGGTGTAGGCATCGCAGCCTTCGCCCCAGTAGTCGACTCCGCCGCCTACGCTCCAAACGTGACTGACCCGGGTGCCCTGCTCGTAAGCCAGTTCGCTTGGCTCGTCTCTATCGAGTCATGCGCCGTTGAACTGCGATGGAGCAAGCTCGACCAGGCGCTTGCTGAGCTTCTTCTCGATGCGCGCTTTCATGACCTTGGCCCCTTGTAGCCGGAGCTTATGCGGTCGGCGATCCCTTCCAGGCTCTCAGCCATTCCCCACATGTCGTTGTTGTCGCGGCGGGATACGACCTTGCAAAGGGCAATGTTGCGGCCGATCAAGATCCATGCAGCCAGCCTGATCAACCAGGCCTCGGCCTTTCTGCGAAAGAATCTGTTCATGGCCTTGGCCCCGTGTAGATGTTCCAAGCCATGAAAAGCAGGGCGGCATACGGGAGGATCATGGCTGCACCCTCCGAAACTCGACGACCCAGACCCAGGGGTTGGCGTTCCAGTCGCCGCCGGTGGATTGCCATAGGCCGGCGAATCCGTGGATTTCTGCCTCCTTGCACTCATGTCGGGAGGGCGAGGTTTCAAGGTACTGGCGGCATATGTCAGCATCGACGCCTTCAGCAATTGCCTGGTTCGGCGTGATGTCCTGCAGCCGCTCGACGCGCACGTCGGTGATCTCCAGCAGGATGCGGCAAGCAGCGCGGGGCATGTGAATAGATGGGTGCCATGCAGAGCGAGGCTCGCCGCCACCGTCGTCATCACCGGCCCATTCGTTGGGCCCGTCGGCTGCATAGATCACATGGCCAGAGTAGTAGCCGCGCCCAAAGGGCAGTTCCCGAATAGCCGTGGCTGGCCGGTCTGGCATCCAATCAACCATTTCTCCATGTTCATTCCAGGTGTGGCTGATCACGCCCCAGGTTTCGCGCACCCACAGCCGGTCACCAGGCCGCCCGTAGGGGCAGACGCCGCGCTCGGCCAACTCCCGGGCGCACTCCGCCTCAGTCTCGCCGAAGACGCAATACCCATAGCGCGGATGGCGTTGGCCAATGGCATTCCAGCGTGGCCCGCCGTCATTGCTGGCGGCGTCTTCGGCTGGTATCTGACCTCCTTTTACTGGGCGCCGCGTGACCGTCTTCCTGCCGTCCAGGATGCCGCGCACCATCGGCGCTGAGAACAGGATCGGCCGTTCTTTTATTTCAGGCATGACTTCGTCCTTGGCCGCTACAGCGGCTGACTTGAATGTGGGGGAGGGGTGGCCTATGGCCTCGATTTCTATATGAGGTCAACAGGTGTAGAACAACTGTTCAACTTCGTTCAGCCTTGGAGGGCTTGTGCCACACGATCTTGACGTGCCAGTGGTGCATGAGTACCGCGGGCAAGTTGTATTCCTCAAGTTCGAATGGGATCGTCCAAACGATGAAGTGCCGGCTGCTGTTCGCGTGATCCAACCTAGCAATCTGCCCGGCGTTGGCGATATGGCGGCGGAGCTTGTCGGGCCATGGGTGGACTACCGGGCAGCCCTTGAGGAAGCAATCTCTGCAGCTGAGCGCTGGATCAGCAGCCAGTTGCCGTAGTGTTACTGCTGGGGAGGGTTGAGGCGCGCTACTTCATCGAGGCAGGTATTCCAGCCGGACGCGAAATGTGACTCAGTGCATACCCCATCGTCGCCAGGCATGCGCTCTGGCAGCACCACCGCAACCGGCGTGGGCTGCTCGTCGCACATCATCGGGTTAGGCGAATAGCGCAAGGCCGACTTGTATGCCGCATCAAGCGCATCATCCAAGTCGCCGCCAGCCTTCTTGGCCTCGTTGAAGGCAATGATCATCTTCGCCCGGACGTCGTAGCAGCGTTCAACGGGCATGCACGCCACCGGCTCGCCCTGATGCTGGGCGGCTGGCTTGTCCTGGCGCCACTCCGCTGGAATTATCACGGGCTTGACCGCGGTCACGAACCCCTTTTCCTTCCAGTGGTCCGCCTCGGCCTGGGCTATGTCTTCGCGGTTGTGCACGTTCACGCACAGCTGGCCGTCCTTTCTCAGGCCAACGAATGCATAGCCGCCGATGATCGGCTCGCCCTGGTGCTGGACGTCGCCCTGCAGCACGGTTACCACTTCGTCAAGCTCCAGCCATGAGGGTAGATTGCCCGGCAGTTTCAGCTCAACCTGTCCCAGCCCTGGTGTGTAGCCGCATACCCGGGCCGCTACTGCATTGCCCTGGTGCTGGGCGGTTGCGTGCTCATCCATCCAGCGCAGGACGTCATCACCGGTAACCGATGCCGGAATCTCGGTATTGGGCTTGGCGAGAAGGGCGCGCAGCTCCGAACGAGCGTTGGCCTGATCGTTTGGCGCAAATGGGTTAGACACTCGAAACAGCAGCTCACGCGGCACGCTGATCATTTCGTTACTCATGGCTTCCACCCGTGCTTGCTGCATGGCTCCAGGCCTGTATCCCCGCAGTCTGGGCAGTCCAGGGCAGCGCGAGCTTTTGCTCTTGCGGAGATCTGCCGCGCCACGTCCTCGACCCCCTCCAGGCCATCCTGCTCAACAAGCGCGCTCGGCTCTGCGCTGGCGTATAGGGCGACCTTCATGCGTTGATTCCAGCCGGGAGTGGTGTGCTCACCGTCCACCACGTCACGCAACAGCGCCTCCAGCTCCGCAGAGCGCTTGGCGTAGTCGTTGCGCTGGAACTTGAGGGTATCCAGGCGATTGCGCAGGTTTATAGCGTTCTGCGCGTAGGCGTCCTTGTCGGCATTGGCGCTGGCTAGATCGCCACGCAGCTCCTCGACCCGCTTCTCTGCCACCTGCGCGACTTCGAACCAGTCACGCCGGGACAGCTCGCGGTCGTTGTCGCTGAAGGTCAGAGCGTCTATCTGCTCGTCCTTGGAGTTCAGGTCGGATTGAAGGGCAGCTACTCGCTGCTCCAGGTGTTGGGTTTCTGTGGGCATGGGGTTACCTCGCCACGGTGGCGTGATTTGCTGAAGTGGGCTATTGGTTGATGTCCCGACATTGGGCCGGATTAGGAGGCTGTATGGCGTACGAGATTTTTCAAGGTGAACCCGACCTGTACCTGTATCGCGGGACCAAGATCAGATTTGATTTCAAGATGCTCGGCACGGGAGAGGTAGAGGAGGCCAGGGCCTGGATTGCTGACGATGAGGACACGGAAGAACTGCTACTGAAGCGGCAAGGGTTGTGGCCTAACAAGGAGAAGGCCTACGCATTCATCCGGGACGAGGCAAGCAAGGTCTTCGACAAGTAGCGCCCCGGTCTGGCCTTTTGTTGAGGGACATTCAAGCCAACCACTATTGGATGCTGCAGCTCCGGCACTCGACAACGAAATAGCCTCCGGTGTTGTCGCGCGTGAGGAGGCCTTGGGCGGCGCGATCCTTCAAGCTACTGAGGTGTGGCGTGCTCATACAGCCTCCTTCGTTACCAGGTCATGGCCGGGACAGCCGCCCCCGGAAAAGTCGAAGCCAGCGCACGGGGGGCCGAAAGGCAGAACCTCCTTGCCTTGGGCCAGAGCCTCAAGCAGATGAGCCTTCGCTTCTTTGGAGGTGCATGAACGGCCACCCTCGAAGCGGAACATCCCATTGAGCTGACGCTTGTTGAAGTCCCGCAACGCGCCACGCACGGACAGGTGGAGATGGAAGGTGCGACCGTTGGGGCCGAACGGATCGGCCGGTTTGTTTTCTGTGGGCATGGGGATACCTCGGACGTATCATGGCCTGATGATGGCTTTGCATAATTGGAGTAAGCAGTGAAATACGAAACGTCAGTTGTTTATCTTGAGCAGGTGCCGAAAGTCGTCGTTGATACCGGGTTTGACTGGTCAAACTTGTGGACTTTCTTTGCAACAATTGTCATTTTTATGCTTGGTACATATTTGACAATCCGTAACTTCAATAAAACTGTTTCAAGTCAAGAATCGGTCGCAGCTGAGAACGCAAAGATTCAAAGGGAAAATATTTCTAGCCAAGAGCTGATAGCTAAGCAGAGCTCCCTGAAGGTGAGCAGGCAGAATTGGATTAATGAACTGCGTGATACCTGCGCCCAATACATCGCCGCGGCGCTGAATGTAAATCAGCTAAACATCTACTGGGACGCAGCGCAGGAATCTTGGAAGTTACAGAGAATCAATGACTCAGTGATAGCAAATCAGATTCAAGCGGACTGGTCTGTTTCGCACATGCAGGCAAAAAAAGAGCTGGTTAGTTTGAAGGCAAAACTTGAACTTCTTCTAAATCCTGAGGAAGTCGATTCGAAAGAGTTTATGAAGGCTGTTGAGGAGTTGCATAAAGAATGCGACCAGCCTGGCGGCCCAGCGAAGAAGCTAGCTGAAAATGTCGTTTGGTGGTGCCAGCATATCCTCAAGCAAGAATGGGAGAAGGCCAAACTAGGGAAGTAGCCTGACTTGTCGCAACGTAGCCACTCCATTCAATTTTCGGTAGCTTAGTTTTCTAATTGACTACCGATTTGCCTTTTATGTTGAAGATTGCCGTAATCTGCTTTTCCAAGGCCTCATTCCACTCTGTGAGCGTCAGTTCCAAGGTGGCGCCAGCCTTTCCGCTTGGCTTGGTGGTCTTGGTGATCTTCCTGGCCTCAGCCAGCGCTACACCGGCTGTCATGCCGAAGACTGCGAATGCGCTCATGATGTACTCCGGGCAGGCGTTACCCTCGCAGAGGCGCCATAGAGAATTTCTGTTGTGCGGCTATGAGCTCGTTGCCTCTTCAGCGCTGACGCGTCTCCGAGGGAGCTCGATTAGCCAGCTGGCATGCGCTAGGACTCAGCGTGTCACCACCTTCTCTGTCGGAAGAAGACCCCTGACAACGGTAAAGCGAAGGGGCTAGCCAAAAAATTAAGGTAATATCTGTCGATTTACCGAGTTCATGGAAGGGCAGCGGCAATGGCAATATGTAGGTTGTGTAAACTGGAAAAAGAATTAATAAAGAGTCATTTGATACCTGCCGCCGCGTATTTTCATCTTCGCTGGGACACTGATTCAGGAGTGCAGCAGTCGGTAGCAGTCAATCAGTATACAAACTCTATCGCGCAGACAGATAAGCAAGTAAAGCAACCGCTTTTGTGTGGTGCTTGCGAGGATTTATTCTCAAAGAAGGGCGAGCGAATCGTTGGCCAGCTTTGGGCGACTCAAAGCGGTTTTCCTATTTTTGAAATGTTGAGTAGTAAGCAACCAGTAGCAAAGCATCATATGGTAGAGGCTTATAGTCCTGATTCTCTAGATAAAGGTCATATTGATGCTCTAATGTATTTTGCTCTCAGTGTTTTTTGGCGTGCCAGTGTGTGGGATTGGCAGCGAGAGAAAAACCCATACGGGAATGGGTTGGGTGCACGGTATGAACAGGAGTTTGCCAACTTTTTGCTCTCGGGTTCAGAGGTTAATAATGTTTATTTGTATATAGAGCTTAATTCTGATGTAAGTACTAGACGTATGTTTTCTTTTCCTACCTGCAATAGGGTTGAGGGAAGTTGGTATCACTCGTTTGTTATTTTGGGTTTTAGGTTCGTTATGGTGGTGGGCGCCGGAAACTCCAAAATGAAACGCATGTGCCAATTATTAGGGTTTAACCCAGTGATCGGGATCTCTGACTATAGTGCAACCGCAGTATTTGAAGGGCTTTCAGATTTCGCCCGTAATGCTCCTCGTCGTGGAAAATTTGGGCAACTTGATTTGGCATCGCTAGCCGCGAAGTAATCGGCCCGCAGATGTCGTGTTACATTTTTCGATCTAAGGCTCTCTTGTTTCTTGTGGCCGCCCGGTGCTTGGCACTCCCGTCTTGCGTTCGGCTATTGATTCATTGCAGGCGCCGCGCTCGCCGGACAGGCGTTATCGTTGAATAGGGGAAGGCGCTGGCGGGCAGCGCCGGAGCGTCAGGCGGCTTTCGCTGCGTCTTGCTGGGCGAGGATCGTCTTGGCGGCGTGATTGACCAGGTACAACCGGTTGATCAGGTTGTCGCGCGGTTTGTCGATGCTGATTTCCCAGTAGTCGCAGCCCAGGCCCAGCTCTTCGTGGTGCTCGTTCATGAGCAGGCTCGCCTGTTCGATGGATTCGACGTGATCGGCCTCGTACAGACGATCATTCAGTTCATCCCAGAAGTCATACCCGTCCTCGCCAAACTCAAGCGGTTTCAGCTTCGCTTCGACCAGCTCCCGAAGCTCGCTCCAGCGGCCGGCTTCGTAACGGCCGCCATCGTTGCGTACCCACTCTGGCAGCTCGCCGTGCTCATCCTCGTCGACGTGTTCACATATCCTGTTGCATGCGCCAGTCACCAGGGCGGAGCGGAGGGCGTCCTCGTCGAATTCGCGCTCTTGGCAGTTCCGCTCCAGCTTCGAGTGGATGTATTAGCCGATGTCGTCACCAGCGAGGAACTCGATGCCGTAGGACAGGCCGACGCTAAATGTCAGGCCGTCGATGTCCCCAACAGTAGCGATGCCGAAGCGCGTGATGAGAATGTCGAAGGCGTAGCAGTTGGTTCCAGGGGCTTTGCAGCGCCAGGCCTTCAACTGGTCGGTATCGGCCAGGACTGTGTACTGGTGATCCTTCAGGCACTCCGCGGCGCGCTCACGGCGCCTGGCTTCTTCAGCTTTGCGCTTAGCGATCCATTCCTGATGGCGTTGTTCGTCGTTCATGGCTTTCTCCATGCATGCGCCGCCCTCCGTGGCCGGGCGGCATGGTGGCAATTTGGTTTTAGATGGGCTATTAGAAGTTACCGGCGTGGGGCCGGATCAGGGAGGGTAAAAATGTCAGCTACAACAGAAATCAAGGTGCGGTGCGAGCACTGCAGAAACTGGTTTGATTCGGCTATTTGGATCGGTGACCGAGCAGGCTTTGAAAGCGCGATGCTCTTCGGAAATCTGCAGCAGTGCAGGCACTGCGGGAAGATGACCGGATGCAACAAGGAGAACTTCAAAGCTCGCTTTGAAGATGGTGGATTCCTCGGTGATCACACCGCCTGATCCGGGAAAACCTGCTCATCGCCGGGCTCGCGCGTAAGTTCGGCCATACTGGATTCATTGAACTGTCGCGCTAGTTTCGGGGAGATGTAAAAAGCTGGCGCGGCAGGTCGTTCAAGCCGCCGCGCCCGCTCCTCTGTATCCTGGGCGATCCAAGAAAGAGCCATGTCCTGCCACAGTTCCTGAACCTGCTTGTAGCCGTGGCGCTTGAGCTCAGCTGTGAGTGCTTTCCTGATGCCCGCCGGCATCGTAATGGTGACGTCCTCGATCCCCAGTTTCTCGGCCTTCGCCTTCTCGCGGGCTCGGTAGTCCGCTGAGTGTTTCGCGGCTCCAGTCTTCTCCGCCTTCACGGCCTTCCCCTGATAACGATGTTGTTCTCTGTAGCGATCATCAAGACGCGCTGCACGCGCATGGACAGTGCTGTGCCGATCTGCGTTGCGTTAAGCCCGCTCTCGGCGTGCTTGCGCACCTCGGGAGCCAGCCGTGCACGCTCGGCCTTCAGGCGCTCATGATGGGGTGTTGCGCCGAACCCGACCTTTTCCCCGCTGGCGCCCTGGGCGACCTGTTGCGCGGTGCCGCCGTAGTGGAACACTGCGGGGCTTTCGTCCGGCTTCTTGTCGATCTTGTGGATGATGCTGTGAAGTGCTGGCATTGCGATTACCTCGGGTGCGCGCCGCCCTCCGAGACCGGATGCGGCAGTGGTTGTGGTATTTGAGGTGTGGCAGAGTGATGGCTAAATTTTTCCGCATCACGCAAGGAGCACTGCCAATGCGGTATTTGCTGGTTCCAATGACTGCCCTGGTTATCGCCGGCTGCTCAGGCCCTGGCGTCGTCCCGATGGGCCAAGACAGCTACATGATCGCGAAGGATGGAAGCTTCACCACCTTTGGGGGAGGTGCAGTAAAAGCTGAGCTCTATCGGGAGGCCAACGCATTCTGCGAGCGTAAAGGCAAGCAACTGATGCCAGTCCAAGATGCGTCTCGGGATTCTGGATATGGCCGCTATGCCAATGCCGAGCTTCAGTTTCGGTGCTTAGACTCAAACGACCCAGAGCTGCGTCGGCCCACGATGGAAGCAGTGCCTACGATGAAGGTTAGAGTCGAATAGCTCCTCCGTGACCGGTGGTGGCAATTTGGTTTGGGTTGGGGTATTACGGGTGTCCGGTGTGTGCCGGGTCAGAAAACGGAGTTTGTGATGTCGCTACAGAAAGCAAAGCGTCTGGCCGAGGTAAATGAGCAGATCGATCAGCAGGTGGAAGTTTTATCGGCCAAACACCAAGGATTTAGGAAGTCAATCACTGACCAAACGATGGATGAGTTTGTAAAATACGTGACATCCAATGGGTTTACGGTCTCCGATACGCAGAAGGGGAAGAAGGCCTCCTATAAAGACCTGAATCTAGAGCTGAGGCCTGCGACGGAGGCGTTCATAGGCTGTTACCACAGTTTCGATTTCATCGTTAACGGAAAAGAAAATCACGTTCGTGTGTTAGCTGACTTGGGCAAAGATTCGCCGCCCGCTACCATTTCAGGGACTGAGCTTGAGAAGCGTGAAACCGAGCTCGCTCGACTTAAAGAGATCGTCGGCAACATAGAGCTTCAGTCCTACGCTTTTGAATGTGGACAAAAGCCAAAACCAGGACAGAAGTTCCAATCCATCCGCTTCCAATCAGTAACGCAAGTCGTAGATCATTTCTGCGCTTGAGTTATAACGCATCTACACGCGTCATCGCGCCTTGGAGCATTCGGATGTCAGATTCTGTCCGTCCAGAAGCTTTCTTCTGGCTCCAGGCGCCGGCGGCCGCGAATATCTTGGCGGCCTCTGCTTAGTCGAGCGTTGTGTCGATAGGGGGGGATCCATTCGGATGCCACCAGTCGTTTAGGGGGGGAAGCGGCCTGCAGGTCTGTGCCGGCCCAAATCTGATCTTTCTCGTAACTTGTAGCTTTGGCCCCGCAGCATGGTGGCCATTTGGGCTGGGTTGGAGTATTACGGGGCGACGGCTGGGGGCCGCTATGAGGAGTTACTGTTGCGTAAGATCAGAATTAGGCGAATCGCAATTGGTTATGGGGCCCGCATGGCAGGATACGACTCTAAAGTGTTTAGAGAGCCGCTATTCGCCGAGCAAATCGCGCCGGATGTGTTCAGGGTGACCCTGATAAAAGGCAACTACTACTGTGATAGCGGCTTTTCCTTTGAAGGGGAGTTCGAAATGCATACCACGCTTGAGGTGTACAGTGGTCACGTAGAAAAGCAGTTATCAGACCCTGCATTGCCTGGGTCAATCACGCTGACTCTAATTGTCGATTAGCAGGGGCGTGACTTGGCGTCTCGAATGCTCGTTTTGCTAGACACTTGCTCGTCTTTAGCATCAAGTCTCGCTGCTTGGCGCTGGCCTGCGTTTTGAATCATCCGCGCCACGTTTTCGCTAACCGTGATTTTGTGGCGCGGATATTCGATTGCTTGGTAGGAGAGAGTCGGGCCTAGGGCGTGAGCATTCAGAATCAGGTTCTGAACTGCCTCACTGATCTCCTCAATACCGTTCCAGGCCATCAGATCTTCAAGCTTCTGCCGGGTGCCCAGTCGTAGCCTGTGCCGCAGCTCCTTCTCGTCGAACTCGATCCGCTTCTCGGCGGTTTTCGCTGATCGCTCTTTTCCAGTCTTGGCCATGGCCTACCTCTTCGATGCCGCTGGCCGGTATCGTCGACCAGGTTTGGCGTTTGCGCTGTTGCAGGCGGTTGCTGAAGCGTCTCAAGCGCGCTTCTCCCAGCGCTTCGGGAAGCTGAAGTCGTAGTCGCGCACCAGGCGATTCAGCAGGGTGTCAGAGATCCCGACCTTCCTGCATGCAGCGATACGTGACACTCCAGCGTCCCGCAGGGCCGCCAGGCGCTCGATGAGCTTCAAATCCCGCTCCCTATCCACGACCTTGCTCTTGAACGTGAAGCCGCCTTCATGGGCGGCCCGGCGCATGGCTGACTCGGACTTTCCGGTGGCGGCCATGGCCTGGTCGATGGTCATGGTCTTGGCGAGCTCTCGGATCGTGTCGACGTAGGCCTTGCGCTGGGCGAACTGGTCTTCGTAGGTTCGCTTTGGCTGCGGGCGGGTGGCGCGTTTGCCATGCTGGCCACCCAGGTCCTTGCGTGGCCGGCGAGGCTGGAACCTGAAAGACTCCAGCACCTGGACCTTGTTGCCGGACATGAAGAAGGCAGCCTTAGCTGCCTCCAGTTCTGCCTGGCGCTGTGCGCCTATGAGGATGTGGTTGTCGGTCATGCTGCTATCCCCAGCACCTTGTTCATACGCTCATCAAGGATTTCGTAAAAGGTCTTCACTCGTTCGGCAAGCTTGCGAATCACGGCTTCGTCGCGGTACACGCGCTTGACGAAGAGCGGCATTCCCGGCCAGTAGCTGATGAAGTCCAGCCACTCGCGTTCGGAAACCCACAGGCCGCCCTGGCACTGGGCGACGTGCTCTTTTGGGACTTCGTCGGCCAGGATCACGCTCACCTGAAATTTGGGTAGCTTGGTCTTGATCTCGGTGAGGCCCTTATCGCCGACCAGTGCGTCAGGTGAATAACCGATGCCGTGGTTCAAGATGATCCCGACTGAACGAGTCTTGAGGCTCTCGCGGTCCTCATAGAGCCCTCGCGCGACACCTTCCAGCTCATGGCCGCGGAGCGTTGCTTTGGTCTGAAAAGGGATCTCTGCGGCTTCTTCGGTGATGCGCTCGCCGATGAGCTGGTCCATGTAGGTGAAGGCGGCCACGCCAAATCCTGCTTCACCCTTGCCGCTGACCAGCAAGCAGTCCAGCTCCGAGCAGGTGATGATGCCCAGGCGCAGGGCCAGCCACTCAGGCGTGCCTTGTTCAATGTCAGTGACTATCCGCATTTGCAGCCTCCGCGGCCTTGATAGCCTTGTTCAGTTGGGCGCATAGGATGTCGTGGCGAGCTTTTGGCACACATTCGACCGAGCCGTATTCGCTCGTGAACCAGTCCTGAGTCTTCTGGGTACAGCGGTCGAGCAGGGCGCTGATGGCAGCTGCTTGAACGCTGGTGACATTGGCTGTTGGCACTGCCGCATGGCCGTCGTCGTCCTCGCCGCGCGTAGTGAGATTGAGCAGGGCGCTCATCACGTAGCGTTTTCCGTAGCTGGTAGACGACCCAACCGCCTGGACGGCGTTCTTGCTGCCGCTGGTGTCGAGCGGCAGGAGCATGGTGGTGCTTTCGCGGTGGCCTGCCCGGTGCATCAGGATGCCGGTGACGGTGAGCCCGCCGGGCGTGTTCTCGACCTTGAAGGTGATGGCGAAGCCGTGTGTCTGCATGATCGGCTTGATGACGTCGTTGATATCTTCGAAGGTGGCGTAGTCGCTTCGCTTCTGGCCATTCACGACGATCGCGCCGCGCTCTGCGATGCTCGGGATGTCGCTCTGCATGGCTGCCATGGCGGCGTTGAACTCAGCTTCGGCATCACGGGCCTGCATGCGCTCATGCATCGCCATGAGGCGCTCCAGCTTGTCGATGTCGCAGGTAGGGTCGGTGGCGGCCCGGCTGATAACGGCCAGGATGCTGCTGTCGGCCTGGGCGGGCGCGGCCACCTGGCGGCGCTGCTCCGGCACAATGATCGTGCTGCTCATGGTCTGTGCCTCAGTAGGATATGGCGATGTTCGGGATCTTGCGCTGGGCGATCAGGGTGATTGCCTGCTTGGCGCATTCCTCGGTCATGCCGCCTGCGATGAAGGCCTTTAGGGCGGCGCGGTTGATGCTGGCGCGGTGCGCCTTATCGCGCTCGCGGGCTTCTTGCTGGCGGAGGATCTCGGCGGCAGCGGCATCAGCGCGGCGACGCTCGTCCTGGCGTGCCTGCTCGGCAGCTTCCTCGGCCCGACGTGCAGCGTCTTTGCGTTCCTGCTCTGCGCGCTGATCGGCGGCCACACGGTCGGCCTCGGCCTTTACCCGGGCGCGCTCTGCTTGCTCAGCCTGCAATTTCAGTTGCAGCTCGCGGTGTTCGGCAGCGGCCTTGGCTTCCTGCTCGCGGCGCAGAACAGCCTCGCGCTCAGCCTGGGCCTTTTGCTCGGCTTCAGCACGGGTGCGCTCAGAGGCTTCCCGGGCGATACATTCTTCGCGCTCTTTTTGCTCATGGGCTTCGGCCTCGGCGCGTAGGCGGATCAACTCGGCTTGCTCCGCTTCTTCCTTCTGGCGCTTGACCAGAAGGCCGCGTAGCGCGATCAGCGTTTGATCCTTGGCCTGGGCCGCCGCAGGTAAGAATTCTTCCCAGGAGTCGTCGATAGCCAGCACCTCCAAGTCGGCGATCACCCGGGCGATATGAGAAGCCGCAGGAGGCTCTTCGAACCTGGCCAAGGCCTTGATGCTCTCTATGCCGTCGTTGTGCCTGTCGACCCTCGTATCTTCAGCCACTTGCCAATCGTTAAGAGGCCGGCGGACTTCTTCCTGCCAGGCTTCGAGCGTATCGCGGACACGCTTTCGCTCTGCGTCGATCTTCTTCGGCACCTCCTTCAGGTCAGCCACCAGCTTCTTGCCGACTTCATCCAGCGCTGTTTTCGAACGCGCGACTTTGTAGGCCATCGAGGCGATTGCCTCGCGACCCTTGCGAGTGCTGATATCAGGGGTGAAGCCGTCGATCTCGGCGCGAATCTGTTGCAACCAAGGCTCAAGGCCATTCGGCGCACTGTAAACAGCAAGGGCTGTTTCTTGTGGCGGCACCGCGGCCAGTTCAGTTTGTGCGGACACGGGAGCTCCTTGCCGCGAATCTCGCAGCGCTTTGTCAGAAGGGTTACTGGGTGAGGTGATCGGCGAGAGCGCTAATCAGCATTGCGGCGGTGCATAGGGCGAGGGCAGGGAAGGAGCTACGCCAGTAGAGAAGGGAGATCACGACTCGACCAGCGAGAGCAGGCGCTCGCCCAGGGTGATCTTGGCGTTGGCTTGCTCCTTCTTGATGCCGGTTGCCTGGGCCACCTCGGAAAGGGACAGGCCTTCGCGACGGAGTTTCGCGCAGCGGATCGCCAGCTGTTGGCCGCGCTTGTGTGCGCCGGTGCCGCTCATTGCCGCTGCTCCAGCTGGGCAACGCGATAGCGCAGAACCTGCAGCACCCGGCCGCGGTAACCTGGCTCCGCATACTGCTCAACTGGCGGTCCGAAAAAGCCTCGGCGCTCGGCCAGGCTGTAGGCATCACGCAGGTTGTGAGCGGTGATGTCTTCCAGTTGCTCCTCAATGAGCGACTTGACTGGGGAAGTGGTCATTCTGCCTCCTTGCGCCGGTGACAGGCTTCCATCAGGCGCTTGCAGTAGTGGGTGAATTCGTCGGTAGTGATTGCCCCGTCAGTGAAGAGGCGGGTGATCAGGCCCTGCACCAGGACATCGATATCGGACTGGCTGTTGGGATCGGCAACGCCTTCGAGGGCTTGGTCGATGAGGATGTGAGGGCTCAAAACCCGCACTCCTGCTCTAAGCGCGGCTGCTCCTGTTCAAAGGCCACCGCGGCCTCGGCGTGAGGCTTCAAAAGCTCAAGCGCGATGTCCTTCAAGGCTGACTTCTTACCAAGCAGGTACACCGCTAGATCCATCAGGAGCCCCGAGCTACGAAAGCCCATGGCATTGATCACCAGCTGGCCGAAAGCGTCTTGTTGGTCCTCACCGTCGATCTGGCGTTGGTTCAGGTGGTCCTGAACCGCCCTCGCAAAGTCGGACTGGGTGACCTCGCCACGTTCTGAAGGTTGGTATCCCCAGGAGATCCGGTAACCCATCAGCAGGCGCTCGGCGTTTACCTCAAGCCATTCCGATTCGGCCAGGTCGTCATCGCTCACCGGTGGCGGCATACGGTTGTCGTATTCGAGCTGTGCCTTGCGTAGTGCTGACATGATTGCCTCCAGAGTGGCGGGTGCTGGTCCAACAAAACTCGGATGCACTCATCCGCTCCGCTGGTTGCCGATGGGCGCGGAGGGGAGTGCATTCGGGATTAGTCGGGGAAGGGTAAAAGTAAAAAGGACTGCTAAATTTCAGGAAGCTCTACAAGAAAAGGAGGTCAACATGAGTTGGTCAGATAGCAGTCGTAAAGCGACATGCAGGGATTGTGGTCACGAAGGTGTGCAGGTCAGCAGCTCGGATGACTTTGGCAGAACAGAAGAGCACTGGCAGGGCTTCGATACAGTTCCAGCAAGCGATTATGAGTATTATCGAGGGCGATCCGAGGCTCGAGTTCCCGTGTGCAAATGCGGAAGCAAGAACATCATTATCGGTGGCCCTGCTCAGGCTTAGATAAATGGTGCCGCATCGGGGTGTGATCTGGCCGGGGCTCAACCGGCATTCGGCGGAAGGGGTAGCCCTGTAGGCCGACTGGTTGGCGCATCCGCTGCCCGAGGCTTGGCCTCAGATCACACCCCGATGCGCTCTCATAGAGAGGATCGGGCAGTTAACGACAGGCTGTCGTGGCGCTGGTTGTTCTATGCAATTGAATTGTTAAGCAGCTTCGCTAACCGCTCGCTGGAGCTTGAGGAGTAGTGCTGTGGGAAGGCTGATCTCTGGCCCTGAACTATCAAGGCAACCATCGGGTAATGCTTTGAAGATTTCCTGTGCTGCTGCTTGGATGGCCTCGAGCCGCTGACGCGGTGTTGTCGGTCCGCGCATCGATCCTGCGGTTACCTTTGACTTGCCGGTGGCCTTGGCCTTTTGTAGCTCGCCACCAAGCACTTTGCCTGCCTCCTCGCCATGCTGGCGCACCACCTGCACCGCCGTTGTAGCGGACACCTGGCCGGAAGCGACCAGCTGTAGAACATCGGTATTGGCGTTTCCGAGCGTCATCACCTGCTCGACGTGCTGGCGGGTCTTGCCGACCTTCCTGGCGATCTGATCGGGCGTCCAGCCAAATGCGGTGAGTCGCTTGTAGCCGTCTGCCAGCTCAAGAGGAGAGAGCTTCTTTCCTTCCTGACTGGTGATGACCCTGGCTACCCGTTCGGCGTCGTTGCCCTCGAAGGGCACGATCGAGATCCAGGCCTCCAGGCGTTCTGGGTCTTCCTTGCTCGGCACTCTTGGAAGGCGCCCCGCCTGATCCAGTTTCAAGTAGGCGCGGCGACGGCGGTGGCCGTCGACAACCCACATCCCACCTTCAGCGCGAGGTCGTACTTCAAGCGCGGGAATCTGGCCGCCGGCAAAGATGAATTCCGCCAGTGCGCTGATGCTTTCCTCCAGCTCTTCACCTTCGGCCCGAAGGTTGAAGCCGGGTTCTTCGTGTAGATCTTCCAGGCGAGCCTTCATCGCGTCAGCGCGCTTCAGATCCCCGTCTTTGATCATTTGCTTGAAAGACTTGGCCATGCAATTTATTTCCAAGTGGTTGTCATCCCAAGCAGCCCTCGCGAGAAGGTTGCTCAGTGATGCTTTCCAGTCGGGGCCCGCTGCTGGCGTCGGCCTCCGGCTATCTTCTGATTGTTGACTCCAGCCGCGGGCCTTTCGGCTTGTTCTCCCGCTGGATAACTGTTCTTGGCGCTTTACGCTGCACGCCCGGGGCAGTTGCCACCCCTCTGGACTGTTGAGGCCTGTCCATCGCTGCCTTGGAAGCTGGGCCGGTGGTGATCCGGCAAGAGTGAAGCTGTGCGACTAAAGAGCGGCGGGTGTAGGCCCTTCGCAGTGGCTGTGTGTCACTGTGATGAGTAAAAGTTAGCAATTGCTAAATTACGAGTCAATAGCAAATGCTAAATATCTATAATTTGTTAAATCACGGTGTGACCAGAACGCTGGTTACATTTCTGTAGCGCTGGGGTATGCTCAGAAAAAAACTGTATGAATATACAGTTGTATGGAGTTGAGAAATGAGCGAACAGCAGAAGAAAGAGGGCGCTGAGCGCCAGGAGATGACCGGCATCGAGCGCTTAGGGCTCAGGGTCTCATCGATGATCAATCATCCAGTGGCGCAGATTCAGCGCTGGGTCACGATCCATCGTTTGGATATAGACGGAGACAGGGAGTGGGAGGAGATTCTTGAGGTGCTGGCAGAAACCGACGGGATCGATATGACCTTCAACGACGACGGCACCGTGAAGCTGACCTGGGGGGCTCGAGAGGATGACGATATTGTGCTCGTCGAATCTGATATCGATCGCGTGCCGAGCGAAGCGCCATTTTGACGGAGATTCAGATATGGATTTACTAAGTGGTGGGCGTCATATGAAACAGGTCATAACTATATTCAATACAGACCAAGAACAACCAGAAGACTATCAGGAGTGCTTAGTTTTCGGGCTTTGTGAAGGCTTCCAGATTGCTACATGGAAAACTATAAATGAAACATCTGGATTTTTTAGGTTTGGGAGCTATGAGCCGCTAAGTTCAGGGCAGTGCTTGCTTTGGGCGGCCCTTCCAAGTGTGGAGAATATGATAAATATTAAGTTGTCTTGAGCTTGTTTCGTAGGATTTCTATTTGATCTTTTAATTCCATTGCAATATGCCTAATGCTTTTGTCTGAAATATCTATTGCTGATAGTTTTTCTAGGTTTTCAAGTGTAAAAAAAGCAACGCCTTGAGCAATGATATCTTCCATTGCCGGGATCAATGTCTTTGACTTGCCAATCCATATGTGAGTTTCGTTAATTTGACCTTGCTTCCAGCTTGCAATCTGATTTTTGTTCGATTTTATCAGTTGACGCAATGGATTTATGTAGTTAAAGATTTCTTCGTCTTTATAAGTGGCGGCTAAAAATGTGAAGCCTTTTATTTCGCCAATTGGGATTTCTTTGGGCGGGACCGTTCCGCTTTTTCTCGCGGTGGGGTTAGTTTCTAGATATGCATCGCGCTCTTCCTTTGTGCGCGCCTGATACTCATAGATAGTCGGATCTGCCGATTTGACCTTGGCTGCTAGGCGGTTGCTTTCGGCGGAGGATAAACCCCCCCTGAATTTGAAACGCATCGACTTAAGGTGATCATAGTTATCTTGTAAGGACACCAGCTGAGAGAGTAAAGCTGGAGCGTCTTTCTTTAAATCTAAAATTCTATTGAGTTTCAGTCTGCGCTCATAGAGAGCGTCGTGGCGTTTCATTTCTGCTGAAAAGTCAGCTTTGAAGTGATTTTTCCCGCAATCCTTTCCTATGTTAGTTTCCTTGTTGTCACTTGTCGATATCAAATATCCGTGCCAATGGGGCGTTCTACAAGATTGAATTCCACATTTTATTTTCTCACCATGCAGGTGGTATGGAGCTATTATTCCTCCAAATTTTCGATTCCCGTGGTCAGGGTAAAAAGAGAGCGGGGACTGATAGTTTGCTCTAGAAGTTATTGATGCTACGTCCTTCAATATCGGGACTTCATCAATTATTAAGTCGCTTTGACTTTCTGACATCTTACTTCCCTGTTATGCCGGTACGTTACTTGTGTATCACACGGCCCGCCTAGAGCTTCTTAGCGTTCCACACCAACAGAACTTTGGCATGAATGGTCACGTCATCAACGTGCGCCTCTAGGTCCTTGTTGTTTTTGTTGTCTGATATCAGCCAAAAGTTTTCGGCGTCTTTCATCTGTAAACGCTTGATATAGAGCAGGCCATGCCATGTGACGACGTATACGCCTTCACCGATGAACTCGGTTACACCTCGATCAACGATCACCGGATCTTTGTCGTTGATTGTGCCTTCCATACTTTGACCCCAACCGGTGATCATCGCCAACGCAGAAGCAGAGGTGTAGGTTACGCCTTTCTCGCGCAGCACTTCTTCTCGCACGACCAGATTGCGGATCGCCTCGCTGTAGTCATCGGGCAGTTGGCCGTGACCCATGGCGCCGCGGACGTCGTACTGGGGAATCAGGATTTCGTCGGGCTTCGCGCGCAAACCTGAAAAGTCGACTGAAACGACATTATTAGACCCCGCGTCAGTTGCTTCGGCAACTGCGAGAAGTTCGCTCCGTGCGGTTTCTGGAAGGCGGTTGCCGAGTTTGGAAAGCATTAGACGAGCAGCATCTGCGGCTGTGCTGACTCGAGGAGCGCCATTTTTCCCATCGACCGCCTGTGACGGGGAGATCAACGAACCTGACGGCAGGCCGATTTTCTCCTCTAGGTTTTTCGCTGCCTTGTCACCCAGACCTCTATGCCCATTCAAAATTTGAGAAAGGTAAGAGGCGTCAAGGTTGTGACGGTCTGCGAATTCTTTTTGTGAGGCGCCGGCCATGATTGCCCGCAGAGCCTCAACTCTTAGTTTGTTGATATCCATTTCTGAATCATCGCTTCCAGTTAGCAATCAGTAAATTACGGATTGCTATTGCTTAAAAAATTAGCAAACGCTAATCTGGCAGCTATTTAATGAGGTGCGTATGAACCTGCACGAATTTCTGAAGCCGCTCGAAAACGAGGCCTTACTGGCATTCGCAACGGCTTGCGATACGAGCCCCGGCCAACTCAAGCAGGTTGCATACGGTAATCGTCGGCCTAGCGCATCTCTCGCAATCAACATCGAGCGGGAGAGCCAGGGCCAGGTTACCTGTGAGCAGCTGCGCCCAGACATTGATTGGGCCTATGTGCGTGGCACTAAGCAGCAGGCAGTAGAAGCCGCCTGACATCCCTGTCCGCCGATCCATTGAGCAAATGATCGCTTCTGCTTGGGCAGGGCGCCACGGAAACAAAGCTGAGGTTTTACGAATGGAAGATTTTCTGCGGTCCTGCCAGAGCGCTGTGCTGGATAACGAGGCGAAGGCGTTGGCCACCAAAATGGGGGTTCCTCATGTGAGCCTGCTGCAGCGCGCCAACCCAGACAACGATGCACACCACCTGACGATTGAGCATCTGTTCGGGATCTTGCTTCACACCGGGGATATGCGGCCCCTGGCTGCACTGGCTTGCGAGTTTGGCTTCGACCTAGTGGCGCGTAATGCGCCGAAGCCGCAGGCCCTGACCAAATCACTGATCAGCGTGGGCAAGGAAGTGGCGGAACTGACCATCGCGGTGCATGAAGCCCTGGATGACAACCACGTCAGTGCGTTCGAGAAGTCCCAGATCCGCCAAGAGATTCAGCATGTCCGCCAAAGCCTCGACGTGATGGATGCGTCGGTGAAGGCGGCCTGACATGAAGTTCATCGCCACGATCAACAAGGTCAGCGCGCGAGGAGGTGTTACATGAGCATGGGGCTTATGGTCGCCGCGATGAAGATTCGCGTCGGCAATCCGTTGCGCAAGCTGGTACTGATCAAGCTGGCCGACAACGCCAGCGATATGGGGGAGTGCTGGCCGTCCTATCAGCACATCGCCGACCAGTGCGAGATCAGCAAGCGCTCCGTCATGAACCACATCACCGCCTTGTGTGAGGCGGGGCTGCTTCGCAAGGAAATTCGGAAGGGAGGGCCGAAGGGCAACTCGTCAAATGTCTACTTTCTGACCCTTGAGGGGGGTAGTGAACCTCCTGCACCAGGGGTAGTGCAGCAGATTCACCAGGGTGGTGCAGCAGGTTCACTCCCTAGTGAATCTCCTGCACTAGGGGGTAGTGCAGGAGCTGCACCCAGAACCAGTCACTCTTCTGAACCAGTCAATGAACCGGTCATTGAACCAATTGCGCCCCAGGCTTCCGCCAAGGTCACGACGGGTCAGGTCGTTCCATTCGCTACCCAGCAGCCGCGCTGTGAAATCCCGGCCGATATGCCGGGCCCCAAGGACCAGTCTTGCAAGACCTTCAAGGCCTGGGCCAACTACGCCATGGCCTACCGCAAGCGCCATGGTGCATGGCCGGTGTGGAACGCCAAGGTCGCCGGGCAGCTGGGCCAGGTCATCGACCGCCTTGGCATCGACGTCGCACACCACGTCGCCGCCTATTTCCTGACCATCAATGACGCACGGGTTGTTTCGAACATGCACAGCATCGGCGACCTGCTGGCTAAGGCCGAGGCGTACCACACCCAATGGGCCACCAATCGCCAGATGAACGGGACCACGGCTCGGCAGATCGAGCAGACCCAGACCAACTTCAGCGCTGCCGAACAGGCCCTTGAAGCGCTCCGAGCCAAGAAGACTGCTGCCCATGCTGAATGACGCACAGCAAGAACGACTACTCCTGTCCCTGTTTGCCACTGCTGAGGTGATGGGGCAGCAGCTCACCCAGGCCGCGGCATTGCTGATGGTCGACGACCTGCGCGAATACACCGAGCCTGTGCTTACCGCAGCGCTTCGCAGCTGCCGTATCGAGGGCGGCCGCCTCACGGTTGCAACGATCCTGAAGCATGCCCAGTCGGCAGATGGGCGCCCGGGAAAGGATGAGGCTTGGGCCATTGCCATGACCACGAACGACGAGTTCGAAACCGTGGTGCTGACCGACGAGATCCAGCTGGCTCTGGCTGCTGCAAAACCCATCTTGGATGGCGGCGACAAAATCGGCGCACGTATGGCGTTCATCGACGCCTACCAGCGGTTCGTGAGTCAGGCCCGCGAGGATGCGAAGCCAGTCAACTGGCACGTGTCTGTTGGCTTCGACGCGAACCGCCGCATCCAGGCTGTGACCAAAGCGATGGAGCTGAAACGCATCCCGCTCGAACACGCCCAGAAGTACCTGGCGGACCTGAGTGTCGAGCCGATCACCGAGGATGGTCGGGCTATCGCGGGTTTGCTCACTGGCACCGTCACACGGGCACAGCCGGCGCTCCGTCAGAAGCTGGAGCTGGTGAAAAACTCGATGCTGGAAATGCGCAAGGCCAGCGCAGAGCAGAAGGACGAGATACGGATTGCAGCGGCAAATGAGTTGGCTGATCGCCGGGCCCTGCTGATCAAGCAGGCGCAGGAACTGGAAGCGAAGAGGGCGGCGCAATGACCAATACAGCCAAGCCCCGCCCAATGCCCGTGTACCTAGTTCTGCGCCGCCTGGTCGACCCAGCCACCGGCAAGGAGGTGGCGGCATTCGTGCCGTCCTCCGATGCCGATCGCTCGATCCTTCGAGAGCGTGAGTTTCGGATCAACACGAAGATCCGCGCCGACCTCAAACAGCCGCGCAATCCACGTTTTAATGGTTTGGTCCACGGCTTGGGCCGGGTGCTGAGCCAGAACATCGACCGGTTTTCCGGCAAGCAGTCCCACGACGCAATCAAGGCCTTACAGCTGGAGTCGGGCGTGTATTGCGACGAGGAGGCGTTCGACATTCCGGGCCTGGGCCAGCTAATCCGCAAGACCCCCCGCAGCCTTTCCTACGACTCGATGGGAGAGGAGGTGTTCCAAGACTTCTGGCGTCAGTGCTGCGCGTACCTGGTGCTGAATGACTGGCCGTCGCTCACGGAAGAGCGCTTGACCGAAATGGCTGAGTTCGAAGCATTCAAGGAGGCCGCGTGAAGCGCACCCCACTACAGCGCAAAACCCCGCTCACGTCCGTCGGCAAGCGTCGCAAGCGCTGCCCATCTTGCCGGGTGATGTTCACGCCCGTACGCGCCTCCCAGGCCGTGTGCGGGGAGATAGAGTGCGCCATCGCTCACGGGCAGTCAGAGAAGGGGCAGGCAAGCGCCCGGAAAGCCCTGGCTGATGTTGAGCGCCGGGAGATCAAGGTCCGCAAGGAGAAGCTGAAGAGTAGGGCGGACCACCTCCGAGAAGCTCAGGCCGTTTTCAATGAATGGGTACGCCTGCGCGATGCCGATCTCCCTTGCGTCAGCTGCGGGCGGCACCACGACGGCCAGTACCACGCAGGCCATTACCGCACCGTAGGAGCGAACCCAGAAATCCGCTTCGAGCCTTTGAACGTCTGGAAGCAGTGCGCCCCATGTAACACGCACCTGTCCGGCAACTTGGTGAACTACCGGCTTTCGCTTCTGGAGCGAATTGGCGCCGAGAAACTTGCCTGGCTGGAAGGGCCGCATCCCGCATGCAAGCACACCATCGAAGAGATCAAGGCCATCAAGGCCGACTACCGCGAAAAAATCAAAGAACTGAAGAGGGCTGCCGCATGATTTACCCAGGCGTTCTAAGCGCAGTTGTTTCGGCCCTAGCCGCCGAAGCTATCGACAACACCAGCAAGCAGGCATGGCAGAAACTTTACAACTCTGCCGACGAGGAGGAGGGCGGTGATCTGGCCACCCTGGTTCGCTCCCGCGGAGCAGAAACCATCGACCGCACCCAGGTGGATTGCTGGGTATCGGCCAGGCTGCACCATGGCCTGGAGCCTAAATACTGGAATGCGCTTGTGGCCAAGTACAGCACTCACAAGGGGCGGAAGGTGCAAGCAATCTCGGCGCTGCAGGCTCTGATCAGCACCCCGGCCCCGAAGCTGTTCCTGTTCAAGGCTACCACTGCCTGGGCCATTCCCCAGCTCAAGGGGGCGCGGCAGAAGGTGGCGACGTCCGTGTCGGTCGAGATCCCGCTTGATGCGCCGGCGTGGCGCCGTGAGTCGATGGTGAAGGCGGCAGTGGCGGCCGGCCAGGCCAAGGCGAAGAAGGACGAAACACGTTCCGCCGACATGATCGTGCTGAAAGACAGCTTCTACGACATGAACACCTGGGACAACGACGGCACGCCTGAGCGAACCAGGAGAGAGTGGAGGCAGAAGATCTTCGCGGCACTTGATGCTTTGGTTGATGAATCACTGGTTGAGGCTGGTCACATTATTCGGGATGAAGGGCTCCTTTTGAGTGAGGCCGCATAAAGATGAAATGGCGTGTTGACATCAATCCGCCGTTCCGCCATTATTTTATCCATCCTGTCATTCCTGCGCGTGTCGAGGAGTGGCAAGCGAAACCCGGCCGATGTGTCGGGTTTTTTATGGAGTATTATTTTGGAAGTTGTTCAGGCTACTACGGCGGTTTTGGGGTGGGGGGAGCTCGTCAAAATCGTTCTAGCGAGCGGTGTTGTAGCTTCGCTAATCGGTGTAGCTAAAGACTGGTTCTTTAAAAGCCGCGAGCGCAAGCACGAGGCTGTTTTTGCTGCGATTGGCCTGGTTGCAAAGCTTGATTTGTACGTACTCCAAACCCGGCGTAATGTTTGGGACTACAAGGATCTTGTCTCCCAGCTAACGCCCGAGCGCGACTATCAAAGCTGGCCAACATGCTCTTACCCTGATCTGGATGTTTCTGAATCGGCGCTTAAGCAGCTCAGCCGCGAGCAAGCTAGTGATTTCGCGCGAATAGCGACGGACAAGGCGTTGGCAAGCCAGCATCTCAGTGCAATTTATGACGCAGCATTAGACCCTACTGAGGTCTATATGCATAAAGCGGAGATGGTCGGATATTTTGGCTACGAAGCTTATCTACTGGCTGAAAAGCTGAGACGAGATTATGACCTGCCGCCATTCGGGCAGCGATGGGGTGTCGAAGACGACTTCTCAGACCTTGAACGAGCTTGGAAAAAAACCAAAAAGGAAGTAGCCAGACGGGCCAGCCCTATCACCGCAGATGACCTTTAAACTTAAGAAAATTCAAGAGCCCAGCTATTGCTGGGTTTTTTTATGCCTCGAATTTGCCTGTAGCCAGGACAGCCCTCGGGATAGCCTGGACGTCGATAGCCGGATAGTGCGACGTACGGAATCAACGCCGGCAGCCCGCGCACCCTTACCTCATATGCTGTCGGGGTGTCACGAGACTGAGTTAGCGAGAGCAAGGCTAGGGAGGGCGCGCAGATGCAGGTGTGGACTTGGACTGCAGACGGAATGGCTGCGCGTTTAGTTTCGCCAGAGCGCCATTTCAACATCGCATTTGATATTCCACTGGCTCAGACCTTTGAGGTGGGGCATGATTCGACGCTCAAAATTGAAACGTGACAGTCAACCGTCGATAGCCAGTAGGAAGGTGAAAATGGCGTGGGTTAAGCCAGCGTACAGCAAGGAGCGGGTAAAAAAAGCGGGCATGACACTTATAAATGACGCTGCGGATTTTGATGAGGTCGAGCAAGCCCTTGAGGTCCTCAACAATTGGCGATCAATTCATAGCTATCCTGTAAACACTTTTCAGGCGAGTTTGCGAGCCAAGCTCAATAAGCTAAATCTGGAAGCAACGGTTGCTCAGCGCCTAAAGCGAATCCCTTCTATTCTTGCAAAGTTGCATCGGTTTCCCAAAATGAGCCTGTCACGAATGCAGGACATTGGCGGCTTGCGTGCTGTAGTAGAGTCGTCCGATGCCATTTACAAGCTATGGGACTCTTACCGTGAGAGTCGTTTCGATCATGTGCTGGTTTCTGAATACGACTATATTGCTGAGCCGAAGGCCTCTGGGTATAGAGGGATTCATCTCATTTATAAGTACAACAATCGTAAAGGTGACGGTCCTTCCTATGAAGGATTGCAACTGGAAATCCAGATACGAAACCGCATACAGCATGCATGGGCTACGGCGGTTGAGACAGCTGGTGTTTTTCTTGAGCAGGCTCTTAAGTCAAGTATTGGTAATGAAAAATGGCTTGAGTTTTTCACATACGCATCGTCTTCATTTGCCATCGTAGAGAAGCTTCCAGTATTCGAAGGGCATCGCACGCTCAGCCAAGATGAAATTTTTGATAAAACCTTGGCTTTGGAGGCTGAGCTTGAGGTGATCTCCAAGCTTGAGATGTATAAGGCAGTAGTGGAAATCCCTAAAGATGTACAGGGAAAGGCGCACTATTTTCTTATGGAGTTGCAACCTAAAGACAACCAGGTCGAAATTACTGGATATGCGAGGGCTGAGCTTGTAAAGGCAACAGAAGATTATCTTGAGGCAGAAAAAACTGCCAAAGGGTCTCCTGAAATCCAGATTGTATTGGTGGCAGCACAATCTCTTGAGTCATTGAAAAAGGCCTACCCCAACTACTTTTTGGATACAAAGCACTTTGTAGAGAATCTCCGGAGAATTAGAGAGATGCAAGGCCGTAAAGCTGCGAAGGCATTTTCTGGCCTAGCTAAGAAGTAAGAATTTTCGCTACAGTTTTTGAGATCATCGAGCCCCGCTAGCAGCGGGGCTTTTTTGTTTGTGGCTTCATCGTTCCTGGTACTTTGAGCAGGGGGGCGACGGGCGCCGACATATTCAATCATGCCACGGAGTCGAGCGCATGGAGTTTCTGTACCGCCTGCTCGACAGGCTTGATACGTGGTTCACCGCGGGATTGCTTGGCGCGCTCGCCGCGAGCTGGTGGCACCGCGACGACCTGGTAGACCGAAAGGCCTGGGCTGTCTTCATCTTCTCGGGTGCTGCCTGCGCCCATTACCTGACTGGACTGGTTAGCGCTTACCTGGGAGTGGTAGAGCCCCGTAGCGTTGCTGGTGTCGGTTTCCTGCTCGGCACCTTCGGCGGCTCGTTGATCGCCGCTATCACCCGGGCAATCAAAGCTGCTGACCTTTGGGCGTTCATACGTTCGAAGTTCGGGGGAGGTGGCACATGATCCTGGAACACGTTGCAACCTGGTCGGCTGGAGTGATCGCGCTATGGGCGACCTGGTGCTGCTTGAGCGGCAAGGTCCGTGACGGGGTGCTTGGGAAGTTGATCTACGCGACTATGGCGCTGAGCGGCTACGCGCTTCTGGTGCGCAACGACAGGCTGATCATGTCTCAGTCGGTGGCGGAGGCGACCTTGTACGCCTCCCTGGCCCTGGCCGGCGTTCGGTACGTCTTCATGGTCACTTACTGGCAGCGGGTGAAGGTCTGGCTGTGCAGGACGCTGAATTGTGAGCACTGCCTGCGCTGTGATATCCGCAAGGAAAGGGTAGGGCGCAGGAAGTCATAGGTCGCGACACGTTTCACGATTCAGTAAGTCGTGTCATGACATTGGTAGGTAGGGCTTGAACTGGGATTAGGTTATCCATATGGTCTAGCTGGCATTTCGCTATATGGAGAGTTACATGGACAAGCTGCAGCTGTTGATACTCAAGAACCAGTACGAAATTCTTTCCCACCTCCAACCGCAAAGGCGGGATCACAAGATCGCCTTGGAAGCCATTGATCGGGGGTATGAGTATGAGATCGAGAATCTGATCGATCGAGCAGTAACAGAGCCTGTATCCACGCATATCTGTGAAGAGGTGCGAGCAATTTTGGGGATGTATCGTGAACTCCAGAATAGTCTTGCCAAAGCTGGAGTGTCCGAAGAGTTGAAGCGAGAAGCTCTTTTTCCTGGTTTTGACGGGAATGAAGAGTCCGCACACTATTCATATGCAACTTTTATTTTGGATGAAAAAGGTGAGTTCCAAGGCATAGCATCATGGGAGCAAAATACTTGGAACTCCCACATGCCGATGTTGAGACGATACCGGGCAATGTTAGGCGCCTTCCATACCAAGAAGGCCTACCCACATTCTGTTGAATTCATAGAAAAGGTACTTCAGGCCGGAGATGACTGAGATATTAATGGTGTTGGGCAGTAATCCGTAGAAAATATTTACTCTGTTCCGCACCAAATCCTCAGCTTAAAACTAAAGCTTTATGTCTCTGTTGCCCAATCGTAGTGACGTGCACGCCGACATCACGGCACATCGAGTCAGCACCTAATTCATAGTGTGACTGGCTCGTCGATGTCACTCCAATCTACCGAGATAGCGATATACCCTGCTTTTTGTAAATATTCTGGTCTGCTTGGCGGGTTTATAGAAATCATGACTGGTAGTTGATTACTGCACGATAGCTGGTCGTAGAGTAGATCAGTGGCGTTTTTCTCGTATGCGGTGCCAGTCATCGTTCTTGGCGTATTTTGGTGGGTAAAATTAAGAACAAAATTCTTTTCTAGGGGAAGATTCAAGTGATTTGCCTCGCTAAGTTGGAAAAGATCATTTTGCCATAGTTTCGGCCGTGCGTTTTTCAGTGGCTCGTCAGGATGACAGTGCATAAGAGAAAACCGTGAACCGTCGATATCCTCCCTCATCATTGGTCGAGCTCTCCGACTATGGCATCCGCCTAGCGCCTGCTCCTGAGGTATGGGAGTGGCTCCAAGCCCAGATCCTCGCCGACGCCGGCAGCATCCACAACGAAGACCATGCCCACCTACTGGATGCAGACATCCAGGTCATGTGGGCATCGTCGAGCTTCGAGAAGCAGGGCCGCATAGTCCTGGGCCAGGCCGAGCAGGTCGCGTTCCGCGCCGGCGGCTGGCAGAAGGCACGGATGGAGCAACAGATGCGTGAATGGTTCGGCGATGTGCCGGCTTTCATCATAACCCTGGCTGCTGACTACTGTGCTCAGTGCTCCGACGCTGACTTCTGTGCCCTGGTTGAACATGAGTTGTTTCATATAGCCCAAGAGCTGGATCAGTACGGGGCGCCCAAGTTTACGAAAGAAGGGGCGCCCAAGCTGATGCTTCGAGGGCACGATGTAAGTGAGTTCGTTGCCATCGTTGAGCGCTACGGCGTAGGGGCTCCAGATAGTGATGTTGCTCGAATGGTCGAAGCAGCCAAAAAGCCACCATCCGTCAGCCGTGCCTCAATTGCGAGTGCTTGCGGTACCTGTTTATTGAGGGCTGTGTAATGGAAGAGCAGTGGAAGACGATTCAAAACTATCCGGACTACGCAGTAAGTAGCTTGGGTCGAATCAAGCGTCTGACGACCAGAACGTGCGCGAAGGCCGGGACAATTCTAAAGACGCCTGGGCGCAGCAAGGCTCGACCATATCTGAGTGTCGATCTCTGTTATCCAGGAGGCAAGCGAACTGAGCTTGTTCATCGGCTCGTAGCAATCGCATTTTTGGGCGAGCCTCCATTTCATGGTGCCGAGGTTAACCATATTGATGCCGACAGAGGCAATGCGGCTGCATCCAACTTGGAGTGGGTTACATCTTCGGCTAACCAGCACCACTCGTATGAGTGTGGGCTGCAGACGGCAAAGGGCGAATCGAACGGGCAAGCCAAGCTGACAGAGCATGAGGTGCTTGAAATGCGAGCGCTTCATTCTGTGTCTGGTGTTGACGTCGAAACTCTGGCTGAGCGCTACGGCGTTCACAAACGGACGGCCCTTGATGTAGTTCGTCGCCAGTCATGGACGCACATCTGACGCTGCAAACAATCCTGCCGAGGTGGGGAAATTGAACATATCGAGGGCCTGCGGAACCTGTCTGCTCAAGTCGGCCTGATTCTTGACAGGCTCTAGACGGATGAAAATTTATGGCAGCCCTGAAAAATGAGGTGAAGAGCTTCATCGTTCAGGCGTTGGCGTGCTTTGACACCCCGTCCCAGGTGGTGGAAGCCGTCAAGAATGAATACGGGCTTGTGGTGACCCGCCAACAGGTGGAGACGCATGACCCAACCAAGGTTGCGGGGAAGGGGCTTGCTGTGAAGTGGGCAACCCTCTTTCACGACACCCGAAAGCGATTCCGCGAAGAGACAGCTGATATCCCAATCGCCAACCGCGCGTTTCGCCTCCGCGGCCTAGCAAGGATGGCCGAGAAGGCCGAGAGCATGCGCAACCTGGCCCTGACTGCCCAGCTTTACGAGCAGGCCGCCAAGGAGTGCGGCGATATGTACGTCAACCGGGCCCGCAAGGAAGAGCCGGACGACGAGCCGCTGATCCCGAGCCGGATTCAGGTCGATGTGGTGGATGCGAGGAAGCCGAATGCCGAGCCTTAACATACCCCAGGCTCAGTTCCTCACGTTGCCCCACAAGTTCCGCGCTTTTGTTGCTGGCTTTGGGTCGGGAAAGACCTGGGTAGGCTGTTCGGCACTGAGCAAGCACTTCATGGAGTGGCCCGGCGTCAACGCTGGTTACTTCGCGCCAACCTATCCGCAGATTCGGGACATCTTCTATCCGACCATGGATGAAGTGGCCTATGACTGGGGGTTGAAGACCAAGATAAACCAGGCGAACCATGAGGTTCATATCTACAGCGGCCGGCAATGCCGCGGCACTGTGATCTGCCGGTCGATGGAGAAGCCGCAGACCATCGTCGGCTTCAAGATCGGCCACGCCCTGGTGGATGAGCTGGATGTCCTGACGTCGATCAAGGCGCAGCAGGCCTGGCGCAAGATCATTGCCCGGATGCGCTACAACCTGCCGGGCCTGAAGAACGGGGTAGACGTCACCACGACCCCTGAGGGCTTCAAGTTCGTCTTCCAGCAATTCGTGAAGCAACTGCGCGACAAGCCGGCGCTCAAGGAGATGTATGGCCTGGTCCAGGCCAGCACCTTCGACAACGAGCTGAACCTGCCCGACGACTACATCCCATCGTTGATGGAGTCGTACCCCGAGCAACTGATCAGGGCCTACCTGAACGGCCAGTTCGTCAACCTGACTTCGGGGTCGATCTATCACGCCTACGACCGCAAGCTGAACCAGTGCTTTGACACTGTGCAGGCTGGCGAACCGCTGTTTATCGGGATGGACTTCAACGTCGGCAAGATGGCGGCGATCACCCACGTCAAACGCGACCAGGGACTCCCCAGGGCAGTCGATGAGCTGATCGATGGCTACGACACGCCGGACATGATCCGCCGCATCAAGGAGCGCTACTGGCAGCACGACGGCAACGACTTCAAGAAGACGTGCGAGATCAGGATCTATCCGGACGCTTCGGGCGACTCGCGCAAGTCGGTCAACGCCAGCATGACGGACATCGCCATGCTCAAGCAGGCCGGCTTCTCGGTCATCGCGCCTGCGGCCAACCCGCCAGTAAAGGATCGGATCAACGCCATGAACGCCATGTTCTGCAATGCCCAGGGCGAGAGGCGTTACCTGGTGAACCCGTTTACCTGCCCGACCTACGCCGACGGCCTGGAGCAGCAGGTATGGGCACCCAATGGCGAGCCCGACAAGTCACAAGGAAACGACCACGCCAACGACGCCGGCGGCTACTTCATCCACAAAGAGTTCCCGATCGTGAAACCGGTCACCTCGCTGAATATGGGATTTGCCCGATGACAGACGTCACTTTCACCCGCCCCGAGTACGACGCGGCGAGAAACCGCTGGCGCTTGGTGCGCGACGTCTGCAAGGGCTCGGAAACCATCAAGGCTGCTGGCGAGCGATATCTGCCGCGGCCGAATGCTCATGATACGAGCAGGGAGAACCGGGAGCGCTACGACGGCTACAAACAGCGGGCCGTGTTCTACAACGCCACCGGCCGGACCAAGCACAGCCTGGTGGGTGCCGTATTCCGTACCTGGCCGACGCTGACGGTCCCGGGCGCGCTCGATTACGTGGCCAAGGATGTCGATGGCCAGGGCGTGAGCATCTATCAGCAGTCCCAGTCAGTGATTGGGCACCTGCTCGAGGTGGGCCGTCACGGGCTGCTGGTGGACTACCCGCAAGTTGATGGTCAGGCCGTGAGTGTTGCCGATATGGCGTCTGGCCGTGTCCGTTCGACGATCAGCAGTTACCCGACGGAAGCGATCAAGAACTGGAAGACCCGCAAGGTTGGTGGCCAGCACCTGCTGAGCCTGGTGGTTCTGGAGGAGAAGGTCGATGTCGACACCGATGATGGCTTCGGCAGCAAGCAGGTAACCCAGTATCGAGTGCTACGTCTGGATGCAGAAGGAAACTACACCCAGGAGGTGTGGGAGGAGGGCTCGGGTCAGACCTCCATGGTCATAGCCCCTTTCACCCCGTTGAACGGCGCAGGCCAGCGGTGGAGGGTGATCCCTTTCCAGTTCCTGGGAAGCGAGAACAACGACGCGAGCATCGACGACTCTCCGCTATACGACATGGCTGAGATCAACATCGGGCATTACCGCAACAGTGCCGACTATGAGGACGCGGCTTACCTGATGGGCCAGCCCCAGGTGTACATGGCCGGCCTTGATGAGCAGTGGGTGAAGATGCTGGAAGAGAAGGGGATCTACTTCGGTTCCCGGGCCATTCTGCCTCTGCCTCAGAACGGAACTGCCGGCATTCTCCAGGCGCAGGCCAACACCATGATCAAGGAAGCCATGGACGCCAAGGAGGATCAGTTGATCGCCCTCGGCGCCAGGTTGATCGAGCGTGGTAGCGCAGTGAAGACGGCCACCCAGGCCGACAACGACAGCGCCGCCGAGCACAGCGTGCTGTCCTTGATCGTGAGCAACGTCAGCGAGGCCTATTCGCAGTGCCTGGAGTGGATGGGCGAGTTCCTGAACGTCGCCGGTGAATCGCTCTATAAGCTGAACCAGGACTTCACGCAGATCAGCCTCGACCCTGCGATCCTTTCTGCCTTGTTCAACGCTGTGCAGGGTGGCCGGCTGCCTGAGGCTGACTTCTGGCAATACCTGCGCGACCGCGGCGTTATCGATCCGGAGAAGACCGACGACGAGATCCGGGATGAACTGCAGACCGCTGACGCGGGCCCGCAACTGGATGACCTGACCGGAGGGGCTGGTGATGGCGGCAAACCAAGCGATCCTTGATGCCACTATCCGGCACGCTGTCTTCCTCGAGCAGTTGAAGTCGGGAGAGGTCGAGAAGTTCGGCCCCTTCCTCAAGGAGATCGACAGGTCGATCCGCGACCGCCTGGCCCGCGCGGACCTCACTGAGTACACCGCCCGGCGCCTTGAGGTGCTGCTGCAGGAAGTCGATAGCCTGCTGCTGGGCATCTTTGACCGGTACAGCGAGAAGCTGAACCTGGACCTGGTCGACATCGCCAACTATGAGGCGCAGTTCGAGGCTACCAGCCTTACACGGACAGCACCGGTGGGCGTGTCATTTGAGGCTTCTGTCCCTGGCGCTGCAGCGATCAGGACGGCAATCCTCTCCAATCCGCTGAGTGTGCGCGGCGTGGATGGCGGCAAGCTGCTCAAGTCGTTCATTGATGGCTTCACCGCCACCGAGCGGCAGCGTCTCACGGGCGCTATCCGGCAGGGCTTCTTCGAGGGGCAGACCAACTTCCAGATCATCAAGAACATCCGCGGGACCAAGGCGCTCAACTACAACGATGGCATCCTGGCCACGACCAACCGCAACGCCGGCGCCATTGTGCGGACAGCAGTGCAGCACGTCGCCACCCAGGCGCGCATGGAGACGCTGAAAGAGAACTCCGACGTGGTCCAGGCCGTGGAGTGGGTCAGCACGCTGGATTCGAAGACCACGCCTCAGTGCCGAACGCTCGACAAGCGCCGGTTTAAGCTGACCGAAGGGCCCAGGCCGCCTATCCACATCAACTGTCGCTCGACGGTCGTGGCCGTGACCAAGTTCAGCGCGCTGTTCGCCAAGGACGCCACACGAGCATCTGTCGGTGAGGATGGCCCGCAGCAGGTCAGGGCGGACCTTAGCTATTACGAGTGGCTCAAGCTGCAGCCGGCGGCATTTCAGGACAGGGCTATCGGTCCCAAGCGCGCCAGGTTGTTCCGCGAGGGCGGCCTGAGCGTGGAGCGCTTTGCAGAGCTGCAGCTTGATCGGAACTTTGCACCGCTGACGCTTGAACAGATGAAGATGCTTGAGCCTCTGGCATTCGAACGTGCGGGTTTGATAGGGTCATAAGGCCTACCGTTCATTATGAAGTCAATCATGATTTACAGCCTGAAAGTCTCCGAAAAATATGACGTTGAAATCGGTATTTACTTTTTCCAATGCGCAATTGATGCAAATAATTGTCCGGCAGCTTTAAAGGAATTGGCAACGCTTGGTGGGATTGTTCAGAAAGCGTTTGCCGCCGGAAGACTGGATGTTGAGTCCAAGGAAATTATTTTATTTGTTGCCGCATTTCCTGATCTCCTTGAGAAAGCCAAGAAGTTTGGTGGAGGGTTGGACGACTTGGTTATGGCGGCTTACGGACAGAGCCCATATGGGGCTCGTGTTGCTGCGGTTATACGAATGATCTACATCGATTAACAGATGAAAAAGACAGACCCGCTTCGGCGGGTTTTTTTATGCCTGCAGGCAGGGCCTGCATCTCGTCTCTGGGAGACAACCAATGCTGAAATTCCAACTGGATACCCTGGATGGGGTAGACGAATCCGTGCGCGCTTTTTACACCGAGAAGGACGGCAAGTACGTCCTGGGCATTGAAGGGTTGCCTCAACCTGAAGACGTCACCGGCCTAAAATCGAAGGTTCAGGAACTGCTCGACGAGAAGAAGGCAGCTGATAAGGCCCGCAAGGATGCCCAGGAGCAGGCGCGCCTGGAGCGAGAGGAGGCCCTGCGCAAGTCGGGCAACGTCGAAGAGCTCGAAAAGTCCTGGTCCGAGAAGTACAGCCGCCGTGAGGCAGAGCTGGCCGGTCAGCTGGAGTCAGAGCGCAACACCCTGCATGGCCAGATCCGGGATCTGACGGTGGGCCGTACCGCCACTGAGATCGCAACCACCCTGGCCATCCCTGGCAGCGCGAAGGCACTTCTTCCTCACATCGAACGTCGCTTGAGCGTTGAGCAGCGCGACGGCAAGCCAACCGTTGTGGTGCTTGACCAAGCCGGCAAGCTCTCCGCAACCACGCTGGAAGAGCTGAAGAGTGAATTCACCAAAGACCCTGCGTTTGGTCCTCTGATCGCAGGCAGCAAGGCATCAGGCGGCGGGGCCGGCGGTGCTGGAAATGGCGGTGGGGCCGCTCTGAAACGTTCCGAAATGTCCTCAGTCGCCAAGCGTGAGTTCATCACTGCAAACGGCCAGGACGCCTACCTGAAATTGCCTAAATAATGGAGTAACCCATGGGGACTACCGTCACCTCGGACATGATCGTCTACAACGATCTTGCCCAAACCGCTTACCTGGAGCGCATCCAGGATGTGATCGACATCTTTAACGCCTCTTCCAACGGCGCCCTGGTGCTGGACAACGAACTGATCGAAGGCGACCTGCGCAAGCGTGCTTTCTACAAGCTCGGCGGCTCCATCGCTCACCGAGATGTGAGCTCGACAGCCGAGGTTGCCGGCCAGAAGATCGGCTCCGGCGAAATGGTCGGTGTGAAGGTGCCTTTCAAGTACGGTCCTTACGAGACCACCGAAGAGGCCTTCAAGCGTCGCGCGCGCTCGCCGGAAGAGTTCTCCGAGCTGGTGGGCCAGGACTACGCCGACGCGGTGCTGGAAGGCTACATCCAGTACGCCATGGCCGCGCTGAAGGCTGCCATCGGTGCCAACCCCAATATGGTCACCAAGGCCAGCTTTGCCACTGATGGCAAGAAGGCGTTGACCAAGGGCATGCGCAAGTTCGGCGATCGCTTCGGTCGCATTGCGTTGTGGACCATGGACTCGGCCACCTACTTCGACATGGTGGACCAGGCCATCACTGAGAAGGTCTACGAAGAAGCCGGCGTGGTTATCTACGGTGGCCAGCCTGGGACCATGGGTAAGCCCGTCCTGGTATCGGACACCATCCCGACCGAAACCATCTTCGGTCTGCAGGCTGGGGCGATCAAAATCACCGAGTCGCAGGCTCCGGGCTTCCGTTCGTACCCCATCAACACCCAGGAAAACTTGGCGATGGGCTTCCGCGCTGAGGGCACCTTCAACCTGGACCTGCTCGGCTACAGCTGGAAGGACGCCACCGGTGGGGTGAACCCGAACCTGGCCGCGATCGGCGCGGGTGCCAACTGGACCAAATACGCCACCAGCGACAAGGTCACCGCCGGCGTTCTGATCGACCTGTCCGCGCCTTAATCAGCGCCTTCCTCAGCAAGCGGTTCGCATTGAGCCGCTTTGGAGATACCCATGGAATTGACTTACTCTGCGCAAACCACGGACTTCGATCCAGATAAGCGCTATCGCAACCCGCAGTACTTCGACAGGCCAGAGCCCGGCGTTACCAAAGTCATCGTTATGGGGGATTGGCCGGTCGTGGTTGAGGCTTACGAGGCCGCCCAGGTCGAGGTGGATATCGTCGAGCCCGGCGGCGCGGCTGAAACTGACCCGGCCAAAATGGGCGTGGCAGATCTGCGTGATTGGCTCACTGCCCAGGGCATCGAGTTCGATCCGAAGGCCCCGAAAGCCGAAATTGTGAAACTCATTCCAGCGAGCTGATTTATGGCACTGATAGTCGAGGATGGCACCGGAAAGCCTGACGCCGAAAGTTACGCATCCGCCGAGGATCTGGCCATGTACGCCGTGAAGTTTGGCGTGACCATTCCCGCTGAGGTGCCTGCCCAGGAAGCCTTGCTTCGCCGCGCGGCCCTGGCAATGGATGGCATGACCTGGAAA
The DNA here is from genome assembly GCF_058796855.1 of Pseudomonas sp. GW823-FHT03E05. Taxonomy (NCBI): domain Bacteria; kingdom Pseudomonadati; phylum Pseudomonadota; class Gammaproteobacteria; order Pseudomonadales; family Pseudomonadaceae; genus Pseudomonas; species Pseudomonas sp. GW823-FHT03E05. Next base: position 371,105 of record NZ_JBXAJB010000001.1, read on the forward strand.
GGGCGCAAGACCAGTAGCGAGCAGTCTCTGGCCTGGCCGCGCCGGGAGGTTCTGCTGGATCAGGAGATCAAGCCCAATAACTACCTGCCGGCGCGGATTCAGTACGGCCAGATGGCCCTGGCGGCCGAGATTCATCAGGACGACATTGACCCGATCGAGAAGCGCAAAGGCGCGGTAACCCTAGAGCGTGTCGAAGGTGCGGTAACCCGCGAGTACGCCACCATCCCGAACACTAGTGGCCGACTGTTGCCGGCGGCGCCGGACCGGCCAAGCGCCACGCAGTTTGCTGACTACCTACAGAAGCGAGGTTTGTTCGCGGTTCGTGCCTGATTTAGTCTGACGTATCTCCAAAGGAAGGACACAGATGCGCGGATTTGGATTTGTTGGCGATTTAATAATTCTCGGATTGGCAGGTCTGAGTATTCTTGGCTGGATGTATCTCTGGTACGTATCGGTATTTGGTGCGGAAAAAGTGCTGGCCAGATTATTTGGTGATCATGCCTTAGCGATTGCAGCAATCGGGTTCCCTTTTTTCGCGTTCGGAGTGTTTGGTGTTGCGCTAAAGGTCCTCGGACGGCAACACATAGGATGGGCTCTTGGCATATTTGGAGTGTGCCTTCCAATCCTCGGTGTTCTTTATCTCCGCCACGAAGAGGGCCGAAAAAAACCATAGACCTGGAGCCCTCATGGCCTTCTACGACGAAATGGCCGTGATGGCTCTGGAGATGATCACAGAGTTCGGCCAGCCCGTAACCATCCGCGACTTCAAGCCTGGCGAGTACGATCCTGATACCGACTCGGCCGGCCCTGACACCATCATCGAGCAGACGGCCCAGGGTATCCTTCTCGACTTCACAGGCCTGGAGTTCCAGAACAACAGCCTCATCAAGCAGGGCGACAAGAAGCTCAAGGTCGCCGCTCAGGGGCTGGCGTGGGCGCCGGATCTGCTGAACAAGGTGGTCATTCAGGGCCGGACCTGGTCTATCGTTCCGCCGCTGAAAGAGATCAACCCAGCCGGTACGCCGATTCTGTACGAGCTGCAGGTGCGGTCATGAACCGGTACGCGGGCAGGAACGGCAGCTTCGCCGAGAACATCCGCCAGTTCGCCGAGCAGGCCCAGGCCGGCATTGACGCCACCTTTCGCGAGATCGTGATCGAGATCGGCAGCAGCGTGATTCGCATGTCACCGGTGGGTAATCCGGAGATCTGGGCCGCCAACGTGGCGCACCGAGCGGCCAACACGCGGTCAGCCGACAACTACGACTTCAAGGTCTCGGTGCGCAACACGCTGATCAACCTGGACGAAAGCAACTTCACCAAGGCCGGCAAGCTGCGCCGTGGTGTGAAGTATGCCAAGCCCCTGACCAAGACCGAGCGCGACCAGAACTTCAACGTGAACGGCCTGGTGGCCGGCAAGGACTATGTTGGCGGTCGCTTCCGGGGAAACTGGCAGTTTTCGATCGATACACCCGCCGACGGCACGCTGGATCAGGTCGATCCTTCTGGAGGTGTGACCCTGGCCAAGCTGCGGCTGCAGGTCGGGCAACTGACAGCAGGCCAGACAGCCTACATCGTGAACAACCTGCCTTATGCGGTGCCGCTCGAGTACGGGCATTCAAAGCAGGCCCCTGGCGGCATGGTTCGAATCACGCTCGCCAGGTTCCAGCAGATCGTCGACGAAGCCATCAGGAACAACCAGGTATGAGCCATAACGTGATCGCCACGATCTACCAGGCCCGGGTTATCGCCTGGGCGAAAGCCAGGGTACCGCCGCTGAAAGTGGTCGTCGAGAACGAGGCCTACACGCCAAAGGGCGGAGAAACTTACCTCCGTGCCTACACGCTGCCGGCGGATACTGCGAGCAACACCCTGGGCGGCGATCACCGGTTGTACACCGGCGTCTTCCAGGCCAGCGTTGTAACGCCATCGGGCAAGTACCGCGGTCCTGCTGTAGGCCTGGCAGATGAGATCAGTGCGCTGTTTCCGCTGTATGAACGGAACGAGAAGGCCGGCCTAACGGTGGTCACCATGACGCCACCAGACCAGGGCCCGGGTATTCAGGGAGACACTACCTACACCGTACCTGTGTCCTTCCAGTACCGCGCCGATACCAACTGATCGTCATCGCGCTAAAATCGCGTGCATTCAGATTGGGTGATCAGGGTTACGCCATGGATGATGCAACAAAAGCACGCTTACAGTGGCTGGATGAGTCAGCCGATAACCACGGCTGGAACAATCGAGAGGAAGTCAGTGCAAGTGAAAGATGCATCTGCAGCGCCTGCGGCCAGTGGTCTTTTCCAACTCAAATAACGAGATGGTACGAAGACAAGCATGCTTGTTGCCCTCACTGTGGACTGGCCGGCGTTGTCGTTGGATCCAAGTCTGGACTGCCACTTGAAGAGTACGAAGGTTGCCGATTTCCTGAGTAGCGCTTCTGCTCCATAAATCGCCCTTCGGGCAACCCTACAAACCCGCCATTGAGCGGGTTTTGTCATTTCTGAAGAGAGGAAACACCCAATGGGCTACAAAATTCCCAATGGCGGCACCTTCCAGCACGCCGCGACTTACGCCACCGCTCTGTCCTTCACCGCAATTTCCAACGCCTCCGAGGCGGTCGCCACCGTTGTGGGCGCCGACCTGGACGCCGGCGATATCGTGCTGCTGACCTCCGGCTGGAGCAAGCTGGACAACAAGGTGGTGCGCATTAAAGCCGCGACTGCCACGGCGATCACCCTGGAAGGGATCGATACCACCGATACGCAGCTGTTCCCGGCTGGCAACGGTGCAGGCACCATGAAAAAGATCCTCACCTGGGTACTGATTCCGCAGGTTACCGACCTGGCTTTCTCCGGCGGCGAGCAGAACTATCTCGACGTCACCTTCCTGGAAGATGACCAGGGCAAGCAGATCCCGACCGACAAGTCCGCGGCGAGCATGGTGCTGACCATCGCAGATGATCCGGCTCAACCCTTCAACGCGGTGCTGATGTCGGCTGATGCGGGCAAGAAGGTGCAGGCTGCAAGGCTCAACCTCCCGGGCAATGACACGCTGCTGTACGGGGCCTACACCTCGTTCTCCAAGCAGCCGGCGGTATCGCGTAACAACCTACTGACCCGCACCGTCAACCTGGCGCTGCAGTCCGAGCCAACCCGCTATCTGACCTCGGTGTAACCCATGGCAAAGTTCTCGCTGATCCAGAACCCAACCTTCAAGGCTGACGTGCTGATCCCTCAGTTGGGCGGCGAGCCGGTGAAGGTGGGGTTCGAGTTCAAGTACCTGGACCGGACCGGCTTGGCCGAGCTTTACGCCGAGTGGGGCGAGCGGCACAAGGCCCTGGGATTGAAGGCTGACGAGTTGGACCTGAAAACCTTCACCGCGGCCCAGATCGACCTGCAGGTGGATCAGGTGAAGGCTGTGGTGGCTGGCTGGGACTTCGAAGAGGAGTTCAACGACCAGAATATCCGCATCCTGGTCACCTCGATTGTCTCGATACCCAGCGCGGTATTGGCTGCATATTCCGAGGCGTTCAATCAGGCCCGCCTGGGAAACTCCTAAGCGCCGCGCGCGCACTCTACGAGCAAGGGCCTTCGGCTGAAGAGCTGAAGATCTTTGGCTTTCTGGTGGGTGATCTCACCGGCCAGGACTGCGAGGTCTGGCCAGACAACTGGCCGGCCTTCACCGTTTTCGAAGCGATGAGCACCCAGTGGCGGGTCGGCGCGTGCGGCGCTACCGGTCTGGACTACGGCGTCCTGCCGAGTGTCATCCGAATGTGTGGTGTGCCGGCTGGCTCCCGGCAAAGCATTTTCAATGACATCCGGCAGATGGAGGCTGAGGCCCTGACCGTAATGGTTGAACACACAAGTAAAAGCTGATCCCCTGAGGCCTTTGGCGCCTCCTTCGTGTGATGGTAGAGTTTCGCCAAATCACGATGAGGGATCAGCATGAGAGTTTTGATTGGGGCCCTGGCCATTGCTTTTTTGGCTGGGTGCGCATCACCACCGCCGTTAAACTTTTCCGTTCAGGGACTGCAAATGTCCACCAACAAAATTGATGCGGACTTGAGGTCCATGTCCGTGTCTTTTGCTGGTCCTAATGAGGCTCGTGGAGAAATCCCTTCGAATGGAGAAGAGGTCCCCAGGTTCTGGGAAAGTGCTTTGCGTGAAGGCGTTGATAGAATCTCGGTTTTCAATGATGACTCCTCCCAAAAAGTGAACATTTTTGTGAAGATCACGGAATTGGACATTGCTGGGGGAGGCGTCACGATGACGTCGAAGGCGAGAGCTACCTACCAGATTGTAAATAGGAAGTCGGGCAAGATTGTCTATGAGCGAGACGTCGCTAGCATTGGCTCAGTTCCTGGAACGTATGCTTTTTCGGGAGCGACGCGGATTAAAGAGTCAATCAACAGGGCTGTTCAGGAGAACATCCGAGTTTTCCTAGAGGCAATAAGTGTGGCAAAGATTGATGCTTAAGCGTTGTTGTAGGTGCCTGACTTGAGATTGACATGAGGCCAGTCTGAGGTTCATGAGTACTTATTACATATCGCGCCTGAACACCTTTTTGTAAAAAGCCCGCCTTGAGCGGGTTTTTTATTGCCTAAGGAAATGCAACTGAAAGTGGGGCATCCCACAGAAAAGAGAGACGTCAATGAGCACTACCTTCGCTTCGATCGGCATTGCAGTTGAGTCGTCCCAGGCCGTCAAGGCTGCTGATGACCTCGACAAGCTGGTGGATTCGGCGGTCGATGCCGAAAAAGCGATTGATGAACTCGGCAAGTCCGGTGAAGGCCTGGCCAACACCGGCAAGAAGATCAGCCAAGCTGAGGCTGAGGCCGCCCAGGGCATCGATAAAGCTACCAGCGCGAAGGAGCGCCAGGTCGACGCGAGCCGCAAGGCCGGGACAAGCGCCGCCAGCGAAATCGCCATCATCAGCCAGCTCGACAGGGCGATGACCGGCAACATCGATAGCATGGAGAAGCTGGTCCAGGCAGAGGGATTGCTTGAGCGGGCCCGCAAGGGCGGCCTGGTCACCATTGAGCAGCAAGAGGCCTATCAGGAGCGCCTCGGCAAATCCTTCGACAAGATCGAGAAAGCCGAAGCCAAGGAGACGGCGCAGAAGCAGCGCCTGATTGACGCCGAGAACCGGCAGATCGAGGCACTGAAGCGCACGGTCAACAGTATCGACCCCCTGAATGTGAAGCTGGCCAAGCTGGAGGCGCAGGAAAAGGCCGCCCATGAAGCTTTCCGTCTTGGCGCAATCAACGCTGACCGCTATAGCGAGGCCCTGGCCAAGGTAGGCAAGGATCGGGCTGGCATCACGGCTACAGAGGGCGCGTTCGACAAGCTGAAGCTCGGTACCCGCCAGGCTCAAGAAAACGTCATGCAGCTGACCAACGCCCTGCAATCTGGGGACTGGGGAAGTGGTGTTCGTGCGGTTGCGCAGCTTGGTGCTGGAGCCGGTGCCAGTGCTGCTAGCCTTTTCGCGCTCGCGGCGCCTATCGCTCTTGTAACTGCTGCAATCGGTGGCCTTGCCTACGCCTATTACAAGGGCAGCGAAGAGCAGGATGCCTTCGACAAGTCACTGATCTTAACTGGCGGATCGGCCGGGCTTACCGCTTCCCAGCTTGGCGTCATGGCCAAGCAAGTCAGCGATATGGTCGGGACAACAGGGCAGGCCGCGGAGGTTCTGACCACCCTTGCGGGTAACGGCAAGATTGCTGGAGAGAGCTTTCTGGGGATCACCCAGGCCGCCGTGTCTATGCAGGAGGCAACAGGCAAGGCGGTGGGCGACACGATCGCCGAGTTTGTGAAGTTGGCTGATGAGCCCGTTAAGGCCTCTGCCGCGCTCAATGAGCAATACCACTATCTGACTACGTCGGTTTATTCGCAGATCGTTGCTCTCGAAGAACAGGGGCGACATGCGGAGGCGGTAAAGCTGGCCACCGATCAGTATGCGGATGCGATCAACGACCGGACGCCCAAGATTCTGGAGAACCTCAGTCTCTGGGAGAAAGGTTACAACCTGGTCGCAAAGGCTGCGGACAATCTGAAGAACGCAGGGCGCAGCCAATCCAACGCGGAGCGGATTCAAACTGCAAAGGAGGCTCTTGAGCGCCTTGAAACTCGAGGTGGCAGTGAGAGAATACCGGGCGAGTATCCTGTTTACATTGGTGAGAAGGGAAAACAAAGCCTCCGCGATTACATCAAGGGATTGGAAGTAAAGGACGCAGCAGAGACCGATTACGCGAAGAGGCAGAAAGAGCGTAACGCGATCATGGAGGCCGGCCAGAAGGCGATTGATAAGCTTGATGCGAGAAAGAAGGCCACAAGATCTAACGCAGACAAACGCAAGGATGAACTGGAGGATCTGGAAAAAGAGCTTGCAGCTCTCCGGGTGTCTGATCCGACTAATAGTCGCTTGACCAAGGAAAGTGTTGATGGTCAAAAAACGGCGATTAACAGCAAGTACAAAGACACGAAGACCGCCGCCAGCGCGGTAGATCTGACGGCCTTCAACACCTCGAAAAACAACCTCGCCGGCATCCTGTCCGAGTACAAAAATGCCCAGAAGGAACTGGACGCAGCGCAGAAGGCTGGGCTGGTGTCCCAGGCCGACTACCTGCTCAAGCGTGAGGCCTTGATCGGCAATGAGCGGGACGAGGTCACAGCGGCCTATGAAGCGGAAATTGCGGCACTTGAGGCCGCCAAGGGTAAGGCCAGTACCTCCGCCGCCCAGCGCATCCAGTTGGACCAGAAGATCGCCGATGCCCGAGCCGCCATGGTCAAGGCTCAGCGGGACGCTGACACCGAGCTGATCGTGCTGGCTAAGAACGAAGAGGGCAGGCTGAAGAAGCAGGAGCTGGCGGTCAAGACCTACACCAGCGCTCTGCAGCAGCAAGTCGATACTCTGCGCGAGCAGGGCATGCGTGCTGCCGCGGGTCTTGGCCAGGGTGACCGCCAGCGAGACCTGACGAACCAGCAGAACGCGATCGATGACCGCATCAACCAGCAAAAGCTGGACCTGGCCAACCAGTACGGCGATGGCTCCCGGGGCATGAGCCTCGACGAGTACACGCAGAAGCTGCAGGCATTGGAAGCCACCCAGCAGAAGCTGCACGACACCGTGGTCAGCAACTACGACGACATGACGGCAGCTCAGGGCGACTGGAGGAATGGAGCATCTTCGGCCTGGCAGAACTACCTGGAGTCGGCACGGGATGTTGCTGGCCAGACCAAGAGCCTTTTCACCAACGCCTTCGGCTCAATGGAAGACGCGATTGTGCAGTTCGCGATGACCGGGAAGCTGTCGTTCGCTGACTTCACCAAATCTATTCTCGCTGATATGGCCCGAATCGCTGTGCGCCAGGCCAGCTCCTCGGCACTGAGCTCGTTGTTCGGCATGGCGGCTTCTGCTGCTGGGTCGTACTTCGGCGGTGGGGCGGCCTCGGCCGGCTCAACGCAGGCCGGGTATACCGGGGTCGACTTCTCCAGCTATCAGGCCAACGGTGGCGGATGGGATGGCGGTGTCCAGTTTTTCAAGGATGGCGGCGCCTTCACGAACAGCATCGTGAGCAAGCCCACCGCTTTCGGGATGGCTGGCGGCAAGACTGGAGTTGTCGGCGAGGCTGGGCCCGAGGCGATTGTGCCGCTGGCCAGGACCTCTGGCGGACAGCTGGGTATCCGAGCATTGGGCGGTGGTTCAAGCTCAAGCAATAACCAGGTGGTGATTCAGCAGACCTTCAACGTCCCTGAAGGGAGCGGCGGGGCCAGCGAAGCGGACGGCCAGGTTCTGGCTCAGGCCTATGCCAAGTCCGCCAAGCAGGGCGCCCAAGAGCAGATCGCGAAGGACCTCCGGCCAGGAGGCCAGATCTACATGGCCATCAGGGGGCGTGGTTGATTGGCGTTGCCCGCTTCGGCGGGCTTTTTTATGCCTGGAGAAAATATGGCAACTGAAACCTTTACCTGGAAGCCGAACAACGATCCTGCGGCGACCATTGCGTTTCGAACCAAGTCGGCCAAGTTCGGCGATGGTTACGAGCAGCGGGCCCAGGACGGAATCAACAACCGCTCGCAGTCCTGGCCCCTGACGTTCACGGGCCAGAAGGCGCGCATCAAGGAAATTATGGCGTTCCTCGACCGGCATGCCGGCGCAACGCCTTTTTTTTGGTCTGACCCGCTGGGCGGTCAAATGCTCTATCGATGCTCCGAGTACCAACCCAAGGCCATGGGGGGCGATGCCTACACCCTGACCGCAACCTTCGAACAGGCATTTCACCCATGAGCATTCGGCTAATCGATGTAGGCGAGGAGGCGAACGACGAGACCGGCGACACGCTTCGTGACGGCGGGATCATCATTAACGAGAACTTCGCGGAGCTTGATACGCGCACAGAGGCAGCGCAGGCGAAGGCTGATCAGGGTGTGGCGGATGCGGCAGAAGCACAGGATGCCGCCGCCGCGGCGAAGGCAGTGGCCGATGCTGCGGTGCCAGGGTCAGACCTCGGCGTAAAGGTCGCGCAGTTGGTCAACGGGAAAGTTCCGGTGCCTCAGCTTCCGGATTTCGTTGAACCCGTTGCAGGTAAGGGGTTGTCCTCAAATGACTACACCACGCCAGAGAAAACCAAGCTCGGCAACCTGATCAACGCCAAGGACTACGGCATCGGCGCGCAAGCTCCGCTCGTCGACAACATCTATCAGCTTAAGCTTGGCGGCATCACCTACTGGAACCAAAGCACCGTCGGACGGCCCCCGGCAGCAGGGGGCGGCCAGCTGCTTTCGATGACAGGCGGCGCCGATGGCGATTCATCCACCTTTATCGCCACGTCGCTTGATGGGGAGAAGGTCTGGTTTAGCCGGGTCAACGGAGCCACCAGGGGGCCATGGAAACCTTTTGTTCTGGCTGGAGACTTTGGTGTCGGGTCAAAGGCTCTGGATGTAGCCGCTGATGACGTGACGGGCTTTGGTGCCTATGGCGGGACAACCCCAGGATTCCCAGCGGGTCGCAATGGTCAAGTTATTACGCTGATGGGGGCATCAACGCGACGTACCCGGATTATCACCGACCATGATGCCGACATTCTGACATTCCAGCGCTATACGGACTCCTGGCAGACACCTCGAAGGGTTATGTTGGCCAGTGATTACGGCCTAGGGTCGGACCCCAGGGGAGGGCGCCCCACCGACGGGGTGGGGTATATCTCCGATATCAACGTGCTGCGAGCCAGTGGTAAGTACATCGTCACTCCGGAAACCGTTGGAGGCGCTGGATTCTACGGAACACTTGAGATGAGCTGGTATGACCCGACCGGCTGGACAATGCTTGCGCGCCCATTAACAGGCGGCGCAATGGCTACGCGCGCAAGCATTAATGGCTCCGTGGGCGGCTGGGAGTGGTACTACCCTACAAAGCGCTACCAGAGCGACGGACTGACGTACACCAACGGCCTACTCCAGAGTATCCAGCACGGTCTCGGCGCTATCCCCACCAGCATGCAGCTCTTTGCGGTTCCTATCGTAGATCAAGCGTCATGGTCCGCTGGCATTCATGTGCTACCAGCATCTGGCTATTCAATCGGGGCTAACGGATCGCTGATATTCATCAAGGTGGCATCCACCGGACTAACCGTTCTTGACGCCCAGACAGGTGCGTCAGCCAACCTCACCCCTGCGAACTGGAGGATTGTTATCCGTGCAGCCGCCTAAAATTGAAGACCTGGAAATCAGCCCTCCACCTCAAGATCCATCAATCCTCTACGTTGACAAGGACGGGGTGCAGATCATAAAGACCAACGGACCAGCGCCGGAAGGCGGAATTGCGGTGGAGGGCACGCCGGAATACTTCGACCAGGTTTGGCTTTTCCCAGGCTGGGGCCCCTCAGCGTACAAGCAAGGTGTAGCGGATGTGGCATGGATAGCTGAGGAGCTGGAGGAGGTGGCAAAGCAGCTTGATCGCTTGGAAGAGGCGGAAGCGGGGATTGACGTTGCCGACCTGCTGCCTGGTACGCGCAAGCAGTGGCTCACATATCGCTGCCAGCTCAGAACCTGGGCGAAAGGCGGCTCCGACTTCCCTGATCCGGAGCGTCGCCCGCAGCGGCCGGAGTAAGTTTTCGAACCCCGCCAACGAGCGGGATTTTTTTTGCCTTGAGGAAACACGATGCCAATTACGGCCGATATCCAGACCTTGGAGCCTGGCGCGTGGGTGGAGCTTTTCGAACTCGACGCTACCGCGCTGGGCGCCGAGCTGTACCGCTTTCACGGCTACCCGCAGCAGTCGTCGATCTACTGGCAGGGCGAGGAGTATTCGCCCTGGCCAATCAAAGCCGAGGGCTTCGAAATGACGGGGCAGGGCGCTCAGCCTATGCCGACCCTGTCCGTTGGCAACGTTGGCGGGTTCATCACAGCCTTGGTGCTGTACTTCGAGGATCTGGTGGGGGCGAAGTTGATCCGGCACCGGACCCTGGGCAAGTACCTGGACGGCCAGCCCGAAGCAGACCCCGACGAAGAGTTGCCGCCGGACATCTGGTACGTCGAGCGCAAGGCTGCCGAGAACAACGAAACGGTGCAGTTTGAGCTGGCCTCGGCCCTGGACTTCGCCGGGGTTCAGCTGCCGCGCCGGCAGATCGTGACCAACGTCTGCTGGTGGCTCAGTTGCGGCGGTTATCGCGGGCCCTACTGCGGCTACAACGGCGGGCCCGTGGCCGATGAGAACGACATCATCGTCACCGACGCCTCCAAGGACAAATGCGGCGGGCGCCTGAGCAGCTGCAAGCTTCGCTTCGGCGAGAACAATCCTCTGCCTTACGGCTCATTCCCGGCCGCTGGCCTGCTTCGGAGCTGACCATGAACAAGTCCACTTGCGCCGCCATTGAGCGGCATGCGCTGGCTGAGTACCCGCGTGAGTGCTGCGGCCTGGTGATTCGCGAAGGGCGAAAGGAAGTCTATGTGCCTTGCCGCAACACGGCCTCGACGCCCAGTGAGCATTTCCGCCTGGCGCCCGAGGACTTCGCCGCCGCCGAGGATCGCGGCCAGGTGCTGGCAGTCGTGCATAGCCATCCAGACTACCCAGCAGCACCCAGTGAGGCAGATCGCGTGTCCTGCGAGGCTTCCGGGCTTCCCTGGCACATCCTTGAGGTCCGCAAGGGCGATGATGAACGGGTGCGCCCAGGCGAGTTTGTGAGCTTCGCGCCTGATGGCTACCAGGCCCCGCTGATCGGCCGCAAGTTCGCCCACGGCGTGCACGATTGCTTGAGCATCATCCTCGACTTCTACTGCCGCGAAATGGGCATCGACCTGGGCCAGTACGAGCGGGAGGACGGGTGGTGGGAGAAGGGCGGGAACCTTTATCTGGAGAACCTAACCGCGGCCGGGTTCAGCCAGGTCAGTGCGCCGCAGCACGGCGACATCGTGCTGATGCAGATCCGGTCGAAGGTGCCGAACCACGCCGGGGTATACCTGGCCGAAGGTGTGCTGAAGACTGAGCCCCAACACTTCCCGGCGCCAGGGTCGATTCTGCATCACCTCTACAACCGGGACAGCAAGCGGGACACCTACGGCGGGTACTGGCGAGAGGTGACTGTCAGCTACTGGCGGCACATGGCAAGCAATCTCACAAACAGGGCATAGCGGATAGCACTCTGTCGCGCTATCCCTTCAGCGAGTACATTTTTTTTAACTGTGCTGGTGTCAGCGGAGGAAGTTTCTGCGTTCGCCTGACCCCGATCCGTTTATTTTCGGTGTGCACGTTGAGCGGATAGTAACTCGCACCATACTCAAAATTGCCTTCGCAGGTTTGCACAAGCCATGCGCCGAGGCGTACTCCGTTGCTTCCAAAGGTGGATCGGTATTCGTCCAACCGACTCACACAGCCGTCTTGGAAGTCCGCTTTTATCAGATGCTCCCATTCTTGGGAGACTTCGTCATTGGCAGCGCCGGCAGTTGAGGCCAGCAGAAAGATGAGGGCAAGAGCTACTCGGCTCGGTGAGGGCATTACTGCAAGTCCTTTGCGTCTGCAGGGTGGTAACATCAGGTTTCCAGCAGCACAAAGCCCAGTCCCACGTTGGGCCCTGTGCATCTGGTACTATCCCGCTTCCGCCTGAGCCATCTTCCAGAAACCTTCCAGATCATATTGAGGGTAAGGTCGGGTCGCTGTCGGGAAATAGTTGTCCAACTGCTCCAGCAGGCTGAGAGCGAAGCAACGAAGCTCGCTGGTTAGCTTTGTGCCGTAGGGCATGAATGTGCAGCAGCGGTCAGTCCTGCCAGACCAACCCTCAAGGGCATTTATGAGTCCCTGACGGACTGCTAAAGCAGCCAGTACGTCATTCGATGGGTTGCTCAGCGCAGTTTTCAAAGATATTAGTCGGTGTGGCATCTAAGTTCCTTCTGATCATGGCGTGTAAGTCCGCGCGGATGTACCCGGCTCTTGGCCGGGCTTCAGTTGCCTGCTGATTGAGTCTCAAACATCTGACGGATCGTATGGTCGTGCTCTTGCTGTGTTGCGCGGTACAGCAGCAAGCAGGTCGAGACGTTTCACTACAACCAGGCTGCCGTAGAGCGCTTCCGAGAGATCTTGCAGGACATCTAACCCTCCCATTTTCACGAACCCCGCCCATGCGGGGCTTTCGTGCTTGAGCGTAAATGGTATTCTCCAAGAAAACATGGAGAGTTGTTATGCGCTGGATTTCACTTCTGCTTCTGTCGTTATTTTTAGTTACTGGCTGCGCCTCAAAACCGACCCCTGAGCAAATACAGGCGGCTGATTATGGAGCCTCTGTGTATCAGGAGGACGCCGAGAAAGCAGTGAAAAATTTCTTTGGCATTTATCTGAAAGACCCCGACTCAGCTCGATACAGCTTTGGCACGGTATACAGGGGGTACATGGTAGGCAGCGTTTTTGAAGGCAGGAAAATTGAGGCAGGATTTCTCTTGGATGTGACGGTCAATGCAAAAAATAGTTACGGTGGATACGTTGGCGCCAAGCCTTATAAGTTTCTCATCCGGAATGACAAGCTAGTCGGCGGGTGGGAGATCGGCTCAAGCGGTATACCAATCAGAATCCGGTAAGCCAATTTTTGTCTTTGTATCTCTGTTCGAGAGGTAATCATGCGGATACTGATTGGGGTGGTTGCGCTGGCGCTGTTGGCGGGATGTTCAACCCCATCTGACTTGATGGCAGGAAATCCAGTCAGCACCCACATTTCTACGAAAAAACCCAAGGACATTGCGCTCTGTGTGTATCCGGCATGGCAGGACTACAGGTCCACATCTGTGATGAGCGAGACCCAAAATGGATATCGGATTATTGCTGGAACTGACTCTGGCCAAACCGATGATGTTTTGAACATTGAGCTTGCTCAGCAGGGTAGTGGGAGCATCGTCAAGCTCTATCAGAGAGCTTCCTGGTCGCAGATTGGTCGAGGCGGTCTTGTCCCCTCGTTGAACAGGTGTTTGTGAACGCCGAATACTCAAGCCGCCTACGGGCGGTTTTTTATTGCCTGGAGAAAATATGTCTGCTGAAAAGATGCAAACCGTCCTGCTGTCTGGCTCCCTGGCTAAGCTATTTGGCCGTCGGCACAGGATGATTACCCGGGGAGGTTGGCGGGACATCATGGGTTATTTCAAGCAGTTTCCGGGCTTTGAGCAGCATATATCTGAGAGCTCAAGCAAAGGACTGCGCTATGCGATCTTCAATGGGAAGGAAAACCTTTCCGAAAGAGATCTTGTAAAACCAACCGGGCGTGATGCTGTACGGATTGTCCCAGTCATTTCAGGATCGAAGCGCGCGGGCCTACTGCAGACAATCGTGGGTGCGGTTCTGATTGCTGCTTCCTTCATTCCTGGATTTCAAGGGCTTGCCCCAGCAGGTATTGCAATGGTTGCCGGCGGCGTAATTCAGATGCTCAGCCCGCAAGCCAAGGGCCTGGGCACCCAGGACAGCCCCAATAACCGGCCCAGCTACAGCTTCAACGGCGCCGTAAACACCAGCGTCCAGGGCAACCCGGTCCCGCTGCTTTATGGCCGGATGATCGTCGGCAGCGCGGTGATCAGCGCCGGAATCTACTCCGAAGATCAGATGTAAGTCTAACCCGCCACCAGGCCCGCCGAGTGCGGGTATTTTTTTGCCTGAAGGAAAGCCATGAACAACCAGATCATCACCGGAGCCAAGGGCGGCGAGTCGAAGCCACGGCCGTCCGTTGAGGCCCCCGACAGCCTGCAAAGTACCGCGTATGCGCGGATCCTCGACCTGGTGAGCGAGGGCGAGATCCAGGGCCTGGTCGCGGGTGAGCGCTCGGTCTATCTCGACGAGACTCCGCTGGCCAATGCCGACGGCACCCGTAACTTCAGCGGTGTCACTCTGGACGCCCGCACAGGCAGCCAGGATCAGCTGCATATCCCGGGCTTTCCAGCGGTCGAAAGCGAGATCGCGGTGGGTGTTGAGCTGAAGTATGGCCAACCCTGGGTCCGCGCTGTGCAGAACCTGCAGCTGTCGGCCGTGCGCGTGCGCTTGTCCACCCCGCGCCTGGCGCAGACGAACACCAGCAACGGCGACACCAATGGCTACACCGTGCAATACAAGATCGAGGTTTCCACCGACGGCGGGCCCTATGTGCAGGTGCTGGCCTCGGCGTTCAGCGGCAAGACCTCGACGAAGTACGAGCGCTCCCACCGGGTGGACCTGCCGCCGGCGAGCAGTAACTGGCAGATTCGCGTTACCCGCCTGACGCCGAACAGCACCTCTGGCGCTATTGCGGACAAGACGAGCATCGACGCCATCACCGAGGTCATCGACGCCAAGCTGCGCTACCCGGGTTCTGCTGTCGTCGGCCTACAGTTCGATGCCTCGCAGTTCCAGGCGATCCCCACCAGATCCTTCGACCTTCGCGGCCGCATCATTCGCGTGCCGAGCAATTACGACCCGGAAAGCCGGCTGTACTCCGGCATCTGGGATGGTTCGTTCAAGTTAGCCTGGACTGATAACCCGGCCTGGATCTTCTACGACCTGTTGCTGCACTTCCGCTATGGCCTGGGCCACCTGCTGAACGAGGGCCAGGTGGACCGCTGGGAGCTGTACCGCATCGGCCAGTACTGCGATCAGATGGTGCCGGACGGGAAGGGCGGCATGGAGCCGCGGTTCACCTGCAATCTGTTCCTGCAGACCCGCTCCAACGCCCTGGACGTGCTGCAGGACCTGGCCACGACCTTTCGGGGAATGTCGTACTGGGCCGCCGGGTCGGTCATGGCTATTGCCGATATCCCGGAAGACCCGGTTTACACCTACTCGAACGCCAACGTGATCGACGGCAAGTTCGGTTACTTCGGCTCAGCCAAGAAGACCCGCTACACCGTGGCCCTGGTCAGCTGGAACGACCCGGCCGACTTCTACCGGCAAAAGGTCGAGTACGTCGATGACCAGGCTGGTATCACCCGCTACGGGATCCAGCAGACCGAAATCACCGCCACCGGCTGTACTTCCCAGGCCCAGGCGCAGCGCATCGGCAAGTGGGCGCTGCTGACCAACCGCTTGGAAACCGAAAGCGTGGGGTTCTCTGTGGGTCTGGACGGCACCCTGGCGCGCCCCGGGCAAATTATCCGTATTGCGGACAATGATCGGGCAGGGCGCCGCATTGGTGGGCGCCTGCGCTCTTCCACGCTCGATAGCCTGGTACTGGATGCCGACGTGAAGGCATACCCCGGCGACACCATCACAGTGATCATGCCCACGGGCACTGCTGTCTCCCGCAAGATCAAATCGGTCGGGTATCCGCTGACCTGGGACCGCAAGGGGATCAAGTGGTCGAGTGGTCGCGTGACGATGGATACCACCGGGTTTCCTGCTGAAGTCCAACAGGTTGTGCTGGAGAAGAAGCTGGATGAACTGCCGCCCCAGCATTCGATGTGGGCGATTGACTCGACAACCCTGGCCACCCAACTGTTTCGCGTGATGTCGGTGGCGGAGGATTTCTCCGACTCGGAGATCAAGTTCACGATCAGCGCGGTACGCCACAACGCGAGCAAGTACGGCGCAATCGACAACGGCACGCGCATCGATCGGCCACCGGTGACGGTGATCCCGCCGAGTGTCCAGCGGCCGCCGGCGAACGTGACGGTGAGCAATGACCACTTCGTCGACCAGGGCAGCGCGGTCAGCGTCATGACGATTGAGTGGGAGAGGCCAGAAGCGGCGATCGCCTACGAAGTCTACTGGCGAAAGAACGATGGCGACTGGATCTTTGCCGGCCGCACGGGCACCACATCCATCGATGTGAGCGGGATCTACGCGGGGCGGTATGTGGCCAAGGTGCGGGCCATCAACTCGCTCGACATCGGGTCGGTGTTCGCGACCTCAGTCGAGACCGTGCTGAACGGCAAGACCACGCCGCCGCCCGTGCCGTCGTCATTCACCGCCGAGTCGATTGTGTTCGGCATCAAGTTGGCCTGGGGCATCCCGGCCGGAGTCACCACCGCGGATCTGCAACGAACTGAAATCTGGTACAGCCAGACCAATCAGGTGGCCACGGCGACCAAGTTCGGCGACTACGCCTATCCGCAGACCGACCTGACCATCATGGGCCTGGCAGCTGGCGTGCGGTTCTTCTTCTGGGCCCGGCTGGTGGACCGCATCGGCAACGTCGGCGCTTTCTACGGGCCGGTGATGGGACAGTCCTCCGCCGATGCCGGTGTGATCCTTGAGTACCTGAACGACCAGATCACCGAGACGCAGTTGAGCCAGCATCTGCTGGAAAAGATCGACTCGGGTGGCGGTGCGCAGGTTGAGATCGAGACCCTGAAAAGCGAGCTCGCGGCCATGTACTCGATCAAGACCCAGCTCACGGTCGACAACAAGCCATACCTGGCCGGTATTGGTGTTGGTGTGGAGAACAACGAAGGGGTCATCACCAGCCAGGTGCTGATCGCCGCAAGCCGATTTGCAATTGTAGACCCGAACGCTACGGAGATTTATTACCCATTCGTTGTTCAAAACAATGCCGCCTATCTCGACACTGCATTCATCAAGAACGGCTCAATCGACATGCTCAAGATCGGCAGTAACTTGCAGTCTGAGAACTATGAGGCTGATGTTTCGGGCTGGGCGTTTCGTCCGGATGGAACATTCCAAATGATGGGCAACTCCCCAGGAGGGGCAAGGCTGATGATCAACAACAAAGGACTGTATGTTTTCCATCCGAATGGCGTTAAAGCCATCGATCTGAGCGTGGATGCAACATGACGATAGGTCTTATCACCCGTGATAGCAGCGGTGTAATAACCGCTGACATGACCAAAAATCTTAGCCAGATGATTGGTCATATCGAACAGAGCTAACGGCACTGTGACGTTCACGATTCCTCCTGGGAAGATACCGATAAGCATCGTATCCCCCCTTGAGCCATGCATGAATACAGCGGGAAAGCTGCCTGGCGTGATCATGACGAGCACGTCAATGTCATGGACATACAACATCCCTAGCGGCTTTCCGATGAACTGCATCATTTACTACGGGTATTACTAATGGGCCCAGCGCTAATCGTTCGCAAAGAGTCTGAAGAGATTCTTTATGACACGTCTAAGTCGGTATACGGGCTGGTCAAAAGCGGACCCGTTGAGTATCACGGGATTTGGAGGAAGCTCCATCCTGCAGGAGGGCCAAGCCCTTACTACGACAATATTTACAAGTTCACGGTAGAGAACTGTGTGAACCCAATTGTGTACGTAACAGGGACGTGCGGAAAGCCATTCGCGTCAAAGGAGGGTACGTCAAGCGTCTTCTACTTTGCCGGACCTGTTGAGGGTATCAAGGTCTATTGCTTTGATGTAATGGCCCCAATATTCAAAGGGCCAGCACTAAAAACTCGAGATGAAAACGGAGGCTTCACGTTCAACAGCCTGCAGAGGCCTTTAAATATCATCGGTACGTCAACACCACCGCCACCATCGCCACCATACCCAAACGGAAGGGTTGCGCCATTCCTCGGAGGGTATCAAGTGTTAGTGCTTGATCAGCCGCTGCTGCCAAGCAGGGCTGGATTTCGCGGGTACTTCTATACGGTGCCGTTGAATCCCGCAAAGACCTATGCGGCAAATATCCCGTGGAGCAGGGGTTGCTGGCTGGCATCTCAGCTGGGTCGTGACGAGGTGTGGCAGACAGGCTCGCAAGAGGGGTGCTCAGGTGACACCGGAAGCATAACCCATAGTTTTTGGACGTCTCCAGAGACGACCCACGGGACCGTACACAGCACGACGCCAACGGGATGGTTCTCGCTCACTGTTAACCCGAGACCGCAATGCACATACATAGATGTATCTGAGTACCCTTATCCGTTCAATCCGCAGTAGTAACAGCAGCGTATGAATGCACCCGCCTTGCGCGGGATTTTTTTGCCTGGAGAAAAGTAATGCCAATCACAGAGCAGCAACTGCTGCAGATCCCCCCAAGCCCGCCGAGTGCGGGCTTTTTTGTGCCTGGAGTTTGACCATGACAATTCAAAACGCCCGCGGCGTCCGCTCTAACAATCCTGGAAACATCGACTACAACCCACGCAACCAGTGGGAGGGGCAGCTCGGCCTGGAGGTCGGCGTACCGAAACCTCGCTTTGCCCGCTTCGATACCGCCGAGAACGGCATCCGCGCTCTGGGCAAGCTGCTGCTCAACTACCGCGGCAAGGACGGCATGCCCGGTGTGGGCAAGCTCGGTATCGACACGCCCCTGGAGTTCATCAGTCGATGGGCCCCCAGCAACGAGAACAACACCCAGGCATACGCTGCAGCGATCGCCAAACGCCTGGGCGTCGGAGTACGCGATTCGATCAACATGGCCGACCCCAAGACGCTGCGCGAGACCGTGCTGGGCATCATCGTGCACGAAAACGGTGGCAACCCTTACCCGGATGCTGTGGTTGAGGAAGGCCTGCGCAGGGCCCTGAAGTGAGCGCCGGCGCCTGGCGGGTGGCTGGCGTTCTGCTGGCCGTCGTCTTGGTGCTGGTCGCCGGCGCTGTCTTGGGGGCCTGGCTGGCTTCCAGGCATTACCGCCCGCTGCTCGACACCGCCCAGGAGGCTCTGGCCACGGCAAAGGCTGGCCGCGCCAACCTGGAAGCCCTGGCGGGGGAGCAGGGGCGGAGACTGGGTGATCTGGTGCTGGCTGGCCAGGAGCGTGAGCGCCACGCTGCCCAGGCCCAGGCCGACGCCCAGGAGCTGGCCAAACACGACTACTCCGCGGCAAATCGCCTGCTGCAGGAGCGCACCGGCGGCGACCCGGCGCCGGTCGCCGAGTCGATCATTGATCAGGAGCTGGGCTTATGAAGTGGTTGCTGATGGGAGCCGTGGTGCTGATGGCAGGGTGTGCGGCGCGGGAGCCTGAAGTTCGTACCGTCCGGGTGGAGGTACCGGTGCAAGTACCCTGCAGAGTGTCGGCGGTGCCCGTGCCGGCCTGGGCCACGGACAGCCTCAAGAAGACCGACAGCTTGGAGCTGAAGGTGCGGGCGCTGCTGGCGGAGCGCCGGCAGCGGATTGGATATGAACGGCAATTGGAAGCCGTGGCTGCAGCTTGTAAGGACGAATAATTCGTTACGCGTATTCCACCTCGAGGGTCATTTTTCCGTTACTCCCCATCATCGCAGAGATGTTTACACCATCAATTGGAATATTGAGATTTGCGCCGGCCTGTTGATCAATAGTCACTTTGATTTTTTTAGCGCCACTTTCTTTCCCTTGCTTGATAATTTCGACAGCCGCTTTCCCTTGGTTTTCAACTGAAGTGCTTTCTGAGTTTGCTTTAAGCAGTTGCTCTCCTGCGAAGAGTGCAGTCGCTAGCGGATTTACGAACCAGGCAAGCACACTGCCTTCGCGGAAAAAGTCTGCGGCAGACTTAAGCCCGTAGGATGTGGTGACGTCGAATTCATCTTTCATTTTCACTCCTGGCATTTTGCTATCCATTGATTTAAGTAGCTTATCGAAAGCCTCATAGGAGCGCCATGTGTCGTCCCTTGCCATCTTCAATCCGTAGGCAATGATTGTTTTGCGGGCATGCTCAGGGCTGCGACGAAGTCGTGGATGCCGTGGTATTGCGAAAGTCGTCCGCACATAGGCGTTTCTCCCTGCCGAGGAGAAAGCATAGCTCCGTCTGTCGGCGTCAATTCGCTTGCACGCCAAGTGGTGAAATACTGTTCATATATACAGTTTTGGCGTGATCCCCCATGAATTTTCTTATCGTTCGCCGCAGGGAGCGTGGCGCAGCAATACCTTCCGAGAGGCTCAGCAAGATTCAGCCTGTCAAAGGAGACATCCATATCCTGGAGAGCCACAGTCAGGCGCTGGGACGACCTTGCGTTCAGGCTTGGATATTCAAAAGCGATCCAGGCCCTGATGTGTTCCCGCGACTGCTCGATGCAAAGGTCAACGGCATGGCGCAGCTTGGGATGAACATCAATGGCGTTGAGGAAGTTGATGGCGCCTTGTATGCGCAGTCATGGTGGTGTCGGGTGGAATAGGGGATGTGGTCGTTCGGCAGGACGCCGGAGGAGGGCTACAGCAGTATGCGCCATCGGCATATTGCGGTTGCAGTAGATTGAGGCGAAAACCTCTCAAAAAGATCAAAGTATTCGGACGCGTCCAAAAAATGCTTGAGCTGGGTAGGTGAGGAGAGGCTGGGAGCAAAATACTCCAGACACAAAAAAGCCCTGAAAAATCAGGGCTTTCTCGTTGAGATTTGGCGGAGGCGTAGAGATTCGAACTCTAGGACCTGTTACAGTCGGCGGTTTTCAAGACCGCTGCCTTAAACCACTCGGCCACACCTCCAGATCGCATTGCGGGCGCCATAATACCCGAATGAAACACACTGTCAAACTCTCTGCGTCGCGAGTTACAGAGCCTCTGTTATCATCCATGCCACTAAATGTTTCCCCCAACAGGAGTGTCGCCATGCGCGAACAGGATTACGCAGTTAACAACGGCGTGCAGGCCGAGCAGCTAGAGGTTAGCCGCGTCCTGCGCAACACTTACGGCCTGCTGGCCCTGACCCTCGCGTTCAGTGGGGTGATGGCCTATGTGGCACAGCAGATGCGTGTCGGTTATCCGAACATCTTCGTGGTGCTGATCGGCTTCTACGGTCTGTTCTTCCTCACCAACAAACTTCGTGACTCGGCCTGGGGCCTGGTGTCGGCTTTCGCCTTGACCGGTTTCATGGGCTTTTTGCTCGGCCCGATTCTCAACCGCTACCTGGGCATGCAGGGCGGCGCCGAAGTGGTCAGCTCGGCCTTTGCCATGACGGCACTGGTATTCGGCGGTCTGTCGGCCTATGTGCTGATCACCCGCAAGGACATGAGCTTCCTCGGCGGCTTCATCACCGCCGGTTTCTTCGTCCTGATGGGCGCCGTGCTGGCCAGCCTGTTCTTCCAGATCAGCGGCCTGCAACTGGCGATCAGCGCCGGCTTCGTGCTGTTCTCCTCGGTGTGCATCCTGTTCCAGACCAGCGCCATCATCCACGGCGGCGAACGTAACTACATCATGGCCACCATCAGCCTGTATGTATCGATCTACAACCTGTTCGTCAGCCTGCTGCAACTGTTCGGCATCATGGGTCGCGATGACTGATCACAGGTGCTGAGCCATTGAAAAAAGCCCGCTTCGGCGGGCTTTTTTTTGTCCTGGACTCCTTGGGACGTTCAGTTTTTCAACGTGCCTGTACCTGCATTCGCGCGGTGGCGACGGCGTCTTTGTTGACCTCGATGGAAAACGCCAGCACGTCCACCTGTTTCTGTTCTAGCTCATCAACCCAAGCGATCACCCCGGTGAGCGGGCCTTCCAGGGCCAGGCTGACCCGACCGGGCGCTTCGTTGTCCATGCGCTCCAGGCTGATGCCGGCCTGGCTGCTGGAACGGGCCAGCATGCCGGGCAGGGCTTCGGCCGAGATTGCCGTGACGGGGCTGGCAGGTTTGCCAGCATGCAGTTGGAGTATCAGGCGCTGCAATTGTGTGGCCTCGATAAAGCGTTGTTCGGCAAGCTGCAGGGCTTGTTGTTGTGGCTGCCAGAGCAAAAGGTAGGCGCCGGTCAGGGCACTGAATAGGGTCAGCCCTTTAAGGGCTCGCTGTTCGCGTTTCGCCAGGCGATGCCAGTGCCCCAGGGGTGGGTGGAGCAGGGCGGACAGTGGTTTTTTCAGTAACGGCAGGCTCATGCCTCACTCCTTGATCTGCAACCGTGCGCTGACCCCTCGGGCATCGCGGACGGAAGAATCGGTACTGGCATCCAGGCCCTGGGCAATCAGGCCTTCGCGCAGTTGTTGAAGATCGGAGAACGCTGGTGCACTGATCTGCAGGTTCCAGCCTTCGCCGCTTTGGTAGTCGAGGCGCTGTACCTGGGCCAGGGCGCCGTAACTGGCGCTCCATTGCTCGGCCAGCAGTGACAGTTTGTGGGCGCTACCGGAGCTTTTCTCGACCTTTTGCTGTTGCTTGGCGTGTACCTGGGCGGCGAGGTCGGTCACAGGCTCCTCAGTACCCGAATGGGCCTGCCACAATGCCTGGTTCTGCGCCTGGAGCTGCTCGCTCTGCTGCTCCAGGTACCAGCGATGGCCCATGCTCTGCAGCAAGTGGGAGCCTGCGGCCACCACCACTAGGAGCAGGGCCAGGCGCCAGGGGGCCGTTTGCCGGGGGCGCTGCAGGAATTCGCCCTGGCGCAGGTCGATGGCCTGCTGCGCGCCCTGGCTCAAGCATTCCCAGGGACGTTCATCGGCCTGCCAGTGATGCTGGTCGAAACTTTCCAGGCCCGGTGGTTGCGGCCCCTGCCAGTGCAAGTCTGCCGGAAGCAGGGGGGCCAGGTCCGCCAGTTCGCACGGGTACAGGGCCAGGCGCATCGGCGCGCTGCCTCCCAGCAGCCAGCGACCGTCCCAGGTTAGGGCCCGGGGCTGGTCTGGGGGCAGGCAATCGGCGTCGACATGAATATGCGAAGGCTGCAACCCCAGTTCGGCCAGTTGTCCAAGGCACTGGTTCAGGTGCTGACGATTGACCGCCAACACCGCGCAATGGCGTTTGTCCTTGAGTGGCCCGTGGGCCAGGTGCAGGTTGTCCAGTTCATCGATCAGTTGTTCTTCCAGCGCGCTGTGCAATGCCTGGCGCAGCCAGCGTCCACTGCGGGCGGGCACGCTGACCTGATGGTGGCTGGCCATTTCCATGGGAAGCAGCAGGCTCAGGGGCTGGTTGCCCAGCGCGGCCGCAGCCTGCTGCAGGTCGCCCTGGTGCAACTGGCCACCGGCCTGCCACCAGAAGCATTGCCAAGGCATGTTGCCGGTGGCACGGGGAGATAGATAAAGCCACTGCCTCATGTCGTTCTACTCGGTCTTCGGTTGTTCAGGAGGAGTGGGCATCAGCGTGCGCTGCTGCACCCGGACCTTTTCCCTATCCATGACTCGCAGGTCGCTCACCAGGCGCAGGCGTTGCCGGCCCTGTTCGACATCGATGGTGGCGCGGAACTGCCGACTGCTGACGCCAAGCCCCTGAGCTTTGATGTCCCGGCCCTGGAGCACCGGGTTGGAAAGAAAACGGGTGATATCGGGATAGCCACCTTCCGGACGGGAACTGACCAGAATGCGAGCCGTGGGTAGGTCGATGCCTTCAACACTGGCCAGGACCTCGGCGCGGGTGGTGTTGACGTTGATCGGGCTGTTGCCGAATACCCCCACTAGCGGCTCAAGCTGTTGCAGGGTCTGGCTGTCCACCCCGGGTAGTTGGCGCAGTTCACTGAGGTCGCTAAAGGGCAGCGGAAGGCCATCACGGTTGTTCTGGCCGACCAGGAGTGCCGGATCGTGGGCCCGGATGCCTTCCAAGGCCAGCAGGCGCTGGTAGCGGGCCCGCAGATTCAGATCGCTGCGCTGGCGCAGGCTGTTGAGGTTGAGCCGGGCACCGAGGTCTTGCAGTTGGACATGAATGCGTCCATCGCCGATCTTGAACGCTGGCGCCGGTTGCGCCCAGTGCTGCCCCAGGTGGGTCACCAGCAGGCCGTCCTTGTTGCGAGTGTCTTCGAGCAATTGTTGACGGGCCCAGGCTTCACCGCTCAGCGCCAGTTGCCAGAGCTGCTGTTGTTCTATCAGGTTGCTGCTGGCGTGCAGGTTGAGCCGCTGGCGGGCGAGCATATTGCTTACCACCATGGTCACCAGGGCGGTGATCAGCAATACGCTGAGCAGGGCCACTCCTCGTTGCCGGGCCAGGTTATTCATGCAGAGCGGCCTCGTCGGGTTCCTGGGCATCGAGGCCGCCGGGCAGCAGTATCAGCCGGCGTACCTGTGGGTAGCCGGGGGCATCCAGTTCGATTTCCAGGGCCGCCGGCAGGCTCAGGCTCTCGGTCCCTGCCGGCCAGTGTTCGTGGGCCTGGCCGCGGGCATCGATAAAGCGCAGGCGAGTCAGCTCCACGCCAGCCAGCAGTTGCTGGTTCTGGCTGATGGGGGCGGGTGGAGGCTGTGCCGCCCCGAGGACGGCCAGGGGTTGGGACAGGGACAGGGTGTCGCGTACCCAGCTGCCGCCTTCCCAACGGTGGCTGACTTGTAGCAGGTTGCTGCGCGGGTACTCCAGCGGGTTGCGCCAGCCACCGCGTACCAGGCGAATGCCGTCAGGCT
This sequence comes from Pseudomonas sp. GW823-FHT03E05, assembly GCF_058796855.1. NCBI lineage: Bacteria > Pseudomonadati > Pseudomonadota > Gammaproteobacteria > Pseudomonadales > Pseudomonadaceae > Pseudomonas > Pseudomonas sp. GW823-FHT03E05. The sequence continues at coordinate 395,699 of NZ_JBXAJB010000001.1, forward strand.
GGCTGATCAGTGCCTGGCTTTGGCTGGGGTCGTCCGCCAGCGGGTGTCGACGGGCTTGCACCAGGTCACGCTCCAGCACACTCATGGCCCGTTGCAGTTGACGCAATTGCTGCTCATGCAGGCCAATGCGCTGATCGCTGCGCAGCACCCTGTCGAGCATCTGATAGGTGGCCAGGCCCAACAGGCTGAAAATGGCCATGGCCACGATCACTTCGAGCAAAGTGAAACCGCGCTGGTTCATGGCCGGGCCTCGATGTAGCCAAGCAGTTGTGCACGGCTGTACTGGCGTGCGCGTTGCTGGGTGGTTTCGACGGAGACGCGCAACTGGACTTTGAGCAGACGGCTGTCGGGTGCGCTCTGGATATCACTGAACAGCCACCAGAGGCGGCCGCCGAACTCGATCTGTTCCGCACTGCGTTGGCTCTGCGGCTCTCGCAGGCCGATGCGCAGTTCATTCATGCGGTTGTCGGCGATCCACAGCGCCTGGGTGCGCTCGGTGAGGTTTGCGCTGTTCATGGCCACATGCTGCACCGCACTGAACAGGGCGATCGACAGGGTGGCAAAGATCGCCAGAGCGACCATGACCTCCAGCAGGGTAAAGCCCTGTTCAGTTCCGGGTTTCAATTTGCGCATCCTGTATGCCATCGCTGGAAAGGCTCAGCAGTGCTTGGTCGCGGTATTCGAACCACAAGGTGAAGGCGCTGGTTTCATCGCTGGAAAGCACCAGCAATTGCGGCAGGCCAGTGCGGCTGTCACTGGTACCCAGGGCCGCGCCGGCCTCGGGTACGTCCAGGCGCAGGCGCAATTTGGCGGGTAGTGCATGCGTGCGCAAATCCCTGTCCTCGATCCAGCGACCCTGCTGGTCCAGGCGCAGCACCCAGTAGCCGTCGGGCTCGATTCGCACGCCGTAGTCGCTGTAGTTGAGCAGCGCTTCCTGGCGCAGCAGCTGCAACAGGCCCAGTAGGCGCTGTGCTTCCTGGTGCGCCTGGCGGCCACCGGAGTCCGGGCGTACGATGCCGACCAGGCCGGCGGTCAGGGCGATCAGCAGAATCACCACCAGCAGTTCAAGCAGGGTGAAGCCCCGGGTACGGTGGCGCTGCACGGTCTATTGTTCCCAGTTGCCAATATCGCTGTTCACGCCTTCGCCGCCGAGCTTGCCGTCGGCGCCAAAGGAAAACAGGTCGTAGGCGCCACCCTTGGTGCCGGGCACCCGGTACTGGTAGCCATTACCCCAGGGATCGACCGGCAGGCGCTTGAGGTAACCGTCGGGGTTCCAGTTGCGGGCCGCCGGGCTGCCACTGGGCTTGCTCACCAGCGCCTGAAGGCCTTGCTGGCTGCTGGGGTACTGGTGGTTGTCGAGGCGATAGATGTCCAGGGCCATGGCAATGGCATGGATGTCGCTCTGGGCGGCGGTGGCCTTGGCCTGATCGGGGCGGCTCATGATCTGCGGTACTACCAGGGCGGCGAGAACACCGAGAATGACTACCACCACCATGATTTCGATCAGGGTAAAACCGCGTTGCTTGTTTCGTGTGTGCACGTTGGGGGATTCCACATTCAGGTGATCAGTTGGTTCAAGCTGAGGATCGGCATCAGGATCGCCAGGACGATGACCAGCACGGACGCGCCCATGAACACCAGCATGGCCGGCTCGAACAGGCCCACCAGCAGGGCGATGCGGTTGGCCAGCTGTGCTCCCTGCTGCTTGGACGCGCGTTCGAGCATGCTGTCCAGCTCACCGGAGCGTTCACCGCTGGCGATCATGTACAGCATCATCGGAGGGAAACTGCCGTTGAGCTCAAGCGCTCGGGTCAGGCTGATACCTTCGCGTACGCCACGGACGATGTCTTTCAGACCGGTACGAATTTTCTGATTGGCAACGACCTCACTGGCGATCGCCAGAGAGTCCAGCAGCGGTACGCCACTGCGCCCGAGAATCGCCAGGGTGCTGACGAAGCGCGTGCAGTTGCTGGCCCTGACCAGCCCGCCAATGATTGGCAGGCGCAGCACCAGCGCATGCCAGCGTTCACGGTTGGCCGGCTGTTTCAGGAGCATGCGCAGGGCCGTCACTGCGGCGCCGATCAGGATCAACAGCAGCAGGCCGAAGTCCCGCAGGAAGCCGCTGGTGGCGATCAGCCCGCGGGTCAGCAACGGCAGCTCCTGGCCACTGTCGATGAATACCTTGATCACGTCCGGCACCACGAAGCCCAGGAGGAAGCCGACGATGCTGATGGCTGCCACCATGAGAATGCTTGGATAGAGCATGGCCAGATGGATCTGCTGGCGTGCGGCCTGGCTGGCTTCGGTGTAGTCGGCGAGGTTCATCAGCACCTGGTCCAGGTGCCCTGAATGTTCGCCGGCGGCCACCGTGGCCCGGTACAGGTCGGGAAAGGCCTTGGGGTAGGCGGCCAAGGCCACGGCCAGGCTGTAGCCTTCGAGGACCCGAGCACGAAGCGCCAGCAGCATGCTTTTTACCCGCTGCTTTTCGCACTGTGCGGCCACGGCAGCGAGCACTTCCTCCAGGGGCAGCGAGGCTTGCACCAGGGTTGCCAGTTGCCGGGTCAGCAGGGCCAGCTCGGCGCTGCTGAGGCCGCCGCCAGCCGTCTTGACCTCGCCCAGGACGGTGCTGCGATGGCCCTGGCTGGTGGTGATTTTCAGAGCGATCAGCTGGCGTTCGCGCAGCATTTGGCGGGCCTGGCGCGGGCTGTCGGCCTCCAGTACACCGCTGGATTTCTTGCCGGCGGCGCACATGGCCAGGTATTCGTAGGCGGCCATCTTCAGTCCCTCTGGGTAACCCGCAGCAACTCTTCAAGGCTGGTGAGCCCCTGTAGCACCATGACCTGGCCATCGTCGAACAGGCTTGGGCTGTGTTGCCGGGCGTGGCTGACCAATTCATGTTCTCCGGCGCCGGTGTGGATCAACTGGCGTAGGACGTCGTCGAACAGCACCAGCTCGTAGATCCCGCGGCGGCCGCGATAGCCCGAGTGCTGGCAGTTCGGGCAACCCACTGGCCGGTACAGTTGTGGCGCGCTATCCGGGCCCACGCCCAACCGTTCGCAGGCGGCGGGATCGGCGTCATGGGGCTCCTTGCATTCGGGACACAAAAGACGTACCAGGCGCTGGGCCAGTACGCCCAGCAGCGACGTGCAAAGCAGGAACGGCTCGATGCCCATGTCCACCAGGCGGGTCACCGCGCCGATGGCGCTGTTAGTGTGCAGGGTCGAGAGCACCAGGTGCCCGGTGAGGGAGGCTTGCACGGCGATTTCCGCGGTCTCGCGGTCGCGGATTTCACCCACCATCACCACGTCCGGGTCCTGGCGCAGGATGGCCCGCAAGCCACGGGCGAAAGTCATGTCGACCTTGGCGTTGACCTGGGTCTGGCCAATACCGGTGAGGTGGTACTCCACCGGGTCCTCGATGGTCAGGATGTTGCGCTCCAGGCTGTTGAGGCTGGCCAGCCCGGCGTACAGCGTGGTGGTCTTGCCGGAGCCGGTGGGGCCGGTCACCAGGAGGATGCCGTGGGGTTTGTGCAGGGCGGTTTCCAGGCGCTGGCGTACCGCCGGGTTCATGCCCAGGTGCGCCAGGTCCAGGCGCCCGGCCTGTTTGTCGAGCAGGCGCATCACTACCCGCTCGCCGTGGCTGGAAGGCAGGGTCGAGACCCGGACATCCACTTCATGCCCGGCGATGCGCAAGGCAATGCGACCGTCCTGGGGGATGCGTTTCTCGGCGATGTCGAGCTTGGCCATGACCTTGATCCGTGACACCAGCAGGGTCGCCAGTTCACGCCGCGGGCGCAGCACTTCGCGCAGCAGGCCGTCGACCCGCAGGCGTACCGAAAGGTGTTCCTCGAACGCCTCCAGGTGCACGTCGGAGGCCTTGCTTTTGACCGCTTCGCTGAGGATCGCGTTGATCAGGCGAATGATCGGGGCGTCGTCTTCCTGCTCCATCAGGTCGGTGGTTTTCGGCAACTGCTCGGCGAGGCTGGAGAGGTCGAACTCTTCATCGAACTGTTCGCCCAGGCCATCGGCCACCTGCTTGGCACCGTCCTGGCCGTCGCGGTAGTGGGCAGCCATGCGCTGGGCGAAGGCCTGTTCATCGAGGATTTCGCTGCGCAGTGGCGCACCGTTGAAGCGGCGGACCTCGGCGATCACCGACCAGGGGGTATTGGCGCGGCAATAGAGCACCGGGCCCTGGGCCTGGTGCTCCAGGACCACGCCGTGACGGCGGGCATAGGCGAACGCCAGGCGCGGGCTTGGGTTGGGACTGATCATGGCTGCGGTGCAATCCCTTGGGTACGCATGTCGATCAGGCCCTGGTCGCCGTCACTGTTGGCATCGAACAACTGATGCGGATTGTGCGGAAGCTGGCCGCGGGTCTTGCCATCCAGGGGGCGCAGGGCGCGCAGGTTGTTGTACTTCTGGGTGCTCAGCTTGTCGGCATTGGCCGTATTGCGCAGCAGGGTCGGACGCAGGAACACCATCAGGTTGGTCTTCTCGTTGACCTCCTTGCTGCTGCTGAACAGCTTGCCGAGCCAAGGGATATCACCGAGCAACGGCACCTTGCTCACCTGGACCTTGATGTTGTCCTTGATCAGGCCGCCAAGCACGATGATCTGCCCGTCGTTGGCCAGGATGGTGCTCTTGACCGAGCGCTTGTTGGTGATCACATCGCTGGTGCTGATGCCGGGTGGTGCCGCGGCCAGCTCGGAGCTTTCCTGTTCGACTTTAAGGCGCAGAAAGTTGCCTTCATTGATATGCGGAGTGACCTTGAGGGTGATCCCCACGTCCTTGCGCTCGACGGTGGTGAAGGGGTTGCTGGCCCCTGCGGTGTCGGTGGTGTAGGAGCCGGTCTGGAATGGCACGTTCTGGCCGACGAGAATTTCCGCCTGCTCATTGTCCAGGGTCAGCAGGCTCGGGGTGGACAGCAGGTTGTTGTTGGAGTCGCTGGACAGGGCGGTGATCAGCGCGCCGAAGTTGCTACTGCCGATGCCTATCACGGCTCCGTCCGGGAGGGTCGGGCTCTTGCCGCTCTCCAGGTTGCCCAGCAGGGTGCCGATAGTCATGCCGGCGCTGTTGAAGTTGCTGACGGCGCCCCATTTGCCCCGGCCTGCGGCCCACTGCACGCCGAGGGCCTGGTTGATGTCGCCACTGACTTCGACGATGGCCGCTTCCACCAGCACCTGGGCGCGGGGCTGGTCGAGTTCGTCGATGATGCTTTCGAAGGTCGCCAGTTGTGCCGGTGAGGCCATCAGCACCAGGGCATTCTGGCTTTCGTCGGCGCTCACCAGCACCGGGCTTTCCTGTCTCTGATTGTCGCTACCGCGGCTTCCCGCTTCCAGGCGCTTGCCGATCCCGCTGAGCAGTTCTTCGAGCTTCTTCGCATCGCTGTGATTGAGGCGTCGCACTCGGGCGTTCTCGCCGACATTGTTCGGCACGTCGAGGCTCAGGGCCAGGCGCTGCATCTGTTGGCGAATCGGTGCCGGGCCGACCAGGATCAGGCGGTTGCTGCGCGAATCGCCGATAGCCTTGGCGCTGCTCTGGCCACTGCTGTTATCGGTCAGGCTTTCGCTCAAGGTCTTGGCCACGTCGTTGGCCCAGGCATGCTTGAGCTGGAGAATGTTGAACTGACGCCCGCCGGCGTTATCCAGTTCTCCGATCACCTGGCGCACGCGTTGCACGTTGTTGGCGCTGTCGGAAACGATCAATGAGTTGGATGTGGTGGAAGCTGCCATGTAGGCGTCGGAGGCGACCAGAGGGCGGACGGCGGAGACCACTTCGCTGGCGTTGACGCTGTGCAGTTCGATGACTTCGGTGATGAACTCTTCGCTGCCCTCGTCGGGTTGGGCGTAGGCTTTGGTCTTGGCCTCGGCTACCGGCAGGATCAGTACCCGGTCGCCCTGGTCCATGGCCACGTAGCCCTGGCTGCGCAAGGCGGTGAGAAACAGCGAGTAAATGCCTTTCTGGTCCATGGCGGTGGTGGACTGGACCGTGACCTTACCGTTCAGGCGCGGGTCGAGGATCATGGTCTTGCCGGTGATCTGCCCGACCTCGTTGATCAGGTCGCGTAGTTCTGCGTCCTTCATGTTCAAGGTCCACTGTTGTCCCTGGGGAGGTTTTTCAGCGGCCTGGACGGGGCCGATCAAGGTGCTAAGGGCCAGTAGGGAGCCTGCAATGAATGTTCGTTTCATGATGTCTTGGGGGGTCACAAAGAGGGTTGAACGAGGTTGTGGGTTTCTGCCCGCACAGCAGTGCTTTGAGGCATTTCGGGGGCCATGGGCAACGGCATCAGCAGGGGAGTCGAGTGGTGGGCCAGAGACAGCGACTGGTCTTCGCCAAAGCGTTGTATGCGCACCTGTTGGGTGCTGATCTCGCGCAGGCTGCCACCTCCAGGAAGGGGCTCGCCAATGCCATAGAAACGGCTGCCCTCAGGGGATTCAATCAGCGCCCTGGACAGTTCCGGGCGACGTTCCACCAGGCTGGCCAGCAGCGTCAGCGGCACTCTTGGCAGGTTGCCGGTGGCTTCCTGGGGCAGCACACCGAACAGTTGGGCTATGGCCGCGTTGTTCGGCGGCAGGCGCGGCGGTTCGCTGACGGCCAGGGGCCCTGGGCGCACGGTCTCGTCCAGACGCTGGGCGAACAGGAAGCTGTTGTAGGCGAGCCAGCCCAGCCAGGTCACCAGCAACGACAACGCGCCGATCTGTAGAACGGCGCGTGGGCATCGGCGCAGGAGGTTCATAGGCTCATGTGCCGCAGGAGTTTTTCACCGCGCCAGTGATGGATCACCACCGCTGCCACATGCCCGACCACCAGCAGCGCCAGCACGACGCAGGCGTACTTGTGCACCCTATTGAAGAAGGCGGTGAGCAGCGGTTCCTGCAGCGGCTGGGGCAGTGACAGCAGGCCGAAGACATTGATCGGGCGTTCCATCATCAATACGCCAGTGGCCAGCACCAGGCCGGTCGTGAGGTAGAGCGCCAGGTGTCCGCCCTTGGCCAGCAGGCGGGCGAGCCGATGGGGGGAGGCCGGTTCCTGGCGGTCCAGGGCACACACAACTCGCAGGCCAAGCAGCGGAATCAGCAGGAAGGTCAACGACACGTTGATGAAGTTGATCCCGTCGGCGATCACGGTGGGCAGGTTGAGCAGGGCGTTGCCGAAGCCACTGAGCGTTGCCCAGATGATGATGGTGGCGAAGGTCCAGTGCAGCAGCACATGAAGCCTGGAGTAATTGCGAGTAGACATAGGGGGCATGACTGGCAAAAGGAAGCGTGGCGCCAAGCGCCACGCTCGGGTTAACGAAGGTGTGGCTTAGTTCTTGTCCCACGCCTGCTGCCAGGCGAAACCTACGCCTGGTTCATAGGCGTTGTTAGTGCTGGTCCAGATGGTGCACCAGCCGGCAACAGGGCCGGTCTTGCACTTGTAGGTGTTGCCATCTTTGGGCTGCAGCACCACTGTGCCAGCCTTGTAGGACTTCAGGCTTTGCGGGAACACGTGGTCGTACTGGCCTGGCTCGCCGCCGCCGTTTTCGGCTTTCAGGGCGAAGCTGGCGGTCTGTTGCAGCACTTCGCCTTTCTTGGAAGTAGCAACCACGACCAGGTCGTACTGACCGGCGCCCTGACCGGTGAGGGTCATGCTGAAATGCGGGTTGTTGCCGGCTGGAGCTTCCTGGAACAGGACGCTTTCACCTCTGGCGTTGAACACAGTGGCTTTCACGGTGTAGTCGCCGCCCTTGGCGATGGCGTTGAAGTGCAGGTCGACCTTGCCGTCCTTGAGGGTGTATTCGGACTGCATGCCAGTGATGGACAATTCGCCCGGCTTGGCAGCCTGCTCCTTGTCGATCATCACGTTGACGATGTCGCTGCCTTTCTTGACCAGGATGTCGTTCTTGCCGAAGTTGGGTAGCACTTCGTCCTTGTCGTTGAGCAGGCCCATCTGGTAGCCCTGCTTGGCAGCGTTGACCTTCTTGGCCAGTTCGTGCGGCCAGACGTCGGCCTTGGCCAGTTCGGCGGAGCTGATTTGCAGCACGATCTGCTTGGCGGCCTGTTCGCCCTGGGCATTGAACACCCGGGTCTTGACCTTGTCGCCGATGCTCAAGGCTTCCGGGTTGACCTGGCCGACAGTGGTCCAGCCCGAAGGAATGACTGCACCGTTGTCGATGTTCAGGTCGACCACTTGATAGAAGGTGGCGTCGGTGTCGTGGACTTTCCAGGTCGCCAGCACGACGTGGTAGCCGCTGCGGTCGGACGGAATGTTCACGGTGTGCTTGGTGGTTTCTCCAGCTTTCGCCGGAACGTTGAGGGCTGGCCATGGCTCATCCAGCAGTGGGGTGCTTTCGAAGGAATCACGGGTCAGTGGCTGGTTGGGGTTCCAGTCTTTCTTGGTGATGTAGAACTGCCAGTAGCGAGTGGCGTGCGGAGCGGCGTACTTCCAGGCGAAGGTCTGCGGGCCTGGCTTGATGGTATTTTTGGTCCAGCGAGTACTGCTTTGTTCGTTGATCGCGGAGAAACGATCCAGGCCGCCGGCAGGAATGGTGCCGTTGGCCGGGCCGCACTTGGTGAAGTCACCGGTACAGGCCTGGGCGGCGCTTGGGAAGTGCGAGAAGCCGCCTTCGAACTTGCGGCCGATGTACTCGGTGCTCTGTGGCTCGTAAGCCACCGCTCCGCAGTTGCTGTTCTGGTTCAGGCCTTTCTCGTTGCACATGTAGGCACGGGACTTGGGGCTCTCGATGTAGCCGTGAGCGCAAGCTTGCTGAGCAGCAACGCCGGCAACGCTCATGGCCAGGACCAGAGGCAGCTTGAGGAACGAGCGAACTCGGTTGGATTTGATCATTGTTAGATCCTTGAGCAGATAGAAGGAAATGCAGGAGTTCTCGGGGGCGCCACTGGGGACCGATCTGAGGGGACGGTTGGCATCCGTGCCAGAGCTGCCCTGGGAACAACCACAGGCTACGCGGCAGGGTCTGGGAGGGGACATGGGACGAGTACGAGAGTCGCCAGCTAGCGCTGTTGGGCAGCAAGGGCCAGGCGTGCCGGGCGTTTTCGCGCGTTTTTGCGCGATTGCCAGCACTGGTACGGAGCGTGCTTTGTACGCAGAAAAAGCGTGGCATTCACATGCCACGCTCCAAGGTGAAACCTTCACCACTGATGGTTACTGGCGATCCCAGGCCATGGTCCAGTGACTACCGGTACCTGGCTCGTAATGCGTCGCTCCGGCCTTCCACTGCACGCAGTAGCCGCTGTAGGGGAAGGGCTTGCACTTGTAGGTATTGCCGTCCTTGGGTTGCAGCACCAGGGTGCCGGCCTTGTAGGTGCTCAAGCCTTGGGGGAAGACGTGATCGTACTTGCCGCCTCCCTCACCGCCACCGCCGCTTTCCTCCTGTTTCAGGGAGAAGCTGGCAGTCTGCTGCAGCACTTCGCCTTTCTTCGACGTGGCTACCACGACCAGGTCGTATTTGCCGGCGCTCTGACCGGTCAGCGTCATGGAGAAGTGCGGGGTATTGCCGGCTGGAGCCTGTTGGAACGCCACGCTTTCACCCTTGGCGTTGTACACCGTGGCTTTCACTGTGTAGTCGCCGCCCTTGGCGATGGCGTTGAAGTGCAGGTCGACCTTGCCGTCCTTGAGGGTGTATTCGGACTGCATGCCAGTGATGGACAGTTCGCCCGGCTTGGCAGCCTGCTCCTTGTCGATCATCACGTTGACGATGTCGCTGCCTTTCTTGACCAGGATGTCGTTCTTGCCGAAGTTGGGTAGCACTTCGTCCTTGTCGTTGAGCAGGCCCATCTGGTAGCCCTGCTTGGCAGCGTTGACCTTCTTGGCCAGTTCGTGCGGCCAGACGTCGGCCTTGGCCAGTTCGGCGGAGCTGATTTGCAGCACGATCTGCTTGGCGGCCTGTTCGCCCTGGGCATTGAACACCCGGGTCTTGACCTTGTCGCCGATGCTCAAGGCTTCAGGCTGAACTGCGCCGACAGTGGTCCAGGTCGACGGAATGGTGGCGCCATTGTCGATGTTCAGGTCGACCACCTGATAGAAAGTGGCGTCGGTGTCGTGGACTTTCCAGGTCGCCAGCAGCACGTGGTAACCGCTGCGGTCGGACGGGATGTTCACGGTGTGCCTGGTCTTGCCGCCCGCCGCGGTCGGGGCGTTCAGGGCTGGCCATGGCTCGTCCAGCAGAGGTGTGCTTTCGAACGAATCACGGGTCAGTGGCTGGTTCGGGTTCCAGTTTTTCTTGGTGATGTAGAACTGCCAGTAGCGGGTGGAGTGGGCCGCCGTGTAGTGCCAGGTAAAGGTCTGCGGGCCCGGCTTGATGGTGTTCTTGCTCCAGCGCGTGGCGGTCTGCTCGTTGAGCTCCGAGAAACGCGCCAGGCCGCCGGCAGGGATGGTGCCGTTGGCCGGGCCGCACTTGGTGAAGTCACCAGTGCAGGCCTGGGCGCTGCTTGGGAAGTGCGAGATGGACCCTTCCCCCGGGCGGCCGATGTACTCGGTGCTTTGTGGTTCATAGGTCACGGCGCCGCAGTTGGCGTTGAGCTTGCCACCATTGGTATGGCACATGAAGGCGCGGGATTTCGGGCTCTCGATATAACCGTGAGCGCTGGCTTGTTGAGCCGCGAGCGCAGCCATGCCGATGGCCATGGCCAGCGGAAGCTTGAGGAATGAACGGGCTCGGTGCAACGTGATCATCGATTGATCCTTAGTTGGGAATTATTGGATTCAACACGCGATCGTGGGGAAGGATGTGCAGCTGGCACCCCTGTCTTGCGCCCCCCGAAAGCAAGCGCAAGGGTAGGAAGGGCGGGCGCCACTTCACATGGGACAAGTACGAGAGTCAGTCAGCGGCGCGCGAGCAATGCCCCTGGACCAGGGCCTGAGGGGCTGGCGCAGGGCCGCCAGGTCGGCCTTGGCCTGTTCGAAGATGCGCTCCATGCTGTGCAACAGGTCGGCCTGGCAACGGCGGACTGCCTGTGGCTGTCGCACGTTGACCTGGCGCAGGGCCTGGCAGGCCGCGGCCATTTCGCTGGCATCGATCAGACAGGCCACGCCGGTCAGGCGGTGGCTCAGGTCACCGATGGTCTCCGTCATGGCGGCCAGGTCGGTGTCGCGTATCTGCTGGATCTCTTGCTGCAGGTTTTTGGTCAGCTCAAGGAGAATGCGCCGGCGCAGGATCGAACTGTTCCGGCCTGCTTCATCCAGGTGGTCGAGGCTGAAGGCGCGAATATCCCGAGGCTCTTCCTCGACCGGCGCGTAGTTGTTCAGGACTTCCTGCAGGCGTGCCAGGGTCACCGGCTTGATCATCAGGTCGTTCATCCCGGCGTTGGAGCACTGGGTGGCTTCATTGCTCAGGGCACTGGCGGTGTAGCCGATGATCAGCCGCTGGGGCAGCCCCAGGCGCCGTTCATCCTGGCGCACGGTGCGAGCCAGGGCGTAGCCATCCATGCCCGGCATGTTGCAGTCGCTGATCAGCACGTCGTAGGTGGATTCGCTCAGGGCCAGCAAGGCCTGTTCGCCGCTGCACACATGTTCTGCCTGATGCCCCAGGCGACCCAGTTGCAGAGTCAGCACCAGGCCGTTGGTCGACACATCGTCCACCACCAGGACTCGCAGGGCCTTGGCCTCCTGCTGGTCGGGTAACAGGGGCTCGTCCACTGGCCCTGGGGCCAATTGCCAGCTCAGGGGCAGTTCCACACTCACGCAACAGCCCTGGCCGGGCTGGCTTTCCAACCAGATATGCCCATCCATCAACTGGGTCAACTGATTGCAGATGCTCAGGCCCAGGCCCGAGCCGCCGTAGAGGTGGGCGGTGCGCGCGCTGGCCTGGCGATAGGGCTCGAAGATCTGTGGCTGCAAGGCCAGGGGAATGCCGATCCCGGTATCGCTGACGCTCAGGGTCAGCAGGCTGACGCCTTCGCGCAGGACACTTTCGCTGACTCGGACATGGATGCCGCCCTGGTCGGTGAACTTCAGCGCATTGCTGATCAGGTTATGGAAGATCTGCTGCACACGCAGCGAGTCGACCCAGTACAGGCGCTGGCGGTCGGCATGGTAGTCGAAGTGCAGTTGCAGGTTTTTCTCCCGCGCCTGGGCGGCAAACAGGCCGAGGCTGTTGGTCAGCAACGGCTCCAGCGCGGTAGGGTGCGCAGCCAGCTGCATCAGGCCGCTCTCGATCTTGTCCAGGTCGAGGATGTTGCCGATCAGGTCGATCATCGAAGTCGCCGATTGTTGGGCCACCCGCAGGTTGTGCGATGGCAAGGTGCGGCTGCTGGTTTCCAGCTCCAGCAGGCCCACCAGAGCGTTGAGCGGAGTGCGCAGCTCGTGGCTCATGGACGCCAGGAATTCGCTCTTGGCCGCGCTGGCCTTGAGTGCCACCTGTTTGGCTTCGCGCAACTTGATTTCCAGGTGTTTGCGCTCGGAGATGTCCAGCCAGCCGCCGAGCAGTCCCTGTAGCAGGCCCCGGGCGCTGTAGAAGGGGACCAGCCATTGGTACAGGTAATGTTGTTCACCCTTGATCACCAGGCTGGTGTCGAGAAAGCGCGGCCGGTGGTTGTGCAGCAGTTGCAGGTGCTCGTCCTGCAGGACCTGGGCGAACTCCGCTGGCATGTTCAGTTGTTCGGTGGGCAGGCAGCCCTCCACCTGTTCCTGGGAGGTGCTGAAGAACTCCTCGTAGGCGCGGTTGCAGGTGCTCAGGCGACCATGCAGGTCGCAGACGTAGAGTGGCGTCGGCAGACCGTTGAGCAGGGAGAACTGGAATGCCAGCTTGTCCTGCAGCCGGGTCTGGGCGCAGATCCGTTCCTTGACCTGGATCTTCAGCCGCCAGTTCCACACCAGGAACAGGGCGAAGATCACCAGAGCCCCGACGCCGACGTGCCAGGCCTGCTCTGCGGCCCATTCCCAGAAATTCTCCCGGGGGCGTTCGGCCACCACCTGGATATCACTCAGCGGTGCGCGGGACAACGAGTCCAGCAGCTTGTCGAGGATACCCAGCAACTCGCCGGAGCCTTGGGCCACGGCGAACTGGTGGGGGCTGGGCGTGGCCTTGATCGACAGGCCGTATTGCAGGCCGGGGCCAGGCTGCATCGGGTCGCTAGCGGGGCTGTCCAGGGTCGCGTCGGCCCGACGCAGGCGCACCAGGTCAAGGGCCTGTTGGAAGTTGTCGGTAAGCATCAGTTGGATCTGCGGATAGCGCAGACGCAAGTGTTCAAGCAGCGGGTGCTGGCGCGGCAGCGAAAGGGTGTGCCCCTCCATGGCCTCCAGGGAACTGGGGGAGCTGTCTCCGTTGCGGATGATGAAGGTCCAGTTGCGGGTGACATAGGGCTGGCTGAAACGTATCCCGCGGGAGCCGTCGGCAATCGCCAGCGGGCGGCTGGCCAGGTCGACGTGGCCTCTGGCCAGTTGCTCCAGGTCGTGGGACCGGGACTGGCTCGACTCGAAGTTCAGTTCCAGGCGAAAGGCATCGGCGAGGGTCTGCAGCAGCTCGACGCTGCGACCGGACCAGCGCCCGTCGCTGGTGCGATACAGGTACGGCGGCGCTTCATGGGCCAGCAAGTTGATTTGCCCGTGGTCCTGTAACCACCCCAGTTCCTGGGGGCTGAGCATGAACGTGTCGATCGGGGAGTAGGGGAACGGCCCGTGGCTGGCCTGCTGTTGGAGCTTGAGCTTCTGGGCCTCGGGAATGCTCTGCAGCGCATGGTTGAGCAGGGTCAGCAGGGTGAGTTCATCACGGCGCACGGCGAAGGCGAAGCCGGTGTCGGGCAGTTGTGCGGAAAACTTGTTGTGCAGAGCCAGGTCCGTACGTGCCTGGAGGTACAAGCCGGAGCGGAACTGGTCGCCGATGAAGGCGTCCGCTTCGCCCCGGGCCAACTGCTCGAAGGCCAGCGCCGTGGTACTGACCTCGCGCAGTATGCTCAGGGGGTAGGCCTTGCGGACCCGATTGCTGTCCAGGTAGTTCTTTAGCACCAGCACCTGCTTGCCTCGCAGGTCCAGGGGCAGGCTGCGGTCACTGGAGCGGCCGACAATGATGGGCTGGTTGCGCAAATAGGGCAGGCTCAGGCGCAGCTCCGGATTGGCTGCTTCAAAATCGCTGGCCCTTGGCAGCAGGTCGATCCGCTGCTCCAGCAGCGCATCCACCGCCGCCTGGGGCGAAGGCAGCTCGACGTTTTCGAAGTGCAGGTCCAGTTGTTCACCGATGAGTTGCAGGTACTGGTCGGAGATGGCCTTCAAGACCTGATTGCCGGCGCTCTCCATGGGCCGATCCGGCGGTACGATCCGCGCCACCTTGAGGCGCTTGCGCGGCAGACTGTCGCGCAGCTGCAACAGTTTGTTCAGCGGCAGGTTGCTGTCCCGGGCGGCTGGCGGCAGGTTGTCGGCGTGGGCTGTGGCCAGGGTTGGCAGGCTGGCCAGCGGGATAAGCAGCAGGCAAAAGCGCTGCATCCTCCGGCGCACGAAGGAAAGCGAAAAGAGATACATAGAGGGGGGACTCCGGGATGTGCCGCGCTTGCAGCTCAGGAAAGGCCGTGCTCCTGGATGTACAGGAACAGGCTGGCAGAGGTGTCCAGGCCGAGCTTGCGCATGGCGCTGCTTTTTTGCGTGCTGATGGTCTGCTTGCTCCGGGACAGATGCAGGGCAATGGCACCGATGCTCATGCCGGTGCCGTACAGGCGTAGTACTTCGACTTCCCGGGCCGAGAGTTGCTCCGGTTGTAGCAACGGCTTGCCGTGCAACGCGGCGCTGGAATCCAGCAGGTGCTGGATCGACGCGGAGACGAAAGGCGCACGCGGGCTGGCCGCCACGGCCTTGGGCAGGTCGTTGAGCAGGCCGCGCTTGCTCACCAGGCCCTGGATGCCCAGCTTGAGCACGCTGCTGATCAGCGCCGGGTTGTCGAGCATGGTGACCACCACGATCGCCAGCTGCGGGTACAGCGTGCGCAAGCGGCGGATCAGGCGGATACCGTCCACCTGCTCGCCGCCGGGCATCATCAGATCCGTCAACAGCAGGTCGCAGGGGTGACGCTGCAGGTTCTCCAGCAGGGCTTCAACACTGTGGGCCTGGGCGACCACGTCCAGGTTGGCGCGGTTCTCCAGCAGGGTGTGTATCCCAATCAGGGTCAGGGGATGGTCATCGGCTATCTGGACGCGGATCGACATCGTTTTTCGCTACTCGGCTTTTCGACAGGCATGAGCACCCAGCAAAGCGCCGGCTTCCTTTGGTTGGAGTAGGCATTTTGCTAGTGGGTTCGTCAGAGGTTTCGCAGGGTATCACTGAAATTGGCGTCAAAAAGCTGCTGAGGCGCTTTTAAGAATCGTCTTATGTTTGCTAAGAAATGTCCTGTAAATATGTAGGATGCGTAGCTGATTTGTAGTGTGAAACGCCTCTGGATTGGGCTCTCAGCGGTGCTTTTCTGCTTTGTTTCTGGCGTTTTTCAATCCTGAAGGCGCTTTCGGGATGGGGCTCATTCCAGAGGCGGCAGGCGCCGTTTGATCGGCGATTTCTTGACAATCGCGGTGTTGGTTTCGGCGTAGTGATTGAGGTGGTCCAGCAGGCTGTCCAGTTGTTCCATGGAGCGCACCTGGAGACGGGCAATGAAGCAGTCGTCGCCGGTGACCTTGTCGCATTCGGTGAACTCGGCAATCGCCAGGATCTGCCGTTCGACCTCCTGCAACTTGCCCGGCAAGGGGCGGATGCGGACGATGGCCTGCAACTGGTAACCGAGAAACCTGGGGTCGATCTCCAGGGTATAGGCGCTGATCACGCCGCGTTCTTCCAGCCGGCGCAAGCGCTCCGAGACGCTGGGGGCGGACAGCCCGCTGATCTGCGCCAGGGCTTTGAGGGAGCGTCGCGAGTCTTGCATCAGGGCGCTGATCAGGGTTTGGTCGATGGCATCCAGCATGGCGATCTCGTTAGGTGAATGGGCTCTTTGGCCTTGATAAAAAAGGTCTGAATCGATTCTAGCCCAGGTTTTGATCTGGCGATGGGCTCTGCTGGCTGGGCATAATTTGCCCACTTGCAAAGGAGCCTGATGATGGATGCACAAACCCGACGCGGATCATTGGAAATGACCGCTGCCATGCTGATTTCCGGAACCATTGGCTGGTTCGTCCTGGTGTCCGGGCAACCGGTGCTGGATGTGGTGTTCTGGCGGTGCCTGTTCGGCGCCGGGACCTTGCTGCTGATTTGTGGAGCTTTCGGCTTTTTGCGTAAGAACATTCTGAGCAAGCGCGCCTTGATCCTCGCGGTGCTCAGTGGCGTGGCCATTGTCGGCAACTGGGTGCTGCTGTTCGGTTCCTACTCCCGGGCTTCGATCGCCATCGGCACCGCGGTGTACAACGTTCAGCCGTTCATTCTGGTGGCCCTCGGGGCGTTGTTCCTGGGAGAAAAGATCACCCCGCAGAAGCTGTTCTGGCTGGGCCTGTCGTTCGCCGGAATGCTGGCCATCGTCAGTGCCCACGGCAGCCAGGGCGAGGAGGGTGGCGACTACCTGTTGGGCATTGCCCTGGCCCTGGGCGCGGCGGCGCTGTACGCCTTTGCCGCGCTGCTGATCAAGCGCCTGAGCGGCACGCCGCCGCACCTGATCGCCCTGATCCAGGTCTGCACCGGGGTGCTGTTGCTGGCGCCCTGGGCCAACCTCGGCGCGCCACCCCAGCAGGCCAGCGCCTGGGCCAGCCTGCTGACCCTGGGCATTCTCCATACCGGGGTGATGTACGTGCTGCTGTACGGGGCGATCCAGAAACTGCCGACGGCCCTGACCGGCGCCTTGTCGTTCATCTACCCGATTGCGGCGATCCTGGTCGACTGGGTGGCCTTCGGGCACCGCCTGGGGCTGCTGCAATGGGTGGGCGTGGGGGCGATCCTGCTGGCCGCGGCCGGCATGCAGCAGGGCTGGACCCTCAAGCGCCGGCGCAGCGTTTTGCAGTAGGCGCTACAGGTTCTGGCGGGGGCCTGCAATAGGCTCCCCCGGGCCTGGCCGGGGCCCTGGCATGGGCCCTGTACCGGTCGGCGCCTGGCCTTGACAGGCCAACCCGCAGGGCTAGATTTTACCCTGCGCTGAGGCTTTTCCAGCGCGCTTGCCCCCTGATCCAGGCCCCTGGGCATCCTGCCCTGGCGCGCCTCGGTCACCCGCAACCACCGGTTCGCGTCGTGCAGCGCCGGGCCGGCCCTGGAGCGCTCATGAGTACTCGACGCAAGGTTCCCGGAATCCGCAACTACGATGGTCCCGCCGGTGGCTGGGGCGCGCTCAAGGCCACTGCGACCGCGGTGCGCGAGCAGATGGACACCCTCAAGGCGCCGCTGACCCTGATGCGCACCAACCAGCCCGACGGCTTCGACTGCCCGGGCTGCGCCTGGCCGGACAAGGAGCACAAGTCGACCTTCCAGTTCTGTGAAAACGGCGCCAAGGCGGTGACCTGGGAGGCTACCAACAAGCGGGTAACCCCGGCGTTCTTCGCCCAGCATCCGGTGACCTCATTGCTGCAGCGTTCGGACTACGAACTCGAAGACCTCGGGCGCCTGACCGAGCCCCTGGTCTACGATCGCGCCAGCGACACCTTCAAGCCTGTGGCATGGCAGGACGCCTTTGCCCGCATCGGCGAGATCCTGCGCAGCCTGCAACCCGAGCAGGTGGAGTTCTACACCTCCGGGCGCGCGTCCAACGAAGCGGCCTACCTGTACCAGCTGTTCGCCCGGGAATACGGCTGCAACAACTTTCCCGACTGCTCGAACATGTGCCACGAGCCCACCAGCGTCGGCCTGCCGCGGTCCATTGGCATCGGCAAGGGCACGGTGTCGCTGGAGGACTTCGACCTCTGCGAGCTGATCATCTCCATTGGCCACAACCCCGGCACCAACCACCCGCGGATGATGGGCACCCTGCATGAAGCTTCGCGGCGCAAGGTGCCGATCATGGTCTTCAACCCTTTGCGCGAGCGCGCCCTGGAGCGGTTCGCCGACCCGCAGAACATGGTGGAGATGGCCACCTACGGCTCCACCCGCATCGCCTCGTCGTACTTCCAGGTCAAGGCCGGCGGCGACGCGGCGGCTATCAAGGGCATCATGAAGGCGCTGCTGGCCCTGGAGGACAGCCTGGGGCAAGTCCTGGACCAGGCATTCATCGCCGAGCACACCCAGGGCTTCGAGGCCCTGGCGGCGGACCTGCATGCCACCGCCTGGGCAGACATCGAGCAGGCCAGCGGCCTGCACCAGGCGGACCTGGAAATGGTCGCCGCGGCCTATGCCAAGTCCAACGCCACCATCGTCACCTACGGCATGGGCATCACCCAGCACAACGAAGGCACGGCCAATGTCCGGCTGATCTGCGACCTGCTGATGCTGCGGGGCAACCTGGGCAAGCCGGGGGCGGGGATCTGCCCGTTGCGCGGCCACTCCAACGTGCAGGGCAACCGCACCGTGGGCATTACCGAGAAGCCTTCCCCGGCCTTTCTCGACAAGCTGCAGCAGACCTTCGGCTTCACCCCGCCGGCGCATCACGGTCACGATGCGGTGCAAGCCATGCAGGCGATGATCGCCGGCAGCGCCAAGGCCCTGCTGTGTCTGGGGGGCAACTTTGCCGTGGCCCTGCCGGACCCGGGCCAGTGCTTCCCGGCCATGGGCAAGCTGGACCTGAGCGTGCACATCGCCACCAAGCTCAACCGCAGCCACCTGCTGGTGGCCCGGGAAACCTTCCTCTTTCCCTGCCTGGGCCGTACCGAGCTGGATATGCAGGACGGCCTGCGTCAGGCGATCACCGTCGAAGACTCGATGTCCATGGTGCATGCCTCGGCCGGCAAGCTGGCGCCGGCCTCCGAGTTTTTGCTGTCGGAACCGGCGATCGTCGCCGGCATGGCCCGGGCCACCCTGCCGGGCAGCCGCGTGCCCTGGCTGGAGCTGGTGGCCGACTACGACAAGATCCGCGACCTGATCGAACAGACCGTGCCCGGCTTTGACGACTACAACGCCCGCATTCGCGTGCCGGGTGGTTTCCGCATGCCCCTGGCGGCAGCCGAGCGGCAGTGGCTGACGCCCTCGGGCAAGGCCGAATTCTTCGTCTTTCCCGGGCTGCATGAGGACAAGGAAGTGGACGGCGCCGATGTGCTGCGGCTGATCACCCTGCGCAGCCACGACCAGTACAACACCACCATCTACGCCCTGGACGACCGCTATCGCGGGGTGTTCGGCCGCCGCGACGTACTGTTCATCAGCCCGGCGGACCTGGCCGCCCGGGGCCTGGCCCATGGCGACCTGGTGGACATCGAAACGGTGATCGGCGGGCGCCGGCTGCGCTACGAGAAGATCACCGCCATCGAATACAAGATCGCCAATGGCACGGTGGGCGCCTACTACCCCGAAGCCAACCGCCTGGTGCCCCTGGACTACCTGGACGTGGACAGCGGCACGCCGTCCTACAAATCGGTGCCGGTGCGAGTGTTGCGCTCAAGCCCCGCTTGAACGGAGCCACAGCGCCACAGCGCCTCGCGACTCGTGCAGCCGCTGCCGCAGGCTGCGCACGGTCGCGTAGCGGCCGCGGCGATCCGGAAAACGCTGATGCCCGGCGGTAGATCGCCAAGCAAGGCCCTGCGGTCCTTTGCGCAGCCTCGCAGGCTCGGCAGCGGCTACAGGGTCGTGCGCTTCGGGAGGCCAGAGATGCTTGATGGCCCGGGGATTCGGTGAATGGGAGGGCGGCACCTTCCAGGGGGAGCAATCTCCCTGGCCAAGGTCACAATCTGCTATTTTCCTGTCGGTGATTTTTCCGACCGCAGCCTGTGGAACCCATAATGACCCAGCCGTCCTCCCTGGCCGAGCGCAAGCCCGAGCCCCAAGCCATCTGCAATCCCATCACCCGTAGCGCGATCTTCATCGTCGCCACCCTGGCGCCCGGCGCCGCTGCCGCGCAAACCGTGCGCGACTGGTGCGCCGATATCGCCGCCTTGACCCGTTCGGTGGGCAAGCGCGTCCCGGGGGGCAATCTGTCCTGTGTCTGCGGTTTTGGCTCCAGCGCCTGGGACCGCCTGTTCGGCGGCCCGCGCCCGGCGTCGCTGCACCCGTTCATCGAGGTGGGCGTGGAGGGGCGCCGCGCGCCATCGACTCCCGGCGACCTGCTGCTGCACATCCGTGCCGAACAGATGGACCTGTGCTTCGAGTTGGCCACGCAGTTGCTCAAGCCCCTGGGGGATTCGATCAAGGTGGTGGACGAGGTCCAGGGCTTCCGCTATTTCGACATGCGCAGCATGGTCGGCTTCGTCGACGGCACCGAGAACCCGGAAGGCCGCGAGGCGGTGGATTTCACCCTGGTGGGGGACGAGGACCCGCAGTTCTGCAATGGCAGCTACGTGCTGGTGCAGAAGTACCTGCACAACATGACCGCCTGGAACGAACTGACGGTGGAGGCCCAGGAGCGCATCATCGGCCGCACCAAACTGTCGGATATCGAACTCGACGATGCAGTGAAACCCAGCTGCTCACACAGCTCCCTGACCACCCTGGAAGAGAACGGCGAGGAGGTGAAGATCCTGCGCGACAACATGCCGTTCGGCCGCCCGGGCGCCGGGGAGTTCGGCACCTATTTCATCGGCTACGCCCGCTCGCCACGGCCGGTGGAGCAGATGCTGGAGAACATGTTCGTCGGCCGCCCTGCAGGCAACTACGATCGCCTGCTGGACTTCAGCACCGCGGTCACCGGCGGGCTGTTCTTCGTGCCCTCCGCCGACCTGCTGGAAGACCTGGCCGAGCGCGCGCCCACCGGCCTGTAGGCGCAAAAAAAACCGGCCCGCTATTGCGGGCCGGGGTTGCAGGCTTTATCGCCCCTGCTCAGTGGCTGTGCATGCCGGCGGCTTGCATCAGCAGCCGCAACACGCCGGCCACCAGCCCCAGGCCCACCACACTGGCCAGCCAGATACCCCCCATCCACAGCAACCGCCGCCAGGTGGATGCCGGCCGCGTCGATAGCCTATCCATGCGCCAGCTCCAGCATCAGTGCGCCGCTGCAGGCGAGCATCAGCAGTGCGCCGATGAACAGCAGGCTCAGTTGCGCCACAGCCTTGTGCCAGGGCAGGGGTGTAGCTCGATCAATGGTAGCCATCGCCAATCCTCACTTTGCCGCGGAACACGTAGTAGCTCCAGCAGGTGTACATCAGGATGACCGGCAGGATGAACAGGGTGCCGATCAGGATGAACAGCTGGCTGGACAGCGGTGAAGCCGCCTCCCACAGGCTGATGGACGGCGGCACTATGTTCGGCCAGATGCTGAACGCCAGGCCGATGTAGCCGAGGAACACCAGCACCAGGGTGAACACGAACGGCCAGTGGGAATGGTGCTGGCGCAAAGTGCCCAGGAGCCCGCACAGTGCCGCCAGCCCCAGCACCAGCAGCGCACCGAAGATCACGATATGGGCATGGCTGAACCAGCGGTTGGCGATCTCCGGGTGCAGCAGCGCGGTCCACACGCAGAGCACCGCCACCACCGCGGTCAGCGCGAACGCCAGGGGCCGGGTGTAGTGGCGCATGCGCGCTTCCAGCATGCCTTCGGTCTTGACCAGCAGCCAGGTGCTGCCCAGCAGCGCATAGGCCACGATCAGCCCCAGGCCGCAGAACAGCGGGAAGGGCGCCAGCCAGTCCAGGGTACCGCCGGCGAACTGCCGATCGACCACCGGGATGCCGCTGATATAGGTGCCGATCACGATGCCCTGGCACAGGGTCGCCAGCAGCGAGCCGCCGATGAACGCCCAATCCCAGATGTGCCGTTTCTCGGGGCTGGCCTTGAAGCGGAACTCGAAGGCCACGCCGCGGAAGATCAGCCCTGCGAGCATGAAGATCAGCGGCAGGTACAGGGCCTCCAGAATCACCGAATAGGCCAGGGGAAAGGCGCCGTACAGCGCCGCGCCACCGAGGATCAGCCAGGTCTCGTTACCGTCCCACACCGGGGCCACGGTGTTCATCATCACGTCCCGCTCCCGGGCATCGGGGATCAGCGGAAAGAGGATCCCCAGCCCCAGGTCGAAGCCGTCCATGATCACGTACATCATCACCCCGAAGGCGATGATCACGCCCCAGATCAATGACAGGTCTATGCCTTGAATCGTCATGTTGGTTGCCCTTGTTTCAGAGGTGGTGGTCGCCGGTGGCGAAGGTCTCGGGGATGGCCGACAGCGGCCGGCGCGGAGTCGGCTCCTGGCCGGGCGCAGTACTGGGCGGATGCTCGTGGTGGGGCTGCGGGCCCTTGCGCACCAGCTTCATCATGTAGCCGATGCCCACGGCGAACACCGAGAAGTAGATCACCACGAACAGCGCCAGGGAGATGCTCAGTTGCGCCACGCTGTGGTTGGAGGCGGCGTCGCTGGTGCGCAGCAGGCCGTACACCACCCAGGGCTGGCGCCCGACTTCGGTGGTGATCCAGCCCGCCAGCAGGGCGATCAGGCCGCTGGGGCCCATCCACAGTACCAGGCGCAGGAACAGGCGGTTGCGGTACAGCCCGCCGTTGCGTCGCAGCAGCAGGCCCAGCAACCCGGTTAGGATCATCAACATGCCCAGGCCGGCCATGATGCGGAAGCTGAAGAACACGATGGCCGAGTTGGGCCGGTCCTCCTTGGGGAAGCTCTTGAGCGCCGGGATCTGCTTGTCCAGGCTGTGGGTCAGGATCAGGCTGCCCAGGTAGGGCACTTCCACGGCGTAGTCGGTTTTCTCGCCGTCCATGTTGGGAATGCCGAACAGCACCAGGGGCGAGGGTTCGCTGCCGTGGTTTTCCCAGTGACCTTCGATGGCGGCGATCTTCGCTGGCTGGTGCTCCAGGGTGTTCAGGCCATGGGCGTCACCGACCACCGCCTGGATCGGCGCCACGATCAGCGCCATCCACAGCGCCATCGACAGCATCTTGCGCACCGGCGGCGTGTCGTTGCCCCGCAGCAGGTGCCAGGCGGCGCTCGATCCGACGAAGAACGCCGTGGCGACGAATGCGGCAATCGCCATGTGCATCAGGCGGAAGGGGAAGGACGGGTTGAAGACGATCGCCAGCCAGTCCATGGGCATGATCCGCCCATCGACGATGGAGAAGCCCTGGGGCGTCTGCATCCAGCTGTTGGAGGCGAGGATCCAGAAGGTCGAGATCAGGGTGCCGATGGCCACCATCACCGTGGCGAAAAAGTGCAGCCCGCGACCCACCCGGTTCCAGCCGAACAGCATGACCCCGAGAAAGCCCGCTTCGAGGAAGAACGCGGTCAGCACTTCATAGGTCAGCAGAGGGCCGGTGATACTCCCGGCGAAGTCCGAGAAGCGGCTCCAGTTGGTGCCGAACTCGTAGGCCATGACCAGCCCGGAAACCACGCCCATGCCGAAGTTGACGGCGAAAATCTTCGACCAGAAGTGGTACAGGTCCTTGTAGGTGCTGTTGTGGGTCTTGAGCCACAAGCCTTCGAGCACCGCCAGGAAACTGGCCAGGCCGATGGTGATGGCGGGAAAGATGATGTGGAACGAGACCGTGAACGCGAACTGGATGCGCGCTAGGTCGAGTGCCTGTAGATGAAACATGACGAAACCCTCGTAATGGCTGGGGGCCCGCGCAGGCGCCTTCCGGCCGCCGTGAACCCGGGTTCGCGGCGTACGGCAAAAGGCTGCGCGGGGCAGGCTGGAGCGGCGCCTTGGCCGCTCCGGCCGGGTCAAACGCCGACGGACTGGATCAGGTTGCTGGCCGCCGCCGGCTCCAGGCGGATGGCGATGAACTTGGAGGTCGGCGTGTAGGTGCGGTCGCCGTAGCTTTCCAGGGGCACCAGGGGGTTGGTCTCCGGGTAGTAGGCGGCCGACTGGCCGGCGGGAATGTCGTAGGCGATCAGGGTGAAACCGCTGACCCGGCGTTCCCGGCCGTCATCCCACAGCGACACGATGTCGACCTTCTGCCCCGGCTCGTAGCCCAGCCGGCGGATGTCGTCCTCGTTGGCGAACAGCACCTCGCGCATGCCGTAGACCCCGCGATAGCGGTCGTCCAGGCCATACAGGGTGGTGTTGTACTGGTCGTGGGAGCGCATGGTCTGC
Source organism: Pseudomonas sp. GW823-FHT03E05 (assembly GCF_058796855.1). NCBI lineage: Bacteria > Pseudomonadati > Pseudomonadota > Gammaproteobacteria > Pseudomonadales > Pseudomonadaceae > Pseudomonas > Pseudomonas sp. GW823-FHT03E05. The sequence goes on from NZ_JBXAJB010000001.1 coordinate 419,695, forward strand.
AGGATCAGGTCGGGCTTGACCTTGAGCTTGCGCACCCCGGCGCTGACCAGGTGTTCCGGCAGCTCGCTGGGGATGAACCGCGCCTTGCCGGTGGCGGTGTTCCAGCGCCGTTGGCTGGCGTCGTTGCCCAGGTGGAAGCCGCCGGGGTTGAGCAGCTTGAGGTTGAAGTCGGAAAAACCGGGGATGGTGTCGGCGATCAGGTCGCGGATGCGCCCGTAGTCTTCGATCGCCCACAGCCAGTCGATGGGGTGCTGGCCCAGGGTGGCGTTGGCGATGCCGGCGATGATCGCCGGTTCCGAGCGCAGGTGCGGCGACTTGGGTTTGAGCTGGCCGTGGGAGATATGCACCATGCTGAAGGTGTCTTCCACGGTGATGCCTTGCGGGCCGTTGGCCTGGATGTCGATATCGGTGCGGCCCAGGCACGGCAGGATCAGCGCCTCGCGCCCGGTCACCAGGTGGCTGCGGTTGAGCTTGGTGGCGATGTGCACGGTGAGCTCGCAGTTGCGCAGGGCAGCGTGGGTGCGCGGGGTGTCCGGGGTGGCCTGGGCAAAGTTGCCCCCCAGGCCGATGAACACCTTGGCCCGGCCCTGTTCCATGGCCGAGATCGCCATCACCGTGTTGTGCCCGTGCTCCCGGGGCGGCTTGAAGCCGAAGCGCGCCTCAAGGGCATCCAGCAGCTCGGTGGGCGCCAGTTCGTTGATGCCCATGGTGCGGTCGCCCTGCACGTTGCTGTGGCCGCGCACCGGCGACAGGCCGGCGCCGGGACGGCCGATATTGCCCCGCAGCAACAGCACGTTGATCACTTCCTGGATGGTCGGCACCGAGTGGGTGTGCTGGGTCAGGCCCATGGCCCAGCACATGATCGCGCGCTTGGCCTTGCGGTACATGCGCGCGGCCAGCTCGATGTCGGCCAGGCTCAGGCCGGACTGCTCGACGATGTGGTTCCAGGACGTGGCATCGACTTCGGCCAGGTAGCTGTCCAGGCCCGAGGTGTGTTCGGCGATGAAGGCCCGGTCGAACACCGCTTCGCCATTGTTGGCCAGGGCTTCGCGTTCCCAGCGCAGGAGGAACTTGGCGATGCCGCGAAAGGCCGCCATGTCGCCGCCCAGGGCCGGGCGGAAGTAGGCCGAGGAGGTGGGCTCGGAGCCGTTGGTGAGCATCTCCAGCGTGTGCTGGGGGTGCTGGAAGCGTTCCAGGCCACGTTCCTTGAGCGGGTTGAAGCAGATCACCTGGGCACCGCGTTTCACCGCCTCGCGCAGTGGCTCGAGCATCCGCGGGTGGTTGGTGCCGGGGTTCTGGCCGATGACGAAGATCGCGTCGGCCTGTTCCAGGTCATGGAACACCACCGTGCCCTTGCCCACGCCGACGCTTTCGAACATACCCACGGCACTGGCCTCGTGGCACATGTTGGAGCAGTCGGGGAAGTTGTTGGTGCCATAGGCGCGTACGAACAGTTGGTACAGGTAGGCCGCCTCGTTGCTGGCCCGGCCGGAGGTGTAGAACTCCGCCTGGTTGGGCGAGTCCAGGCCCTTGAGGTGGCTGGCAATCAGGTCGAAGGCTTCGTCCCAGGTGGTTTCCACATAGCGGTCCTGGGTGGCGTCATAGCGCATGGGGTGGGTCAGGCGGCCCTGGTACTCGAGCCAGTAGTCGCTCTGCGCGGCCAGGGCCGAGACCGTGTATTTGTTGAAGAAGGCCGGGTTCACCAGGCGCCCGGTGGCTTCCCAGTTGACCGCCTTGGCGCCGTTCTCGCAGAACTTGACCATGCCGTTTTCCGGCGACTCGCCCCAGGCGCAGCCGGGGCAGTCGAAGCCGCCGTTCTGGTTGGTCTTGAGCATGGCGCGGATGTTCTTGAAGGCGTTCTCGCTGCCCAGCCAGTTCTTGGTCACTGCGATCAGCGCCCCCCAACCGGCAGCGGCGCCCTTGTAGGGTTTGTATCGATCAACTTCGCTCATGATATTTCTCCAATACAGCGCACGCAGGCAACCGGCCGACATTGAATCGATGTCAGTGATTGTTTGACTGCACAGGCTAAATGCGGTTGTTGTGAACTTGTTTGAGTTCGGTATTGCTTATTGGCGTGGAGTAACTTTCAGGGCTCGTTATATGGGCCACGAATAAAGCCTATTCGTCACCCGTGGCCGCTGTCTAATCGCAATTAATGACCGGCTGATCGAAAGCCTCTATCAATGTTAAAAATCTATATATATCAACTGGTTGATTGTTTGTTTCGGTCTTTGTTGGAAGCGATTTCAGGAGCGATAGATTGTATTGATCAGCCAGTTGTTAATAGCGATTGGACGGGGCTTTTAATGGCTTTTAATCTTGCCGCCAATAACACCTCCTGCATGTGCTTGTGTGGAAGAACTTCAACTAATCGCGATGGATTCCCATCGTCGAAAGAGGCTCGGATGTCAGATCAGGTATTGCTCGATGGCTTCGCTCGGCGGGTCGACTATCTGCGCATGTCGGTGACCGACCGCTGCGATTTCCGCTGTGTGTATTGCATGGCCGAGGACATGCAGTTCCTGCCGCGCCAACGCATTCTTACCCTGGAGGAGCTGTACCAGCTGGCCGAACGTTTCGTGGCCCTGGGCACCCGCAAGATCCGCCTCACTGGCGGCGAGCCGCTGATCCGCCCCGGGGTGGTCCAGCTGTGCCGGGACATTGCCCGGCTGCCCGGGCTGCGAGAGCTGTGCATGACCACCAACGGCTCGCAACTGGGCAAGCTGGCCGCGCCGTTGTTCGACGCCGGGGTCAAGCGCCTGAATATCAGCCTCGACAGCCTGGACCCGACCCTGTTTCGGCAGCTGACCCGCACCGGCGAGCTGGGCCAGGTGGTTGCCGGCATCGACGCGGCGATTGCCGCCGGCTTTGAGCGCACCAAGCTCAACTGCGTGGTGATGAAGGGGCGTAACGACCAGCAGATCAACGAGCTGGTGGCCTTTGCCATCGACCGCGGCCTGGACATCTCCTTTATCGAGGAAATGCCCCTGGGCACCATCAGCGAACACAGCCGCAGCGATGCGTTCTTTTCCAGTGCCCGGGTTCGTGAGCGGATCGCCGAGCGCTACACCCTGATCGAGTCCGCCGAGTCGACCCAGGGCCCGTCGCGCTACTGGCGCCTGGCCGAGGCGCCGCACATTCGCCTGGGGTTCATCTCGCCCCACAGCCACAACTTCTGCGGCACCTGCAACCGCGTGCGCCTGACCGTCGAAGGCCGCTTGCTGCTGTGCCTGGGCAACGAGCACTCGGTGGACCTCAAGGCCGTGCTGCGCGCTCACCCCGGCGATACCGGGCGCCTGCAGCGGGCCATAGTCGAGGCGATGAAACTCAAGCCCTACAGCCATCACTTCGAACTCAACGACGAGGTGCAGGTGGTGCGCTTCATGAACATGACCGGCGGCTGAACCGCTGCTCATCACGGCTTTTCATTGTGCAAAGGTTCTACCCCGATGATCGTCAGATCCAAACCCAACCTGATCAGCGTGCTGATTTCCCTCAAGGGGTCGATTGCCAAGCGCATCGCCCTGCGCAGCCTGCTGGTGACCCTGCTGGCCTCGGCCATCGTGCTGATCGAGACCTTGCACCCGGCGTATTTCTCCAAGGTCAATGCCACCCCGTTCACCTTGCTCGGCCTGTCGCTGTCGATCTTCATGAGCTTTCGCAACAACGCCTGCTACGACCGCTGGTACGAAGCGCGCAAGGCCCTGGGCACGGTGGTGACCGAGGTGCGCTCGATGATCCGCGAAACCCAGGTGCTTGAAGATGCCCGGGCGCGCAGCGCGATCCTGGGTGACCTGTGCGGTTTCGCCCATGCCCTCAAGGCCCGGCTGCGCCGCGAAGATGAACTGAGCGCTGCCGAAACCTGGCTCAGCCAGTTGCCGCCGGCAAGCACCAGCAACCTGCCGGACAGCCTGCTGCGCCAGATCGCGCGCCAGTGTTCGGACCAGGCCCAGGCGGGGCGGCTCAGCGAATGGCGCTACCTGCTGCTGGCCAATCAACTGGCGGCCATCACCGGCGCGCAATCCACCTGCGAGCGGATCAAGGCCACGCCGCTGCCGTTTCCCTACACGTTGCTGCTGCACCGCACCAGCTACATGTTCTGCATTCTCCTGCCCTTTGCCATGGCCGAGCCCCTGGGCTGGCTGACGCCGATCTTCACCGCCATCGTCAGCTACACCTTCTTCGGCCTGGACGCCATTGGCGACGAGCTGGAAGACCCCTTCGGCCACGACGAGAACGACCTGCCGCTGAGCGCCATCGTGCGCAACATCGAGCGCGAGATTCTCGAAGCCCTGGGGGCCACCGAACTGCCGCCGGCGCTGGAGCCGGTGGACTATGTCCTGAGCTGATCCACTGTTGTTATCCGAGGTTGCACATGAATGAACTCACTCACCTGGACGACCAGGGCCGGGCCAGCATGGTGGATGTCACCTGCAAGGCCGCTACCGAGCGCGAGGCCCAGGCTCGGGCCTGGGTGCGCATGCTCCCGGCCACCCTGCAACTGATCCAGGACCAGGGCCATCCCAAGGGCGATGTGTTCGCCGTGGCGCGCATCGCCGGGATCATGGCGGCAAAGAAGACCCACGAACTGATCCCCCTGTGCCACCCGTTGCTGCTCACCGGGATCCACATCGAACTGCAGGCACTGCCGCCGGACCGGGTGCAGATCACCAGTTGCTGCCGGCTCAACGGCGCCACCGGGGTCGAGCTGGAAGCCATGACCGCCGCCAGCGTGGCGGCGCTGACGATCTATGACATGTGCAAGGCGGTGGACCGCGCCATGGTCATCGAAGGGCTGCACCTGCTGAAGAAGCAGGGCGGCAAGTCCGGCACCTTTATCGCAGGAGAGGCCCGATGATTCTGGTCAACTACTTTGCCCGCTACCGTGAGCAACTGGGCTGCGGTGGCGAGAAACTGCCCCTGGATGCCAGCCTGCGCACCGTCGAGGACCTGCGCCAGCGGCTGATGGCCCGGGGTGAAACCTGGGCGCAGGTGCTGGGGGAGAACAGCCTGATGTGCGCGCTGAATCAGGAACTGTGCAAGCTCGATGCGGCCATCGAGGACTTCGATGAAATCGCCTTCTTTCCGCAAGTGACCGGGGGCTGAGCATGAGCATCCAGGTGCAGACCCAGGCGTTGAGCCTCGATCAGTTGAATGCCGGCTTGCAGGCCGGCGACGCCAGCGTCGGCGGCGTGGTGACCTTTGTCGGTTATGTGCGCGATCTCAACCTGGGGGAGGCGGTGCACAGCCTGTTTCTTGAACACTACCCGGGCATGACCGAGCGCTCGCTGCAGCGCATCGTGGAGCAGGCCCAGGCGCGCTGGCCGCTGAACCGGGTGAGCCTGGTGCACCGGGTGGGGTTGCTGCAGGTGGGTGAGCCCATCGTCTTTGTCGGGGTGGCCAGCGCCCATCGCCAAGCGGCCTTCGAGGCTTGCGCCTTCATCATGGATTACCTCAAGACCCGCGCCCCGTTCTGGAAGCGCGAAGTCACCCCGGCCGGCGAACGCTGGATCGACGGCCGCGAGAGCGACCGGCAGGCGGCCGAACGTTGGGGTGTAGAACGTTGAGCTTATGCCGCTGACAGAGGCTTGAGGGAAGGGGCTAACCACGCCGGATGCATGTCATCCGGCGTGGTGCATTTACACCGGGCTGTAGATCCGTGGGGCGTTGCGGTGGGGGACGTGGATCAGGTTCAGGCGATGCTTGTTGGCCCATTGCACGGTGAGTGCGGTCGGCGCCGAGAGGCTGACCAGGGTGCCGAGGCGGGCGCGCACGGCCTTGTGGATCAGTTCCAGGCTGCAACGGCTGGTGACCACGGTAAAGCCCTGGCGGCCATCGATCCCGGCCTGCAGCAGCGCGCCAATCAGCTTGTCCAGGGCGTTGTGGCGGCCGATGTCTTCCTGGCACAGGCGCACCTCGCCCTGTTCGTCGAAGTACAGCGCCGCATGCAGGGCACCGCTGCTGCGGGCCATGTGCTGGGCCTGTTCGATGCGCTCGCGCAGGCCCTGCAGGTGTTCGGCAGGTGGCAGGGCCGCGGGTTCGAGGATCTGCAGTTGCGGCAGCGCCTGTTCCAGGGCCTCCACTCCGCACAGGCCACAGCCGCTGGTGCCGGCCATTTGCCGGCGATGGTCCTTGAGCGCCCAGAACGCCCGGCTGGAAATTTCCACGTCGGCCTGGCAGGCCTGGGGGAAGTGGCTGAGGCGGATGTCGTAGATTTCGCCGAGGTCATTGACGATGTCGTTGGTGATGCTGAAGCCGCGAATGAAGTCTTCCAGGTTGCCCGGAGACACCATCATCACCGCCTGGCTCAGGCCGTTGTAGGTGATCGCCAGGGCGATCTCGGCGGCCAGCGGCGCCTCGGCCATCGGGCCGTCGGCGCTGTACTCGCGATAGGCCACCCGCTGCGGCGCCGGCGCCGGCGCATTGGCCTCGGGTTGTTGCTCCGTTTGTTCGATCCGGCAAACCATGACCACACCTCGTTGCATTCGATTTGCCCAGGGCCATGGGCGGCCCTGGGGCATTGATTCACTCTTTGATCGCAAACAGCTTCTTGGCTTCGGCGAAGCACTTTTCGGCAATCGCCGAGCGCGGCTCGGTCTTGCGCATCACCAGCCCCAGTGGCGCCAGCACGCTGGCATCCGGCAGTTGGATAAAGGCCAGGTTCTCGATGGGCGAATCCAGGCCGCTGTCCAGGGGCATGATCGAGCAGCAGAAGCCTTCGTGGATCGCCTGGAACAGCTGGTAGGTGGAGTCGCTTTCCAGGATCGGCTGCGGGTTCAGCCCGCGGCTGCGAAAGCTCAGGTCGATGGACTTGCGATAGTGCATGCCGGTGCTGAGCATGCCCAGCGGCAGTTCGGCGGCGTCCTCCCAGCTCATCTCGGTGCCTTCGAAATGAAAGTGCCGGGTGTCGTAGAGCAGGCCGACCCGGGTCTCGCCGATCTCGAAGAAGTCCAGGTAGTTGGGGTTGACGTGGTCCAGGTAGCAGACCCCCAGGTCCAGCTGGTTGTTGCCGATGTCCTCGATGATCCGGTCGGAGCTCATGGACGACAGGCTGAACTGCAGTTCCGGGAAGCTCGACGATAGCTGTTGCACGTAGCTGATGGGGTTGAAGCCGCTCAGCGGTACCAGCCCCAGGCGCAGCTTGCCCACCAGTTGCCCGCGGCAGGCAGCGGCTTCGGCGAACAGCCCGTCATGGGCTGCCAGCAGGGTCTTGGCCCAGGCCAGCACCCGCTCGCCGGCTTCGGTGAAGCCTTCGAAGCGCTGGCCACGGGTGACCAGGATCAGGTCCAGTTCATCCTCAAGATTGCGCAGGCGCATGGACAGGGTCGGCTGGGTGATATGGCAGCGCGCGGCGGCCTGGCCAAAGTGCCGGGTCTGCTCCAGGGCGATCAGAAACTTGAGTTGCTTGATGTCCACGGTGGCACCTGTTGTGGGAAAAGTCGGGTTCAGTAATAACGCAGGTGTTGCGCCCATGAAAAGGCCTGGGGCCTTGCCCGGTCGCGCCCTTGGGCACCTCCGGCGGTGTTCAGGCCAGGGGCTTGGGGCCTGCTTCAGACAGTAGTTCAGGGGTATTGAAGTTGCTCAGCCGCGGATCGTCCGCGGCGCAGGGCAGGGGCCTCAGCCCATGGGCGGCCAGGGCCCGCAGCAGGCTGCGCTCGCCGTTGTCCCAGGCCTGGCGCAGGTCGCCCAGCAGCGCCGTGGGGATCAGGCTGAACATGGGTTGCCATTGCCCGGCCTGCTGCACCATCACCGGCCTGGCGTCGTTGCCGCGGGCATCCAGCAGGGCCTGGATCAGCGCCGCGTCGATCTGCGGCGCATCGCAGGCCAGCACCAGCAGCCAGGGGTGGCGGGCCGTCGCGAGGCCGGCCAGGACTCCGGCCAGGGGCCCGGGGAAATCCTTCTGCCCGTCCTCCACCAAGCGGTCGGCATAGGCCCGGTAGCGCTCGGCGTTGCGGTTGCAGGAAATGATCAGGTCATCGCTCAAGGGCCGCACCACCGCCTGCACATGGGCGATCAGCGGCTGGCCGCGCCAGGCCACCAGGCCCTTGTCCTGGCCGCCCATGCGCGAGCCGCGGCCACCGGCCAGCAGCAGGATCGAGCAGGGCAGGGAACAGGCGGGGGCGGGCTGGGTCGGGGTCATGGCGGGACGCATATCAAGTAGGTGGCGCAAACGATGGCATTGTCCTTCGGGTACGTCCAATCGGAAGTGTTGAATGGCCGATTGACGGGCTTTATCGGCCCCCTGGCAGGGCCCGGCAGGATGATAGAGCGCATCGATAATCCGGTCAGCCAGAACGATTAGACAGCCGCGTCGGCGGGCCTTTAGCCTGGGTTCATGATTTTTAGCCTGCCGGTCGGAGAATGACATGAGCGTGAAGTCGGATGCGTTGTTTGTACCCTTGAACATTGCCGTGCTGACGGTCAGCGATACCCGGGAATATGCCACTGACACCTCCGGGCAACTGCTGGTCAGCCGCCTGCTGGAGGCCGGCCACAGCCTGGCCGAGCGCAACCTGCTCAAGGATGACCTGTACAAGATCCGCGCCCAGGTGGCGGCCTGGATCGCCGACGAGCGCATCCAGGTGGTGCTGATCACCGGTGGCACCGGCTTTACCGGCCGCGACAGCACCCCGGAAGCCGTGGGCTGCCTGCTGGACAAGCACATCGACGGTTTCGGCGAGCTGTTTCGCGCCATCTCGATTCTCGATATCGGCACCTCCACGGTGCAGAGCCGGGCCCTGGCCGGGCTGGCCAACGGCACCCTGGTGTGCTGCCTGCCGGGCTCCACCGGGGCCTGCCGCACCGCCTGGGAAGGCATCCTCGCCGAGCAGCTGGATGCCCGACACCGGCCATGCAACTTCGTGCCGCACCTCAAGCCGGTGCAGGCCTGCGAGAGCCGGGGATGAGCCAGAACCCACTGATGCCGGTGGAAGAGGCACTGGCCAGCCTGCTGGCCATGGCCGACGCCCAGCGCCTGCCGGAGAGCGAAACCCTGGCCGTGGATCAGGCCCGGCAACGGGTACTGGCCACCGACCTGGTGGCGACCCTGGACCTGCCGCCCTGGCCCAACAGTGCCATGGACGGCTACGCCCTGAACCTGCAGCACTGGGACGGTGCACCGTTGCCGGTAGCGCAGACCGTGTTCGCCGGGCAGCCCGGTGCGCCCCTGCAACCGGGCAGCTGTGCGCGGATCTTCACCGGCGCCCCGGTGCCCGAAGGCGCCGACTGCGTCGAGATGCAAGAGAACGTCGAGCTGCTGGAAGACGGCCGGGTGCGTTTTACCCAGGCCCTGAAAACGGGGCAGAACATTCGCCCCCAGGGCCAGGAGAACCGCGCCGGCGAGGTGTTGCTGCAGGCCGGCAAGCGCCTCGGCCCCTTCGAACTGGCGGTGGCCGCCGCCCAGGGCTGCACCGAGTTGCAGGTGGTGCGCCGCCCGCGCGTGGCGCTGCTGTCCACCGGCGATGAATTGCTGGAGCCGGGCATGCCCATGCGCCCCGGCTGCATCTACAACAGCAACCGTACCCTGCTCAGGCACTGGCTGGACGCCCTGGGCTGCGAGGTGATCGACGCCGGGATCCTGCCCGACCGGCCGCAGCACACCCGCCTCAGGCTGGAGCAGTTGCAGCATGGCGCGGACCTGATCCTGACCACCGGCGGCGTTTCCGCCGGGGATGCCGACTGCCTCGGGCAGGTGCTCAGGGACAGTGGCCGGCCGCTGTTCTGGAAACTCGCCATCAAGCCCGGCAAGCCCCTGACCGTGGGTTACTTCGGCCAGGTGCCGGTGATCGGCCTGCCGGGCAACCCGGCCTCGGCACTGGTGACCTTCGGCCTGTTGGCCCGGGCCTACCTGCTGCGGCTGCAGGGGGTACAGGAGGTGGCGCCGCTGAGCGTCGAGGTGCCTGTGGCCTTCGCTTGGCCCAAGGCCGGCAAGCGCCGCGAGTACCTGCGGGCGCGCCTGGAGAACGGCCGCGCCGTGCTCTATCCGAACCAGAGTTCCGGGGTGTTGCTGGGGGCTTCCTGGGCCGATGGCCTGGTGGAAATCGTCGAGGGCCGGACCTTGCAGGCAGGGGATCGGGCGCCCTTCATTCCTTTCAGCGAGCTGTTCTAGATCTTCCAGTGCCGGGCGCTCTTGGCCAGGCGCTGGTGCATCTCGCCGAGGGTCGCGGCCAGTTGCCGGGTCAGCAGCCGGTAACCATCCAGGGCCGAATACACCGGGGCCTCCAGAGCGTTTTCGGGGTGGCCTTCCACGGATTTCTCCAGGCGCTGGGTGACCCCCGATTGCAGGGCCCGGGCCATGCCGATCAGTTGCACGCGGATCTGCCGGTGCTCGGCCTTGAGCGCCAGTTGCATCTGCGCCATGGCCTGCGGGTCGCTGGCATCGGGGCGGGTGTTGCCGAGGATCTCGAGGGTGCTGATGCACATGCGCAGGTTGCGCTGGATGGCGTCCAGCTCGGTCATGGAAATCCGTACTTCCTTGGACACCGAAGGCATCAGCGAACGCAGTTGCAGCATGGCGCTGTTGACCCGGCCCAGGAGCTTGAGGTGCTCGTCGTCGGTCACCGACTGGCCCTTGATGATCCGCCCGTACAACTGCGCGCAGTCGCGCAGGGCGCTGGCCAGGTTGTAGCGCCAGGAGTACACCGCATACAGCGGAATGGCGAAGGAAAACGCCAGGGCCAGGGCAATGCCGATGAGGATGTCCACCGCCCGCCACAGGCCGTCGCTGACCTGGTTGTCACCGTGGCCGGCGACGATGAACACGGTGATCGCCGCCAGCAGCGCGGTGTAGCCGCCCTTGCCGATGGCGTGATAGGAAAAGTAGCCGCACACCACCGACATGCCCAGGTAGGTCAGCCAGGGGTGGCCGAAGTAGGCCTGCTGCACCACCAGCACCAGCCCGACCCCGGCGCCCACCAGGGTGCCGATGGCCCGTTCCGCGGCTTTCTTGCCGATGTTGCCGTGGTGCTGCAGGCCGCCGATCACCACCAGCATGGTCACCGAGGCCCACTCGCCATGGGGCAGGTTGAGGCCGGTGGTCAGGAGGATGGTGGCGATCAGGCCGAGGGCGACCCGCACCGCGTGGATCAGCCGGGCGTGACGGTAGCGCCGGTACGGGTCGAGCACGGGACGCAGCAGGCGGCGCAGCAAAGGTGGCAGGGTGATGCCCCGCAGGTGTTTGAACGGGCCCAGATCGGTTCCTCCGGTTGGCGGCAGGGGCCGGGCGTTCGCGCCAGGGCGAACGCTCGGGGCTCCCTCAGAAAATGTAGTCGGTGGTCAGGAAGCTCGACTCGCGATTACGGATGATGTCGCTGATCAATTGCTTGTTGCGCTCCTGGAACTTGGTCGCCACCAGGGTGCGGATCGAGAAGGTGCGCAGTGCGTCATGTACCGACAGCGTGCCCTCGGCGGAGTTCTTGCGGCCGTTGAAGGGGAAGGTGTCCGGGCCGCGCTGGCACTGGGCGTTGATATTGATCCGCCCGACCTGGTTGGCGAAGGCGTCCACCAGCCGGCCGATCTCGGCCGGGTCGCTGCCGAACAGGCTCAGTTGCTGGCCGAAGTCCGATTCCAGGACATAGTCGATCACGGTGTCCAGGTCGCGGTAGGGCACGATGGGCACCACCGGGCCGAACTGCTCCTCGTGGTAGACGCGCATCTGCGGGGTCACCGGGTACAGCACCGCCGGGTAGAAGAACGAAGCCCGGGCCTCGCCGCCGTGGGCGTTCACCACCTTGGCGCCGTGGGCCTGGGCGTCGGCCACCAGGGCGTGCAGGTAGTCGACCTTGGTGTTCTCCGGCAGCGGCGTCAGGGCCACCCCCGGTTCCCAGGGCATGCCCGGCTTGAGGCCTTGCAGCTTGGCGTTGAACTGCTCGATGAAGCGTTCCACCACGGCTTCGTGGACGAACAGGATCTTCAGCGCGGTGCAGCGCTGGCCGTTGAACGACAGGGAGCCGGTGAGGGCTTCGCTGACCGCGTTGTCCAGGTCGGCGTCGGGTAGCACGATCCCCGGGTTCTTCGCATCCAGGCCCAGGGCCGCGCGCAGGCGGTGGGGCTTGGGGTGAAGTTTCTTCAGGTCGCTGGCGGCCTTGTTGGTGCCGATGAAGGCGAAAATGTCGATCTTGCCGCTGGCCATCAGCGCGCTGACGGTTTCGCGACCGCTGCCGTAGATGACGTTGATCACACCGGCCGGGAAGCTGTCGCGGAAGGCTTCGAGCAGCGGGCGGATCAGCAGCACACCGAGCTTGGCTGGCTTGAACACTACGGTGTTGCCCATGATCAGCGCCGGGATCAGGGTGGTGAAGGTCTCGTTCAGCGGGTAGTTGTAGGGGCCCATGCACAGGGCCACGCCCAGGGGCACGCGGCGGATCTGGCCGAGGGTGTCCTGCTCCAGTTCGAAGCGGCTGGAGCGCCGGTCCAGTTCCTTCAGCGCGCCGATGGTGTCGACGATGTAGTCGCAGGTACGGTCGAACTCTTTCTCCGAGTCCTTGAGGTTCTTGCCGATTTCCCACATCAGCAGCTTGACCACCGCCGTGCGCTGCTCGCGCATGCGCGCCAGGAAGGCTTCCACGTGCTGGATGCGTTCGGCCACGCGCATCGTTGGCCAGGCGCCCTGGCCGCGATCGTAGGCGCGCACCGCGGCGTCCAGGGCGGTGAGGGCGGTGTCGGCGTCCAGCAGCGGGGTGCTGCCGAGAATCACCTGGGTATCGCCCTCGGCGCCGCTCAGGTAGATCGGGCTGCGGACCTGGGCCAGGGGGCCGTTCCAGGTGCGCAGCTCACCGTCCACCAGGTAGTCGCGCTGCTCCACCGGGTCGGGCAGGCGAAAGGCTTCGGGGATGTCGGCGGCGGCAGGAAACAGGTGGCTCAATAGATTGGCTGTGGTCATGACTCTACCCCGTGTTGGAAATGGCTCCGGCGCGGTGACAGCGACGGCATCGCTCCATGGTTTATACGCCTTAATGGCCCGGCGCTTTAGCGGTTTTTCCACCGGGCGCCCGAACGCGACGGCCCGCGGTGCCCCTGTGCGGGCCCGCGGCGCGTCAGCGGTGGTGGTTCGAGATTAAACGTTTCAGCCGCTGCCCAGCAACTGCCGGATCAAGCTCGGGGTGCTGCCGGTCCAGCGCTTGAATGACCGGCGGAAGTTGGCCGGGTCATTGAAGTTCAGGTACTCGGCCACCGCCTCGTTGCTCCAGCCCTTGATCTGGTACAGGTACAGCGCCACGTGCTTGTGCACCCGGTCCACCTGTTGCTGGTAGCCGCTGTGGTGCTTGCTCAGCTTGCGCTTGAGGGTGGCCGGGCTCATGGCGAAATCCTGGGCCGCCTGCTCCAGGCTCGGGGTGTGGCGTACCTGGGTTTTCAGGTAGCGGTACAGGGTGTCGAGGAAACTGCTGGCAAATCCCAGTTGGCGCAGGTGCTCGCCGGCCTCCAGGCGCGCCACCTGGCCGGCGGTGGCCGAGGCCCCGGGCCAGGGCCGGGTCAGGTATTGCCGGGGGATGCGCATCAGGTCCAGGGGCCGCTGGAACTGGGTCTGTTCCCCCAGGTGCACCCAGTACTGCTCGACGTAGCGCGGCTCGCTGTGGCTGAAGCTGCATTCCCAGGGCAGGCGCTGGCCGGCCAGCCACTGACTCATGGCCACCAGTGAAGTCATGCTGGCTTCCAGGAGGAACCGCCAGTGCTCGCCGGCGCCGCAGCTGTCCAGCCAGTAGCAGTAGGCGTGGTGCTCGTCCAGCACCAGGCGCGGGCTGGCCAGGGGGCTGAGCAGCGCCTGCTGCTGCACCAGGGCGTCCAGGGCCTGGTGCAGGTTCTGCGCATGGCGCAGGGCATGGCTGGCGGCGCCGTAGTGCCCGGGCAGCAGGCGCTGGCCAAACAGGAAACTGCTGTCGTCGGCATCCAGCAGGCGCCGGCCGTTGCCGATCAGCGCCAGGAACTGCTGCGGGCTGAGGCGGGTCTGGCCGGCCAGGATGTCCTCGTGGAACAGCCCGGTGCCGCGCAGCAGGCGGTGGCTGTCGATGTCCCGGGACAGCGCCAGGTCGATCAGCGCCGCCGGTTGATAGTGCCCGGGGATAAACCGCGTATCGGCTTCGTACCAACTGGTCTTCACGGTCATGACGGCGCCTCAGGCGGTTTTTGCCAGGGGCTGCTTGGCCCGGGCCAGGGCCAGGTTGAGGCGCTTGAGCAGCCCCTCCGGGGTTTCCTCCAGGGCCATCACCACCGCAGTGCTGGCCGCCAGGTGCAGGCGCTCGCCGTGTTGCCGGGTCTTGTGTGCCAGGCCCTGTACCGCCTGTTGCAGCTCCAGGGCCAGCAGCCGTGCCTGGCTTTCCCCGGTGTTGGGCAGCAGCACCACGAAGCGGTCGCCGGCCAGCCGGCACAGCAGGTCCTGGCGCCGCAGGTTGAGCAGCAGCACATGGCTCAGGGCCTGCAGCACCGCATCGCCTTCGGCATGGCCGTAGTCCTGGTTGATCGCCGCGAAGTGGTCCAGGTCCAGGGCCAGCAGCGACAGCGGCTGCTGCTGGCGGCGGCTGTCTTGCAGGCTGCTGGCCAGCTCGCGCTTGAGGTAGTCGGCGCCGGCCAGGGGGGTGAGCTTGTCGAACTGGCGATGCTCGCGAAACAGTCGCTCCTTCTTTTCCATCTGCGCGCTGATGGCCAGCTGTTCGCGGTGCCAGTGGTAGATGCCGATGGTCAGCAGGATCATGCCGATGGGCATCGGCCCGGACTCCAGCCAGTGGTCCCAGGTGATGCTGTCGGGCAGGCGGATGAACTCGTCGAGGCTGTCGATCCACCAGGAAAAGAAAATGCAGCTCAGGCCCAGGGCCAGGTAGTTGGTGACCCGCCCGGCGGGGCGGCTCTTGAGCACCAGCCCGAGCCAGACCAGGGCCAGGAGCGCCGAGCCGCCTTCGCCGATGATGTCCAGCCACTGCCACTCGCTGACCGATTTCAGGCTGCCGCAGGCCAGGTGCAGCAGCAGCCCGGCATTGGCCGCCAGCAACAGCGCGGCGAGTTTCCAGCGGTGGGGTTTGAGCACGGAGAACATGGCCGCGTTCCTTTTTGCCAGGAGTGAGAGGGCGCCAGCACAGCAGATGTTTGTGACAGTGGGGTGACGCCGGGGAAACCCGGCGTGAGGTCGAATCAGCTCACGGCGAACGCGTTTTTTTTCGGCCCGCAGGAGCCGGCTTGCCGGCGAAGGGGCCGGCAAGACCTGCGCCCGAGGGGGGATGGCTTTCGCGGGCAAGCCCGCTCCTACGGGGCGGCGGACGCACAACGGATCTGCAGGAGCCGGCTTGCCGGCGAAGGGGCCGGCAAGACCTGCGCCTGGCGGGGAATGGCTTTCGCGGGCAAGCCCGTTTCCACAGGGGTCAATTCAGCTCATTTGCCGGGGCGAAAGCCGGGCAATGGGGCGTTTTGGCCCGTTGCCGCCCAGGCCTGTCACAGAACCGTCATTCGCCGACCCTAGCGTGCCCTCCCAGTTGCCGGGCCTCTTGCCCGGCGTTAGCGGACTCTTGGGGGAGGACCATCATGTACAAGCGCAGCAGTCCCGGGCTTGTCAGCTTTACCTTGACCGCGCTGGCCATGGCCATCGCCAGTGAACGCTTGAGCGCCGCGGAACCTGCGGCCACCGAGCATGTGGAAGTGGTGGGCCAGGCCGCCAGCATCGACCAGGCGCTCAAGGAGCAGCGGCGCTCGGACAGCATCGAGAGCGTGGTGCACGCCGACGGCGTGGCCCAATTGCCGGACCAGAACGTCGCCGAGGCGGCGCAGCGCCTGCCGGGCATCAGCATCGAGCGCGACCAGGGCGAAGGGCGCTTTGTCAGCGTCCGCGGCCTGGGCCCGGACCTCAACAGCGTGACCATCAACGGCACCCTGGTGCCCTCGCCGGAAAGCGCCCGCCGGGCCGTGGCCCTGGATGTACTGCCCTCGGAGCTTGTGCAGTCGCTGTCAGTGATCAAGACCCTGACCCCGGACATGGACGCCAACTCCCTGGGCGGCACCGTGGATGTGAAAAGCCTCTCGGCCTTCGACCACAAGGGCCTGTTCTACACCGGCAGCAGCGAGGCCAGCTACGACCAGAACACGCGACAGGCCAGCCCGAAATTCTCCGGCGCGGCGAGCAACCGCTTCAGCCTCGGCGACGGCGTCGACAACTTCGGCGTGGCCGCGGCCCTGAGCTGGCAGAAGCGCGATTTCGGCTCCGACAACGTCGAGACCGGCGGCGCCTGGGACTTCGAACAAGGCGCCAAGCTGCAGGAATTCGAGCAGCGCGACTACGCCATCAGCCGCGAGCGCGCCGGTGGCGGCCTGAACTTCGACTACAAGCCCGACGACAGCAGCAGCTACTACCTGCGCACCCTGTACAGCCGCTACAAGGACAGCGAGACCCGCAACTCCACCAGCATCGAGTTCGCCGACCCCCTGGCCGCCGGTGAGCGCGGCGACGCCGAAGCCTCGCGCAAGCTCAAGCAGCGCGAGGAAACCCAGGAGATCCAGTCCTACGTGTTCGGCGGCGAGCGCCAGCTCGGCCTGTGGACCCTCAGCGGCCAGACCGGCTACAGCCGTTCCAGCGAAGACAGCCCGGCGCATATCGCCGGGGCCACCTTCAAGGGCAACAGCGATTTTTCCGACAGCGGCTTCTACGACAACGGCAAGCCGCGCCCGGTGATCGGCGCCGGTTTCTATGACCCGGCCAACTTCACCCTGGACAAGGTCGACTGGGAAAAGCAGAACACCACCGACACCGAGAAGAACCTGCGCCTGGACCTGGCCCGGGACTATGACTTGAGTGGCTACGCCGCGCAGTTCAAGTTCGGCGGCAAAGTCAGCCGACGCAACAAGGACAACGACCTGGAAGCCTGGGTCTACAAGGACTTCGACACCCTGGGCTTTACCGACCAGCAGCTCAACCTCGGGCAGTTCCAGAAGGGCAATGTGGACTATTCCCTTGGCCGCTTCGGCCCGGGCATCAGTGGCGGCGCCATCAAGCAACTGATCGGCGGCCTGAATCAGGCGGCCTTCTACGACGAGGAAGAATCCCGGGTCAACGACTTCAAGATCCGCGAAGACATCAACGCCGGCTACTTCATGAACACCCTGGACATCGACGACTGGCGCTTCATCGCCGGCCTGCGCTACGAGGGTACCGAGTTCGAGGCCAAGGGCACCGGGGTCACCGACGGCGCCTTCACCGCCACCGACACCCAACGCCGCTACCAGCACTGGCTGCCGGGGCTGCATGCGCGCTACCAGCTGGACAAGAACACCCAGGTCCGCGCGGCCTGGACCAAGAGCGTGGTGCGCCCGACCTTCGGCCAACTGGCCCCGGGCTTTGTCATCGACGGCGACGAGGCGACCTTCGGCAACCCCGACCTCAAGCCCCTGGAGTCGAGCAACCTGGACCTGGGCATCGAGCACTACATGGGCCGCGCCGGCAGCGTCTCGGCCTTCGTGTTCTACAAGGACATCCAGAACTTCGTCTACAACACCGACCTGGCCGGCACCGGCGCCTGGAGCGGGTTCTCCGAGGCGCACACCTTCGCCAACGGCGACAGCGCCAAGCTGTACGGCCTGGAACTGGCCTATTCGCAGAAATTCGACTGGCTGCCGGCGCCGTGGAACGGCCTGCTGCTGGGCGCCAACAGCACCTTCAGCCGCTCCAGCGCGAGCATCGAGGGCTTCGACCAGAAGGCCGGGGTCAACCGCAAGCGCGACATCGACCTGCCCAACCAGTCGGACACCGTGGGCAACCTGATGCTCGGTTGGGAAGACGACAAGCTCAGCCTGCGCCTGTCGGCCAACTACAAATCGGCCTACCTCTATGAGCTGGCCTCCATCAGCGACAAGGCCCACGACCTGCATGTGGATGCCCAGACCTTCGTCGATTTCAGCGCCAAGTACTCCCTGACCAAGAACCTGCAACTGAGCTTCGAGGCGCAGAACCTCACCGACCAGCCGTACTTCGTCTACACCGGCAACCGCTCCTACAACGCCCAGTACGAGGAATACGGCCCGACCTACAAGCTCGGCCTGACCTTCACCCATTTCTAAGTAGCGGGCCCTTGCCCGACCGCACACCCAAGGATTGTGATGAGCACTGTATCGACCGCAAGAAACCGCCTGCTGGCCCTGTGCATTGGCATGACCTGTGGCGCCGCCCTGGCTGCCCCCAGCGTGCCCGGCCTGAACCTCAAGCCCTGGGCCGAGCAGACCCCGGGCGTTACCGGCCTGGGTTTCGTGCCCGCCGGCACAGGCGCCGACCGGCTGCTGGCCAGCGAACGCGAGGGCCTGTTGCTGGTGGATGAACAGGGCCGCCAGCTGGCCCGCTTCAAGGGCTCGTTCAACGGCCTGGACAGCCGCGCCGCCGGTGGCCAACTGCTGGTGGCCAGCCTCGACAACCAGCGCCAGCAGGCACTGCTGGTGAGCCTCGACCCGGCCAGCCGCACCTGGGGCCAGCCGCTGTACCTGCCCACTCGGGACTACCCGGTCAACGGCCTGTGCCTGTACCGCGACGAGGCCAGCAACCTGTTCCTGTTCCTGGTGGGCGAGGAGGGCAAGGGCGAGCAGTGGCTGGTGGGCCACGGCGCGCAACTGAGCGCCGAGCCGCAGCGGGTACGTGGCCTGCCCCTGCCGCCGGAGGCCAAGTTCTGCCAGGTGGACGACGCCGCCCAGCAACTGCTGGTCAATGAACAGAATGTCGGCTGGTGGGCCTACCCGGCCCATGCCGAAGCCGACACCGCGCGCCAGCCGGTGGCCCTGCGCGCGCCCTTTGGCGACATCAGGAAAAGCGCCGGGGCCATGGCCCTGGTGCCGGGCGGGGTGCTGGGCCTGGACCCGAAGGCCGCGCAACTGCACCTCTACCAGCAGCAGGAAAAAGGCTGGGTGGCCCAGGCCACGTTGCCCCTGGCCGGCCTCAAGGAACCGGAAAACATCGCCCTGCGCGCCAGCGACAAAGGCCAGCAGGTCTTGCTGCGCGATGACGAGGACGGGCGCCTGTACCAGGGCCAGTTGAACTGGCAGGCCACCCCGGTGGCCCTGCCGCCGGTATTGCCCACCGTACAGGCGGCGGCACAGAGCGAGCCGGTGGGGCGCCAGGGCGATGCCGCCGATGACCCGGCGATCTGGGTCCACCCGCAGCAGCCCTCCCTGAGCCGGGTGCTGGGCACCAACAAGAAGCAGGGCCTGCTGGCCTACGACCTGCAGGGCAAGCTGTTGCAGGAGCTGGCAGTGGGGCGCCTGAACAACGTCGACGTGCGGCCCAACTTCCAGCTCGGCGAGCGCCGTGTGGACCTGGCCGTGGCCAGTAACCGCGACCGCAACAGCCTCAGCCTGTTCGCCATCGACCGCGCTAGCGGCGAGCTGAGCGAGGCCGGGGAGGTGCCCACGCCGCTCAAGGAAATCTACGGCATCTGCCTGTTCCAGCCGGCCAGTGGCGAGATCTACGCCATTGCCAACGACAAGGACGGCACCTTCGTCCAGTACCGCCTGAGCGCCCCCGGCGGTACCGCCCAGGGCGAGCTGGTGCGCCGGTTCAAGGTGGCCAGCCAGCCCGAGGGCTGCGTCGCCGATGACCAGCGCCAGCGCCTGTTCCTCGGTGAAGAGGACGTCGGCGTGTGGGCGGTGGATGCCCGGCCCGAGCAGCCGGCGACCCTGCACAGCGTGATCAAGGTCGGCGGCCTGTTGCAGGCCGATGTCGAGGGCCTGGCCCTGTACCAGAGCAACGCCCGCGACTACCTGGTGATTTCCAGCCAGGGCAACGACAGCTACCTGGTGCTGGATGCCGAACCGCCGTTTGCTTCCCATGGCGCCTTCCGGGTCAGCCTCAACGCCCGGGCGGGGATCGACGGCGCCTCGGAAACCGACGGCCTGGAAGTCACCTCGGCCAACCTCGGCGGGCCCTGGAGCCAGGGCCTGCTGGTGGTCCAGGACGGGCGCAAGCGCATGCCCGAGCAGACCCAGAACTTCAAGTTCGTGCCCTGGGCCGAGGTCACCCAGGCCCTGAAGCTGCCCTGAGCCGGCGGTCATCACCTTGTCATTTGAATGTCATCGAATAGCCCCGCCAGCCCAGGCGGGCACCCGAGAAGGAGTTCCACCATGCAGGCCACACTCGAACACATGAGCATCTGGGGGCTGATCAGCGATGCCAGCCTGTTGGTCAAGGCGGTGATGCTGACCTTGCTCCTGGCGTCCTTGCTCAGCTGGTACCTGATCATCCAGCGTGGCGCCGTGCTGCGCGGTCGTGAGCAGCGCTTCCAGGCTTTCATCCAGCGTTTTCGCGCCGCCCCCGAGCTGTTGCCGCTGTACCGCGAAGTGGCCAAGGGCAGCGACGCCGAAGGCGGCGTGGAGCCGATCTTTGCCGCCGGCTACCAGGAGTTCAGCCACCTGCGCGGCCAGCCCGGCGGTGCCGGAGAAGGGGTGCTGGAGGGTGTGGAACGGGCCTTGTACGTGGCCATCAGCGAGCAGGAAACCCGCCTGGAAAAGGGCCTGCAGTTTCTCGCCACTGTGGGTTCGGTAAGCCCCTATATCGGCCTGTTCGGCACCGTGTGGGGGATCATGAATTCCTTCCTCGGCCTGTCCCAGGTGCAGCAGGCGACCCTTTCCACCGTGGCCCCGGGCATTGCCGAGGCGCTGATTGCCACCGCCATCGGCCTGTTCGCGGCCATTCCCGCGGTGATTGCCTACAACCGCTTTTCGGCCCGCAGCCAGACCCTGCTGACCCGCTACTACGCGTTTGGCAATGAACTGCAAGTACGCCTGCATCGCACCTTGCAGGGTACCCCGAGCCACCTGGCCGTGGCCGCCTGAGAGAAGGAGCAAGCCGATGTTGACCCGGCCGCAACGCAAGCACGGACCCAAGGCGGAAATGAACGTGGTGCCCTACATCGACGTGATGCTGGTGCTACTGGTGATCTTCATGGTCACCGCGCCGATGCTCACCCAGGGGGTGAAAATCGAATTGCCCAAGGTCGCCAGCGAAGCCCTGGCCACCGACAGCCGCCAGCAGATCCTCACCCTGTCGGTGCAGGCCGGTGGCGGCTACTACTGGAACCTGGGCGGTGAACTGGACACCCGGAACCAGACCGACAGCGCTGTGGACCTTGAGCAGATGCGCGCCAAGGTGGCCCAGGTGATTGCCCGGCGCGGCGACACCCAGGTGTATATCCGCGCCGACCAGGACGCCGCCTATTCCAGCGTGGTGGCGGCCATGGCCGCGTTGCAGCGGGGTGGGGTACACAACCTGGGGCTGGTGACCGAGGCCCCGCAATGACGGCGATGATCATGCACAACCCCACCGCGATGCCCCTGCGGCCCGAGGCGTCCGGCTTCTGGCGCAACAGCCTGGCGGCCAGCCTGGCCCTGGCCCTGCACGCCGGAGTGCTGGTGGCGCTGGTGCTGGGCTGGTCGGTGGACAAGCCGCAGGTCGAGACGCCGCCGGTACTGACCACCCAACTGGTGATGCTGGCGCCGCCTGCCGCCCCCGCGGAACCGCTGCCGGCGGTGGCCGAGGTGGCGCCACCGTCAACGCCGCCGCCCGCGGCTGCGCCGGAGCCGGCCAGGCCCCGGGTTGACCCCCAGGTACAGGCGCAGAAGCTGGAGCAGGCGGCCCTGGCGCGCAAGCGTGTGGAAGACAAGAAACGTGAGCAGGTGCAGGAGCAGCAGCGCGAGCGCCTGGAGGCCGAGCAGCGCCAGCGCGATACCGAGCAACGTGTGGCCCAGGAACAAGCGCAGGCCCAGCGTGCCGAACAGTCGCGGCTGGCTGCCGAGCGCACGCGCCAGCAGGCGGCCCAGGCGGCGGCCGACAGTCGCCAGTACCAGCCCCTGAGCAAGGAGGCCCCGGACTACCCGCAACGGGCCCTGGACAAGAACCTGGAAGGCGACTGCACCGTGGAATACAGCGTCAACCCCCAGGGGCGGGTGGAGAACCCCAAGGTCATCGACGGTTGCCACCCCCTGTTCATGCGCCCGTCCCTGGCAGCGGTGGCGACCTTCCGTTATCAGCCGCGGCTGATCGACGGCCAGGCGGTAACGGTGCCGGCGGTGCGCAACACCTTCCACTACCGGATCAAGTAAGGCGCGGGGCAGGCATGGGCCCGTTGCCATGCAGGCAGCCTCTGGCTGACCGTGCGCGCCCTGGCTGGCCGAGCCTGTCCCCTTGGCTGGCCGCCAATGCCCTCAACCCCGGGGCGCGGGTGTCTTAGTGTGGCCGGGTGTGGTCCGCCGCTGTCGCCGGGGCGGGCCCCTTGCCCTGGCCGCACTGAGGACCGCCGATGCCCACTGTCACCCCCGCCTGTTTGCGCCCGTTGCGGCGCCACTCCTGGCTACCGATTCGTAGCGCCCTGGGCCTAGCCCTGGGGCTGCTGCTGAGCGCCTGCGGCGAGGCTGAACCGCCTGCTGCCGTGCGCCTCGACGCCGCCCGCCAGAGCCCGGCCGACCCGGCCCTGGCCCAGGTCTACGCCAGCAGCTGCCAGCTGTGCCATGCCAACCCGGCCTCCGGCGCGCCCCTGGCCGGCGATGCCAAGGCCTGGGCGCCGCGCCTGGCCCAGGGCGCCGACACCCTGCTGGACCACAGCATCAACGGCTACCAGGGCATGCCGCCCATGGGCCAGTGCATGCAGTGCAGCGAAGAGCAGTTCCTGGCCCTGATCAGCTTCATGTCCGGCCATTCATTCCAATAAAAAGCACAGGTTCCCCCTTCATGGTCATGCACCTTTCCCGACGCCGGCTGCTGCAAGGGGCCGGCGCCCTCGGCGCGTTCAGCGCGCTGTGCAGCAACCCGCTGCTGGCCGAACTGGCCCGCGCCCCGCGGCTGATTCCCTGGCGCAACTGGTCCGGCGCGCAAAGCTGCCTGCCCCAGGCGCGGCTGGCGCCCAAGGACCTGGATGAACTGCGCCAGGTGGTCCGCCAGGCCCCGGGCAAGATCCGCCCGGTGGGTGCCGGGCACTCCTTCAGCGCCCTGGTGCCCACCGACGGCACCTTGCTGTCCCTGGCCTATTTCAACGGCCTGCTGGACCACGACCCCAAGACCCTGCAAGCCGAATTCGCCGCCGGCACGCCCATGTCGCTGATGGGCCCGGCGCTCAAGGAGGTGGGGCAGGCGCTGTGGAACATGGCGGATATCGACTACCAGACCCTGGCCGGGGCGATTGCCACTTCCACCCACGGCACCGGGGTCGGCTTCGGTTCCTATTCGTCCCGGGTCTGCGGGCTGCAACTGGTGACCGCCAGCGGCGAAGTGCTGGACTGCGACCCCCGGCGCAACGCCGAGGTGTTCCACGCCGCCCGGGTGTCCCTCGGCGCGCTGGGGGTGGCGACCCGGGTGCGCCTGCAGAACCGCGAGGCTTATCGCCTGCGGGAAAAACAGTGGATCGGCAAGACCGAGGAACTGCTGGAGGACATGGACAACCTGACCCGCGACAACCAGCACTGGGAAATGCTCGTGGTCACCCACTCCGACTACGCCCTGGCGGTGGCCCTGAACGAAACCACGGAGCCGCCGACCCCGCCCACCGATCCGGCCGAGGAGGGCGGCAACGAGTTCGTCAACCTGATCGAAAACCTCGACAAGTACGTCAGCGACTTCCCCGAGACCCGCCGCCACCTGCTCAACAGCCTGCGCTGGCTGGCGCGCTTCGATGAGCGGGTGGGGGATTCCTACCAGATCTACGCCAACGTGCGCAGCGTGCGCTTCAACGAAATGGAGTACTCGGTGCCGGCGCACCTGGGGCCGGCGTGCCTGCGGGAAATCCTCGCGCTGATCCGCGACAAGGACCTGCGCACCTGGTTTCCCATCGAGTACCGCTACGTCAAGGCCGACGACATTCCCCTGAGCATGTTCGAAGGTCGCGACAGCTGTTCGATCTCGGTGCACCAGCACTACAGCATGGACCACCACAACTTCTTCGCCGCCGTGGAGCCGATCTTCTGGAAGTACCAGGGGCGCCCGCACTGGGGCAAGCACCACAGCCTCAACGCCCGCACCCTGCAGGGGCTGTACCCGCAATGGGCAGCCTTCGCCAGGGTGCGCCAGGCACTGGACCCGCAAGGCAAATTCATCAACGCCCACTTGGCCTCGGTGCTGGGTGTGGCGTGAACAGGAGATGCGCACAATGAACCGTCGTCATTTCATGGCCGGCACCCTGGGGGCCGGAGTCTTGCTGGCCGGTGTCGGCGCCTGGCTGCGGCCCGGCGACCGGGGCCTGCCCTACAGCCCGTACTTCGCCGAGCTCAATCGCGAGCTCAAGGCCCACGGGCCGATGCAACCGGTGATGCTGATCGACCTGGATCGCCTGGACCACAACATCGATGTGGTCATGCAGTCGGTGCAGCGCGGCGGCAAGCACCTGCGCCTGGTGGAAAAATCCCTGCCGTCGCCCGGGCTGCTGGCCTACATCGCCCAGCGCGCCGGTACCCGGCGCCTGATGTCCTTCCACCAGCCGTTTCTCAACCACGACGCCGAGGTATTTGCCGACGCCGATATCCTCTTGGGCAAGCCCCTGCCGATCCGCGCCGTCGAGCTGTTCTACCAGCAGCTCAAGGGGCCGTTCGACCCGCGCCGGCAACTGCAATGGCTGCTCGATACCCCCGAACGCCTGCAGCAGTACCTGGCGCTGGCCCAGGGCCTGGGCACGCGGATGCGCATCAACATCGAACTGGATGTGGGGCTGCACCGTGGCGGCGTGGCGGACCATGCCGTGCTCGGGCAGATGCTGGCGCTGATCAGCGCCCACCCCCGGCACCTGGAGTTTGCCGGGTTCATGGGCTACGACCCCTTTGTCGACATGGGCGTGCCGGGGATTCTGGGCTCGCCGCAAAGCCTGTTCGACCAGGTCATGGCGCTCTACAACGGTTTTGTCGACTTCACCCGCCAGCAGTACCCGGCGCTGTGGCACGCCGGCCTGACCCTCAATACCGCCGGCAGCCCCAGCTACCGTCGCCACGAGCAGGAATCCCTGAGCAGCGAAGTGTCGGTGGGCACCGCACTGCTCAAGCCCAGCCACTACGACCTGGCGTCCCTGGAGCAGCACGTGCCGGCCGCCTTTATCGCCACCCCGGTGCTCAAGAGTACCGGGCCGGTGCGGATCCCGGCCCTGGACGACAAGTCGCGGCTGTTCTCCTGGTGGGACCGCAACCAGCGCCAGACCTTCTTCATCTATGGCGGCCACTGGCTGGCGGATTTCGAATCGCCGGCGGGTCTGCAGAGCAACGAGCTGTTCGGTCGCAGCTCCAACCAGGAGATGGTCAACGGCTCCCGCGCCGTGGGCTTGCAGGTGGACGACCAGGTCTTCCTGCGCCCGCAGCAGAGCGAAGCGGTACTGCTGCAGTTTGGCGACCTGCTGGCCCTGCGCGGCGGGCGCATCGTCGAACGCTGGCCGGTGTACTGATCCCACGTATAGCCCTTGCCTGGCGATCCTCCGTCGGAGCGCTGTCGGCCTTAAGAACGCCGCGTCCCTACGGGCCGTTCGCAGCCTGCGGCAGCGGCTACACGAAACGCGTCCCGGCAACCGCCTGTAGCCGCTGCCGAGCCCCGGCGAGGCTGCGCAAAGGCCCGCAGGGCCTTGCCTGGCGATCTCCCGCCGAGCCCGCAGCGGCTTCAGGCTGCCGCGGGTTTCACAGGGCAAAGGGAATGGTCAGCTTGGCCCAGAGCATGTCGCCCTCGGGGCGGTTTTCCACATCGAACTCCTTGGCCCAGCGGATCTCGGCGCTGGCGTACTTGAGAAAGCGCAGGTGCAGCGCCGGGCCGATGGCGAGCACTTGCCCGCGTACCCCGTCGCTCACGTCCTCGCCCATGAAGGTCACGGTCTTGCCGTGCTGTTTGTCGTCGGTGGTCTGCTTCAGGTAGTAGCCGTTGAGCCCCAGGCTCAGGTCGTCGGTCAGGCGGTAGCTGGCCGAATAGTCGAAGTGGAAGATCTGCCCGGAACGGTAGTGGGTGGCGTGGTTTTCCTGGTTGAAGCTGTAGGTGCTCTTGAACGACAGCTCGGTGCGCTCGCTGGGCAGCCAGGTCATGGAGAACAGCGGCTTGTAGGTGGTGAAGTTGTTGCTGGTGTTGGCCAGCCGGTCGGCATCGTACTGCCCGGTGGGCAGGGTCACTTCCAAGGCCGCGCCCAGGGTCAGGTCGGGGCCCATGTCCCACAGGATGATCGGCGCGAAGGTGGTATCGCCCATGCTTTCGCGGCGGTCGCTCTGGCCGTACAGCGACACCTGCTGGCGCAGGTAGGGCTGGGCCACGTAGCCCCCCAGGCGCCCGCCCAGGACCCGCAGCGGGCTCAGGTAGTCCAGGCGCGGGATGATCGCGTCGGAGGTGATCCTGACCTCCTGGACCTTGCCGCCAAAGGAGCTGATGTCGAGCTTCCTGGCCTGGTAATGGTTGTAGTAGAGGTTGAAGGCGAACATGTGCTCCGGGAGCTGGTCGGGGCTCAGGGGCAGCACGTAGAAGCCGTCGGTGCCGGGGCCGATATTGTCGACCCCGGATTCGGTGGCCTGGGCATTCAGGCTGGCGCAGGCGGCCAGGGCCACGCCCAGGTGCAGGGAGCGAGTGAGGCGGGTCGGGTGCATGGTAGGGCTCATTCTTATTGTTAGTGGGGGCGCGGCGGCAGGCACGCCGCCCGCCCCATAGAAATAAGCCCTGGGCCGGGCGCGGGGCAGGGTATTGGCGGACAGGGAGGGGGACTTTGTCGGACACTTTGCAATGTTTTGTTACATTCCCCCGTAAAACCCCAGGCAACGGGATATGCTTGAACCGCCGGTGAAGCCTTGGCACCGGTGCCTGACCGACAATAAAAACAGCCGCTCAAGCGGCCCGGAAGCCCACTCCCATGCAGATCAAAGCCGCCGATGCCCACGACCAGCTGGCCCTGGTTTCACCCTTCCTGCTGCAGACCCTGGCGGATGTCGCCGAAGCCAAGGGCGTCAGCGCCGAGCGCCTGTGTCGCGGCCTGGGCTTTACCCTGGACGACCTGCAGGACCCGACCCTGCGCATCTCCTACCGCCAGGCGGTGGCGATGATCGAACGTGCCCTGGCGGCGCTGCCGCAGCAGGGCCTGGGGCTCTGGGTCGGCAGCCGCAATGTGCTGGGCACCCTGGGCCTGCTGGGGCATGCGTTGTCGTTGTGCCGGACCCTGGGCGACGCCTTCGAGCTGGGCATCCGCCATCAGCACACCTCCGGCACCATCGTCACCGCCGATGTCGGGCGTCAGGGCGAGGAGTTCTTTGTCGAACTGCAATGCCGCCTGCCCTATGGCGAGGTGCAGATCTTTGCCGCGGAAGAATTCTTCGCCAGCCTGCTGATCTATGGCCGGGCCCTGGTCAGCGCGGATTTCCAGGCCCTGCGGGTGGAGTTCATGCACGCCGCGCCGGCCTATGCCGAGCTCTATACCCGGTTGCTGGGCCCCCACGTGCAGTTCGGCTGCCTGCAGGCGCGCATGGTGATCGAGGCCCGCTGGTTGCAGGCGCCGCTGCCCAACCATCATCCGGTGGCGCTGCGCCAGGCGCTCAAGCTGCTGGAACTGGAAAGCGCCCAGGTGCACCAGAAGATGGACCTGATCCAGGCGGTGGAGCGCGCCCTGAGCCGGGACCTGCGGGCCGGCAGCCACATCGAGCAGGTGGCGGGGGATTTGAACATGAGCGGGCGCACCCTGCGCCGGCGCCTGACCGAACACGGCCTGACCTTCGAGGCGCTGCTGGAGCGGGTGCGCCAGGCGCGAACCCTGAACCTCTTGGGCAACCCGGAGCTGTCCATCGAACGCATCACCGAAGAGGTCGGCTACAGCGACGTGCGCAGCTTCCGCCGGGCCTTCAAGCGCTGGACCGGCCTGAGCCCCAGCGCCTTTCGCGAAGAGGCGGCGCTGCATTGAAGGCCGCCCTGTAGCCGCTGCCGAGCCCGCGAGGCTGCGCGAAGGCCCGCAGGGCCTTGCTTGGCGATCTCCCGTCGAACCTTGAGCGGCCTCAAGATCCCCGCGTCTGCTGCGTCGCAATGCCGCCCATGCCGTTCTCAGCCTGCGGCAGCGGCTACACAACCCCGGCCCGGCCTTTTCACCACGGCCTTGCAACGTCGCCGCGCAAGCGGCGACAAGCCTTGCCCGTTTCGACGCTGACGCCGGCAGCCCATGGCGGTAAACTCCTGCGCCTTTATTCAGGAGTTCCCATGAGTTACTACCAGCCCGGCATCCTCGCTGCACCCGTTCCGTCCCAGGCCCGCCACCTGTTCTTTGCCCTTGAGTCCATCGAGGCGTTGCCCCAGGCCCTCGACCAGTTGCTGGCACGGGTGGATGGCGCAACGGCGGTGGCAGGTTTTGGCGCGTCGCTGGTCAAGGCCCTGGGCGCGCGAGTGCAAGGGCTCAAGGCGTTCCCGGCGCTGACCGGCGTGGGCGTGGACAACCCTTCGACCCAGCACGCGCTGTGGGTCTGGCTGCACGGTGATGATCGCGGCGAGCTGCTGCACCGCAGCAACGAGCTGGCGGCCGCCCTGGCCCCGGCCTTGCGCCTGGTCGGCATGAACGAGACCTTCCGCCACAAGACCGGCCACGACCTCACCGGTTATGAAGACGGCACCGAAAACCCTCAGGACGAAGCCGCCGTGGCCGCGGCACTGGCCGAGGGCGAAGACGGCCTGCGCGGTGGCAGCTTTGCCGCGATCCAGCAGTGGCAGCACGACTTCCAGGGGTTTGCCGCGATGCAGCAGCAAGAGCGCGACCACATCATGGGCCGGCGCCTGAGCGACAACGAAGAACTGGACGACGCGCCGGTCTCGGCCCACGTCAAGCGCACCGCCCAGGAAAGCTTCGCCCCGGAAGCCTTTCTCGTGCGCCGCTCGATGCCGTGGATCGAAGGTGACAAGGGTGGCCTGATGTTCCTTGCCTTCGGCCACACCCTGAACGCCTTCGAAGCCCAACTGCGGCGCATGAGCGGCCTGGAAGACGGCATCACCGACGGCCTGTACCGCATGAGCCGGCCGATCACCGGGGGCTACTACTGGTGCCCGCCGCTGCACAAGGGCCAGCTCGACCTGCGCGCGCTGCAAGCGTCGAAATGAACACCGGGGCCGAGCCGCTGAAGACCGTGCGCTGGGGCATGATCGGTTGCGGCAGTGTCACCGAGCGCAAGAGTGGCCCGGCCTTCTACAAGGTTCCGGGGTCGGCGCTGGTGGCGGTGATGGGCCGCCGCCCCGAGGCGGTGCGCGACTATGCGCAGCGCCATGGCATTGCCCGCTGGTACACCGATGCCCAGGCCCTGATCGACGACCCCGAGGTGGACGCGGTGTACATCGCCACGCCCCCCGACAGCCATTACGCCTACAGCCTGCAAGTGGCCGCCGCCGGCAAGCATTGCTGCGTGGAAAAACCCATGGCCCTGCATGCCGGGCAAAGCCTGGCCATGCAGCAGGCCTTCGAGCAGGCCGGGCTGCATCTGTTCGTCTCCTATTACCGGCGTTCCTTGCCGCGCTTTGCGCAGGTGCGGCAATGGCTGGCGGATGGGCGCATCGGGGAGGTCCGGCACCTGCACTGGAGCCTGAGCAAGGCTGCCTCCGAGGTCGACCGCAGCGGCGCGGCCAACTGGCGTACCGACCCGCAAGTGGCCGGCGGCGGCTATTTCGCCGATTTGGCCAGCCATGGTCTGGACCTGTTCCAGTACCTGCTGGGCGATATCGTCGAGGTGGCCGGCTTCAGCACCCGCCAGGCCGGGCTGTATGCCGCCGAGGATGCGGTCAGCGCCAGTTGGCGCTTCGCCTGTGGGGCGCTGGGCAGCGGCGCCTGGAACTTCGTCGCCGACCGCCGGGTAGACCGGGTGGAAATCGTCGGCAGCCAGGGGCGCATCACTTTTTCCGTGTTCGACGAGCATCCGCTGCAACTTGAAGCCGAAGAGACCCTGAACCTGTTCATCGACAACCCCGCGCACATCCAGTGGCATCACGTGCAGGGCATGAATGCCCATATCCGCGGCCAGATCCGGCACCCGGCCCTGGCCAGCGAAGCCCTGAAGACCGACCGGGTGATGGACCGCATCCTGCAGCGCGGCTGATCCCAGGGCGCATGCCTGTCGGGCCCCTTCGCCGGCAAGCCGGCTCCTACGGGGTTTGTGGGGCGCATTGCCGGCCTGTTCCTGCGGGCTTTTGTAGGAGCTGGCTTGCCAGCGAAGGCGGCCTTGAGGCGGGTGCCAGTCGTTCGGGCCCCTTCGCCGGCAAGCCGGCTCCTACGGGGGCGGGCGGCTGGTCGCTCAGAAGGTCTTCTTGATGCTGGCCACCCAGGTCGCTCCGCACAGGTCGCTGAAGCCGTAGTTGCTGGTGCACTGGCTGCGGGACAGGTCGGTGTCGATGTAGCTCAGGCCCAGTTCCAGACCGGCCATTTCCCGGGTCAGTTTGGCTTCCCATTCGTGGTAGCTGTCTTCGCCCTGGCCCGAAGCGCGGATCAGCCGCGGGTCCTTGAAGTCCATCTGGCCGTAGCGCAGTTGCAGCCCCAGCTCCAGGGGCAGTCGGGTCTCGTAGCCAAGGTAGCGGTACAGGGTGCTCTGCTGGCTGTCGATGCCGGGGGCATCGTCGGAGTAATAGGCCCCCAGCTTGACCCCGTAGACGCTGAGGATGCCGTACACCTCGCTCTGGTTGAACTGGGCTTCCCGGGGGTAGCTGTACTTCAGGTAGCCCAGGTCCAGGCTGATGTCTGCGCTGGCCTGCCACAGCCAGCCGCCGTAGTAGTCGACTTCCTGGCGGGTCTTCAGGCCACCGCCGAAATCGACGTTGGAGCTCCAGGTGCCCAGGTACAGGCCGCTGCTGTGCAGCAGGGTCACGGCCGCCTGGGCCGCGGGGTCGTTCTGGGTCTGGGAGATGCCGCGGGTGCGGTAGTCGCTGGCCAGGGTCAGCTCCAGTTCCACGGCCAGGTCGTCGGTCAGGGGCAGGGCGTGGCCGGCCTGCGGCAGCAGGCACACGGCGCCCAGGGTGAGCAGGGTGAGGGTCTTCATGGGTATCCCGTTGTTGTGATTGTTATGGGGGAGCGGGCAAGGCGGCGCCGTACCCCGGCGTCACCAGGGCGCGGGGCAGGCGGTGCAACGGTGGCGCGGGGTCAGAGCGGGCGGCTGTAGATCTCGCGGCCGGCGAACCAGGTCTGCAGCACCTGGGTTTCATGCAGGGCCTTTTCGTCCACGGTAAACACGTCGCGGTCGAGGACGATGAAGTCGGCCTGCTTGCCGGCCGTCAGCGAGCCGATCTGCTGTTCCAGGCCCAGGGTGCGCGCGGCATTCTGGGTGTAGGCATAGAACAGGGTTTCGCGGTCCAGGCGTTCGTCGGCGTTGAGCACCCCCAGTGGCCCCTGGCGGGTGATGGCCTGGGCCATGGCGTTCCACGGGTTGGGCGACGACACCGGCCAGTCGCTGGCGCCGGCGAGGGTCGCGCCCTGCTTGAGCAGCGAGTGCGCCGGGTACTGGTAGCGGAACGCCAGGGCGCTGACGTAGGGCTTGATCATGTCCAGGGTGTAGTCGTCGGCCGAGGCCCAGAGCAGTTGCATCGAGGCAATCACGTTGAGCGGCTTGAAGCGGGCGAACTCCTTGGGGTTGACCATCTGCAGGTGGGTGATGGAGTGGCTGATGCCGCTCTGGCGATCCTTGCGCGCCTGCTCGATGCCGTTCAGCGACTCACGCACCGCACGGTCGCCGATGGCGTGGATGTGCACCAGCCAGCCGCGCTGGTCGATGGCGCTGACCAGTTCGCCAAAATGCGCCGGGTCGATCAGCAGTTCGCCGGGTTTGTGCGAGTTGCTGTAAGGCTCGAGCATCGCCGCGCTCTGCGCCGGGTATTCGATCACCCCGTCGGCGAAGATCTTGATGCCCGGCAGGGTCAGGTTGGGAATGCCCTGGAACTGTTGGCGCACTTTGTCCAGGGTGTCGAGGTCGGCCGGCCGGCTGCGGGGGTTGGCCACCAGCAGGGCGGCGACGTGGGCGGTCATCCCGCCGCTCTCGGCCAGGGCCTTGTAGGCCGGCAGCACGCCGACGGTGTGCTCGGTGGGCTTGAGGGCGAACACCGCTTCGCCGGGGGCGGCGTTGGCGGCCGGGTCCATCCAGGCGGTAATCCCCAGGCTGTTGTTGTAGTGCAGGGCCGACTGCGCGGCGCGTAGCATCTGCTCGGGCCCCGGCCCCGGCATTTTCGCGGCCACCCGGTCCCAGCCGGCGTCCACCAGGAAACCGTTGGGGCGGCCGTCGGGCAGTTGGCCGATGGTGCCGCGTTCGGCCTCGGGCAGGCTCTTGAGCAGGGCGGCGTCGATCCCGGCGCGCTGGAGCATGAAGTCATTGGCCCAGGCGGTATGGTGATCGCTGCCGGTGAACACCACCGGTACGCTGGCCCATTCACCCTGGTTGAAGCGCTGGCCCAGGGCCTGGGCCTGGGCCCAGTAGGCCGAGCTCATGCCGGCGATGCTGAGCACGTCGGCATGCCGGGCGCTGCCGTCGTCACGCCAGGCGCGCAGGCGTTTTTCCAGTTCGTCGAGGCTGACCACCTCGTCCTGCAGGTTGGCGCCGGTCATTTCCAGGCCACCGAAGATCGCGTGGGAGTGGGTGTCGATCAGGCCCGGCATCAGGGTCTTGCCGCCCAGGTCGACGACCCGGGTGTGGCTGTCGATCAGTGCCTTGATCTGCGTATCGCTGCCGGCTTGCAGGACCTTGCCGTTCTCCACCGCCAGGGCCTGGACCTTGGGCTGGGCGCGGTCGGCGGTGAACACCTGGCCGTTGAGCAGCACCAGGTCGGCGGCGGCCATGGCTTCCAACGAGGCAAAACTCATGGCGGCCAGTAACAGCGTGGGGGTCAATCTTTTCATTGAACATTTCCTTGTTATTGCGTCTGATCGCCAGCTTAGGGACTGCCCGCAGCGGGCAGAACGGCTGCTTCACGAAAAACATTTTTGCCTGGGTGGAAAAACCATGGACAAGTTGAATGCCTTGAAGATGTTCGTGGTCACCGCCCAGCTGGGCAGTTTCAGCCGGGCGGCGGAGCAGTTGGGCAAGACCCCCTCGGCCCTGACCAAGGCGGTCAACCACCTGGAGGCCGAGCTGGGTTCGCGCTTGTTCGAGCGCAGTACCCGGCGCATCGTGCTCACCGAAATCGGCCGGCTCTACCTGGAGACCGCGCGCCAGGTGCTGCAGCGGCTGGAAGAGGTGGGCGAGGAGGTGGAGCAGCTGCAGCACGGTCTGCGCGGCAACCTCAAGGTCACCGCGCCGCTGGCCTACGGCCAGGCATTCCTGGATCAGGTGTGTGGCGGTTTTCTTGAGCAGTACCCGCAGATCAATCTGCAAGTGGACCTGTGCGACGAGTTCGTCAACCTGCTGGAAAGCGGCTACGACCTGGCCCTGCGCGAAGGCCATGACGACCTGCCGGGGCTGATTGCCCGGGTGGTCGGAAGCAACCGCCTGGCCCTGTGCGCCAGCCCGGCCTACCTGGCGCGCAAGGGCCGGCCGGTGACCCCGCAGACCCTCGAAGAACATGAATGGCTGCTGTATCGCCACCCCTTGCTCAGCCGGGAGTTCTGGTGGGTCGAGCGCGACGGCCAGCGCCTGAGCCTGCCCCAACCCCAGGCACCACGCCTGCGCAGTGACAATTACGACCTGCTGCTGGCCAATGCCCTGGCCGGGCGCGGCCTGCTGCACACGCCGCTGTGGAGCGCCGCACCGTACCTGGCCGACGGGCGCCTGGTGCGGGTGATGGCCGACTACGCGATCGACCCGGACAGCTTCGGGCCGCACATCCTCGCGGTCTACCCCAGCCACCGGCGAGCGACCGCCAAGGTGCAGGCATTCATCGACTATGTCAGTGGCTTCCTGGCCAGCCGTGGCCTGGACTGATTGGCGGTTCTTGTCAGATAAATCCGAGAGGAGTACAAATGTACTCCATGACGACTTTATCTCCCCGCCGCACTGCCATCCTGACCTTTATCCGCGAGCGCATCGCCGATCACGGCCAGCCCCCGAGCCTTGCTGAAATCAGCCAGGCGTTCGGTTTCGCCTCGCGCAGCGTGGCGCGCAAGCATGTGCTGGCGCTGACCGAGGCCGGGTTCATCGAGGTCAACCCGCATCAGGCCCGGGGCATTCGCCTGCTCAACCAGCCACGGCGCCCCGAGCTGCTGGAGATCCCGGTGCTGGGGCGGGTGGCCGCCGGTGCGCCGATTGGCGTCGATGCCGACATACACGGCCAGTTGCTGCTGGACCCGGGGATGTTCTCCCGCACTCCGGATTACCTGCTGCGGGTCCAGGGCGATTCGATGATCGACGACGGCATCTTCGACGGTGATCTGGTGGCAGTGCGCCGCAGCAGTGAGGCGCGCAACGGCCAGACCGTGATCGCCCGCCTCGACGGTGAGGTGACCATCAAGCGTTTCGAGCGCAAGGGGCAGGGCATTCGCCTGTTGCCGCGCAACCCGGCCTACCAGCCGATCGAGGTCACGGCCGACCACGAACTGTTTATCGAAGGCGTGTTCTGCGGTCTGGTGAGGCAAGGCTGATGGGCGCCGTGGTCGCACTGGATTCGCTGTTCAATGCCGGGCGGGTGTGGAAAGGCCGCCCGGCCGCCGCGCCTGCCAGCCCGCAGCCCACCGGCCATGCCGCCCTGGATGCGGTGCTGCCTACGGGCGGCTGGCCGGAAGCGGCACTGACCGAAATCCTCATTGCCGCCCAGGGTCTGGGCGAGCTGCAACTGCTGTGGCCGAGCCTGGCGCGGCTGAGCGCGGCGGGGGAGCGCATCGTGCTGGTGGCGCCGCCGTTCGTGCCCTATCCCCAGGCCTGGCAGAACGCCGGGGTGGATGTGCGCCAGTTGTCGATCATCCAGGCCGGGGAGCGTGATGCCCTGTGGGCCGCCGAGCAGTGCCTGCGTTCCGGCAGTTGCGGCGCGGTGCTGTGCTGGCCGCAGCAAGCTGACGATCGCGCCCTGCGGCGCCTGCAGGTGGCGGCGGAAAGCGGCCAGACCCTGGCCTTTGCCTACCGCCCCCTGGAGACGGCGCGCAACCCCTCGCCGGCGGCCTTGCGAATTGCCGTGCAAGGCCGTCCCGGGCAGTTGCGGGTGCTCAAGTGCCGGGGCGGGCTGGCCCATCCGGCGCCTATCGCCTGGCCCGCCGGGCACTGAGGTTGGCATGCGTTGGGTGTGCATCCTGTTCCCGCAATTGGCGCTGGACGCAGTCTTGCGTCAGCGCGCCGAGCCCGAAGCGCCCCTGGCGCTGCTCAGCGGCACCCCGCAGCGCCGGGTGATCCAGGCGGTGAACGCCGCCGCTCGCGAACTGGGCCTGCGCCCCGGGCAATCGCTGACAGCCGCCCAGGCCCTGACCAAGGCCTTTGCCAGCGCCGAATACGACCCCCGGCAGATCGAGCACTGGCAGCAGTTTCTTGCGGCCTGGGCCTATGGCTTCAGCTCCCAGGTCAGCGTCGCCTACCCGCGCACCCTGGTGCTGGAGATCGAATCCAGCCTGGGCCTGTTCGGCCCCTGGCCGCAGTTGGAAGCGCGCCTGCGCCGTGAATTGCAGGCCCTGGGCTTTCGCCACCGGATCGTCGCCGCCCCCAACCCAGCGGCGGCCCGGGTCCTGGCCAATGCCTATGACGGTTTGGCGGTGGCCGACTGCGCGGCCCTGGCCCAGGCCCTGGGGGCCATGCCCATCGAGCGCCTGGGGCTGGCCCCGGAGCAGGCCACGGCCCTGTCGCGCATGGGGGTGCGCAGCTTCCAGCAACTGCGGGAGCTGCCCCGGCCCAGCCTGGCCCGGCGTTTTGACGGCAGCTTGCTCAAGCACCTGGATACCCTGCTCGGCGAGCGCCCGCTGGGGCTGGCCTTCTATCAGCCGCCGGACCGCTTCGACCTGCGCATCGAGCTGAATTTCGATGTGCAGTCCCATCAGGCGCTGCTGTTTCCCCTGCGCCGGCTCACCGCCGATCTGGCGGCTTTTCTCTGTGGTCGCGACAGTGGCGTGCAGCGCTTTGCCCTGCACCTGGAGCACGCCGAAGGCGCCGACACCCTGATTCCGGTGGGGCTGCTCAGCGCCGAGCGCGACCCGGCGATGCTGTTCGAACTGGCCCGCGGGCGCCTGGAACAGATCCAGGTGCCGGCGCCGGTGCGCAACCTGCGGCTGGTGGCCGAGGACCTGCCGCTGTTCGTGCCCCGGCACAGCGAGCTGTTCGACGAGCGCCCGCAGCAGAACCTGCCCTGGGAGCAGTTGCGCGAACGCCTGCGGGCGCGCCTGGGGGATGACGCGGTGCAGGGCCTGGGGCATCGCGCCGATCACCGCCCGGAGCGCAGTTGGCAGGCGCAGACCGATTCGCGCCCGTGCCCGGCCATCCCCGGGCTGCGCCGCCCCGGCTGGCTGTTCACCGAGCCCCAGGTGCTGGGCGAGGGCTCGGTGCGCATCCTCATGGGCCCGGAGCGGATCGAGTCCGGCTGGTGGGACGGTGCCGATGTGCGCCGCGACTACTACCTGATCGAAACCGCCGCCGGCCAGCAAGGCTGGGCCTATCGTCAGGTCGGCGAGCCCGGGCCGTTGCTGTTGCAGGGCTGGTTCGCATGAGCACCTACGCCGAGCTGCACTGCTTGTCCAACTTCAGCTTCCAGCGCGGCGCCTCCAGTGCCGCCGAATTGTTCCAGCGTGCCAAGGCCCTGGGCTACCAGGCCCTGGCGATCACCGACGAGTGCACCCTGGCGGGGATTGTCCGCGCCTGGCAGGCCTCTCGCGACAGCGGGCTCAAGCTGATCGTCGGCAGTGAAATGCAGGTCGAGGACGGCCCGCGCCTGGTGCTGCTGGTGGAAGACCTGGCGGGTTACCAGGGCCTGTGCCGGTTGATCACTCGGGCCCGGCGCCGGGCCGAGAAGGGCAGCTATCGCCTGCTGCGCGAGGACTTCGCCGAACCCTTGCCGGGGCTGCTGGCCCTGTGGCTGACGGGCGCCGGCGAGCCGCTGGCCCAGGGCCGCTGGTTGCAGCAGGTGTTCCCCCAGCGCCTGTGGCTGGCGCTGGAGCTGCATTGCGGCCAGGACGATGCCCGGCACCTGCAACAGCAACTGGCCCTGGCCCGGCAACTGGGGCTGCCAGCCGTGGCCTGTGGCGATGTGCACATGCATGTGCGCGGGCGCCGGGCGCTGCAGGACACCATGACCGCGATCCGCCATCACCTGCCGGTGGCCGAGGCCGGGCAACGCCTGTTCGCCAACGGCGAGCGTCACCTGCGGCCCGTCGAAGTGCTGCAAGGCCTGTACCCCCAGGCCCTGCTCGACGAGTCGCTGGCCATCGCCGGGCGCTGCGCTTTCGACCTCGGCCAGCTGCGCTACCAATACCCCCGGGAGCTGGTGCCCGAGGGGCACGACGCTGGCTCCTGGCTGCGGGTGCTGACCCAGCGCGGCATCGTGCGCCGCTGGCCCGCTGGTGCCCGGGCCGAGGTACTGAAGCAGATCGACAAGGAGCTCACGCTGATCTGCGACCTGGGCTACGAGAGTTATTTCCTCACGGTGCACGACATCGTCGACTTCGCCCGGCGCCAGCACATCCTCTGCCAGGGCCGGGGCTCGGCGGCCAACTCGGTGGTGTGTTTCGCCCTCGGCATCACCGAGATCGACCCGGACCGCTCGACCCTGCTGTTCGAGCGCTTCCTGTCGCGTGAACGCAACGAGCCGCCGGACATCGACGTCGACTTCGAGCACGAGCGCCGCGAAGAGGTGCTGCAGTATGTGTTCCAGCGCTATGGCCGGCACCGCGCAGCGCTGACCGCGGTGGTCAGCACCTACCACGGCGCCGGGGCGGTGCGGGATGTGGCCAAGGCCCTGGGCCTGCCGCCGGATCAGGTCAATGCCCTGGCCGACTGCTGCGGCCACTGGAGTGATACGCCGCCCAGCGTCGAGCGCCTGCAGGAGGCCGGGTTCGATCCCCAGAGCCCGGTGCTGCGCCGGGTCCTGAGCCTGACCGGGCAGTTGATCGGCTTTCCCCGGCACCTGTCCCAGCACCCCGGTGGCTTTGTGATTTCCGAGCAGCCCCTGGACAGCCTGGTGCCGGTGGAGAACGCGACGATGGCCGAGCGTACGGTGATCCAGTGGGACAAGGACGACCTGGACATGGTCGGCCTGCTCAAGGTGGATATCCTCGCCCTGGGCATGCTCAGCGCCATCCGCCGCTGTTTCGACCTGATCCACGGCTACCGCGGCCAGCGCTACAGCCTTGCCAGCATTCCGCCTGAAGACCCCGCCACCTACGAAATGATCGGCCGCGCCGACACCATCGGCGTGTTCCAGATCGAGTCCCGGGCGCAGATGTCGATGCTGCCCCGGCTCAAGCCGCAGAACTTCTATGACCTGGTGATCGAGGTGGCCATCGTCCGCCCCGGGCCGATCCAGGGCGGCATGGTGCATCCCTACCTGCGTCGGCGTAACCGCGAAGAGCCGGAGACGTATCCGTCGCCGAAGTTGGAAGCGGTGCTCAAGCGAACTCTGGGCGTGCCGCTGTTTCAGGAGCAGGTGATGCAGATCGCCATTGTCGCCGCCGACTACACCCCGGGCGAGGCCGATCAGTTGCGCCGCTCCATGGCCGCCTGGAAGCGCCACGGCGGCCTGGAACCGCACCGCGAACGGCTGCGCAAAGGCATGCGCAAGAACGGCTACAGCGACGAGTTCGCGGCGCAGATCTTCGAGCAGATCAAGGGCTTTGGCAGCTACGGCTTTCCCGAATCCCATGCCGCCAGTTTCGCCTTGCTGACCTACGCCAGTTGCTGGCTCAAGTGCCACGAACCGGCGGCCTTCGCCTGCGCCCTGATCAACAGCTGGCCCATGGGCTTCTACAGCCCCGACCAGATCCTCCAGGACGCCCGGCGCCATGGTTTGCAGGTTCTTGCGGTGGATGTGGGCGCCAGTGACTGGGACTGCAGCCTGGAGCCGATTCCTGTCCAGCCTGCACGCGCTGGAAATGGCCCCCCCGGGCAGCCGGCCCTGCGCCTGGGGCTGAGGATGATCAAGGGCTTTCGCGAGGACGATGCCCGGCGCATCGAACGTGCCCGCCGGCAACGGGCCTTTGTCGATATCGCCGACCTGGGCGAGCGGGCCCGCCTGGATGTCCGCGCCCAGGAATTGCTGGCCGATGCCGGCGCCTTGCAGGCGCTGGCCGGGGATCGCTATCGGGCACGCTGGGAAGTGGCCGGGGTGGAAAGACAGCTGGGGCTGTTCGCCGGCCTGCCGAGCCAGGAGGAAGCGCCGGTAGCGTTGCCCCGGCCCAGTGTCGGCGAAGACCTGCAGGCGGATTACCACAGCCTGGGTACCACCCTCGGGCCGCACCCCCTGGCGCTGCTGCGCCCGCAGCTTGCGGCCCGGCGCTGCCGCAGCTCGCGCGACTTGCTGGTGGTGGAGCACGGGCGTTCGGTGAGCGTGGCCGGGCTGGTCACCGGGCGCCAGCGGCCGGGCACCGCCAGCGGGGTGACCTTCGTGACCCTGGAAGACGAGTTCGGCAACGTCAATGTGGTGGTCTGGCGCGACCTGGCCGAGCGCCAGCGCCGGGTGCTGGTGGGCGCGCAGTTGCTCAAGGTCGACGGCACCCTGGAAACCGAGGGCGAGGTGCGCCACCTGATTGCCGGGCGCCTGAGTGACCTGAGCCCGTTGCTGGATGGCATTCACGTACGCAGCCGCGACTTTCGCTGATGTAGCCGCTGCCGAGCCCGGGCGAGGCTGCGAAATGGCCCGCAGGGCCTTGCTTGGCGGTCTCCCGTCGGATCCCCGGCGTCCTCAAGACCGCCGCGTCTGCTGCGTCGCAATGCCGTCCAAGCCGTTCGTCCGACCGCGGCCCGAGCCTGCGGCAGCGGCTACACGAAACGCGGATCGGCAGTGGCCTGCCGCTTTGCTATCCCCCGAGTCTGTGGCAATGGTTACAGAATGACGCCAAGGTTTTTTATTCCTTTTCGCACTGATGGCGCTTTGGCATAATCGCCGCCGATGATGCCCCCTGCATCAAGTTTCAGAACGCTCGGCCGACGACTTTCGAGCCTGCACAGACTGGGGCCGCAGACGTGCGGCAGGGCGCAAGTGCATCTAGACAGTGCACCCAAATGGATACTCAAGAAGGAACATAGAGTGAGAGTGATCTCGAAGTTGATGTTGTCCGCTGTAGCACTGGCGGTGCTGGCGGGCATGAGCGGTTGCGCCACGGAAAGCTCCCGGGCCTTGCCGGTGGAGAAGGTCCAGAGCGCCAGCCAGGTATGGACCGGAGCCCGGGTGCCGATGGCCGTGGGCAAGTTCGACAACCGCTCCAGCTACATGCGCGGAATCTTCTCCGATGGCGTCGACCGCCTCGGCGGCCAGGCCAAGACCATCCTCATCACCCACCTGCAGCAGACCAACCGCTTCAGCGTGCTGGACCGCGACAACATGGGCGAGATCCAGCAGGAAGCGGCCATCAAGGGCCAGGCGCAGAAGCTCAAGGGCGCGGACTTCGTGGTCACCGGCGATGTCACCGAGTTCGGTCGCAAGGAAATCGGCGACCACCAGCTGTTCGGCATCCTCGGCCGCGGCAAGACCCAGGTGGCCTACGCCAAGGTGGCGTTGAACATCGTCAACATCAGCACCTCCGAAGTGGTCTATTCGACCCAGGGCGCTGGCGAGTACGCCTTGTCCAACCGTGAAGTGATCGGCTTCGGCGGTACCGCTGCCTACGATTCGACCCTCAACGGCAAGGTCCTCGACCTGGCCATGCGCGAGGCGGTCAACCGCATGGTCGAGGCCATCGACGCCGGCGCCTGGAAACCGGGCCGCTGATCACACAGCTGACAGGGAGAAGTGCAAGCATGTCGAAGACGATGATGGCGCGGCCAATGATGGCCGGCGCCTTGCTGGGCTGTGTGCTGCTGGCCGGTTGCAGCGGGCCGAAGACGCTGTACCAGTGGGAAACCTACCAGACCCAGACCTACGAGTACTTCAAGGGCGAGGAGGCCCGGGAGGCCCAGGTCGAGGCCCTGGAGCGCGACCTGCAGAAGATCAAGTCCACCGGCAAGGCCGTGCCGCCGGGCTACCACGCCCACCTGGGCATGCTCTACGCGAGCCTGGGCAAGGATGACCAGATGGTGCAGCAGTTCAATACCGAGAAGGCGCTGTTCCCCGAATCCGCCTCGTACATGGACTTCCTGCTCAAGAACGCCAAGAAGGGAGCCGCCCAATGAGCCTGATGACCCTGCGCAACCTGCTGGGCCTGTTGGCCGTGAGCCTGCTGGTGGGCTGCGCCGCGCCCAGGAGCGTGGACTACTCGGCCTACAAGCAGGCCCGGCCGAAGTCGATCCTGGTGCTGCCGCCGCTCAATGAATCGCCGGACATCAAGGCCACCTACAGCATGCTGTCCCAGGTGACCTTTCCCCTGGCCGAAGCCGGTTACTACGTGATGCCGATCGCGGTGGTGGATGAAACCTTCCGCCACAACGGCCTGACCAACCCGGCGGACATCCACGGCCTGGCGCCGGCCAAGCTCAACGAGATCTTCGGCGCCGATGCCGGCCTGTACATCACGGTCAAGGAATACGGCACCAGCTACATGCTGATCAGCAGTGCCACCGTGGTCACCGCCAGCGCCACCCTGGTGGACCTGAAGACCGGCACCACGTTGTGGACCGGCAGCGCCCGCGCCTCCAGTGAGGAAGGCAACAACGGCAACAACGGTGGCCTGGTGGGCATGCTGATCACCGCTGCGGTGAAGCAGATCATCAACACCAGCACCGACGCCGGCCATCCGATTGCCGGCATCACCAGCCAGCGCCTGCTGTCGGCCGGGCAACGCACCGGCTTGCTGTACGGTCCGCGTTCGCCGAAATACGGCACCGACTGAGGGGCAGGGAGCGGGCAATCCGCTCTTTTTCAGGCGGCGCCTGTCGGCGTCCGCCTGGAACCCGGGCCATCGCCTATTCTGTTTTTTCAGTCGCGCGAAGGGCGTTGCCCGGCGGCATGGCCGACCAGTGGCGAAGCCGATCCCGGCCCTGGTGAAACCATCCGCGTGCACCGTGCTCAAAGGCTCTGGAGGCTGCGTCGCGGCCTCTTGAAAACCCACGCTGTGCCACGTTCTTCGTAGAGTCCGCTCATGCCGTTCTTATCTGATCATCACGGGTGCCAGGGGTGGAAGGGCGAAATGGCCGAGCGCATCCGTGCCTTCGACTGGTCCGCCACCAGCCTCGGGGCGTTGCAGCACTGGAGCCACAGCCTGTGCAGCACGGTGCAACTGATGCTCGGCTCGCCGCTGCCGATGGTGATGCTCTGGGGCCCCCTGGGCTACATGATCTACAACGATGCCTATGCCGAGTTCGCCGGCGGCCGCCATCCCTACCTGCTGGGCTGCGCCGTGGAGATGGGCTGGCCGGAGGTCGCCGAGTTCAACCGCGGGGTGATGAACACCTGCCTCAGCGGCGGCACCCTGTCCTATCACAACAAGGAACTGGTGCTGCTGCGCAACGGGGTGCCGGAAGACGTCTGGATGGACCTCTACTACAGCCCGGTGGCGGGGGACGACCAGGCTCCGGCCGGGGTCATCGCCATTGTCGTGGAAACCACCGCCCATGTGATTTCCGAGCGCCGCCGCCAGGCCGCGGAGGCCGCCTACCGGGCGGAGAACGAGCGCGTGCAGCTGGCGCTGAATGCCGGGGCGTTGCTGGGCTCCTTCGTCTGGGACGTCCAGGCCGACGTGCTGTCTTGCGACGAGCGTTTTGCCCGGACCTTTTCCTACCCGGCGGACCAGCCCCTGGACAACCTGCCGATCGATATCACCGAAAGCCGCATCCACCCCGATGACCTGCCGCGCATCAAGGAACTGGCCCATTACAGCGTGACCCAGGGCGGGCCCTACAACGCCGAATACCGGGTGCGCCGCGAGGACGGCAGCTACACCTGGGTGCTGGCCTGCGGCCGTTGCGAGTTCGACGAGTCGGGCCAGGCCTTGCGTTTCCCCGGGGTGCTGATCGATATCCAGGAGCGCAAGATCGCCGAGGAAGCCCTGCGCCAACTGACCCGCAACCTGGAGCAGCGGGTGCTGGAGGAGGTCAACGCGCGGCTCAGCGCCGAGGAGCAACTGCGCCAGGTGCAGAAACTCGAAGCCATTGGCGGCCTGACCGGCGGCGTGGCCCATGATTTCAACAACCTGCTGCAGGTGATCGCCGGCAACCTGCATCTGCTGTCCCGCCACGAAGCGGGCAACGCCAATGTGCAGCGGCGCACGGCCGCCGCGCTGACGGCGGTGGAGCGCGGCGCCAAGCTGTCGAACCAACTGCTGGCCTTTGCCCGGCGCCAGCCGCTGTCACCGGCCAGCTACAACCCGCGGCACCTGTACGAGGGCCTGGGAGAGTTGCTGCAGCGGGCCCTGGGCGAAACCATTTGCATCGATGTGCAATTGCCCGCCGAGCCCTGGTGCATCCATGTGGATCGCAACCAGTTGGAAAACGCCGTGCTCAACCTGGCGATCAATGCCCGGGATGCCCTGGGCGGCGAGGGGCGGATCCTCATCAGCGCCGAGAACCAGGTGCTGGATTCGCGCTTCTGCGCCGGCAAGGGCATCGCTGCCGGCGAGTACCTGTGCCTGAGTGTGGCTGACGATGGCCCGGGCATGCCCGCCGAGGTGCTCAAGCAGGCCTTCGAACCCTTCTTCACTACCAAGGCCGACGGTCATGGCACGGGCCTGGGCTTGAGCATGGTGTTCGGTTTCGTCAAGCAGAGCGGCGGCCATATCGAGATCTTCAGCAGCCCGGGGCAGGGCACCCGGGTGCAGATGTACTTTGCCCGCAGTGCCGAACCTACGCTGCAGCAGGCGCCGCGCCCGGGTCAGCGGGCGGGCGGTGGCGAGGAAAGCATCCTGGTGGTGGAGGACAACGCCGAGGTGCGCAGCGCCGCGGTGGAAATGCTCGAACACGAGGGCTACCGGGTGCGCACCGCGAGCAATGGTGACGCTGCCATGCAACTGCTGCTGGACGGGCTCAAGGTCGATCTGATCTTCACCGACGTGGTGATGCCCGGTCTGATCAAGAGCACGGACCTGGCCACCTGGGCCAAGACCCAGGCACCGCCAATCGCGGTGCTGTTCACCTCGGGGCACACCCGCGACATGATTTCGCGCAACCACCAGCTCAGCCCCGACACCCACCTGCTGAGCAAGCCCTACGGGCCTGCAGACCTGAGCGCCATGGTGCGTTCGGTGCTGGAGGCCTGAGCGGCGCCTGGCGCCAAGTGTGAAGCAGCGCATAAAAATCCCCAGGGGGCGACGACAAACTGGCGTCAAACTTCTACGCTGCATGAAGTTGAATGAACTTGTACGTTT
This sequence comes from Pseudomonas sp. GW823-FHT03E05, assembly GCF_058796855.1. Taxonomy (NCBI): domain Bacteria; kingdom Pseudomonadati; phylum Pseudomonadota; class Gammaproteobacteria; order Pseudomonadales; family Pseudomonadaceae; genus Pseudomonas; species Pseudomonas sp. GW823-FHT03E05. Next base: position 463,923 of record NZ_JBXAJB010000001.1, read on the forward strand.
TTTCTGCTGACCAAGGACAGGGGCATCGACCGCCTGATCCCATAACAACAAACGTCGTCTTGCGCGGTTTTTCTTCTCAACCTTTTTTGGATGCTCCGCCGTGATCTCCACCCTTGAACTGCGCAGAATCGTTGAAACCAGCTTCCTGCCCCTGCATTGCCAGTGCACCGTCGGCCACGACGGGGCCATGACTGTGCGCATCTGCGACCCCGCCAGCGGGCGCGTCGACCTGTTGGTCACCGGCATCGCCACCCGCGGCCTGACCAGCTCCCGGGCGCTGTCGGAGCTGATTGCCGAGTTGCGCTACGACCTCCAGCACACCCGCCTGAGCACCGAGCAGCAAGCCCGCCGCCAGCACGGTCGCTGAAGCGCCAGGGAACATTGCGCCGGGGGCGAGGCTCGAACCCCGGGTACGCGCGTCGATCTTCCACGGGGCTTGCCTCGGGCCTCGGACCTTGTGTGATGATCGCGCTTCGACTGTTCGCGGTTCTCGACATAAGGCTGGTTCATGACTGCTTCCCGTAGCCCCTCCAATGCTTCCCAGGCGAGCCCTTCGTCCTTTCCAGCCAGCGGTTTTGTCCGGGTGCGCGGCGCCCGCGAGCACAACCTGAAGAATGTCGACGTGGACATTCCCCGGGATGCGCTGGTGGTGTTCAGTGGGGTGTCGGGCTCGGGCAAGTCGTCCCTGGCGTTCTCCACCCTGTATGCCGAGGCCCAGCGTCGCTACTTCGAATCGGTGGCGCCCTATGCCCGGCGCCTGATCGACCAGGTGGGGGTGCCGGATGTCGACCGCATCGACGGCCTGCCGCCGGCGGTGGCCCTGCAACAGCAGCGCGGCACTCCCAGCACGCGCTCTTCGGTGGGCAGCGTGACCACCTTGTCGAGCCTGGTGCGCATGCTCTATTCCCGGGCCGGTAGCTACCCGCCGGGGCAGCCGATGCTGTATGCCGAGGACTTTTCGCCGAACACGCCCCAAGGCGCCTGCCCGGAATGCCATGGCCTGGGGCGGGTCTATGAGGTCGACGAAGCGAGCATGGTTCCCGACCCTTCGCTGACCATCCGCCAGCGCGCCGTGGCCTCCTGGCCCCTGGCCTGGCAGGGACAGAACCTGCGGGACATCCTGGTGACCCTGGGCTACGACGTCGACATCCCCTGGCAGCAACTGCCGAAAAAGCAGCGTGACTGGATCCTCTTCACCGAAGAAACCCCCACAGTACCGGTGTACGCCGGGCTGACCCCGGAACAGACCCGCGAAGCCCTCAAGCGCAAGCAGGAACCCAGCTACATGGGCACCTTCAGCGGCGCCCGGCGCTATGTGCTGCACACCTTCACCCACACCCAGAGCGCGCTGATGAAAAAGCGTGTGTCGCAGTTCATGCGCGGCAGCCCGTGCCCGCTGTGCGAGGGCAAGCGGCTCAAGCGCGAGGCCCTGGCGGTGACCTTTGCCGGGCTGGATATCGGCGAGCTGGCGCGCCTGCCGCTGCTGCAACTGGCCGAGGTGCTGCGGCCGGTGGCGGCGGCAGATTACCTGGAGCAGGCGCCCGCCGATGATCCGGTGCTGAGCCACGCCCAGACTCGTGCCGCGCGTCAGCAGCGCCATGCCCAGGGCGCCCCGGAGCATCGCGGCGCGCCGGATGTGCGGCATACGCCGAACCTGTCCCTGGAAAAGCGTCTGGCCGCCCAGCGCATCGCCCAGGACCTGCTGGAGCGGGTCAGCACCCTGACCGACCTCGGGCTGGGCTACCTGGCCCTGGAGCGCAGCACGCCGAGCCTGTCTTCCGGTGAGTTGCAGCGCCTGCGCCTGGCGACCCAGCTGGGCTCGCAGCTGTTCGGGGTGATCTATGTGCTGGACGAGCCCTCGGCAGGCCTGCACCCGGCGGATGCCGAGGCACTGTTCGAGGCCTTGCAGCGGCTCAAGGCCGCCGGCAACTCGCTGTTCGTGGTGGAGCACGATGTGCAGACCATGCGCCGTGCCGACTGGCTGGTGGACGTGGGCCCGGCGGCGGGAGAGCGTGGCGGCCAGGTGCTGTACAGCGGCCCGCCGGCCGGCTTGGCCGAGGTGGCGCAGTCCCAGACCCGGGCCTACCTGTTTCCCGAGCAGGCCCCGGCCCGGCGTACCCCGCGCCCGCCCCGAGGCTGGCTGCGGCTGGAAGGTATCAGCCGCAACAACCTCAAGGAGCTGGACGCCGAGTTTCCCCTGGGCTGCTTTACCGCGGTGACCGGGGTTTCCGGTTCCGGCAAGTCGAGCCTGGTGAGCCAGGCCCTGCTGGAACTGGTGGGCGCGCACCTGGGCAAGGCTTCGGCCAGCGATGAGGCGCCGGAGCTGGACCTGGCGGACGACGCACCGGTCAGCAGCGGCGGGCGGGTGGTGGCCGGCATGGAGCAGATCAAGCGCCTGGTACAGGTGGACCAGAAACCCATCGGCCGCACCCCGCGTTCCAATCTCGCGACCTACACCGGGCTGTTCGATCAGGTGCGCAAGCTGTTCGCCGCCACCGACGAGGCCCGGGAGCGGGGCTTCGACGCCGGACAGTTTTCCTTCAACGTGGCCAAGGGCCGTTGCCCGGCCTGCGAGGGCGAGGGCTTTGTCAGCGTCGAGCTGCTGTTCATGCCCAGCGTGTTCGCCCCGTGCCCGACCTGCCATGGCGCGCGCTACAACCCCCAGACCCTGGCCGTGACCTGGCAGGGCCTGAACATCGCCCAGGTGCTGCAATTGAGTGTCGAGCAGGCCTTGCCGGTGTTTGCCGAACAACCGGGCATCCGCCGCGCCCTGGAAGTGCTGCGCGACATCGGCCTGGATTACTTGCGCCTGGGCCAGCCGGCCACCGAGCTCTCCGGCGGTGAGGCGCAGCGCATCAAGCTGGCCACCGAGCTGCAGCGCACTGCCCGGGGCGCCACCCTGTACGTGCTGGACGAGCCCACCACCGGCCTGCACCCACGGGATGTGGACCGTCTGCTGGAGCAACTGGACAAACTGGTGGCGGCCGGGCACAGCCTGGTGGTGGTGGAGCACGAAATGCGCGTGGTGGCCCAGGCCGACTGGGTGATCGACATCGGCCCTGGTGCCGGCGACCAGGGCGGCACCCTGGTGGCCTGCGGCACCCCGCACCAGGTGGCAAAGCAGCGCACTAGCCGCACCGCGCCCTTTCTTGCCCAAGCGCTGGGCGGACGTTGATCCAGGGCAAAAGTGGCGACGAACGGTTACCGCTGGTCTGATTGGCGGTCGACAGACCCGGTCCGGCGAGGCCATTCTGATAACCGGCGGGGGCGTGATGACGCCCTTGCTGCCGATCAACCACGGAGGTGTTCCATGCCGGTGACCCACGACCTTTACCAGGACCTGAGCTGCAGTAAAGAAGACATTCAACAGCGTCGGGCCAGTGACCCCCACCTGAATGCGCTGTTCGACAAATACACCAGCATCGACGATCAGGTGCTCAAGGCCGAAGCTGCCGCTGCCGCAGACGACGAACTGAAGAAACTCAAGGAAAAACGCCTGCTGATCAAGGATGAGATCGCCGGGAAACTCACCGCCGGTTCCTGACCCCCCTGTAGCAAAGACGCTCGCAGTAGCAAGGAGCTTGTTGTGACGAGGGAGCTTGCTCCCGCTGGGCGGCATAGCCGCCCAGACGCCCGCCGGGCTGTCCCCACCCCAAGCTGCAACGCCCCCAGCCTCAAGGCGCCAGCGCCTCCTTCAACGACAACCGGGCCATGTGCCTGGCCGTCAGCGACCCCAGGTACAAGACATCGCCATATTCGCGCACCGTGGTGATCGGCGAGTAGTTGCCGCTGCTGCCATCCTGCAGGTTGGCGATCACCCGGCCCTGGGTATCCAGGCCCAGCACGAAGCCGCGTTTCTCCACCGGCTTGGGCAATACCGTCATCGCCCGCACCAGCATCTTGCGCACGAAGGGGTAGGGCGCGGTGGCGTCGAGCAACGGGTTGCGCGGTGCGTACAGGGCCACCCAGAAACGCCCGGCGCCATTGAAGCTCAGGTTGTCCGGCAGCCCCGGCAGGTTGTCGATGAACAGGTCGTGGCTGCCGGCCTTGTCACCCTTGAGCCAGTAGCGGCTGATGCGGTAGGCGCCGGTTTCATTGACCAGCACATAGGCCTCGTCCGGCCCCAGGGCAATGCCGTTGGCGAACTCCAGGCGGTCCAGCAGCACCTCGGTGGTGCCGCTCTGGAAGTCGTAGCGCAGCAGGCGGCCATCGGCGCCGTGCTCGATCACCGCTTCGCCGTCATGGCCATAGCCCCAGCGGCTGGTGGCGTCGCTGAAGTAGGCGTAGCGCCCCGCGGCATCGACCGCCACATCGTCGGTAAAGCCGAACTTCAGGCCGTTGGCCTCGGTGCTCAGGGCCTGCAACTGGCCCTGGCTGTCCAGGGCCAGCAGGCCCTTGATGGCATCGGCGATGATCAGGCGCCCGTCCGGGTGCCGGGCCAGGCCCAGGGGCCGGCCGCCGGTATTGACCAGCACCTTGAGCGCACTGCCGTCGAGGCTGGTCTGGATCACCCGGCCGTCATGCAGGCCGCTGAGCAGTTGTTCGTGTTCCAGCAGCAGGGCTTCGGGGCCGTCGATGTCCCGGGCGCCCACCGGCTGCACGGCCTTGAGCTTCTGGTTCTCGGCAAACGGCCCCTGGCTCAGGGACGGCGCCGGCGCCGGGTTCCAGGCCACCGGCTGGACCCTGGTCGGCATCAGCAGCAGGAAGGCCAGGACGGCCAGCAGCACCAGCAGGACAATCCGCAGGCCGCTGAAGCGGCGGGGGGCAATCTGATTCATGCAATGACTCCTGTCGGGGCGGCCTCAGGACGGGCGGCCGGGGGCCTCGGTGGCGGGCAGCGGGATAGCTTGCTGGGCCATCTCGCACAATGCCAGCAATGAGGCGGCGGATTCCCGTTCTATCCGTCGCTTGAATAACAGCTGATTGCCCAGGCGCATCAGCAGGTTGTCAAAGCCGTACTCCAGGGTCCGCACGAAGCGCGTGTGCTGCGCCCCCAGGGGCTGGCATTCGTAGGTCACCTGCAGGTGCAGGCCGTGATCGCCCCGGGCGCTGGCACGCCAGCGGTGCCCCGGCAGGTATTCCTCGACCTTCCAGCTCAGGTGACCGCTGCGCCCGCCGGCATGGATGTCTTCCTCGAAGCCTTGCCCGGCGAACAGCGGGCCTTCGTCGCCCTCGACCTTGAGCGAGGAGGGGTGCCACTGTGGCCAGAGCCGCGAGCTGGCGGCATAGGCCAGGGTGCTGGCGGCGCTGCGGGGGATGTCGACCTGGTGCTGCATGCGGGTCATGGGCGTGGCCTCGTCAGGGGTGGAAGTGACGGCGGGCGGCTCTTGCGGTTGCCAGTGCAGGGTACCGAACAGCCAGTCCATCAGCGGCAGGACAATATTGAAGTTGCGCTCCTGCATCAGCTCGCGGCGGTGATGCAGTTCGTGCAGGCGGCGCATCTGCCGTACCCAGGGCAGGCGCGCCAGGGGGTGATTGGCGGGCAGGTGCTCGCAGGCATGGAACACCTCGTAGGCCAGGTAGCCGAGCAGGGTGCAACTGGCGAACAGCGCCGCCACGTTGCCATTCCACAGGCGCAGCAGCGCCCACAGGGGCAGGGCGAAGAGCAGGCTGTGCACCACGATCAGCCAGGCCGGAAACAGAATCACCCGCCAGTCCCGGTAGCCTTCATAGGCCATCAGCCCGGGGGCGAAGAAGCTGTGGTGGTCGCCGGTATGACGGGCATAGAACATCCGCGCGAAGCGCTGCTTGTGATGCCCCAGCCAGCGGTGCACCACGTAGATGCACAGGTTGAAGAACAGCAGCGCCAGCGGCACCGCCAGCCATTCCAGGGGCTGCACCTGGCTCAGGGTGCTGCATAGCAGGCCGATGCACAGCAGGCCATAGGCCAGGACAAAGCCGCCATGCAGCCAGGGGTTGTAGCGCGGACTGACCGCCGCTCGGTATTGCTGACGAAAGTGCTGGGTGGTTTCTCGCACGGCCCGATTCCCGTTGTTGTTTTTATGGGCTGCAGCGTAGCCGGCGGGTAATTATCCAGCCAATGGATAGTGGGAATGAGGATTATTCATCAGGCTGAAAATGCCCGGATAAAGCCCAGGGAAACGACAGCGAGGCGAATGAAAGATTGACGCCAGAATAGTGGCTATTTAGTATTTTGATATTGAATTGATATCATTTCTGCTCGCACTCTGCTTCTTTCTGGTTCCGTTTTGCCTGTCAGGCATCGAGGGGCTGCCAGTTCGACCCTGCTTGCCGAAATCAATTTTTCCTCGCCATGGGCCTTCAGGATGAAGGCTCCAGGGGCTTGTGCTCCTGCATTGCTAAGAGACTGACATGGACGTTCGCCACTTCACCTTCCTGGCCCAGCAACCCTCTGCTGTCCTGCAATCCCGTGATTCGTTCTGCGGCTTGTCCAAGCGCAGCCTGGCGTTCGTCCTGGCCAACATGATGTTCTGGCAGCCCGTGGTGGCGATGGCCGACGGCATCGTGGTCAACGGCAGCGGTACAACACTGGGTCAGGCCGGCAATGGCGTGCCCATCGTCAACATTGCCACGCCCAATGGCAGCGGCCTGTCGCACAACAAGTTCAGCGACTACAACGTCGGCCAGCAGGGGGTGATCCTCAACAACGCCACCGGCCGTACCCAGGAAACCCAGCTCGGCGGGATCATCCTCGGCAACCCCAACCTGGGCGGCCGCGCGGCCAATGTGATCCTCAACGAGGTCAACGGCGGCAGCCCCAGCCAGCTCAAGGGCTACACCGAAGTGGCCGGGCAGTCGGCCCATGTCATTGTCGCCAACCCCTATGGCGTGAGCTGCAACGGCTGCGGCTTCATCAACACCCCGAAAGCCACCCTGACCACCGGCAAGCCGGTGATCGAGAACGGCCAGGTCCAGCGTTACCAGGTGGACCAGGGCAGCGTCGCCATCGAGGGTGCGGGCCTCAACGCGAGCAATATCGACCAGTTCGAAATCATCACCCGCAGCGCCAAGATCAACGCCGAGATCCAGGCCAGGCACCTGGCGGTGATCGCCGGGGCCAACGACGTCGACGCCAAGACCTTGAACGCCACGGCCCGCACCGCCAACCCGGTGGATGCACCGCAACTGGCCATCGACTCATCAGCCCTGGGCGGTATGTACGCCGGGGCGATCAAACTGGTGGGCACCGAGGCCGGGGTCGGGGTGAAGCTCGACGGCAAGCTGATCGCCAGTGGCGGTGATATCCAACTGGATGCCAACGGCCAGTTGCGCATGGCGGACGCCACTGCCGAGAAGGGCGCGGTGGCGATCAAGGCCGGCAGTCTGGAGGCCCAGGGCGCGGTCTATGCCGGCAGCGAACTCAAGGTACAGACCCGGGGCGACCTGAGCAGCCAGAAAACCCTCGCCGCCCGCGACAGCATCCAGCTGGACAGCGGTGGCCAACTGAGCAACCAGGGCATCATCGAAGCCGGGGTCAATGCCGATAACTCTCGCAACGCCAACGGCGATATCAGCCTCAACGCCCGGGATCTCGACAACCGCGGCAAGAGCATTGTCGCCAGCCGCGACCTGACCCTGAACACGGCCCAGACCCTGGACAACCGGGGCGGGACCCTCAGTGGCCAGCATCAGGTGAAGGTCAGCGCCGGCACTCTGGACAACCAGAACCAGGGCCGGGTCCTGAGCAGCGACAGCCTGGAACTGCAGGCCACCCAGGTGCTGAACCACAATGCCCTGATCACCAGCGACGGCCAACTCAAGGCCGAGATCGGCCACCTGGGCAATCGCCACGGCGAGCTCAGCAGCCTGAGCCAGGTTCGCCTGCAACTGGCGGCGCTGGACAACGTCGCCGGGCTGGTGATGGCCGGTGAAACCCTGGATATCAACGCCAGCGGGGCCATCGACAACCGTGGCGGTGCCCTGGGGGCGGAGCGCTTGCTGAAGGTGCAGGCCGCATCCCTGGACAACAGCAAGGCCGGTAACCTGCGCAGCGAGGAGCGCCTGGAGGTCCAGGTCGCCGGGCGTCTCGACAACCAGGACAGGGGCTTGATTCAGGCTAACCAGGCCATGGAAGTACAGGCCGGGCAACTGGACAACCGCAAGGGCAGGATTTCCGGCAGCGACACCCTGGTGGTGCGCGGCGAGAGTGCGGACAACCGCGGTGGGGTGATACGTGCCGATCAGGCCCTGGGCCTGCACAGTCGTGACGTGGATAACCGCGACAAGGGCCGCCTGGAAAGCCGGACCGCCGTCACCGTCGAAGGCAACCGCCTGGACAACAGCGGTGGCCTGCTCAGCGCCACTTCAACCCTGACGCTGAACAGCGGCGAGGTGCTCAACCACGCTGGCCGCATCGCCAGCAAAGGCGAACTCCATGCCCAGGTGGACAGCCTTGCCCAGCATGGCGGCGAGCTGGTGGCCGAAGGCGTTCTGCATCTGCAGGGCCAGTCCCTGGATAACCGGGACCAGGGCCTGGTGGCCTCCCTCAAGGCCCTGACCCTGGACGTCGTCGAGGTGGATAACCGTGGTGGTGCACTGTCGGGCCAGGGGGAAGTGCAGGTCAACGGCCAGGGGCTGAACAACAGTGATGGCGGCAAGGTCCTGGCGGACCAGCGCCTGCTGCTCCAGGTGGCCCGGGTCATCAACCAGAACCAGGGGCTGTTGTTCAGCAAGCAAGGGCTGACCCTGAGTGGCGACAGCCTGGACAACAGCGGCGGCCAGCTGGTGAGCCAGAAGCCGTTGCTGCTGACCCTGAGCGCAGCCCTGGACAACCAGCGCGGCCTGATCAGCGGCGAAGACCTGCTGACCCTCAAGGTTGGCAGCCTGGACAACCGCGGCGGACGCCTGACCGGTGCCCGGGCCCTGAGCCTCGACAGCCGCGGGGCGCTGCTCAACCAGGGCGGCTCGATCGTCGCCGAGCAGGGGCTGACCCTGGACAGCACCAGCCTGAACAACAGCGACAAGGGCGTGATCAGCGCCAAGGCCGATGCCCGCCTGGGCACCGGCGCTTTCGACAACAGCCAGGGCGGCAGCCTGACCAGTGCCGGGCAGTTGACCCTGACCACTGCCCAACTGACCAACAACCAGGGCCGGATCGGCAGCGACCAGGCCCTCAATGCCAGCATCACTGGTCTGCAGCAGCAGGGCGGCGAGCTGTTCAGCAACGCCGACCTGACCTTGGACCTGAACCATGGCCTGCTGGACAACCAGGGCGGCAACCTGCACACCCCGGGGCAGTTGTTGTTGCGCAACCTCGACCGGGTGGACAACCGCAGCGGTGAAATCTCCGGGGCCAAGGCCTTCAGCCTCAACGCCCGGGAACTGGACAACGGTGCCGGCAAGCTCCTGAGCAATCAGGCCCTGACCCTGCGCATCGAGCAGGCCCTGGCCAACGTCAAGGGGCTGATCTCGGCTGCAGCCATCGACAGCCGCAGCGCCAGTCTGGACAACCGCGACGGCCAGTTGCACAGCCGTGGCGACAGCCAACTGCAGGTCAGCGGGCACGCCGACAACCAGGGCGCAATACTGCTGGCCGAAGGGCAGATGACCCTCAAGGCCGCCAGCCTGGACAACCGCCAGGAGGGGCTGGTGGGCGCCACCCGCGCCCTGGACCTGCAGGTCGGGCGACTGGATAACCGCGGCGGTGAAGTGTCGAGCCGGCAGATCGACCTGAGCGGCGAGCGCCTGGACAACAGTGACCAGGGCCGCCTGCTGGCCAGTGGTGACCTGACCCTGAAGGTGGCCCGGGTGCTCAACCAGAACCTGGGCCTGATTTCCGCGGACCAGGGCCTGAGCCTCAGCGGCATCGGCCTGGACAACCGGGGCGGGCAACTGGTGGGGGCCCAGCGCCTGGACCTGGAACTGGGTGAAGACCTCGACAACCGCAAAGGCCGGATCAGCAGCGAAGGCCGCCTGGCGACCCAGGCCCGCAACCTGAACAACGACCGGGGCAGCCTGTCCAGTGGTGGTGCCTTGCAGGTCAGCGCCGGGCAGGCCCTGAGCAACCAGGGCGGCAAGTTGTTGAGCGACGCGGGCCTGACCCTGGCCAGTGCCCGGCTGGACAACCAGCAGCAGGGCATCATCAGCGCCAAGGGCCGGCTGTCACTCACTACCGGAGCGCTGGACAACAGCCAGGGCGGCAACCTCAACAGCGGTGATGAACTGAGCCTGAACGCTGCCCAGGTCAACAACGAGCAGGGCAGCATCGGCAGCGCCAAGGCCCTGACGGCCTCGGTCACCGGGTTGCAGCAGCAGGGCGGCAAGCTGTTCAGCAAGAGCCGCCTGAGCCTGGACCTGAACCATGGCACCCTGAACAACCAGGGCGGCCTGATCAATGCCCCCGGTGTGCTACTGCTGAGCAACCTCGGCGCGGTGGACAACCGTCAGGGGGAAATCTCCAGCCAGCAGGCTTTCGAACTGGCCGCCCGCAGCCTGGACAACAGCGCCGGGCAGTTGCTCAGCAACCAGGCCCTGACCTTGCGCATCGAGGGCGCGCTGACCGCGCTCAAGGGCAAGATCGCCGCCGCCGCGTTGCAGATCGATGCCGCTAGCCTGGACCACAGCGGCTCGCTGCTCAGCGACGGCGAACTGGACCTGCGGGTCACTGGCCCGTTGCGCAACCAGGGCCTGATCCAGGCCGCCGGGCCGCTGCAGATCAGCGCCAACGGCCTGGACAACCAGGGTGGGCGCCTGCTCGGCGGCACCCGTGTGGGCATCGACCTGGGGGCCCAAGGCTCGGACCTGGACAACCGCCAGGGCCTGATCAACACCCAGGGCGTGCTGAGCATTGCCGGGCTGCGGGACCTGCAGAACCAGGCCGGGGAAATCTCCAGCACCCAGGGCTTCAACCTGGCCGGGCGCAGCCTGGACAACAGTGGCGGCAAGCTGATCAGCCACCAGCAGCTTGGGGTCGAGGCCGTGAACCTGGGCAACCAGCAGGGCCTGATATCCGGCTGGCAGGGGCTCAAGGTCAGCGGCGGCAGCCTGGACAACCGCCAGCAAGGTACCTTGTCGAGCCTGCTGGGGGATCTGAATATCGACCTCAGCGGCGCCTTGCTCAACAGTGCGCAAGGCGGGCTGGCCAGCCAGGGTCAGCTGACCCTCAAGGCCGCGAGCCTGGACAACAGCGACAAGGGCATCGTCACCAGCAAGGGCGAGCAGCAACTGATCCTTGGCAGTGGAGGTTTGAACAACGCCCGGGGCGGGCTGATTGAAAGCAGCGCCAGCCTCGACATTGGCGCCGGCGACCTGGACAACCAGGGCGGCCGCCTCAGCGCCGTGGGCGGCCTGAACTTCACCGGCAATAGCCTGAACAACCAGGGTGGCAACCTGCGCGGTGAAGGCGCGGTGACCCTCGATCTTCTGGGTGCCCTGGTCAACACCCAGGGCAAGCTGGCCGCCAGCGGCCCGCTGCTGCTCAAGCGTTCCAGCCGCATCGACAACCAGGACGGGCAGTTGGTCAGCCAGAACCTGATGACTCTGTTCAGCAACAGCCTGGACAACAGTAACCGCGGCACCCTGGCTGCCAACGGTGCGCTGCAGGTCAACGTCAGTGGCGAGGTGCGCAACCAGAATGACGGCCTGATCTACAGCCGCGACGCCGGCCTGAGCCTGAGCGCCGGCAGCCTGAACAATGCCAAGGGCGCGATCCAGAGCGCCAAGGCCCAGACCCTGGCAGCGACCGGGGGCATCGATAACCAGGGCGGCAAGCTGATTGCCGAGGATGGAGACCTGGACATTCAAGGCGCCAGCCTGGATAACCGCGCGGGTGTACTGTCCAGCCTCAAGGGGCTGTTCCAGGCCCGGATATCGGGGGTGCTGAACAACCATGGCGGGCAGGCCGAGGCCCAGCGCCTGGATCTGCAAGCCCTGGCCGGTTTCGACAACGGCGCCGGACGCATGGCGGCCAAGGGTGGCGACTTGCTGCTCAATGCCGGCAGCGCCGGGGTGGATAACAGCCAGGGCGGGCTGTATGCCAGCGGGCGGGTCAAGGCCAGCGGCAATCAGCTCGACAACAGCACCGGGCAGATCAACGGCCAGCACATCGACCTGGATTTCAACGGTTCCCTGGTCAACCAGGGCGGCCTGATTGAAAGCCGCGAGAGCCTGGCGCTGCGCGGCGCCAGCCTGGACAACCAGGGCGGCAAACTGCGGGCCCTGGCCCCTGGCGGCAAGACCGACCTGCAGATCGGCGGGCTGTTCGACAACCGCAACGGCCTGCTGGAATCCGCCAACACCGACCTGACCCTGGCGGCGTCGGGTTTCCTCAATCAGGGTGGCAGCCTGCTGCACCTGGGCGAAGGCAACTTCGATATCGCCACCGGCAACGTGATCAATGCCGGCGGCAGCCTGGTCACCCGGGGCGGGCTGACGCTGACCGCCGACAGCTGGACCAACAGTAGCGTGATCCAGGCCGGGCGCCTGAACCTCGACGTCAACCACTTCAGCCAGACCGCCGCTGGCCAGTTGCTGGCCAGCCAGCACTTGCAGGCCCGGGGTGGCAACTGGAACAACGACGGGCTGCTGGCCAGCGATGGCAGCCTGGACCTGCAGATCGGCGGCACCTATTCCGGTAATGGCCGGGTATCCAGCCTGGGCACCCTTGGCTTTGGCGCGGCCCAGCTCAACCTTGGCGCCGCGGGCAGCATCGCCGGTGGCGGCGGTACCCAGGTCACGGTCGCCGGGCAACTGAACAACGCCGGGCGCCTGACCTCCAACGCCGGACTCTCGGTGAATGCCGGCGGCGTGCTCAACACCGGCACCCTGGGCGCCGCCCAGGGCCTGAACCTGACCACCCCGACCCTGGTCAACGACCACGGTTTCGTATTCAGCGGCCAGAACGCCGGCTTCAACGTCAATACCCTGACCAACAGCTATGGCGAGTTCTACAGCCTGGGCGGCCTGACTGTGGCCGGCATGGCGGCAGGCACCTCGGCCCAAAACCTGAGAAACATCTCCGGCAACATCCAGAGTGGCGGCGATATCAATATCGCTGCACTGGATCTGGTCAACGACCGGGAAAAATACGAAGCCAGCCAGCAGATCACCGATGGCCGCATGACCATCCGCTGCGTCCAGCACTGCGGCGGTGGCGCCAGTTGGGTCCGGGGGCCGGTGTTTATCTACCGGACGGTGGAAGGCGTGGTGACCAGCGACTCGCCGCAGTCGACCCTGAACGCGGGGGGCAACCTGACGGTCAACAGCACCAGTTTCCTCAACCGCTACAGCACCGTGTCGGCAGGCAATGACCTGAGCATCACCAGCGGCACCATCACCAACCAGGCCTCCCTGGTGGCGTCCGGTTCTTCCGGCTATGAAGTCGGCGCCGGGGTCAAGATCAATCGCGGGCTGTTCTTCCAGCTGGCCCGTGACGTGCAGGCCTATGACCGGGCGCACCCGCAGGGCAGTGCCTTCAACCAGGAGGACTTCGCCGCCCTGGTGGCCAAGTTCAACCCGGGGATCTTCTATGGCATCGACCGGCCGGTAGAGACCTCGACCCTGAGCTCTTCGGCGGCGCCGGCCATCATCCAGGCCGGTGGCAAGGCCCGGCTCACGGCAGCCAACGACATCAGCAATATCAGCGTGGTCAAGAATGCCATCGCCGTGGGCGGTAGCACCCGCGACACGGCGGTGGGCGCCTCCAGCAAGCCGCTGATGGTAGTGCTCCACTCCCAGCTACCGCCGGACCTGGCGCAGCAGCAGGTCAACCCCCTGAGTCTGCCCAACTTCAGCCTGCCATCCGGGCAGAACGGCCTGTTCCGCCTGAGCGGCCAGGGCGGCGCAGCGCAGCCCTCGGCCCCGGCGCAGAGCTGGAGCATGGGCGGCGCCAGCCTGGAACTGAGCACTCGCCAGGCCGGTCCGGAGCCGGTCCAGCCCCGGGAACTGAGCAACCGGCCGCTGCCGCAAGTGGCCCTGGGCGCTCGCGACCTGAACCTGGTTGATCACCAGGCCACGGGCATCGATGGCCGCGCAGCGACGGTGCAGGTGAACGCCGTGGCCGGGGATTCGCCGGGGGGCGTGCTGCTGCCCACGGGCAGTGCTGGCAACCAGAGCGTCAACCGCGTCCAGGGCCTGCCGGACAGCAGTGTGCGCAGCAATCCGCACAAGTACCTGATCGAGACCAACCCGCTGCTCACCGACCTCAAGCAGTTCATGGGTTCGGACTATCTGCTGTCGAAACTGGGCTACGACCCGGACCAGAGCGCCAAGCGCCTGGGTGATGGTTTTTACGAGCAGCGCCTGATCCAGCAAGCGGTCACGGCCCGTACCGGCCAGCGTTTCCTCGATGGCCAGAATAGCGATGAGGGCATGTTCAAGTACCTGATGAACAACGCCATCGCCAGCAAGGATTCGCTCAACCTGGCAGTGGGCGTGACCCTGACCTCCCAGCAGGTGGCGGCCCTGACCCACGACATCGTCTGGCTCGAAGAGCAGGAGGTGAACGGCGAGAAGGTGCTGGTGCCAGTGCTGTACCTGGCCAACGCCAACAACCGCCTGGCGCCCAATGGCGCGCTGGTCCAGGGCCGCGACGTGACCCTGATCGCCGGCAAGGACCTGGTCAACTCCGGGACCTTGCGCGCCAGTGAGAACCTCAGTGCCACGGCGGGGACTGACCTGATCAACGGTGGCCTGATCGAGGCGGGCAATCGCCTGAACCTGCTGGCCGGGGACAACGTGGTCAACCAGTCCGGCGGTATTATCGCCGGGCGTGACGTGACGGTCCGCGCCCTGGCCGGGGACGTGATCAACGAGCGCAGCATCACCACCTTCCAGAGCAACCCTGGCTCCACTACCCAGCGCCTGGACTACGCCGACAACGCCGGGCGGATCGAGGCCCGCAACGACCTGAATGTCGGTGCCGGTCGCGATATCAATAACATCGGCGGGGTGCTGAGCAGTGGCGGCGACACGACCCTGATCGCTGCGCGCGACGTCAACCTGGTATCGGCCCAGGAGCACGACAAGCTCACCCGCGACCGCTACCTCAACGAAAGCATCACCCAGCACGGTTCAAGCGTCAGCGTCGGAAGGGATCTGGCGGTCAGCGCCGGACGCGACCTGACGGCAGTCGCCAGCCAGATCGAGGCCAAGCGCAACATCGCCATGGATGCGGCGGGTGACCTGACCCTGGCCTCGGCGGCGGATGAGCAGCACAGCTACTCCAAGACCAAGAAGGTCACCCGCCAGGAAGACCATGTCAGCCAGATCGGCACCTCGCTGACCGCCGGCGCCGATGTGGTCCTCAGTGCCGGCAAGGACCTGAGCCTGATCTCCAGCCGTATCAGCGCCGGCAACGAAGCCTACCTGGTGGCCGGTGACAACCTGGAGTTGCTGGCGGCCCAGGACAGCGACTACTCGCTGTACGACATGAAGAAGAAGGGCAGTTGGGGCCGCAAGAAGACCCGCCGTGACGAGGTGACCCAGGTCACCAACATCGGCAGCGAGATCACGACTGGCGGCGACCTGACCCTCAAGAGCGGCGGCGACCAGAAATACCAGGTGGCCAAGCTGGAAAGCGCCAAGGACCTGACCCTGGACAGTGGCGGCGCGATCACCTTCGAGGGGGTCAAGGACCTGCACGACGAAAGCCACACCAAGAGCAACAACAATGCCTTCTGGAATTCCTCCAAAGGCCGCGGCAACACCGATGAAACCCTGCGCCAGAGCAGCCTGGTGGCCGGCGGCAGCCTGACTATCAAGGCCGTGGAAGGCTTGAAGATCGACATCAAGCACATTGACCAGAAGAGCGTCAGCCAGGCCATCGACGCCATGGTCCAGGCCGACCCGCAACTGGCCTGGCTGAAACAGGCCGAGGCCCGTGGCGATGTGGACTGGCGCCAGGTCAAGGAGATCCACGAGTCCTTCAAGTACAACAACTCGGGCCTGGGCCCGGCAGCGCAGTTGATCATCGCCATCGCCCTGGCGGCGGTGATGGGGCCGATGATGGCCGGGATGAACACCATGCTCCAGGCAGTGGCGGTGAACGTCGCCACCAAGGCCACGGTCAGCACCATCGACAACCGCGGCAACCTGGGCAAGGTCCTCAAGGACGTGACCTCCAAGGAGAGCATCAAGGGCTACACAGTGGCCGCAGCCACCGCCGGAGTGGCCCAGGGGTTGAACTACAACCCGAGCGCCATGGGCCTGGATGCCAAGAGCCTGCAGACCGTGGCGGTCAAGGTCACGGCCGATGCCCTGATCAAGACTGCGGTCTATGGCGGCAGCTTCAAGGACAACCTGGCCAGCGCCGCTGCCGGCACCGCGGCGAGCATTGGCGGGGCCTATGGTGCCGGCAAGATCGGCGACCTGGGCCTGACCGAAGGCGGCCTGGCGAAAATCGCTCTGCATGCCGGGCTTGGCGGCCTGTTGTCTGAAGCCATGGGCGGTGATTTTCGCACCGGCGCCATCGCCGGTGGTGCCAACGAGTTGCTGGTGGGGGTGCTGGGGGACAAGCTGCTGCCGGACAACCTGATCCCCGGCTCGCCGGAGTACATCCAGGCCCAGGCCAACCTGATGGCCCTGTCGCAGATTGTCGGCGTACTCGGCGCGTCGGCGTCCGGTGGTGACATGAGCATCGCCTCGGCGGTGGCGGCCAATGGCACTCAGTACAACTACCTGACGCACCAGGCCTTCGATGAGGTGGGCAACTGCCTGTCGGGACGTACCTGCTCTACCGATGAGCAGAAGAAGGCTGCGGTGGCCAAGGCCGAGAAACTCAGCGAGTGGCTGGACTCGGAAATGCGCAGCCTCTGCGACAAGGCGCCGACCAGCGACAGTTGCCGCGCGGCGGTCAATGCCTCGATCAAGTACGTGGCCATGAAGGATGCCTGGAACATCATGAACAAGGATGTGACCCGTTCCTCGAAGAACACCTTCGACTATCTCTACAACACCGAAGGGGCTGCCGGGCGCCTGGTGACCTACTTGAACACCATCGACAACCGGGCCAATTTCTTTGGTGCCAGCCATGTCTACGAGCAGAACATGGGGATTGGTGCCAAGTGGTTCGGTGGGGCGGAAGAGGTGTCCAGGGCCGGTTGGACCGGCCTGGGAGCCGACGATAACCTCTCGTACATAACCTTTGGTGTCGGCCGGCTGATGGCGCCGGTCTATGACTGGCGCAAGGCAGCCGGGGATGCGCTGATCACCGGTGGCTTCGAGAACTTCAAGAACCTCTACAACAAGGCCACCAGCGATCCGGTCGCCTGGGACATCAAGCAATTGAAAGGCGAACAGACTATCCTGCAGCCGATTCATGAGCAGTACATGGGCGACCGGAGTGCATTCACCTGGCTTTCCGGGCTGGTGACCGATACGTCGATCATGCCCGAGATAATGATCGGTGATCGAAAAGGAATGGATGGCGGCGTGGATATTCTGGATTACAAGTCCCGGGTGGAGTTTGGCTGCAAATTGCTGGGCTACTCCAAGAGCCAGGGCTGTGCGCCATGAGTGCGGCGGCTTACCCGCGACGCCGGGTGTTCATGGCGTTTTTCTTCTGCCCGCTGGTGTTGGGGCTGGTGTTCGGCGCCTTCAAGTTCGTCACGCTGCTGGCCCACCTGGCCAGCAACCCGCGATTGCTGGGGGAGGTGCGGGGGGGCGAGTTGCTGCTGATGCCGGTGCTTGCACCGCTGGTGGCCCAGGTGGCGTTTCTGCTGCCGTTCCTGGTCTTCGCCCTGGGGGTGACGCTGATGAAGGTCTACCACAGCCCGCGCGCCTGTGCGGTGCTGGCCCTGGTGGGCGCAAGCGTGGCCAGCCTATGGGCGCTGATCTTCATCGCCCTGGTGGTCCATGGCGTGAAGAAGGCACAGTTCGCCGACTACCAGGTGGAGATGCTGGTGCTATTCGTGGCTGCCTGCCTGACCTGCTGGCTGGCGGCGCGCCTTTTCCTGCCCGAGAGCAATGCTGGTCCAGGGGTTGCTGACTGACCCCTTGCTCCGGCTGCCGTTATTGACAGCCGGGGCTGGCGCCGCGAATTATCCAGCCCCTGGATAATTTCAATGGGCATTATTCATGAAGCTCAATGTGCAGCGCCTGGACCTCAACCTGTTGCGGGTGTTCGACGCCTTGATGCAGGAGCAGAACCTGTCCCGGGCCGCGGTACGCCTGAACCTCAGCCAACCGGCGGTGAGCAATGCCCTGGCGCGCCTGCGCCGGCACCTGGACGAGCCGCTGTTCATTCGCACCGCCCGCGGCATGCAACCCACCTCCCGGGCCCTGAGCCTGCATGTGGCCGTGCGCCAGGCCCTGCACCTGTTGCAGCAGGGCCTCGATCCTGCTGCGGCGTTCGAGCCGGCGGCGGCCCAGCAACTGTTCACCTTGTCGATGAACGATTACGCCCAGGCGCGCCTGCTGCCGGCTCTGTCCCGACGCCTGCAGCAGGTAGCGCCCGGGGTCCGGCTGGCGGTGCGCAGCGACAGCGCCGACGCCATCGCCGCCTGGCTCGGTGCCGGGATGCTCGACCTGGCGGTGGACTACCTGTATTTCGACAGCCCGGACCTGTGCTACCAGCCGCTGCTTGAGGAGCAACTGGTGGTGATCGGCCGTCGCGACCATCCGGCCTTTGCCCCGGAACTGAGCCTGGAGGCCTACCAGGCTTGCCTGCACGTGGCGATTCCCGATCGGGGTGGGCGCGGCTCGCCCCTGGAAATCGTTCTCGGCTCGGCCAAGGTCCAGCGCCAGGTGCAGGTGTTCGTGCCCAACTACCTGAGCATTCCGCTGATCGTTGCCCAGTCCGACCTGCTGGGCACCGTGCCACGCTACCTGGCGGAGCATTTCTGCGCCTTGCTGCCGATCCGCATCGCCAGCCTGCCGCTGCTGGCGGCGCCGGTGCAGGTCAGCCTGATCTGGCATCGCCAGCAGCAACAGGCGCCGGGCCTGCAATGGTTGCGCAGGGAGATTGCGGCCATTGCCAGTGCTCCATAGTCGCCATGCACTCCTGGTAAACGGGGCGCTGCCCAGGAGGGGCCGGCCTCGGTCGACCAGCTCTGGCCCTGTAGTTTCTTGAGAAAATGCCAAGTCTCAGAAATTTCCTACTTCCATTGGCGAAGTGTCTTGAACTCAGTTGAGTTCAATTTGGCTAGCATGGTTTTTTATCCGGAGCCGCGGTGATGTCGACGCTGAGCGTACTGTTGTTGTGTTCGAACGCTTTTCGGGTTCGACATTTTTCAAGAATTCTCGCGTCTTGCGGTTTTGCTCGGGTACAAGTGATCAGCGATGACTGCGACGGCGCTCAGTTCCCGCCCGCCCTGGATGAACTGGACCTGGTGATCTGCGACTCGCTGCACTCCCTGAACGCCATCCCCTACCTGCGCAGGCTCTGCGAGCACCACGGCTTTTTCTCGATGATGGAATGCGAAGCGCTGCAAGCGCCGATCCGTTGGGGGCTGGCGAACTTTCGCGTGCGTTCCGGCAAGTACTGCGTCGGCAGTTACAGCGAGCTGGACACGCTGCAGATCAGCGCCTTGCTGCTCAAGGCGCTGGCCATCAAGCGTACGGTGAAAGGCCATGCACGTGACGATGCTCCAGGGGCGGCGGGAGCTGGTTGCGCCAACAACGACTGGGTGGCCGAACTGGATGTTTCCCAGGCCCTGGAACAGCGGCAGATCGTGCCTTTTTTCCAGCCCCAGGTCTGCATGAAGACCCGGCGGATCACCGGCGTCGAAGTCCTGGCCCGTTGGCAGCATCCTCACAAGGGGGTGCTGGGGCCGCAGTTCTTTCTCGACCTGTTCGACAGCCCGCAGGGCCATCGCCAATTGTTCGATTGCCTGTTGCAGCAGGGCCTGGCGCTGCAGCGGCAGTTGCAGGGCCACGTCAGCGGCGATGCCCTGATGTTCTCCTACAACATTGAGGCCAGCCAGCTGAGCGATCCGCTATTCGCCTTGCGGGTGTTGCAACAGATCGACGAGGCGCAGGTGCCCACGCGCCAGGTGACCCTGGAGATCACCGAGCGCCAGGCTCTGGTCCTGAGCATGCAGTGCATCGAGAACATCAGTGTGCTGGTGCACGGTGGCGTGCGTCTGTCCCTGGATGATTTTGGCACCGGGCATTCCTCGATCATGCGCCTGGCGGACATTCCCTTTGGCCAGCTCAAGCTGGACTCCGGATTTGTCGCCAACGCTACGGGGCCCAAGGAAACCCGGATCATCGCGGCCATCGTGGGGATGGCCGGTGCGCTGAACCTGGAGCTGGTGGCCGAAGGCATCGAGACCGAAAAGCAACGTGCGCACCTGCAGCGCCTGGGTGTCGATGCGGCCCAGGGCTTTCTGTTTCACAAACCGATGAATGCAGCCGCCCTGGTCCGGGTCCTGACGTTGAGCCGGCCGCCGCAGCGACAGCTCAGCCAGAGCTAGGATGCAGCGCGGTCACTGCGTCTTGAGCATCACATAGGCTTCACCGCCACGACGGTCGTGCATGAGGATGAAGGTCTGCCCGTTGAGGGTGATCTTGCTCGGTACGCTCTGGGCCACCGGGGTGCTGGAGAACTTGCCGGCCACGCTGAGAAATTGCTGGGTCAGCGAGCTGTCGTTCTGGGTCGGGGTGGTGATCGCGCATTCCTTGTTGGCCTGTATCTGAACGCCCAGGCTTTGGTCCTCGTTCATGCCCATCTTGGCGAAGCCGGCATCGGTCAGGTCACTGATGCCATGGTTGCGCGCGGCGGTCTCGGCGCCGGCGAAGGACGGCGCGGACTTCAGGCAGATATCGCGAAAGGCCAGGATGCCGGCGGAAGTGATGGTGGGCTCCGGGTTGATCTCCCGGGTCACGCTGGAGCAGGCGCCAAGCAGCGCCAGGGCGGTGAGGGTTGCGGCAAGTGGTGCGGTGCGGGGCAGAGTGCTCATGGAAATCCTTGGAAGCAGACGGCAAGGGGGGGGGAGGGTTCTTGCCGAATGAGGCATCGGCGCCCTGGCAGGGTAGGCAGGGGCATCGTTCAGATCAATCTTTTGTGTGAAAACCGCGTGTTGAACGGTTCCGGGGCGCTGCGGCTGGCGCAGTAATTGCCTGCCTCATGGCTCAGTTCAACGATGGGACCTGCGGCCATGCAATTACGAGCGTTGCGTTACTTCCACGAGGTAGCCCGGTGCGCCTCCCTGCGTCAGGCGGCGGAGCGCCTGTACGTGACCCCCACCGCAGTCAGCCGGCAGATCGAGCAACTGGAGCACTTCTTCGGCACCGCGCTGATCGAGCGCGGGCCCCGGGGCATTCGCCTGACCGTGGAGGGTGAATGCCTGGCCGAGCAGGTCACCTCCACCTTGCGCGGCTTCGACCAGGTGCGCGATGTGATCGCCAGCCGGCAGAGCCAGGTAGCGGGTAACGTCAGCATCCATGTGTCGGAAAGTATCGTTTCCAGCGTGCTGGCGCCGGTGCTGGCGGCGTTCAACCGGGCCCATCCGAAAGTCACCTTCAACATCGTCATCGCCAGTGCCGGCGCCACTCTGGATGCCCTGTGCAGCGGCGAGGCCGACCTGGGCCTGGCGTTCTACCTGCCGGAACGGGCCGAAGTGGAGGTGACCGCCCACTGCCAACTGTGGCACCGGGTACTGGTCAGCGCTGAGCACCCGTTTGCCCAGTGCCCGAGCATTCGCCTGCAGGATCTGGAGGGCCAGCCCCTGGCGATTCCCGACTCGGCCTACGGCGTGCGCCAGGCCCTGGAGGGCGCGGCGAAAAAGCGCGGAGTGAACATCCTTCCGGTATTCACCACCAGCTCCCTGGAGGTGCAGAAAAGCCTGGCCCGCCAACGTGCGGCAGTGCTGATCCTGCCCCAGGTGGATGCCGAGGCCCGGGACCTGGGGGATGGGCTGGTGGCCGTGCCGATCGACGACCAATACCTGGAGCGGATCCGGGTGGACCTGTGCGTGGTGCGCAACCGGCCCTTGTCAGTGGCGACCCTCAGGTGCCAGGAAATGCTTGTCCGGGCGATGCAACGCCATAGCCTGGCGTAGGAGCGGGCTTGCCCGCGAAGGCGTTTCCAAGAACGCTGCACGGCTTACGGACCTCTTCGCCGGCAAGCCGGCTCCTACGGAGGAGGGGCGGTGGTCAGAACAGGTTGAACGGGAAATTCCCCACCAGGCGGAACTCGTCATAGCTGCCGTCGATCTGCCCGCCGCTGGCGCGGTGGTTGTAGACGATGGTGCGCAGCACCGCATCCTTGAGCCGCCCGGACTGCACCACATAGGCCAGCATCAGGCCATTCTCGTTGTGCTTGGCGCCGTCCAGGCCGCGTACGTTGTAGCCGCGGTTGCGGCCATTGCGGTCACCGTCGTACTGGGTGCCATCGATGCCCCAGCCCTTGGCGTGCCACAGGCTGGCGCTCAGCCCGGGCACGCCGTAGGCGGCAAGATCCAGGTCGTAGCGCAACTGCCAGGACTTTTCATTGGGGCCGTTGTAGTCCGAGTACAGGGAGTTGGCCATGTAGTTGCCGGTGGACTCCCACACATAGTCGAAGTACTCGTTGCCGAACACTTGCTGCCAGGCCAGGGTCAGGCTGTGGGCCTGATGGCTGCCGGTCAGCGCCAGACTGAAGGCGTCGTTATCGATGTAGCCCAGGCGCTGCTGGCCCTGGTCCCGGGTGTGGTAGTAGTTGAACGCGGTCTTCAGCGCCAGCCGGCTTTTGTCTCCGGCGCGGTGGGTCAGGCCCAGGTAGTACTGGTCCCACATGTTCTCGAAGCGCGAGGCATAAAGGCTGCCTTCCAGGCCCAGGCCGGGCTTGACCGTCGCGCCCAGGTAGCTGATGCGCTCGCCGCTGTAGGCGCGGTTGCCGAAGGTGGTGGTCAGGCGTTCGCTGCCGGTGCCGGTGCGCGGGATGGCCCGGTCGAAGCTGCCGGCCTGCAGCGACAACCAGTCGGTTTCGTTGCTGTACAGGCCCACGCCCTGGAAGCTGGAGGGCAGTGCGCGGTTGTCCTTGTAGCGCAGCACCGGGTTGTCGGTCATCAGGCGCCCGGCCTTGAGCTCGGTGTTGGACAGGCGCAAGCGCACATCGCCGATGCCCAGGCGGCTCCAGGTGGGCAGGGCGTCGCCGTCGCTGTCCACCAGCACTCGGTCGCCGCCGTTGGCCACCCGGCCGTGGCCGCGCTCCAGGTTCACTGCGCTGAACAGGCCGGCGTCCACCCCAATGCCGATCAGCCCCTGGGTATAGCCGGAGCTGTACTTGAGCATGCCGGTCTGTACCCAGGTTTCCCGCACCCGGGTGCGCTGGTTGCCGTCGGGTTTCTTGATCGTCAGGTAGGTGTCGCGTTGGGTGTGCTGGTTGGAGTAGTAATGGCGCAGGTTGAGGTCCAGGCTGCTGCCTTCGATAAAGCCCGGGGCCTGGGCCTGCTGGCTTGGGCGCGGGTTGTCCTGGGCCAGCAGGGGGCTGCTGGCGCTCATGGCCAGGAGGCAAAGTACGAGCTGTTTCATGTCGCTTCCCCACAAATCAAAGGCGTCGAACCTCCGCCCGACCGCGGTCATGCGCGGCCGGCAGGGTAGAGAAAGACGCGGTGCCGGAAAAGGGTTTTGGGCAGTGAGGCGAATGCTCAGCGGGCGCGGGCTTCTGCGAGCCGTTGGCCGGGGGTGCTGCGCCCGGGTGTTTGTGGGCGGGTTTCCTTGGCGAACCAGGCGGCGGTCAGGCACACCAGGTTGGCCACCAGCAGGTAGCCCACGGGTGACATCGGGTTGCCGGTGGTGCCGATCAGCCAGGTGATGATGATCTGCGCCGTACCGCCGAAAGCCGCCACGCCAAAGGCGTAGACGATGGAGAAACCGGTGGAGCGCACCGTCTTGGGGAAACTCTCCACCAGCAGCACGATCAGCGCCGCGCCGCTCATGCCGTGCAGCCCGGAGAGCACCGCCAGGGTCAGCAGGAAGGTCGTCGGGCTGGGGTGCTCGGTCATCAGTTGCAACGCCGGGAACAGCACCAGCAACAGCACCACCCGCGGCGCCATGAGGATGGTGCGGCGGCCGAAACGGTCGCAGAGCATGCCGCCGGCAATCGCGCACACCGCCATGGCCGCGCCGGCCACCAGGGTCGAGAGCATGGAGATGCTGGTGGGCAGTTTCAGTTCGGTGAGGGCGAAGGTGGTCATGTAGTTGATGAAGTACTGGGTGATGGTGCTGCCCGACAGAATCAGCAGCCCCAGCACCAGCGCCCGGCGATGCTCGCCGAACACCTGGCGCACCAGGCTGCCGGTGCTGGCTTCTTCGCCCTGGCCATGGAAGGTTTCCGCCAGGTTGCGGCGGATGTAGATGCCGATTGGCAGTACCAAGAGGCCGAACACGAAGGGCACGCGCCAGCCCCAGCTGTTGAGGTCCTCGGGGGACAGCACCTGGGTCAGGGTGTAGCCCACGGTGCCGGCGGCCATGGCGGCCACGCCCTGGGCCACCACCTGCCAGCAGGCGTAGGTGCCGCGCTTGTGGGCTGGCGCGGCTTCGAGGATGTAGGTGGTGGCGGGGCCGGCCTCGCCACCCCAGGCCAGGCCCTGGATCAGCCGAGTGAGCACCAGCAGGATCGGTGCGGCGATGCCGATGCTTTCATAGCTGGGCAGGATGGCGATGCTGCCGGTGCCCACGGCCATCATCACCAGGGTCAGGAGCATCGCCGGCTTGCGCCCGACGCGGTCGGCGTAGGCGCCGATCAGCACCGCCCCCAGGGGCCGCACGATAAAACCCACTCCGAAGGCGGTGACCGACAACATCAGGCTGACAAAGGCGCTGTCGGAGGGAAAGAAGGTGTGGCCGATCATCACCGCAAAGGTGGCGTAGACCCCGAAATCGAAGAACTCCACGGCATTGCCGAGGATCACCGCGAATACGCTGCGCTTGCCTCCCGCCGCGTTGGGCGTTTCGGGCTCGGGTGTGGCGGATGGATTGGACGCTTGGCTGTGCATACTGGCCCCTCGAATTTTTATTCATAGGTTGCCCAGGCCCCGGGCGGCAAGGCCCGGGGCTGGGGTGAAGGTGGCAGTTTCGGTGTGTCAGTGGGACGGCGGATTTGGCCAGCTGTGGATTGCTCCGCGCCAGCTCTCATAGGTCTTGGCCACTTGCAGCAGCCATTGATCGGCAAAGCGCGGGGCGATCATCTGCAGGCCGATGGGCATGCCATCGGCGGCGAAACCGCAGTTGATCGACAGCGCCGGTTGTTCGCCCATGTTCCAGGGCAGGGTGAAGACGATGTGCTCGAACGGCTGCTGCGGATCATTGCTCGGTGACGGCCACTGGGCGGGAAAATGGTTGATCTGGTTGGTGGGTGACAACACCAGGTCGAACTCGCTGAACACCTGGGCGGCGCGGCGACGCATCTCGAAGGTCTGGTTGAAGCCCAGCACCGCCTCGACCCCGGACAAGTCGGCCCCCGGCGCCGCCCAGTCGCGGATATAGGGCAGCACCTTGGCGAACTGCTCGGCACCCAGGGCCGAGAGTTCCGCCCATTGTCGGGCGCGCCAGAAGCGGTCGAGGCCGTCTAGCTGAGCGCGGTCCATGATCGGTGCCAGGGTGCGGACCTGGGCGCCATGGCTTTCGAACAGCCGCGCAGCCTGTTCCACCGCCGCGCAGACAAAACCTTCCGGCTGCAGCCCCGCGCCGGGTTCCAGCATCAGGCCGATCTTCAAACCGTTGACCGACACCGGCGCATCGCTCCACTCGCCGGTCAAGGGCGGCAGGCTGGTGGCGTCCCGGGCATCGGGTCTGGCCAGGTAGCGCATCATCAGCACCGCGTCATCGACGCTGCGGGTCATGGGCCCGGCGCAGCGTCCGGTGTAATACGGGTCGATGGGAATCCGCCCCAGGGTCGGCTTGAACCCCACCAGCCCGCACCAGGCGGCCGGCAGGCGCACCGAGCCGCCGATGTCGGTGCCGATGTGCAGCGGCCCGTAACCGGCCGCGGCGGCCGCAGCGGCGCCGGAACTGGAGCCACCGGTATTGCAGGCGGTGTTCCAGGGGTTGCGGGTAATGCCGTGGAAGCTCGACAACCCCGAGGACAACATGCCGAAATCCGGCACCGTGGTCTTGGCCAGGATGATCGCCCCGGCCTCACGCATCCGCGCGGCGGGTGGAGCATCCTGCAACGCCGGCTTCAACGTGGTGGCCGCGCTGCCCAGGGGAATCGGCGTGCCTTGGGTGGCGATCAGTTCCTTGATCGTCACTGGAATCCCGTCCAGCGGGCCGTTGGGGGCGCCCTTGTTCCAGCGCTCGGTGGCGGCCCGGGCCTGCAGGCGCACCTGCTCCGGATCGAAGGCGTAGAGCGCACGGATATGCGGCTCCCAGCGCCCGACATGGGCCAGCAGATGCTCGTAGTAGTCCAGTGGCGAGAGGGTGCGGCTGGCGAATTGCGCCAGCAGCTGGGTGGTGGATAGATTGTGCAAATCAGTCATCGAACGCATCCTTGTGTCGGGCGTCAGTCGGGTTGCTGATGGCCCGACTGTATCGCTTCCACCCTAGCCCAACCATCACAAAGGACGCAGCCTGGTGTTGCGTTTTTGTGAGCACTGCAGCGGCGTATCCCTCGGCCCGATTGAATACGGCCCCACCCAATCGCGACGTTCTGTAGGAGCGGGCTTGCCCGCGAAGGCGGCCTCAGGGTTTGCACAAGACTCGCAGGCCTCTTCGCCGGCAAGCCGGCTCCTACGGGATTTCGCGCGATACAGGAATCAGGTGTAGGAGCGGGCTTGCCCGCGAAGGCGGCCTCAGGGATTGCACAAGACTCGCGAGCCTCTTCGCCGGCAAGCCGGCTCCTACGGGATTTCGCGCGATGCCGGAATCAGGTGTAGGAGCGGGCTTGCCCGCGAAGGCGGCCTCAGGGTTTGCCCAAGGCTCGCGAGCCTCTTCGCCGGCAAGCCGGCTCCTACGGGATTTTGTGCGGGTCAGTGTCGCAGGACGGGGGCTTGGGGGTGGGGGCTGGGGAACGCTTGCTCATAGGCCCGGCACAAGCGCAGCACTTGCTCGTCGGCAAAGCGTGCGCCCACTACGTGCAGGCCCACGGGCAGGCCGTCGTCGGCAAAGCCGCAGGGCAGTGAAGCCGCCGGTTGCTGGGTCAGGTTGAAGGGGTAGCTGAAGGGCGTCCACTCCATCCATTCCCCCAGGCCCGAGCCCGGTGGGACGTTGTGTCCGGCGGCGAACGCAGTCAGGGGCAGCATGGGCGAGAGCAGCAGGTCGTAGCGCTCATGGAAGGCGGCCATGTGGGCCACCAGGGCGGCGCGCGCCTCCAGGGCGGCGCTGTAGTCGCTGAGGCTGATGCCTTCGCCCTGTTCGGCGATGCGCAGCAGGCCCGGGTCCAGCAAGGCGCGCTGGGCGGGGCTGAGGGCTGTGGTCAGGCGCGCTGCCCCGGAGAACCACAGGGTATTGAACATCTCCAGGGGATCACTGAAACCGGGATCGACCTGCTCGATCTGCGCCCCCAGTTGCGCCAGGCGCTCCACGGCCCGAGCCACCACTCGCGCCACTTGCGGGTCGACCTTGACGTAGCCGAAGTCCGGGCTGTAGGCGATGCGCAGGCCCTTGAGGCTGGCATTTTCCGGTAACCAGGGCGTGCTGCGCGGGGCACCGAGCAGGCCGTCACGGGCATCCGGACGGGCCACGGTCTGCAGCATCAGCACGGCGTCATCGACGCTGCGGGTCATCGGCCCCAGGTGCGAGAGGATGTTCATCGCGCTGGCCGGCCACTGCGGCACGTAGCCGAAGGTCGGCTTGATGCCGAAGGTGCCGGTGAAGGCGCAGGGAATGCGGATCGATCCGCCGGCATCGCTGCCCTGGTGCAACACGCCGAGGTTCAGCGAGGCCGCCGCCGCTGCGCCGCCGGAAGAGCCACCGGCCGTCAGGCGGGTGTCCCAGGGGTTGCGAGTGATGCCGTACAACGGGTTGTCGGTCACGCCTTTCCAGCCGAACTCCGGGGTGGTGGTCTTGCCCAGCAGCACCGCGCCGGCCGCGCGCATGAAACCGGAGAAGGGTGCGTCGACCTCCCAGGGGCCGGCGGCCGCAGTGGTTTTCGAGCCCTTGCGGGTGGGCATGCCGCGGGTCAGGGTCAGGTCCTTGATCGACGCCGGCAAGCCGTCCAGGGCGCCGCAGGGCTGGCCCTTGAGCCAGCGCTGTTCGGAGGCCCGTGCCGCGTCCAGAGCCCCTTGGTGATCGATATGGCAGTAGGCGTTGACCAGGGGATTGAAGCGCTCGATACGCGCCAGGGCATCTTCGGTGACCTCCACCGGTGACAGGCGCTTGTCACGGTAATGGCGCAGCAGTTCGACGCCGCTCAAGGCGGCGATGTCAGTGGCTTGCTTCATAGCGATTGAGCTCCTTGAGCGGCATTGACCATGGCCCGCAGCAGGACCGCGCAGCCGTCGGCCAGGTCCTGGGGCGCGGCGTTTTCAATTTCGTTGTGGCTGATGCCGCCCTCGCAGGGCACGAAGATCATCCCTGCCGGGCCCAGCTCGGCGATGAAGATCGCGTCGTGCCCGGCGCCGCTGACGATGTCCATGTGGCTCAGCCCCAGGTGCTCGGCGCCCTGGCGCACGGCGGCCACGCAGGCGGGGTCGAAGTCCAGCGGCGGGAAGTCGGCGGTGGCGGTCAGCTCGAACGTCAGGCCATGCTGGCGACAGCTGTCTTCGATCACTTGGCGCACTTCATCGACCATGGCTTGCAACCGATCGGCGTGCAGGTGGCGCAGGTCGAGGGTCATCTGCACCTGCCCGGGGATCACGTTGCGCGAGCCCGGGTGCAGGCTCAGGCAGCCCACGGTGCCGCAGGCATGGGGCTGATGGGCATGGGCGATGCGATTGACCGCGCTGACCACTTGCGCCGCGCCCACCAGAGCGTCCTTGCGCAGGTGCATCGGCGTCGGCCCGGCGTGGGCCTCGACCCCGCTCAGGGTCAGGTCGAACCACTTCTGGCCCAGGCAGCCCATGACCACGCCAATGGTGGTCTGGCGGTCTTCCAGCACCGGCCCTTGCTCGATATGCGCTTCGAAATAGGCGCCCACCGGGTGGCCGAGTACCGCACGCGGACCGGCATAGCCGATGCGCCGCAGCTCGGCGCCCACCGACAGGCCCTGTTCGTCCTGCTTGGCCAGGGTCTCGGCGAGGTCGAACTTGCCGGCGAACACCCCCGAACCCATCATGCACGGCGGGAAGCGCGAGCCTTCCTCGTTGGTCCAGACCACCACTTCGATCGGCGCCTGGGTTTCCAGGCCCAGGTCGTTCAGGGTGCGGATCACCTCCAGCCCGGCCATCACCCCGTAGCAACCGTCGAACTTGCCGCCGGTGGGCTGGGTGTCGATATGGCTGCCGGTCATCACCGGGGCGCGGTTCGGGTCACGCCCGGCGCGGCGGGCAAAGATATTGCCGATGCCGTCCACGCTGACGCTGCAGCCGGCCTCTTCGCACCAGCGCACGAACAGGTCCCGGGCCTGCCGGTCGAGGTCGGTGAGGGCCAGGCGGCATACGCCGCCCTTGGCGGTGGCGCCCAGTCGGGCCAGGTCCATCAAGGACTGCCAGAGGCGCTCGCGGTTGATCAGCGGGGCATTGCTTTGCAAGGACTGCAGTGGGTCCAGTCGACTGTTCATGGCATTTCTCCCGTCAGGCGCTCAGGGCCAGGTAGCGGTTCTTGATGGTCGGGTCGGCGCGAAACTCGGCGGCGCTGCCCTGGTAGACCACGCGGCCCTGTTCGAGCACGTAGTGACGGTCGGCGAGCTTGTCGCAGACCATCAGGTTCTGTTCCACCAGCAGCACCGGCAGGCCGCCTTCCTTGAGGGTGCGCAGGATCTTCACCAGCTCGTCGACGATCACCGGCGCCAGGCCCTCGGTGGGTTCGTCGAGGATCAGCAGCTTGGGGTCATTGAGCAGGGCACGGGCGATGGCCAGCATCTGCTGTTCGCCGCCGGACAGGGCGTGGCCGGCGTTCTTGCGGCGCTCCTTGAGCCGCGGAAACATTCGGTAGATGTCGTCCAGCTGCCAGCGGCTGGTCTTGCGCTGGGCGATGCGCAGGTTTTCCTCGACGCTGAGCAGGCGAAAGATGCCCCGGTGTTCCGGCACCAGGGCCAGGCCCTGGCGGGCGATCTCGAAGATTTTCTGGCCCACCAGTTGCTGGCCGTTGAAGTGGATCTGGCCCTGGCGCGGGCAGATGATCCCCAGAATGCTGCGCAAGGTGGTGGTCTTGCCCGCGCCGTTGCGCCCCAGCAGGGTCACCAGTTCACCGGCCTCCACCTTGAGCGAGACGCCTTCGAGCACGTGGCTCTTGTCGTAGTAGGAATGGATGTTCTCGACGGTCAGCATCAGGCGGCTTCTCCCAGGTAGGCGACACGCACACGCTCATCGGCGCGCACCACATCCGGCGTGCCCTCGACCAGGATCTTGCCGTGGCTCATCACGGTGATGCGCTGGCTGATGGACATGACGATGCTCATGTTGTGTTCGATCAGCAGCACCGTGTGGTCGCGGCCCAGGTCGCTGATCAGTTGGGTCATGATCGGGATGTCATCGATGCCCATGCCCGAGGTGGGCTCGTCGAGCATCAGCAATTGCGGTTTCGAACAGATCGACATGCCCACTTCCAGCACCCGTTGCTGGCCGTGGGACAGCTCGCCGGCCAGGGTCTGGGCCCGGGCCGTGAGTTGCAGGCGTTCCAGCACCTGGTCGGCCACCTCCAGGTGCTCGCGACGGCTGTCCACGTGGCGCCAGAAGTTCAGCGCCCCCAGGCCGTCGCGGCCCTGGGCGGCCAGGCGCAGGTTCTCCCGCACGCTGAGGTTCTGGAACAGGCTGGTGAGCTGGAAGGAGCGCGCCATGCCCAGGCCGACCCGGCCGTGGGCGGGTTTCTTGATGATGTTCTTGCCGTTGAAACGGATGGCCCCGGCGGTGGCCTGGCGTTCGCCGGTCAGGCAGTGGAACAGGCTGGTCTTGCCGGCGCCGTTGGGGCCGATGATGGTGTGGATGGTGCCGGCCTCGACCTTGAGGTTGACCCCGTTGACCGCGTGGAAGGCACCGTAGGCCAGCTCCAGGTTCTGGGTTTCCAGCAGGTACTGCGCAGGCTTGCTCATGAGCGTTTCTCCTCGGCCAGCAAGGCCGTCTTGCGTGAGCCTTTGAGGCGTTCCGTCAGGCTCGACAAACCGCCCCACAAACCGCCGCGCATGAACACCACCACCAGGATCAGGATCACCCCCAGCAGAATCAGCCAGCGTGGCCACAGCTCGGAGAGGAACTCGCCCAGCAGCACGATGGCGCCGGCGCCGAGCAGGGAACCGAACAGCGAGCCGGTGCCGCCGACGATGGTCATGATCAGGATGTTTTCCGACATCGCCAGGTCGATGTTCGACAGCGGCACGAAGTGCAGGAGCATGGCGTACAGCGCCCCGGCAATCCCGGTGACCGCGCCGGAGAGCATGAACACCAGGATCTTGAAATGCCGGGTGTCGTAGCCGATGGCGGCGGCGCGGGTTTCGTTCTCGCGGATGGCCATCAGGGTGCTGCCGAACGGCGAGGCGATCACCCGCCGGGCACCGATGAAAATCAGCAGGAACAGCACCGCGACAAAGCCGTAGAAATAGCGGGCGTCGGCCAGGGACAGCAGCACCGTGTCACCGATGCGGATCTCCGGGCGCGGCACGCTGAGCAGGCCGTTGTCGCCGCCGGTCCAGTCGCTGAGGGTGTAGGCGATGAAGTAGGCCATCTGGCTGAAGGCCAGGGTCAGCATCACGAAGTAGATGCCGGTACGGCGGATCGCCAGGGCGCCCACCAGCAGTGCCAGCAAGGCTCCCACCAGCGCCGCGCCGAGCAGGGCACTGAACAGCCCCAGCTGCAGATGGATCATCAACAGGGCGGCGCAGTAGGCACCGGCGCCGAAGAAGATGCCCTGGCCGAACGACAGCAGCCCGGTGTAGCCCAGCAGCAGGTTACAGGCCAGTGCGGCAAGGGCGAAGATCAGGATCTCGCTGGCCAGGGTCGCCGACGGCAGCACCAGAGGCAGACCGATCAGCACCGCGATCACCAGCCACAGCAGGCCGCGCGATTGAGTCTTGGCAAAGGGCAGGGGATTTTTCTCGCTCATGATCATGCTCTCCCGAACAGGCCGTAAGGACGCACCAGAATGACTGCCGCCATGGCGCCGTAGATCATCAGGCTGGCGCCCTGGGGCCAGAGGCTGGTCATCAGGCTTTGCACCACCCCCACCAGCAGGCCGCCCACCAGGGCGCCGCCGAACGAGCCCATGCCGCCGATCACCACCACCACGAAGGCCACCCCGAGAATCTCCGGGCCGACAAAGGGCTGGGCGCCGCGCAAGGGCGCGAACAGCACCCCGGCGATCCCGGCCAGGGCCACGCCGAGGGCGAAGGTCATGGAAAACAGGCGAAAGATATTGGTGCCCAGCAGCGACACGGTCTCGGTGCTTTCACTGCCGGCCCGCACCAGGGCACCGAAGCGCGTGCGCTCCAGCAGCAGCCACAGGCCCAGCCCCACCAGGGCCGAGAACAGGATCAGGAACAGGCGGTAGTAGGGGTAGACGAAGTCGCCGATCACCAGCACCCCGCGCAGCAGTTCCGGCACCGCCACGGCCTTGCCCACCGGGCCCCAGATCATCACGCTGGCTTCCTGGATGATCAGCGCGATGCCCAGGGTCACCAGGATCTGGAACATGTGCGGCAAGTGGTAGATGCGCTGGATCAACAGGCGCTCGATGATCCAGGCCAGGGCCGCCACCACCAGGGGCGCGAGCACCAGGGCCAGCCAGAAGTTGCCGGTCAGGCTGACGGCGGTGTAGCAGATGTAGGCGCCGAGCACGAAGAACGCGCCATGGGCGAAGTTGACGAAGTTCAGCAGGCCGAAAATGATCGTCAGGCCCACCGCGATCAGGAAGTAGATCATCCCCAGCCCGAGGCCGTTGAGGATCTGGAACAGGTACAAATTAAGCATGCAGGAACCCTCGGCAGGGAGCCCTTGGACGGAGCCCGCTGCCTGTAGCCAGCGATAGAAGTGTCGAGCGTCAGGCCAGGGCGCAGCCGGTGGCGCTGACATCCGGGAACGAGCGACCGGCGCTGAGCACCTCGGCCAGGTCGTCCTTGTCGCGCATCGTGGCGGCGGCCTTGCCCACCAGCAGGTAGTAATCCTTGATCACCTGATGGTCGCCGGCGCGGATGCTCTCCTCGCCGGTGGGGCCCTGGTAGGTCAGGCCCTGCATGGCCTTGGCCACGGTAGCGCCGTCAAAGCTGCCGGTGGCGGCAATGGTGTCGAGGATGATCTTGCTGCCGATGTAGTCGGCGGCCAGCGGGTAGGTGGGGTTGATGCCGTATTTGGCCTGGGTCAGCTTCACCAGTTCGCGATTGAGCGGGGTGTCCACCTGATGCCAGTACTGCGCGCCGAGGTAGACGCCTTCCAAGACGTCGCTGCCCAGCTCCTGGAACTGGTCGAGCCCGGCGGACCACACCAGCAGCACCTTCATGCGTTCCTTGATGCCGAAGTTCACCGCCTGGCGCAGGGCGTTGGATGACTGGCTGCCGAAGTTCAGCAGCACCAGCACATCAGGGCGGGCGGCGATGGCGTTGGTCAGGTAGCCGGAGAATTCCTGCTCCTGCAAGGAGTGGTAGCTGTTGCCGATGTGCTCGATGCCATGTTCGGCACACACCTGCTTCGCCCCTTCCAGCAAGGCTTCGCCGAACACGTATTGCGGGGTGATGGTGTACCAGCGCTTGGCCTCGGGCAGCAACTTGATCAGCGGCACCATGGTTTCGCGGATGGCGCCGTAGGTTGGCACCGACCAGCGAAAGGTCGAGGCATTGCAGTCCTTGCCAGTGACCTCATCGGCGCCCACCGGGGTCATGAACACCCCACCGACCTTGCCCACCTCCTTGGCCACCGCCAGCGCCGAAGACGACAGGGTGCAGCCCTGGAAGAACCGTGCGCCGTCCTGGGCAATCGCCTCCTGGACCCGGCGCACCGCCTTGCCGGCGTTGCCCTCGGTATCGATCACCTTGTAGTGCAGCGGTCGCCCCAGCAGGGTCGGGTACTGCTCCACCGCCAGGCGCGAGCCCATGTCGGCGAACTTGCCGTAGCTGGCAAAGGCGCCGGACATCGACTTCAAACCGTAGAAGGTAAAGGGTTCGGCGGCAAAGGCGTTGCGCACCCCCAGCCCGAGGCTGAGGGCACCGCTAACGGCCAGACCGGCTTTCAACAACGTACGACGCTGCATGGGGTAACTCCCTGGTTTAGTTATTGGCAGGAGTGGCAATGGCGAATCGACGTAGCAGCCTGTGTTCAGGCTTGTTATTGGCAAAGCGGTGGACGGCGGGCGCTATCGGTGGTGGTCGAACTCCAGCAGGAAGTGCTGGGTGACTTCGCCTTCCAGGGCGGTCATGTGGTGCTCGGCGTCGCACATGTGTTCGTGCATCAACTGGCGCACTGCGCTTTCATCTTCGGCGCGCAAGGCCAGCAGCAAGCGTTTGTGGTAATCCAGGTTGGCGGCGTCGAACTGCTTGCGCTTGGGCTTGTAGGCCTTCTTCAGCACCACCAGGTCGCGCAGCAAATCGTTGAGAAACTGCGCCATGAAACTCAGCAGCGGGTTGGGGCAGGCTCGCCCCAGCAGGTTGTGGAACTCCAGCTCGGCGATGCGCTGCTCGCGCTGGCCGGCCTCGCTGTCCTCGGGTTGGCTGCAGAAGTCGATATTGTCCTGCAGGGCCTTGAAATCCGCCTCGCTCAAGCGCCCGATCACCGACACCGCCAGCTCCACCTCGATCACCTTGCGCAACTGATAGACCTGCTCGCCGTCCATGTGCTGGAAGTGCAGGTAGTTGCGCAGCGCGCGGCTGGCCGGCTCGGTACCGGCCTGGTTCAGGTAGGCGCCGCCGTTTGGCCCGGTGCGAGTGTTGACCAGCCCCTCCACCTCCAGCGCCTTGAGCGCCTCCCGGGCCGAGCCCTTGGAGCATTGGAAGCTTTCCATCAGCTCCTTCTCGGTGGGCAAGCGATCCCCGGGGCGCAGGGCATCGGTGACGATGGAACGCTTCACCGACTCGACAATCACGTCGGAAAGCTTCTGGCGTTTGCGGCGAACGGGGCGTTTCAGCATGGGCGGCTATTTATCGTATTAATGCGGATAAATAGTAATAAATAGAGATGAGGGCGGCGCGTCAACCGCCTGAGGGAATGGGGTGTCGTTTTTGGTGTTGAGGGGTCGTAGCTGGACAACCGAGCGGCCTCCACCCCCGTCCAACCCTCATGAAACCCGCAGGAGCTGGCTTCAAGGTTTGCACAAGGCCTCAGGGCCTCTTCGCCTGCAGGCCGGTCCCTACGGAATTTTGCGCGATGCCGGACGCTTGTGTAGGAGCTGGCTTGGCAGCGAAGGCGGTCGCAAGGCTTGCACAAGGCTGCGGGCCACTTCGCCGGCAGGGCAGGACTTCCTGAGTTCGCTGTAGGACTCAGGAGCGCGAGTGTGGATCAAGCGTGCCGCAGGTTTAATGGCCGGGCTCAGTCGAATCCGACGCTTGCGCTGTGGCGGGTTTCGCGGTCGTGCAACTGGTCGATATTGGTTTCGTAGGTGCATTGGCCGCTGCAATGGTGCTCGTAGCTGATGCCTGGCTTGAACTGCAGTTTGAAGGTGGGCATGTCGCTCTGGGGCGCCGGGGTCTGGATGGGGGTGGCCGGTAACGGGGGCTGCGGGTAGCTCAGGTCAAGGCCTTCAGCCTGGGTCGAGAAGGCTGCCGCGAGCAGTGCGCCCGGGAAAAACGCTTTGCAACTGAACATCATTGAATCCGCATTGCCATAAAAGGGTTGCCGATTATAACGAGCCAGGGGTGAAAAATTTAGCCGTAATGGCTCTGGCCCGGATGCCTCGTGGGTTTTTAGGCACCTCGGGCCTTCGTACCGTGAAACATTTGTCACGGGGCAGCGAGACGGGCTGCTCCTACACTGCAAGTCACCTCCATGGCCAAGGACACTCCCCGATGCCGGCAAAATCCACCAGCAGCATCCTCGATACGGTTGAAGGCCGGCGCCTGCAGGGCAGCGACGCCGAGCTCTGGCGCCAGTGGGGGCCATACCTGAGTGAACGGCAGTGGGGCACGGTGCGCGAGGATTACAGCGCCGATGGCGACGCCTGGAGCTACTTCCCCCACGAACATGCCCGCAGCCGTGCCTACCGCTGGGGCGAGGACGGGCTGGCCGGGTTCTCCGACAAGGCCCAGCACTGGTGCCTGGGGCTGGCGCTGTGGAATGAACACGACAGCATTCTCAAGGAGCGTCTGTTCGGCCTGAACAATGCCGAGGGCAACCACGGCGAGGACGTCAAGGAGCTGTACTTCTACCTCGACGGCGTGCCCAGCCATGCCTACATGCGCATGCTCTACAAGTACCCCCATGCGGCCTTTCCCTATGCCGATCTGGTGGCGGAAAACGCCCGTCGCGGCCTGAACGACACCGAGTACGAGATCCTCGATACCGGGGTTTTCGAGGACAACCGCTACTTCGACGTGACGGTGGAATACGCCAAGCACACGGCCGATGACATTTTCATGCACATCACCGTGCACAACCGTTTCCACCAGCCGGCGCGGCTGCGGGTGCTGCCCCAGGTCTGGGCGCGCAACACCTGGAGCTGGGGCGGCAACACACCGCGGCCGAGCATGCGCCTGGAGGGCGACAAGGTGCTGGCGCGGCATGGGCAACTGCCCGACCGGCAGATCACCGCCTGGGGGGCCGAGCCCTGCCAGTGGCTGTTCTGCAACAACGACAGCAATTTCCCCAAGCTGGACGGGCTGGCGTCACCCGGGCCGTTCAAGGATGGTTTCAACGACTACCTGGTGGATGGACAGGCCAGTGCGGTGAGTTTCGATGGTGGCACCCGGGTGGCGGCGCACTTCGTCCTGGATCTGGCGGGCGGCGAGAGCAAGCGCCTGTTCCTGCGCTTTGCCCCGGCCGGTAGCGAACCGGTCAGCGCCCGCCGCCTGTTCGAGCAGCGCCGGCGCGAGGCCGATGAGTTCTACGGGGCGTTGCAGCAAGGTATCGCCAGTAGCGACGCGCGCAATGTCCAGCGCCAGGCCCTGGCGGGGTTGCTGTGGTCCAAGCAGCTGTACTACTTCGACGTCAACCAGTGGCTTGATGGTGATCCCGGCCAGCCGGTACCCCCTAGTGAACGCGAGCATCTGCGCAACACCCATTGGCGCCATCTGTCCAACTGCGACATCGTCTCCATGCCCGACACCTGGGAGTACCCCTGGTATGCCTCCTGGGACTTGGGTTTCCAGGCGGTAGCCTTTGCCCTGATCGATCCCGGCTTTGCCAAGCAGCAGTTATTGCTGCTGGTGAAGGATCGCTTCATGCATCCCAACGGCCAGTTGCCCGCGTACGAGTGGCGTTTTGACGACGCCAATCCGCCGGTGCACGCCTGGGCCTGCTGGCGGGTCTACCAGCAGGAAAAGTGCCTGACTGGCGTCGGTGACCTGGATTTTCTCGAACGCATATTCCACAAGCTGCTGCTGAATTTTTCCTGGTGGGTCAACCGCAAGGACGCAGAAGGCCGCAACCTGTTCCAGGGCGGCTTCCTCGGCCTGGACAATATCGCCCTGTTCGACCGCTCCGCCGCCTTGCCCGAAGGTTTCGCCCTGGATCAGGCCGATGGCACGGCCTGGGTCGCGGCCTATGCCCTGGACCTGATGCGTATCGCCCTGGAACTGGCCAAGCGCAATGGGGTGTACGTGGACATTGCGGTGAAGTTCTTCGAGCACTTCCTGTATATCGCCGGGGCCATCAACCGCGTGGATGAAAGCGCCGAGGGGCTGTGGGACGAACAGGACCAGTTCTTCTACGACGTGCTGCACCGCCCTGATGGGCAGAACGAACCCCTGCGCCTGCGCTCCATCGTCGGCCTGATGCCGCTGTTCGCGGTGCAGGTGCTGGAGCAGCATGAGCACGAAAACCTGCCGGGGCTGGCCCAGCGCCTGCTGGGCTTCTTGCATCACCGGCCGGACCTGGCGAGCCTGGTGTCGCGCTGGTACGAGCCGGGCAAGGGTAACCGCATGCTCCTGGCGCTGTTGCGCGGCGAGCGTACCAAGGACCTGCTCAAGCGCATGCTCGATGACAGCGAGTTCCTCTCGGACTTCGGTATCCGCTCCCTGTCCAAGGCCTTCGAGCAGCCGTTCGCCATGCAGGTGGACGGCAAGCAGTTGTGTGCCCGCTATGTGCCGGCGGAGTCCGATTCACGGTTGTATGGCGGCAACTCCAACTGGCGCGGGCCGCTGTGGATGCCGATCAACTACATGCTGATCGAATCCCTGCGCGAGTTTCACCGCTACTACGACGTCAACTTCTCGGTGGAGTACCCGCGGGGCTCCGGGTATCTGGCGTCCCTGGAGGAAGTGGCCGACGGCTTGAGCCAGCGCCTGACGCGACTGTTTCTGCTGGACGAGGACGGGCGCAGGCCGTCCATGAGCGGCTACCCGCAGTTGCAGGTGGAGGCCGAGGACCGCGAGCTGGTGCTATTCCATGAATACTTCCATGGCGAAACCGGGCGCGGCCTGGGGGCTAGCCACCAGACCGGCTGGACGGCGCTGGTGGCGTTGCTGTTGCAGCCACAGCGCTGAAGTTGTCACCCGGCGACCCGGGCGACGGTTCAGGGGGGGAGGCTTTGGGTCAGCCCACCAGGGCGATGTCCTGGGGTTTGGCCCAGGCTTCGATCAGCCGCTCCGGGGTGCAGCAGGTCTTGCGCTTGTAGACGAAGTTGCTGCACTTCTCGGCGAAGCCCTTGCGGTTCTGCACCATGTCCATGTGCATCTCTTCCAGCTCGGCGTTGCGGCAGTGCTGCATCAGTTGCGGGTCGGCATCCAGCTTGCGCTGGCGCAGGTGCTGGTAGCGCGGGTCGTTGAGCACGCCGTTGGCCCGTTGCAGCAGCCACAGGCCGAACTCGTCCGGGCAGCGCGGGCCGATCTCCTGGACCATGCCCATCTGCAGGGCCTGGAGTGCGCTGATGGGCAGGCAGGCTTCGGTCAGTTGCTTGGCCATGGCCTGGCCGACGGCGCGGGGCAGGCTGTAGGTCCAGTACTCGGAGCCGTACAGGCCCATGCTCTTGTAGTGGGGGTTGTACACGGTGTCGGCGCGGGCCAGGACCACGTCCGCGGCCAGGGCCAGCATCAGGCCGCCAGCGCCGGCATTGCCGGTCAGGCCGCTGACCACCAGTTGGCGGGCGGTGAGCAGTTCCAGGCAGACGTCGTCGATGGCCTGGATATTGGCCCAGGCTTCCAGGCCCGGTACTTCGGCGGCCTGGATCACGTTGAGGTGCACGCCGTTGCTGAAGGCACCGCGGCCGCCACGCACCAGCAGCACCTGGGTGTCCCGGGCCTTGGCCCAGCGCAGGGCGCTGACCAGGCGTTGGCACTGCTCGGTGCTCATGGCGCCGTTGTAGAACTCGAAGGTCAGTTCGCCGACCTTGCCCGTTTCGCGGTAGCGGATAGGTTGGTAGGCCTCGGTGCTGAACGGGCTGTTGGCCACCGACCAGTCCAGCACCGGGACATCGGCCAGGCGCTCGCCGAGCACGTGGCGGGCGGGG
The DNA here is from genome assembly GCF_058796855.1 of Pseudomonas sp. GW823-FHT03E05. Lineage (NCBI taxonomy): Bacteria > Pseudomonadati > Pseudomonadota > Gammaproteobacteria > Pseudomonadales > Pseudomonadaceae > Pseudomonas > Pseudomonas sp. GW823-FHT03E05. The sequence continues at coordinate 503,379 of NZ_JBXAJB010000001.1, forward strand.
CGCTTGAAGGTTTCCTCGCCAGGCTGGGGCTTCTGGCGCAGGGAGCCGATCCACAAGCTGTGATCGCCGCAGGCCACCAGTACTGCGTCGTCGTGCACCGCCAGCAGTTGCCCGGGCATGCCGGTGCGTGAATCCAGGTGGGCGTCGTAGACGTAGTACTGGCCGCCGGCGAGGCTGGCCAGGACGCCGGGCTGACCGTCGGCGGCATCGATGCTGCGCTTGATGAACTGGGCGCTGTCGTGCCAGCTGAAGGTGCGGTCGGATTGCTTCATGTTCGGTTGCAGGCGCCCGAGGACCGAGGGTTTGTCGTAGTCCAGGGGCTGGGGGGTGTAGCCGTTGCGGAATTTCTCCACCACGTCGCGGATACAGTGAATCGCCGCGTCGCTCACCAGGCCGTTGTACAGCTCGGACTTGCGCAGCCCGGCGGGCAGGTTGAATTCGTGGGTCGACCAGATCGGCCCGGCGTCCATTTCTTCCACCGCCTGCAACGCGGTGACGCCCCAGCGCTTGAGTTCCTTGCTGATGGCCCAGTCCAGGGCGCTGGCCCCGCGGTCGCCGACGATGCCGGGGTGGATGATCACCACCGGGCGCTTGGGGTGGCTCCACAGTTGCTGGGGGACCCGGTCCTTGAGGAACGGGCAGATCACCAGGTCGGCCTCGGCCTCTTCGATCTGCCGGCAGACCTCTTCTTCGCTGGTGAACAGCACCACGCTAGGGCGGTGGCCGGCCTGGCGCAGGTCGAGCCAGGCGCGTTGGGTCAGGCCGTTGAAGGCGGTAGACAGCAGGATGATCTTCAGTGATCGCATAATGCAGACTCTTCCGTGAGTGATGGCGGTATGGCAGGTGGCTCCGGCTGAGCCGTCCCTGGCCGCGATGGAAGGCGCAAGAGTAGAGGGGCGTTGCGGGGTGGGAACTGACCGAGATCAATCAAGCGTCTCGCCTGAAATGCCAGCCGCCCAGCGGTATTGATTCAGGGCAAAGGCACGGGCCAGAGCGGTTGCGGCAGCCAGAAACGACGAATCCCGCCACAGGGGCGGGATTCGGGTACAGCCGGACCTTGCGCGGTCTTAGGCTGGGAACAGCTCGCTCAGTTTCATGGCCAGCATCATGTCGCCTTCGGCGCGCAGCTTGCCGCCCATGAAGGCTTGCATGCCGTCGGTCTCGCCGCTGACGATGCCGTCCAGGGTCTCGCCGTCCATCACCAGGGTGACCTGGGCGTCCGGGTTCTCGCCTTCCTTGAGTTCGCAGGTGCTGTCCTTGACGACCAGCGAGAAATGCTTGGAGTCATCGATGCGGAAACCGAAAACCAGGTCCAGGCCGGCAGCGGCAGCTGGGTTGAACTTGGCTTGCATGGCTTGTACGGCGTCAGCTACGGAGGTCATGGTTCGATCCTTTTATGGGGTGGTTACAGCAAGGGTCACAGTAAGCCGGGCTCAACGGAAGGTGATGAACTCCGGGGCCTTCAACAGTTGCAGATGGGCATGACCGTTGAAGGAAGCCAGGGACACCTCGCGACCGCGGAACTTCAGCTGGTTGAGCGAGGTGTTGACGATTTGCCAATTCAGTTCGAAAGCCTGCTGGGCGGGCATCCGGGTAATCAGGTGGAGCAGGGCGGTGATGGTGCCGCCGGAGGTGAACACGGCGATCTTCTGCTGGTTGTTGGCTGCTTCGAGAATCCGTTGCAGGCCGCCCTGGACGCGTTCGACAAAACCCAGCCAGCTTTCCAGGCCAGGTGGGTCGTAGGTGCCGGCCAGCCAGCGCTGGATGATCAGGGCGAAGATGCGCTGGAACTCACCGCGGTTCTGCGCGGCGTTGCGCAGGATGTTCAGGGCTTCGGGTTCCTGGGGCAGCAGGTCGGGCAGCAGGGCGCGGATGATGGCGTCGGCATCGAATTCGTTGAAGGCGGAATCTATTTCCAGGGCCGGGCTGTCAAAGCCTGCGGCGCTCATCTGTTCCAGAGCGGCCTGGGCGGTGTGCTGCTGGCGCCGCAGATCGCCGGACAGGCAGCGATCGAAGCCGATGCCCAGCGCTGCCAGATGTTCGCCGAGCACCGCCGCCTGGCGCACGCCGGTAGCCGACAGCACGTCGTAGTCGTCTGCACCGAAGGAGGCTTGGCCATGTCGAATCAAGTAGATGCTGCCCACGTCCGCGTCATCCCGGTACGTTGAAAGTTTTGCGAGGTTATGAGGATGCCGGTGAGCTGTCAATGAAAAAACATACGCTTGTTTGAAATGATTGTTGGAGCTTGGTTACACAAGGTTTCCCGACTGGTGGCCGACCAGTCGCGCCGGTATGCTTTAGCCCATTACGCCGCTCGTTGGCAGCGGTCCATGTTTGAGGAGTCCCTGTGGAGTTTATCGCCGAATACGCCAGTTTCCTGGCCAAGACCGTGACCCTGGTGGTCGCCATCCTGGTGGTGCTGATCACCGCCGCTGCGCTGCGCAGCAAGGGGCGGCGCAAGGGTGTGGGGCAGTTGCAGGTCAGCAAGCTGAATGATTTCTACAAGGAACTGCGCGAGCGCCTGGAGCAGAGCCTGCTGGACAAGGATCAGCTCAAGGCCCTGCGCAAGGCCAAGAGCAAGACCGAAAAGAGCCAGAAGAAGCACAAGAAACAGCCGGCCGAGGCCAAGCCCCGGGTCTTCGTGCTGGACTTCAATGGCGACATCAAGGCTTCGGCCACCGAAGGGCTGCGCCATGAAATCACTGCCCTGCTGAGCCTGGCAACGCCCAAGGATGAAGTGGTGCTGCGCCTGGAGAGCGGTGGCGGCATGGTCCACAGCTACGGGCTGGCTTCGTCGCAGCTGGCGCGTATCCGCCAGGCCGGTGTGCCGCTGACGGTGTGCATCGACAAGGTAGCGGCCAGCGGCGGCTACATGATGGCCTGCATCGGTGAAAAGATTATCAGCGCGCCGTTCGCCATCCTCGGTTCCATTGGCGTGGTGGCCCAGTTGCCCAACGTCAACCGCCTGCTGAAGAAGCACGACATCGATTTCGAAGTGCTGACCGCTGGTGAGTACAAGCGCACCTTGACGGTGTTTGGCGAAAATACCGAGAAGGGCCGGGAGAAATTCCAGGAAGACCTGGACGTCACCCACCAACTGTTCAAGAACTTCGTTTCCCGCTATCGCCCGCAACTGGCCATTGATGAAGTGGCCACTGGTGAAGTCTGGCTGGGCGTGGCGGCGCAGGAAAAACTGCTGGTGGACGAGTTGCAGACCAGTGACGAATACCTGGCGGACAAGGCCAAGAGTGCCGATGTCTTCCACTTGCACTATGCCGAGCGCAAGAGCCTGCAAGAGCGGGTAGGGCTGGCGGCCAGCGGCTCCATCGACCGCGTGCTGCTGACCTGGTGGAGCCGCCTGACCCAACAGCGCTTCTGGTAACCCCCCCGGCCTTGTAGGCGCTGGCTTTTTGTAGGAGCTGGCTTTGTAGGAGCTGGCTTGCCAGCGAAGGCGATCGCAAGACTTGCACAAGGCCCGAGGGCCTTTTCGCCGGCAAGCCGGCTCCTACAGGAGTGCGTCGTTTGCGGGCGTCTGCTGTAGGAGCTGGCTTGCCAGCGAAGGCGGTTGCAAGATTTGTACAAGGCCTGAGGGCCTTTTCGCCGGCAAGCCGGCTCCTACAGGAGTGTGTCGTTTGCGGGCGTCTGCTGTAGGAGCTGGCTTGCCAGCGAAGGCGGTTGCAAGCTTTGCACAAGGCCCGAGGGCCTCTTCGCCGGCAAGCCGGCTCCTACGGTGAGAGTGGCAGGTCTGCACAAAAAAGCCCTGAACCGGTTTCCCGGTTCAGGGCTTTTTGTTGGCGCCAGGGCTTAGCGGCGACGGAACAGCGGCAGCGGTTCGTCGGTGGCGGCCTGGTAGGTCACCGAGAAGTCCTTGAGGCTTTCCAGGGCTTCGTAGGGGTCCTTGTCGGCCCGCAGTGCATAGGCATCGAAGCCGCAGCGGTGCAGGTAGAACAGCTGGTCGCGCAGTACATCGCCAATCGCTCGCAACTCGCCCTTGTAGCCGTAGCGGTCACGCAGCAGGCGGGCGTTGGAGTAGTTGCGGCCATCGGTGAAGGCCGGGAAGTTCAGGGCAATCACCTGGAACTGCTCGACGTCGTCACCGATTTCCTCGGCTTCTTCGTCCGCATCCAGCCATACGCCCAGGCCGCCATCGCGGGCCTTGAGGGCGTGAGCATGCTCGCGCCACAGGGCCAGTGGCACGATCAGGTCGTCGCAGTTGGAAATGCCGTCGAGGGTCGCGTCCTTGGGCAGCAGGTGCCAGGTTTCGTCGATGACCTCGTTGTTCTTAATGATTCGCTGCATAGACGCGCTCCTTGAAGAGGTCGATGCCAATACGTTGATAGGTGTCGATGAAGCGTTCGTCTTCGGTACGTTGTTCCACGTACACGTCGATCAGCTTCGAGATCACGTCGGGCATGTCGTCCTGGGCGAAGGACGGGCCGAGGATCTTGCCCAGGCTGGCGTCGCGGCTGGCGCTGCCACCCAGGGACACCTGGTAGAACTCCTCGCCTTTCTTGTCCACCCCGAGGATGCCGATGTGGCCCACGTGGTGGTGGCCGCAGGCGTTCATGCAGCCGGAGATGTTCAGGTCCAGTTCACCGATGTCGAACAGGTAGTCCAGGTCGTCGAAACGGCGCTGGATGGATTCGGCGATCGGGATCGACTTGGCGTTGGCCAGGGAGCAGAAGTCGCCGCCCGGGCAGCAGATGATGTCGGTCAAGAGGCCGATGTTCGGCGTGGCGAAGCCGTTCTCCCGCAACTCGCCCCACAGGGTGAACAGTTGGCTCTGCTCGACGTCGGCGAGAATGATGTTCTGCTCGTGGGAGGTGCGCAGCTGGCCGAAACTGTAACGGTCGGCCAGGTCGGCGATGGCGTCGAACTGCTTGTCGGTAACGTCTCCCGGCGCTACGCCGGTGGGCTTGAGCGACAGGGTCACGGCCACGTAGCCCGGCTTCTTGTGGGCCAGGGTGTTGCGCGTGCGCCAGCGGGCAAAGCCCGGGTGCTGCTGGTCCAGGGCGGCCAGTTCGGCGTCCTGGTTGCTCAGGGTCTTGTAGTCCGGGTCGACGAAGTGCTTGGCCACGCGATGCACTTCGGCATCGGTCAGGGTGGTCTGGCCGCCGCGCAGGTGGGCCATCTCGGCCTCGACCTTCTCGGCGAACACTTCAGGGGTCAGGGCCTTGACCAGGATCTTGATCCGCGCCTTGTACTTGTTGTCACGCCGGCCGTAGCGGTTGTAGACCCGCAGGATGGCGTCGAGGTAGCTCAGCAGGTCCTGCCAGGGCAGGAACTCGTTGATGAAGGCACCGACCACCGGGGTACGGCCCAGGCCGCCACCCACCAGCACGCGGAAACCCAGCTCGCCGGCGGCGTTGTACACAGGCTCAAGGCCGATGTCATGGACTTCGATGGCCGCGCGGTCAGAGGTCGAGCCGTTGATGGCGATCTTGAACTTGCGCGGCAGGTAGGCAAATTCCGGGTGGAAGGTGGTCCACTGGCGGACGATCTCGCACCAGGGGCGCGGGTCGATCAGCTCGTCGGCGGCGACACCGGCGAACTGGTCGGTGGTGACGTTGCGCAGGCAGTTGCCGCTGGTCTGGATCGCGTGCATCTGCACGGTGGCCAGTTCGGCGAGGATGTCCGGGATGTCTTCCAGGGCCGGCCAGTTGAACTGCACGTTCTGCCGGGTACTGATGTGCGCGTAGCCCTTGTCGTAGTCGCGGGCAATCTTGGCCATCATCCGCGCTTGGCGCGAGGTCAGTTGGCCGTAAGGCACGGCGACCCGCAGCATCGGGGCAAAACGTTGGATATAAAGGCCATTCTGCAGGCGCAGGGGGCGGAATTCTTCTTCGCTCAGCTCGCCTGCCAGATAGCGTCGGGTCTGATCACGGAACTGCTTGACGCGGTCCTCGATGATCCGCTGATCGTACTCGTCGTATACGTACATATAGGTCCAGTTCTCAGGCTACAGGCGGCGCTCAAGCGCACTTGGCAAATACTGCGGTGAACGGCTTCGGTACGCTGCTCGGACTGGCGTCCAGCGCGGTTTTCGCCGGTCTCACCTCGTCTTGCCTTCGTTCACGCTTCACGCCACCCATGTAAGCAAATCTGCGCGCACGGCCGCGCACTCCCAACGGAGCCGCCGAACGATACCAGTTTGCGGTTATGCGCAAAAGTGATGTTTGAGTATATGCACAGAACCAAAACGACTAACGGTAGGGGCGTGAGAGTAACCCCATTTGTGGTAGGGGCAATCCTGGTCTTAACTGTGGACGTGTCTTTGAGCAGTCACCGACAAAATCTACTAGAGGCGATGCTATGAGCCATCCAACCAAAGTAAGGAAAAGTGACAGTAGCGTTGATGCTTGGGCCATTCTCTTTCTGATCATACTGGTCGTGGGTACGGCCGTGTTCTGGGTCAGTCACCAGTAGTCGAGCGATAAAAAAGAGCCTGAATTGTCGGACAATCATGACAATTTGCCGCCGTTGGCCAGCACTTTGCCAGTTATACTGCCTGGGCGAAATTCTGGGGCTCTTCTCGTAATGTTCAAGCGTCTGTGCAAGTGGCTGTTGTGCCTGAGTCTGCCGTTCTGGGCGGTCGCTCATGCCACATCGGTGGTGTTTCTCAATCCCGGCAATTCCACGGAGACCTTCTGGGTCAGTTATTCGCAGTTCATGCAGGCCGCGGCCCGGGACCTGGGGCTTGACCTGCGCATCCTCTATGCCGAGCGCGATCCGCAGAACACTCTGCAGCAGGCCCGGGAGCTGTTCCAGGGCCGCGACAAACCCGATTACCTGATGCTGGTGAACGAACAGTACGTGGCTCCGCAGATCCTGCGTCTGTCCCAGGGTTCCGGGATCAAGCTGTTTATCGTCAACAGCCCTTTGACCCTGGACCAGCGGGAACTGATCGGGCAGAGCCGGCAGAACTATTCGGACTGGATCGGCAGCATGGTGGGCGACGATGAGGAAGCCGGCTACCGCATGCTCAAGGAGCTGCTGCACAAGCTTGGGCCGGTCCCGGCAGGGCACGGCATCGAACTGCTTGCATTTTCCGGGCTCAAGGTCACACCTGCGGCGCAGTTGCGCGAGCGCGGCTTGCGCCGGGCCCTGGCCGAACATCCGCAGGTGCATTTGCGTCAGTTGGTCTATGGCGAATGGAACCGGGAGCGCGCCTACCGCCAGGCGCAACAGTTGCTCAAGCGCTACCCGAAAACCCAACTGGTCTGGTCGGCCAATGACGAAATGGCCCTGGGGGCCATGCAAGCGGCCCGGGAACTGGGCCGCAAGCCGGGAACGGATCTGCTGTTCAGTGGAGTCAACAGTTCGCCCGAGGCCTTGCAGGCCCTGATCGACGGCAAGTTGTCGGTGCTGGAGGCGGGGCACTTCACCCTAGGGGGCTGGGCCCTGGTGGCGTTGCACGATGATGCCCTGGGGCTGGACGCCCGGCGCCTGGGCGGGCCGGATTGGCAACTGTCGCTGTTCCAGGCATTGACCCCGGCCCAGGCCCGGCAGTTGCTGCGCCTGGGGGATCAGGTGGGCACCAGGGTCGATTTTCGCGGGCTGTCCGCCCAAGGCAAGCCGGACAGCTACCGCTATCCCTTCGGTTTGCAGCTGTTGCTGCGCTGACGCCGCTTCAGACCCCCGCCAGGTGCATCGCCAGGTTGGCGATGCCCAGCAGCACCAGAACAAACAGGGTGGTGAACAGAATGCCCAGCACGATGAAGTGGCTGGGCTTGCCGTGGCTGAAGTCGCGGGCGCGGTTCTTCCCGCTCTGTACGCCGAAGGCGGCGGCCAGCACGCTTTGCAGCATCTGCAGGAAGGTCGGAGGCTGATTGTCCTTGCTTGGATCGTCCATAAATCCCTCGACACGGTTGGGTGTCAACAGAGCATAGACAATGCCGCCCGGGGTGGCGGGCGGCTGCAGGAATGGGCTTGCCAGCGAAGAGGCCCAGGGGACCGCCTTCGCCGGCAAGCCGGCTCCTGCACAACGTGGGTCAGTTGTCGTAGCCCAGGTTGGGTGCCAGCCAGCGTTCACTCACGGCCAGGTCCTGGCCCTTGCGTTCGGTGTAGCTCTGGACCTGGTCCTGGTCGACCTTGCCCACGGCGAAGTACTGCGCCTGCGGGTGAGCGAAGTACCAGCCGCTGACGGCGGCCGCCGGGAACATGGCGAAGTGCTCGGTAAGGAACACGCCGCTACGGCCGGCACGGCCTTCGCTGGCCTCGGGGTCGAGCAGGGCGAACAGGGTGCTCTTCTCGGTATGGTCCGGGCAGGCCGGGTAGCCCGGGGCAGGGCGGATACCGCTGTACTGCTCCTTGATCAGTGCCTCGTTGTCCAGTTGTTCGTCCTTGGCATAACCCCAGTACTCCTTGCGCACCTGCTGGTGCAGCCACTCGGCGCAGGCTTCGGCCAGGCGATCGGCCAGGGCCTTGACCATGATCGAGTTGTAGTCGTCACCGGCATCCTGGTAGGCCTTGGCCACTTCTTCGGCACCGATTCCGGCGGTGGTGATGAAGCCGCCGACGTAGTCGGTGACGCCGCTGTCCTTGGGCGCGACGAAGTCGGCCAGGGAGAAGTTCGGCTTGCCATCGGTCTTGATGATCTGCTGGCGCAGGTGGTGCAGGCGCGCCAGGGGCTGGCCGTCATCGCCGTAGACTTCCAGGTCGTCGTCCTGCACCTGGTTGGCCGGCCAGAAGCCGAACACGGCGCGGGCGCTGATCAGCTTTTCGTTGATCAGCTTGTCGAGCATCTCCCGGGCGTCCTTGTACAGCGCGGTGGCAGCTTCGCCCACCACTTCGTCTTCGAGGATGCGCGGGAACTTGCCGGCCAGGTCCCAGGAGATGAAGAACGGCGTCCAGTCGATGTATTCGGCCAGCACCTTGAGGTCGATGTTGTCCAGCACCCGGGCGCCGGTGAAGGTCGGTTTGACCGGCTGGTAGCTGCTCCAGTCGAACTGCGGCTTCTTGGCGATGGCCGCCGGGTAGCTCAGGCGCTCGGTGCGGGCGCTGCGGTTGGCGGTGCGCTCGCGCACTTCCACGTATTCCTCGCGGGTCTTCTGCACGAAGCCGGCCTTGAGCTCCTTGGACAGTAGCTGGGTGGCCACGCCCACCGCGCGGGAGGCGTCGGTGACGTAGACCACCGCGTCATTGCTGTACTTGGGCTCGATCTTCACCGCAGTGTGGGCCTTGGAGGTGGTGGCGCCACCGATCATCAGCGGCAGGTGGAAATCCTGGCGCTGCATCTCGCGGGCGACGTGGACCATCTCGTCCAGGGACGGGGTGATCAGCCCGGACAGGCCGATGATGTCGCACTTCTGCTCCTTGGCCACCTGCAGGATCTTCTCCGCCGGCACCATCACCCCGAGGTCGACGATGTCGTAGCCGTTGCAGCCCAGGACCACGCCGACGATGTTCTTGCCGATGTCGTGCACGTCGCCCTTGACCGTGGCCATGAGGATCTTGCCCTTGGCTTCCGGCTTGTCGCCTTTTTCCAGCTCGATGAAGGGAATCAGGTGGGCCACCGCCTGTTTCATTACCCGGGCGGATTTAACCACCTGGGGCAGGAACATCTTGCCGGCGCCGAACAGGTCGCCGACCACGTTCATGCCGGACATCAGCGGGCCTTCGATCACCTCGATCGGGCGGCTGAAGCTCTGGCGCGACTCTTCGGTGTCTTCGACGATATGGGTGGTGATGCCCTTGACCAGCGCGTGTTCCAGGCGCTTGTTGACGTCCCAGCTGCGCCATTCCTCGGTTTCCGCTTCCTTGACGCTACCGTCGCCCTTGAACTGGTCGGCGATGGCCAGCAGCGCGTCGGTGCCGTTGGGCGTGCGGTTGAGCACCACGTCTTCCACGGCGTCGCGCAGCTGTTGCGGGATCTGGTCGTAGATCTCCAGCTGGCCGGCGTTGACGATGCCCATGGTCAGGCCGTTGCGGATCGCGTACAGCAGGAACACCGAGTGGATCGCTTCACGCACCGGGTTGTTGCCGCGGAACGAGAACGACACGTTGGACACACCGCCGGAGCTCAGGGCATAGGGCAGCTCGTCGCGGATGTAGGCGCAGGCGTTGATGAAATCAACGGCGTAGTTGTTGTGTTCCTCGATGCCGGTGGCTACGGCGAAGATGTTCGGGTCGAAGATGATGTCTTCCGGTGGGAAGCCCACTTCATTGACCAGGATGTCGTAGGAGCGCTTGCAGATTTCCTTCTTGCGCGCCTCGGTATCGGCCTGGCCGACCTCGTCGAAGGCCATCACCACCACGGCGGCGCCGTAGCGCTTGCACAGCCTGGCATGGTGAATGAACTGCTCGACGCCTTCCTTCATGCTGATGGAGTTGACGATGCCCTTGCCCTGGATGCACTTGAGGCCGGCCTCGATCACTTCCCACTTGGAAGAGTCGATCATGATCGGCACGCGGGAGATGTCCGGCTCCCCGGCGATCAGATTGAGGAAGGTCACCATGGCCTTCTTCGAATCCAGCATCCCCTCGTCCATGTTGATGTCGATCACCTGGGCGCCGGCTTCCACCTGCTGCAGGGCGACTTCCAGGGCTTCGGTGTAGTTGTCCTCGCGGATCAGCCGGGCGAACTTGGCCGAGCCGGTGATGTTGGTGCGCTCGCCGACGTTCACGAACAGCGAGTTGCGATCGATGGTGAAGGGCTCCAGGCCCGACAGGCGGCAGGCCTTGGGGATGTCCGGGATCTGTCGCGGGGCATAACCGGCCACGGCCTTGGCGATGGCGCCGATATGCCCCGGGGTGGTGCCGCAGCAGCCGCCGACGATGTTGAGGAAGCCGCTCTGGGCGAACTCTTCGATGACCTTGGCGGTTTGTTCCGGCAACTCGTCGTACTCGCCGAACTCGTTCGGCAGGCCGGCGTTGGGGTGCGCCGAGACGTGGGTGCTGGCCTTGTTCGACAGCTCTTCCAGATAGGGGCGCAGCTCGCTGGCGCCCAGGGCGCAGTTCAGGCCCACCGAGATCGGCTTGGCGTGGGCCACGGAGTTCCAGAAGGCTTCGGTGGTCTGGCCGGAGAGGGTGCGCCCGGAAGCATCGGTGATGGTCCCGGAAATCATGATCGGCAGTTCGAAGCCCAACTCCTCGAACACGCCCTGCACGGCGAAGATCGCGGCCTTGGCGTTCAAGGTGTCGAAGATGGTCTCGATCAGGATCAGGTCGGCACCGCCTTCGATCAGGCCCTTGGTGGCCTCGGTGTAGTTTTCCACCAGTTCATCGAAGGTGACGTTACGGTAGCCGGGGTTGTTGACGTCCGGCGACAGCGAGCAGGTGCGGCTGGTCGGGCCCAGGACGCCAGCGACGAAACGTGGCTTGTCCGGGGTCTCGAGGGTTTTCGCGTCCGCCACCTTGCGCGCCAGGCGGGCGCCTTCTACGTTCAATTCGTAGACCAGTTCTTCCATGCCGTAGTCGGCCTGGGACACTTGGGTGGCGTTGAAGGTGTTGGTCTCGAGGATGTCGGCACCGGCATCCAGGTAGGCTTTTTCGATGGCGCCGATCACGTCCGGGCGGGTCAGCACCAACAGGTCGTTGTTGCCCTTGACGTCGCTGGGCCAGTCGGCGAAGCGCTTGCCACGGTAGTCATGTTCTTCGAGCTTGTAGCTCTGGATCATGGTGCCCATGCCGCCATCGAGAATCAGAATGCGCTCTTTGAGGGCTTGCTGGAGGGCGTGGAGGCGAGCACTGCGATCGGACATGAGAACTACCTGGTAAGGCCATTACGAAGGGCGGCGATCATAGCAAACCTGCATGGTTTTGCGGCATGCGTGGTTTTTGCATGAATATCGTTCATGTTGGTCGAGGGGTGAGACCGGTAGAATCGCGGCGTTTTTTTCTTTCGGGACCAGGGACATGCCGTTTCGTTTTATCGTCAGCAGCGCGCTGCTGCTTCTGAGTTCAGTGTGCCTGGCACAAGGTCCGGCGCCGGCGATTTCCTATACCCGCGACATCCAGCCGATCTTTACCGAGAAATGCGTGGCCTGTCATGCCTGTTACGACTCCGCCTGTCAGCTCAACCTGGGCAGTGGTGAAGGGGCCAGCCGCGGTGCTTCGAAGATTCCGGTGTACGACGGCGAGCGCAGCAAGGCCCAAGCGCCTACGCGGCTGTTCTATGACGCCACTGGCCAGCGTGCCTGGCAGCAGAAGGGCTTCTATTCGGTGCTTGACGCCCAGGGCAGCCAGGCGGCGCTGATGGCGCGCATGCTGGAACTGGGCCATCGCACCCCGCTGCAACCCAACGCCAAGTTGCCCAGCGAGATCGCCCTGGGCCTGAGCCGCGAGAACATGTGCCCGCAGCCGGCGGAGTTCGACGCCTATGCCGGGGCTCACCCCAAGGAAGGCATGCCCCTGGCGGTCACCGGCCTGACCGATCAGCAATACCTGACCCTGCAACGCTGGCTGGCCTCGGGCGCGCCCATCGACGAGCAAGGCCTGGCCCCCAGTGCCCGGGAAAGCCTGCAAGTGGCTCAGTGGGAAAACCTGCTCAACGCCCCTGGCGCCCGGGAGAGCCTGGTGGCGCGCTGGCTCTACGAACACTTGTTCCTCGCCCATCTCTATTTTGAAGGCGGAGAGCCGGGGCATTTCTTCCAGTGGGTGCGTTCCCGTACCCCCAGTGGCCAGCCCATCGACCTGATCAACACCCGTCGCCCCAACGACGACCCGGGCACCCAGGTGTACTACCGCCTGTGGCCGGTGCAAGGGGTGATCGTGCACAAGACCCATATCACCTACCCGCTGAGCGCGGCGAAGATGGCCCGAGTCAAGACCCTGTTCTACAGCGGCGACTGGCAGGTCACGGCCCTGCCGGGCTACGGGCCGGCGCGCCGGGCCAACCCGTTCGAGACCTTCGAGGCGATTCCGGCCAAGGCCCGCTACCAGTTCATGCTGGATAACGCCGAATACTTCGTGCGCACCTTTATCCGTGGCCCGGTGTGCCGCGGGCAGATCGCCACCGACGTGATCCGCGACAACTTCTGGGCGCTGTTCCAGGCCCCCGAACATGACCTGTACATCACCGACCCGGCCTATCGCGGCCAGGCCACGCCGTTGCTGGCCATGCCCGGGCAGAACGACGACGTCGGCAGCGTGCTCAGCCTGTGGCTGGCCTATCGCGACAAGCGCAACGAGTACGAGGCCCTGCGCCGCGATTCCTATGCCGATTCGCCGGCGCCCAGCTGGTCGACCCTGTGGGCCGGCAACGACAACGCGCTGCTGAGCATCTTCCGCCACTTCGACAGCGCCTCGGTGACCAAGGGCCTGATCGGCGAAGTGCCACAGACGATGTGGCTGTTCGACTACCCGCTGCTGGAGCGCACCTACTATCAATTGGCGGTGAACTTCGACGTGTTCGGCAACGTCTCCCACCAGGCCCAGACCCGGTTGTACTTCGACCTGATCCGCAATGGCGCGGAGCAGAACTTCCTGCGCCTGATGCCCGCCGGCACTCGCGAGGATTTCCTCGACGATTGGTACCAGAACAGTGGCAAGTTCAAGATGTGGCTGGATTACGAGTCCATCGACGACGACAAGCGCAGCGCGCTGAAGCTCGACCTCAAGGACCCGAAAAAGGACTTCGCCAACCAGTTGCTGGCCCGCTATGGCGACCTCAACGCCAAGCCGGATCCGATCAACCGCTGTGACAGCGCCTACTGCTCACGCCCGAACATCGACCCGGCGCTGCAGGATGCCGAGCAGGCCCTGAGCCGCCTGGCATCGCGCCCGGCGGCGGGCCTCAAGGTCATCGAACAGTTGCCGGAAGCGACCCTGCTGCGTGTCCAGACCGCCAGCGGTAAGCGCGAGTTCTACAGCATGCTGCGCAACCGCGCCCACAGTAACGTGGCCTTCATGCTCGGCGAGTCGCTGCGCTATCAGCCGGGGCTGGACACCCTGACCATATTCCCGGGGATTCTCAGCAGCTATCCGAACTTCATGTTCAACGTACCGGCCGGGCAAGTGCCGGAGTTCGTCGACGCCATGCAGGCGGCCCGGGACGCCGCCAGCTTCGAGAAGATCGTCGAGCGCTGGGGCATCCGCCGCAGCCATCCGCAGTTCTGGCAGTACTTCCATGACCAGACCCGCTACCTGCAGGAAACCGACCCGGTGGAAGCCGGGGTCCTGGACATGAACCGTTACGAAAACCTCTGACATAGAGCTGTGATCGTCCCCGGACTGCGCCTTGGCGCGGTCCGGGGACGCTCTATACCAAAGTCTATCCCGACAAAAATACTAGGACTTTGTCAGCGGCTTGGATTGGCGTAAACTGCGCCCACGTCTGCGAGGAACCACCATGAGCGCCATAACCATTACCGACGCCGCCCACGATTATCTGGCTGATCTGCTATCCAAGCAGAACACCCCGGGGATTGGCATCCGCATCTTCATCACCCAGCCAGGGACTCAGTACGCCGAGACCTGCATCGCCTATTGCAAGCCGGGCGAAGAGAAACCCGAAGACAAGGCCCTGGGCCTGAAAAGCTTCACCGCCTACATCGACGCCTTCAGCGAAGGTTTCCTCGATGATGCGGTGGTCGACTACGCCACCGACCGCATGGGCGGCCAGCTGACCATCAAGGCGCCCAACGCCAAGGTGCCGATGGTCAATGCCGACAGCCCGGTCAACGAGCGCATCAACTACTACCTGCAAACCGAGATCAACCCGGGGCTGGCCAGCCACGGCGGCCAGGTCAGCCTGATCGACGTGGTCGAGGACGGCATTGCTGTGTTGCAGTTCGGCGGCGGTTGCCAGGGCTGCGGCCAGGCCGACGTGACCTTGAAGGAAGGCATCGAGCGCACCCTGCTCGAGCGCATTCCGGAGCTCAAGGGCGTACGTGACGTCACCGACCACACGCAGAAAGAAAACGCCTACTACTAAGGCGTTCGCTGCGACTTGAAAAAACGGCGCCCCGTGAGCGCCGTTTTTTTATGCCCCCAAGCCAGCTCCTACAAAGCGTCCAGCGCGGCAACATAGGAACTCCCACCTCGTAGGAGCCGGCTTGCCGGCGAATGGGCCCTCAAGCCTTGCACGATGCCAAGATCGCCTTCGCTGGCAAGCCAGCTCCTACACAGGGTGTGTGTCAGGGGCGATAGAGGTGTGCGTGCCCGGCGCGGTACAGCGACGATTCGCTGAATGCATCCGTGGCGAGCACCCGGCCCACCAGGATCAGTGCCGTGCGCCGAAAACCCTTGGCCGCCACCTGATCGACGATGTCCGCCAGGGTTCCCAGGGCCCAGTCCTGATCCGGCCAGGTGGCGCGGTGCACCACTGCAATCGGGCAGTCTGCGCCGTAGTGGGGCAGCAACTCGGCAACGATCTTCGATAGGTGATTGACCCCCAGGTGGATGGCCATGGTGGCGCCGTGGGCCGCCAGGCTGGCGAAATCCTCGCCGGCAGGCATCGCGGTCTTGTCCGCGTAGCGGGTAAGAATCACGCTTTGGGAGACGTCCGGCAGGGTCAGTTCGGCCCCCAGCAGGGCAGCGCAGGCGGCGGTGGCGGTGACCCCGGGGATGATCTCGAAGGGGATGCCCAGCTCCCGCAGGCAGCGGATCTGCTCGCCGATGGCGCCATACAGGCTCGGGTCGCCGGAATGCACCCGGGCCACGTCCTGGCCCCGGGCATGGGCCTGCTTGATGGCCTCGATGATCTGCTCCAGGTGCAGTTCGGCGCTATTGATCACCCGCTCCGCGCGGTGCCCGTCGAGCACTGCCTGGGGGACCAGGGAGCCGGCGTAGATGATCACCGGGCAACGATGGATCAGGCGCTGGCCCTTGACGGTGATCAGTTCCGGGTCGCCGGGGCCGGCGCCGATGAAATAGACAGTCATGGCTGTGTCCTGTGAAAAAAGGTCGGGAGCCGTGCTTCAGATGAAGATTGCTCATGATCGAAGGCGGGAATTATCGGGGATTCTACCGGGCGGCGACCAATGCCAGGGTGGCCTGGGCGTATTTTTGCCGGGGAACAAGCAGTGTGGCCGGGCCGGGTGACAGCTGTTCGGCCAGGGCCAGGGCGGCACTTTCGGCCACGCCGTAGCAGCCGGTACGTTCGAAGGCGATTTGCGAGCGGTGGCTCAGGCGCAGGGCAAAGGGGGCGAGCTGGCCGCTGCTGAAACAGGTCAGCGGCAGTTCCAGTTGCTCCGCCAGTTGCAGCAGGCCGGGTTCGTTGCGCTTGAGGTCGATGCTGGCCAGGGCCAGGACCTGTCGGGCCTGCCACTGGTGCGCCGCCAGGACCTGGTCGAGCAAGGCGCGCAGCGTGGTCACCGGGCAGCCTTTCTGGCAGCCCAGGCCGACCACCAGGGTCGGCGCTGCGCTCACTTCGATCATGCCGAGTACTGGCCCGCGCTCTTGCGCCGGAACAACCAGGCGCTGATCAGCCCGAGGGCCAGCCAGAAGGCCGCATTGGTCAGCTGCGAGGCGATCTTGAATTGCGCTTCCAGTTCTTCCGGGGCCAGCATCGAATGCACTTCCGGCTGCGGCGCGCCGATCACGTGGGGTACGGCGATGATGGCCGCGCCCAGGACCTTCAGCAGCCAGTTGCGGGCGAACACGATCAGGGCAATGCCCACAGCGGTGGAGGCGGCGGTGCCGACCCACCAGATCTGCCGCTGTGCCAGGTCGGCTGCGGCGGTGCCCGGCAGTTCCGGCGGCAGGCCCAGGGTCGGCGCCAGGCAGAAGGTGGCATAGCCGGCCAGGCCCCAGAGCAGGCCCTGGGACGTGCGGTTCGGCGCGCGCAGGGTGTAGAGGCCGGCCAGCATCAGGGCGAAGCCCACGGCCACCACCAGGTTGCCTCCGGTGGTGGACAGCACGCGCTGCCAGCCGTCTTCCGGCTCCCAGGCTTCGGCATCGTGGCTGTGGACGGCCATGGCGCCTTCGGCGTGCTCATGGACTTCGGCCGCGGGGGCCTTTTCATAGGTTTCCGCCTGCAGGATCAACGGGGCGACCCAGAAGCTTTGCAGCAGGGTCAGCAGCAGGGCGGCCAAGAGGCCGGTGAAACCTGCGGTTTGCGCGATACGCTTGATCATGTCGGCAGGTCTCAATGGCAAGGGAAGGCGGCGCTGTGGCGGGTGTCGTGAGCCGCGTTGTGCACCGCCTCGATGTGGGAGAAGCCGGCGAAGTACACCAGGCACGCGCCGAGGATCGAGGCGCCGATGGCGGCCACCAGGCGCTGGCTCAGGGTGGAGGTCGTGCTGGCGGAGTGGCTGGTGCTGCTGATGATCGACATGGCGCTTCCCTCTGGAGTGTCAGCGGGGTAGAGGCGCAGGAAAACCCCGCGTGATGGCCACGCAGGGTTTGCAACAGCGCCCGCCCACCGCGGGTTGTTATGTAAGTGTTGCGGGCCGGTCTCCGGGCTTGCGAGGGGCAGGGCTGTGTCATGCCGTGCCGGCAAGTGTCGCCTTCCCATGCCTTGGCACAGTGGATCTGACACTTCGCTCGCTTACCGTTGCGGGGGCAGCACCGGACTGGCCACGGCTTTTTAGTTAAGCACGTGATTCACCGGTTTCCCGTTTCACCCTGTAAAGGGCACCCGTAACAAGGTGTGTAGGAGATCATGGGCGGGGCAGGGGCGTCAATTGCCGTGACCGCTGCGCAGGTGTGCGCCGCGCTCGTGCAAGGTTCAATGGCCCTTTCGCCGGCAAGCCGGCTGCTACGGGCGCATTGTCGATTGACCGTCCCCCTGGCTCTGCGTAGCCTTGCGCTTTCGAGGTTCTTCGGCCATGGGTCGAAGCTAAGAAGGGAACGCGGTCGATGCCGCGGCTGCCCCCGCAACTGTGAAGGGTTCGATTGCTGCAAGGCCACTGCATGGGTGTCGACGACGCCGGTGGGAAGGCGCAGCAATCGCCGGTCCGACGACTGGCAAGCCCTCAGCCAGGAGACCTGCCTCGATCCAAGATTCTCACTACAACCGGGCGGGGTGATCCGGTGGCGAAATCTCCGCGCGCCCGGCGTTGCGGTTCTCGTCCCGTTTGCCCGCCTCCTTTTGCCAAAGGGCATCCGATGAAAACACTGGCCAAACTTCCCGTCACCATCGTCACCGGCTTCCTCGGCTCGGGCAAAACCACCCTGTTGCGGCACATGCTGGACAATGCCCAGGGCCGGCGCATTGCGGTGATCGTCAACGAATTCGGCGAGCTGGGCATCGACGGCGAAATTCTCAAGCAATGCGCCATCGGCTGCACCGAGGAAGAGGCCAGCGGCCGAGTCTACGAGCTGGCCAACGGTTGCCTGTGCTGCACCGTGCAGGAGGAGTTCTTCCCGGTGATGCGCGAACTGGTGGCGCGCCGTGGCGACCTGGACCACATCCTCATCGAGACCTCCGGCCTGGCGCTGCCCAAGCCTCTGGTCCAGGCCTTCCAGTGGCCGGAAATCCGCAGTGCCTGCACCGTCGATGCGGTGATCACCGTGGTCGACAGCCCGGCCGTGGCCGCCGGCACCTTCGCCGCCTTCCCCGATCAAGTGGACGCCCAGCGCAAGCTCGACCCCAACCTGGACCACGAATCGCCGCTGCATGAGCTGTTCGCCGACCAGCTGTCCAGCGCCGACCTGGTGATCCTCAACAAGACCGACCTGATCAGCCCCGAAGACCTGGCCAAGGTGCGCCTGGAAGTGGCCGAGGAGCTGCCGCCGGCGGTCAAGGTCATCGAAGCCAGCAGCGGTCGCCTGCCCCTGGATGTGCTGCTGGGCCTGGGTGCCGGTTCCGAGGAACACATCGACGGCCGCCACAGCCACCACGACCATCACCATGACGGCGATGACGATCACGACGACCACGATCACGACGCCTTCGATTCCATCTCCATCGAGCTGCCCCAGGCCGACGAAAGCCTGCTGCTGGACGCCCTGACCCAACTGGTGGTCAAGCACGGCATCCTGCGGGTCAAGGGTTTCGCCGCCATCCCCAACAAGCCGATGCGCCTGCTGATCCAGGGCGTGGGCACGCGCTTCGACAAGCACTTCGACCGCAAGTGGGGCGCCGACGAGGCCCGTACCACGCGCCTGGTGCTGATCGGCCAGGAACTGGACGCCGCCCAGCTCGAAGCGCAACTGCGCGCCGCACTCAGCGTCTAAGCCATGCACCTGCTCAGGACCCAGCCCGGCGGTTTCGTGTCGGATGACAACATTGCCGACCTGGGACAAACCCCCGCCGAGCTGGTGATCCTGTGCAGCGGCGATTCCAGCCTGGCGCTGCTGGCGGACGCCGCCGAGCAATTGCCCGAGGACTACCCGAGCTTTCGCCTGGCCAATCCGATGCAGGTGCAGAACCACGCCTCGGTGGACCTGTATGTGGACCAGGTGCTGCGCCACGCCAAGGTCATCCTGATTTCCCTGCACGGTGGCATCGCTTACTGGCGCTACGGCGTCGAGCAGTTGGTGGAGCTGTCCAGGCGCGGGGTGCAGTTGATCCTGGTGCCGGGGGACGACCGCCCGGACCCGGAACTCAGCGACTTGAGCACGGTGGCTGCCGGCGAACGCGACCGCCTGTGGCAGTTCCTGCGCCAGGGCGGGCGTGACAACGCGCTGAATTTCTACCGCTGCCTGGCCAGCGGCCTGTTGGGGCGCGACTACCCCTGGAGCGAACCGCAGGCCCTGCCACGCACGGCGATCTACCACCCGCACAAAAGCCAGGCTGCCCTCAGTGACTGGCAGGCCGACTGGCAGCCGGGGCAAGCCGTGGCGGCGCTGCTGTTCTACCGCTCCCACCTGCAGGCGGCCAACACCGGCTTTATCGACCTGTTTTGCCAGCGCTTGCTGGCGGCGGGCCTCAACCCCTTGCCGATAGCGGTGGCCAGCCTCAAGGAACCGGGCTGCCTGAGCCAGGTGGAAGACTGGCTGGATGAAACCGCGGCCGGGGTGATCCTCAATACCACCGGCTTTGCCCAGTCCAGCCCCGAAGCCCCGCACCTGCGGCCGTTCCGCCGCAATATCCCGGTGATCCAGGCGATCTGCGCCCAGGACAACGAACCGGGCTGGCGTGACAGCGAGCAGGGCCTGGGGCCGCGGGACCTGGCCATGCACATCGCCTTGCCGGAACTGGACGGGCGCATCATCAGCCGGCCCATCAGCTTCAAGGACCTGGCCTGGCGCAGCGAGCGCAGCCAGTCGGACGTGGTCTGCTATCGCGGCCAGCCCGAACGCATGGATTTCGTCGCCGAACTGGCCCGGCGCTGGGTCGAACTGGGGCGCCTGGACAACGGCCACAAGCGCGTGGCCCTGGTACTGGCCAACTACCCGACCCGGGACGGGCGCATCGGCAACGGCGTGGGGCTGGACACCCCGGCGGCGGCGCTGAACATCCTCAAGGCACTGCACGCCGAAGGCTATCCGCTGCCGGCCGAACTGCCGGCCAGCGGCACCGAGTTGATCCAGCAGTTGCTGGGTGGGGTCAGCAACGACCTGGACAGCCTCGACCAGCGCCCCTGCCAGCAAAGCCTGGCCATGGCCGACTACCTGACGCTGTTCCAGGCCCTGCCCGAAGCCAACCGCCAAGCGGTGCTGGCGCGCTGGGGCACGCCGCAGCAAGACCCGATGTGCCGCGGCGGGCGGATGATGATCGCCGGCCTGCGCTTTGGCCTGACCTTCGTCGGTATCCAGCCGGCCCGGGGTTACCAGGTGGACCCCAGCGCGGTCTACCACGACCCGGACCTGGTGCCGCCCCATGGCTACCTGGCGTTCTACTTCTGGCTGCGCCAGGCCTACGGCGCCCACGCGCTGATCCATGTCGGCAAGCACGGCAACCTGGAATGGCTGCCGGGCAAGGGCGTGGGCCTTTCCGAGCAATGCTGGCCGGATGCGCTGCTGGGGCCGTTGCCGAACATCTACCCGTTCATCGTCAACGACCCGGGGGAGGGCGCCCAGGCCAAGCGCCGCACCCAGGCGGTGATCATCGATCACCTGATGCCGCCCCTGACCCGTGCCGAGACCTATGGCCCGCTGCGCAACCTGGAACTGCTGGCGGACGAATACTACGAAGCCCAGTTGCTGGACCCGCGCCGGGCCCGGGAGCTGCAGCGGGACATCCTCAAGCTGGTGCGCGAGACCCATATCGACCGCGAGCTGCAACTGGGCGAACAGCTCGACAGCGACGCCGACGCCGCGCTCTGGCTGCCGCGCCTGGACACCTACCTGTGCGACCTCAAGGAATCGCAGATCCGCGATGGCCTGCACCTGTTCGGCGAGTCCCCCGAGGGGCGCTTGCGCATCGACACCCTGCTGGCCCTGCTGCGCATTCCCCGGGGCGACGGCAAGGGCGCCCATGCCAGCCTGCTGCGGGCCCTGGCCAAGGCTTTCGGCCTGGGCTTCGACCCCCTGGACTGTGCCTTGGCCGAGCCCTGGACCGGGCGCCGGCCGCAGCCGTTGCGGCAGCTCAGCGAGGCGCTGTGGCGCACCGCCGGTGACGTTCGCGAGCGCCTGGAGCTCTACGCCGCCGGGTTGATCGTAGCGGCGCTGCAAGGGCCCGTCCCACAGCTGGACGAACCCGGCTGGGAGCCGGTGCAGAGCATCATCGACGGCCTGCGCGAGGTGGTCGCGCCGCGTCTGGACGCCTGCGGCCCGGCGGAAATGCGCGGCCTGCTGGACGCCCTGAACGGGCGTTTCGTCCCTGCCGGCCCCAGCGGCGCCCCCAGCCGTGGCCGCCTCGATGTGCTGCCCACCGGACGCAACTTCTACTCGGTGGACGTGCGCAACCTGCCCACCACCACCGCCTGGCGCATCGGTTTCCAGTCGGCCAACCTGATCCTCGAACGCCACTTGCAGGATCACGGCGACCACCTGCTGCAATTGGGCCTGTCGGTCTGGGGCACCGCCACCATGCGCACCGGTGGCGACGACATCGCCCAGGCCATGGCCCTGATGGGTGTGCGCCCGGTGTGGGCCACCGGCAGCCAGCGGGTCGACGATTTCGAGATCCTGCCCCTGAGCCTGCTGGACCGGCCGCGGGTCGACGTGACCCTGCGGGTGTCCGGGTTCTTCCGTGACGCCTTCGCCAACCTGATCCGCCTGTTCGACGCAGCGGTGCAAGCGGTGGCGGCCCTCGATGAGCCCGAGGACATGAACCCGCTGGCGGCCAGGGTCCGCGCCGAGCGCGAGGCCTTGATCGCCTCGGGCCTGGAGCAGGATGCGGCCGCGCGCCAGGCCGGCTGGCGGATTTTCGGTGCCAAGCCGGGAGCCTATGGCGCCGGGGTCCAGGGCGCCATCGACGGCCGCTTGTGGCAGAGCCGCGAGGACCTGGCCGAGGTCTACCTGAACTGGGGCGGCTACGCCTATGGGGGCAGCGACGAAGGCACCGCCGCCCGCGAGCAGTTCGCCACCCGCCTGGGGCAGGTGCAGGCGGTGCTGCAGAATCAGGACAACCGCGAGCACGATCTGCTGGACTCCAACGACTACTACCAGTTCCAGGGCGGCATGCTGGCGGCGGTGGAAAGCCTCAGCGGCAACCAGGCCGCCAGCTATCACGGCGACCACAGCCAGCCGGACCTGCCGAAGATCCGCACCCTCAAGGAAGAACTGAATCGGGTGATCCGCTCCCGGGCGGCCAATCCGAAGTGGATCGAAGGGGTCAAGCGCCACGGCTACAAGGGCGCCTTCGAAATGGCCGCGACCCTGGACAACCTGTTCGCCTTCGACGCCACCACCGAGCTGATCGACGATCACCAGTACGCCTTGCTGGCCGATGCCTATCTGCTCGATGGCTCGACCCGCGAGTTCGTCCGCCAGCATAATCCCCACGCCCTGCGCGACATGACCGAGCGCCTGCTGGAAGCTCAGCAGCGTGGCCTGTGGCAAGAGCCCGGCGATTATCGTGAAGCCCTGGAACACCTGCTGCTGGATATAGAAGAAGATTCCTGATGCGGCGAGTGCTGCGCACTCGATCGCCAGCAAGCTCGCTCCTACAGGGCTGGCATTGCCGTTGTAGGAGCGAGCTTGCTCGCCAAAGCGTCCTGCGGGATACCCCCGACCCAAGCGAGACCCACACATGAGCGACACCCCACATTTCCCGCTGTCCGCCGTGGTCGGCGCCGAAGCACTGAAACTGGCCCTGTGCCTGACCGCCATCGACCCGAAGATCGGCGGCGTGCTGATCGAAGGCCCACGGGGCATGGCCAAGTCGACCCTGGCCCGGGGCCTGGCGGACCTGTTGGCCAGCGGGCAGTTCGTCACCTTGCCCCTGGGCGCCACCGAAGAGCGCCTGGTGGGCACCCTGGACCTGGACGCCGCCCTGGGCCAGGGCCGGGCGCAATTTTCTCCGGGGGTACTGGCCAAGGCCGACGGCGGCGTGCTCTACGTCGATGAAGTCAACCTGCTGCCTGACCACTTGGTGGACCTGCTGCTGGACGTGGCCGCCAGCGGCACCAACCTGATCGAGCGCGACGGTATTTCCCACCGCCATTCGGCGAAGTTCGTGCTGATCGGCACCATGAACCCGGAGGAGGGCGAACTGCGTCCGCAACTGCTGGACCGTTTTGGCCTCAACGTCGCCCTCAGCGGCCAGCCCGCGCCCCAGGAGCGGGGGCAGATCATCCGCCGCCGCCTGGATTTCGACAGCGATCCCCAGGGCTTCTGCGCCCAGTGGGCCGAACCCCAGGCGGCATTGCGCGAGCGCTGCCAACAGGCGCGGGCCGCCCTGGCCAGCATCCCGCTGGACGACCAGGCCCTGGCGCTGATTACCGAGCGCTGCTTTGCTGCTGCCGTGGACGGCCTGCGCGCCGACCTGGTCTGGCTGCGCGCGGCCCGCGCCCATGCCGCCTGGCGTGGCGCCCCGGCGATTGCCGAGGAGGATATCGACGCCGTGGCCGAGTTCGCCTTGCGCCACCGGCGGCGGGAGACACCGCCCAGCGCGCCACAGTCCGGGCAAAGCCCCCAGGCACCGGCGCCAGCCAACGCCAACCCCAGCGAAGGCCAGGGCCAATGGGGCGAAATGCCGGCCCAGGCCCTGCCCACCGGCGCCCGTCGTGAAGTGCCCAGCTGGCCAAAAAAGCCCTAGGCATCCGCCCCCGCACTGACCGGGGGGCGGATGCCAAGCCCCGGGCGGGGCACCTGGATCACGGCCGGCAAGGCAAAAGCCGCGAGGCCAGCGCCGGTTCGGTCAACTGGCCCGGCACCTTGCTCAAAGGCCGTCCACGGTTGCGTGCAGACCTGCTGTTTCGCTTGCGCAGCCGCTCGCCCCATGAGCTGTGGCTGGTGATAGTCGACGCGTCGGCCTCGACCCGCCGGCACAGCGCCCTGAGCGATGCCAAGGGCCTGCTGGCGCAACTGTTCGACGACGCCTACCGCCAGCGTGCACGCCTGGCCCTGCTCACTGCCAGCGGCCGTGCGCCGAGCTGGCAGGTCCAGGGCCTGAAGGCCTCCAGGGACCTGCGGCACTGGCTCGACGGCCTGGGTGCCGGCGGCGGCACGCCCTTGCCCCAAGCCCTGAACGAAGCGGCCCAGTGGCTGGAACAACGCCAACGGCGCCTGCCGGCGGAGCAGCAGCGCGTGCTGCTGATCACCGATGGCCGGCTGAAGAACCTGCCACCGCCCAGGCCCCTGAACTGCCCGACCTTGCTGCTCGACATCGAACGAGGCCCGATCCGCCTGGGCCGCGCCCGCGAACTGGCGACTCTCCTCAACGCTGTTTACCAGCATATCGACTGACTACCTCCCCGACACACCGCACATCCCCCGTAGGAGCTGGCTTGCCAGCGAAAGCGTCCGGCCTGGCGGTGCAAGTCTTCAAGGGCCTCTTCGCCGGCAAGCCGGCTCCTACAGGGATTTGCCTTGGCATGCCGGGGCGGGAAGCGGCTACGCTTTGCGCTGTCTTTCACAGGAGTGACTTCATGCGGGTACTGGTGCGTAACGACAAGGACGATTTCCGGGTCAAGGCCTATGCCGGAACCAACGGGGTGCTGCTGGCCATGGACCTGGATGCGTCGCGGCGCCAGGGCCTGTTGGGTTTTGCCATCGAAAAACAGACCGGCAGCAAGCCCTGGCTGTTTCTGTTCAACAGCCTGACCTTCCCCGGCAAGGCCCATACCTTCCCCCAATACAACGCCACCCCCAGCGATCAGGCGCCCCTGCAGAAATTCCGCTGGGCCGACTACGCGGTCAACCCCGGCGCCACCCTCAACTACCGGGTGCACCTGGCCTATGGCAGCCCGGACGCGCCGCAACTGGGCGAGTCCCTGCAGTTGAGCATCACCGCCGACAACGGCCAGCCTCCCGGCCAGCGGGTGATCTTCAACCGTGCGGTGGCTGCCAGCCAGGCGTTCTCGCGCAAGTTTCCCGAGCTCGATGCGTTGCTCAGCGCCAACAAGAACCTGCCCATCGAAAAGTGGCCGGACGCGCCCCGCCAGTGGCTGGAAAACGGCCTGCTGGAGGCGCTGCTGGGGTTCATTCAGCGCGCCACGGACGCCAGCTGGAGCCTGGACATCGCCATCTACGAGTACCAGTTGCAGGCGATCATCGATGCCGTCAACGCGGCTTTCGACCGCGGCGTACAGGTGCGGGTGCTGTACCACGCCGCCCCCGGCGATGCCGACACCACGATGAACCAGGCCAGCCTGCAGCACCTGCCCGAGGCCAATAAGCGCGGGCGGGTGACCCACGCGATCTTCCACGACAAGTTCATCGTCCTCGGCCGCCTCGACGCCGCCGGCCAGCGCCAGCCGCAATCGGTGCTGTGCGGCAGCACCAACTTCACCGCCAATGGTGTCTACCGTCAGGCCAACGTGTTGCACAGCCTCGACCACGTGGACATCGCCACGCGCTACCTGGAGGTGTTCGAGCAGGTCTGGGCGACGCCGGCGGATGTCGGCGCCACGCGCACCTGGCTGACCCGGAACAACCCGATGCAGCCGCAGGCGCCGCTGTTCGCCGGGTTTTCCCCGCGCAGCGGCCAGGGCGACCTCGCGGAGTTCGTCGATATCATCAACGGCGCCCGCCGCGACCTGCTGTTCGTCACCGCCTTCGCCTTGCCCGACAGCATTCTCGATGCCTTGCTCGGCCAGCCCCGCGACGATGTGTTGCGCTACGGCCTGCAGAACACCGCCAGCCGCATCACCGGTTTTCACGCCGACCGCACGGCCGAGTTCGCCGCCACCGCCTTGCTCAACAATGGCCTGGAGGGCTGGCTCAAGGAGGGGCTCAAAGGCCAGAAGGGCAACCTGCTGGTGCACACCAAGGCCATCGTCACCGACTTCACCAGCGAGGCGCCGGTGATCATCAGCGGCAGTCACAACCTCAGCGTCGGCGCGAGCCAGAGCAATGACGAGAACTTCCTGATCATCCGCGGCGACATCGACCTGGCGGACCGCTACGGCCTGGAGCTGCTGCGGTTCTACGAACACTACCGCTTTCGCTACTTCGCCAGGCAACTGGCCCTCAAGCAGGTCCAGCCCCTGGCGGTGGACGACAGCTGGAGCAACGCCTACTACCTGGAAGGGGATCTGCGCCAGCTGTCGCGGCTGCGTTTTTCCGGGCGCTGACCGGGGCTGCGAGCAGCCGCCACAAGGTTGGACAGGGCGCGCCCGACTGGGTAGTTTTCACGGACCGCGCACAAGGACCCTGCCATGGCCCCGGACCTGACCTCCATCGAGCTGTTTCTCAAGGCCCTGACCCTGGGCAACCTGTCCCGGGCCGCCGAGCAGTCGCACCTGTCGCTGTCCGCCGCCAGCCGGCGCCTGTCGCTCCTGGAGCAGCATTTCAAGGTGGCGCTGCTGACCCGCACCTCCACCGGGGTATTGCCGACGGCGGCGGGGCAGGCCCTGGCCGAGCACGCGCGAAGCCTGCTGCGGGCGGTGGATGTGATGCACGCCGACCTGGCCGACTTCGCCAAGGGCGCCACCGGCCGGGTCAGCCTGTACGCCAACAGTTCGGCCATGAGCCAGGAACTGCCCCGGCAATTGACCCAGTGGAGCGACCTGCACCCGGGCATTCGCGTGGACATCCGCGAGGAGCGCAGCCGCGAGATCCTCCTGGCGGTGCGTGACGGCGTGGCCGATGTGGGCATCGTCACCACCCGGCCACGGGGCCAGGACCTGCATTTCATCCCTTATTGCCGCGACCGGTTGTGCCTGATCGTGCCCCAGGACCACCCGTTCAAGATGAGCCACGCGCGCTTTCAGGACCTGTTGGGCTATGACTTCGTCGGCCTGGAGGACAACGCCGCGATCACTCCCCTGATCAGCGAGGCGGCCGCGGCGGTGAGCATGCCCTTGCGCCTGCGGGTGCAGGTGCGCAGCTTCGAGGCCGTGTGCCGGCTGATCGCCGCAGGGCAGGGCGTGGGGGTGCTGCCCCAGGGGGCGGTGCAGATCTTTCGCAAGGAGATGGCCTTGCGTTTTATCGAAATCGACGACCCCTGGGCCGACCGCCAGATGTACCTCTGCCGGCGCCAGGAACAGCCGTCCCTGGCCAGCCGCGAGCTGTTCGACTACCTGGCCGGTTGCGAGCAGGCTGCGGCAGCCGCGGGCTAGCCGCCGGTCATAGCAGGACTCTTCCCGCGTGCCTTCGAATTTTGCGAAGGCGGTTTCCGTAATGAGCAATTCCCACCGGCCCCGCGCTGTGGCCAGAATGGGCTCGCCCGTGCGCTTGACCTGCCTCCATAACAACAACACGTCAGACCAGGAGAGACGGCTTGTCCAGGATCAATCCCGCTGTAAAACCTCCCCATCGCATTGCGGTGATCGCCGGTGACGGCATCGGCCGCGAAGTGGTCCCCGAAGGCCTGCGTGTGCTGGAAGCCGTTAGCCGGCGCTTCGGCATCGCCTTGCAATTCGATCATTTCAACTGGTGCAGCGAGCACTACCAGGCCCATGGCAGCATGATGCCCGACGACTGGGCGCAGCAGATCGGTGGCCACGAGGCGATCTTCTTCGGCGCCGTGGGCGCGCCGGACATCGTGCCCGACCATATTGCGGTCTGGGATTCGCTGCTGAAGATCCGCCGCCAGTTCGACCAGTACGTGAACATCCGCCCGGTGCGGCTGATGCCCGGGGTGCCGTGCCCGCTGGCCGGCCGGGCGCCCGGGGACATCGATTTCATCGTGGTGCGGGAAAACACCGAGGGCGAGTATTCCAGCGTCGGCGGGCGCATGTGGGAGGGCACCCCGCGGGAGATTGCCCTGCAGGAGTCGGTGTTTTCCCGCCATGGTGTGGACCGGGTGGTGAACTACGCCTTCGAACTCGCCAGCCGCCGGCCCCGGCGCAACCTGGTGGCGGCCACCAAGTCCAACGGCATCGCCATCACCATGCCGTTCTGGGACGAACGGGTGGAGGCGCTGGCCCAGGCCTACCCTCAGGTCGCGACCCGCAAGTTCCACATCGACATTCTCTGCGCGCACTTCGTCCAGCACCCGGACTGGTTCGACGTGGTGGTGGCCTCCAACCTGTTCGGCGACATCCTCTCCGACCTGGGCCCGGCTTGCACCGGCACCATCGGCATTGCGCCCTCGGCCAACCTCAACCCGGAGCGCCTGTACCCCTCGCTGTTCGAGCCGGTGCATGGTTCGGCGCCGGATATCGCCGGTCTCGGCGTGGCCAATCCGATCGGCCAGATCTGGTCGGCGGCCCTGATGATCGAACACCTGGGGCAGGGCGACGAACTTTACCAGCGAGCCGCGGCGGCGATTGTCGAAAGCATCGAGACGGTGCTCGCCGAAGGGCCGCGCACCCGGGAAATGGGCGGCAATGCCAGTACCGTGGAAGTGGGGCGGGCGATTGCCGAGTGTCTGGCTGGAAACAGGAGCTGAGCTGATGAGTCTGGAACACTACATCGACAACCAATGGCAAGCCTCGTCCTGGGCCGAGGACATTCCGGTGCAGGACCCCAGCACCGGCATCAGCTACGCGCGGATCGCCCGGGGCACTGCCGACGATATCGACCTGGCGGTGCAGGCCGCGCAACGGGCCCTGGGGGACAATTTCGACGGCCCCTGGGGCAGCCTCTCGGCCCTGGAGCGCGGGCGTCTGCTGGCGCGCCTGAGTCATGCAGTGCTGGAGCACCACGAAGAGCTGGCGCAGATCGAAGCCCGGGACACCGGCAAGGCACTCAAGGTGGCCCGCGCCGACGCTACCGCCCTGGCGCGCTATTTCGAGTACTACGCCGGGGCCGCCGACAAGCTCCACGGCGAGACCTTGCCCTATCAGGCCGGCTACACCGTGCTCACGGTGCGCGAGCCCCATGGCGTTACCGGGCACATCATTCCCTGGAACTACCCGATGCAGATCTTCGGCCGCAGCGTCGGCGCCGCCCTGGCGGCGGGCAATGCCTGCGTGGTCAAGCCCGCCGAGGACGCCAGCCTGTCGCTGCTGCGGCTGGCGGAGCTGGCGGCCCAGGTCGGCTTCCCGGCGGGCAGCCTGAATGTGGTCAGCGGCTATGGCCACGAAGCCGGTGCCGCGTTGTGCGCCCATCCTGGCGTCGCGCATATCTCGTTCACCGGTTCCACCGGCACCGGCGCCCTGGTGGCCAAGGCGGCGGCCGAACGGCATTGCCCGGTAACCCTGGAGCTGGGCGGCAAGTCGCCGCAGATCGTCTTCGCCGATGCCGATGTGGAGCGGGCGCTGCCCGTGCTGATCAACGCCATCGTGCAAAACTGCGGCCAGACCTGTTCCGCCGGCAGCCGCCTGCTGGTGCAGCGCAGCCTGTATGAACCGCTGCTGGAACGCCTGGCCCAGTGCTTTGGCCAACTGCGCGCCGGGCCCTCGGAGCTGGACCTGGACATGGGCCCGCTGATCAACCAGAAACAGCTGCGCCAGGTCCGGGAGTTCGTCCGCGAGGCCGAGGCCGCCGGTATCCCGGTGGCGGCGCGTGGGCAGGTGGTGGCCGAGGCCGGCAGCGGCGGCTACTTCCACGAAGCGGTGCTGTTTCGCGATGTGCCGCCAGACAGTCGCCTGGCCCGGGAGGAAGTGTTCGGCCCGGTGCTGGCGGTGATGCCCTTCGAGGACGAGGTCGAGGCCATTGGCCTGGCCAACGACAGCGCTTTCGGCCTGGTGGCCGGGGTCTGGACCCGGGACGGTGCGCGTCAGTTGCGCATGGCTCACAAGCTGCGCTGTGGCCAGGTGTTCATCAACAACTACGGCGCCGGTGGCGGCGTCGAACTGCCCTTTGGCGGGGTCAAGGCCAGCGGTTATGGCCGGGAGAAGGGCTTCGAGGCGCTGCTGGGTTTTACCGCCTTGAAGACCATCGCCATTCGTCACGACTGAGGGCCGCCACTACGGCGGCCAATAACAACAAAAACAGGAGTCACTAGCATGCGTCTAGCCCATAAAACTGCCATCGTCACCGGCGCCGGTTCCGGCTTTGGTGAAGGCATCGCCAAGACCTTCGCCCAGCAGGGCGCCCGGGTTGTAATCGCCGACATGAACGCCACGGGCGGCCAGCGGGTGGTGCAGGAAATCCGCGATGCCGGCGGCCAGGCCCACTTCATCGAGGTCAACGTGGCCCAGGACGCCAGCGTTGCCGCGCTGCTGCGCAACACCCTGGAGCAATTCGGCGGCCTGGACATCGTGGTCAACAACGCCGGCACCACCCACCGCAACCGGCCGATGCTGGAAGTGGACGAGGCCGAGTTCGACCGGGTGTTCGCGGTCAACGTCAAAAGCATCTTCCTCAGCGCCAAGCACTTCGTGCCGCATTTTCGTGGCCAGGGCGGCGGGGTGTTCATCAACATCGCCTCCACGGCGGCGATCCGGCCGCGTCCGGGGCTGGTCTGGTACAACGGCAGCAAGGGCGCGGTGGTGGTGATGAGCAAGACCATGGCCGCCGAGCTGGGGCCGGACAACATCCGCGTCAACTGCGTCAACCCGGTGGTGGGCGCCACAGCCCTGCTCAGTGAGTTCATGGGGGTGCCGGACACCCCGGAAAACCGCCAGAAGTTCATGGCCACCATTCCCCTGGGGCGCTTCTCCACCCCCCAGGATGTGGCCAACGCCTGCCTGTACCTGGCCTCTGACGAGGCGGCCTTCATCACCGGCACCTGTCTGGAAGTGGATGGTGGACGTTGCGTCTGATGATCTGTAAAACCCTCGAGGCCAGAGCCCCCGGCGCGTGTGATCCGCGCTTCGTGTAGCCGCTGCCGCAGGCTGCGAACGGCCCGCAGGGCCGCAAGGTTCCAGGGGGCGCCGGGGCTTGACGGTTGATCGCCAGGCAAGGCCACGCGAGCATTTTCGCCCGTTTCAACCCAATCAATGGAGTGCATTCGACATGTGTGGGATCGAGAACGACAAGAACCACCCCAATACCCGGCAACTGCTTGAAGGCCTGCCCAAGAACTGGGGCAAGTGGGGCCCGGACGACGAAGTCGGTGCCCTCAACTACCTGCAACAGGCCGAGGTACTGCGGGGCGTGGCCGCCGTGCGCCAGGGCAAGACCTTCACCCTGCAAGTGCAGATCGGCCATCCCGGCGGCGACCCGATGTGGCCGGCACGCAACCCGTCGATGCGTTTCAATACCCTGGACCGCAGCCACTATCAGGCCGGCAAGCAGCCCTCCATGACCGGTGGCGCCGAGTACTGCGACGACGTGATCTTCATGCAGCTGCAGGGCTCGACCCAGTACGACGCCCTGGGCCATGCCTGGTACGACAACCAGCTGTGGAACGGCTACGACGCCAGCAGCACTGTCGGCGGCATGGCCAAGGCCAGTGTGTTGCCGATTGCCGAGCGCGGCGTGGTGGGCCGTGCGGTGC
The DNA here is from genome assembly GCF_058796855.1 of Pseudomonas sp. GW823-FHT03E05. Taxonomy (NCBI): domain Bacteria; kingdom Pseudomonadati; phylum Pseudomonadota; class Gammaproteobacteria; order Pseudomonadales; family Pseudomonadaceae; genus Pseudomonas; species Pseudomonas sp. GW823-FHT03E05. The sequence continues at coordinate 535,030 of NZ_JBXAJB010000001.1, forward strand.
TGATCGACATGGCCCGGCACCGCGGCAAGAAGTACCTGGGGCGCGGCGAGACCTTCAACCACCTGGACCTGCTGGCCGCTGCCCAGGCCCAGGGCGTGGCCATCGAGAAGCGCGACATCCTCATCATCCGCACCGGTTCCATGGGCGCCTTCTACGAGTACGGCAAGACCGAGTTCTTCAAGGACCTGGTGGAACCCGGGCTGACCTACAGCCGGGAACTGGTGGACTGGTTCAACCAGATGGAGATCCCCAATCTGGTCACCGACACCATCGCCAACGAGGTGATCACCGACCCGGTGTCCGGGGTGCAGATTCCCCTGCATTGCGCGCTGATGCGCAACCTGGGGATCGCCTTCACCGAGATCGTGCTGCTTGAAGAACTGGCCGAGGATTGCGCCGCCGATGGCCAGTGGACCTTCCTCTACACCGCCGCGCCGCTGAAGATCGTCGGCGGCAGCGGAGCGCCGGTGAACCCCATCGTCATCAAGTAACCGCTGTTTGCTGGTGGCGAGGCGGGCGCAGGGTTTATCCTGCGCCCCCTCACCAAGACCGATAGGGATCATCGACCGATCATGCCTGACGATTCACATTCGCCGGACTGCAGTTGCTGCCTGGATCATGCCAGTGCCCATCAGGGTGTGCTCGATACCCTGGAATTGATGGCCGGCCACCCCGAGGCCAGTGAAGACGACATCGTCCAACTGCTGCAGGAGCGTGGCTACTCGGCCATCGCCGCAGAAAAACTCAACGTCTTCGTGCCGTCGGCCTTCTCCTGGATAGTGCTCAAGCGCCTGGGGGTGGAACACTTGCCCAATCACTTCATCGCCCTGGATGAGGCGGGCCAGGAGGTCCGGATTCCAGTGGCCGGCCAGCACTATTTCACCGCCGCGCTGACCCTGGCCTACAACACCTTTGAAAACGGCTGGAGCGAGGTCCTGCCGCGCAAGACCTACGAAATGGTTGCCGGCCGCAGCGCTGAAATGGCCATGGCCAACGAGGCGCTGTATGCCGGGGAGTCTTTGCAGGGCTCCACTCTGGAACCCTTGCAACTGCTGCGCCTGGATGCCCAGGCCGCGCTGACCTGAGCACCTGGCGCAACACTACCTACACTGATGGGCAGTCACCCCGGCCGCGGGCCCTTGCGCACGCAGGCCGCTGGCCGGGACCACCCGCCTTCAGTACAGGAGAACCCCCATGAACCATGAATCCGTTTGCATCGTCGCGGCGGCCCACACCCGCTTTGGCCGCCTCGATGGCAGCCTGGAAGACCTGATTGTCCAGGTCACCCGCGACGTGCTGGTGGACGCCGCCATTGACGCCGGGGCGATCGATGCGCTGTTTCTCGGCCAGTTCAACTCCGGGTTGGTGCCTGATGGTTTTCCCGCGTCCCTGATGCTCCAGGCCGACCCGCAGCTGCGCTTCAAGCCGGCCACCCGCTGCGAAAACGCCTGTGCTTCCGGCTCGGCGGCGATCCAGGCCGGGATCAACGCGATCCGCAGCGGCGCCGCCGAACTGGTGCTGGTGGTGGGGGCGGAAAAGATGACCGGCAACAGCACCGCCGAGGTCACCCGGGCCCTGGCCGGGGCCGGCTACCAGAACGACCCGCAAGAGGCCGGCCTGAGCTTTGCCCAACTGTTCGGCCAAGTGGCCCAGCGCTACACCGAGCGCTACCAGAGCCCCCTGGCTGCCATGGCGGCGATTGCCGTGAAGAACCACGCCAACGCCATGGCCAACCCCCTGGCGCAGATGCATCGGGCCATGGATTTTGCCGACTGCAACAGCGTCTCGCCCGGCAACCCGCTGATCGCCGAGCCCCTGCGCCTGACCGACTGTTCGCTGATCAGCGATGGCGCGGCGGCGATCCTCCTCGCGTCGCCGCGCCGGGCCCGGGAGTTCCGCCGTGAAGTGGCGATCCGCGCCCTGAGCCAGGTGAACGACTTCCTGCCCATGGCGCGCCGCGACGTGCTGGCCTTCGAAGGCCCGCAACTGGCGATCCAGGGCGCCTTGCACGAAGCCGGCCTGGGCCTGGACGACCTGGCGTTCGCCGAAGTCCACGACTGCTTCACCATCGCCGAACTGCTGATCTACGAAGCCATGGGCCTGGCGCCCAAGGGTGAAGGCCATCGAGCCCTGGACGAAGGCTGGGTGAATGCCGACGGACGCCTGCCGGTGAACCTCTCCGGCGGGCTCAAGGCCAAGGGACATCCGGTGGGCGCCACCGGTGTGTCGATGCATGCCCTGGGCTTTCGCCAGTTGACCGGCGAGCCCATTGGCCTCGCCGCGCGCTCGCCGGAGTTCGGCCTGCTGTTCAACATGGGCGGCATGGCGGTGGCCAACTACGCCTCGGTGTTGCAGGCCGTCAGGGTGTAAGCGTCAGGAACCCTGCGGCTTCCAGCATGTCGCAGGGGGCGCCAGGCTGGCACAGGCCGGTTGAGAGATGTACAGCGGTCCTGGCGGTTTACGGGTCACCGAGCTGTTGCGGGTCTTGATGCAGTGGCGGGTATAGGTGTGCATCTGGTTGAGCCGCAAGTTGCGTAGCCCCTTGGGACAGATCAACAGCGTTTCACCGAAAGAGAACAGCTGAAAACCCTGGACCTCCAGGTGGCGCTGCGAGGTCAGGCGGGTATTCCACATCAGCGGGTCCAGGTCATGCAGTTCGAGATCGTCCAGCAGGACGAAGCGTTCGATTTCGTCCTGGCGTACATCCAGCCCTCCTGCGGCCTTGTAGGTGACCTTGCTCATGGCCCCGGGCAGTACAAACAGAAACGCCAGGGCAAACAGTGCCACCGACAATATCGAATACAGGATGCGTTTATTGAGGCTTCCGGCCTTGTGGTAGAAAATCACGACCGGTAGCAACGTAAGGATCAGGATCAGCAGATTCAATGCCGCCACATAGTGCGGGGAGTCGCTGCTGACTTCACTCACATAGGCATTGAGTGTCACCAGGCTGGGGAAGAGCGCTGCGCAGAGCGTGCCAAGCAGGCAGGTCAGCAACACAAGCAGAAAGTCCATTTTGTCCCTGGTGGGTGTCAGGTTTTCCTCAATTACCTTTTTGAACGCCGGGCGTGACAGTACCCCCCAGCAACTGAGCAGAAACAGCACTAGCAGCCCAAGCAGGGATTGCCCTACCGGCAGCCAGCCTGAGGTGTAGTAAATGACAACGACATATCCCAGGAACCCCACCAGGAACGGGAGTGTCAGCCACACCACTACATCCTTCAGGCGCCCCGGGGTTCTGTGAAACAGGCTGGCGGACAGCCAGAACAGCAGAGTGGTGACGGTCAGCAGAAACAGAAACGCGCTCATGAGCACCAGCACTATGACCAGCCAGATCATCAGCGCCGACTTTGCATCGATCGAAGCCATGAACAGGTCGGTGCGGCCAATCGCCCGGGTGTACATGTACAGGCTGATCAACCCCAACCCGACGGCGCTCAAGCCCATGACCGTGCCGATCTGGCTCCAATAGGTCAGCACGCGCTTGAAATTCTTCCTTAACACCTCTTCAAAGGTGGGGCCTGCGACTTGCATGTGAGCACTCCCTGGCTACGTTGATGGCGCGCGAGTAGACCAAGACCGCAGGGGGTGTGTCGATGTTTTTACGTTTTGAGCCGCAGCCGGGAGTGCCATCCCTGGCACTGTTGCGCTTCAGCGCGGGTATGCCGCCCGGCCATGAACCCGCCCCTTGCGCCCCGCCGTCAGGCGATAGGCGATACCCAGCCAGACAAACCACGCCGGCATCACGCACAGCGCCAGGCGGGTGTCCGGGCGCAGGGCCAGCAGGCACAGGACAAACAGCAGGAAGGCCAGGGCAAACCAGGCCATGGGCACGCCGCCGGGCATCTTGTAGCGCGAACGGGCGTGCAGTTGCGGGTGCTTTTTGCGGTAGGCGATGTAGGACGCGAGGATGGTCGACCAGGTGAAGATCACCAGGATCGCCGACACCGTGGACACCAGGGTGAAGGCGGTCATCACCTCGGGAACCACGTACAGCAGCAACACCCCCAGCAGCATCAGCAGGGTGGTGAAGCTCAGGCTGATGACCGGCACGCTCTGGCCCGACAGGCGCTTGAATAGGCGCGGCGCATTGCCCTGGTCGGCGAGGCCGAAGAGCATGCGGCTGGCCGAGAACACGCCGCTGTTGGCCGAGGAAGCGGCGGAGGTCAGCACCACGAAGTTGACGATGCCCGCCGCCGCCGGGAAGCCGGCAATCAGGAACAGCTCGACGAACGGGCTCTTGTTCGGCGACACCTGCTGCCAGGAGGTCACGGCGATGATGCAGGCCAGGGCCAGCACGTAGAACAGGATGATCCGCAGCGGTATGGCGTTGATGGCCTTGGGCAGGGTGCTGTGAGGATCGCGGGTTTCCGCGGCGGCGGTGCCGATCAGCTCGGTGCCGGCGAAGGAGAAGATCGCCATCTGGAACCCGGCGAAGAAGCCCAGCAGGCCGTGGGGAAAGGCCGCTTGTCGGTCCAGCAGGTGGCCCAGCGAGGCGGTCACGCCCGAGGGCGAGACGAACGAACTGGCGATCAGCACCAGGCTGACGCCGATCAGGGTGACCACGGCGATGATCTTGATGATGGCGAACCAGAACTCCACTTCGCCGAACAGCCGCACCGTGAGCACGTTGAGGGCGAACAGCGTCAGCATCATGCTGACCGCGGGCATCCAGGCCGGCACCCCGGGGAACCAGTACTGGAAGAAACCGCCCACCACCACGGCGTCGCCCACCACCGCCACGCTCCAGCTCAGCCAGTAGGACCAGCCGAGAAAAAACGCCGCGCGCGGCCCCAGGTAGGCGCCGGCAAAGTCGGCGAAGCTCTTGAATTGCAGGTTCGACAGCAGCAGCTCGCCCATGGCGCGCATCACCAGGTACACGAACAGGCCGATGATCATGTAGATCAGGATGATCGAGGTACCGGACATGGCGATGATCTTGCCCGAGCCCATGAACAGCCCGGTGCCGATGGCGCCGCCCATGGCCATGAGCTGGATATGACGGTTATGCAGGGTGCGTTGCAGCACGGGGCGCGCAGGGGCCCCGAGGGTATCTGGAGTCATCACAAAACCTCTTGATTTTATAGTTGTCGAGTTTTGGCAGTGCAGGGTGGCTGGGGCTGCGCGCTGTGGTTGTAGGTCGGGGTGGCGCAACCGGTTCGGGTTGGGCCGCTGCACAGGGGCACGGGGCGTTTTCCCGTGCAGCGGCCATGGGGGTATTGCCTCAGCCGCTGGCCAGGCGGCGCGGGGCGCCTGTGGCGGCGTCGGGGCCCTGGCCGATCAGTTGGTACAGGTCCTTGATGTTGGCCGGGGTCGGCACCAGGTGGATCTGCTCGCCAATGCCGTGTTCGCGCGCCTGGTCGTGCAGGTAGCGCAGGGACGAGAAGTCCTCCAGGGCAAAGCCCACCGAGTCGAACACCGTGACCTGCCGGGCATGCTCGCGGCCCGGTTCCAGGCCCTGGGCGATGCGGAAGTATTCGGTCACCGCAAAGTCCGCCGGCAACTGCTGGATATCACCCTCGATGCGCGTTTGCGGCTCGAACTCGACGATCACCCGGGCATTGCGCAGGATCTCTGCGTGTAGTTCGGTCTTGCCCGGGCAGTCGCCGCCCACCGCATTGAGGTGCATGCCGGGCTCGATCAGCTCCGGGGTGAGGATGGTGGCGTAGGCCTTGTCCGCGGTCACCGTGGTGACGATGTCGGCGCCCTTGACCGCATCGGCCACCGACTCGGCGATGCGCACCTTCAGGCTCGGCCAGGCTTGCAGGTTGTGCTTGAGCTTGCGGGAGGCGGCCGGGTCGATGTCGAAGATCCGCAGCTCGTCGATGCCGAGCATGTCGTGGAAGGCGATGGCCTGGAACTCGCTCTGGGCGCCATTGCCGATCAGCGCCATGGTTCGGCTGTCCGGGCGCGCCAGGGCACGGGCCACCAGGGCCGAGGTGGCGGCGGTGCGTACCGCGGTGGTCAGGGTCAGTTCGCTGAGCAGCACCGGGTAGCCGCTGTCCACCTCGGCCAGCACGCCGAAGGCCATGACCGTGAGCAACTGCCGGGCCGGATTGCCAGGGTGGCCGTTGACGTACTTGAAGGCGTACTGCTGGCCATCGTCGGCGGGCATCAGTTCGATGACTCCGGTGGGCGAGTGGTTGGCGGTGCGCGGGGACTTTTCGAAGGCTTGCCAGCGCAGGTAGTCGGCCTGGATATAACCGGCCATTTCACGGATCGCCCTGGCGACACCCAGGCGCTTGTACAGCGCCGCTGCCTGATCCACATCGATAAACAAGGTCATGGTGATTTCCCTCTCGGTCGGAACGTTGAACACTGCGGGAGAGCGCGCCTGGCGCGCGCTAGCGGTTGGCATGGCCGTGCAGCACATTGACCGCATTGATGCCGATCTCATCCACCATGTAGCCGCCTTCCATCACGAACAGAGTGGGCGTGCCCACCGTGGCGATGATCTGGCCCATGCCGAGAAAGTCTTCGCTTTCCAGGAGGAAGTGGCTGATGGGGTCGTCCTTGAATGTGTCCACGCCCAGGGACACCACCAGCAGTTCGGGAGCGAAGGCCCGCAACTGTTTGCAGGCCAGCTCCAGCGCTTGGCGGTAGTGCTGCCAGGTGGTGTTCTTCGGCAGGGGCAGGTTCAGGTTGCAGCCTTCGCCGGCCCCGCTGCCGCGCTCGCTGGAATGGCCCGAGAAGTAGGGGTAGGACACGGCCGGGTCGCCGTGCAGCGAGACGAAGAGCACGTCGCCACGGTCATAGAAAATGTTCTGGGTGCCATTGCCGTGGTGGAAGTCCACGTCCAGCACCGCCACCCGCCTGGCGCCCTGGGTGATGGCGTGCTGCGCGGCGATGGCGGCGTTGTTCAGGTAGCAGTAGCCGCCCATGTATTCCCGTGCGGCGTGATGCCCCGGCGGGCGGCACAGGGCGAAGGCGCTGTCCTGGCCTTCATCGATCAGGGCCAGGGCAGTGAGGGCGATATCGGCGCTGGTGCGCACCGCATCCCAGGTGGTGGCGGTGATCGGCGAGCCGGCGTCCATGGCGAAGAAACCCAGCTTGCCGTCGATGAATTCGGGCACCTGCTGGTTGGCCAGGTCGCGCACCGGCCACACCAGGGGCAGGGCGTCGTGGCTGCGGCCGGTGGCGGTCCATTCGCTCCAGGCGTTTTCCAGGAAGCTGACGTAACGTTCGCTGTGGGCGGCCACGTAGCAGGCGCGGTCGAAGCGCCGCGGGCCGATGATCTCGCCAAGCCCCACGTGGCGCACCCGGTCTCGCACCGTGTCGGCGCGGCTGGGTTGCTCGAAGGAGGGCTTGAGCACGCCATCCTTCAATTCGGTGCCATGGTGCAGGCGGTGGGATTCGCTGAAGACGGTAAGCATGCTGAACGCATCCATTGTTATTGTCCGGTGCAAATAGTTTGTTCCGGCATGGCTGCGAATTCTTTGCTTTTTGTTCGGGTGCAATTAGAGTTTTGGGTAATATTTTCCCCGTTGGTGGCTGATTGTGAAAAAAATGACTCGCAGCGTTAACCTCGACGACACCGACCTGGCGATTCTTGCGCTGTTGCAGCAGGACGCGAGCATTTCCAACGCCGAGCTCAGCGAGCGCCTGTCCCTGAGCCTTACCCCCTGCTGGCGGCGGCGCAAGCGCCTGGAGGAGGAGGGGGTGATCAGGGACTACCAGGCCAACCTCGACCGGCGCCTGCTGGGGCTGGACATCCTGGCCTTCGTCCATGTGCGGTTCGCCACCCACTCCGACCAGACCCCGGACGATTTCGAGACGGTGATCATGCGCCTGCCCGAGGTCCAGGCCTGCCACAAGATCACCGGCGACGCCGACTACCTGCTGCAGGTGCTGGCCCGTGACCTGGACAGCTACAGCGACTTTGTCGAGCACGTGCTCAGGCGCCAGCCGGGCATTGCCTCGATCCAGTCCAGCCTGGCGCTGCGCGAGGTCAAGGCCACCAGCCGCCTGGCGATTCCCCAGCCGCTACCCAGGTAGGGCGGCATCAGATTTCCGATTTTTTGTGCCGGGCTATTCAATGATTGCCCTGCAGGTACTTTCGGCGCGGTCGTGCGCTCGCGTTCCAGCGAGGCAGGCAACAGCAGTGTTGAGCAGGCCATGGATGCAGAAGCAGCAGCGCCTGGCCGCGGCGCTGCCCCGGCCCCAGGGCCTACTGAAATTCGCCGGACTCCAGGCAGAAGGCGACCAGGGCCTGGTCGCTGTCCAGGTTGAGCTTGCGGATCGCCGAGATCTTCTGCGCACTGACGGTCTTCACGCTGCGCTTGAGGTTGGCGGCGATCTGCATCATTGATTCGCCGCGCACGAAATGCCGCAGCACTTCGTATTCCTTGGGCGTAAGGCTGCTCAGGCCGTCGGCCATGGAGCGCAGCGGGCTGCTGTTGAGCTCGTTCTGCACCAGGCTCGGCGGGTGGTGGATGCGCCCCTGGCGGACGTTCTCCAGGGCGCTGAGCAGCTCGCTCATGTCATGGCGCTTGGGCAGTACCGAGCGCACGCCGATGTCATACAGCGCGGCCACGATCATCGGGTTGGACATCATGGTCAGCACCAGCACCTGGACCCTGGGGAAGTGCCGGATCAGGTAGGTCACCAGGCGTATGCCATCGCCGAAGGTCGGGTCGCCCTCCATGAAGTAGTCGGTGATGACCACGTCGATCCGCGGGTCATCCGAAAGTTGCTGGACCAGGGCACTGGGGGTGGTGACAGCCGCCACCACCTCGTACTGGCGGGTCTTTTTCAACAGGTCGCTGACGGCAGCGAGCACCAGGGGATGATCGTCGGCCAGGGCAACGCGTATTTTTTTCATGGTGGACACGATCCATTGTCAAAAGGGAATGCGCAGAAATGCGGGTACTAGGAGCGTTCATTCGAGCTGGCTGATGTCTTGCAAGGCGTGCAGCAGCATCAGGCTATGCGTGCGCGTGGTAGCCGTCAAACCGCTCTGGCGCAGGCTCTGCCCCAAGTCGTGGACCTGCAGGATCAGCGCTTCCTGGCCAGCCACCGCCAGCGACCCGCGCACCCGGTGCAGCAACTGGAAGATGCGCTCGTAATCCTCCTCGTCCAGGGCCTGGCGCAGGTGTTCCACGTCCTGGCCCATGGTGCGGGCAAACAGTTCCCGCAGGTTCGGCGGCAGGCCATCAACTGGCGCGTTGCCAGGCGCGGCTGCAGGCTCGGCGGGCGGCTCCGGGGCGAGGCTGGTGAGCCGTGCCAGGCTGGCCCGCAGGGTCTGCAACGGCACTGGCTTGACCAGCCAGGCGTCCATCCCGCAGGCCTGGCAGCGGGCCTCTTCGTCGCACATGGCATTGGCGGTGATGCCGATGATCGGCCGGTCGTCCCCGGCGGCGCGCAGGATGCAGGTGAGTTCGTAGCCGTTCATGCGCGGCATGTTGACGTCGGTCAGCAACAGGTCGTAGTCGCCGATGCGCCACAGGTCCAGGGCTTCCGCACCATCGGCGGCCAGGGTATTGCGGCAGCCCAGTTGCTGCAGCTGATGGCTCAGGGTCGCCTGGTTGATCGGGTTGTCCTCGGCCACCAGCACGTTCAGGCCCAGGGGGGCCAGAGTGGCGATGTCCCGGGCCGGCAGTTCCGGTTCGGCAGGAGCGTCGGGCGCGCCGCCCAGGGTGCGTTCCAGCAAGCGGCCGATGGCATAGTAGTCGCCGGCCTCGGCCAGGCCCGCACCGGGGGTGCGTTGCTGGCCGCCCAGGTCGATGCGCAGCAGCCCGGGGGGCAGGGCCTCGGACGCTTCGGGGCGGTCATCGAACAGCCGCAGGAGAACGCCCTGGCCCTGGGGAGGTGGGGCCGTAGCGTCCACGGGGGTGGCCTGGGCGTGCCACTTCTGCAGCCACTGGCAGAGGTTGTCGGTGAGTTCGTGGTGCGGGCTTTGCACGTAGATCCGCGCGCCGCCCAGGTCGGGCTGGCGCTCGGCGTCGGGGTCGCTGGCCACCGGCAGTTCCAGCTGCATGGAGAAACTGCTGCCCAGGCCCAGCTCGCTGGTGAGGTGGATCTGGCTGCCCATCAGCGCCGCCAGCTTGGCGCAGATCGACAGGCCCAGCCCCGCGCCGTGCACTGTGTGGGAGTGGGCGTCGATCTGATAGAAGGGAATGAACAGCTGCTGCTGTTCTTCCTTGCCGATACCGATACCGGTGTCCGCCACCTGCAGCGACAGCAGCACCCGTCCCTGGCTGCCGGGCTCGGCCCGGGCGCGCACTATCACCTGGCCCGAGTGGGTGAACTTGACCGCGTTGCTGATCAGGTTGGTGAGGATCTGGCTGATCCGCCCCGGATCGCCGAGCAGGGCTGGAGGCAGTTCTGGATCGACCCAGGAAAACAGCAGCAGGCCCTTGTTCCGGGCACTGTCGACAAAGCTTGCGGTGCAGCGCTGGACCAGGGCCCTGGGATCGAACAGCTGATCCCCCAGGGACAGCTGGCCGGATTCGATGCGGGTGATGTCGAGGATGTCGCTGATGATCTGCAGTAGAAGCCCGGACGACACCTGGATGCGTTCGAGCAACTGGCGCTGTTCGCGGTCCAGGTCGGTCAGGCCCATCAGTTCCAGGGAACCGAGCACCCCGTACAGCGGCGTGCGGATCTCGTGGCTCATGGTGGCGAGGAACACCGACTTGGCGCCGTTGGCCTTGTCGGCCGCCTGTTTCGCCTGGGTCAGTTGCTGCTCCATCTGGGCCCGCGCACTGAGGTCGGCAAAGGCGCAGATCAGCACATCCTGGTTGCGGTAGCGGGTGGGGGCGAAGGCGATGTAGAACGAGCGTCCGTCGAAGCTCTGGAAGTTTTCGATCTCCCCCGGCTCCCGGGCCCGGGCGATGCGCTCCAGCAATGCCGGGTCCAGACCGCTGGCGTCCAGGCTCTGGCCGACCTGGGTGGTGAACCATTTGAGGGCCAGGTTGTTGGCGAAGACGATCCGCCGGTCTTCGCGGCTGAGCACGCACAGGGCCACTGGCGTGGTCTCCAGCAAGGTGCGGCTGAACTGATGGTTTTCCACCAGCTCGGCGTGAGCCTGTTGCGCCGGCGCTATGACCCGGCGCTGGTACCAGCGCGCATAGACCCTGGCGGCCAGGGGGCTGAGCAACAGCAGCAGGAAGATCGCCGCCAGGGACCAGGAGTGGCCGAGGAACAGGGTGCGGTAGCTCAACAGGTAGTAACCGCTCCAGTGGCCACTGGCGTCGTTGATCCGGAACAGCAGGCCGTCGCTGCGCACGTTGGCCCCCTCGTGCAGCGCCAGGGGCGCCGGTTCATCCCCCAGCAGCAGGCCGTCGAGCCGGCCCTGCAGCCAGAACTTGTCGTAGAAGTGCCGCCGCTGCGGCGTGGTGAAGACGTTGATGCGGTCCCTGTAGGTGAGGCAGGCAGCATAGGTGCCGGAACTCTGCAGGCCGCTGCCGGGGGCAAGGTTGTGCAGGGCGGTGAAGGCGATCATGTGCTGGGGAAAGTCCTTGAGACGGATCCAGCGGATCGCGTCGCTGTCGCTGCTGGTAGCGCTGGCGCGCACCGCATGCAGGCCTGCCAGGACCAGGGGGGTGGTCAGCCGCGGCCAGCGGCTGCCGATGGTGGGCACGGTAAAGCTGCTGCCGGCACCGGCGTCCACCACCAGCAGGGCCGAAGCGGGAAAGCTCGAGCGCACCCAGAAGCTGGAGTAGAGATCGGCCAGGTAGCGCCCAAGGCCGGCTGCTGCGGCGCTCTGGTGGGGGCATTGGGCCAGGTCCTGGCAGACCAGGGTGAAGGGGGTTTCCACCGAGGAGGGGTTACCCTGGAACAGGGTCGCGCCCACCGCCTCCTGTTGCTCCATGAGGTGGAAGAGCTGCGCCGGATCCTGGTCCGCGTCCTTGTATTGCAGGCGCTTCTCGCCGGCCAGCCGCTGGAGCAGGGCTTGCTGCTCGCTCATGTAGCGGGTCAGCAGTTGGAAGTCCACGGCAATCCGTTCCTGTTCCTGGCGGATGATCCGCTGGCCGCCCCAGAACAGCGCGCCGCCCATGACCAGCAGCAACGGCAGAATGAGGAACAGCACGAGATTCAATCGTCGGAAGTTTTTCGCGATGCGGCGTAGCGGGATGTCTGGCATGGGAGAGAGGAGGCAGGCCGGGTAGGTGACGAAAAGGGTGGAGTAACAGTGCATCCCAGCAGTTGTGTGAAGGCGTCCAGCTCCAATGCGGCGGAAATAAGATACCCCTGGGCACTGTCGCAGCCAATCTGGCGCAGAAATTCCAGGTCACGGGCCGATTCCACGCCCTCGGCCACCACTTCCAGGCCCAGTTGCCGGCCCAGTTGCACCGCCGCCACCAGGGCTGCGGCGCGGGCATCGTCGGCTGCGGCGCCATGCACGAAGTGGCGGTCGATCTTCATCTCGGTGAAGGGCGTGGAGATCAGGCTGTACATGGAACTGTAGCCCATGCCGAAGTCGTCCTGTGCCAGGCCGAAGCCTTTGAGGCGCAGGCGGCTGGCGCCCATATGATACTGCCCGGGGGACAGTGGCCGCTCGGTTTCCAGCAGCTCGAAGCAGATATCGCTGGTGGCCAGCCCCGAGGCGAGGGTGATCTGCTGCAACTGGTCGGGCAGGCCGGGGTCGTCCAGCAGTCCGGTGGGCAGGTTCACCGATACGCTGAGGCGGTGGCCCAGGCGTTGCCAGTGCTGCTGCGCCTGGAGGGCGTCGTCGAGCATCAGCAGCAACAGCGCATGGTCCAGCTGGCAGCGGCTGATGGAGGCAAGGAACGAGTCCGGCATCAGCAGCCCGAAGGACGGACTGTTCCAGCGCACCAGGGCCTCGGCGCCGACGATCCGGCCAGTGCTCAGCGAGCGCCGGGGCTGGAACCGGGCCTTGAGCTCGCGGCGTTCGATGGCCCGCTCCAGGACCTGGCGGTCGAACACCGCCTCGTGCTCGGGCCGGGCTGCCAGCACCGGGTCCTGGCTATTGCCGATGATGGCGCTGATCTGCTCGACGTGGATCGCTTCCAGGGGCTTGGGGAAGGTGCCGAGTACCGCCAGGCCCTTCTCCTTGGCCATCAGGCTGACGCTGTTCATCAACCGCCGCGAGCAGGACGAGACGATGGCCAGGATCGGCACCTGGTCGACACCGGTCAGGGCATGGATGAACTGCACTCCATCCATTTCCGGCATGTGCAGGTCCACCAGCACCAGGTCGTAGACCTGCCGGTGCAGCATGGCCAGGGCCTGGCGCGCATCGAGGGCGCTGTCCACCCGGCCGAACCCGGCCGCCTGCAACAGGTGCCGGGCCTGCAGGCAGTGGATCGGATGGTCGTCCAGCACCAGGACTCGCAGGGGCTTGAGCATGCTCAAATGACTTTCCTCTTGATGGATTGCAGTACCTCGCTCAAGGCGTCCAGGGGTACCGGCTTGATCAGCAAATGACGGATTCCGGCCGACTCGCAGTGGCTGCGCAGCGCCGGGGAGAGCTCACCGGTGATACCGATGATGGGGCCGCAATACCCCCGCTCGCGCAGGGTGCGGGCAAACGACAGACCGTCCATGTGTTCCATCTGCAAGTCGGTCAGCACGCCGTCGAAGGACAGCAGGTCGGTGCGTTTCAAGGCATCGACGGCGCTGGCGCAGGCCACCATCCGGTTGCCCAGGTAGCGGCCCTGCTGAAAGATCACCTGCAGCGACAGGGGGCTGTCGTCCACCGCCAGCAGCTTGAGGTCCAGGCTCGGGGCCAGGGCTTCGGGGGAGGCGAAGCACCGTTCGGCAACGATGCCGGACTGGGCCTGGGCCACGGCGTTGCGCAGGCTGTCGAGGCTGAAGGTGCGGGCCACCCAGCTGTCGCCGGCCTGGCGCTGCGGCGGGCCCATGCCGGGGGCGTGCATGAGCACCCGCGGGCCGCTCCAGGCCACTGGCCGCGAGGGGCCGAGAAAGGCTTCCACCAGCACCGCCTTGCGGGTCGGCGGGTCGCGTTCGGCCACATAGGGAATGGCCAGGGCGCCCCAGCGGCGCAACCAGTGGCAGAGGTTGAGATTCACTTCCTGGATATCCCCGCGCACATACACCGGGGTCACCCCCAGGCGCGGCAGGTCCGGCGCCGGGGCGGCGGTGCAGGGTTCCAGGGCCAGGCTGAAGCTGAAGCTGGAGCCCAGGCCCGGTTCGCTGATGGCGCTCAACTGACCCTGCATCATCGTCGCCAGCCGTTGGCAGATGGCCAGGCCCAGGCCGGTGCCCGGCGCCTTCTGGCCCAGCCAGCTGGGCACCCGGTAATAGGGTTCGAACAGGTTGGCCTGGAACTCCGGGGCGATCCCCGGGCCGCTGTCCACCACCTGAAAGCGCAGGCGGGGCGCCTGGCTCGGGCCCGCCTCGGCATGCAGGCGCAGCACCACATGGCCGGACTCGGTGAACTTGATGGCGTTGCTCACCAGGTTGTTGAGGATCTGGCGAATGCGTTCGCCGTCGCCCACCACTCGCTCGGCGACATTCGGGTCCAGGGTCACGTACAGGCGCAGGCCCTTGCTGCGGGCCCGGGCCGAGTAACTGAAGGCCACTTCTTCCACCAGCCGCACCGGGGAGAAGGGGGCGCTGGTGAGGCTCAGGCGGCCGGACTCGATCAGTGACATGTCGAGGGTGTCGTTGATGGTTCGCATCAGCGCCGAGGATGCTTGCTGGGTGGCTTCCAGGTAGTCGCCCTGCTGGGCGCTGAGGGCGGTGGTGCGGAGCATTTCCAGAGAGCCGAGGATGCCGTACATGGGCGTGCGGATCTCGTGGCTCAGGGTGCTGAGGAACAGGGTCTTCTCGTGGTTGGCCTGGTCCGACAGCAGCTTGGCCTGCAGCAGCGACTGTTCGGCCACCTTGAAGTCGGTCACGTCGCTGATGCAGCACAGCACCGCCGCCACGCCGTTGTAGCCGGTGGGGGCACAGGTCAGCTGAATGAAGGTGCCGTCGTCCAGGGCATGTTCGATGGCATGCACCCGGGCAGGCGGCTCGTCGAGGATGCGCTCGCGCAGGCCGGGCACCGAGGCCAGCCAGCGGCGCCCGGATTCATTGCACAGGATCAGCCGGCCGTTGTCGCGCCGCATCAGGCACAGGCCCACCGGCGCCACCTCGATGAAGCGCCGGTTGAGGGACACGCTGTCTGCCAGGGCGCTGTAGTGGCGCACTGCGGGTTCCACCAGGCGCAGGCGGATGTAGCGCGCGCCGAGAAAGATCACCGCGAACAGAAGCAGGGTCACCAGCAGGGTGGTGTACAGCGGGCCACGGCTGTCGCGCAGCAGTTGGCTGACCGGTGCGTAGTACACCAGGCGCCAGCCGGCGTTGCCCACGGATTTATTGAGCACGATGTAGTCGGGCAGCCCGCCCAGGCGGTGCAGGCCGAAGGAGTCCTCGTCGGCCTGCAGGCGCGACAGGCTGCCGGGCACTTGCCAGTTGGCGCTGTGCAGCACCAGTGCGCCGTCGGCGTCATACAGCAGGTATTTGCCCTGGTGCAGGCCCAGGGGGTCCAGGGCCAGGTCGATCTCGGTGAGCTCCAGGCCCAGCCAGCCCTCGCTGGCGTGATGCTCGTCCACCGGGCGCAACAGGTACACCTGCTTGTTGCCATCGATGCCGGCCCAGTACCACAGGGTCCGGGCCTCGGGGTGTCGGGCCAGCAGGTCCTGTACCGCACGCTGGTCGAGCTGGCGCAGCCAGGGTGCGTCCACGGCCTTGCTGGGGGGCTGGCCGGTGCCGGTGGCCGCTGGCTCGTAGAGAGTGCTGACCAGGCCCTGTTCCGGCACCAGGTACAGCAGCTGGCTGTGGGTACTGTCCACTTCCACCAGGTCGCGGGCAGTCAGCACCAGGGCCCAGCGCCGGGAGGGAGTACTGCCGAAGGGCAGTACCCGCAGTTGCTCGTTACTTGCCAGAAAGTTGCGCGCCGTTGAACTAAGGCGCTCATCGCTAGTGCGCACGGCCGAAGAAGAAATGGCCTTCAACAGGCTTTCCCGTTGATTGAAGAATTGTTGTGCGTTAAATGCCGCTGCGTTCATTTGCCGGCGGTAGTTGGAGAGGGTTTCATTAAGTGACCAGTGGACCACGAAACCGGCAATGATCAGGATGCAGGACAGCAGGCTGTACATGAAAAGGCGCAGCAGGACCACCGGGATATAGGCCCCGGAGAAGTGGCTGGTAAACGCTGGGAAGTGGGCTTGTGTATGCATCGGCCCATAGTAAGGAGAACTATCTATATCCCTCTTCAGAATATTCTTAATGCCAGGGGCTTTAAGAAGATTCTCATTTTTTAGTTCACCTATTGACTTCAGGCTTTCGACCCTCTTGTGCTCTAACGCAAAGGTTTGAAAGTTATGGTTCTGGTTAAGAAAACGATAAGCCTCGCCGTTAGCTCCGCGCTGTCGTTGATGACGCTTGTTACTCAGTCTGCAACCGCTGCTGATTATGAAAAAATCGATTTGTCCTCGCCCGAAGGTGAATCCCTGACCCTGGATGAGGCGTCTGTCGATTACACCGGCCGTGGGCCGGCAGTGCGGGTCAGCGGCGCTCAGAACCAGTTGCAGGGCCAGGGCTACGATATCCGGGCCACGGCGGACAGCCCCAACAGCGCGGTGGTGGGCGTGCAGGTGGACGCCGGCGGCAAGGCCGAACTGAGCGGCGTGACCATCAGCACCGGCGGCTCGGATTTCGCCACCGGGGCCCAGGCCACCGGCGCCGGCAGCCAGTTGACCCTGAACGATGTGCAGATCACCACCAGCGGCAACCAGAGCCGCGGCGTGGTGGCCAGCGCTGGTGGCCAGGTGCAGGTGGCCGGTGGCTCCATCACCACCTCGGGCAACCAGGCCGATGTCTTGTCCGCCTCCGGCATGGGCTCCAGCATCCTGGCCTCGGACCTGACCCTGACCGCCACTTCGACCGGCTCGGTCAATGCGGTCCGCGCCGCCGATGGTGCGGCCATCGAACTGCAGCGCGTCAGCATCCAGTCCAGCGGCTTCATTGGCGCGGTGGCCGTGGAAGGGGTCGGCTCCTCCCTCAGCGCCGATGGCGTCGACATCACCGCCGAGAATGGCCGTGGCATCGGTGTGACCAGCGCCGCCCTGACCTTTCGCAACGGCAGCATCAATGCCAAGGGCGACGGCATCACCTTGAGCAGCCTGTACCAGAAACCGGGTGGCACGGCGGTGGTCAGCCACAGCCGGATCACCTCGCAGAATGGCAACGGTATCAACGTCAACGCCGACCAGGCCGCGGCCGATCTGGACAGCGTGCAGGTCACCGCCCTGGGCGACTATGGCGTGGCGATCTGGATGCCGGGCAGCAACACCCGGGTGGACGTCAAGGACAGCATTCTGCAAACCCGTGGCCAGAGTGCGGTGGCCATCGACAACCGTGGCGGCGTGTTCACCATGGACGGCGGTTCCATCAGCACCCTTGGCGACAACTCCCATGCCCTGTACGCCTCGCCGGACACCACAAACAGCCCCGGTGCGGTGTTCAACGTCAGCCGCGTGCTGATCGAAACCAGCGGCCGGGGCTCCGTGGGGGCGCTGGCCCGCATGGCGGGGGCGAGCATCAGCCTGAGCAACAGCAGCATCGTCACCCACGGCGACCTGGGCTATGGCCTGTTCGCCTCGGGCCGCGGTGCCAGCGTGGAGCTGCAGGACAGCGACGTGCAGACCGCCGGCGAGCAGGCTCACGGCCTGGCCATCAGCAACAACGCCACGACCCGCTTCCAAGGCTCGACCGTGGTCACCAACGGCAGCAACGCCCATGGCATCGTCAGTTTCGCCACTGGCGCCGGGGTGGTGAACGATGTGGAGGTCACGTCCAGCCATATCCAGGCTGAAGACGGCGCCGGCATCCTGGTCAACGGCGGAGGCCTGACCACGCGCTTTACCGACAGTAGCCTGGTGGGCCGCAGCGGTGGCGAGCAGGGCACCGCGCTGTGGATCACCGACCGCGCCAGCGGGGTGCTGGCCGGTGCGGTGCAACTGGACGCCGTGCGCTCGAACCTGTTCGGTGATGTGCTGGTGGACGGTGGCAGCCTGCAACTGTCCCTGGCCGACCACTCCAGCCTGGACGGGGCGATCAAGGGCGGCAGCCGTGATACCCAACTGAGCCTGGACGACAGCAGTGTCTGGACCCTGCGCGGCGACTCCCAGCTCACCCGCCTGGCCAACAACGGCGTGGTGGAGTTCGCCGATCCCGGCCTGGCGGGGGCCTTCAAGCAGTTGCAGGTCAGTGGCGACCTCGAGGGCGACGGCCACTACATCATGAACACCGACCTGGGCCTGCAGCAGGGTGACCGGTTGATCGTCGGCGGCCAGGTCACCGGCAACAACGACATTCTGGTGCGCAACTCCGGCAGCGAACCGGGGGCCGAGGGCCAGAGCCTGACCCTGGTGCAAAGCGCCGGCGGCCCGGGTTCGTTCAGCCTGGCCAACCGCGGTGGCGTGGTGGATGCCGGGACCTATCGCTACGGTCTTGCGGCCGATGCCCAGGGCAACTGGAACCTGGTGAACGTCGGCCGTATCCAGCCGGCGCCGGGGCCGGACAATCTTTCCACCGGCGCCAGCGCGGCGGTCAACAGCAGCGCCATTGCCACCTTGCGGGCCACCTGGGATGCCGAGCGGGCGACCCTGGTACAGCGCCTCGGCGACCTGCGCCAGGGGGCCGATCGCCAGGGTCTGTGGATCCGTGGTTTCGGTCAGCAGCAATCCCTGGACAACGGCGTTGGCCGGACGTTTTCCCAACAGGTACAGGGCACGCAACTGGGCATGGACACCCGGCTCGACACCGCCGGTGGCACCCTGGTGCTTGGCGCGCTGGCCGGCTACAGCCAGACCGATCGCAACTTCAAGGGCGAGGGCAGCGGCAAGCTCGACAGCTACCACCTGGGCGGCTATGCCACCTACCTGGATGACTCGGGCTGGTATACCGATACATTGCTGACCCTGAACCGCTGGTCCACCCGCCTGGATGTATGGGGCACCGACGGCGCCAAGGTCTCCGGGCATTCACGCAGCAAGGGCGCGGGCCTGTCGGTGGAAGCCGGCAAGCAGATCGATCTGGGCAACCGCTGGTTCGTCGAGCCCCAGGCGCAGGTTTCCATGCTCTATGCCCGCTCCGACAACTACCGCCTGGACAACGGCTTGCAGGTGCAGCCCGGCGATGGGCTGTCGACCCAGATTCGCACCGGTGCCCGGGCCGGGCGTAACCTGCAGCTGCAAGATGGCACACGCTTGCAGCCCTATCTCAAGGCTGGCTGGGTCGAGGATCTGTCGGCGCAGAACAAGGTCCGCACCAACGGCATCGCCAGCCGTCCCGATGGCAACGGCGGTGGCTGGTATGCCGGGGTTGGCGTGACCGGTGAGCTGAGCCGCCAGCATCAGGTGTATGCCGAGGTCGAGACCAGCGAAGGCTCGAACATCGACCGGCCCTGGGCCGCCAACCTCGGTTACCGCTTCACGTTCTGAGGGGCACTGGCGCTCGCCGCGAGCGTCTGGCGCACCCCTTGGGCATAGGACGTCTTGGCGATCGGCCCGATCAGAGCTTGCAGGGCCGAGTCGTCGAGGATCAGCGGCGAGCTGATCAGGTAATGCATCTCCACCATCTCGCGCAGCAGCGGGTCGAACAGCCCCAGCAGGCGCAGCAGGGGCTTGCCGATCACCCGCTGCTTGAAGCGGGCACCGCCGTGCTGCCGGATCAGCTCCAGCAGCTCGCGCTGGCTGGTGATCCCGACGCCGCCCAGGTGCCAGGTCTTGCCGAAGGCTTCGGGCTGCTGGATCAAGCGGCAGACCACCGGCCCCACGTCGGGAACGAAGACAAACTCATGGGGCCGGTCCAGGGGGCCTACCAGGTTCGCCGTGCCGCCCTGGACCGCGGCCTGGAACGCGCCGTGCAGCAGGCTTTTATCGACCCCGGGCCCGTAGAAGTCCGGCAGGCGCAGCACCGTGGCCTGGATCTTGCCATCGGCATGGGCCTTCCATAGCAGGTCTTCCTGGGCCTTGCGCATGCGGCCCTTGAAGCTGTTGGGCTGGCGCGGATGCTGCTCCGCCACCGGGTTGCTGCGAGCCATGCCGTAGGGATAGACGGTGCCGATCAGCAGGATCCGGCGCACCCCGGCGGCGATGGCGCCGTCCAGGGTCTGGCGCATCAGTTGCGGGTGCAGTTCGAAGCGCCAATAGTCCACCCCTACCAGATAGATCAAGGTGTCGATGCCGGCTGCTGCGGCCTCGACCGAGGCGGGCTGGTCGGGGTCCCAGGTGACCGGCTCGGCCAACGGGTCGGCGCCATAGGCCTTTAGCAGGCTGCTCTGGCTGCGGCCCACCACGCGGTAGGGCTGGCCCTGGCTGCGCAGGGTTCGGGCAATGCTCTGGCCAATGGCGCCGACGGCGCCGAACAAGGCTACTTGGGGCATGACGGGGTTCCTCGTGGATGAACAGAGCTTGCAGAGTGCGAGTTCCTCGGCTAAATGGAAATTGCCCAGACTTCGATGGTTTCTATAAAAAAATGCATAGCCCCACGAATACTTCCCCCCACTGGGACTGGTACCGCACCTTTCTCGCAGTGCTGGACAGTGGCTCCCTGTCTGCCGCCGGCCGTGCCATGGGTTTGACCCAGCCCACGGTGGGCCGTCATATCGACCAGTTGGAAGCGGCCCTGGGCCTGAAGCTGTTCACCCGTTCCTTCGACGGATTCGCCGCCACCGAAGCGGCGCTGGAGCTCAAGCCCTACCTGCTGCAGCTGGCGGCGGGAGAGGCGGCCTTGCGCCGGGTGGCCAGCAGCCATGGCGCCGGGGTGCAGGGCAGTGTGCGGATCTCGGCCAGCGAAATCATCGGGGTGGAGGTGTTGCCGCCGATTCTCGCCACCTTGCGCCAGCAGCATCCGCAGTTGGTGGTGGAGCTGGTGCTGTCCAACCGTGCCGACGACCTGCTGCAACGCCAGGCCGATATTGCCGTGCGGATGTTCCGCCCGACCCAGGAAGCGCTGCTGGTGCGCCGGGTCGCCGACATCGAACTGGGCCTGCATGCCCACCGGGACTATCTGCAGCAGCAGGGCACGCCGCTCTCGCTGGAGCAGTTGGCCGGGCACGCCCTGATTGGCTTCGACCGTGAAACCGCGTTTATCCGCCGCCTGCAACAGCAGTACCCGATGCTGGCCCGGGGCGCCTTCGCCTGGCGCAGTGACAGTGACCTGGCGCAGTTGGCGGCATTGCGCGCGGGGTTTGGCATTGGTGCCTGCCAGGTACGCCTGGCCGAAGCTGATCCACGCCTGGTACGGGTCCTGGCGGAGCAGTTCGCACCGAGCCTGGAAGCCTGGGTGGCGATGCATGAAGACCTGCGCAACAGCCCGCGCTGCGCGGTGACCTTCGCCGCGCTGGTGCAGGGGCTGGCGGCCTATGCCGGGGGCGATTGACCGCCAGGGTGTCGGCAAGGGTTGCCAGGTGGCCCCGGCAGTGGCTTATCATACGCTGTATGTTTAGGCCCCCAGGAGGCAACGCCCATGGCATTTGGCAAGGTATTCATCGCCACCTCGGTCGATGGTTTCATCGCCCGCAACGACGGTGCCATCGACTGGCTGCCCAGTGGCGAGTCCGGTGAGGACTACGGCTACGGCGCCTTCATGGCGTCGGTGGACGGAATTGTCATGGGCCGTGCTACCTACGACAGCGTGCTGGGTTTCACCCCCTGGCCTTTCGACAAGCCGGTGGTGGTGCTCAGCCGCACCCTCAGTACGCAGGACGTGCCGCAGCGCCTGGAGGGCAAAGTACGCATCAGCGCGCTGCAACCGGTGGAGCTGGTGGCGCAGTTGCGGGCCGAGGGCTGGAGAACCGCCTACATCGATGGCGGCACCCTGATTCAAGCCTTTCTCCAGGCCGGGCTGATCGATGAAATGACCCTGACCCGGGTGCCGGTGCTGCTGGGCACGGGCCGCCCCCTGTTCGGCGCACTGCCCCGGGACCTGCATCTGCGCTGCGTCGATTCCCGGCGGTATCGGGATGGGCTGGTGAGCACCCGCTACCGGGTGGAACGGGGCGCCGTCCATGACTGACCGGCCCAAGCGCAGCGGCCGCCCTGCCGCAGGGCGTGAACTGAGCCTGGACCAGGTCCTCGACGTGGGCCTGGAGCTGCTGGAAGAGCTGGGGCCCCAGGGGTTCGGTGGCCGGGCCCTGGCGCGGCAGCTGGGGATTACCCCGATGTCGGTGGCCTACCACGTGGGCGACCAGCGCAACCTGATGCGCCTGCTGGTGGAGCGGGTGCACGCCGAGCCGCTGGCCGAGCCGGCAGCGCAGTGGCCACCCGAGGCAAGAATCCAGGCGCTGCTGGGGGAGTACATGGCCCGGGTCCGCCGCCATCCGGCGCTGACCCTGTGCGTCCTCGGTGACCCGCAACTGTTCGGCGGCTCCCTGGCCACCTTCAGCCAGCGCTTGCGCGAGGAAGTACGGGCCTTCGATGCAGACCCGGCGCTGTTCGACCTGCTGGTGGACTACAGCCACGGCCACGCCCTGGCGTTGGCCCTGGCCGGGGAGGGCGCGCAGGCGCTGGAGGGCGCTTTCGAAGCGGGGCTGCGCCGCTTGCTGCGCTAAGCGGCTTTCTACAGGGCGCCGGCGAGCATCGCGGCAAAGCGCCGGGCTGGCCACTCCTTGCGGTCCGACACCTGGCCGTCGCCCACCTCCACGAGGCGCAGTACGCCGTCGGCCCGCAACACCACATCCACCGAGAAGAACCGACTGTCGATCAGTGCCGCGCATTCGTGCACCAGCGCCGGTACTTCACCGCTAGCACCGTAAGCCTGGCCGTTGAGGACGAAGTAGCGGCGCTCGGTGTCATCCAGGTAGTCCTCGCGACGCCTGACGCAGACACCACCTTCGATCTGGCCACGATACTGGCGCATGCGTTCGATCAGTGGCGCGATATCCGCGGGGGAGTGCACCAGGCTACCGCTGCCGGTGTTCAGCGATTTGACGTAGTCCTTGATGAAATACCCCGGCCAGTGGAGGTCCGCCAGGGCCTGGGTGAAGTTGGCGTCGGCCGCCAGCACCCGGGTTTCGCAAGTGAAGCGGGCCAGCCGCGGATACCACTGGGGCAAGTGATGGCAGTCCCGGTAGTCGGCAACGCTGGTGAAGGCAACGGCGCCCAGGCGTTGCAGATGCTCCACCAGTTCGCGGTAGCCTTCGGGCGTCAGCATCCAGCCGCGGTACAGCACCGGGGTGCCTCCTTCGAGGGCTGGCCGCGCCCGGAAATTGCCGCTCTCGAAATCCTCGAAGGAAAATAGCGAAGCGCTCAGGCCGGCGGCCAGAATCGCCTGGTATTCGTCGAGGTACTGCTCGTCCGGGCGCTTCGGGTCGAAGGGGTCGCTGGGGTAGAGAAGGTGCATGGCGAATCCTGCCAGTGAGGGTTTGCCCGGGCCCATGGGCGCCGGTGAAGTGAGATGGCGGCCGATGATAACGGGATTTTCCAGGGCAATCCTCCCGGCCCGGGCGTTCATTACATCCCTGCACCTTTGTTCACAGAAAATCACCGACCCACGACAGATTCCAACACCGCTGCTGGGGATACTGGCGCCTGCTCCGCCGGAGCGCCAAGGACCGACGTGACTGGAGAACCCCATGCGTAGACTGTTGACCGCCGTGCTGATCTCGACCCTGGGGGCGGCCTCTCTGGTTCGTGCCGATGGACCAGCGCCATTTTCCAAGGTGTTCGAGGATATTTCGGCCGACCAGCCCGGCTGCGCCGCCGGGGTGATGCGCGGCGGCAAAGTGATCTGGAGCGCAGGCTATGGCGCCGCCGACCTGGCCACCGGAGCGGCGATCCAGGCCGATACCCTGTTCAACCTGGCGTCGGTGTCCAAGCAGTTCACCGGCTTTGCCATCCTCCAACTGCAAGCCCAGGGGCGCCTGAGCCTGGAGGACCCGGTGCGGCGCTTTCTGCCGGAGCTGCCGGCCTATGCCCAGGGCATCAGGATCCGTCACCTGTTGCACCACACCTCAGGGCTGCAGGACTACATGCTGCTGGCCGAACTGGCGGGGATTCCCCTGAGCCAGCGCTTTACCCAGCAACAGGCCCTGGACCTGCTGGTGCGCCAGAACAGCCTGATGTTCCCGCCCGGCAGCGAATTCAGCTACAGCAACAGCGGCTACGTCCTGCTGTCGAGCATCGTCGAGCGAGCCAGCGGCCTGTCGCTGAAACACTACTCCCGGGCGAACATCTTTTTGCCCCTGGGCATGGATCACTCAAGCATCGTCGATCAGTACCCGGTGCAGTTGCCGAACCTGGCCCGGGGCTATGAACCGGGCGGGCAGGGCAAGGCCCAGGTGGCGGTGGATGCGCGCTGGGAGCAGACCGGCGACGGCCAGCTGCACAGCAATGTGGCGGACCTGATGCGGTGGTTGCGCAACCTATCCACCGGGCGGGTCGGGGGCAAGGCGCTGGTGGAGAACATGCGCCAGACCGAGCCCCTGAACGACGGTGATCCCGGCTATTACGGCATGGGCCTTGCCAACCGCAGCTACCGCGGGCTGCAAGAGCTGTCCCACAGCGGCGGCTGGGCCGGTTTCAACACCGACGTGGCCTGGTACCCCAAGCTCGATGTGGCCACGGTGGTGCTGTGCAACAGCGATGACGGCCGTGCCTCGGAGCGCGGCCGCCAGTTGCTCGATACCCTGCTGGGCTCGCCGGCGCCGTCCGGGGAAGCGGACATTCCGCCGCCACCCCCGAGCATCCGGGCGCTGCCCAAGGCCTCGCTGAAAACGCTGGTGGCCGGCACCTACCTGGACGATGGCGGCCATCAGTTGCAGCTGCGGCGCAGCGGCAAGGGTTGGAGCCTGGAAACCTTCCCCGACGTCCTGCCGCTGACCCGGCAGAGCGATGAGGTGCTGGTGGCGGACAACGACGGCACCCCGATCTACCTCGCGGCGGCCCCGGGAGGGCGGATCGCGCTCAACAACCCGGCCTCGACCTATGCCCTGGCCCCGCCCTGGAAGCCCGATGATATCCGCCCCTACGTCGGCCTCTATACCCTGCAAACCAGCCCCGGACAGCTCAAGGTCCATGCCCGGCAAGGCAAGCTTTATGTACGCATCGGCCTGTACACCTACCCGATGCAGCCCCTGACCGCTGAGCGTTTCAGCGCCGGGGAACTGGGGGTGCTCAGCTTTGCCGAGCAAGGCGCGGTGCTGACCAGCAGCGTGGCGCGCAATTTGCGGTTCGGGAAAGTCTTTGCGCCATAGCACGATACGCAGGCCGCAGGTGTCTGTACGCGCTTCATATCTTGCCTTTCTTGATGGCCAGGGCCAGGGCCTGGTGCTTGTTGGGGCTATCGAGTTTTTGCAGGATCTTGGCGATGTGGTAGTCGATCGAGCTTTTGCTCAGGTGCATGCGCATGGCGATATCGGTGGAGGACATGCCATCGGCGGTGTAGCGCAAGATATCGATCTCGCGATCATTCAGGGCTTGCTGATGATCGTTGAAGATGCGCTGCAGGGAGTGTTGGCGGTTGATGTAGTCGATCAGCTTGGCGTAGACCTTGAGGACGCAAGCCGACCAGTCGAGGGGGTCGACGCCTTGCAGGGAACCCTGCTTCAACGAGGCGATCGACAGCACCCCGTAGTTGCCGAAGCTGCAGGGCAGGCCGATGCTCATCCCGGAAAGAAAGCCATAGTCCTTGCCCGCCTGGAGAAACAGTTTGCTCTCGATGAAGTCGTCGCTCCATATTGTCGGGAAGTAGGGGGGCGGAGAATGGATCTTCAGGATCGGGTCCACTGTCCAGAATTTTTCCGCTTCGTAGTCCCGGCGCCAGGCGTAGCTGTAGCTATCGATGTTGTAGACAACTTTGCTGTGGGACTTCAGATCCGAGCGCAGTATGAAAGAGAACTCGGTGTGGTTGGTTTCTCGTTCCAGCTCGGTCCTGATCTCATCACATAACTTGCTCGGGATATTGACTCTCTTGAACTCTATCTCGGGCGATCTTCTCGTATAACGTCCCATTTTCTACTCCTTTAGAATCGGCCTGAAAAATGCGTGGGGAAAGGCCAGAAGTGCGCTTTTCCGAACTCAAGCCGGGACTTGATCCGCACCTCGTGGTGTTTGATCAAGTTGCCTTGGAGGTTCCAGTGTAGTTGCTGGCGAGCGTTTGAAAATGCTGCGAAGGGACGCTGCATACTCCTTGGAATCAGTGCCGGAACTGTTCTGTCAGGTTCTATGAAGTGGGTACTGATGAATTTTGCGGGCACCGTTGAGCGGGGCCGAATG
The DNA here is from genome assembly GCF_058796855.1 of Pseudomonas sp. GW823-FHT03E05. Lineage (NCBI taxonomy): Bacteria > Pseudomonadati > Pseudomonadota > Gammaproteobacteria > Pseudomonadales > Pseudomonadaceae > Pseudomonas > Pseudomonas sp. GW823-FHT03E05. The sequence goes on from NZ_JBXAJB010000001.1 coordinate 561,225, forward strand.
AGCCCCGTGAAGAGGGCGCAAGGAGTCAACTTGTTTGGCAATAGACGCCATTCTGGATATGCAGAAAGATTATCGAAAAGAGGACCGGTAGGCCGTCTCGAAAAGTGCGGGGGGAAGATTTGGTAAAAGTACCAATTTCAGCTTGATTGGGTCGCTTTATAGTCGTTTTCAGCAAGTTGCCATAGCGACTTAGCTGGCAAGAAAACCGTGACCCAACTCTGGAAAAAAGGACTTTGAAATGAACTCGAACCCTGCCAACAAAGTGACTGAAGAACAAAAAAATGCCTTGTTCGTGCTGTCCAAGGTCGCCTATGACGCCGCCGTCGCCCAACGTGTCGAGATGGCCGCAGGCAAACCCGGCCTGGCCTCCTCGCTGAGCCAGCAGCCGCATCCCCAGTCGCTGTGCGGTTGTGGCTGCCAGGAGTATGTGTGCGGCTACTACTGCTTCAGTACCCAGGGCTGTGGATGCAGCAGCTACCTTTACATCAGCTCGAACCTGACCACCATCGGCCCGACGCAAAGCCAGGGCATGCCCGCGCATTTCAACGGCAGCGCGAACGGGCCGATGAACGCCGGCATCAACCTGTCAGATGTCTACATGAGTGGGGTGTTCCCGGATGTCAACAGCGTGGTCAACCACACGTTGCCATTCAACCTGGAGATTTCTTCGGGGGCGGTCACCATGACGTTTTACGACCAGGGGCGGGTGCTGGGGGTGATGCACTCGCTGCCGGGGCACTACTACAACGGCTATTTCCATGGTAGTGGCACCGGGACCTTCACTCTGGCCTGATGGCTGGAGCCTGGTGGACCACCTGGGGCAGGCGAGCCTATTGCTCGCCTGCGTCTTTTTATGCGGTACACGCCGAGGCTCAAACCCGCCGGCTACGGCCCAGCAACCACAACAGGTAGAAACCTCCCAGCAGGCCGGTCATCAGGCCGATGGGCAGGTTGGCGTGGAACGCCAGGCGCTGGCTCAGCAGGTCTGCGGCCAGGAGCAATACCGCGCCCATCAGCGCGCCCGACCCCAGCGGCACTTCGGCGCTGCGGGTCAGGCGCCGGGCCAGTTGCGGGCCGGCCAGGGCGATAAAGGCGATGGGCCCGGCAGCGGCGGTGGCGATGGCAGTGAGGCCGACGGCGGCCAGGACCATGATCAATCGGGTGCGCTCCACCGCGACCCCCAGTTGGCTGGCGGTGGCGTCGCCCATTTCCAGCAGGTTGATGCGCCGGGCGTGGTACAGGGCGATCGGGGCGATCAGCAGCAGGCCCAGGGCCGCCGGCAGTACATGGGACCAGGTGCGGGTGTTCAGCGATCCGGCCAGCCACAGTTGGGCGAACATCGCCTGGTCGAGGTTGCCGCTGACCAGCAGGATGCTGTTCAGGCCGGACAGGCTGGCGCCCACGCCGATGCCCACCAGCACCAGGCGATAACCCCCGCTGCTGTGGCCGTTTCGCGCCAGCAGCAACACCAGCAGGGCGGTGCCCAGGCCGGCCGCCACTGCCGCCAGGGACGTGGCCAGGGGGCCGGCATCGAACAGCATGATCTGCACGATGGCGCCGCTGGCGGCGCCGGTGGTGAAGCCGATCACGTCCGGCGAGCCCAGGGCATTGCGCGAGATCGACTGGAAGATCGCCCCGGCCATGCCCAGTGCCGCGCCCACCAGGGTCGCGGTCAGGGCCCGGGGCAGGCGCACGCGTTGCAGCACCCGCTGGGCGGTGGGGTCCTGGCCCTGGCCCAGCAGGTTGGCTAGCACCTGTTCCGGGCCCAGTGACAGGCTGCCGGTACCCAGCAGCAGCGCCCAGAGCAGCAGCATCGCCACCAGCAGCACGGCGCAGACCAGGGCCGTGCGCGGTTGCCAGCGCAGCGAGAGCGAGCCCAGGCGCAGGGCCTTGAGCCCCTTCACAGGCGGCTCAGGCGAAAGCGCCTGACCAGTACGATGAAGCACGGCCCACCCAGCAGCAGGGTGATGATGCCGGCGGCGATTTCTTCCGGCGCTGCCACCACCCGGCCGAGCACGTCCGCCCCCAGCAGCAGGCCGGCGGCCAGCAGCGCCGAGTAGGGCAGGATCCAGCGGTAGTCGGTGCCCACCAGCATCCGCGCCAGATGGGGCGCCACCAGCCCGACAAAACCGATCGGCCCGGCCACGGCGGTGGCGGCACCGGCCAGCAGCATCACCGCCAGGCAGGCCAGTAGCCAGGTCAGGCGCAGGTTCACTCCCAGGGCGCGCCCCAGGTCCTGGCCCAGGGCCAGGGCGTTGAGCTGGGCGGCGATCCCCAGGGCCAGGGCCAGGCCCAGCGCGATGGCCAGGGCCGGAACCTGCAGCAGGGCGAAGCCGCTGCCGGACAGCGAGCCCGCGGCCCAGTGGCGAAAGTGATCGAAGACCTCGGGCGGGCTGTTGAGCACGATGATCCCGGTCAGTGAAGTCAGCATCACTGACAGCCCGGCGCCGGCCAGCACCAGGCGCACCGGGTTGGTCCCGGTCTCATGGGCCTGCCCCAGCAGGAACACCACCACTCCCGCCAGCCCGGCGCCGCCGAACGCCAGCCACAGGTACTCGGCCAGGCTGGTCAAGTGCAGCAGCGCCACGCCGCCGATCACCGCCACGGCGGCGCCGGCATTGATGCCCAACAGGCCCGGTTCGGCCAGCGGGTTGCGAGTCACCGCCTGCATCACCGCGCCGGCCACCCCCAGGGCGAGGCCGGCCAGCAGGGCGATCAGGGTCCGGGGCAGGCGCAGTTCACGCAGGATCAGGTGCTGGTCGTTGTGCAGGTCGGGTGCCTGCAACGCCTGCCAGGTCACGCTCAGGGGGATCGCCCGGGAGCCGATGGCCAGGCTCAGCAGGGCCAGCACCAGCAACAGCGCCAGCCCGGCCAGCAGGCCCCAGGTGCGGTGGTGAGGGCGCGACAGCGGTCGGGCCAGGGGCTGGGCAACGAGGTTCATGGCTTAGCGAAAGTGCGCGGCGACGGCATCGATCATCTGCCGTCCCGAGTAATAGTCGATGCGAAACGAACTCGGGCCCAGGGCATACACCCGCCGGTTGATCACCGCTGGCAGGTTGGCCAGCACCGGGTCGGCGAGGAACGCCTGCACGTCGCCGTCGGTGGCGCTGAGCAGGAACACGCTGTCACCGGTGATCGCCGCCGGCAGGTTTTCCCGGGAGATGAACTGGAAGTCCGACGCCCGGGTGACCTTGCCCGCCAGCGCCTCGGGCAGCTCCGCGACCTTGAAGCCAAGAGCGCCGAGCAGCCGGGCCTGGGGGCTGTTCAGGCGGCCGATGGAATAGCTGCCGGCAATGTTGTAGCCCACCACGCTCACCGGCCCCGGGGGCGGGGTGATGCGGGCGGCGGTTTGCGCGGTGTACTGGTCGAAGCGCTGGATCGCCGCCCGGGCCTGTTGCTCCAGGCCGGTGCGCTGGCCCAGGGCGGTGGCGATGTCTTGCCAGCTCTGGTTCGAGTAGTCCACCACCAGGGTCTCCAGGCCCTGGGCCTGCAGCTCGCTGCGGTGGGCGACCACGCTGTCGGCGCCGGTGGCGGACACCACCAGCAGGTCCGGGTCAGCGGCGATCACCGCTTCGATATCGAATTGCAGGTTGCGGTACAGCACCGCTACGCCGCGCTGCCTGGCCACTTCTGCCCACTGGGAAAAGAACCCGCGCTCATCGGTGAGGCGGCTGGGGGTGGTGGCGGCGCTGGCCACCAACGGCGCATCCATGGCCAGCAGGATCCCGGTGACGCTGGGGCTGGTGGAGACGATGCGGGTGGGGGTGGTGCTTGCCCCGAGGGCCAGCTGGCAACTCAGGGCCAGGACCGCTGCACTGAGCAGCCGGGCGCAAAGACGTGGGTTCATCATCGATCCATCGGACGGTAAAGGGTGGGGCGCAGGGGCCTGAACAGCAGAACCATATGATAATGCTTCTCATGCAATGCGTTCCATATTGTAGAATCCATTCCGCAATTGCAATACTGCAAGCGCTTGTCTCCCAAGGAAAACCCCGCCATGACTCACCGTTTGCACGCCGATGCCGTGACCTTGCGCCACGACGCGCGAATCATTTCCCAGGGCCTGTCCCTGAGCATTCCCGACGGCTCGTTCACGGTCATTGTCGGGCCCAACGCCTGTGGCAAATCCACCTTGCTGGCGGCGTTGTCCCGGCTACTGGCACCGGCTGAAGGGCGGGTGGTGCTCGATGGCAAGGACATCCGCCAACTGCCGGCCCGGGAAGTGGCCCGGCGCCTGGGCCTGCTGCCGCAAAGCGCCATGGCGCCGGATGGCATCAGCGTTGCCGAACTGGTGGCGCGCGGGCGCTATCCGCACCAGTCGTTGCTGCGCCAGTGGTCGAAGGAGGATGAGCAGGCGGTGCGCGGGGCGATGGCCGCGACCCGGGTCGAGGCGCTGGCCGAACGCTTGCTGGACGAGTTGTCCGGCGGCCAGCGCCAGCGGGTGTGGATCGCCATGGTGCTGGCCCAGGAAACGCCGATCCTGCTGCTGGACGAGCCCACCACCTACCTGGATATCGTCCATCAGATCGAGCTGCTGGAGCTTTTGGCCGAGCTCAACCGCCAGGGCCGGACCATCGTCGCGGTGCTGCATGACTTGAACCAGGCCTGCCGCTATGCCAGCCACCTGATCGCCCTGCGCGACGGCGCCATCGTCGCCCAGGGCGCGCCGGCGGCGATCTTCACCGAGGCCCTGGTGGAGCAGGTGTTCGGCCTGGCCTCGGTGATCATCCGCGATCCGGTCAGCGGCACGCCGTTGATGGTGCCCAAGGGCCGGATCGACCCGGCCTGAAGCCACGGTTCAGGGGCGCGCCGGCAACGCTTCCTGGGGCACGCGCTGGCCACCGGTGGCCTGGTTGACCTGGGCCGCTTCATGGAACAGCGCATCGCGGTCTTGCGGGGCCTGCAATTGCCCCAGGTCAGTGACCGTGGTCATCACGCAGACGATCTCCTGCTGGGCGTCGAATACCGGCGCGGCCTGCCCGGTGACGTTGGACAGCAGGTGGCTGGTGAGTTCGGCCCAATGCCGGCGTCGCACCTCGTCGAGCACCGCGGCACTGGGCGGGGTGCCGCGAAAATGCGCCGGCTGCTGCTTGCGCGCCGCGTCGATCACGGCCTTGGGCAGAAAGGCCTGGAACACCAGGCCGCAGGCGGTGTTGTCGATGGGCAGGATGTCCCCCAGGGCCAGGGGGTTGATGGAGAAATAGGCGCTGCGGTACCAGCGCACCAGAGTCGGCCCGCGGTCGGTCCAGATCGCCACGCCCCCGCTGGCGGCATGCCGCTGGGCCAGGGCTTTCATGCGCTGGGCGGCGATGTCCACCGCATCGATGCGCTTGAGCGCGCCAATGCCGATGCTCAGGGCCGCCGGGCCCAGGTCGTACAGGCCACTGAGCGGGTCCTGCTTGGCCAGCCCTTCCTTGACCAGGCTTTGCAGGTAGCGGTGGGCGGTGGAGCCACCCGTGCCGGTGCGCCGGGCCACTTCTCCCAGGGCCAGCTCGCCCTCGGCATTGGCCAGGGTGTTGAGAAAACGCGCGGCGATCGACACCGACTGGATCACCCCGGAACGTTTTTCCGGCGGTGCATCCAGGGTCTCGTCCAACGGGGGCTGCGAACTGTTCAACGGCTGGGTCTCCTCACCAATGTCTGGCCGCGTGGGGTACGCAGGCTACGGCCTGCGCGGCGCTGGCGCTAGCGGCGGCCATGATACCGGTTCCACCGCCTGCCTGGGACGGGGGAATGCGCCCGGGCCAAAAGTGTAGATCATTCCAATTTGCAGAATGTATTCCGTATTGAGGAATGTCATGGCAGCGTGATAGCCTAATCGTGAAAGAGGATCATTCTCATTTGGAAGGAAGTTTTGATGGCCCTTACGCACCGCACATTCAGTCACGGTATTGGCGTTCTCACCTTGTCCACCCTGCTGGCGAGCCCGCCGCTGATGGCCGAGGACAGCAGGCAGCCGGACAAGCCGGGGAAAGGCAGCCTGGCCCTGGAATCGCTGGTGGTCACCGGTGAGAAACTCGACCGCGAGCTGAAGGACACTGCCTCCTCGGTGTCGATCATCACCGACCGCGATATCGACCAGAACAAGACCGGCGATGCGTCGGTGTCGGAGGTCATCAACGGCAGCCCCAACGTGATCTACACCGATTCGGTGGGCGCGCCGATCATCCGCGGCCAGGACACCCAGGGCCCGAACAACGGGCAGAACGTGTTCTGGGGCGGTACGGTGCCGCGGGCCACCATCAACCTGGACGGCCACTACCTGAACTACAACGAGATGTTCTTCGGCGCGACCTCGGTCTGGGACCTGGACAGCATCGAGGTGTTCCGCGGCCCGCAGACCACCTCCCAGGGCGCCAATGCGATTGCCGGGGCGATCATCGTCAACACCAAGAACCCGACCTTCACCCCCGAGGCGGCCTACCAGGCGGAGATCGGCAGCTACCACTCGCGGCGCAGTTCGGTGGCGGTGTCCGGGCCCCTGGCCCAGGACTTTGCCGGGCGCCTGGCAGTGGACTATTCGGCCCGCGACACCTTCATCGACTACGACAACCCGAAGTTCCAGGGCGGCAAGACCGACCAGGATTTCCGCAACCTCAATGCCCGGGCCAAGCTGCTGTGGTTGCCCACCGACATTCCAGGGCTGGAAAGCCAGTTCACCTTCGCCCACAACGACAGCAACCGCCCGACCCAGGAAGCCGCCTCGGCGCCGTTCCACAAGCTGGAGCACAGCTCCACCACCATGCCGTCCTGGGAACAGGACACCAACACCAGCATCCTCGACGTCTCCTATGAGCTGGGTAATGGCCTCAAGCTGTTCAACCAGGCGCAGTATTCGCTGTCGTCGGTGCACCGGGTGACCGGGGCGGCGGGCGAGGGCGATGCCGACATCCACCAGAAGAACGCCTCCAACGAGTCGCGCCTGACCTTCGGTGAGAAAGAGGACCTGCTCAGTGGCATGGGCGGGATCTACTACGCCCGCACCCGCACCGACGAAACCCTCAACCTGCGGGGCCGTTCGGCCTTCGACGACACCAAGACCAACCTGGGAATCTTCGGCGAGCTCAACTACCGGCTCACCGACCTGTGGACCCTGAGCACCGGCCTGCGCTACCAGCAGGACCACATCGAGCGCACGGGCAACTCGGTGCTGGCTCCCGGCGCGCTGAACTACGACAAGACCTTCTCCACCGTGCTGCCCAAGGTTTCCCTGGCCTACGCCGCCACCCCGCACTGGACCGTCGGTGGCCTGGTCAGCCGGGGCTACAACCCGGGCGGTGTGTCGCTGAACCTGACGACCCGGCAATGGGCCTATTTCAAGGAAGAGTCGATCTGGAACTATGAGCTGTTCAGCCGCGCGAGCTTTCTCGACGACCGCCTGCTGATCAACACCAACCTGTTCTACATGGATTTCAAGGACGCCCAGTACAACATCCCGGTGGTGATTTCCCCGGGGGTGGCACAGTCCTACACCATCAACGCCGAGAAGGCCCACGCCTATGGCCTGGAGCTGGATCTGGACTATCGCCTGCTGGACAACCTGCGGCTCAAGGCCAGCGCCGGTACCTTGCGCACCCGCATCGACAAGATTTCCAGCAACGCCGACTACGCCCACAACGAGTTTGCCCGCTCGCCGGGCTACACCCTGAGCGTCGGCCCCAGCTGGGACATCACCGAGCGCCTGAACCTCAATGCCCAGGTGCGCTACCTGGACGGCTACTACTCGGATACCGCCAACACCTCGGCCTATTCGATCAAGCCCTACACCCTGACCGATGCGCGCATGAGCTACCGCTTCAACGACCAGGTGCAGCTCTATGGCTACGTCAAGAACGTCTTCGACGACCGCTCGCCCACCTACATGCAGCAGAACCGCGGCATCGGCGGCATCGAGGCCAGCATGACCCAGCCACGGACCCTGGGCATCGGCGTCAAAGGGGCGTTCTGAGGCCCCCGGGAACCCGTCGCCGGCCGCCCTCCGAGGGGCTGCCGGCGTTCATTCGTACACAGGAGATTGGCAACAGATGAGTAACCGCAAACGCCTGCATATCGGCATGTCCCTGGCCCCCACCTGGCTCAGTGGCGATGCCTGGCGCCAGCCCGACAGCAATATCGAAGGCATCTACAGCGCCGACTTCGCCGTGGACATCGCCAAGCGTTCCGAGGCCGCGCACCTGGATTTCGTGTTCCGCCCCGACGTCAGTTGCCTGAACATGGACGGCCTGGAAAGCGGCTCGGGTTTCGCCAGCCTCGATCCCACGGTGCTGCTGGCGTGCATCGCCCGGGAGACGTCCCGCATCGGCCTGGTGTCCACCGTTTCCACCACCTTCTTCCCGCCCTATGTGGTGGCGCGCCAGTTGCAGTCGCTGCATTGGGTGAGCAACGGCCGCGCCGGCTGGAACATCGTCACCGCCTTGCAGGGCCACGAGAACTTCGGCCTGGAGGCCATGCCCGGCGCGGATGAGCGCTATGCCCGGGCGGCGGAGTTCACCCGCCTGGTGCACGACCTGTGGGCCAGCTACCCCAACCAGGCGCTGCTACTGGACCGGGAGAACGGCCGTTACGCCGACCGCAGCCAGGTGCACCCGGTGGACCATGCCGGCGAGCACTTCCGGGTGCGCGGCCCGCTCAACCTGCCGGCGTTCGGCAAGGCACGGATTCCCCTGGTCCAGGCCGGCGCCTCGGACACCGGTCGCGACTTTGCCGCCTCGGTGGCCGACCTGGTGTTCGCTCCGACCCCGGACAAGGATGCGGCCCTGGAACTGCGTCGCGACCTCTCGCAACGGGCCCGGCGCCACGGCCGCCGCCCCGAGGACATCCGCCTGCTGCCGGGCCTGAGCCTGTACCTGGCGCCGACCCGGGAACAGGCCCGCGAGCTGTTCATGCAAACCCACGGGCGCCCGGACAACGCGCGCAAGTTCGCCTCGATCCAGCAGATGATCGGCCTCGATTTAAGCGACTGGCCCCTGGACCGCCCGGTGAGCGCCGCCGACCTGCCGGCCCCGGTGCACAACCCCGGCAGCCGTACCCACACCAACCTGCTGCGGCGGTTGATCGAGCGCGAAACCCTGCGCCTGGACGAACTGCTGCTGCGCCCGGAAGTGATTTCCGCGGCCCACTGGCAAGTGATAGGCACCGCCGAAGATGCATTTGCACAGATCGTGGAATGGGCCGAGGCCGGCGCCATGGACGGCTTTATCGCCGCGCCGGGGGGCTCGATTCGTTCGATGCACATTTTCCTGGAACAGGTGATACCGATGCTGGTGGAGGCGGGGCTGTTTCGCGAGCGCTATAGCGGCACGACCTTTATCGAACACCTGCAAGAGCAGGATTGACCCGGGGCCTGCGAGAAATATCCGGCTTTGAGTGGCGGGCGCTATGGTTGTTTCTCCACAACGTGCGCCCGGATCATGCCGGGCGATCCTAACCCCGCAGTCAATAAAAGGAATGCAACATGAAAGTCAGTGCACGCAACGTGTTCAAAGGCCGGGTCAGCCAGGTGGAAGAGGGTTCGGTCAACGCCGAGGTGGTGCTGTCCCTGGAGGGCGGCGAGCAACTTGTGGCGGTGGTGACCCTGCAAAGCCTGCGTAGCCTGGGCATCGCCCCGGGCACCGAGGCCCTGGCCCTGGTCAAGGCACCCTGGGTGATGCTCATGACCGATGCCGAGGGCATCCGCCTGTCCGCTCGCAACTGCCTGCAGGGCAAGGTGATCAGCGTCACCGATGGTGCGGTCAACGCCGAAGTGGTGCTGGAGCTCAGCGGCGGCAGCCAGGTGTATTCCATCGTCACCCGCGATGCGGTGACCGAACTGGGCCTGGCTCCGGGCGTCAGCGCCACGGCGGTGATCAAGGCTTCCCACATCATCCTGGGCGTGCCGGCCTGATACCCGGCGGTTTCGATCGAGCAGGGGTTCAGGCGCTGTCGGAAGCTCCGGCATCCGCCTGCGCCCCCGGGTTCTCGATGCTTGCGGCAGAGTGCGTACTGCCAATGAACAGGTACATGGCCGGCACCATGAACAGGGTCAGCAGGGTGCCGATGGACAGCCCGGCGAAGATCACCAGGCCCATGTCGTGGCGGCCCGCCGCGCCGGCGCCGGAAGCCCAGACCAGCGGCACCACCCCCAGGACCATGGCCGCGGTGGTCATCAGGATCGGCCGCAGGCGCACTGCGGCGGCTTCTTCGATGGCTTCGCGCTTATTGTGGCCGGCGCGCTGCAATTGGTTGGCGAACTGCACGATGAGGATCCCGTGCTTGGTGATCAGCCCCAGCAGCGTCACCAGCCCGACCTGGGTGTAGACGTTGATCGAGGCGAACCCCATGGTGATGAAGGCCAGGGCGCCGAACAGCGCCGGCGGCACCGAGAACAGGATCACCACCGGGTCGCGATAGCTCTCGAACTGGAACGCCAGGGCCAGGTAGACGATCAGGATCGAGAACAGCAGCAGGCCGACGAACCCCCCCGACTCCTGGATGAACTGCCGTGATTCGCCGGCGTAGTCGCTGGAGTAACCGGACGGCGCCACCTGTTCCAGAATGCCCTTGAGCCGGGCCAGCAACTCGCCCTGGGACACGCCGCTGACCCCGGACAGGGTCGCCGAGTTGAGCTGCTGGAAGTGGTTGACCGACTCAGGCTCGGTGGAGGTTTCGATATGGGCCACGGTGCGCGCTGCAATCATCGCCCCCGACGGGGTACGGATGTAGTAGTCGAGGATCTGTTCGGGGTTCAGCCGGTCTACCTGCAGCACCTGGGGGATCACCTTGTAGGAGCGCCCGGCGGTGGAAAAGTAGTTCACGTAGTTGCCCCCCAGGGCCGCCGAGAGCGCGGCGCCGACGTCGGCCTGGGTCATGCCCAGGGCGGCGATCTTTTCCCGGTCCACCACCAGCTTGGCCTGGGGCTTGTCGAGCTTGAGGTCCAGGTCGGAAAACCAGAACAGCTGCTGCTTGGTGGCCTCGGCCAGTACCGCCTGGGCCACCTCGTTGAGGTTGGCCACCGACTCGGTGGTGCTGATCACGAACTGCACCGGCAGGCCCTGGGCGCCGGGCAGCGAGGGCAGGGGGAAGGCGGCGATGGTGGCGCCGGGCACCTGGTTCCACTTCTGTTGCAGGTCGAGGATCAACTGCGCCTGGGAGCGGTCACGATCCTCCCAGGACTTGAGCAGCACCCCGCCCAGGCCCTGGTTCAGCGAGGGCAGGCCGGTGAGCTGGAACATCTGCAGGTACTCGGGCTCCTTGTTGGCGATCTGGAACGCCTGGTCGGCAATCCACTCCATCTGCTGCGGCGAGGCGGTGGGCGCGCCCTTGATCTGCATGAACACCAGGCCCTGGTCCTCGGTGGGCGACAGCTCGCTCTTGGCGGTCAGGCCACTGGCGGCCACCAGCACGAACAGCAGGAAGCCGAAGGTCACCAGCACCGGCCAGCTATCCAGCCCGGCCGCCAGCACCCGGTGGTAGCGCCCCCGCAGCCAGTCGAAGTAGCGGTCCAGGCGCTTGGCGAACCGGCCTTCCTCCTGGCCGCTCTTGAACAGCCGCGAGGTCATCATTGGCGACAGGGTCAGGGCGATCACCGCCGACACCGTCACTGCGCCGGCCAGGGAAAAACAGAACTCCTTGAACAGCGCCCCGGTCAGGCCGCTGCGCAGGCCGATGGGCACGTAGGCGGCGATCAGCACCACGGTCATGGCGATGATCGGGCCGCCCAGCTCGCGGGCCGCCAGCAGCGCCGCCTCCAGTACGCCGCGGCCTTGCTCCTTGATATGCCGGTCGACGTTTTCCACCACGATGATGGCGTCGTCCACCACAAGACCGATGGCCAGCACCAGGGCCAGCAGGGTCAGCAGGTTGATGGAATAACCCAGCAGGTACATGACGAAGAAGGTGCCCACCAGCGACAGCGGGATCGCCACCAGCGGCACGATCACCGCACGGAACGAGCCGAGGAACAGGTAGATCACCACCGAGACGATGATCATGGCTTCCACCAGGGTCTTCACCACCTCGAAGATCGAGGTGTTGATGAAGGCCGTGGAGTCGTAGACGATCTCGCCGCGCACCCCGGCCGGCAGTTGCGATTGCAGTTCGGGGAAGGCTTTGCGCACGTTGTCGGCGACGTTGAGGATGTTGGCGGTGGGCGCTGCCTTGATGCCGATGAACACCGAGCGCTTGCCGGAGAAAGCCACGCTGCTGTCGTAGTTTTCCGCCCCCAGGGTGACGTTGCCCAGGTCCTCCAGGTACACCAGGGCGTCGCCGTTGTGCTTGACCACCAGGCGCTTGAATTCGTCCACCGTGTGCAGGTCGGTGCCGGCGGTGAGGTCCACGGTGATCATCTGCCCCTTGGTGGAGCCCACGGCGGACAGGTAGTTGTTGTTGCCCAGGGCCGTGGCCACGTCCTGGGCGGTGACGTTGTGGGCCGCCAGCTTGTTCGGGTCGAGCCAGGCCCGCAGGGCGAACTGGCGGCCGCCGAGGATCTCTGCGGTCTGCACGCCTTCCAGGGAATCGAGCTTGGGCTTGACCACCCGCACCAGGTAGTCGGTGATGTTGTTGGTGGCCAGGGTGTCGCTGTAGAACCCCAGGTACATGGCGTCGGTGGTCTGGCCCACCGCTACCGTCAGCACCGGTTCCTGGGACTGGGCCGGCAACTGGTTCTTCACCGAGTTGACCTGGGTGTTGATCTCGGTCAGCGCCTTGCTGGAGTCGTAGTTCAGGCGCAGGGTCGCGGTAATGGTGGAGAGCCCGGTGATGCTGGTGGACGACAGATAGTCGATGCCCTGGGCCTGGGCGATGGCGGCCTCCAGGGGCTGGGTAATGAAACCGGCCACGGTGGCGGCGTCGGCCCCGTAGTAATAGGTGCTGATGGTGACCACGGTGTTTTCCGTGCGCGGCCACTGGTTCACCGGCAGCTCGAAGATCGAGCGCAGGCCCAGGATCAGGATGAACAGCGAGACCACCACGGCCCAGACCGGACGCTTGATAAAGGTATCGGTGAAGTTCATGGCGGGCCCTAGTGCTCTTGCGGCGTCGGCGAAGGATCGTTGCGCGGCGCGTGGCTGTTGTCGACTTTCACCGGCGAGCCGTTCTTGAGTTTCATCTGGCCGCTGGTGATCACCAGGTCGCCTTCCTTGACCCCTGACAGCACCGCCACCTGGTCGCCACGGTTGGGGCCGGTTTCGATGAAGGTCTGCTGCGCGGTGAGCACTGCGTCGCCCTGGTCGTTGTTCTTCTGGCTGGCGATGAACACCGTGGTGCCGTAGGGGTTATAGGTGACCGCGGTCTGGGGCAGGGTCAGGTAACGCTGGGTGCCGCCGGAGGCCACCACGGCCCGGGCGAACATGCCGGGCACCAGGCTGCGCTTGGGGTTGTCGATGGTGGCTTCCACTGTGACGTTGCGGGTGTTGGGGTCGAACTGGGTGTCGATGGAGCTGACCCGGCCGGTGAACGTCTGTTTGGGCAGGCCGTCGGCGCTGACCGTGACGCTCTGGCCCAGGGCCACCTGCTGCACCTGGGCCTGGGGCACGTTGAAGTCGATGTAGATCGGGTCGAAGGTCTGCAGGTTGGCGATCTTGTCCCCCGGGTTGAGGTATTGCCCGGGGTTGACCGCGGTGATGCCGATGCGCCCGGCAAAGGGCGCGCGGATGCTCTTCTTCGCCACCAGCGCGCGCTGCTGTTCGGCAGCGGCCAGCTTGGCCTTGAGGTCGGCTTCGTCGGCCTCGACCAGGGCCTGGGACACCGCGCTCACCTTCAGTTGCGCCCGGTCGCGCTTGAGCACCGTGCCGGCCAGGGCCGCGGTGGCTTCCAGGGAGTGCAGCTGGGCGATGTCGGAGTCGGCATTCAACTGCACCAGCAGGTCGCCGGCGGCCACTTCCTGGCCGGGCTTGAAGCCGATGCTGCGCACGATGCCGCCGACCTCGGTGGTCACGTCCACCCCGCGCACGGTCTTCATCGAGCCCACCGCGGAGACGCTGGGCTGCCACTCTTCGTACTGGGCCTTGAGGGCGGTAACCACCGCGGGCGGCAGGGGCACCTTGGCCTGGGCGATCAGCTTGGAGATCTGCGCGAACTTGACCCCGCCGATCACCGCGACGATCAGCAGCACCACGCCGAGCATGATCAGCATCGGCCGCAGCAGCCGGCGCTTGCGCGGCGCCTGGGGGGCCGCGCCGGGGTGCGCAGGGGAGGGGCTGGAGTGGACATCGGCCATGGCGGATCTCACTTAAGGCAAGGGTGCAGGTCGAGTGGACGGCGCGGCGGCTGCCGGCCCCTGGAGCCGGCCCGGCTGGCCGGCTTGAGCCTGTTCGCGGTGCTGGGCCGCGGGCGGCGGGTACATCTCCTTGAGCGACGGCCAGCCGAAACGATCGGGGCTGCCGAGGCTGTCGGGGTCGACATCCTGGCGCTGCCACCAGCCGCCCCCCAGGGCCTGGAACAGCGCCGTGGTGTCGCTGTAGCGGGCGGCCTGGGCCCGCACCCGGCTGACAATCGCGTTCTGGTAGGTCTGCTGCGCGGTCAGCAGGTTCAGGTAGCCCACCGCGCCCAGGCGGTACTGGGCCTGGGCCAGGTCCAGGCTCTGGCGCGCGGCGGTCTCGGCCAGCACTTGCTGTTGCAGGGCCTCGGCGTCGGCCTGCAGGGCACGCAGGGCATTGGCTACGTCCTGGAAGGCGGTGATCACCGTGCCGCGATAGCGCGCTGCGGCCTGCTCATAGGCGGCCACCGCGGCGCGCTTGCGATGCTCCAGGGCGCCGGCGTCGAACAGCGGCTGGGCGATGGAGCCGGCCAGGCTCCAGACCCCGGTGCCGGAGGAAAACAGTTTGGTGCCCGCCAGCGCCGTGGAGCCCAGGGAACCGGTAATGCTGAACTGCGGCAACTGGTTGGCGATGGCCACGCCGATATCGGCGCTGGCCTGATGCAACTGGGCCTCGGCGGAACGCACGTCGGGCCGCTGCTCGACGATGGCCGAAGGCAGGCTCAGGGGCAGTTCCTCGGGCAGGTGCAGGGAGGCCAGCTGGAAGTGTTCGCCACGGTCCTGGCTGGGGAAGCGACCCAGGTAGGCCTGCAACTGGTTGCGGGCCTGGGCCAGCTGTTTCTGCAAGGGCGGCAGGGTGGCGCGGGTCTGGGCCAGGGTCGCTTGCTGGGTCAGCAGATCGCTGTCGCCGATGGCACCCAGTCGACGCTGGGCCTGCAGCAGGTCGAGCTGGTCGCTCTGCAGGCGAATCACGGTTTCGGTGGCGGCGATCTGGTCACGGATCGAGGCCAGGCTGATGGCGGTGTTCACCAGGTTGGCGGTGAGGGTCAGGTAGGTCGCCTCCAGCTGGTAGCGCTGGTAGTCGGCCTGGGCACCGCTGGCCTCGATCTGCCGGCGGGTACCGCCAAACACGTCGGGGGCGTAGGACACACTCAGGGACGCCGAGTTGACCGTGAAGATCTGCGCCGCAGAGCCCCCGGCCGCTGCCGCACCGCCGCTGGAGCCCAGGGCGCTGGCGGCGGACACCTTCTCGCGGGTTTTCGAGGCCGAGGCGCTGAGGGAGGGAAACAGCGACGCCTGTTCGGCGTACAGCAGTTCATTGGCCTGGCGCAGCGCGGCCTGGGCGGCGTCGATATCCGGGTTGGCCTGCAGCGCTTCCTGCACCAGGGCATCGAGTTGCGGCGAGCGGAACAGCGTCCACCACTGCCCGGGAATGTCCATGCCGTTCACCAGTCGCTGCGCCGCGCCACCGGCGGCGGTCCCCGCCGTGACAGTGCCGGGCGGCAGGGGCGTGGCGCTGTAGCCGGCGTCCCGGCTCAGTTCCGGGCGGCTGAAATCCGGCCCCACGGCGCAGCTGGCGAGGGCTGCGATGCAGATCAGGTTCAGGGACGAGCGGGCAAGCGACAGAAGAGACAGGTGCCCAGAGGATTTTCGACCGGTACCTTCGTCCCTGTGAGGACGCCGGCCGCCAGTGGCTACAGGCAGCAGCTGTGGCTTGTTCATATTCTCTCTAATTGAGCAATCAGTGAGTGAGTTCAACAGGAATATGGAGAGCGGCGCGACGGCAGGGCAGGCACCCCCTCAAGCGCTCGGCTGCGCGAGGTGTAATGAACGTTAATGGATGAGTCGGCTAACCGCCAATAGATGAAATCTTGTGCCGGAAGGTGATCGGTGGGGCTTGAGCTATCCCATTTGCCGCGGGGGAGCGGCAAATGGGTATTGCGTGCTGGAGCAGGTGTCTGGGTCAAGCTACCAGTGATCGAACAGCTGTTTGACCTGCATCGGTGCAGTACAGCGCAGCAGGGCCTGGCGAAACCGCGGGTTGGTAAACAGCCGGGCGGTGTCGGCCAGCAGGTCCAGGTGCTGCTGATCGGCGGGAGCGGGCACCAGCAGCACCAGGATATCGCTGACCGGCTGCTGGTCCGGGGCGGCAAAGGCCATGGCGGTCTGCGGCCGCAGGTACAACGCATGAATGCGATCGAGCTCGGCGAGCCGCGCGTGGGGCACCGCGACCCCTTCACCGATGGCGGTACTGGCGGCCAGCTCCCGGCGCCACAGGCTGGCGGCCACCCAATCCGCCGGCAGTTGCCGGGTCTCTTGCAGGTGCTGGCCGACCTGCTCGAACAGGCGCTGCTTGTTCGTGACATTGACCGCCAGGAGGATGTCTTCGACCTGCAGATAGCGGGCGACTTTGCTCATGGGCTTCTCCGGGAGCTTCAGGCTTGGCTTGCAGGCTATTGAAGCGCATTTGCCAGGTGCCGGGAGGGGCGGGCGGGCAGACTTTACGAACTCTTTAGATCGCCAGCCGCCGGCCCGCTGCCGCCAGGCGCCTGTTGCCCAGCGCCTCGAAGTCTGGCTCGACAGCGGTATCCGCAGCGGGCAGGAGGTGATCAAGTCCCTGGCGCTGGCCCTGTGTGGGCACACCGATGTGCAGCCGCCGCGGCCAACCTCTCATAGGGCCTCCAGGAAAGCCTTCAGTGCCTTCAGTTCGGTCCGGTCCAGCTCCAATACCTTCAATTGCGCCGACGTCACGGGAAACAGCGGGTCTTGCAGCTGCCCCTCCTTGGGTTCGGGCCTGGGCATGCCTGCGTTGTAGAACAACAGCACCTGATCGAGGCTGCTGGCCAGCCCGTTGTGAAACCAGGGGCCGGTATGGCTCACCAGCCGCAGTGAAGGTGTGCGCATGCGCCCGACATCCTGCGCCAGCCCGGTGACTTCATAGCGCCCGAGGTCCTCGCGCAGGCGCCCATAGAAGGTCAGGCCTACATTGTGGAAGCGGTCGTCCTGCATCCCCGGGCCGAAGTGGCAGTTCATGCAGCGTGCCTTGGTGCGAAACAGGTGCAGCCCCTGCAATTGCTGGTCGCTGAGCGCCTTCGCCTGCCCCCGTAGAAAACGCTCGAAGGGGGTGCGTTGGGCAACCCGCAGCAGGCCACGCTGATAAGTCGCCAATGCCGCCGCCACTTGCTCGGCACCCAGCGCCTGTCCGGGAAATACCTGGGCGAACTGTGCCGGGTAGTCCGTGGTGTCACGCAGCCGGGCCACCAGTTCCGCGACACTGAAGGCCATCTCCTTGGGGTCGACGACCGGCATCAGGGCCTGCATCTCCAGGCTGTCGGCGCGCCCGTCCCAGAACAGCTTCTTGGCCAGGCCGCTGGCCACCAGGCTCGGTGCATTGCGCCGGCCCGCGGCACGGTCATGCCCGAACGAAACCCGACGCCCATCGGCGAACCCCAGGTCCGGTTCATGGCAGGAGGCGCAGGCAATCTGCCCCGAACGCGACAGGCGCGGGTCGAAGAACAGCCGGCGGCCCAGATCGGCCTTCTGCTGCGTGTAGGGGTTGTACGCCGGGGACGGCGCCCGCTCGGGCAAGGGGCCCAGCTCTTGCCAGGCCACGCCGGCATCCACCTGCGGCGCCGGCCACTGCGCGGGGGGCCGGCTGTACAACTCGCGCAGGCAAGACGGTTCGCTCGTGGCGCAGGCCAGCACGTGCTGCGGGCCAATCACCAGCACCATGCCGAGCATGACCTGCAGGCTCTTCAGGGACCGGCGCATTTCAGAACGCGTATCCGACTTCGAGCCAGTACTGGCGGCCCACCTCATAGGTCGAGACCGAGTTGCTGTTGACCGTCTGGTTGGCATTGACCGACTTCTTGTCGAGCACGTTGAACACGTCGACATTGATGAACACGTTCTGGTCCCTGGCGGTGGGAATACGCCAGCCCAGGCGCGTGTCCCAGGTCAGCGCCGCCTGGAATTTCTGTTCCTCCCAGACATCCACCGAGGTGCCCATGTAGTCCACATTGCGCCCCGTGTCGCCAATGCGCTTGTAGCCGGCGCGGTAGCGCCAGAAGTTGCTCCACTGCAGATTGGCCTGGGGGATCTCGGTGATGGTCGTCAGGCGGGCCGTCCAGGGCCGGTTGAAGTTGCTGGCCGGGCGGTCGTCATAATTGATGAAGCTGCCCTGGTACTGGATGACGCTGTTCTGGTAGTACAGGTTCTCGGCGGCGACGTAGGTCGGTGCGGAGGCCTTGCTGTCGGTCCAGTTGAGCGCCAGTTGCCCGCCGGTCTGGGTGCCCAGCAGTGTCCAGCGCTGCAACGGTGTCACCGTCAGGGTGTAGGTGTCGGTCTCGCTCTTGCCGTCGTTGGTGTAGGTGGTGTAGTTGCTCGCCAGCGTCGGGTCCGTGGAGGGCTCGCCCAAGGTCTTGCCGGACACCTGAACCACCTGGTCGCGCCCCTTGCGATTGACATACTTGAGGGCATATTCGACCCCGGCCCATTGCTGCACCACGCCCAGCATCAGCTCGTCGTCGTAGGGGATGTCCAGCTGATTGAAGCGCACCTGGTTGGCCGCGTTGGATTTGACCACCCAGGGTTTGTCCAGGCTGTCGCGGGTTTCGTTGAAGCGCAGGCGGTTGCGCCCGTCCTGCAGCTGCCAGCTGCTGACGCTGCGCCCGTAGTAACGGTTGACGCCGGCATTGAGCAAGGTGGTGCGGTCACCGAACAGGTCATATTCCAGGGAGAAGCGCGGCGCCCAGGTGGTCTTGTCCATGTAGTCGTCGCTGTCCACGCGCACGCCCGGGCGCAAGGTCAGTTGGCCGAGGGTGATCTCGTCCTGCAGCCAGCTGCCCCAGGAGGTGGTGGTGAAGTCGAATTCGCCAGTGGCATAGCGGGTACGGCTTTTCATGTACTGGCCCGCCCAGCCGTTCAGGGTCTGGCCGATGTTGCAGGCGACGCTGTCGGTAACCCCGGCGCCGTTGGTGCAGGTGGTGGTGGCCGCGGGGGTGACATAGGTGCTGCTGTCGGTCAGGCGCTCGTAGCGCACGTACTGGCGGGAGAACTCCAGGCCGGTCTGCGGGCGGTGAGTCATGCCCAGCCAGTCGACGCTGCGCCAGTCGGCATTGAGCTTGTACTGCCAGGTACGTTGCTGCTGCTCGATATCACCCCAACCGCCTTCAAGGGTATTGGAGGTGGCCTTGTTGCCGATGCCCCAATCCTTGGTGGCCGACTTGCGCCAGGTCCAGTAATCGGCGGAGTCGGATTGGCGGCTCTGTTCCTGGCCGCTCCACGCCAGGTTCTGTTCGACGCGCGCCAGGTCGCCATCCCAGACGGTGCGCAGGTTCACTTGGGTGCCGCCGGCCTTGTTGTCATAACCCGAGTTGGCCACGTTGGCACGGAAGTAGTGACTCTCCTCGGGGGCATGGGTCACGCTGGTCTCAACAGTGAGTTGATCGCTGGCTTTCCATACCGACTTGAGGAAGTAGTTGTCGATGCGCCGTTGCTGCTTCTCCTCGTGAAAGCCCATCTCCTCGACATTGTTGTAGGAGTAGAAACCCAGGGGGATGGTCGAGCGCTTCTGGCTGAAGCTGCCAAGCAGGCCGAAATTGTCGGTCAGGTGGCCCTGCAGCGTGCCACGAACGGTGACCTTGTCGAACTTGGGCTGCTCGTCGGGAGAGCCCGAGTTTTCCATGCGTTGTTCTTCGCTTTCGTCGACGTGATATTGGGTCCAGGCGGAGCGGGTGGTCTGCACCGAGAATTTGCCGTGCAGCGCCTGGGTCGGTGCACGGGTCTGTGCATCGATGACGCCACCGTTGAAGCCGCCATAGGCCGCTGGCACGTTGCTGTCCAGGACCGTGATGTTCTCCAGCAGGTCGGTGTCCAGTGCCAGGCCCTGGCTGCGCCCCGGTACCGCGTCCAGCAATTGCACCCGGTATTCGGCCGGATCGATGTCATTGTTCATGTTGATGCCATCGACCAGGAAGGCATTCTGGTAGAACTGCGCCCCGTTGATGCTGATGTTGGCCGGGCCGATTTCGCCAGGGGTCTTGCTGCTCAGCTGAGCGTCGTCGAACTGCACGTTGGGATGGCTGCGCAACAGGCTGGTGATGTCGCCATTGCCCGCCGGCATTGCTTCGATCGTCGCGCGGTCCACTCGGGTTTCACCCTGGGGCAGCGACAACTCGCCAGGCACCTTGGTATTGCCCAGGCGGACCGGGTCGGTACGCGGGCGAGTCGCCCGTTGTACCATCAGCGCGTCGTCACCGATGTAGATCCACTCCAGCTGGCTGCCTTTGAGCAGCTTCGCCAGCGCCTGCTCGGCGCTCAGTTCGCCCTGCACCGCCGGAGCGTTCAGGTTGAGCAGCAGTTGGCTCTCGACGCTGATCTGCAGGCCGGTCTGCTGTGCCAGCGCCATCAGCGCCGTGCTTAACGGCTGGCGTGCGATGTCGATGCTATGCCGTGTCCGATGGTCACTGGCCAAGGCCGGCAGGGACACCGCCAGCCCCACTGACAGCCACAACAGCCGCGCACTGCGTCGGCAACCCTGAAGTCCCTGTTGGGGGAAAATGGACATGCTCTGGTGAACTCCCCGTTCAGTGCGAACAATACGCACATGCTAATGAGAATAATTATGATTAACTCAGCGGGGCAATAAACGAACGGCGATCGAGAACTTCCAGAAAATTTTGAAATTTATTGTTTTGCCGGCACTTGCGGCTCTTTGCGGATCAGCGTGAGGTAGGGGCCCCATTGCCGCAGATGCCCACCCAACGGAGCGATCGCCAGTTGCAGTGCGCTGACTGGCGAGCGCAGGTTCAGCGAAGCGGTGATGCGCCGCTCGCCCAGAGCAGGGTCCGTCAATAGCAGTACACCGGGGTAATAGTCCTGCAGCGCTTCAACCACTTCGGAGAGTGGCCGGTCATTGACCAGCAACTGCCACTGGCGCCAGGGGGCAACCTGGCCAGGCAATAGCCGACCGCGCTGCGGCGGGCCCTGGTCCAGGCCAAGGCGAAGGCTATCGCCCGGGCCCAGGGCCGGCACCGCGAGTTCGCCGCGCCCATCGCGAACCTGGACAGCGCCGCTCTGTACGGCTACCACCACGGCGGTGCGGCTGAGGTCCACGTCGAACGCGGTCCCTATGACCCTGACCTTGACGTCCGCAGCCTGCACCGTGAACGGGCGCGAGGCATCGTGGCTGACCTCGAAGAACGCCTGCCCCCTGAGCAGGGTGACCGCCCGCGTACCCGGTTCGAAGTCCACTCGAATAGCGCTGTCGCTGCCCAGTTCAATACGGCTGCCGTCACTCAAGAGCACTTGTCGGTGCTCGCCGGCTGGGCTGGTATGGGCGGTCGGTGGTGTCGGCCCGGCCAGCAACAGCAGGCAGGCCGCCAGTGCAAGCGCCTTCATTGCCCGCCGCGGCCTGTTGCGCCGAGCCCGGAGCGGGGTGGGCAAAGGCTGGGGCACGGGTGGTTCCAGCGGCGCCAGGCCGCCACTGAGCAACCAGACTTTCTCGGCCTTGCGCCAGGCGACAGCATGGCGCTCGTCAGCGGCCAGCCAGCGCGCATGGGCCTGTTGCAGCAAGGCGTCATCCGGCGCCGCGTGGCATTGCAGCAGCCAATCCATCGCCGCCTGCCACACGGGGTCGTCCTTCAGTGAACCGGATACAGGTTGAGGCAAGGGGGTATCAGTCATCGGCCAGGTGCTCCGCACAGTGGGTCAGTGCGTCACGCACCAGCTGGTGCGCCAAGCTGGAGGAGATCTTCAGCTCAGCGGCAATTTCCTGGAAGGTCAGGTGTTGCAGGCGGTGCATGTGGAAGGCTCGGCGCGTGCGCTCCGGCAGCAGTGCCAGCGCATCTTGCAGCAGGCGCAACTGGTCGCTGTGCAGCGCCTGATGCTCCGGTGATGGCGTACTCGAGGGCAGCTCGTTCAGCAGATCGGCGCCATCGGGATGACGATTTTCCAGGGTCGAGCGCCGCAGCAGGTCAAAGGACAGGTTGCGCACGATGCGGTACAGGTAGCCCACCGGGTTGCTCGGCTGGGCGGCGCTATCGGCCTGGCCGCAGAAGCGCAGCCAGGCCTCCTGGACCACTTCTTCGGCTTGAGCCCGACAACCGACAATGGGCGCCGAATAGTCGACCAGCGCGGTACGGTGGGAAAGGTAGAGCTCGAGTTTATCACTGAGATAAGACACGGCGGCGATCATTCAAGGCGGGATCAGACGAGGGGGCGGGATTCTATCCTTGATTGCAAATGATTATCAAATGCATTTTGTGAGCCTCAATCAGCTGCGCCTGGGTAAGCCTTGCGCTGGGATGGCCAGGCTTCAAGGGCCTAAGGCATTCGAAAAAAACGTACTAAAAGGGCTTTTCCATTGGGCACAAACCCAATAGTGATTATTTATTTCCTGGCGTGGGTGTCGGATCGACTTCAGAGGAGGAGGAGGAGGAGGAGGAGGAGGAGGAGGAGGAGGAGGAGGGAAACTACAAATAGCTGTCGCGGGCGCTTGGCCGATCGGGCTGGTTGTTCGCTGGGGCGCTGCGCAGCGAGCCACTGAGGTCGAGCTGCTGCCACATCAAGGGGCACCTGGATCAGTGATCCTTCCCGGCAAAAGATCACATGAGCCGGGCTATTCGTGCTTGAGGACGCTTTCTGCTCTATTGCTCCCTAGACCCCGGTACTGGCCTGCATGGAAGACCAGCGGTTCTGCGCCGCTGTAGCGGTATTGTTCGATCTCGCCAATGAAGATCAGGTGGTCACCGCCCTCGTACTGGGTGACGTTGCGGCACACCAGCACTGCCACCACATCGTCCAGCACCGGGGCTCCCGACTTGCCATAGGAATGAGCTACACCGGCGAACTTGTCGGCTGCTGCCCGTGCGAACTGCTCCGACAGGTGGTGCTGGTGCGCGCCCAGTACGTTGATGGCGAAGTGGCTCGCCGAGCAAAAGGCCTTCAGGCTCGGTGCCGTGCGTGCCAGGCTCCAGAGCACCAGCGCCGGTGACAGCGACAGTGAGGAGAACGAGTTGGCCGTCACACCGACGTTGCGGCCGTCTGCGGTGCGGGTGGTGATCACGGTCACACCGGTAGCAAACTGCCCCAGCACGTTGCGCAGTTCACGGGCATCGCGGACATCGCGGCCCTCGGCATCGAGCAAATCGTGAACTTTGGTTTCGGTGGCAGCAATCATGGTGAGCTCTCCCCTCAAGCTGGCTCAGGCGGCCTGTTGGCTCATTGCGCGTGTTTGCATGCGCAGCGTGAATCGAACCAGCGGTGCGGTCAGCGCCGTCGTCACCAGCGCGAACACCACGAGGATCGTGTAGACCTTTGGCGGAAGAATCTGCATCTGCAGGCCGATTGACAGGACGATTAGCTCCATCAACCCGCGCGTATTCATCAACGAGCTCACCAGCATCGCATCGTGTGGCGCCAGCCCAGTGCCACGCGCGCCCAGATAGCTGCCGCCGAACTTGCCGATGAATCCGCCCACGAGGAATACCCCGCACCACATCCATGATGCCGCGTCGTCTATCGTGCCGACCGACGCATGCAGCCCCGCACACGCGAAGAACACCGGCATCAGTACAAGCTTGACGAAACCTTCGACGTTATCGCGCCACTCCTTCGCGACGCCGGGCACGCGCCGCACGAATAGCGCCGCCGCAAGTGCGCCAAATGCACTATGGAATCCGATCAGCGACGTCGCGAGTGCCGAGGCTATTACAAAGCAGAGCAACACGGCCAAGCGGTCGCGCGTCGCATGCGCAGTCGAGGCGAGCCGCGCAAGCACCGGTCGCACCACGAAGCGCACCAGGAGCGCGCATAGCACCAGGTACACGAGCAGGCTGACGAGCATGTGCGCAAATGCCCAGCCAGGCCCGCTCGATAGCGAGGCAATCGTTGCCAGCAGCATCCAGCCGAGCGCATCCGTCAGCATCGCGGCAGACATTGCGTGCTGTGCGCCGACCATGGCGCCGAGCGCCAGGTCGTCGATGATGCGCGCCATCACCGGCACCGCTGATACCGCAAGTGCGACACCGCAAAAGAGTATGTAGGGCAGCGCCGGCACGTCGCTGGCGAGCGTATCTTTCGAGACGATGGCGACGATCATGCCGATCGCGGCCGGCGCGATGAGCCCGCCCGCCGCGATCGCGACAGGTATGCGCCAGCGCTTGCCGCGCAGCGTCTCGCTCAACTCCATATGCAGACCGATCTGAAACATCAGCAGTATCAGGCCGACTTCGCCGACTTGCGCCATGGCTGACAGCGTACGTGGGCCGAACAACAGGTCGTAGAAACTCGGTGCGATCACGCCGAACAGCGAAGGCCCCAACAGCAGGCCGGCCGCGATCTCGCCGACCACCGCGCACTGGCCGAGCCGTTCGGCAAGGCGGCCGCAGAGGTTGCAGAGCGCGATCACCAGCACGAGTTGCAACAGCCAGATGGTCATGAATACCTCGCAAAGAGCGACACCGACACCAAGCGGGTGGCCGCGAGCCCAAGCGGGCCCGCCGCGCCGTACGCCGTGATCTCCGTGACGCAGCTCGAAAGGTTCGCAAGCGCCGGGCAGCGCGACGCGACCGCTACCGGCTCGGCCTCACGCATTACTGCTCACTCGCGACACGGTCGACCCAGCCGCGGTAGAACGCACGGTACTTGAGCACGAGCTTGTCGTACTTGCTGTACGCGCCGCCGCCGTCGGGCTTCATCCCGTTCCAGATTTTGACGTCGTACCCCGCTGCCTGTCTGGTCTGCAGCCCGAACAGCACGAAGTCGGTCGCACGGCGCAGGACGCCGCCCACCTTCTTGATCGAGATGAGCATGTGCATGATGTTCTTGCCGTCGCTCACCGGTGTCACACACTGGAGCAGTTTGTATTTGACGTCTGCGTCCAGGGCAACGGTCATGACGCACCCGCCGGGGTAGCCATCGAAGTGCAGGTTCATCTGCGACATGTTCAGGCCGAGCGCGCGCGACAGCATGCCGAGGGGGCCGAAGTAGCGGTTCACGTGGAAGTCGATCCCGGCACCGAACCACGCGCCCGCCCGGGCCAGCGACTCAACCTCCGGCCACCGGCTCCAGTCGTCGAAGAGCTTGAGCTCGAAGGCCGAGATCGGGAGCGCGTGCACGGGGGTTGCGTGCTGTGCGTCGTAGAAGTTCTCGACGATCCGCAAGACCGCCGTCGTCGTCTCGAACGCGAAGTGCAGGTGCATGAAGTCGCCGTTGTCGACGTCGGCTGCGGTGATTTCGGGCAGCGGGTGCAGCGGCTGCGGGGAGCCGTACCAGACCCACAAGTAGCCGTATCGCTCGGTGGTGACCAACGTCGGCTGGCGCGCCGCGCGTGGCACCGGCTCCAGCTGGCGCACCACCTCGCTGTGGCCGGGGATGTGAACGCACTTGCCTTGCTCGTCGTAGCGCCAGTGGTGAAACGGGCACTGGATGCACCCGTCCTTGATCCGCCCGTCAGCCAGGTTCGCGCCCAGGTGCGAGCAGTGGCGGTCCATCACCACGGCCTGCCCCGTCGCTGCGCGCCACGCCACGTACGGACGGCCAAAGAGCGTCAACTCCTTCGGCTTGTCCCTGAGGTCGTTCGAGCGCATCGCGACGTACCAGCTCGCGGCCACACGTGTGGTCGCGTCGTACGCCCCCGGGGGATGCTTCTTGACGTTCGCTTGATCCAATTGAATGTTGTTCATCGCGTGTGTGCCGTCCTTGGCCGACTACTTCTTCAGAGCCAAGCCGATGCGGGTGGTGATGTACGCCTTGAGCAGCGCGAACATCGGGTTGTAGTCGAAGTACTTCTTCACCTCTGCCGGCGCGCGGGTTTGCGTCCAGTACATCAGCTTCATCGCCGGTATCAGGCTGTACTTCGAGTTGTTGAGCTGCGGCTTGTCCCCGGTGATGCAGTACCCGAAGCCGAACATCGGCTTGGCGAAGTCTCGTTCGTCGATGAGGGCGTGAATCCGCAACGCGGCCTCCTCGGCCGACTTGTGCCCGGCGCTCACGGCCTCGACCTCGGCTTTGGCGTCGTTGAACAACTGGTAGTACTGCTCCATGTCCGCGCACAGGTACCCGAGGTACGGCGGGTCGTTGTCGAGGTGATCGAGGTCGCCCTCGTCGCGCGACGCGCGAAACCTCGCGTGGGCTTGCACCAGCCGGAACTGCCCGAGGATAGTGCCGACCGCCCACAGCCGGTGGAACGCGTCCCATAGGCGGAAGTCCGAGAACGCCGTGTAGCAGCAGCTGACGAAGTCGTCGTTGTGGTCCAAAAGCTTTTGCTGCAGGCGCTCGATGTACTCGAAGCGCTCGGGGGAGAAGTCGTCGTCGCGTAGCGCCTTGATGAGGCGCGCCGCGAGCGCGTGGATGGTCACCGCGGTGTTTTCGAGCCCCCGGGAGAAGAGCGGGTCGATGAACCCGTTCGCGTGCAGCATCAGGCAGTAGCGGTCGCCGACGCAGGCGTTCGACGAGAACTGCAGGCGGTCGGTCTTGACCCAGTCGCGCACTGGCACGGCGTCCCGGAACTGAGCGCCGATGCTCGGGAACCGCGCGAGGAACTCGTCGAATTCCTGCTGCGCGGGAATGTCGGTTTTCGGGTAGACACGCGGGTCGAGCTGCAGGCCGACGCTCACCAGGTTATTGGTCGAACGCGGGTGGTTGTTGAACGGAATCACCCAGAGCCAGCCGCCGGTGAACATGTGGTGCAAGGTTCCTTCGTGCCAGCGCCAGCGCTGCCCCTTGACCTTGAAGATGTCGTCGAACGGCTTGACCCCGAGCATGTGCGTGTAGAGGCTGCGCGAGTGCGTCTTGAAGCGACACGGCTCTTCGCGGAGCCCGAACTTGGTCGCCAGCGGCGCGCCGGGTCCTCCGCAGTCGATCATGTACCGGCCGGTGAACCGCTCGCCCTCGGCGGTGGTCACCGCGACGCCGTCCTTGTCCGCGTGATATTCGGTCACGCTCGTCTTCTGGCGGACCGTGCAGCCATATTTGATGGCCGCTTGCAACAGATAGGCGTCGACGTCCTGCCGGTAATAATGGCTCTCCGGCCCCCACGGCAGCTCGGGAATGACGCACTGGGTGAACTCCTTCGGGTCGTGCTCCTGGCCAGGTTTGTGGAACACGAAGCCGAAGTTGCGCTTGATGCCCGTGCTCGACGAAACGTAACGCTGCGTCGAGTAGAACGAGGTGATGTGGCCGAGCTCCGGAATGTCGTAGCGATCAGCGATGATGCGGTTCATGAGAGACGTTTCGGGGATCGACGATTCGCCGATCGTGAACCGCGGGTGCGACGACTGCTCGATGATCAGCACGCGAAACTGTTGTTTGGCCAGGATGGCCCCCATCTGGGTACCGGACATGCCCGAACCGAGGATGATTACGTCGAAGTGGTTGCTATCGTGTCCGTTCGCGGGGCTCTTCTGAGTCATGGGGGCAAACTCTCCTTGTGAAATAACACTGGGTCGCGCGCATCAGGATTCATCGAGCGCGGCGCGGATGCGGGACCGCGCGGCACAGGTGAGCGTGAGTAGGTCGCCGAGCATGCTGGGCGCGTAGCCCCCGCTGCCGGTTGTGGGGCCGCTGCGCCCGGCTTCGTATGCCCGCTCCGCCAATTTGAGGTGAGGCGCCCGGAAGCGCAGCAGGACCTTGAAGACCCGCTCGAGGGCTGTCAGCCCAGCCCGGACGTGCTCGCCCTGCGTACCCACCGCTCGCGCCTCGTCGAGCGCGCGGTCGATGAGCGCCGGCTCTGTGGCGAACCGAGCGTAGACCGCCCTGTACGCGGGAAGCACGTAGGGCAGGTACGTCTCTTTGAATTCTCGATAAGCTGGGTCGTCCGATTGCGAGCCCCACAGGACGTGCTCCAGCACGAAGAGGGGCATTTCTACGGCGCCGGGGCCGAGGTAGCTCTGGCCCCCGACTCGAATCGGTTCGTAGAAGGGGCGCAGCTCATCGTAGAAGACCTGGGGCGAGATGAAGCGGTACGCGTAGACGATCGATTCGACCATTTTCTGCAGGTAGGCTTCCAGCTCATCGCACCCTTGCGCGAATGCGGGCGAGCGCAGGGATACATCGGACAGCTCGACGGTCAACGCGATGGCCGCCTCGAGGGCCGCCATCGAGATGCGCACGCTCTCGAGCAGGTGCGCTTCGTCGGGCAGCCCGGTGTAGCTCCGCTGCGCATCGGCCGCCGCCGGGTTCCAGACCGTCACATGCAGGAGTGTCTCGCGCGGCGGCAAGTCGGTCACCCGTGCCAGGTCGAGCAGCACCCGTTCAAGCCCGGGCACCAGGTCCACGGGCTCATGTCCGTGCCGCTTGAGCGACCCCAGGAAGAAACCGATGTCCCGCATCGCGGCGGCGGCTTCGACGAAGCCCCAGCTGGAGGGCACGCCGCGCACCGGGAGGAATTCGCGCAGCAGGCCGACGATGCCGGGCACGTCCTTGTCACGGTTCAGGGCCGGCAGCTGCAGAACCAGCGCGCGCGCCTGCAGTGGATCGCAGGCCGCCACGGCAGCGTGCGTGGCCGCGAATGCGGATACCCGGTTCAAGGTGCGTTCCACTACTGGCGTTCCTGAGCCGCGAGCGTCGGCCCGTGCTGGTTGCGCGACAGCTGCGCGCCGTCACGCAGTGACCGCAGGTAGTCGTAGTTCGTCGGCAGGCTCGTGCGCAGGCGCTCGGCTTCGCGCCGGATGCTGGCGAACATCGCTTCGGCCTTCTGGATCGACTCCGGTCGGTGCTGCAGGAGCGGCAGCGACCGGTCGGGCAGCATGCCCAGGCCGGCAAAGATGCAGTAGTAGTTGCCGTTCAACCAGAAGTTCTTGAATTCGTAGTCGAAGGTCTCGTAGTACGTGGAATCGTCGAACGAGGTGGTGGTCAGTGGCAGCCCGGCCTTGTAGCGCTCAACCTTCTCCTGGATGGCGTCCGAGAGCCGCAGTTCGTGCCGGTTCGCGAGCCAGAACGGCGTGTCTTCGCGCGACGTAGTGAAATAGTGCGCCTGGACGAAGTCTCGGCAGTCGTCGAACATGTAGACGATCTCGGCGTTGAATGCGTCGCGCAACCGCGGGTCGAACGAGGTGTCGGGGAAGTGCTTCACGAGTTGGTAAAGCGCCGCGTAGATGAAGTAGATTCCCGTCGATTCCAGGGGCTCCAGAAAGCACGACGACAGCCCGATCGAGACGCAGTTGTTGACCCACGCCCGCTTGTTGCGCCCGACCCGGAACTTGATCTGGTTGAGCTGCTGATTGTCCGAGAGGCCCCAGAGTTTGAGGAAGTCGGCGGTGGCCTGATCGCGCGAGGTGAACTTGCTCGAGAAGACGTAGCCGCTGCCGAACCGGCCCAGCATCGGAATCTTCCAGGTCCATCCCGAGTTCATGGCAATCGCGGAGGTGTAAGGCTCGACCCCCTCGCGCGCGTCGTCGTTGGGCACGGCGCTGGCGACCGCGCTGTCGCACAGCAGGTAGTCGGACATGTCGATGAAGGGTTCCTTCAGGGCCTGATTGATCAGGAGCCCTCGCATGCCGGAGCAGTCGATGAACAGGTCCGCCTCCAGCGTCCGCCCTTCCTTGGTTAACAGGGTGGAGATGTAGCCGCGGTCGTTCAGTTGAACCTCCACGACCTCGTCGACCACGCGATTCACCCCGCGCTCGACGGCCCAGCGCTTCAAGAAGTCGGCCACCAGGTGCGCGTCGAAGTGCCACGCGTGGGACATCTGGCGGGTGCCGTCGGCCAGGCAGGGTGCCAGCTTGCCGTCGAGGGCCCCGGGCTGCGGATAGCACGCGTACGCCATCGGCTGCTGGAAGCCCTGTTCGTGCTTGCGCAGCCAGTAGTGGGTAAGCGGCACGCCGTCGCAGTTCGGCACGCTGCCGAACAAATGGTAGAAGTAATCTTCGCGCGATGGGTCGGGAGATTTTCTCCAGTTCACGAACTTGATCGCGGCCTTGAAGGCGCCGTTCACTTGGGGCATCCACTCCCGCTCCGGTATCCCGAGGAAGTCGAAGAACACCTTCTGCAAACTCGGGATGGTCGCCTCGCCCACGCCGATCCGGGGGATCGCCGCAGACTCGATGAGCGTGATGTTTACCTGCTGTTGGAGCGCCCGGACGAGGTACGAAGCGGCCATCCAGCCCGCGGTGCCGCCGCCCACGATGACGATATTCTTGATCGGCTTGTTCATAACACTCCCTGTTTCGAGGCGGGCTGTCTGTGAGGAGGGGAAGGCCGCCAGTCTCTGTGCATCCGTGCAAGAGGCACATCAATGTGCTTGTCGGATTTAGACTCTAGCCTGCCGGAAAAGCGATGCACCTTCCGTTTCCGAATTAGCATTCAAAAAAGCAAAGGCATTTGGTCTAAAGGAAAATATTGCGTAGGTTTTTTGCGCCTGATCAGTCGGCCGCTGAGGGGGGGGCTGAAGTTTGGGCATGCCTTCATCCGCTGCCGATCTTGAGAGAGGCGAGCCGCTCAAAAATGATCGGATCACTGACAGAGCCTGACGGCTTCCTTGTCCCGCTTGTGCTTACGGCCAATCCGTTGGCATGCAGTCGAAACGTCTTGATGGATGAGAAGCGACGCTTGCGGAGGTGGTTTTCCCAATGCCACCCTCGATGGATGCTACTGCCACCCTTTTCATGGACACAGGCCTCTAATGTGGGTGCATTAGAGGCTGCGATGGCATGCCCGGGGGTAGAGCCTTTCTAGGTGATCTTGAACCAACTGTCCTTGAGCCAATTGGTCTTGGCCAGTTCGATCACCTCGTCGCCACGCCCGCTCATCACCGCCTTGAGCATGTACAGGCTGAAGCCCTTGGCCTGTTCCAGCTTGATGGCCGGCGGCATGGCCAGTTCCTGGGTGGCGGTGACCACGTCCACCAGCACCGGGCCGTCATGGGCCAGGGCGGTGCGCAGGGCGCCTTCCAGTTCTTCGGAGTTTTCCACCCGCAGGCCGAGAATGCCCATGGCGTTGGCCATGGCGGCAAAGTCCGGGTTGTGCAGGTCGGTGCCGGTGTCCAGGTAGCCGGCGGATTTCATTTCCATGGCGACAAAACCCAGGGAGGCGTTGTCGTAGACCACGATCTTCACCGGCAGCTTGAGCTGGGCCAGGGAGATGAAGTCGCCCATCAGCATGCTGAAGCCGCCATCGCCGGACAGCGAGATCACCTGGCGCTGGGGGAAGGCGGCCTGGGCGCCCATGGCCTGGGGCATGGCGTTGGCCATGGAGCCGTGGTTGAAAGAGCCCAGCAGGCGCCGCTGGCCGTTCATTTTCAGGTAGCGCGCGGCCCACACCGTGGGGGTGCCGACGTCGGCAGTGAAGATGGCGTCTTCGTCTGCCAGTTCGCTGAGCAGCCGGGTCAGGTACTGCGGGTGGATCGGCCGGCCAGCGGGCGAGGGCTGGGCCAGGTCGTCCAGGCCCTGGCGCGCCTTGGCGTAGTGCTTGAGGGATTCTTCGAGAAAGCGGCGGTCGCCCTTATAGGGCAGGCGCGGCAGCAGTGCGGCGAGGGTTTCGCCGACGTCGGCGGCGATCCCCAGGTCCAGCGGCACTCGCCGGCCCAGGGCCTGGGGGTTGCGGTCGATCTGTATGACGCAGGCGTCGCTGGGGTAGAACTGGCGATAGGGAAAGTCGGTGCCGAGCATCACCAGGGTGTCGCAGTTGAGCATGGCGTGGTAGCCGGAGCTGAAGCCGATCAGGCCGGTCATGCCGACGTCGAAGGGGTTGTCCCATTCCACATGCTCTTTGCCGCGCAAGGCATGCACCACCGGTGCGCCGAGGGCATCGGCCAGGGCCACCACCTGATCGTGGGCGCCGGCGCAGCCGCTGCCGCAGAGCAGGGTCACGGCCTTGCTCTGGCTCAGCAACTCCACCAGTTTGTCCAGGTCGTGGGGGGCGGGCAGGGTGCGCGGTGCGTGCAGGGCCGGCCATGGCTTGCTGGCGGCGGGTACCTGCTGCAGGGCCACGTCGCCGGGGATCACCACCACCGCCACGCCGCGGTTGAGGATCGCGCTGCGCATGGCCCGGTGCAGCACCTCGGGCATCTGCGCCGGGTTGCTCACCAGTTCGACGAAGTGGCTGCACTCCTTGAACAGCTCCTGAGGGTGGGTTTCCTGAAAATAGTCGAGGCCGATCTCCGAGGAGGGGATCTGTGCGGCGATGGCCAGTACCGGCACATGGTTGCGGTGACAGTCGAACAGGCCATTGATCAGGTGCAGGTTGCCCGGCCCGCAGCTGCCGGCGCACACCGCCAGTTGCCCGGTGGTGGCGGCTTCGGCGCCGGCGGCAAAGGCGGCCACCTCTTCGTGGCGCACATGCATCCACTCGATGGTCTGCATGCTGTGCAGAGCGTCGGTGAGGCCGTTGAGGCTGTCGCCGGTCAGCCCCCAGATACGCTTGACCCCGGCCTGTTCAAGGGTGGTTGCCAGTTGCTGGGCGATGGTGATGTTCGCCATGAAGAGCTCCTGCGGTCCGCTTAAGAAGTCGTGCAATCAAAAGAGGACAACAGGCGAGGGCGGATGATTCCGTGAAATCTTGCAGGCCCTGCCGCGGTGTGGCGACAGGGGCTGGTGTTCAGGCGAAGCGTGCCGGTCGGCAGGCGGCCAGTTCGGCGCAGGTTTGCCCGTGCAGCAGTTCCTGGCTGATCAGGCGCGCCACCGTGGGGGCCAGGGTCACTCCGGCGTGCATCACCGCCAGGTACAGGCCCTGGTAGCGGGTGCTGGGGCCGATGATCGGCAGTTGGTCCCCGGGCATCGGCCGCAGGCCAACTTCCACGCTGCGCAAGGTGATGGCCTGGGCGCCACGGAACAGCTGGCGGATGCTGGCCAGGGCCTGTTGCGCGATGGCCTCGGGCCCCAGTGGACCCTGGGCATCGATATAGTCCTCGGCCAGCAGCAGGCTGCCGTCCGCCGCTTCGCGGATTTCCAGCTGGCTGTTGGAGACCAGGGTCTTGACCAGGCCCGGTGGCGCATTGACGCGGATCAGGATCGACGGCGAGGCCTGCACCGGCAACTGAATACCCAGGGGCGCGAGCAGGGCCGGGGTGGCGCAGCCGCTGGCGAGCAGCACCTGGTCGGCACGGTGGAGCCCGGCGGCGGTGTTTACCCCGAGTACCCGCTGGCCTTCGACCCGCAAGCCAAGTACCCGGGTCTGGTCGAACACCCGGGCGCCGTGGGTGCAGGCCGCATCGAGCAGGGTGCGGGTGGCGGCCACCGGGTCCAGGCTGCCTTCGCCGGATGCATAGCGGGCACGCTCCGGCAGCACTTGCAGGTGGGGTTCCAGTTGGGCAACGCCGGCCCGGTCCAGCCACCGGGTCGAGGCCTCGGCGGTTGGCTCGTCGGTATCTGGCGCTTGCTGGTCGGCCGCGCCGTAGGTCAGCGCGCCGGACCAGCGGATCTGCAAGGCCGGCAGTTCGTGCTGCAGGCGGCGGTAGTCTGCCAGCGCCTGGGCCCGCAGGGCGCGGGCGGCTGCCGGGAACTCGCCGTGGGGGTTGATCCAGGCAAAGGAGTGGCGGGTGACGCCCGAGCCCGGGCTGTCCTGTTCCAGCACGGTCACCTGCGCGCCCTGGCGGGCCAGGTGGTAGGCAATGGCGGCGCCGACAATCCCGGCGCCCACCACGATCACGCTTGAAGGCTTCACGCTCACCTCGTTATCCATTCAATGGGGCGTTGCGAAGGGCGCACCTTAACCGTGGCGGATTGCCCCAGCAATTGAACGAGTGTTGTGAAATTGCAAGCGGGCGGGCCAGGACCGCTGCCGCAGGCGCGGCAGCGGTTTGTGCAGTGCCTGGGCTATTGCAGCTTCAGCGTCAGCCCCGACGCCTGGGGCAGTGGATTGCGCATCAGCCGGCCCACCACCAGGGCGCCGAGCAGGGCGAGCATCCCGGCCACCGTCAGCACCAGGCCGAAACCACCGACAAAGGCCTGCCGGGCCAGGGGCTCGACCAGGGCCCGGGCATCGGGCGGCAAGCCGGCCATCGCGCCCTGCATATCCCCGGCCACCACCCGTGAGGCAATCTCCGGTGCCTGCTCCAGCCAGTGCCCGGGCACGGTGTGCAGGCTGCCCTGCAAGAGCTGCTGGGTATGGCTGGCCAGCAGCGCACCGAACACCCCGATGGCCAGCATGATGGCGCTAAAGCGCATGGTGGTGCTCATGCCCGAGGCCATGCCGGTGCGTTCCCGCGGCACGCAGGCCATGATGTTTTTCTGCGTGTCGCCATTGAGCAATCCGGCCCCGGCGCCGGTCACGGCGATTGCCAGGGCGAAGTTCAGGTAGCCCCCGGCGTGTACCGCCCAGGCGCTGAGCAGGTTGCCGCAGCCCACCAGGGTCAGCCCTGCGGCCATCAGCGTGGCCGGCGCATAGCGCCCGGCCAGGCGTGCGCCGATCCGCGGGCAGATGAGCATGGTCAGGGCGAAGGGCAGCATGCCCAGGCCCGAGGCGATGGCCGAGAAGCCCAGGCCGTTCTGCAGGTAGAAGGGCAGCAGCGTCATCATCACCTGGGCACAGCCGGCGTAGGCGAACATGCCCAGCAGGGCGCCGATGAAGCGCGGGTGGCGGAACAGTTGCAGGTCCACCATGGGCCGGCTTTGCAGCCGCTCGATCAGCACGAACAGCCCCAGCAGCGCCACGCCTGCCAGCAGGCGGGTGGTGGTCGCCGGGTGGCTCCAGCCGATGCGGTTGGCCTCGATCAGGCCCCAGATCAGGCACAGCAGGCTGGCGCTGAAGGCCAGGCTGCCCCAGGGGTCGAGGCGCGCCGCCTGGGTATCCCGGGATTCCGGCACGTTGCGTAGCACACTCCACAGCAGCAACGCACCCACCGGCAGGTTGAAGTAGAAGATCCAGCGCCAGCCGAAGTACTCGGTGATCAGCCCGCCGACCGTGGGCGCGGCAGTCATGGCCATGCCCATGCAGGCGCCCCAGAAGGCCCAGGCCTTGGCCCGTTCCACTTCGTCGTGGAAGGTATGGCCGATGGAGGCCAGGGCCGAGGTCAGCAGCAGCGCCGCGCCCACCCCCTTGAGCGCCCGGGCGATGTCCAGCAGCAGGGCGTTGGGCGCCGCGCCGCAGCCCAGGGAGGCGAGGATGAACAGGCCCAGGCCGCAGAGCAGGGTGCGCTTGCGGCCGAAGCGGTCGGCCAGGCTGCCGGCGGGCAGCAGCAGGGCGGCGAAGGCCAGCATGTAGGCGCTGACCACCCACTCGATATCGGCGAAGTTGGCCCCCAGGTCACGGGCGATGCTCGGCAGCGCCACGGCGACGATGTTGGTGTCCAGAACGATCAGCGAACAGACCCCGGATGCGGTGAGCAGGGTCAGGCGCGGGTTGACGGAGCGGTTCATTGCGTGGCCTGCCGACTGAGGGTGGCGAGGGCGGCCAGGGCGATTTCATCGTCGTGGGCCGGGGTGTCGGCACTGACCCCGATGGCGCCGATCACCTGGCCGTCGACGATGATCGGCTGGGCGCCTTTCATCATCACCAGGCCGGCGCTGAGGGCGGCGGGGCGGCCGCCATTGACGGCGTTTTCCAGATCCCCGGAGGGCCGCTTGAACAATGCCGAGGTGCGTGCCTTGCCCTGGGCCAGCTCGACTCCGGCCACCACTGGGGCGCCGTCCATGCGCGCGCCCAGTATCGGCCAGCCGCCGTCGTCGACGATTGCCACGGCGCAGGGCCAGCCCTTGGCCTGGGCGGTTTGCTGGGCGGCCCTGAGCAGGCGCTGGGCGTTGTCCAGGGTAAGGATTGCCTTGTGGGCAATGACGGGGCGGCTGTCCTCGGCGGCCGCGGTCTGCAGCACGCAGCAGGTGATCATTGCCAGAAACAGGGGTTTGACGCGCATGGCAGAAGCTCTCTACTGTGAAGGTTCGCTCAGCTTATCCCGGCCTTTCGCGGTCTTTGTTAGCTGCTGGCGACCAGTTCATTACCTTTGAGCTAATGCCCATCATGGAAATTCGTCACTTTCGCTACTTCCTGGCGGTGGCCCGGCAGCGCAATTTCACCCGCGCCGCCGAGCAATTGGGGATTGCCCCGCCCACCCTGAGCCGGCAGATCCAGGACATGGAGAACACCCTTGGCACCCGGCTGTTCCTGCGCCAGCAACGCGAGGTCAGCCTGACCGAGGCCGGCGCCACCCTGCTGCTGGAAGCCGAGGCCACGGTGCGCCAGTTCGAGTTTGCCCAGCGCAATGCCCAGCGTGCCGGGCGCGGCGAGATCGGCCATATCGAACTGGGCTATGTGGCCTCGGCGGTGTATTGCGGGCTGTTGCAGAAACAGGTGCAGGGCTTTGGCCGCGACTGCCCGGACGTCAGCCTCAACGTGCGGGAGTGCCCGATGGCGACGCTGCCGGCGCGGATTGCCGATGGTCGCCTGGACGTGGGCTACATTCGCTCGCCCATGACGTTGCCGGAAGGGGTCGAGGCCATTCGCCTGGACGCCGAGGGCTTTGTCCTGGCGCTGTCCGATGAATCCTGGCTGTGCCGCCTGCCGCAGATCGCCTCCGAACACCTGCTCAATGAAACCTTCATTCTTCCGGAGCAGATCAGCGGCACCTTGCAGGTGGCGGCCCAGGGTGCCTACGCCCCCAAGCTGGGCCCCCAGCCCGGCGGCCTGGTGGCGGTACTGGCCCTGGTGTCCCTGGGGCAGGGCGTGGCAGTGGTGCCGGAGTCGGTGGTGGGCCACATCAGCCTGCCCCATGTGCTGTACCGGCCGATTGGCGGCAGCTCGGCGACGTCCTGGCTGTCGCTGATCCACCGGCGTTTCGAGCAGGCACCGGCGGTGGTGCGCTACATCGAGCAGGTACGGCGCGAGTACCGCGGCAAAGCCTGATGGGGCATGTTCAAGCGGCGGCCCGGGTCGCATAATCCCCGGGCCATTCCTTTCGCTTCAGGAGCTGCGTCTTCGATGATCGACCACCTTGACCACCTGGTACTGACCACCATCGACCCGATTGCCGCCGAGGATTTCTACGTCCGCGTGCTGGGCATGCAACTGGAAACCTTTGCCGGCGGGCGCAAGGCCTTCAAGTACGGCAACCAGAAGATCAACCTGCATGTGCGCGGCCAGGAGTTCGAACCCAAGGCCCACCTGCCGGTGCCGGGGGCGCTGGATTTGTGCTTCATCGCCAGCGTGCCCCTGGAACAGGTGATTGCCCATCTGCAACAGGCCAACTGGCCGATCATCGAAGGGCCGGTGCCGCGCACCGGCGCCACCGGCCCGATCCGTTCGGTGTACCTGCGGGACCCGGACCTGAACCTGATCGAGATTTCCGAGCAGTTGTAGCGGTGCCGGCCTGCGTCAGAGACGCGGGCCGGATAAAATCTTGTAATGATTTCCCGCTGGGGAATCGGCTCGCCCTCCCTGTAATCTCCAAGTCCGTTTTTTCCTTCAGGACTTGCATGAACACGCTCTCGGAGCCCCCCAGTCGGCGCTCTTTCCTCGCTTTGCCCCATGACTTCTCGCGCCATCCGGCGGCCCTGAGCCCCAGACGCTCAGGCAGCCATTCTCCCGGTTGCACTTGCCTGGCACTTGCCACTTCCTGCCTTTATTCGCCCGTACCCGAGGTTTTGCAGCCCCTGCACCTTGGCGCTGCGTCGCGCCTGGCCGTTTGAATTTTCCGGAGCACTTGAGTCGTCGTTATGGAATGGATCGCAGACCCCACGGCCTGGCTTGGCCTTTTGACCCTGATCGTCCTGGAGCTGGTGCTGGGCATCGACAACCTGGTGTTTATCGCCATCCTCGCGGACAAGCTGCCGCCCGAGCAGCGCGACCGTGCGCGGATCATCGGCCTGTCCCTGGCGTTGTTGATGCGCCTGGGCCTGCTGGCCAGCATCTCGTGGATGGTGACCCTGACCCAGCCGCTGTTCGAGGTCTTCGAGCACAGC
The DNA here is from genome assembly GCF_058796855.1 of Pseudomonas sp. GW823-FHT03E05. Lineage (NCBI taxonomy): Bacteria > Pseudomonadati > Pseudomonadota > Gammaproteobacteria > Pseudomonadales > Pseudomonadaceae > Pseudomonas > Pseudomonas sp. GW823-FHT03E05. Next base: position 599,289 of record NZ_JBXAJB010000001.1, read on the forward strand.
TTCTCGGGGCGTGACCTGATCATGCTGTTCGGTGGTGTGTTCCTGCTGTTCAAGGCCACCATGGAGTTGCATGAACGCCTGGAGGGCCATGTCAGCCAGCGCGCCGGCAGTACCACTTACGCCTTGTTCTGGCCGATCGTGGCGCAGATCGTGGTGCTCGATGCGGTGTTCTCCCTGGACGCGGTGATCACCGCGGTGGGCATGGTCGAGCACCTGTCGGTGATGATGATCGCGGTGGTGGTGTCCATCGGCGTGATGATCGTCGCCAGCAAGCCGCTGACTCGTTTCGTCAACGCGCACCCGACGGTGATCATGCTGTGCCTGGGCTTCTTGATGATGATCGGCTTCAGCCTGACCGCCGAAGGCTTGGGTTTCCATATTCCCAAGGGTTACCTGTATGCGGCCATCGGCTTCTCGATCCTGATCGAGGTGTTCAACCAGATCGCCCGGGCCCGGCGCAAGAAATCCATGCAGGGCCTGCGGCCGATGCGCGAGCGCACGGCCTATGCGGTGATGCGCCTGCTGGGTGGGCGCAGGCTGGCGGCGGAAGAAGTGGGCGAGGAAATTGCCGACTTGCTGGAAACTGATGAGGCCCCCAGCAGCGAGCTGTTCGACCGCCGTGAGCGGGTGATGATCAGTGGTGTACTGCAACTGGCGGAGCGGCCGATCCGCAGCCTGATGACGGTGCGTGCCGAGGTCGACTGCATCGACCTTACGGACAGCCCGGAGAGTATTCGTACCAAGCTGATGCATTCTTCGTACTCGCGCCTGCCGCTGATTCGCGATGGCGCGGTGGATGAGCCTTTGGGCTTCGTGCACAAGAAGGAACTGCTCAAGGAGTACCTGGCGGGCAGCGAGCCGAACCTTGAGCATCTGGCGCGCAAGACCATCAACCTGCTGGACAGCTTTTCGATCCTCAACGCCCTGGAACAGATGCGCCAGGCGTCCACCCACATTGCCTTTGTGATCAACGAATTCGGTGACTTCATGGGCATCCTGACCATGACCGACATTCTCGAATCCATTGCCGGCGAGCTGCCGGATGCCAGCGAGATCGAAGGCCCGGATGTGATCGAAGAAGAGGGCGGGTTCCTGGTCAATGGTGCGCTGAACCTGCCTCAGGTACGCCAGCGGACCGGCTTCGGCGCTGAACCCACCGAGGACTACCAGACCCTGGCCGGTCTGGTGATGAGCCTGCTGGACCGCCTGCCGGTCAAGGGCGATCGGGTGGAGTGGGCAGGCTGGAGCCTGCAGGTCAGGGCAGTGGAAGAGCGCCGGGTAACCCAGGTGCTGCTGTCGCGCAGGAGCGTGGACTGACACTGGGGCCTCTTCGCTGGCAAGCCAGCTCCTACGCGGGTGGTGCGGGCCTGGCGGCTGGATGGAAGGTGTAGCGATCCTTGCCGCCGTGCTTGGATTCGTACAGCGCCTGGTCGGCCTTGATCAGGGCCTGGTTCAGGGTTTCGCCAGGCTCGACCCGGGCCAGGCCCATGCTGATGGTCACCGGGTGCCGGGTCGGCTGGTCGCGCACCACCTGGCACAGTCGCGCGGCCAGCGCCTCCACATCCGCGCGGGGCACGTCGGCCAGGTAGATGGCGAACTCCTCGCCGCCCAGGCGGGCATAGTCGAAATCCCTCATCACTCCCTTGATATCGGCGGCGATGCGTTTGAGCACTTCGTCGCCGATGTCATGCCCGTGCACATCGTTGACCTTCTTGAAGTTGTCGATGTCGACCATCGCCAGGTAATGGTCGTGCTCCCGGGGCAGAGCCTGCAGGCGCTGGCCGGCGCGGGCCATGAACGAGCGGCGGTTGGGGATCTCGGTGAGGGTGTCGAGGTAGGCCTGGTCCAGCAGCAACTTGGACATGATGTAGTTGTGCAGCCGGGCCCGGCGCAGGGTGATGAAGCTGTAGAGGGTCAATGCGCTGAGGAACAATGCGTACACCAGCACCAGCAGCCCCTTGAGTTCCTGCAGGGTGGTGCTGGTGCGCCAGAACGGATTGAGCACCAGCCAGGTGATGAAGATGGCGCTGACGAACGACCAGCGTCGCAGAGGCATCACCGAGGCGCCGTAGAGCATGCTCGACGCCCCGAGAATCAGCCAGACCGGGCGCTGGTCGATGGGCAGCCCCTCGATCACCAGGCGCACGCCGATGGTTATGGTCAGCACGAACAGCAGGTTGACCCACTGGAAGTGCCGGTCCTGGCGGGTGAAGCCGAGGATGATGGTGGTGAAGGACAGAATGCTCAGAAAGACCATCGAATAGGCGGTAAAGCCCTGCTGCCCGGGAAAGCTGACGATCAGGTCGAAGATCAGCCAGATCAGGATGCTGGCGGTGTAGATCAGGACGCAGAAGCTGCGCAGGCGTTCGAAATCATGTTGCGCGAATTCAAGCTTCAAGGCCGCTGGAGCGGCCTGTTTGAGCACTTGTTCTTCAAGGGTTCTGAACATCGCGGGCCTTGGATGTGAGCTGATGATCCAGCAGCGGCTTGCCCCAGGGGCGATAGCGCAGGGAGAACACCGCGCCGGGGTTGGAGGGGGCGCGACGATCCGCTGCTTGAAAGTGTAGGTCGTCCAGTTCAATCGGCAGGTACCTGCCAGTGACCGGTAGCTTCCAGTTCTCGCACAGAGTGTGGAGCCATATGGCCAACTGGACGTTTTGCGACTGCGGGCTGCGGGGGATGCCCGGGCTCATGCCGGAGTACGGGGGGCTTGGGCCTCCAGCCAGGTGCACAGGCGGCGGGCGATGTGTTCGCTGGCGCGGCCGTCACCGTAGGGGCTGTAAACGCGGCTCATGCGGGCATGCAGCTGTGCATCGTCCAGCAGTTCGCTGGCGTGGTGCACGATGCGCTCGCGATCGGTGCCCACCAGCAGCACGGTGCCGCCTTCCAGCACCGACGGCCGCTCGGTGACCTCGCGCAGCACCAGCAAGGGCTTGCCGATGGCCGGGGCCTCTTCCTGGACGCCGCCGGAGTCGCTGAGGATGAAGTGCGAACGTCCCATCAGCCAGACAAAATGCTGATAGTCCTGGGGCGCTACCAGGTAGATGTTCGGCTTGTTCGAGAGCAGGCCGTACACCGCGTTCTGCACCTGGGGGTTGAGGTGTACCGGGTACACGAACTGCACGTCCGGGTAGCGCTCGGCCAGGGTTGCCAGGGCTTTGCAGATATCGCGGAAACCGTCACCGAAGTTCTCCCGGCGGTGGCCGGTGATCAGCACCATGCGCCGGCTGTCGTCGAGCACCGCCAGGGGCGAGTTGGCCGCGGGGCGCCAGTGGGTGTGCTTCTGCCGGTTGCGCATCCACAGTAGCGCGTCGATCACCGTGTTGCCGGTGACCTCGATGTTTTCAGCGGGCACGTTTTCCCGCAGCAGGTTGGTTGCGGACCTGGCGGTCGGGGTGAAGTGCAGGTCGGCGATGACCCCGGTCAGGCGCCGGTTGGCTTCTTCGGGCCAGGGTGCCTGGAGGTTGCCAGTGCGCAGGCCGGCCTCGACGTGGCCAATGGGCAACTGCCGGTTGAAGGCGGCGAGGGCGGCGATAAAACTGGTGGTGGTGTCGCCATGGACCAGCACGATGTTCGGTTTCAGGCGCTCGTAGCTGGTGTCCAGGTGGATCAGCAGTTGCTGCGACAAGCCGTTGAGGGTCTGGCCCTGGGTCATCAATTGCAGGTCCACATCGACCTCGAGCTCAAAGGCGTCGAGTACCTGTTTGAGCATTTCCCGGTGCTGGCCGGTGGAACAGATGTGCAGCTCGATACCTGGCCAGTGCCTTAGAACCCGAGCCAGTGGTGCCATCTTGATCGCCTCAGGACGTGTACCGAAAACCATCATGACCTTGAACGACATGGACCCTCCCTGGGATTGTGAAAACCGGACCTGGCGTTGAGATCAAAGCAGTCAGGATCACTCTTGTCCAACCAGGAGTGCAGGCGCTGATAGCGCTCAGGTTCGCGGTTTAGCGGGAAAAGGGGGATTGCATTGATTCCGGAGGCAGCAGGTTTCTCGGCGGAAAGAAAACACTGGGCGCAATGCAAGATGATGTTGCGCAGTTCGGCTGCCCGTTAAGAAGAGTCAGGCTGATTTAAGCCATTAAATTGACGCTAATACCATTTGTCGGGAGGCTTTTAATCAGGCTTAGAGGCTCGTGTCAAAATGACGTCGCGCGCTGCTAGAATGCGCGCCATGACTCACCCCGAGAGTGAGTGTGTTGATGACTGCCTGGTTCGTGGAGTGATGCTGTGGGTCGTGCTTTAGCGGTGTATGTAGTGGGGATGGCCCTGGTGCTGGCGTGTTTTGCCTGGGCAATGGTGACGCTCTACAGCTGAGCGCCGGCGGCGCTCGAGCTTTCCCGGGCTGTGTTCATCGGCCCTTCAGTGTTTTTTTTCGGCCCATGAGCAGCAGGGCCTGGTCCAGTCATTCAGCCTGGGATTTACTGCCACCCAGGGTGGGCAGGGCTGCTGCAATCGCCCCAGCCAGGCCTCGTGCCGCGGGCAGATCCCGTTCGGCTGCCTGAGCCTGGAACCAGTTCAATACGGTTTCGCAGGCCGGATGCGCGGCGCCGCTGTCGCGTAGCCACAGGGCATAGACCCCGCCGGTCTTGAGCGCCTGGCCAAAGGGGATCAGCAGGCTGCCCCGGGCAATCGAGTCCTGGGCCAGGATCAGGTCCGTCATGGCCACCCCCAGCCCCCGGGCTGCGGCGTCCAGGGCCAGGTCGTCGAGGTTGAACAGCAGATGCTTGTAGCTGTGGGGCGTCTGGTCGTCCTGGGCCTGCAGCCAGGCGGTCCATTCCTGGCGGCTGGTAGAACCGTGGATCAGCGCGTGCCCGGCCAGTTCCTCCAGGGAGCGCGGCGGCAATTGCCCGTCACTGAGCGTTGGGGCACACACCGGTACCAGGTATTCGTCGAACAGCGGGGTCAGCGGCCGCTCGTCCAGGCCTTCCGGCAGGTACAGCACATAGGCGTCGCAATCGCCGCCGGGGTCTACCGTGGCCCCGCCCACGGTCTCGATCGACAGGCACAGCCCGGGGTTGGCGGCGTAGAAACCGCTGAGCCGCGGCAGCAACCAGCGCACCGCCAGGGAGACAAAGATGCGGATGCGAAACGGCCGGTCCAGGGGCGCCGGGGCCAGGCGTTCCTGCAGGGAGCCGAGGGACCTCAGGACTTGGGTGGCCACCGTGCAGACATCGCGCCCCTGTTCGGTCAGCGAGACCCTTCGGCTGCTGCGCTCGAACAGGCTGACCCCATAGTGCTCCTCCAGTTGCTGGATCTGCCGGCTCACCGCGCTTTGGGTCAGGTGCAGGCGCGCCGCGGACTCGGTGAAGCTGTGGGTCTGGGCCACGCTGACCAGGGTCTGCAGGGCCTGCAACGAGGGCAGTCGAAGAGGGTTATCCATGCGTTTTCCGAATAGATGGATGAATTAATAACGTTCGAAATAAAGCCGTCATATCCATAGATTGTGGGCATGTGGCGCCGGGTTGAGTGTTCTGTTGAATGCTCCGGGCGCATGGATTGTGCAGGAGTGACAGGCTTTGAACAATGTATGTGGCTGGATCGCCCTGGCAGGGCAGACTTCCCAGCGGCCAACCCTCAAGGGCCTACAGAAAGCCGACTGGCTGATCATTGGCGGTGGCATCACCGGCCTCTCGGCGGCCCATGCCCTGGCGCGGATGTTGCCCCAGCAACGCATCGTCCTGCTGGATCGCCAGCGGGCGGCCCAGGGGGCTTCGGCGCGCAACTCGGGGTTTGTGGTCAGCCATGAATTGCCCGGCGCCGATGAGTTGCTGGGCCGGCCCGGCCACTCGGCCTATCAGCTTGCCTGCGGCATCGGCATCGCTGCCGGTGAAGAGGTGCGCCGGCGCATTGACGAGTTGGGCATCGAGTGCGAGTTCGACGCTGGCGGCTATCACTTCGCCGTGCACCAGGGGCAGCACTTGCAGGACAGCGGCGCCCGAGTCGCTACCCTGAATGCCGCGGGCGCCCAGGCCCAGTACCTGGAAGGCGCGGCCTTGCAGCAGCGCCTGGGCAGCGGCTTCTACCAGCGGGCCATCCACTGCGCCGGTGGCAACGCGCTGCTGCAGCCGGCCAAATACGTCAAGGGCCTGCTGGAGCGCCTGCCGGAGCGGGTGGAGGTGTTCGAGAACAGCCCGGTGCAGGACCTGCAGCCTCTGCCGGGCCGGGGCTGGCGGGCGGTGACCGGGGAGGGCGAGATCCAGGCGCCCCAGGTGCTGGCCTGTGTCGGTGCCTTTCTGCCCCGGCTCGGAGTCCGGCACAGCCGCACCTTCCCCCTGGAGCTGAGCGCCAGCATCACCCGGCCCCTGCAGGAAGATCACTGGCAGAGGCTGCTGGATGAGCAGGGCTGGGGCGTGCTCTCCACCTTGCCCGGGGCGGCCACGGTGCGCCTGTTGCCCGGGCGCCGCCTGCTGATGCGCAACACCGTCGAGTATCGCCAGCGCGATCTCGGCCCGGCGCAGTTGGCGGTGCGCCGCCAGGAACACCTGCGGGGCCTGCAAAAGCGCTTTCCCGGCATTACCGATACCGACCTGCAATACACCTGGACCGGGCACCTGAGCGGCACCCGTTCCGGCGAGCCGTACTTCAGCCGGGTCGCCGAAGGCCTGCACGCGGTGGCCGGCTGCAACGGCTCGGGGGTGGCCCGGGGCACCCTGTGGGGCCGGCTGCTGGTGGAAATGGCCGCCGGCTGCGACTCCTCGCTGCTGCGGGACGTGCTGTCCCAGGCCCGGCCCGGCTACCTGCCACCCCGACCGTTTTTCGACATTGGAGCAAGCTTGCGCATGGGCTGGGAAGTGCAGCGCGCGCGACACGAACGTTAACCGTCGCGGCGAATGAAACGCCGCAATAATAAGAGCACAGAGGGCGGCAACATGATCAATCGCACCACTACGGCACTTTTATCCCTGGCCTTGTGCGCCGCAAGCGTCCAGGCGGCCGAGACCGTGAGCATCGCCAACTGGAGCGGCTATATCGCTCCGGACACCCTGGCCCAGTTCACCCAGCGCACCGCAATCCAGACTACCTACGACGTGATCGACAGCAACGAGACCACCGAGGCCAAGCTGATGACCGGCGGCAGCGGCTATGACCTGGCCAGCCCGTCCAACCACTTTCTGCCGCGGCTGATCCAGGCCGGGGCGATCCAGCCCCTGGATCGCAGCAAGCTGCCCAACTGGAACAACCTCGATCCCAAGCTGATGAAGCTGCTGGAAACCAGCGACCCGGGCAATAGGTACGGCATTCCCTATATGTGGGTGACCGTGGGCATCGGCTACAACGTCGACAAGATCAAGGCGATCTTCGGCGACACCGATGTCACCCAGTCCTGGCAGCTGCTGTTCAAGCCGGAGAACATCCAGAAGCTCAAGCAGTGCGGCGTGGCCTTTCTCGACAACCCGACACAGATGGTGCCCATCACCCTCAATGCCCTGGGCCTGGACCCCCACAGCGAACAGCCGGCGGACCTGAAAAAGGCCGAAGCGGCGCTGCAGGCGATCCGCCCCTCGATCCTCTACTTCCACCAGGCCAAGTACGTCAGCGACCTGGCCAACGGCAACATCTGCGTGGCCGTGGGTTTCAGCGGCGACGTGCTGCAAGCCATGGCCACCGCGCAGCAGGCAAAAAACGGCGTGAACCTCGGCTACAGCATCCCCAGGGAAGGCTCCACCGTGGCCATGGACATGGTGGTGATTCCCAGGAACGCCCCGCACCTGGACAACGCCTACGCCTACCTGAACTACCTGCTGGACCCAAAGGTGATCGCCAACATCAGCAACTTCGTGCAGTACGCCAACGGCAATGCGGCGTCCTTGCCCTACATCGAACCGCAGTTGCGCAGCAACCCGGCGGCCTACCCGCCGCAGTCGGTGCTCGATACGCTGTTCCCGATCAAGACCATGACCCCGGCCGGCATGCGCCTGAGCACTCGCCTGTGGACCCGGGTCGTCAGTGGCACATGAGGAGCCCGGCATGATTGCAAGTCAGCAACAACGCGGCCACGCCGTGGTGGTGGGGGCCGGGGTGGTGGGCCTGGCCAGCGCCCTGTGGCTGCAGCGCCTGGGCTGGCGGGTGACCCTGCTGGACCGCCAGCCGCCGGGCAGCGGCACTTCCTTCGGCAATGCCTGTACCTTCGCCACCTATGCCGTGGAGCCAGTGGCAACCCCCGGCATCTGGCGCCAGGCCCCGGGCATGCTGTTGCGGCGCGACAGCCCGCTGGCGATCCGCCCGGGTTACCTGCCACGGATCGCCCCCTGGCTATGGCGCTTTTTGCAAAGCTCCAGCGAGCCGCGGGTCAAGGCCATCAGCCATGACCTGCACAGCCTGCTCAAGCCCTGCATGGGCGCCTGGCAGGCGTTGTTCGACGATGCCGGGGCCAACGACCTGGTGCGCCATGACGGCTCGCTGTACATCTTCGAGGCCCACGAGCGGCAGAGCGCTATCGACATGCTGGCCTATCACCAGGGGTTCGAGGTGCCCATGCGCCTGGTGGAAGGGCCGGAGCTACGGGCCATGGAGCCGGCCCTCAACGCCCGTGCGGCCCTGGCGCTGGAACTGCCCCAGGTCAGCCGCACCCTCGATCCCTTCGCATTGAGCCAGCGCTTGCTGCGGTGCTTCATCGAGCGCGGTGGAGTGTTTCGCCGCGATGAGTTGCAGGGGGTCGAGCGCAGCGTCCAGGACGGCGAGCGGGTGCTTGCCCGCCTCGGCAGTGGCGAGCAACTGCCCGCCGAACGCCTGGTGTTGTGCAGCGGCGCCTGGTCCCGCCGCCTGGCGCAGAGCCTGGGGGACGAGATTCCCCTGGACACCGAACGCGGTTATCACGTGCTGTTCGATCAGGCCGGCGGCTTGCTCAGCCGCCCGGTGTGCTGGGGCGCCGGCGGTTTCTACCTGACGCCCATGGCCCAAGGGCTGCGGGTGGCGGGCACGGTGGAATTCGGCGGCCTCGACGCCGCGCCGGACCCGCGCCGCTATCACTACCTGTCCCGGGCGGCGCGACGCTTCCTGACCCTGCACCACGAACCGGTTTCCCGGTGGATGGGCTTTCGTCCCTCGCTGCCGGACAGCAAGCCGGTGCTCGGCCAGTCGCGGCTGCTGCCCCAGGTGCACTACAACTTCGGCCACGGTCACGTTGGCCTGACCTTGGCCGCCATCAGTGGGCAACTGGTGGCGGAACAGGCCAGCGGGCTGACCCCGAGCGTGAACCTGCAACCCTTCCTGGCGGGGCGTTTCCGCTAGTCACGCAACAGCGGTGGTTATGGGGAAGGGAAACGGTCATGTTCATCTGCTACAACGGCTTTTTCCCTCGACAGACCTGCCCGGCGGCCGGAAAGGCGCCGGGGGACCTACGCTAGCCATGGACGCGCCCCTATGCGAAATGCACTTGTGCTGACCTCCCTGTTCCTGTGTGCCGGCGCAGCTTGCGCCGAAGATCCCGCCTCGGTACTGGGCCATGGCTTTGGTTCCCTGGGCTGCATCGACCTCAAGGACCCCGACAGCAAGGCCACCTGCGGCGCCCGCGCCCTGTCCAACGGCACCGGTTGCCACGGCCTGTCCAGCCAGGGCATGCGCGACAAATGCCTGGATGAAGCGCTGTACCCGCAAAGCAGCGCGAGCCGCACCCGTACTGCGAAGGCGGCCCAACCAACGGCCCCGGTGCCCGCCCTGTCCAGCCAGCGCCTTGTCCAACCGCCTGCGCCCTTGTTGACGGAGGGCGAGGCGAAGCGGTTGGAAGAGGTGTTGGGGGTCAATGGTTCCAGGCGCTGAGCTTGGCTATTGCACCACGGGCTTTTATCCTCCCGGTCCGGTGAATGCACTGACCGGCAGGGGGCTTGAGCATTGATGCCTGCTGATGCAGCGAACAAGGGCTCGCCTGTTATCCCTGATGCGGATGCGGTGCGCTGGAGGAGGTGACTCAATGGCCGGGCCGACTGTCAGGGTGCTTTTAGCGCGCCAGATCGATGGCTTGCTCGAAAACCGGGTGCGGGCCTGTCTGGCCGCAATTGCGGATCAACCCTGGGCCGGTACGAGCTCGTTCTTCATTGGCGGTAGCCCCATGCTGTTTGGGGTGGGGGCCGAATATCCAGGGGAACTGGCGGAATATGCCGGGCTGGCCGGGCAACTGGGATGGCTCCCTGAAGACATTCTGAGCCTGGCGGCCATGGATAAAGACCAGGCGGATCACCAGCGCCTAGGGCAGGCGGCGCTGGCCTTGGCCCGTCACCTGGATGGCGTACTGGCCTTCGGCGCCAGCATCCGTGCCTACACCCGGGACAGCGAATTTCTGGCGGGGCTGGCGATCATCGAGCATGAGGGCGAGAGCATTTTCAGCGCTGCGGACTTTGCGGCCTGGTTGGGCCACCGGGATTTTCGACTGGTGAAATAATCCACGGCTACACGCCCGCACTGCCGCCCACCCACTACCTTGCGTAGGCGCTGGCTTGCCAGCCAAGGCGGCCGGGAGATCGCCTTCGCCGGCAAGCCGGCTCCTACAGGGGAGGGTCAGGCTTGCTGGCGGTGCTCGGCGGCGTGCAGGCCCAGGTAGAAGGTCAGGTTGTCGTCGCTGATGCCCAGGGTGCCGAGAATCTGTGCCATGAAACTCACTGGAGCGCTGCCCGGGGCGGTGATCACGCGCTGGTCCGCTACCGCATGGGGCACATCCTGGTAGTGCGCGGCGCCGGCATAACCCACCGCCAGCAGGTTGTCCGCCGAATTGGAGGTGTGCTTGAGCTGGTCCAGCACCCCGGCCCGGGCCAGTTCGCGGGTGCCGTCGCAGATGCCGGCGAGGACCACCTTGCGTTCCTTGGCCGCGCGTAGCAGTTCGCGGATATCCGGCGCCTGGGGGCTTTGCCAGACCGTCCCGCCGCAGACCATCAAGAGGTCCACCTCATCCAGACGAATATCTTCCAACGCCAGGTCCGGGGTCACCCGCAGGCCGCCCATGGAGGTCACGATGGCGCCCTTGGGGGAAGCGTAACGGCAGTCGAAGCCATAGTAGCCACGGCCGGTGGCGTTGATCAGGGCGGTTTCCCAGTCGGCGAAATTGTCGCAGACAAGGGTAATGGCGCGGGTCATGGGCAGCTGTCCTTGCTGAGGCGAATGAGTATTGGAGGGCGCGCAGAATAGCCCGATTTCAGCGACTCAATGGAACATCTCGTTGCTGGGCAAGGGGGAGGGCTGCTGTCGTTGGCGTGGGGCTGACCCCTGCAACAGCGCTTTGTAGGATAAGTCCTTGGCTTCTGAGGATTTATCGACAACGTTCTGTGTTCGGGCTGATAGGTGCCGTGATGGGGGGGGCTTAAAGTCGAAGTTTGGGTCGCCTCGTCCTCAGTGGAAAGAGCGCCAAACGTCGTGGACATTTGAACAGGCACCGTACTTTCATGAAGCGCAACCTTCTGCTCTCGGCTCTTGTCCTGGTGTTGTCGCTATGGGGTGAGGGGCCGGCGTATGCCGGCGGGGAGTTCTCTCCCGAGTCATCGATCATTCAGTTGCCTGCCAGCATTTACATCAGTGCAGGAACCATGAATGGCGACGTCATTGCGACCACCGCAGAGGTGGACTCGATGATGAGGGATCCATGGCCGCAAATATTCAGTTCCGAGCCCATGGTCTACAAGCTTCAAGGCGCTACGCTGGCCCCCGGTTACTACAACGTCTACTCGAGCAACGTGCCTGGAGTCGGATTCAGGTGGAACGCCAAATGGAGATGGCGTGAAAATCAGTCCGGGTCCAGCCAGTATCTGGTGGGGAGCGGAAAGTCATCCGTAAAACTCAGATGGGTCAAGGGTGATGTCTACAAGCAATCGATGTGGCTGGAAATCATAAAGATCGGCGACATCCAGAGTGGGACCTTGGCTGGTAACGGGTTGGTGAACGTTGCGTTCAACTGCGTTGGTATCTGCAACTCCAAAGGCTGGACGGTCTACACCAGCGGTAAAAGCGCAGTGACGGTGCAGCTCAGGGTGCCCACCTGCAGTGTGTCCAGCTCGCAGATTTCAGTGCCCCTGGGGCGAACATCGAACATGACCTTTTCCGGAGTGGGGAGTACCTCCAAAGCGGTGCCCTTCAAAATCAACCTGTCATGTTCGGGAGGGGATGCCGGGGCTTCGATCGGGGCTTATGTCTCGTTCATAGATGTGAACAACGGGGCTAACCAGGGCAGCACCTTGTCGCTGAGCGCCGGGTCGACTGCCTCGGGAGTGGGTTTGCAGATCCTCAAGGGAGCGACTGTTCTCGGCTACGGTTCGGGCTCTGTCAATCGATGGTGGGCGGGGAATATCTCCGCAGGGGTCTCGAGCTACGACATTCCCCTGACCGCGCGTTATGTCCAGACCGCTTCGCGAGTCACCCCAGGAACGGTCCGTGGGATGGCGACCTTGACGATGAGTTATCGTTGAGCGGTTTCATCGTTCAGGGTCTCGGCATGCGCCGGGGCCTTAGCAGTTACTACGGCTCAAGACCCAGAGCTATGCCCAGGGCCGCTTCCTCTGGCAGCAGACCCTGGCCCGCCTGCCGCCGTTGCAGGCGCGAGCTTGCTCGCGAAGACGGTTGCTGGCGCAAGGCGCACATGCCGAACAGGCCGCCAACTGCCAGGCGCAGAAGGTGCAGATCAAGGGCGTGCGCTTCAACTTCTGACCCCACGCAGCTCTGTAGGAGCCCGCTTGCTGGCGAAGGCGTCTCGCCAGGCGCCTCCTTAAATAATTTCTCCCCGGCTATTTACATCCACAGCGTCATTCCCCCATTATCCGCGCCGTCTAAGTTTCGCTGCTGACCAGACAATTCCAGCCACCAAAAGGGTGGTTGTTTTGTTGCGTCCAAGAAAAGCAGTTGAAAAATGACCAAGACTCCTCTGAAAAGAATTCAGCACAAGCTCGCCCGTTCCGGGGTGGCCATCGAACGCCTGAATTCCAATTCCCTCTCTATCTCGTCCACCAATGACGCCGGCCTCAAGGTGGATCTGCTGCTGCCCGACAGTTTTGCCATCGAAGAGAAAGCCATCCTGCAACTGATGGATTTCGCCAAGGTCGCCCACCCCCATGGCGGCGAAGTGAAGTGCGCCTGCGCCACGCCGGATTTCCATACCGGCAGCCCGATTCCGGTGGGCAGCGTGATCGTCACCAGCCACGACATGGTGGTGCCGCAAGCCATCGGCACCGACATCAATTGCGGCATGCGCCTGCACAAGCTGGGGCTGAACTACGAGCAGTTCATGGCGCAAAAGGCCAAGTGGACCGCCCTGGTGCGTGGCGATCTGCTGGAAGGCACGCGCAATATTCCCACCAGCCCCACGGCCATGAGCGCGCTGTTTGCTTCGGGGCTGGGGGATTTCTGGGCTCAGGTACAGCAACAGGACCCGATCGGGCTGTTTGCCGGGGCGGATTTCGCCCAGTTGCAGCGTGAGCTTTCGGGCCTGCATGAGTCGTCCTTTGCCCGCGGCAGCGCCGACTATGCACCGGAGGCCCTGCAGGACCTTTCGCGCAAGATCCTTCGCGACCCGGGCCTGGGTTCCCTGGGCGGTGGTAATCACTTTGTCGAGATCCAGGTGGTCACCGAACTGGTGGATCGCCAGGCCTGCTTCGCCCAGGGCCTGTCCGTGGGGCAGGTGGTGATGATGATCCACACCGGCTCTCGCGACGTGGGCTTCTATGTAGGCCGACGCTGGATGGACAAGGCCAAGGCCCTGTGGCCGGCCGGGATCAAGCATCCCGATTCGAAGATATTCGCCCTGTTTGGCGAGATGGCCGATGAGTACCTGCTGGCCATGCACAGCGCCGCGCACTACGCCGACGCCAACCGCGCACTGATCGCCGAAATGGTGCGCCAGCGCACTCGGCAGGTGTTCGGCGCGGGCATCGAAGCGCCGCTGATTGTCGATGTACCGCACAACATCGTACTGCGCGAGGAAGGCGGCAACGTCCACCGCAAAGGCGCCACACCAGCCTATGCCGGGCAGCCGCTGCTGATTCCGGGGAGCATGGGGCATGACTCCTACCTGCTCACCGGGCTGGGCAACGAACGCTGGTTGCGCTCGGCCAGCCACGGCGCCGGGCGCTCCATGTCGCGCAGCGAGGTGGTGTTCAAGGCCAAGAAGGACAAGGCCTTCCTCGGCCTGCAGGGCGTGGAGTGCATCACCACCAAGGAAGAGCGGATGATCGAAGAAGCACCGGGGGCCTACAAGGAAATTGGCCAGGTGATCCAGTCCCAGGTGGAAGAGGGCACGGTGTCGGTGATTGCGCGGTTTTCGCCGATCCTGACGTTCAAGGCGTAAGCACGAGGGGCTGTGGGGGTGGGATGGTTTTCGGGTTTGCCGTGCAACTGGACGGCCGATCCATGGTCGCTCCCGGCCCGATCGTTCTGACCCCCCTGTCATGTTCCGTGCTCCCCATGGCACACTCCTGCGGAATTTATTCCGTTATTTGATATTTAATTCCGTTGTAGCGGAATTATTGCTGTGTGGCCCAGGCCGCCTTTGTTTTCCCGAGGGTGGTCTTGTCTGCTCAGCCTTCAACCAGGAGAACCTCTCATGAGCATCACCCGTTACGGCACCGGTAGCACCGCAGGCGGTGGCCAGCCGCGTCCTTTCGCTCGCGCGGTCGAGGCCGATGGCTGGCTGCATGTGTCCGGCCAGGTGCCGGCGCTGGATGGCGAGATCATTCACGGTGGGATCGTCGAGCAGACGCATCAGACGCTGCGCAATCTGGTGGCCATTCTCGAAGAGGCCGGGTATGGCCTGGAGGATGTGGTGCGGGTTGGCGTGTGGCTGGAAGACCCGCGGGATTTCTGGAGTTTCAACAAGGTGTTCGGTGAGTACTTCAAGCCCGAACACGCGCCGGCCCGGGCCTGTGTGCAGGCCAGCATGATGGTGGATTGCAAGGTCGAGATCGATTGTGTGGCCTACAAGAAGAAGGCCTGATGGCCACGTGTAGGCGCTGGCCTGTAGGAGCTGGCTTGCCAGCGAAGGCGCCCCTGAGGGTGGCACAAGGCTTGAGGGCCTCCTCGCCGGCAAGCCGGCTCCTACGGGTCGATAGAGGGGGCGCAGGTAGATGAGCGAAGACAACATCAAGCGTCGGGCCAAGGGCCTGGATCGGGCGTTCGATATTCTCGATTTCCTCAAGGAGGTCGGCCAGCCGTTGCGGCCCAACGATATCGCCAAGGGCATTGGCGGCCCCAAGTCCACGGTCTATGAGTTGGTGGCTTCCCTGCTGGAGCGGCGGGTACTGGAACCGGTGGGCCAGGAGGGGCATGTGTACCTGGGCCGCCAGTTGTACTTTCTCGGTCAGGCCCATTTGCGTCATTTCGACCTGAGCCGCGAGGCCGATCAGGCCTTGCAGGAAATCGTCCGCCAGACCCAGGAAACCGCGCAGATGTGCCTGCTCAACGGGCGCAAATACACGGTGGCGCTGATGAAGGAGGGCGAGCGGCACTTCCGCATTTCCTCGAATATCGGCGAGAACGCGCCGATTCCCTGGACCGCTTCCGGGCGGTTGCTATTGGGGCATTTGAGCGATGGGCAGATTGTCGACCTGATCGATGAACGGGACTTCGTTCTGCCCGACGGTGAGCGTCTGCCCTTGGAGACGTTTCTCAAGCAAATCCGCCAGGCCACCGAGGATGGGTTCTTTTCCTTCGACAGCGTGGCCGACACCTTTACCCATTGTTTTGCCGCACCGGTGCGCGATGAGCACGGCGTGTGCATCTGCACGCTCTGCATCGTCGCGCCCAGGGCCGATGCCCAGCGCAATTACCAGCAATATCGCCGGGTGCTGATCGACAGCGCCAACCGTCTGGCCCGGCGTATCAACGATTGATGACTGTTTCGCGGCTGTGCGCAGCTGCCTTGATAAGGAGTGCCAAGATGTCTTCCGTATTGAACCTGCCACTGGTGGAAAAGGGCGCCGCTGCCCAGGGCGCGAGCCTGTTGCAAGACGTCAGCCTGCCGGCCCTGGTGCTGCACCGCGAGGCCCTGGAACACAACATCCGCTGGATGCAGAAGTTCGTCAGTGACAGCGGTGCCGAGCTGGCGCCCCACGGCAAGACCAGCATGATGCCCGCGCTGTTTCAGCGGCAGTTGGACGCCGGCGCCTGGGGCATCACCCTGGCCACTGCGGTACAGACTCGCGCTGCCTATGCCCATGGCGTGCGCCGGGTGTTGATGGCCAACCAGTTGGTGGGGGCGCCGAACATGGCGCTGATCGCCGAGCTGCTGGCGGACCCGGATTTCGATTTCTATTGCATGGTCGATCACCCGGACAGCGTCGCCGACCTGGGGGCGTTTTTCGCCCAGCGTGGGGTCACGCTCAAGGTGATGATCGAGTACGGCGTGGTCGGTGGGCGTTGCGGTTGCCGCACCGAGCAAGAGGTGCTGGCCCTGGCCAAGGCGATCCAGGCGCAGCCGGCCCTGGCGCTGTGCGGTATCGAAGGTTATGAAGGGGTGATCCATGGCGATCAGGCCATCAGCGGCATCCGCCAGTTCGCCGACTCCCTGGTGCGCCTGGCGGTGGACCTGCACAACGACGGGCTGTTCGCCATCGAGCGGCCGATTATCACTGCCTCGGGGTCAGCCTGGTATGACCTGATTGCCGAATCCTTCGAGACCCACAACGCCAAGGGCCGCTTCCTCAGTGTGCTGCGCCCGGGCAGTTACGTGGCTCATGACCATGGCATCTATAAAGAGGCGCAGTGCTGCGTGCTGGATCGCCGCGCCGACCTGGAGGAGGGCCTGCGCCCGGCCATGGAGGTCTGGGCCCATGTGCAGTCGCTGCCGGAGCCGGGCTTTGCCGTGGTGGCCCTGGGCAAGCGCGATGTGGCCTATGACGCCGGCTTGCCGGTGCCGCTGCGGCGTTATCGCGCCGGGGCCCAGGCCTGTGCCGGGGATGACGTGGGGGCGTGCAAGGTCACTGCGGTGATGGACCAGCATGCGTTTCTCACGGTGGCGCCGGGAGTGGAGTTGCGCATTGGCGACATCATTTCCTTCGGTACTTCGCACCCCTGCCTGACCTTCGACAAATGGCGCACCGGGTTGCTGGTGGATGAGCGCCTGCAGGTGATCGAGAACCTGGAAACCTGTTTCTGATCGCCGGAGCCGGGGATATGCAGGGTCTGCAGGAGCCGGCTCGCCGGCGAAGAGGCCTCTGGATGGTGCGCAGGCCGTGCGGACGTCTTCTCTGGCAAGCCAGCTCCTACGGGGCTGGGGAGATGTTGGGTCTGTAGGAGCCGGCTTGCCGGCGAAGAGGCCTCTGGATGGTGCGCAGGCCGTGCGGACGCCTTCGCTGGCAAGCCAGCTCCTACGGGGCAGGAGGTATGCAGGTTTTGTAGGAGCCGGCTCGCCGGCGAAGAGGCCTCTGGATGAGGTGCAGGCCGTGCGGGCGCCTTCGCTGGCAAGCCAGCTCCTACCCGGTGGAATGTGCTTTGAGGGGAGGTCAGGAACATGGACAGGAAGAAACGCATCGCGGCCATCGGCGAATGCATGATCGAGCTGCAGCAGCATCATGACGGCAGCCTGCAACAGAGCTTTGGCGGCGACACCCTGAACGCCGCGGTGTACCTCGCGCGGGAATTGGGCGAGGCCGGGCGGGTGGATTACGTCACCGCCCTGGGCGATGACAGCTTCAGTGATGCCATGTGCCAGGGGTGGGCGGCGGAGGGCATCGGCCTGGAGCGGGTGCAGCGCTTGCCGGGGCGCCTGCCTGGGCTGTATTGCATCCAGACTGACGCCCGGGGCGAGCGGCGCTTTCTCTACTGGCGCAACGAGGCGGCAGTGCGCGACTGCTTTACCACGGCGGCGGCCGGGCCGATCCTTGAAGCGCTGAAGCATTACGATGTGCTGTATTTCAGCGGCATCACCCTGGCGGTGCTGGGGGAGGTGGGGCGCGGGAAGTTGTTGCAGACCCTGGCCGAGGCGCGCCAGCGCCAGGCGCTGATAGTCTTCGACAACAACTACCGGCCGCGCCTGTGGGCGTCGGTCGAACAGGCCCGGGCGGCGTACCGCGAAGTATTGCCCCAGGTGGATCTGGCATTGCTGACCCTGGAGGATGAGCAAGCGCTGTTTGCCTATGCGGATGCCGAAGCGGTGTTCGCGGCGTATCAGGGCATTCCGGAAGTGGTGCTCAAGCGGGGCGCCGAGCCCTGCCTGATTCGCGTGGCGGGCGGTGCTTTCGAGGTGCCGGCCCAGCGGGTGGAGCAGGTAGTGGACACCACGGCGGCCGGGGATTCGTTCAGCGCAGCCTATCTGGCCCGGCGCCTGCTGGGCGGCAGCCCGGTGCAAGCGGCAGAGGCCGGGCACCGGCTGGCGAGCCAGGTCATCCAGCATCCCGGCGCCCTGATACCCCGCCATTGAACCGTGCGTTGACCTTGCGTGCGCCTTCGCTGGCAAGCCAGCTCCTACAGGGCAGGGAGAGGTTGTAGGAGCCGGCTTGCCGGCGAAGAAGCCATTGAACCGTGCGTTGACCTTGCGGGCGCCTTCGCTGGCAAGCCAGTTCCTGCAGGGCCCGGAGTCAGTCGCGGAAGAAGACTTGCACCAGGTGATAGCCGAACTTGCTCTTGATCGGGCCATGCACGGTGCGCAGGGGCTTCTTGAAAATGACCTGGTCGATGGCACCGACCATCTGCCCCGGGCGCACTTCCCCCAGGTCGCCGCCGCGCTTGCCGGATGGGCAGGTGGAGTATTTCTTCGCCAGTACGTCGAAGGCTTCACCCTTGGCGATGCGCTGCTTGAGCTGTTCAGCCTCTTCGGCGGTTTTCACCAGGATGTGGCGGGCTTGGGCTTTCATGGGCGGGTGACCTTGTAGCGGGAAATCGGCGGCCGCGGATTATGCCTGAATTCAGGGCGCGTGGCCGATCATCTGACGAATCTTCTGGGCCATTTCTTCAATGGAAAACGGCTTGGCCATCAGGTCCATGCCCGGCTCCAGGAAGCCCTGGCGCTCGGCCGCCTTTTCCGCGTAGCCGGTCATGAACAGCACCTTGAGCCCGGGCCGCTGCTGGCGTGCGATCTCCGCCAGTTGCCGGCCATTCATGCCCGGCAGGCCGACATCGGTCACCAGCAGATCGACGCGCATCGGCGATTCCAGCAAGGGCAGGGCGCTGCGCGCATCTTCGGCCTCGAAGGCGCGGTAGCCCAGTTCGGCGAGGACATTGAGCACCAGCATGCGCACTGCCGGGTCGTCTTCCACCACCACCACGGTTTCCCCGGCGATGGCCTGGGGCGCCTGGTTGAGGGTGGCGGGTTCGGCGCTGTCCAGTGGTGCGGCGAACAGCCTTGGCAGGTACAGGCGCACGCAGGTGCCCTGGTCCGGTTCGCTGCTGATGGTCACGTGGCCGCCGGACTGCTGGGCGAAGCCGTAGATCATCGACAGCCCCAGGCCCGTGCCCTGGCCGATGGGCTTGGTGGTGAAGAACGGGTCGAAGGCCTTGGCCAGGATCCGCGGGCTCATGCCGGCGCCGTTGTCGCTGACGCCGAGCATCACGTAGTCTCCGGCCTGGACCGGTTCCAGGGTGCTGATGTCGCTGCCGTCGAGGTAGCTGTTGGCGGTTTCGATCAGCAGCCTGCCGCCGTCGGGCATGGCGTCGCGGGCGTTGATCACCAGGTTGAGCAGGGCATTTTCCAACTGGCTGGCGTCGGTGTTCACCGGCCACACGCCGTCCGCCAATTGCATCTGCAGCTCGATGTGCTCGCCCTTGGTGTGGTTGAACAGCTCTTGCAGCGAGCGCACCAGCTGGTTTGGGTCCAGGGGCTGGCGGTCCAGGGACTGGCGCCGGGAGAACGCCAGCAGGCGGTGGGTCAGGGACGCCGCGCGTTTGGCCGAGGACATGGCCGCTTCGGTGAAGCGGCCGATCTCGGCGCCGCGGCCGTTGTCGATATAGCGCTGCATCAGGTCCAGGCTGCCGATGATGCCGGTGAGCATGTTGTTGAAGTCGTGGGCGATGCCGCCGGTGAGCTGGCCCACGGCTTCCATCTTCTGCGCATGGCGCAGGGCATCTTCGGCGCGTTCGCGCTCGAACATTTCGTTCTGCAGGCGCTGGTTGGCAGTGGCCAGGGCCTCGGTCCGCTGGTTGACCCGTTCCTCCAGGGTTTCGTTGAGATTGCGCAGGGCTTCTTCGGTCTGCCGGCGCTCGGTTTCGTCGATGACAAAGATGTAGAAACCATTGATCGCGCCGTCGGCGCCGTAACGCGGCAGGTACTTCATCAGGGCATGGCGCGGCCGGCCGTCGCGGTGCGGCGAGTTGGCCTCGAAGCTGCACGGCTTGCCGGCCAGTGCGGCCTTGATGTTCTCGGCGCGAGTGGCGTAGATCTCGTCGCCGACCACTTCGCGGATGCTCTTGCCGTACAGCTCTTGCGGGGTCAGGCCGTACCAGTCCAGGTAGGCGCTGTTGTTCAGGCGAAAGCGTTCCTCGTGGTCGACATAGCCGATCAGCACGGGCATGGCATTGATGATCAGTTGCAGCTCGGTCTGGCTCTGGCGCAGCGCCTGTTCCATCTGCTTGCGTTCGGTGAGGTCCAGGGCCGCGCCGAGAAAACGCGTCGGCCGGCCATGGTGGTCCTTGTAGCAGCGGCCTCGGGCGAACACCCAGCGCAGCTGGCCGTCGGCCAGTTGCAGGCGGTACTCCTCGGCGTATTCGGTGCCGTGGGTGATGCAATGCTTGATGCCCCGGGCCACCATGCCGCGGTCCTCCGGGTGCACGCCCTTGAGGTATTCGCTGATGGGCAGTTGCCGGGACTGCTGCGGATCGACGCTGTGCAACTGGGCGAAATGCGCGTCGGCGATGAAGCGGTCTTCGCCGATGTCCCAATCCCAGGTGCCCACCGCGTCGGTGGCGGCCAGGGCCAGTTGCAGGCGCTCTTCGGTCTCGTGCTGGGCGCGCAGGCTGTCGTCGGAGCGCTGCTGCAGTTCCAGGGCGATGCGCCGGCGCTCGTTGGTCTCGATGGCGGTGACCAGGATTCCGGCGACGTCGCCGCGTTCGTTGCGGATCGGGCTGTAGGTCAGGTCCAGCCACAGGTCGTATTCGCTGCCGTTGGTGCGTTGCAGGCTGAAGCGCTGTTCGCTGAAGGTGCGCACCTGGCCGTTGAGCACGGCGCGGTAGATCGGGTCGGTGAAGTCCATCAGTTCCGGCCAGGTCAGGTGCGCCGGGTGGCCGAAGGCACTGGGGTGCTTGTTGCCCGCCAGCAGGGCGAAGCCGTCGTTGTAGATCTGCGTCAGCTCGGCGCCCCACAGCAGCAGCATCGGCATCGGCGAATGGATCACGATGTCCACGGCGGTGCGCAGGCTCTGGGGCCAGTGGCCGGATTCTCCGAGGGGAGTGGCCGACCAGTCCAGGCGGGCAATCAGGTTGGCGGCTTCGCTGCCGGAGTGGGGGCCATTCATGTCGAAGGTGTCCTGGGTGGTGCGGTATTACGCGGCGACGCCACAGGCTCGCGCACTCGAAAAGTCGCATGGACATGCGGTGCATATTCAAACGGATGGATTGTAGGCGTTTTCGGCGCGCACATTTTCACCCGCTTTTGCGGCGGATGACCAGTCTAGAGGGGCTGAACGGTTATCAGAGTGATGCGTTGGGGATGCGGTAGCCCGTAGGAGCCGGCTTGCCAGCGAAGTGGCCATTGCCTAGCGCGCCGACCTGGGCGACGCCTTCGCCGGCAAGCCGGCTCCTGCAAGGAGCGGGGTCAGCTGCGCAGTTCCTCGCGGTCGCGAAACTGCTCCAGGGCCTCGGGGTTGGCCAGGGCGTCGGTGTTCTTCACCGGCAGGCCGTGCACCACGTTGCGTACCGCCAGTTCGACGATCTTGCCGCTGATGGTGCGGGGAATGTCCGTGACCGCGAGGATCTTCGCCGGCACATGGCGCGGCGTGGTGTTGCTGCGAATCACCTGGCGAATGTGTTCCTGCAAGGCTTCATCGAGCTCCACGCCGTCTTGCAGGCGCACGAACAGCACCACCCGCACGTCCTGCTCCCAGCTCTGGCCGATGGCCAGGCTTTCCAGGACCTGCTCCAGCTTTTCCACCTGGCGGTAGATTTCCGCGGTGCCGATACGCACCCCGCCGGGGTTGAGCACGGCGTCTGAACGCCCATGGATCAGCCAGCCACCCTCGGCCAGTTGTTCGGCGTAGTCGCCCTGGGCCCAGACGCCGGGGAACAGGCTGAAGTACGAGGCCTTGAGCTTGCTCTGGTCCGGGTCGTGCCACAGGCCCACGGGAATGCTGGGGAAGTGCCGGGTGCACACCAGCTCGCCTTTCTCGCCGATCACCGGCTGGCCCTGGTCGTTCCACACTTCGATGGCCATGCCCAGGCCCTTGCCTTGCATCTCGCCGCGGCGCACCGGTTGTATCGGATTGCCGGCGACGAAGCAGGCGACGATATCGGTGCCGCCGGACATCGAGGCCAGGCACAGCTCGCTCTTGATCTCGCGGTACACGTAGTCGTAGCTCTGCGGCGACAGCGGCGAGCCGGTGCACAGCAGGGTCTTCAGGCTCTCCAGGCGGTGGCTCTGGCGCGGCCGGCTGCCGGCCTTTTCCAGAGCCGCCAGGTACTTGGGGCTGGTGCCGAAGACGCTGATGGCTTCGCGGTCGATCAGGTCCATCAGGTGCTCGTTGCTGGGATGGAACGGCGAGCCATCGTAGAGCACCAGGCTGGCCCCGGTGGCCAGGGCCGAGACCAGCCAGTTCCACATCATCCAGCCGCAGGTGGTGTAGTAGAACAGGCGCTCGCCGGGGCCCAGGTCAGCGTGCAGGCCGTGTTCCTTGAGGTGTTGCAGCAGCACCCCGCCGGTGCCGTGGACGATGCACTTGGGCACCCCGGTAGTACCGCTGGAGTAGAGGATGTACAGCGGATGGGCGAAGGACACCGGAACGAATTCGGGCTCGCCGCCGGGGCGGTAGAAGTCGTCCCACAGGCTGACGCTGGCCGGGGTGCGGTAGTCCTCGGCCCGGGCCTGCGAGCGGGCGTAGGGCACGATCAGCAACTGCTCCAGGGACGGCAGGCGCTCGAGGATCTGGTTGACCTTGGCCGTCTGGTCGATGTCCTTGCCGGCGTAGCGGTAGCCGGCGCAGGTGATCAGCACCTTGGGCTCGATCTGGCCGAAGCGGTCGACCACCCCCTGGGTGCCGAAATCCGGCGAGCAGCTGGACCACACGGCCCCGAGGCTGGTGCTGGCGAGCATGCCCACCAGGGTCTGCCAGGTGTTGGGCATGCAAGCGGCAACCCGGTCACCGAGGCCGACTCCAGCGTCCCGCAGGCTGCGTTGCAGGCCGGCGACCTGGGCCGCCAGTTCGGCGTGGGTCAATTGTTCGCGCTGGCCGTTTTCGTTGATCGCCACCACCGCGACGCTGTCATCCCGACGCTTGAGCAGGTGCTCGGCGAAGTTCAGGGTGGCGCCGGGAAACCACTGTGCGCTGGGCATCTGCGGCCCTTCGCGCAGCACGCATTCAGCAGGCTGGTGGAAGCTGACGTCGAAGACGTCGACGATGGCCTGCCAGAAGCTTTCTCGCTGGTCGATGCTCCACTGGTGCAGGGCGGGGTAGTCGTGAAGATTCAACCCGTGGCGCTGATTGACGAAGCGGCGAAAGGCATCCATCCGCGTCTTGCCGATGCGCTCGGCGCTGGGTTGCCAGAGAATGTCGGACATGCAAGGCCTCGTGTTCTTATTGTTGTTTTTTTGGGGGGGTGTTCGCTGGCAAGCCAGCTCCTACACAGGCCAGCACAGCCGTGTAGGAGCCGGCTTGCCGGCGAAGACGTCAGCCAGAGACGCGCGTCATTGCGCCAACCACCCGCCATCGATGTTCCACGCCGCGCCGCGCACCTGGGCGCCGGCTTCGCTGCACAAAAATAGCACCAGCTCACCCAGTTGCGACGGGGTGACGAACGCCAGGGACGGTTGCTTTTCCGCCAGCAGATCATGCTGGGCCTGTTGCGGGTCGGTGCCGGCCGCGACGCGATCATCGATCTGCTTCTGCACCAGCGGGGTCAGCACCCAGCCCGGGCAGATGGCGTTGCAGGTGACGTTGCTGGTGGCGGTTTCCAGGCCTACCACCTTGGTCAGGCCGATCACCCCGTGCTTGGCCGCCACATAGGCGGCCTTGCCCACCGAGCCCACCTGGCCGTGCACCGAGGCGATGTTGACGATCCGCCCCCAGCCCTTGGCGCGCATCCCCGGCAGCCCCAGGCGGGTGCTGTGGAACACCGACGACAGGTTGATGGCGATGATCGAATCCCAGCGCTCCACGGGGAACTCCTCCACCGCCGCCACATGCTGGATGCCGGCGTTGTTGACCAGGATATCGACGCCGCCGAACTCCCGTTCGGCGTAGGCGAACATCTCGGCGATCTGCGCAGGGTCGCTGACGTCCGCCGGGTGATGGCCGACCTGGCCGCCGAATTGTGCGACCTCGGCGATCGCCTTCGAGGCATCGCCAAAGCCGTTGAGAATCAGCTTGGCCCCGGCCTTGGCCAGCACCAGGGCGATGCCCAGGCCGATGCCGCTGGTGGAGCCGGTGACCAGTGCGGTCTTGCCAGAAAGAGTGGTCATGAATACCTCACACAATGCCGGTGGCGTAGAAAGTGGCGATGACGACGAAGACCGCCAGGGTCTTGATCAGGGTAATGCAGAAAATGTCCTTGTAGGCCTCGCGATGGGTCAGCCCGGTGACCGCCAGCAGGGTGATCACCGCGCCGTTGTGGGGCAGGGTGTCCATGCCGCCGCTGGCCATGGCGGCCACCCGGTGCAGCACTTCCAGGGGAATGTTGGCAGCGTGGGCGGCGCTGATGAAACTTTCGGACATGGCCGCCAGGGCGATGCTCATGCCGCCCGAGGCCGAACCTGTGATGCCCGCCAGCAGGGTCACGGTAATGGCTTCGTTGACCAGCGGGTTGGGGATGCTTTTGAGCCAGTCGGCCAGCACCAGGAAGCCTGGCAGGGAAGCGATCACCGCACCGAAGCCGTATTCCGAGGCGGTGTTCATGGCCGCCAGCAGGGCGCCGCTGACCGCGCTCTTGCTGCCCTCGGCGAGCTTGCTGCGAATCGCCGAGAAACCGAACACCAGCACCATCAGGATGCCTACCAGCAACGCCGCCTGCACCGCCCAGATGGCGGTGAGCTTGGCGATTTCGCTGGTTACCGGCGCCGCCATGCCCGGCAGGCTGAGGCTGTGGGTCTTGCCGTACCACTGGGGAATCCAGTGGGTGAACAGCAGGTTCATGATGCCCACCAGCAGCAACGGCGACAGCGCCAGCCAGGGGTTGGGCAGCGTCAGGTCTTCGGCGGTTTCTGGCTCGTTGCGCAGTTCGGTGCCGTAACCTTCACCGGCCTTTTGCGCCTTGTTGCGCTGACGCTGGAGGAACAGCATGCCGGCGCAGAACACGAAGATGGTGCCGATCACCCCCAGCCACGGCGCGGCCCAGGCGGTGGTGTTGAAGAAGGTGCTGGGGATGATGTTCTGGATCTGCGGGGTGCCGGGCAGGGCGTCCATGGTGAAGGAAAACGCCCCCAGGGCGATGGTCGCCGGGATCAGGCGCTTGGGGATGTTGCTCTGGCGGAACATCTCGGCGGCAAAGGGGTAGACCGCGAACACCACCACGAACAGCGAGACCCCGCCGTAGGTCAGCAGCGCGCAGACCAGCACGATCACCAGCATGGCCTGGCGGGTGCCCAGCAGGCGGATGGCGGCTGCGACGATGGAGCGGGAAAAGCCCGACAGCTCGATCAGCTTGCCGAACACCGCGCCCAGCAGGAACACCGGGAAATACAACTTGATGAAGCCGACCATCTTCTCCATGAACACGCCGGTGAAGGCGGGCGCCACGGCGGACGGGTCGGTGAGCAGCACCGCGCCGAGGGCGGCGATGGGGGCAAAGAGGATGACGCTGTAGCCACGGTAGGCAGCGAGCATCAGCAGCGCCAGGGCTGCCAAGGCAATGATCACACTCATGGTGTGTCTCTCCAGGATTGTTATTGTTGTCGGGTGTTGCGTGTGGAGAGCGTTATAGCGAGAACTGTGCCATCTAATTAAGCTATTGAAATATATAGATATTTTTATTTTTCTGGGGGCGAATTGACGTTGATTGTCTCTGTTTGGAGAATTTTTTGGGTTTACCGGCCTCTTCGCTGGCAAGCCAGCTCCTACAGAGATCGTTCAGCCTGCCGTAGGAGCTGGCTTGCCAGCGAAAAGCGCGCAGCGCGCCGGTAAATTCTCAAAACGGAGATTTATGTCTCGTTATGGAGACTCGTCAATCCCCAAGGCCGCCATCTTCTTGTACAGCGTGGAGCGCCCCAGCCCCAGGCGCCGGGCCGCTTCGTCCACCTTGCCGGCACATTGGGCCAGGGTGGCGCCGATCAGTTGCCGGTCGAAACGCTCTCGGGCCGCGGCGAAGGTTTCCTGGTTTGGCGAATCGCCAGGCACCAGGGCTTCGTTACGCTGCACCGGGCTGAAGCTGCCAATCGCCGCGCGAATATCCGAGGCGTTGAGTATCAGGTCGTCGCTGAGCAGCGCCGCTCGTTCCAGCACGTTGCGCAACTCGCGGATGTTCCCCGGCCAGGCATGTTGCGCCAGCAGGGCCAGGGCATCGCGGTCCAGTTCATGCTGGCTGCGCAGTTCTTCGAGAATCCCTTCGCTCAGGGCTGGCAGGTCGTCCAGGCGTTCGCGCAAGGCTGGCACCTGGATCGGCAGCACATTCAGCCGGTAGTACAGGTCGGCGCGAAACTCGCCGCGCTTGATCGCCGCCTCAAGGTCTGTGGAGGTGGCGGCGATGATCCGCACATCGCTGTGGATCACCTCGTTGGAGCCCACCGGCTCGAACTCTTTTTCCTGCAGCACCCGCAGCAGCTTGCTCTGCAGGGGCAGCGGCATGTCGCCGATTTCATCGAGGAACAGGCTGCCGCCCTGGGCGATCTGCAACTTGCCCGGGCGGCCCTTGCGGTCGGCGCCGGTAAAGGCGCCAGGGGCGGTGCCAAAGAATTCCGCCTCCAGCAGGGCCTCGGGAATGGCCGCGCTGTTGATGCTGACAAAGGGCTTGTGCGCTCGTGGCGAGGCGGCGTGGATGGCCTGGGCCAGCAGCTCCTTGCCGGTACCGGTTTCGCCTTGCAGCAGGATCGGCGACTCGGCGCTGGCCCCGCGCCGGGCGCGGCGCTTGACCTCCAGGCTGGCGGCACTGGTGCCGATGAAGTGAGCGAAGTTGTACTTGGTCTGCCGGGCCCGCAGCAGGGAGCGGGTAGAGGCCAGTTCTTCCTGCATGCTCAGGTAGCGCTTGAGCATCGGCGACAGGCTGCGCAGTTCGTCGAACAGGGCAAAACCGATGGCGCCGATCACCGTGCCGGCGTCGTCGTGGATCGGCAGGCGCATCACCACCAGGGGTTCCTTGGGGGTGTCCTGCATGTCCAGCAGGATGGGGCGGCCGGTGCGCACTACCTCCCGCAGCAGGCTGCCGGGGATCACGCTTTCACAGGGCTTGCCGATGGCGAAGGCTGCCGATTCCAGGCCGAAGCGCCGGGCATAACGCTCGTTCATCCAGACGATATTGGCGTCGCGGTCGACGATCACCGTGCCTTCGCTGGATTGCTCGATGATCTCGAACAGCGAGCGGATCGCCAGTTGGCGCACGCGCTGGTAATCCTTGAGGCTTTCGCTGTCGTTCATGGGGGCATCCTGAAAATGGGCGCCAGGGATTATGCCCGATTTGTAGGAGCCGGCTTGCCGGCGAATGGGGTCTTGGGCGGGGTGGTGATCTTGCGGGCGTCTTCGCTGGCAAGCCAGCTCCTACGGTGGCGGTGAATGTGTTCGCCCGTGTAGGAGTCGGCTTGCCGGCGAAGGGGCCCTTGGGTCAGCCGGGATGGGCGGCAGCCAGCAGTTCCTGGGTGTAGGGATGCTGTGGAGCTTCGAATACGTCGTGGCTGGCGCCGCGCTCAACCACCTTGCCGTCCTTGATCACGATCATGTCGTGGGCCAGGGCTCGCACCACCGCCAGGTCATGGCTGATGAACAGGTAGGTCAGGCCGTACTTTTCCTGCAACTGACGCAGCAGGGCCACCACTTGCTTCTGCACGGTGCGGTCCAGGGCCGAGGTGGGTTCGTCCAGCAAAATCAGCGCCGGCTTCAGCACCAGGGCCCGGGCAATGGCGATGCGCTGGCGCTGGCCGCCGGAGAACTCGTGGGGGTAGCGGTGGCGGCTGTCGGGGTCGAGGCCGACCTCCTCCAGGGCGCGGATGACCTGTTCGTCGCACTGGCGGGCATCGTACTGGCTGTGCACTTCCAGGCCTTCGCTGATGATCTGCGCCACCGACATGCGTGGGCTGAGGCTGCCGAAGGGGTCCTGGAATACCACCTGCATCTGTTTGCGCCAGGGCCGTAGCTGTTTCTGGTTGAGGCCGTCCAGGGCCTGGCCCTGGAAGCGGATGCCACCTTCGGAATCCAGCAGGCGCAGGATCGCCTGGCCCAGGGTGGACTTGCCCGAACCGGACTCGCCGACGATCCCCAGGGTCTTGCCTTGCTGCACGCTGAGGCTGATGCCGTCCACTGCCCGCAGGTACTCCTTGCGCCGGAACAGGCCGCCGCCGATCTGGAATTCGACGCGCAGGTGGTCCACCTCCAGCACGGTTTCCCGGCTGTCGCGGCACAGCGGCTCGCCTTCGGGTTCGGCGTGCAACAGTTCGCAGCTGTAGGGATGCCTTGGCGCGTTGAACAGGGTGTCGCAGTCGGCCTGCTCGACGATTTCCCCGGCTTTCATCACGCACACCCGCTGGGCGATGCGCCGCACCAGGTTGAGGTCGTGGCTGATCAGCAGCAGGGACATGCCCAGGCGCTGTTGCAGGGATTTGAGCAGCAGCAGGATCTTGCGCTGCACGGTCACGTCCAGGGCGGTGGTGGGTTCGTCGGCAATCAGCAGTTCCGGTTCGCAGGCCAGGGCCATGGCGATCATCACCCGCTGGCGCTGGCCGCCGGAAAGCTGGTGCGGGTAGGCCTTGAGCCGCTCCCGGGGCTTCTGGATGCCCACCAGCTCCAGCAGTTCGAGGATCCGCGCCTGGGCCTCCTTGCCCCCCAGGCCGCGATGCAGCAGCAGGGTTTCGCCGATCTGTTTTTCCACGCTGTGCAGCGGGTTGAGGGAGGTCATGGGCTCCTGGAAGATCATGGCGATGCGGTTGCCCCTCAGCTGTTGCAGGGTCGCCGGGCTGGCACCGATCAGTTCCTGGCCGCGATAGCGCACGCTGCCGGTGGCGCTGCAGCCGGTCTGCGGCAGCAGTTGCAGGATCGAATGGGCGGTCACCGACTTGCCCGAGCCGGATTCCCCCACCAGGGCCAGGCATTCGCCGGGGCGGATATCCAGGCTCAGGTCGCGGACCACGGTCTGCGCGCCGAAGGCGACATTGAGCTGGCGGATTTCGATCAGGTTTTCAGTCATTTCTACAGTCCGCTTCAAGATCGAGGATCAAAGGCATCGCGCAACGCCTCGCCGATGAACACCAGCAGCGAGAGGATCAGCGCCAGGGTGAAAAACGCCGTCAGCCCGAGCCACGGCGCCTGCAGGTTCTGCTTGCCCTGGCCGATCAATTCGCCCAGGGAGGCGCTGCCGGCGGGCATGCCGAAGCCGAGGAAGTCCAGGGCGGTGAGGGTCGAGATGGCCCCGGTGAGAATGAACGGCAGGTAGCTCAGGGTGGCGTTCATGGCGTTGGGCAGGATGTGCCGCAGGATCACCTTGCGGTCGCTCAGGCCCAGGGCCCGGGCAGCCTTGACGTACTCCAGGTTGCGCCCGCGCAGGAACTCGGCGCGCACCACGTCCACCAGGGCCAGCCAGGAAAACAGCGCCATGATCCCCAGCAGCCACCAGAAGTTCGGCTCGACAAAGCCCGAGAGGATGATCAGCAGGTAGAGCACCGGCAACCCGGACCAGACCTCCAGCAAGCGCTGGCCCAGGAGGTCGACCCAGCCGCCGTAGTAGCCCTGCAGGGCGCCGGCGGCGACGCCGATCAGGGCGCTGATGGCGGTCAGGGCCAGGGCGAACAGGATTGACACCCGGGCGCCGTAGATCACCCGTGCCAGCACATCCCGGGCCTGGTCGTCAGTGCCCAGCCAGTTGACCTTGCTCGGCGGGCTGGGGGCCGGCTGGGTCAGGTCGTAGTTGGGGGTGTCTTCGCTGAAGGGCACCGGCGGGAACAGCAGCCAGCCACCGTCCTTGCGTATAAGTTGCTGCACGTAGTCGCTGCGGTAGTCGGCCTGGAACGGCAACTGGCCGCCGAATTCCTGTTCGGTGTAGCGCTTGAGCACCGGGAAATACAGCGAGCCCTGGTAACTGACCACCAGCGGCTTGTCGTTGGCGATCAGCTCGCCGCCCAGGGTCAGGATGAACAGGCCGATGAACAGCCACAGCGACCACCAGCCGCGGCGGTTTTTCTTGAAACGGTCGAAGCGCCGGCGCGCCAGAGGAGAAAGCGTGAGCATCAGGCGTTCCTCGCGGCGAAGTCGATGCGCGGGTCGACCAGGGTGTAGCACAGGTCGCCGATGAGTTTTATCAAGAGGCCGAACAGGGTGAAGATGAACAGCGAGCCGAACACCACCGGGTAGTCCCTGGACACCGCGGCCTCATAGCTCATGCGCCCCAGGCCGTCGAGGGAGAAGATCACCTCGATCAGCAGGGAGCCGGCGAAGAACACGCTGATAAAGGCCTGGGGAATGCCCGAGACCACCAGCAGCATGGCGTTGCGGAACACATGCCCATACAGCACCCGGCGCTCGCTCAGGCCCTTGGCCCGGGCGGTGACCACGTACTGGCGGGTGATCTCGTTGAGGAAGGAGTTCTTGGTGAGGATGGTCAGGGTGGCGAAGCCGCCGATCACCAGGGAGCTGACCGGCAGTACCAGGTGCCAGAAGTAGTCGGCGACCTTGCCCAGGGTGCTCAACTGCTCGAAGTTGTCCGAGACCAGGCCGCGCACCGGAAACCAGTTCAGCGAGGTGCCGCCGGCGAACAGCACGATCAGGAACATGGCGAACAGGAAGGCCGGCATGGCGTAGCCGATGATGATCGCGGTGCTGCTCCAGATGTCGAAATGGCTGCCGTGGTGCACCGCCTTGCGGATCCCCAGGGGGATCGACACCAGGTAGGTGATCAGGGTCGCCCAGAGCCCCAGGGAAATGGTCACCGGCATCTTTTCCAGGATCAGGTCGGTGACCGTGGCGCCGCGAAAGAAGCTCTTGCCGAAGTCCAGCTGGGCGTAGTTCTTGAGCATCAGCCACAGGCGTTCATGGGCCGGCTTGTCGAAGCCGTACTGTTTCTCGATGTCCTGGATCAGCTTGGGGTCCAGGCCGCGGCTGGCCCGGGAGCCGCTGCTGCTCATGGCATCGGCGGAACCGCCGACAGCGGCGCCGCCACCGATGCCCTGCAGGCGGGCGATGGCCTGTTCCACCGGGCCGCCGGGGGCGGCCTGGACGATGACGAAGTTCACCAGGAGGATGATCAATAGGGTCGGGATGATCAGCAGCAGGCGCCGCAGAATGTAGGCCAGCATCAGTGGCGCCCTCCGGGTTTGCCACGGCGGATCAGCTCGGCGGCCATTTGTTCGTCGGTCAGCGCGCTGCTGCTGACTTCCCACCAGCTTTCGATGGCTTCATCGTTGCTCGCAGGCACCTTGGGGATGCCGAAGCGGTTCCACCACACCGTGGAGGTGCCGGGCGGGTAGTAGTTGGCTATCCAGTAGTAGTTCCACTGCAGCACCCGATCCAGGGCATGGGCGTAGCGCAGCATCTCCGGCTGGCTGGTGGCCTTCACCAGGCCGTTGACCAGGCTGTCCACGGCCGGGTTCTTGAGCACCATGTAGTTGTTGGAACCGGGGTCGTTGGCCGCGGCGGAGCCGAAGTAGTTGTACAGCTCCATGCCCGGCGAGGTGGTCACCGGGTAGCCGGTGACGATCATGTCGTAGTCCCGGGCCATCAGGCGGTTGACGTACTGGGCGGAGTCGATGCGGCGAATGTTCAGGCTGATGCCGATCTGCGCCAGGTTGCGCTTGTAGGGCAGCAGCAGGCGTTCGATGGAGCCCTGGGTGATCAGGAAAGTGAAGCTCAGGGGCTCGCCCTGGGCGTTCACCAGCTTGTCGCCCTCGGGCTTCCAGCCGGCCTGTTCCAGCAGGGCCAGGGCTTGCAGTTGCTTGTCGCGGATCACGCCGCTGCCGTCGGTTTTCGGCGCCTCGAAAACCTGGGTGAAGACCTCGTCGGGGATCTGCCCGCGCAGCGGTTCGAGGATCTTCAGTTCCTCGGCATCCGGCAGGCTGCGGGCCGCCAGGGCGGTGTTGGAGAAGAAACTCTGCTGGCGGATGTAGAGGTTGCGCATCATCTGCCGGTTGCTCCATTCGAAATCCCAGAGCATGGCCAGGGCCTGGCGCACCCGGCGGTCCTGGAACACCGGCCGGTCGAGGTTGAACACATAGCCCTGGGCCGGTTGCGGCGCCGATTGCGCCAGGTGGGCCTTTTGCAGGCGGCCGTCGTTCAGCGCCGGGCTGTCGTAGCCGATGGAATAGCCGGTGGCGGAAAACTCGCGGTTGTAGTCGTAGGCGCCGCCACGCAGCACCTGGCGGGCGACGTCGATATCGCCGAAATACTCGACGCTGAAATGATCGAAGTTGTACAGGCCGCGGCTCACCGGCAGGTCCTTGCCCCACCAGTCGGGGTTGCGGGCGAAGGTGATGCTGTTGCCCGAGTCGACCTTGGCCACGCGGTAGGGGCCGCTGCCCAGGGGCGCTTCATAGCCGCCGCCATTGGCGAAGTCGCGACTCTTCCACCAGTGTTCGGGGAACACCGGCAGGGTCGCGATATCCAGGGGCAGGGTGCGGTTTTCGTTGCTTTTGAAGTCGAAGCGCACCACTCGTGGTGATTCCACGGTGACGCCTTTGACGTCGTCGAACTGGGTGCGGTAGCGCATGCTGCCCTGGGTCATCAGCAGGTCGTAGCTGTAGCGCACGTCTTCGGCGGTGATCGGCGTGTTGTCGGCAAAGCGCGCCTTGGGGTTGAGGTAGAAGCGCAGCCACAGGCCGTCTTCGGCACGCTCCATCTTTTCGGCCACCAGGCCGTAGACGGTGTAGGGCTCGTCCAGGGAGCGCTGGGCCAGGGGCGAATAGACCAGGCCGTCGAGCTGGGAGACACCGATGCCCTTGTCGATATAGGGCAGTACGTGGTCGAAGCGGCCGATTTCGATGGCGGAGCGGCGCAACGTCCCGCCTTTGGGGGCCTGGGGGTTGACGTAGTCGAAGTGGCTGAAACCCTGGGGGTACTTGGCCGGTTCGCCATAGACGGTCATGGCGTGTTGCGGTGCGGCTTGGGCACCCGCGGCGCCCAACAGCAGGGCGGTGAAAAGCACGGTGGAGGAAAGCAGTCGCATTGTCAGCCTTAGGAGCCGGGTGATCGATGACCACGATTTGTACGCTAGCGGCGCGTGACTGGCCAGCCGCATCCGCTTTGGGCAGAGCCTGGCGCCCATGCGCAACGGCCCACCAAAAGGCGGGCCGTTGAGCAGACGCAGGCGCTTGGGGATCAGTCCTGGCGGCTGGTGACTTCCAGCAGGTGGTAGCCGAACTGGGTTTTCACCGGGCCTTGCACCACGTTTACCGGAGCGCTGAACACCACGGTGTCGAATTCCTTGACCATCTGGCCTGGGCCGAAGGAGCCCAGGTTGCCGCCGTCACGGCTGGAAGGGCAGGTGGAGTTCTTTTTCGCGACTTCGGCAAAGTCGGCGCCGGCTTCGATTTCGGCTTTGAGTTCGTTGCACTTGGCTTCGCTGGCAACCAGGATGTGACGGGCAGTGGCTTTGGCCATGGATGTTGCTCCTTTCAAGAAAGTTGAGAGCCTACCGGATTCAGGTGGCTATTTCTTCTCAAAGTTCCTTCAAGGCATTGCCGCCTGGCGCCTGCGGGGGATGAGTGGTGAGGGTCCTGTAGGGGCCGGCTTGCCGGCGAAGAGGTCCTTGGAGGAGACGCTGCTCTTGAGGACGCCTTCGCTGGCAAGCCAGCGCCTGCGGGGGCGGTGCTGCTCAGGCGGGGACGGCTGCGGCCTTGTCTGCGTGTCGCAGTTGTTGCGCGCCATTGCGCAGCAATTGTTCGGTGGCATCCCAGCCCAGGCAGCCGTCGGTCACCGAAACGCCGTAGCGCAGGTTCGCGCTCAGGGGCTGGCAGCCTTCGAACAGGTGGCTTTCCAGCATCACCCCCATCAGCGAGGTATCGCCCTGCAAGCGCTGCTCCAGTACCTCGTTGAACACCGCCGGCTGACGCAGCGGATCCTTGCCGCTGTTGGCATGGCTGCAATCAACCATGATCCGCGCCGGGATCTTCAGCTTCTGCAGGTCCTGCTGGACCTGGGCCACGCTCTGGCGGTCGTAGTTGGGCCCGCGATGGCCGCCGCGCAGTACCAGATGGGTGTCGGGGTTGCCTGGGGTCTGGATGACCGCCGGGTGGCCCTGGCTGTCGACGCCGAAGTGGCGGTGCGGGTGGGCCGCCGAGCGCATGGCGTCACAGGCGATAGCGACGCCGCCGTCGGTGCCGTTCTTGAAACCCACGGGCATGTCCAGGCCGCTGGCCATCTCGCGGTGGATCTGTGATTCGGTGGTGCGCGCACCAATGGCGACCCAGCTCAGCAGGTCATCGAAGTAGCCGGCGGCCATGGGCTGCAACAGTTCGGTGGCAATCGGCAGGCCCAGGCGCAGCATCTCGCGCATCAGTTCACGGGACAGGGTCAGGCCGCCGGCCATGTCGTCACTGCCATCCAGGCGGGGGTCGTAGGCCAGGCCTTTCCAGCCGACGGTGGTACGGGGCTTTTCCACGTAGGCGCGCATCACCAGCAGCATCTGGTCGCGCACTTCATCGGCCAGGCGGGCCAGGTTGGCGGCGTATTCCAGGGCCGATTGCGGGTCGTGGATGGAGCAGGGGCCGACGACTACCAGCAGGCGTGGGTCGCGACCTTCGAGGATGGC
Source organism: Pseudomonas sp. GW823-FHT03E05 (assembly GCF_058796855.1). NCBI lineage: Bacteria > Pseudomonadati > Pseudomonadota > Gammaproteobacteria > Pseudomonadales > Pseudomonadaceae > Pseudomonas > Pseudomonas sp. GW823-FHT03E05. Next base: position 634,212 of record NZ_JBXAJB010000001.1, read on the forward strand.
GCGCACCGCCTGGCGGTGAGCGGCGACCTGTTGGTTCAAGGCCAGGGACAGCGGCAGTTGCTGCTTGAGTTCCAGGGAGCTGGGCAGGCGCTGGGTCAGGGTTTCATTGGCGCTGACGTGGGCGGACAGGGGCAGGGCGGATACGGACGAGTTCATGTGCGGTCTTCCTGGGCGGGCGGCGGGTTATGTCCCGCGCGCGGCCCTACTGGGGTGTTCGACAATTGGCCGTACTGGCCATAAGTGTGCAATTGCCACCGGTAGGTGACCGATCGGAGGCGGCAGGCTGTCCCGAGCGGAGGCTGCTAAATCGCCAGGCGCAAAACATGTCGTAGCGGTAATAGGTGGAGTAGTTCATGGAGCAATCCTCAGTAAGTTCGGTGTGTCGCTGAAAGTCGTGGTTGAAAATGCAGTGCCGGAAAAAACAAAACCCCCGGTCGGGAGGCCGACCGGGGGTTGAGATTTCTCTGGTAGGCGACCCGTTGAAGTGGGCGCCGGTTGGGTATCAGGCGCGCCAGTGGCTAAACCAATACCCAAAATAAAAGCTGGCCGGAGCCCGAGTGCCGTTGACCCAGGCAGCCGCGACCGAGCGCAGTGCGCTGGCAGTGTGGCGGTGCAGGGAAGGGGTCTTGGACAACATGGGTTTCTCCGTAAAGTGGGGCGAGCTTACTAGAGGCTGGTGCCGGGATTCAATCAGTAATTTCTATCGGCGCAGCCCGCGGCGGCTATGGATTAAGCCTGCAGGGGATTTATGCCACACTCGCTGCTCCCGCCTGTTCGCCCTCCAAGGAATGTTCATGTCCGTGCTGACCCTCGCTGCTGCCCAAACGGTGTCCATCGCGGGCGATCTACCGGCCAACCTGGCCCGGCATCAGCAGTTGATGCAATTGGCAGCGGCGCAGGGCGTGCGGTTGCTGGTGTTTCCCGAGCTGTCGCTGACTGGCTACGAACCGCAACTGGCGGCCGAACTGGCGCTGATGCCGGATGCACCGCAATTGCGGCCGCTGCGGGATCTGGCCCGGGAGCTGGAACTGACGGCGGTGGTGGGGATGCCGATCCGCCTGTCTGTTGACGGGCCGGTGCTGATTGGCGCTCTGGTGCTGGGCGGCGACGGTTCGCTGGCGGTCTACACCAAGCAGCACCTGCATGCAGGAGAGGAGCGCGCTTTTGTCGCAGGCCAGGGCGGCACCCCTTTGCCTATCGGTGGCGAAACCGTGGCTTTGGCGGTCTGCGCGGACTTCTGCCACGCCAGCCATGTGCAGGCGGCGGCCGATGCCGGCGCCGGGATCTATGCTGCCGGGGTCTTGATCAGCGAAGGTGGCTACGCTGCCGATAGCGCGCAGCTCCAGGGATACGCCCAGGAACACGGGATGCTGGTGCTGATGGCCAACCACGGCGGCCCCAGCGGTGGTTGGGCCTGCGCCGGACGCAGCGCGGCCTGGGATGCCCGGGGCCGGTTGCTGGGCGCCGTCGAGGGTGTGGGCGAGGCTTTGTTGATTGTCCGGGGTGGTACTGGGCAATGGCAGGCGCAGGTGCTGGAGGTGAGCCATTGATGGACGGCTTTTCATTACGCCCGGCGGTTGATTCGGACCTGGCGTTCGCCCGCGACCTGACCCGTTCCACCATGCTCGGCTATTACATTCGCAACGACTTGCTGTGGCAGGACAAAGCCTTCGATGTGGCCTGGGCCGGCCGCAGGAACCTGCTGATCTGCCAGGGTGCCCGGGTGCTGGGGTTTGTCAGCCTGAGCCGGGATGCGCAGGCGCTGTATGTCCGCGAATTGCATGTGCTGGAGGCTTTCCGGGGGCAGGGCGCCGGTGCCTGGACGCTGGAGCAGGTGCTGGAGCTGGCTCGCCAGGAGCGCCGAGTGTTGTTGCGCCTGACCGTGTTCAAGGGCAATCCCGCACAGCGGCTGTATGAGCGGATGGGGTTGCGGGTGGTGGGAGAGGATGATTGCTTCTGGCGCATGGAGCGCTTGTCTGATTCGCTTGCCGGAAGGCTTGGCGACGCCTGAGCGCAACGCCCTTCCGCAGGCTTTACTGTGCGTTGGGATCTATCGCGGGCGCATCCTCGAGGATGATGCCGTCCTTCATTCCCAGTAGCACCGCGACCTTGTGCGCTTCCCCTCGTTTGCCTTTCTTGCGGCCTGCCAGCACCTGATAGGTAGTGGCCGGGTCAACCCCGTGTTCACGAGCAAATTGTTGAACCGATTTACCTTGATGTTCCAGCCAGGCCTTGGCTTGTGCGGCAGTGCGGATACCGGGCATAGTTCAAAACCGTTCAAATTTGTTCAATGCTTGAAGAGTATGACACCCCCTTGGGGTGTATCAGATGGGATCATACATCCAAATGAGTGGAATCGGTTCGCGGTTGAGGCAGGAGCGAGAACGCCTGGGACTGTCGCAGAAAGTTTTTGGTGAAATAGGCGGGGTTGAAGCCAACGCCCAGGGTAAATATGAAAGTGGTGATCGTGCACCCAAGGCGGATTATCTGTCCCGGGTGGCGGCAAAAGGGGTGGATGTGCTGTATGTGCTGACCGGCAGCCGGATCCCGATCCAGAGCGGCGGGTTGAGTCAGACCGAGGAAAAGGTCCTGGATTGCTATCGGGCGCTGTTCAAGGAGGATCAGGATGCTATCTGCCGCCTGACCAGTACCCTGGCCGAGCTTTCGGCAAGCCAGGGCGAGAGGCGCAAGGCCCAGGTACGAGAGTGAGGGGCGCTGGCCTCTTTCGATGTGCACGGGGGTAGGACCGTTATTGCGCCCGGATGTTTTTTATATAGCGCTTGTGATTAGGTTTGTACGCCGCTTTTTTGCTAAGGTGTCGGGCAACCTGTAAAGACCATATCGCGAGGTGTCTGCTTGATAAGGGTGCTAGTAGTCGATGACCATGATCTCGTTCGTACGGGCATTACACGAATGTTGGCTGACATCGATGGCCTGCAAGTAGTCGGGCAGGCGGAGTCAGGGGAAGAATCCCTGCTCAAGGCGCGGGAGCTGAAGCCCGATGTGGTCCTGATGGACGTCAAGATGCCAGGCATCGGCGGCCTCGAAGCCACGCGCAAACTGCTGCGCAGTCATCCGGACATCAAGGTCGTGGCGGTCACCGTCTGCGAGGAAGATCCCTTTCCTACCCGCTTGCTGCAAGCGGGTGCGGCGGGCTATCTGACCAAGGGCGCCGGTCTGAACGAAATGGTCCAGGCCATCCGCCTGGTATTTGCCGGCCAGCGCTATATCAGCCCGCAGATCGCTCAGCAATTGGTGTTCAAGTCATTCCAGCCTTCCAGTGATTCACCGTTCGACGCCCTGTCGGAACGGGAGATCCAGATTGCGCTGATGATTGTCGGCTGCCAGAAGGTGCAGATCATCTCCGACAAGCTGTGCCTGTCGCCGAAAACCGTGAATACCTACCGCTATCGCATTTTCGAGAAGCTCTCGATCAGCAGCGATGTCGAGTTGACGCTATTGGCGGTTCGTCACGGCATGGTTGATGCCAGCCTCTGAAATGACCGACCAGTTTGATCCCAGTGCCTTTCTTTCTACCTGCAGTGGCCGCCCCGGTGTGTATCGCATGTTCGACAGCGATGCACGCCTGCTTTACGTCGGTAAAGCCAAGAACCTGAAGAACCGGCTCTCCAGCTATTTCCGCAAGACCGGCCAGGCGCCGAAGACCGCCGCCCTGGTGGCGCGCATCGCGCAGATCGAAACCACCATCACCGCCAATGAAACCGAAGCGCTGCTGCTGGAGCAGACGCTGATCAAGGAGTGGCGGCCGCCGTACAACATTCTCCTGCGCGACGATAAGTCCTACCCCTACGTGTTTCTTTCGGACGGCGACTTTCCGCGTTTCAGCATCCATCGCGGGGCGAAGAAGCAGAAGGGCAAGTATTTCGGCCCTTATCCCAGCGCCGGCGCCATCCGCGAAAGCCTCAGCCTGTTGCAGAAGACCTTCATGGTCCGCCAGTGCGAGGACAGCTACTACAAGAACCGTACGCGGCCCTGCCTGCAGTACCAGATCAAACGCTGCAAGGCGCCCTGCGTCGGCCTGGTGGAGCCTGAGGTCTATGCCGAGGACGTGCGCCACTCGGTGATGTTCCTGGAAGGGCGCAGCAATGCCCTGACCGACGAACTCTCCACCGCCATGGAAGCCGCCGCCAGCACCCTGGATTTCGAAAAGGCCGCCGAACTGCGGGACCAGATCTCCCTGCTGCGTCGGGTCCAGGACCAGCAGAGCATGGAAGGTGGCACGGGCGATGTGGATGTGGTGGCGGCCTTCGTCAACCCTGGCGGCGCCTGTGTGCACCTGATCAGCGTGCGCGGCGGCCGGGTACTGGGCAGCAAGAACTTCTTTCCCCAGGTGGGTATCGAGGAGGACGTGGCCGAAGTCATGTCGGCGTTCCTCGGCCAGTATTTTGTCAGCAGCCCGGAACGCGACCTGCCTTCCGAGTTGATCGTCAACGTGGTCCATGAGGACTTCCCGACCCTGATCGCCGCCATCGACGAGCTGCGCGGGCGCGAGTTGACCATCAGCCACCGGGTACGCGGTACTCGCGCCCGCTGGCAGCAACTGGCGGTAACCAACGCCGAGCAGGCCCTGAGCGCGCGCCTGGCCAACCGCCAGCACGTGGCCGCACGTTTCGAAGCCCTGGCCGAGGTGCTGAACCTGGACGAGCCGCCGCAGCGCCTGGAGTGCTACGACATCAGCCATTCCAGCGGCGAGGCCACTGTAGCCTCCTGCGTGGTATTCGGGCCGGAAGGGCCGCTGAAGTCCGACTACCGGCGCTACAACATCGAAGGCGTGACCGCCGGCGACGACTACGCCGCCATGCACCAGGCCCTGACCCGACGCTTCAGCAAGCTCAAGGACGGCGAGGGCAAGCTGCCGGACATCCTTCTGGTGGACGGCGGCAAGGGCCAGCTGTCCATGGCTCGGGATGTGCTCAATGAGCTGGCGGTGCCGGACCTGATCCTGCTCGGCGTGGCCAAGGGCGCGACCCGCAAGGCCGGTTTCGAAACCCTGTACCTGAACGACGCAGCCCATGAATTCACCCTCAAGGGTGACTCGCCGGCGCTGCACCTGATCCAGCAAATCCGCGATGAGGCTCACCGCTTCGCGATCACCGGTCACCGCGCACGGCGTGGCAAGACCCGGCGTACCTCGACCCTGGAAGGGGTGGCGGGCGTCGGGCCGAAGCGTCGGCGGGACCTTCTCAAACATTTTGGTGGATTGCAGGAACTGTCCCGTGCAAGCATCGACGAGATTGCCAAAGCACCGGGAATCAGTAAAAAGCTCGCAGAGTTGATTTATGCAAACCTGCACAGCGAGTAGAATGCCCAATCACCTCGTAGCCAGTTGTGCCGATGAATATCCCTAATCTGATCACCGTTCTACGCGTCCTGCTCATCCCGATTTTCATTTTGCTGTTCTATTTGCCCTATAGCTGGAGCTACATGGCCGCCAGTTCGGTGTTTGCCTTCGCGGCCGCCACCGACTGGCTGGACGGCTACCTGGCGCGGCGCCTGCAGCAGAGCACGCCGTTCGGTGCGTTCCTCGACCCGGTGGCCGACAAGCTGATGGTGGCGGTGGCCCTGGTGCTGCTGGTGCAGGAGCATCACAACCTGTGGCTGACCTTGCCCGCCGCGGTGATCATCGGTCGTGAAATCGTCATCTCGGCGCTGCGCGAGTGGATGGCCGAGCTCGGCGCCCGCGCGCAGGTGGCGGTGTCGAACATGGGCAAGTGGAAAACGGCGGCGCAAATGCTGGCGCTGGTGATTTTGCTGGCCAATCCCTCGGACTTCAGTTTCTGGGTGCTGGTAGGTTACGCCTTGCTGTTGGCCGCAGCAGGCCTGACCCTGTGGTCCATGCTGCAGTATCTGCGAGCCGCCTGGCCGCACCTGAAAACTGACAACGAGAAAAAATAAGTTTTTTTGAATCAAAGGCTTGACGCGCATTCGGATTTCTATAGAATGCGCAACACCAAGACGTTGCGGGAATAGCTCAGTTGGTAGAGCACGACCTTGCCAAGGTCGGGGTCGCGAGTTCGAGTCTCGTTTCCCGCTCCAAACATAGCGCTGCAGAGTTCCACGAATTCTGCAGCGATCGAAAAAAGGACCTTCGGGTCCTTTTTTCGTTTCTGCGGGCTTAACTGAAATCCAGCACCATCCAGCGCCTTCAAATCCAGGAATTGAGTCCTTCTCAAAAGGCTTGAATCCGGGCAGCGCTGAATCGGTTCGTTGCTGGAGCGGTGATGAACATCCGGCCCCTGGCCTGTTCAGGCGCTCACGATGGCACTCTCGGATAACAGCCAGGCGCTGAATGTTTCAAGCGCCGGATAATGCTGATAGCGCGCCGCGCAGGTCAGATAGTAATTGCGACCGCTTTCCATAGGGCCAAACAGTTTTACCAGTGCCCCGGATTTGATTTCGTCTTGCACCAGAATATCGGGAACCAGCCCAATGCCGACGCCAGCGGATACCGCCTGTATAAGGTGAGCCGTGAGCTCAAAGCTTGGGCCTGTCCGCATTTTCTGGTGGTCCAGTTTGTTGAGGTCAAACCAATCAGACCAGCTATTGGGTCGAGAAACGACATTCAACAACAAATGATTGGTGACATCGTTGAGCGACATCTCAAGGCTGTCCGGCAGCGCTTTGGGGCTGGCGACAACCACCAGTTTTTCTTGTAGCAAAAGGTGCGATACGTAGCCCGGCCAGTCGCCTTTTCCCGCGTAGATGATGGCCTGCATGTCGCTCACGCTGGATGGGTTGTCGGCGTGAATGATCCTCGAGTGGACGTGCACCAGGCTCCTGGGATGACGCGCATAAAATTCATGCATTTTGGGCAGCAGCCATTTTGAACCGAAGGTCGGCAGTACCGCGAGGTTCAATGGGCCTTCTTCCTCCTTGAAGGCAATTGTCTGCAGGGTAGCGCTTCGAATTCGGCCCAGTGCGGCAGTGAGTTCATGCTGGTAAAGCGCGCCGGCAGCGGTGAGTTCGATTCTTCTTCCCTCACGTTTGAACAGCGAGACCTCAAGCTGTGATTCCAGAGCCTGCACTTGCCGGCTGACAGCGCTTTGAGTCAGGGCAAGTTCGTCTGCCGCTTTGGTAAAGCTGCAATGTCGGGCTGCTGCCTCGAAAGCGATCAGCAGGGACATCGAGGGGGTCAGTCTTCGTGGGTTCATTCATAAAGCTCATGGAAATGCTGCAGGTTTTACGTTTGTGTGAATTGTCTTGTCCCCACAAAATCGGTGGAAAGGCCTTTGTCCTGAGCCAGGCCTCGGGCTAGGAAGCATACATAACGAGAATGCTCAGATTAGCCGTATCGCCGCTAGGAATTCCACCATGATTGCCAGGTTGCCTCCCCACGAAACTAAAAACGAACCCTGTGAGTTGTTCCTGGCTCGCCTTGAGAAAGAAGGATTCCAGGGAGAAATTGCTCGCGATCATGCTGTGAGGACAGTGCTGGCAACCGACAACTCGATCTATCAGCGTCTGCCTCAAGCCGCGGTGTTTCCCAGAAATGTGCAAGATGTCGAGCTCTTGGCCCGCCTTGCGGCGCTGGCGTCGTTCAGTTCGGTGGTACTCACGCCGCGTGGCGGCGGAACCGGAACCAATGGCCAATCGTTGACGAGCGGCGTTGTGGTGGATCTGTCGCGTCATATGCACGGCATCCTTGAGATCAACGTCGAGGAGCGCTGGGTGCGTGTGCAAAGCGGTGTGGTCAAGGACCAGCTCAATGCGGCGTTGAAACCGCACGGACTGTTTTTTGCACCGGAGTTGTCGACGTCGAATCGGGCCACGATCGGCGGGATGATAAATACCGACGCAAGCGGTCAGGGAAGCTGTACCTACGGAAAAACCCGTGACCACGTCCTGGCGCTTTCTACCATTCTGATAGGCGGGGAGCGGCTCGATAGTGCAGTCCTGGAGCGAGATTGCTGGCAGGCGCAAGCACATCGCGACGACAAGGTTGGGGCAATTTATCGATGTGCTTCGCAGATCGCCCATGATTACGCCGAACTCATCGAGCATACCTTTCCCAAGTTGAACCGTTGCTTGACGGGATATGACCTGGCGCATCTGCGTGAGCCGAATGACCGATTCAATCTGAACAGTGTCCTGTGTGGGTCCGAAGGCTCACTGGGTTTCATTGTTGAAGCCACGCTGAATGTGTTGCCCATTCCCAAGTACTCGATCCTTGTCAACGTACGTTACGCGGGCTTCATGGATGCATTGCGCGATGCCAAGGCGTTGATGCAGCTCGAGCCATTGTCCATCGAGACGGTCGACTCCAAGGTCCTCGGGCTGGCCATGAACGACATCGTCTGGCACGGAGTCGCCGAGTACTTTCCCCAAGACCCCGATGTGCCAACCCTGGGAATCAACCTGGTGGAGTTCAGTGGCGACGATGAGGAAGTGGTTCAGCTGCGTGTTCATGAGTTTGTCCGGCACCTTCAGCAGGACACCAGTGTGGTGCGATTGGGGCACACCCTTGCCATCGGTGCAGAGGCATTGAAGCGGGTTTACGCGATGCGCAAGCGTGCGGTGGGGCTGCTGGGGAATGTCAAAGGTTCTGCCAGGCCCCAGCCGTTCGTTGAAGATACTGCGGTTCCTCCCGAGAACCTGGCTGATTTCATTGCGCAATTTCGGGCGCTTTTGGATAGCCATGGTTTGGAATATGGCATGTTCGGCCACGTTGACGCCGGGGTCCTGCATGTGCGGCCGATTCTGGATATGAAAGACCCCGCCCAGTCGGCCTTGATCCAGCCCATTTCCGATGCCGTCGCCGAGCTGACGCAAAAGCACGGTGGCTTGCTCTGGGGGGAGCATGGCAAAGGGTTGAGGTCGCAATATGTGCCGGACTACTTCGGCGAACTCTATCCGGCGCTGCAGGAACTCAAGTCGGCTTTTGACCCGTACAACCAACTCAACCCGGGAAAAATCGCCACGCCACACACGCTACCTGACGCTCGGTTGACTCGAGTTGATGAGGTCACGTTGCGCGGCGAGCTGGATCGTACGATTGATGAGCGGGTGTGGTTGCATTACGACGCCGCGGTCCATTGCAACGGCAACGGCGCCTGCTACAACTTCGACCCCGATGACGCCATGTGCCCTTCCTGGAAGGGCACTCGAAATAGAATTCACTCGCCCAAGGGGCGCGCTTCTCTGATCCGGGAGTGGCTGCGCTTGCAGGGGCAGCAAGGTGTCGATGTGTTGGTTTCACAAGGGGCTCGCCCTTTAGCGGCGACGGTGATCAGCTTCGCCAGGCGTGCTGCCAATACGGTTGCGCACAAGATGGGCCAGAAAGACTTTTCCCATGAGGTCTACGAGGCGATGGCAGGGTGCCTCGCCTGCAAGTCCTGTGCGGGTCAGTGCCCGGTGAAAGTCAATGTGCCCGACTTTCGCTCGCGATTCCTCGAGCTATACCACAGCCGATATCTGCGCCCGTTGAAGGATTACCTCATCGGTTCTCTGGAGTACACGATTCCCTACTTGGCCCGTGTGCCGCGCTTGTACAACGGGATCATCGGTTCTGGGATGGTGGGGGCGTTTCTTCGGCGCGTTGCCGGTATGGTCGACAGCCCGGTGCTGAGCTTGCTGAAGTTTGATGACGTTTGCCGCCTCTGGAAGGTACGCGTGGCGTCGCCAGCGCTTCTTGAAGGGCTGGACGAGGCGCAGCGTAAACGCAGCGTTATTCTCGTGCTGGACGCCTTCACCCGTTATTTCGAGACACCGCTGCTCGCGGACTGGATCGAGTTGATTTCCAGGCTCGGGTTTGAGGTGTACATCGCGCCGTTCGCGGCCAATGGCAAGCCGCTGCAGGTTCAGGGCTTTCTAAAGGCATTCGAACAAGCCGCGCATTTCAACGCCCGATCGCTTCGCGAACTGCATCAATATCAGATTCCGTTGGTGGGGCTTGATCCCGCGATGACCTTGGTTTACCGCCAGGAGTACGTCAAGACCCTGGGTGAGGACCAGGCCCCAGCGGTCCTGCTGCCGCAGGAATGGCTTGTGGAGGTGCTTGTGCAATCAGCGGTGAGCGCCGACGAAGGTACTTACTACTTCCTGCCGCACTGCACCGAGAAGACCAACGAGCCGGGCAGTGTGAGCCTGTGGCAGACGATCTATGCGCGAGTCGGCTTGAGGTTGCAGGTGCAAGCCAGTGGGTGTTGTGGAATGTCCGGAACCTACGGGCACGAAACACAAAATGCCGAGACGTCCGAGGTTATTTACCGACAGTCCTGGGGGCCATTGGTGGCCCGTCTTAATGGGGCAGGGCGCCTGCTGGCGGATGGGTACTCGTGTCGAAGCCAGGTCAAGCGCAAGGACGGGCAGCTTGTCCTGCACCCGCTCCAGGCGTTGCTGAGGTTCCTGCGCGACACTGCCACCCCATCTTCAGGATGCTGATTGGCGCGAGCCTGAGGCGGCTTGGCCGCCTCGCGTTTCTCCAGGTATTGATTGGAGGCCATCGGTCCAGCGAAAACCGATGTGCGCAGATCGTCGAGCGGTATCAGAACCCATAGAGCTTTGCAGGGTTATCAACCAAAATCTGCTTGATGAGCGCGTCATCGTTTTCAACCCAGTTAAACAGCATCTCCAGGAGACTGGCATCGTTGGGCATGGGTACCGGTATACAAGGATGTGGCCAGTCGCTCGCCCACAGTAAGCGGTTTGGATTCGCTTCGATCAACGCCCGAGCGTAGGGCGTTACGTCGTCGTAAGGGAAGTCCTTCGATGCTGTAAAGCGATAAGCCCCCGAAAGCTTGACCCACACACGACCTTCTTTTAACAGCCGCAGCAGGTCGGTGAATCCTGGATGGCCCAGCCCGCAACTGGTGGGCATGTGCCCCATGTGGTCGATGACGACTGCGACGGGCAGGCTGGCCACGGTCTCGTACAAGTCGGCGAACTCGGTGATATCGATCAGTAGCTGTAGGTGCCAGCCAAGTGGCGCGACTTTTTCTGCCAGCGCTGCAACATCCGATACCTCGACACCGCTTTTGAAGATCAGGTTGACGCGCACGCCGCGCACCCCGAGGCGATGCATTGCCCACAAGGTTTCTGTATCGGTATCGGCATCGATCACCACAACGCCGCGGAATGCGCTGCCCGCTTCTTTCAGGGCCGCGAGCGTTGTGCTGTTGTCCGCCCCATAGACGCTGGGTTGGACGATGACCCCGCGACTTAGCCCCAGGGTTTTTTGGACGCGTTGAAATGCCTCCAGTGGAGCGGGCGGCGGCGTGTAGGAGCGGTGAGGAGAGAAGGGTTGGCCATTCTCGTCACCAAAAACGTGGAAGTGGCAGTCGCACGCGCCGTCAGGCAAGGTGCGTGGCAATGTACGAGGTTCAGGGTCCGGGCCTGCGCATTGCGGTGCGTAGGTCTCTCCCAGCGAACTCATCCGAGTGATTTCCCAACCTTGCAATCCTCGCAATCCGTTGCGTTCGGCGGAGTTGATGATTTGTTGCCAGGTGACTCGTCTGGCAAGGTCGGGGTCGCCGAGCCTGATCGCTTCGAAGATCGCCTGATGCTCAGCCAGTAGCGTCTCGCCAAGGTCGCTGGAGCGAACCAGGTGGTTCTCCAGTAACGCCGCTTCGTAGACGTGGCTGCACAGAAAAATGATGAAGTTGCGAAAGTATTCATTGCCTGTGGCATCGGCAATTGCGCGCTTGAACTGCAGGCTGTGTTCCACCATGTCCTGACGGTTTTGGATACTGGCGCGCAGGGTGTCCAGTGCCGCTTCAATCTTGTTCAACTGACTGAGTGACCGGCGCCTGGCGGCCATGGCGGCCGCGGCGACTTCGAGGTCCAGGCGCAGCTCATACAGTTGACGCAGCTTGGTGCTATCGGTGAGCTCCTCTTGAGTAATCCGGAAGCTGCTTTGGTTGGCTTCGGTTGCAACAAATACCCCAAGCCCCTGGCGACTGACGACGAGGCCGGCCGAATTGAGCCGAGCGACAGCTTCACGCACTACATTTCGGCTAACGGCAAAGGCCTCTGCCAACCGGCTTTCCGTGGGGATGCGATCACCTGGGCGGAGTCGACCTTCACGTATTTCGCTTTCCAGGTGACGAAAAATTTCAACCGAGAAGTGATCGCGTCGGCCAATTGCTTTTATAGTCATTTTACTCAGTCATCAAATGTCAGTTTCAAAAGCTTGAAACGTCAAACGCCCACGTAACGAACATTGCGTGGGCGTTACTCTAACAAATGATGGCTGGCTCAGTGTAATTGCTTGCCCTTGGTTTCCGGGAGGAAGAAGGTCACCACCAGGACAAGGCAGTAGGCTCCTCCCGCGAAGATCGCGATGGCGGTGCCGAGGCTGTATTTGGCGCTTATAAAGCCTACGAGTCCGGGAAACAGAGCGCCTACCGCTCGCCCAAAGTTATAGGAGAATGCCTGGCCATTGGCCCTCACTGCTGAAGGATAAAGCTCAGTCAAAAAGGCGCCCATGCCGCTGTAGATACCTGAAGCTGCGAAGCCCAGTGGAAAGCCGAGAAACAGCATTTGAGTGTTGGTCAAGTTCAGTTGCATGTAGCAGACCACACTGATGGCCGACAGAACGGCGAAGATGATGAAGTTGGGGCGCCGCCCCAGGCGGTCAGACAGGAAGGCGCCGCAGACATAGCCAAAGAATGAACCGATGATGACCACCATCAGATAGCTACCGGTGCCAAAGACCGACAGGCCCTTTTCCAGTTTCAGATAGGCCGGCAACCACGTGGTGATTGCGTAGTAGCCACCTTGAACGCCCATGCAGAGCAGGGCGGATAGCAGCGTGGTGCGCAGGAGCGAGGGTGAGAAAATGTGCCAGAAAGGAACCGAGTTGCCTGTTTCGCTCTGGTGCTTTTTAGTCCGCAGGAATACCTCGGGCTCTGGTACATATTTACGAATGTAGAGGACCAGAAGTGCCGGAACGATGCCGATCCAAAACAGCGACCGCCAGGCAATATCTTCGGGAAGCAAGCTGAAAGACAGTGTGTAGAGCAGTGCGGCGGCGCCCCAGCCAATGGCCCATCCGCTTTGCACGATACCCACGGCTTTGCCGCGATGTTGTGCTCGAACCATTTCGCCGATCAGTACCGATCCCACGGCCCACTCACCTCCGAACCCGAGCCCCTGCAGTGCCCGAAGGACAAATAACTGTTCGAAGTTTTGCGCAAAGCCGATCAATACGGTGCAGATCGAGAACCACAGAATACTGATCTGCAGCAACCGCACACGACCGTATCGGTCTGCCAGAATGCCCGCTCCCCATCCGCCAATGGACGAGAAAAGTAACGTCACGGTACTCAGTAGCCCCACTGAACCCTTGTCAATGTGCCAAAGGGTCATCAGCGAGGCGATGACAAAGGTGAACACCATGAAATCCAGGGCGTCCAAGGCCCAGCCACCAAATGCGGAATAGAAGGTGCGTTTTTCAACGGTATTAAGTTCGCTAAACCAACTCATTATTATTCTCCGGGCAGCACCGCAGTTCTGCTTGGTTATTGTTTTTGTTATTTGAAGTCGTACAGGGCGCCAGGGTTATCAACCAGAATGCTCTGTCGTTGGCGTTCGCTGGGCGCCCATGAAAGCAAGCGATCCAGCAATGAACTTGTGTCGGGTGTACTTTCGAGTGCTACGTGAGGCCAGTCGCTGCCCCACACCATTCGTTCCGGGGCAACGGCCAGCAAGGCATGGGCGAGCGCATCTGTATCGGCATAGTCCGGACGCTGATCACTCAGGCGGTAAGCGCCCGACAACTTGACCCACCAACCGTGCTCCGCCACGTTCCTCAGCAGCAACTCAAACCCCGGTTCCTTAATGCCCAGATGGGCCGGGAAGTGCCCGAAGTGATCAATCACGACAGCGCAAGGCAACTTGGCCATCCGAGCCTCAATCTCACTTAGAAGCCGAACATCAATCAGAAACTGCATATGCCAGCCAAGGTCGGCAATTCGATGGGCAAGGTGCTCCATCAAGTCCAGATTCACTCCGCCTCGAAACAGAACGTTGATGCGAACACCACGCACACCCAAGGCATGCATATGCGCCAGTTCGTCGTCGCCAACGTGTTCGTCTACTACCGCGACCCCTCTCAGTTGCTCCTGATGACGTTGCAACACTTCGAGCATGTACCGGTTGTCGGTGCCATAGACGCTCGGCTGCACCAAAACCCCTCGCTGCATTCCCATCGCCCGCAACACCTCCAGATACAGCGCCTCAGGTGCCGGAGGCGGGGTGTAGCTACGGTCGGTTACCAGTGGATAGCGCTCAAGATCGCCGGAGATTACGTGTGCATGGGTGTCGCATGCCCCGGCCGGCATTACGAAGCTCGGGGCCCGGACCTCTGCTCCAGGGGGCGCGCACAAAGGCGGCGAGTCGGTGGCGGGTCGCAAGTGAGACATGGATTTCATCCCCTCGACAGCCTTTCGCGCGTCATCACGGTTGAAAAGCGGCACTTGTTAGTTGTTGGTTGTTGGTTGTCCTACAAGTGCAGGCATGTTGAGTTTTTGCCTCTGCCTTGTCAATGCGTGCAGGCGTGGTTTTTTACACGGGGGTGGGGGGGCGTCTCGGGATGCCTGGTCGAGATTGCTCAGCCCCCGGCCGAACCGGCACAGGCTGAACAGGGTATTGAGCAACGCCGGCGGGCCAAGCGGCGGCCCGCCTCAGTTCTAAAGCTCGGCCGCTGAAAAACCGTTGCGCTGGAAGAACCGGTCCAGCTCCCGGGGCAGGGGCTCCACGCCGGTGAAGATCTTCAAGTACTCGGGGATGTAGCGCATGCGCTGCGCCATCGGTTCCTGGGTGTTCATGCTGATGTAGCCGATCTGGGTCAGGTAGATCGAGCGCGCGCGGGTGACGGCGGCGTCATGGGCGAAACCGAAACGGTCGAACATCTGTGCCAGGGCCTGCACCCGCTGTGCATCGGCCTGGCGGATCTCGTGCGCCACTTCGGGGGATTGCAGGGCCCAGCTGCGCATGGCGAACTCGAACTGTGAATCGAACAATTCGCTGTTCAGCCAGCAGTCGAAGACGTTGAGAATCGCCTCGGTGATGGATTCGGCATAGGCCTCGGACTGTGACACCAGGCTCAAGGTGTTCTTGTTCTTCCACAGATTAACCAGGGCTTCGAGCAGGGCTTCGCGGTCCTGGAAATACCAGTAGAAACTGGTGCGCGACAGGTTGAGTTTCTTCGCCAGCGGCATCACCCGCACCGCATCCACTCCCGATTCCTTGAGGCTCTCATAGGCCGCGTTGAGCCAGCTTTCCAGAGAGCCGCGGCCGGCAGCTTCCACATTGTTGCTGGTTGCTTTCATGGGGCATTTTTTCCTTGTCCGTTTAACCTTGACGGGGCGAATGTACACTACTGTCAGTGTCGTTGACACTGGTGTACATTGAGGTCTATCGTCTGCCTTGCCTGATGACCAGTATGCGAGACCGATATGAATAACGATCCGCTTCTTCAGCCCTATCGCCTCAAGCACCTGACACTTCGCAACCGCATTATCACCACCTCCCACGAGCCGGCGTACCCCGAAGAGGGCATGCCGAAGAAATTGTACCGGGCCTACCACGTCGAGCGCGCCAAGGCCGGCGTGGCCATGACCATGACTGCAGGCTCGGCGGCGATCTCCCGCGATAGCCCACCGGTGTTCAACAACATCCTGGCGTACAAGGACGAAGTGGTCGGCTGGATGAAAGACCTCACCGACGAATGCCACGAGCATGGCGCGGCGGTGATGATCCAGCTCACCCACCTGGGGCGCCGCACCCGCTGGGACAAGGGCGATTGGCTGCCGGTGGTGTCGCCCTCGCACAATCAGGAGCCGGCACACCGAGCCTTTCCCAAGAAGCTGGAAATCTGGGATATCGAACGCATCATCCGCGATTACGCCGACGCCGCCGAACGCATGCAGGCCGCCGGCCTGGATGGTATCGAACTGCAGGCCTACGGCCACCTGATGGACCAGTTCTGGTCGCCATTGACCAACGAGCTGGAGGGCGCCTACGGCGGTTCATTGCACAACCGCCTGCGGTTTACCTTCGAGGTGCTGAGTGCGATTCGCCAGCGGGTGGGCCCGGAGTTTATCGTCGGCATCCGCTACACCGGCGATGAGGTGCTGGCCGGCGGCCTTGAGAAAGAGGAGGGGCTGCACATCTCGCAGCTGTTGAAAGACAGCGGCATGGTCGATTTTCTCAACGTGATTCGCGGCAATATCGCCACCGATGCCGGGTTGACCGACATCATCCCGATCCAGGGCATGCGCAATGCACCGCACCTGGACTTTGCCGGGGAGATTCGTGCCCTGACCGGTTTCCCCACCTTCCATGCGGCGAAGATCCCCGATGTCGCCACCGCCCGCCACGCGATTGCCTCGGGCCTGGTGGACATGGTGGGCATGACCCGTGCGCACATGACCGACCCGCACATCGTGCGCAAGATCATCGAGAACCGTGAAGATGAAATCCGCCCCTGTGTCGGCGCCAATTATTGCCTGGACCGGATCTACAACGCCGGCGCCGCCTACTGCATTCACAATGCCGCCACTGGCCGCGAAACCAGCATGCCCCACGAGGTGCCGAAGGCCGCGCACCCGCGCAAGGTCCTGATCATCGGCGCCGGCCCCGGTGGCCTGGAGGCGGCGCGGGTCGCCGGCGAGCGCGGGCATGAAGTGCTGGTGCTGGAGGTGGCCGACCAGCCCGGCGGGCAGGTGCGCCTGACCGCGCAGTCCGAGCGGCGCAAGGAGATGATCAGCATCATCGATTGGCGCATGGCGCAGTGCGAGCGCCTGGGGGTGAAGTTTCGTTTCAACACCTGGGCCGATGCGGCGATGGTCCTCGATGAAAACCCCGACGTGGTGATCGTCGCCACCGGCGGTTTGCCCCATACCGAAGTCCTGCACAGCGGCAACCAGTGGCTGGTGTCGAGCTGGGACATCATTTCCGGCGACGTGAAGCCTGGGCGCAATGTGTTGGTGTACGACGATGCCGGCGATCACGCAGGTTTGCAGGCTGCCGAGTTCATTGCCCGCAGCGGCGCCAGGACCGAGATCATGACCCCCGATCGCTCGTTCGCGCCGGAGGTGATGGGCATGAACCTGGTGCCTTACATGCGCTCGCTGCAGCAGTTGGACACCACCTTTACCGTCACTTACCGGCTCAAGGCCGTGGAGCGCCAGGGCGAGCAGTTGCTGGCGACCATCGGCACCGACTACAGCGACCTGGAGAAAACCCGACTGGTGGACCAGATCGTGGTCAACCACGGCACCCGGCCCCTGGACGAGCTGTATTTCGAACTGCAGCCCATGGCCACCAACGAAGGCGCCGTGGAGTACAAGGACCTGATTGCCGGCACCGCGCAAAACCTGGTGACCAACCCTCAGGGGCGTTTCCAGTTGTTCCGGATCGGCGATGCAGTGTCATCGCGCAATACCCACGCGGCCATTTACGACGCACTGCGCCTGGTCAAGGACCTCTAGCCACTGCTTGCGCCCTGTTTTGCACAATAAGAAAGACAGCCGTCATCCGTTTCCCTAGCGTCAAGTCACTGCCCCGAACGTTGGTCTGACTGGTTTTGATAAACCTCAAACTCTTCCCAGCGGAGGTTGTTGCATGCACACGGATACCGATTTCACCGAGCTGCTCAATGTCGTTCCCCCAAGCCCTCTGCACTATCGCAGTGATGCCAGCGTCACCGGCCATGCCCTGGCCCCGGTGGACAACGGCCTGCTGGCGGCCTATGCCGCGATCGACCGGCCGGCGCTGCGCCAGTACCGCCTGGAGCGCATTCGCCAGCAACTGCGCAAGCAGGATTACGCCGGCGTGCTGCTGGCCGACCCGATCAATATCCGCTACGCCACCGATACCAATAACCTCGGCCTGTGGGTGATGCATTCCCCTAGCCGTTACGTATTCGTGGCCACCGATGGCCCGGTGGTGCTGTTCGAGTTCGACAGCAGCCGGCACAACAGTGAGCACATCGAGACCATCGATGAAATTCGCCCGGCGATCCCCTGGCTGTATTTCCTGGCCGGCCCACGGGTCGAGGAGAAGGCCGAACGCTGGGCCCTGGAGGTGGCCGACCTGTTGACCCGGCATGGCGCCGGCAATCGTCGCCTGGCGGTGGACCGCTGCGACCCCTGGGGCGCGGAAAAGCTCAAGGCCAGGGGCATTCAGCTGTTCGATGCCCAGCCGCTGATGGAGCAGGCGCGGCTGATCAAGTCGGTGCAGGAGATTGCCAGCCACCGGGTGTCGATGGATGTGTGCGACTTGGCGATTGCCCGCATGCGCGCCAGCCTGGTGCCGGGCATCACCGAAAACCAGCTGTGGAGCATCATGCACGGGACCAACGTGGCCCAGGGCGGGGAGTGGGCCGAGAGCCGCCTGCTGAACTCCGGGCCGCGCACCAACCCCTGGTTCCAGGACGCCTCGGACAAGCTCATCGCGGCCGGGGAGATGGTCTGTTTCGACACCGACATGGTGGGCCCGGGCGGTTATCTCTCGGACATCTCCCGCAGCTTCATCTGCCCCGGCAAGGCGCCGACGGCGGCCCAGCGCGACCTGCTGGACATCGCCTCGCAGCAAATCAGTTTCAATCTCGACCTGCTGCGCCCGGGGCTGTCGTTTCGCGAGTTCGCCGAGGGCTGCTGGCCGGTGCCCAGGCAGTTCGAGCACAACCGCTACATGATGATGCTGCACGGTGTGGGCCTGGTCGATGAGTACCCCAGCGTGGCCTACGCGGTGGACTTTGCCGAGTGGGGCTATGACGGCCACTTCGAGGAAAACATGGTGCTCTCGGTGGAGAGCTACATCGGCGAGCGGGGCGGCCATGAAGGCGTGAAGCTCGAAGAGCAGGTGCTGATTACCGCTGCTGGAGCGGTCAAGCTTTCCCGTACCCCGTTAGTCGACGGCGATCGATAGCAGTGGTTGTTGCCTGATTCTTGCAGGCACGGCGTCTACCCTGTCCGGAGAAAAACAATGAGCAGCATGACCGTGATCGAAAACGCCAGCCCCCTGGCACCGCCCCCGGTACCCAGCGCCGAACCTTTCCTGCGACTGGAGGCGATCCATAAGCAATTCGGGCCTTACCCCGTATTGCACGACGTGTGTTTCGAGATGGCCAAGGGTGAGGTGGTGGCGATCATCGGCCCCAGCGGCTCGGGTAAAAGCACCTTGCTGCGTTGCATCAACCAACTGGAGCCCGCGACCCGGGGACGGGTCAGCATGGGCGGGGTGGCTATCGAAGCCGGGCGCCCGCTGCCCCGGAGCGAGCTGCTCAATCTGCGCCGGCGCATCGGCATGGTGTTCCAGTCGTTCAACCTGTTTCCGCACCTTACGGTGCTGCGCAACGTCAGCCTGGCGCAGGTCCGCACCCTCGGCCGCAGCGCCGAGGAAGCTGACGCCCGCTCTTTGCAGTTGCTGGACCGGGTGGGGCTCGCGGACAAGGCCAACGCCTATCCGGCGCGCTGCTCCGGCGGCCAGCAGCAACGCATCGCCATCGCCCGGGCCCTGGCGCTGGATCCGGAGCTGATGCTGTTCGATGAGCCGACCTCGGCCCTGGACCCCGAGCTGGGCCTGGAAGTGCTGGCGGTGATGAAGGAGCTGGCGCGCGAGGGCATGTCGATGCTGGTGGTGACCCACGAGATGCACTTTGCCGAGACGGTGTCCGACCGGGTGGTGGTGATGGCCGAAGGGCGGATCATCGAGCAGGGGCCCAGCGCCCAGGTGATGCGCGAGCCGCAGCACGCGCGGGTGGCGCAGTTTCTCCAGGCCGTGAGGAATCGCTGATGGCGGATATTCTGCTGGTCCTGTTGCGCGGCGTGCCCGGGACCCTGAGCGTGACCCTGGGCGCTTTCTGCATCGGCGTGGTGCTGGGCTTTCCACTCTGTGCCCTGCGTCTGTCGAACCTGAAGCTGTGTCGCTGGATGGCGGCGATGCTGGTGCTGACCCTGCGTTCGATACCGCCCATCGTCTGGCTGTTCTTCATCTTCTTCGGCATCGGAGGCGGCTACATCGCCTTGTCGCCGTTCGCTGCCGCGGTGCTGGGCCTGGGGCTGATCACCGCGGCGCATATGTCGGAGGTATATCGCGGTGCCTTTGCGGCGATCCCCCAGGGGCAGTACGAGGCGGCGCAGGTGCTCAATCTGTCGGCGCCCCAGCGCTTTTTCGATGTGATGCTGCCGCAACTGGTGCGCATCGCCATTCCCACCTCGGCCACCTATGCAATGGGTTGCTCAAGGACTCGGCCGTGGCCTCGACCATCGGTGTCGGTGACGTCAGCTTCCAGGCGTACCAGATGTCCCAGCAAACCTTTCAAGGGCTGGAGGTGTACAGCGTGGCGGCGCTGGTCTACCTGATTCTCAGCGTACCGGTGGCGCTGTTCTCGCGCTGGCTGTCGGCCACCCTGAAGCAGAGGATTGCCCGATGAACGAGATCCTGACGATGTGGCTGGCCTGGTTTCCCGAGCTGTGGAAGGGTTTTGTGCTGTCAATTCAGGTAACCGCCGCCAGCCTGGCACTGGGGGTGGTCCTTGGGTTGTTGCTGGCGCTGGGTGTGTCGGCGCCCCGCCGGGCAGTGCGCTACCCCTCGTTGCTGATTGTCGAGCTTGGGCGTGGCGCGCCGGCGTTGATCCTGTTGCAGTACTTCTATTTCGGCCTGCCTTCGGCGGGCCTGACCCTGAGTTCTTTCTGGGCGGCAGCCCTGGCGCTGGCCTACTGCACTGCGGCCTACACCAGCGAGATCATCCGTGGCGGCATCGAGGCGGTGGCCCAGGGGCAGAACGAGGCGGCCGAGGTGATCGGCCTGAACCGCTTCGATGCACTGCGTTTCATCATCTTGCCCCAGGCGATGCGGGTGGCTCTGCCGTCGTTGCTGGGGTTCTCGATCATGATGTTCCAGGCCGCGTCGTTGTGTTTCACCATCGCGCTCCCGGAGATCGTCAGCCGCGCCTCGGCCATCGGTTCATCCACCTTCGAGTACATGCCGGTGCTGACCCTGGCCGGCCTGATGTATGCCGCTGTGTGTGCGCCCGCGACCCTGGGTGTGGCGGCGCTGGAGAAAAAACTGGCCCCCAGCCAGCACGCATGACCTGCTTGAGCCGTCTTTCGGCTGCCATTCTCTTAATGCAACCCATGCACAGGTGAAGCCATGATCCGTTCATTCAAACGCATTGTTCGTTGGGCGTTCCTTTGTTCCTCCCTGGTGGGAGGTTCGGTGCTGCTTGGTGCCCCCCAGGCTCTGGCCGACTGCAAGCCGGCCCACACGTTTGAAACCCTGACTCCGGGGGTGTTGAGCGTCGCGGCCTGGGTCTTCCCGCCGTACTCGATTCCCGGGCCGGGCAACCAGTTGAGCGGGGTCGATGGTGAAATCATCAAGCGCATCGCTGCCAGGGAGTGCCTGGATATCAAGCTGACAGTGGTGGACCCGGCGGCGGTGGTCCAGTCGGTGATCGCACGGCGGGCCGACGTCGGCATCGGCGACTGGTACCGTACCGCCGAGCGCAGCAAGGTCCTGGGTCTGACCGCGCCGCTGTACCTGGACGTGATGGGGATCATTTCCAGCGAGGGCTATTCGAAAATCTCCGAGCTCGAAGGTCAGCGCATCGGCACGGTGCAGGGTTACCTGTGGGTCGACGACTTGAAAAAGGCCTTTGGCGACAATCTGGTGCTCTATCCCAACCCGGTGGCCATGGCCCAGGACCTGGCGGCCAAGCGGATTGCGCTGGGCATCGACAGCTTCGCGGTGGGCGTGGCTTCGCAGCAGAAGGGTGCCTACCGGGGCATGAGCATCAAGGTCTCGGAGCCCGACCCGCGGGTTAAGGCTACCCTGGAGCCGGGGCAGACCAGTTTTCCCCACACCAAGGCCAATACGGCGCTGAGTGAGGCGCTCAATGAAAACATTCAGGCCTTGCATGCTTCTGGCGAAATTGCCGAGATACTCGGCTCGTTCGGCCTGGATAAACAAGCCGCCAACGTGGGGGCGCCACGCCTGGTGGAATGACCCGCAGCCCCGGGCCCGGTGGCCAGGGCGGTTGTGCAGCAGCGTCAGGGAGCAATCGATGCAAGAGAGTGCAGCGTTCAAGTATCTGTCGCTGGCAGAGGCCAGGGATTTTGCCCAGCGCTGCTGCCTGCAGGCCGGCAGCAGCCAGGAAGTGGCCCAGGCTCTGGCCGAGGCCACGGTATCGGCCCAGGGTCATGGCCTGGCCAGTGTGGGTTTCGAGCATCTGGCCGATTACCTGCACGGGTTTGCCAGCGGGCGCATAGCGGGCTTGGCCAAGCCACTGATCACCCAACTGGCCCCGGCAATGATCCGTTGCGATGCGCGCGCGGGCATTGCGCAACTGGGGTTCGATCAGGCCTTTGGCGCTGTGTGTGACAGCACCCGGCAGTTGGGAATCAGCCTGTTTGCCCTGCACAACGGGTTTACCTGTGGCGAGCTGGGCTACTACACCCGGCGCCTGGCCGCCGAAGGCCTGGTGGCATTGGCGTTCTGCAACGGCCCGGCGCTGTTGACCGTGGCCGGCCAGCGCCAGCCGATCTATTCCACCAACCCCCTGGCCTTCGCCGCTCCCTGCGGCGACGGGCGCTTGCTGCTGATCGACCAGGCCAGCAGCGCCACGGCCTTCGTCAACCTCCTCAAGGCGGCCGAGGCCGGGGAGGCGATCCCCGAAGGCTGGGCAGTGGATGCCCAGGGCGCAGCCACCCTGAGTGCCCGGGAGGCCATGCACGGTGCCTTGCTGGCGTTCGGCGGCAGTCGCGGGGCCAACATCGCGTTGCTGGTCGAAGTGCTCGCCGGCGGTGTCGCCGGGGGCAACTGGTCGCTGGATGCGCCCGATTTTCGAAGCGGCGCACAATCGCCGGGTTCGGGCCTGCTGGTGATCGCCATCGCCCCGCACCTGCTCGACGAGCAGTTCGAGGCTCGACTGGCGCGGCAGATGCAGCGCCTGGCCACCCTGGGGGTTCACCCTCCGGGGCAGGCCAAGCAGCAGGCCTGGGCCCGGGCGCAAATAGAAGGAATCAGCTTGCCCATGGCGCTGTATCAGCAGCTGGCGGCGCGCTTCTAGGGGGGAGCGAGTTCTGCCGTCAGAGCCTCAATCGTTGCAGCGATGCCAGGGAGCGGCTTACCTGGCGGATGACATGGGTGGCCAGAAGCGATTGCGCGGGGCATCACAACCGGCGCAGCCGGTGTTTGAATAATCCCCGGAATAATGCTGTGATTGCGCGCGTCACGCCCCCGGGCGGCCCTGCTTTTTTCAGAGACACTGCGAAATGGATAGCCAAGAAACGACAGCCAGGATGTCGCAGTTGCCTCCCGGCGATGACCTGTCCACGCGCCTGCAAGGGATTGCTGCCCAGACCGCACTGGTGTTGGAAACCAACAATCTGCGCGGCGGCAAGAATGCAGGCGAAGCCTTGAGCAGCCTCCAGCGGCTGATTGCCCGGCTGGCCCTGCAAAGTCTGGCGCCCCAGGCTTTTGCCCAGTGGATCATCACCCATGACGGCCTCGACCTTGAGGCACGCCAGGCGCTGTGCAGCCTGGCCGGCTGTGCGCTGGAGTTCATCGAGATCGATGCCGGCACCGGTTACTACGATGCCAAGAATGTCGGTTTCGATGGCGTCGACCAGGCGCGCTGCCAGTACGTGGTATTCGCCGATGCCGACTGCCTGCCCGATGACCGTTGGCTGGAAGAGTTGCTGCTGCCCTTTGTGCAACCCGAGGCGCCCGTGGCGGTGGCCGGGCGCACCAGCTACGCGCCGAGCGTCGCCGGCAGTGCGCTGACCGCCATCGACTTCATGTATTTCCCCAGCCCCTTGCGCCACGGCGCCACGCGTAACTTCTACGCCAACAACGTGGCTTTTCGCTGTGCCACCTTCGAGCAGTATCGCTACGAGCCCCTGGCTGGCATCTATCGTGCCCATTGCCAGGTTATGGGCCTGCGCCTGCAAGCGGCGGGGGTGGCGGTGGTCTATGCGCCGGCGGCACACACCGAGCACCGGCTGCCCGACAGCCAGGGCGAGGTGTTCAAGCTGCGCTGGCTCAGGGGCGGCGACAGCGTCGGCCTGACCCCGTACCTGGTGCGCGCCTACCTGCCGGGCTGGCTGCAATGGCTCGGGCGCAGTGGGCCGCTGGGGCCTTTGTGCGTGATGGTCGGGCGCCTGGGCTACAGCCTGCGGGCCCTCAACCACCAGGACCTGCCGCCCCTGCACGGAGCCCGGCGCCTGGGGGCCATGGCCATGGTCACTGCCATCTCGTTGCTCGACACTGCCGGCGCCGTGGTGCGTGGCTGCGGGCTGTCCATCGGCCGCTCCAGTGCCCGGCACAGTGAAGCGTTGTCCTACCACCGCAACCTGGATTGATCCGCGTCGCGCCGTATCGTCGCACGCCGTTCGCGTGCCCAGAGGAAGTCCCCATGCAGAACCCTTCTCTTGCCTCATTCGGCCGTTCCCTGGCGTGCCTGGCCTTGCTGGCACTCGGTGGCCAGGCCCAGGCCGCTCCCAGCGAGTTCGCCGGTCGCGGGGTGTACCACTTCGCTTCGGACAGTGGCTGCGCCACGTTCGCCTCCAGCAACCTCGACTGCAACCGCATCGCCCTGGACGTGAGTGATGCGCGGGCCAGTGTCGACCGGCAAACCCATGCCATCGTCATCGACGCCGACAGCAACCACGAAAGCAAGACCGTGATCGGCGACATTCTGCTGCACGGCAGCGGCATCGCCAGCGACGGCCAGCGTGTACCCCTGAGCCTGCAGGTGCTGCTGCGCCGTTCGGGCAAGGTGTGGAAATCCGATACCTATGTGCACGCACCGGTGCGTGGCAAGTTCCGTGACATCAGCCTCGATCCCTATCAGATCAGCGTCCGTGAAGGCACCCGTGAGCGCGTGCTGTTCAGCCCCGAACAGGCGCGCAACGTATTGGCCCAGCCGTCGATCGCGGCGCGCCTGGCCAGTTATTTCGTGGTGGTGCGCCCCAGCGATGCGCAGCACCCGACAGCGGGCGACATCACCATCGGCCTGGGCGTCGGCCGAGTGTCGAAGTCGCTGATGCGTGCCAGCTTCAGTACCAGGCAGCCGGGCAGCGAAGCGCTGGAGCAGGTGCTGCAGCAGGGCACCTGGAACCTCGACCTGCAGGCCCTGAGCGGGCAGATCCCGCTGTGGGTGGTACAGCGCCAGCTGTTTGTCTTTGCGCTGGAGGACAGCCCGTTGCTCAGGGAGGTGCGTCAGCGGGGCTTGAACAAGGGCGACAGCCTGGAGCTGGGTGCGGTCAACGGCCAGGGTTACCTGCGCTACAACGGCCAGGAGAAGAGCTTTCCCGGCGCTGCGGCCAGCGGCACGGCCTTCATGCGTGACAGCTTTATCGGCCTGATCCTGGCCTGGCAGCGCCATTCGCACGGGGCCAGGACGGCCACCGCCAGCGCCGCGCAGCCCGTGCAATGAGTGCGGGGCCAGCGGTTGCCGGCGAGGCCAACTTCGACTGCCTGAGCATGCCCCGGCCCCAGGGCCTGGGGGTGCTGCAGGCGCGGCTGGTGGACCGCATCAAGCGCGCCGCCTTGTTGCGCCTGCACCGCAGCCCGCGAGGCGAACGCCTGCTGTTGCGCATGTACCTGGCTGGTGAAGACGCCACCGAGCGTGCGTTGCTCGATGAGTTGTTGCCGCAGTCGCCACCCTGGCTCGAACGGCAGGTAGCACAGCACCTGGCCGATGAGCAGCGCCACGTGACCCTGTTTGCCGAGGCCCTGCGCGAGCGGGGCGACGACGCTCAAGCCCGCCTGGAGCCGGACTGGCTGAGCCGGCGCAAGATCCAGCGCTGGCAGCGCCTGGCCCGTCGTTATGCGGGGCTTTTCGAACAGGGCCTGCTGGTGCCGGCCTACGCCACCGGGCTGTGTGCCGAGCAGATGGCCGAGCGGGTATTGACCCGCCATTGTGCGGTGCTGGATGCCGGGCATGGCTTGTATCCGCTGCTGGCGCGGGTGCTGGCCGACGAGAAAGCCCACGTGCGCCTGTGCCAGAACACCCTGCGGCGCATCGTGGCGCCCCATGAGGCGGGCCATCTGGCGCGCCTGCTCAAGGACATTCGCCGCGTCGATGCGAGCTTTGGCGTGACCGGTGCCCTGGCGATGTATGGTGCCGGCTGGCTGCTCGGTGGTCGGGGCCGAGTGGGGCGATGAGTGCACGGATTCTTTACCTGGCGACCGCCGATGCCCGTGGGCACTTGATGCGTGCCCAACTGCTGGTACATGCCTTGCGTGCGGCCGGGGCCGAGGTCGAGGTGCTGACCACCTCGCAGCAGGGGCAGGACTTCCTGCAGCGCTTCGGCATTGCGGCGCAGATTCTCTCGCTGCATTACGCGGTGCAGTTCGACAGCCAGCAGAACATGCTGCGCCAGGCCACCAACCGCAATGTCGCCCACTACCTGTTCCGCCCCGGGCGCATGCTGCGGGACATCCTCCAACTGCGGCGCCGGCTGCGCGGCGTGGACCTGGTGATCAACGATTCCTTCCACCCGGCGCTGCTCTACATGGGCATGCTCCCGGGCTGGCGGCGCCAGGTGGTGCACGTGTACGGGGCCAGCCTCAAGGTGGCGCTGCTGAACAACTTTGCCGGCATGTGGCCGCGCCAGTTCGGGCGCCTGTTCGGCTGGATTGTCGGGCGCCAGATCGATACGGCGCGGGCGCGCATCGAGCACGATTTCGCCTATGAAGTCGACGATACCCGGGCCCCGGCACTGTATCGCCTGCCGACCCCGGTGGCCCTGGCCGAAGCCTTGCCGGAACAGGCCGCCGTGGGCGCCGCGGTGTACCTCAACCCGCATTTTCGTGAGCCCGACCTGGCCGATGCCTTGAGCCTTGGCCTGGAAGATGCGGGCCTGGACGCTCACCGCGTGGGCGAGGGGTATGCCGGGCGCAGCGGCTGGCTGCAGGTCGATCCGCTCTGGGCCAGCCGCGCTGCCCGGGCGCAACTCCTGGTCTCGGCACCGGGCATGGCGGCGCTGTCCATCGCCCGGGTCTACCAGCGGCCGATCATCCTGGTGGTGAGCGACCAGCCGGAACAGACCAGCAACGCCGCCCGGGCCCGGCAATTGCAGTTGCTGCACCGGGTGGTGACCTGGCGCGGCGACCCTGCCGATTTTCGCCGTCAGGTGGCCGAGGCGGCGCGGCAGTTGAGCGCGGCGGCGCCAGCGCCCGACGTGATCTCGGGCAACCAGCGGGCCCAGGCACGGATCGATGCCTGGGCCAGCCGCTTGCTCGGCTTGTGAGGGCGCGGCCGTGAGTCGTCACCGCTCCATGCCCGCACCGGGCCAGCAGCCATGACCGGCACCTTGCAGCGCCTGATAGCCGCCGCCAACCTTCGGCAGGCCCTGGCTGCGGTGTTCGCCCTGCTGTTGGGGCTGGGCGCGTTCATGGGTCTGCAGCGCCTGGTGACGCCGCGCTACAACTGGGTCACGCCATTGGATGAGCTGATCCCCTTTATCGCCCAGTCCTGGTTCGTCTATGTGCTGTTCTTTCCCTTTGTGCTGCTGGCGGCGGCCTATGCCAGCCAGGAGGGCTTCAGGGCCCTGCGCAACGCCACCGGCATGGCCTTCGCCGTTGGGCTGCTGTGCTTCTGGCTGTTCCCCGAATATGTGCCGAGGCCGGATATCGCCGCCCTCGACAATGGCTTCCTGCAACAGCGGCTGGGCCGGATGTGGCAGCTGGACCTGGCCTGCAACGGTTTTCCCAGCCTGCATGTGGCCGTGACCTGCCTGGCCTGTCGCGCGCTCTGGCGCCGCCCTTGCAAAGAGCTGAGCGCTGTCATCGGCCTGCTGATCTGCCTCTCGACCCTGACCCTCAAGCAGCACACGCTGATCGATGTGGCGGGCGGCCTGTTCCTGGCCCTGGCCTGTGCCCTGGCCACCCAACGACAAGGAAACCCTGCCCGTGTCCCAGCCTGAACCCCGTGCCGGAGAGAATCGGGCCCTGCGTGCCTTTGCCCCCGACGCCGGGCTGTTCCTGCTCAAGCCCTGGATCGGTGGCCTGGCGCTGCTGGCCGACTGGGGGCTGATCGCCGCCGCATTCGCCTGCGCTGCGCTCTGGCCGCACCCCGTCATCTACCTGCTGGCCGCGCTGCTGATCGCCCGCAGCCAGTTGGCGCTGGCGGTGCTGATGCACGAGAGCGCCCACGGCCTGCTGCTGCGCGGGCAGAAAGCCAATGATCGGCTGGGCCAGTGGCTGGCCGCCGGCCCGCTGTTCCTGTCCCTCTGCACCTACCGCGCCGGCCACCTCAAGCATCACCTGCATCCGATGGAGCATGACGACCCGGTGGTGGCGGTCTTCGGCCTGGGGGATTACCCCTTGCCCCGGGGCAAGCTGGCCCTGCGCCTGCTGGCGGACCTGTGCGGGGTGGGCTACTTCATCAGCGCCTTGAGGTTCGCCCGGGGTGACTACCGCGCGATCATGCCCCGGGTCGACAAGTCGCCGCGCCAGGCCCTGGAGGAAGTGCTGTCCATGCTGGTCAGCAACGGCCTGCTGTTCGGCCTGCTGGCCTGGAGCGGCCACCCCTGGCTGTACCTGGGGTTGTGGCTGTTGCCGGCGATTACCCTGCTGCCCTTGCTGGGCCGGGTACGAGCCATCATGGAGCATGCCGGCCTGCCGGTTGCCGCCGACCAGAGCCGCAACGCCCGCAGCATCGTACGGCCCAGCGTGCAGACCTTCCTGTTCGGCCCCCACGCCATCCACTACCACATCGAGCATCACCTCTATGTGCGTGTGCCGTTCTACCACCTGGGCGGCCTGCACCGGCAACTGGCCACGGCGCAGTTGCTGCCCGAGGGCAACCTCCACCAGGGGTATGGCGGGGTACTGCGAGATGTCAGCGACCCCGACTGGACGTCAGCGGCGCGCTGAGGCGTGGAGGAAGGGGAGAACGGGCCCGCCATGGGTGGCGGGCCCGTGAGGGCGGTCAGAGCTTGGGCAACTGGCCGATGCGGCCGACCATCTCGGTGACGATCTGCAGGTCCAGGAGGAACTGCTCCACGGTCTTGAACTCGTTGTCGGTGTGGCCGGTGTACTTGACCTCGGGCCGCGCCAGGCCGAACTGCACGCCGTTGGGCAACTCGTGCACCGAAGTGGCGCCGGCGGAGGTGCCGAACTTGTGCGCCATGCCCAGGTTCTCGCTGGCCACCGCCAGCAGTGCCTTGACCCATTCACCCTCGGGGTTGCGGTACATAGGTTCGGCGATCTTGGTGTCGATGTTCACCGCCACTTGGGTCTTCTTGCTCCAGGCCGCCAGCTTGTCGGTGATTTCGCCCTTCAGCACTTGCGGGGTCTTGCCCTTGGGCACCCGCAGGTTGACCGCCAGCTTGAAGGTCTTGTCATCCACGCTGACCTGGGTCAGGGAGGTGGTCAGCGGCCCCATGAAGTCGTCGGAGAAGCCGATGCCCAGCTTGTTGCCCAGGTAGTCCAGGCCCCAGTTGTCGGCGGCGTAGCGGGCACCATCGGTGAAGGCGTTGTGCTTGAAGGCGATCTTGCCGTCCTGGCTGTTGATGAAGTCCAGCATCCGCGCCACCGGGTTGACCCCGGACTCGGGCTCGGAGGAGTGGGCCGAGACGCCGGTGACCGCCAGTTGCACATCCTTGCCCACCACCTTGGCCGCGACCTGGAAGTTGCCGCCGTGCTGCTTGGCATATTCGGCGCCGGCCTTTTGCAGGCTGGCGGCCAGTTCCGCGGGCTGCTCGGTGACCAGGGTGGCTACCGAGGTCGAGGGGATCTGGTTGGTGGCCAGGCCACCGGTGAGGTGGGTGATCTCCGCCCCTTTGCCCTCGGCGGCGCGCCGGGCGAAGCTGGCCATCACCGTGCCGTAGCCTTTCTCGGCGATCACCACCGGGTAGCCGCCGTCCAGCGCCAGGTTGTAGTTGGGCGTCGGGTTGTGTTCGAAGTAGTAGGGAATGGCATCGCCGCTGGTTTCCTCGGTGGTGTCCACCAGCAGCTTGAAGTTGCGCGCCAGGGGCAGCTTCTCTTCCTTGATGATCTTCATCGCGTAGAGCGCTACCACGATGCCGTTCTTGTCGTCCTCGGTGCCGCGGCCATACATGCGGTCGCCGATCAGGGTGACCTTGAACGGGTCGAGGCGGGTGCCGTCTTCGAGCACCCAGTTTTCCGGGGTCACCGGCACCACGTCGGCGTGGGCGTGGATGCCGACGACTTCATCGCCGCTGCCTTCCAGGGAGATCTCGTAGACCCGGTTGTCGATGTTGCGAAAGTTCAGGTTGAAGGCCTTGGCCAGGTCCTGGATCTTGGCGGCGATCTTGAGGAACTCGGGGTTCTTGTACTGCGGCACGCCGTCGATGTTGAAGGTGGGGATGGCCACCAGTTCGCGCAGGGTTTCGGTGGCGGCCTTGCCGTACTTGATCCGGGCGTAGAGGCCCAGCAGGCGGTGGATCTCGTTCTGCTGTTCGGCGTTCAGGGTCTTGTTGGCCAGGAAGGCCTCGATGGTCGGGGCGAGCTGGTCGCTCTTGGCCAGCGGGCTCTTGGCCAGGGTGCCGAGGAATTGGCGGAAATCCGTGACCGTGGCGTCATTGAAGGTCTTGAGGATGGCCGCGCTTTGTTGCGGGGTAATGTTGGCCTGGGCGATCGAGGTGTAGGACGACAGGCTGGCGAGCATCAGGGTGGCCGCAGCCAGGTGCTTGAGAGAAAAATCCATTGCGGAGGGCATTCCTTTGCAGGGGGTAAGGATTATCTGAGCTGTTAGTCAGAAACCTTGCCAAGCTAACACTGCGAAGGAGCAGGGCGGGAGCCCCTGAAGTGGGATCTGTCGCACAGAAACGCAAAAGCGACGCACAAACGAAACATTCATCCAGGCAGGAGGCGCCTGCATCGGCGCCTCCTGTCGTGGCTAGTGCATCAAGCCTTGGCGTCCCATGGGCGGTCGCCCTGTTCGTCCTTGATGCGGGTCGGCAGGCCCATCAGGTCCAGCGCCTTGAGGAACGGCTTGGCCGGCAGTTCCTCGACGTTGGCCATGCGCTGCACGTCCCACTCGCCACGGGCCACCAGCAGGGCGGCGGCCACGGGCGGTACGCCGGCGGTGTAGGAAATGCCCTGGCTGTCGGTCTCGGCGTAGGCTTCTTCGTGGTCGGCCACGTTGTAGATGAAGACTTCGCGCGGCTGGCCATTCTTGCTGCCCTTGACCAGGTCACCGATGCAGGTCTTGCCGGTGTAGCCCGGGGCCAGGGAGGCCGGGTCAGGCAGCACGGCCTTGACCACTTTGAGCGGCACCACTTCCAGGCCTTCGGCGGTCTTCACCGGTTGCTCGGAGAGCAGGCCCAGGTTGCGCAGCACGGTGAACACATTGATGTAGTGCTCGCCGAAGCTCATCCAGAACCGCACGTTGGGCACGTCGAGGTTCTTCGACAGCGAGTGCACTTCATCGTGGCCGGTCAGGTACAGGTTTTGCGAGCCGACCACAGGCAGGTCGTCGGTACGCTTGACTTCGAACATGGTGTTGCTGGTCCACTGGCTGTCCTGCCAGCTCCACACCTGCCCGGTGAATTCGCGGAAGTTGATTTCCGGGTCGAAATTGGTGGCGAAATATTTGCCGTGGGAACCGGCATTGACGTCGAGAATGTCGATCGAGTCGATGCGGTCGAAATGTTCCTGCTGGGCCAGGGCCGCATAGGCGTTGACCACGCCCGGGTCGAAGCCGACGCCGAGGATCGCGGTGATGTTCTTCTGCTGGCACTCTTCGAGATGCTTCCACTCGTAGTTGCCGTACCAGGGCGGGGTCTCGCAGATCTTGCCCGGTTCTTCGTGGATCGCGGTGTCCAGGTAGGCCACACCGGTATCGATGCAGGCACGCAGCACCGACATGTTGAGGAAGGCGGAACCGACGTTGATGACGATCTGCGACTCGGTCTCGCGGATCAGCGCCTTGGTTGCCTCGATGTCCAGCGCGTTGAGCGCATAGGCTTTTATTTCAGCGGGCTGTTTGAGGCTGCCCTTGGCCTTGACGCTGTCGATGATGGCCTGGCATTTGGAGATGTTGCGCGACGCGATAGCAATACGACCGAGTTCGTCGTTGTGCTGCGCGCACTTGTGGGCCACCACCTTGGCGACACCTCCTGCACCAATGATAAGAACATTCTTCTTCAATTTATTTACTTCTCCTCGTGACCTGTCCGCTCAGGAAAGGCTGGACAGGTAGTCTTCGAAACCAAACTCGCGTACCACCTCGATGCTGCCATCGAGTTGTTTCACGACAATGGACGGCATTTTCAGACCGTTGAACCAGTTTTTCTTGACCATGGTGTAACCCGCCGCATCAATGAACGACAGTCGATCGCCGATGGCCAGCGGACGATCAAATTGGTATTCGCCGAAGATATCCCCGGCCAGGCAGGACTTGCCGCACACCATGTAGGTATGTTCGCCCGCGCTTGGTGACAGCTTGGCGTTCAGGCGATAGATCAGCAGGTCGAGCATGTGGGCTTCGATGGAGCTGTCCACCACGGCCAGGTGCTTGCCGTTGTACAGGGTGTCGAGCACGGTCACTTCCAGGGAGGCGCTCTGGGTGATCGCCGCTTCGCCCGGCTCCAGGTAGACCTGCACGCCGTACTTCTGGGAGAAGGCCTTGAGGCGCGCGCAGAAGGCGTCCAGGGCGTAGTCCTCGCCGGTGAAGTGGATGCCGCCGCCGAGGCTGACCCACTCGACCTTGTGCAGCAGGTGGCCGAAGCGTTCCTCGATGGTGGTCAGCATCTGGTCGAACAGGCCGAAGTCGCCGTTCTCGCAGTTGTTGTGGAACATGAAGCCGGAGATCTGCTCGATGACCTGCTCGATCTTGGCCGGGTCCCACTCGCCCAGGCGGCTGAACGGGCGCGCCGGGTCGGCCAGCAGGTAGTCCGAGCTGCTCACCTGGGGGTTGACCCGCAGGCCGCGCACCTTGCCCGCGCTGGCGTCGGCAAAGCGCTGCAGCTGGCTGATGGAGTTGAAGATGATCTTGTCGCAGTTGGCGAGCATCTCCTCGATCTCGTCGTCGGCCCAGGCCACGCTGTAGGCGTGGGTCTCGCCTTCGAACTTCTGCCGGCCGAGCTTGAGCTCGTAGAGCGACGAGGAGGTGGTGCCGTCCATGTACTGCTGCATCAGGTCGAACACCGACCAGGTGGCGAAGCACTTGAGGGCCAGCAGGGCCTTGGCGCCGGACTGCTCGCGCACGTAGGCGATCTTCTGCATGTTGCTCAAAAGCTTCTGCTTGTCGATGAGGTAGTACGGCGTCTTGATCATTTCAGGGTCTCCGGCAGGGCCAGCCAAAAAGGTACGCATTGTGCCCGCAGTGCCACTAGATCGAAAGCTCGGAAATATATTTTCCACGGTCAACCGTCTGTCCCTTGCGTTGTCGAGCCAGGCATGCGATTCCACACAGACAGCTGCAGGCGGTGCACACTGGCCCGAGCCCCGGTCGATGAATGCTGCGGCGCTGCAACGTTTCGCCGATTCGATGAAAAAAATACCCGACGGAAACTGCCATGCCTGATCTGCCCGAGCCGTACCACCCCCTCACTGACGATCGCTTCCGCCTGCTGGTCGATGCGGTGGTGGACTACGCGATCTACATGCTCGACGCACAGGGCCGGGTCGCCAGTTGGAACAGCGGTGCCCGGCGCTTCAAGGGCTACCGGGAGGAGGAAGTGCTGGGCCGGCACTTTTCCTGCTTCTATACCCCCGAGGATCGCCAGGCCGGTTTGCCCCAGAGGGCGCTGGACAGTGCCGCGCAGTGCGGGCGTTTCGAAGGCGAGGGCTGGCGCCTGCGCAAGGATGGCACGCGGTTCTGGTGCCATGTGGTGATCGACCCGGTCCGCGACAGCGCCGGCGGGCTGATCGGCTTTGCCAAGGTCACCCGGGACATGACCGAGCAGCGGGCCGCCGAGCAGACCCTGAAACAGAGCGAACAGCAGTTCCGCCTGCTGGTGCAGAGCGTGACCGACTACGCGATCTACATGCTCGATGCCCAGGGCCGGGTCAGCAGCTGGAACCTGGGGGCGCAACGGATCAAGGGCTATGCCCCAGAGGAAGTCATCGGCCAGCACTTTTCACTGTTCTATACCGCCGAGGACCGGGCCAGCGACGAGCCGCGCAAGGCCCTGGAAGCCGCCGCCCGCGAAGGCCGTTTCGAGAAGCAGGGCTGGCGCCTGCGCAAGGACGGTACGCGGTTCCTGGCCCATGTGATTGTCGACCCGATCCGCGCCGACTCCGGGGCCATCATCGGTTTCGCCAAGATCACCCGCGACATCACCGAGGTGGTCCAGGCGCAGAAGGAACTGGAGGTCGCCCGCGAAGCGCTGTTCCAGTCGCAGAAGCTCCAGGCCATCGGCCAGCTCAGCGGCGGCATCGCCCATGACTTCAACAACCTGCTGACGGTGATCCGCGGCAACCTGGAGCTGCTGCACAAACGGGTCGGCGATGACCCCAGGCTGCGGCGCCTGCTGGACAACGCGCTGCAGGGCACCGAGCGCGGCGTGACCCTGACCCAGCGCATGCTGGCCTTCGCCCGGCGCCAGGAGTTGAAATCCCAGGCCCTGGACCTGGGCCAACTGGTGGCCAGCCTCAGCGGCCTGTTGTGCAGTTCGGTGGGGCCCAGGATTGCCCTGCGGGTGGAGATGGCGCCGGACCTGCCGGCGGTGCAGGCTGATCTCAACCAGCTGGAACTGGCGCTGCTGAACCTGGTGAGCAATGCCCGGGATGCCATGCCCGAGGGCGGTTCGATCCTGATCGAGGCGCAATTGCGCGGGGCCACGGGCAACCTGGCCCGGGGGCAGTACGTCTGCCTGGCGGTGATCGACGATGGCCAGGGCATGGACGAACAGACCCTGGCCTGCGCCGCCGATCCGTTCTTCACCACCAAGGGCCTGGGCAAGGGCACCGGCCTGGGCCTGTCGATGGTCCACGGCCTGGCCGAGCAACTGGGCGGGCGCCTGGTGCTCCAGAGCCGCCTGGGCCAGGGCACCCGCGCCGAGCTGTGGCTGCCCCTGGCGAGCGCGGCCAAGGGTTCGCCGGGCAGTGAGGCCATGCCTGTCCCGGGCCCGGACCACCCGCCGCTGTGCGTGCTGCTGGTGGATGACGACAGCCTGGTCCTGGACAGCACCACGCTGCTGCTGGAGGACCTGGGCCATCGAGTCATCCGCGCCGCCAGCGGGGCCCAGGCGCTGCAGTGTCTTGAGCAGCACCGGGACATCCAGCTGATGATCAGCGACATGGCCATGCCACACATGGATGGCCGCCAGTTGGCCGAAGCGGTGCGGCGCCTGCACCCGCAGTTGCCGATCATCCTGGCCAGCGGTTATGCCCAGCGCCAGGACGGCCCGGTGCCGGAGCTGCCACGGATCTTCAAGCCCTTCAGCCAGGCGCAGTTGAGGGACGCCCTGGCCCAGGTCCTGGCGCAGTCTGCGGCGGGCTGACTGCGGCGCACGGCAAGAGGGTGCGAACCCTACACCGGCGACACCTGCTGGGCCATGGCCGCGCCGGTCATGGGGGCCTGTGGAAAGGGCGCGGGAAATGCACGCTCGTAAGCCCGGCATACCCGCAGCA
Source organism: Pseudomonas sp. GW823-FHT03E05 (assembly GCF_058796855.1). Lineage (NCBI taxonomy): Bacteria > Pseudomonadati > Pseudomonadota > Gammaproteobacteria > Pseudomonadales > Pseudomonadaceae > Pseudomonas > Pseudomonas sp. GW823-FHT03E05. The sequence continues at coordinate 669,732 of NZ_JBXAJB010000001.1, forward strand.
CCTGATCGTCGGCAAATCGCGCGCCAACCACCTGCAGGCCGATGGGCAATCCCGCCTCCGAGAACCCGCAGGGCAATGAGGCAGCAGGTTGCTGGGTCAGGTTGAAGGGGTAGCTGAAAGGCGACCACTTCATCCAGTCATCGATTGCGCTGCCGGGCGGGGTGTCGTGGCCGGCCTCGAACGCGGTGATCGGCAGCATCGGGCAGACCAGCAGGTCGTAGCGGCTGTGAAACATGTTCATGTGGGCCATCAAGGCCGCTCGGGCTTCCTGGGCCGCGGTGAAGTCGGCGAGGGTGGTGTGGCGGCATTCTTCGGTAAAGCGCAACAGGCCCGGATCGAGCATGTCTTTCTGGGCCGTGCTCAGTTGCCGGGCCAGCGTCTGTGCGCCGGCGTAGATCACGCTCTTGAACAGTTGCAGGGGGTCGTCGAATCCCGGGTCGGCCGCTTCGACGATCGCCCCCAGTTGTTCCAGCCGCGCCACGGCCTGCGCCACCTGGCGAGCGACCTGCGGATCAACCTGCACATAGCCGAAGTCTGCGCTGTAGGCGATGCGCAGGCCGTTGAGGTGGGTGCTGTCGGGCAGCCACGGGGTGTGTCGCGGGGCTCCCATCAGCGCGTCCCGCGGGTCGGGGCGGGCGATGGCCTGCAGGAGCAGCACGGCGTCTTCCACGGTGCGGGTCATGGGGCCCAGGTGAGACACCAGGGTCGTCGCGCTGGCCGGGTACTGGGGGATGTAGCCAAAGGTGGGCTTGAAGCCGAAAGTGCCGGTAAAGCTGGCGGGGATGCGGATCGAGCCTCCGGCATCGCTGCCCTGATGCAGCACGCCCAGATTGAGCGCCGCGGCCACCGCTGCGCCGCCGGAGGAGCCGCCACTGGTCATGCGGGTGTCCCAGGGGTTGCGGGTGATGCCGTAGAGCGGGCTGTCGGTCACGCCTTTCCAGCCGAACTCCGGGCTGGTGGTCTTGCCCAGCACCACGGCGCCGGCCTCCCGCATGAAAGTGGTGACGGGCGCGTCGATGTCCCAGGGGCCTTCGGCCGAAATGGTCATCGATGCTTTGCGCGTGGGCATGCCCCGGGTCGGGGTCAGCTCCTTGATCGATGTGGGCAAGCCGTCGAGGGCGCCGCAGGGCTGGCCCTTCATCCAGCGCTTTTCAGCTTCGCGTGCGGTGTTCAGCGCGCCTTCGGGATCGGTGTAGCAAAAGGCATTGACCCGCGGGTTGAAGCGCTCGATGCGGGCCAGTGCGTCCTGGGTGACCTCCACGGGAGACAGCTGCTGGTCACGGTAATGACCGAGCAGCTCGATGGCGCTCATGTCGGCGATGGCGGTGGCGTTTGGCATGGCAGTGTCCTGATAGGCGGGTGCAGGGCTGGCCTGCACAAGACAGTGTGTGGGCGCCCAGTTCGGGGCACCCCGAGAACCAAGCGCCTCAGCGCAAGTAGCCTTCGACCAGTTCCACCCAGCACGCTGCGCCCAGGGGAATCAATTGATCGTTGAAGTCGTAGTGATCGTTGTGCACCGAGCAGCCGTTGAACTCCCCGGTGCCATTGCCCAGGCCGAAATAGCAGCCGGGCACTTCGTCCAGCATCCAGGCAAAATCCTCGCTGCCCATTGCCCTGAATGACACTTGCTCCACCACGTTCTCGTCGCCCAGGGCCTTGCGCGCGGCGTCGAGCATCTGTCGCGTCTCGGCGACGGTGTTCACCAGGACCGGGGCCAGCAACTGATAGTCGATCTCGGCGGTGACCCCGAATGCTGCGGCCTGGCCCTCGACGATGGTGCGGATCCGCTGCTCGACCTGTTGGCGGATCGCCGGGTCAACCGTGCGCACGCTGAGCTCCAGCATGGCCGATTCGGGAATGATGTTGGTGGCGGTTCCGGCGTGTACCTTGCCGATGCTGATCACCACCGCATCGTTGGCGCTGATGTTGCGCGAGACCACGGTTTGCAGGGCACTGATGATGCCGGCCAGGGCCGGGATCGGATCGACGGCGCGCTCCGGCACGGCGCCGTGTCCGCCTTTGCCGGTCAGGGTAATGCCGACCCGCTCGGACGAGGCCATGACCCCGCCGCTCTTGATGATCGCGTAGCCCACGGGAAACCCCGGCATGTTGTGGAAGGCGTACACCGCATCGCAGGGGAAGCGCCGGAACAGCCCGTCGGCCATCATGCTCCTGGCGCCGGTCAGGCCTTCTTCATCCGGTTGGAAGATCAGGTTCAGCGTGCCGTCGAACTCGCCGTGCAGGGCCAGTTGTTCGGCCGCCGCCAGCAGGGTGGCGGTGTGGCCGTCATGACCACAGGCGTGCATCACCCCGGCGCGTTGGCTGGCCCAGGGCAAGCCGTTGCGCTCGATGATCGGCAGGGCATCCATGTCCGCCCGCAGGCCCAGGGTCCTGGTGCCCGAGCCGCGACGCAGGACGCCGACCACGCCATGGCCGCCCACCCCGGTGTGGACTTCATAACCCCAGCCTTCGAGCAGGCCGGTGACCAGGGCTGCGGTGTCCAGGGTGTCTTCACCCAGCTCCGGATGGGCGTGGATGTTGCGCCTGATCTTCAGGAAGCGCTCGGTGCTGGCTTGCAGTCGGTCTTGCAGAGAGGTCATGTTCACAACGGATTCCTTGTTCCAGGTAGAGGGGCAGTTGCAGGTCGAATTCAGGGACGGCCGGGATATTCCGGGTAGAAACGCAGGGCCACGCCACTGAGCACGATGGCGCTGCACAGATACCAGGCAGGTACCAGCGGGCTTGCGGTCACGGCGATCAGCCAGGTCACGATCAGCGGCGAGAACCCCCCGAACAGGGTGACCCCGAAGCTGTAGACGATCGACAGCCCGGTGACTCGCTCGTCACGGGCGAAGGCTTCCATCAGCAGCGCCAGGCCGGCACCGCCGCTGATGGCCATCGGCAGGATCAGCATCGACACCGCCACCAGGCAGAGCAGGGTGCTTTGCAGGCCCAGCAGCATGAAGGCCGGGTAGGTCAGGATGATCTGCAGCCCGCACAGCCAGTACAGCAAGGGCTTGCGCCGTGGCATGCGGTCAGCCCATCGCGAGGCCAGCGGGGGAACGACCGTCAGCAGGACGCAAGCGAAGGCCACCAGCGAAAAGGCGAAGCTGCTGGAGTAGTGCAAGGTCCGGGTGAGGTAGGTCGGCATGTAGAACACCACCATGTAGGAGGTGACCGTCGAACTGGCCATGAGCAGTATTCCCAGCCCCAGGGTGCGCGCGTGCTTGCGCAACAGGTCGCGAAACGGCGTCGGGTTCTCCGGGTTCTGGTGGGTTTCATCCAGGTGCTTGCGGATGTACCAGCCCACCGGGCCTATCAGCAGGCCGATGATGAACGGAACGCGCCAGCCCCAGCTGTGCAGCGCCTGCTCCGACAGAACACTGGTCAGCGCCAGCCCGGAAAGTGCCCCGAGCAGGGCGGCAGCGCCCTGGCTCGCGCCTTGCCAGCAGACCATGAAGCAGCGGTTGTCGGTGCGCCCGGACTCCATCAGGAAGGCCGACGCGGCACCGACTTCACCGCCCGCGGAAAAGCCCTGCAGCATCCGCCCCAGCACCAGCATGATGGTGGCGAAGATCCCGATGCTGGAATAGGTGGGGGTAAAGGCAATGATGCCCGTGCCGATGGTCATCAAGGCAATGGTCAGCGACAGCGCCTGCTTGCGGCCGTAGCGGTCGGCCACCCGGCCAATCAGTACCGCCCCTAGCGGGCGGACGACAAAACCCAGGGCGAAGGTCACCAGCGACATCATCAGCGATGCCAATGGGGAGTCGGAGGGGAAGAACAGCTGGCCGATGATCACCGCGAAAAAGCTGTAGACGGTGAAGTCGTACATCTCCAGCGCATTGCCCAGGGAGGAGGCGACGACCACCCGGCGCATGTTGCCGCGGGGTATTGCCGGTGCTGTGCTCGGCGCGTATTGAAGCGGTAGCGAAGGAGCGGGGGTGCTTTTCATGGCATTTTCCAAAGAGTGGCGGTTGGCACAGAGGCTGTGCCCACCGCCAGTACGAGGTCCTGGCGCCCCCTCGGCGAAGGCGCTGTTGTTCGAGCCGTCGTGACCCGAGTTCAGCGCACCCCACTCTGGCGCAAGGCGTTGGGCGTGAACTCGGCCTCCAGCGCCTTGACGCCGAACTGATAGTTGCTCTTCTCTTCGTTCTTCAGGCCCAGCACCAGGTAGCGGCCGCTGACCATGTCATTCAGGGTCTCGGCGGTGTACCAGGGCACCTGGCTGTTGTAGTAGGAAAGCTGGTGGGCTTCGGCAACCCGCCACAGGGTATTGCGCCCGTCGTAGTGATCGATGACCGCGGCCTGCCAGGAGTCCTCGTCGATGTAGAAATCGCGCTTGGCATACACATGGCGCTGGCCGGGTTTCAAGGTCGCGACCACGTGCCACACACGGTGCAGTTCATAGCGCGCCAGATCCTGGTTGATGTGCCCGGCCTTGGTGATCTCGGCGTACTTGAGCGTGGGCGAATCGAGCTTGTAACTGTTGTAGGGGATGTACAGTTCCTGCTTGCCCACCAGTTGCCAGTCATAGCGATCCGGCGCGCCGTTGAACATGTCGTAGTTGTCCACCACGCGCTGGCCGTCGGTACTGGCGGCCGGCCCGTCGTAGGCCACCTGCGGGGCCCGCCGCACACGGCGCTGGCCGGCGTTGTAGATCCAGGCCTGGCGAGGTTCCTTGACCTGATCGAGGGTCTCGTGAACCAGTTCCACGTTGCCGGCCAGGCGCGCTGGCGCGACCACGGTCTGCTTGTTGTAGAACAGCACGTTGCTCGGCTTGGCCGGATCGTAGTCGGCGAGGCTCTCGCGCAACACGTACTGGTGGGCAAAGGTCACGGGTGTGCCGTTGCCCTGGACATCCGGCACGATCTGCACCATCTGGCGCTTCACGCTGTCACCGCGATAACGGGTGATGTGGTTCCAGATCACCTCCAGCCCATTCTTGGGAATCGGAAACGGATAGGCCTTGGTGAAGTGCTCCAGCCCGTTACCGCCGGCAACCAGGGTGGTGTTCAGGGCGTTCTTGCGGGCCGCCTCGACGATGCTCGGCGGTACGTTGGCGCTGCGGTGAGTGGGGTAGACGTTCATCCGGTAATCGGGGTAGCGCTTGAACATCGCGACCTGGCCCGGAGACAGGCGGCTTTTGTACTGCTCGAGGTTCTGCGAGGTAATGCTGAACAGCGCTTGCTCGCTGCCATAGGGGTCGGCGAGAAAACCTGCGCTGTCGATCGCCCCGGCATTCTTCGCCAGGCCGCCGGTCCAGGCCGGAATGGTGCCGTCGGCATTGCCGGCGCGCTCGGCACCCACCGGGGTCAGCGTGGTCTCGAGCTTGGCCGCCTCTTCGGGCGACACTGCGGCCATGGCCGACGTGCAAAGCAGCAGCGACAACGCACTGCCGTGAAAAACCGACTTCGAAATGTTCATCGCACCCTGTCCTGTTCGATTGCTGATTGCGGATTCAAAAGCTCACGCCGAAGCTGAGGGCGACGAAGTCGCGATCAGTCGAAGTGTTGTAGGCGCCACCGAAGAAATCGGTGTAGGAAAGACTCGCCGAGTAGGTATTGCGAAGGTCGGCATCCAGGGCGAGGCTGATGGCCTTGCTGCCTTGGTTGAAGTTGGGGCCGTAGCCTTGCACGTCATGGGACCAGGACAGGCTGGGCTTGAGGTTCACCCCGGCGATCACGTTCTGATAGTCGAGGATGGCGCGGCCGCGATAACCCCAGGAATTGGCGGTGTAGAAGCCCTTGTTGTTGCAGTTCTGCGGGTTGACCGGGTTGGCCATCAGCGCGCAATTGCGGTTGTCGGGCAGTTCGCCGTTGCCGAAGATACTGTCCCGGCCGAAGCGCAAGGCGTTGCTGTTGATATCCCCCAGGTGGTTGTAGCCGATCTCGGTAATCAGGCTCAGGCGCTCGGCGGCCCAGACCTGGTCGATGAAATGGGTGAGGGTGATTTGCGCCTGGGTCACCGGCTTGCGCACATAACCGTGGAAGCTCTCGCCTGGCACTGGCTGCGCAAAGCCGCTGGTGAAGATCGGCGCACCGAGATCGGCCGCCATCGGGCCGGCGAGCGCGGCAATGGTCACGTCGCTGCCGTTGAGTGACAGCGGCATGTTCGGCCGGTAGCTCAGTTCGCCGGAAACCGCAGTGGTGCCCAGGGTGGTGGCAAAGCTCAGGCCATAGAGGCGGATGTCTTCCGGGTACTCGATGAAGTACTCGGCGCTCGATGCCCTGGTCCCAGGCTTAACCGCGAAGGGGGCCGTGCCGACCGTGCCACCGAGGAAAGGCGCGCGGCTGTGGTAGTTCAGGGCATACAGGCCGAACTCGGTGTTGTTCAGCGCCTCGACCTGCCAGCGCAGGGCCATCCCGAACTGGCCACTGTCCCGCGCGTCGCGGTCGCCACCCCGGGTGAAGTGATACTGGCCATTGGGGTCCCAGGGGGGCGAGAAACCCATGCGGGTATTGCATCCATCGGCCATCACGTCGGAGCCGAAAAAGGTCCCGCAATTGTCGACGACGGTCTGGTCCCATTCCAGTTGATAGAAAAATTCGGCAGAGAGGTTTTCGCTCAGCCCCTGGGACAAAAACAGCATGTTGACCGGAATCAGGCCTTCCTTGATTTCGGCTCCCGGGCGCCGGAAGGCAGCGACATCCGTCGGGTTGATCACGTTGATGCCATTGCCGATGAAGGTACTTTCCCCCCAACTGACCACCTGTTTGCCCAGGCGCGCATTGCCGGGCTGATCGGCGATGAAATAGTTGTGATAGACAAAGGCGTCCAGCAGCTGCGCGCCCGAGGACTTGGCGGCTTCCTTGCGATGCTCATCGCTGATCTGCACATAGCGCCGGCTCTCGTCCTTGAGCTCGAAGTCGTACCAGTACTTGCCCCGCAGGAATACTCCGCTGTCGCCGTAGCTGAGCTGCAGGTCGTGTACGCCCTTGAAGATCTTCGAGAAGGTTTCGCCCTTGCGAAAGTTCAGCCGGCCGTCGTCGGAGGATTGGCTTGAGGCGTGCCCTGCGTTCCACGTGCCGATGAAGGCCCGGTCCGGGTTGCGCAGTGCCCAGCTGGCGCCAATGGACAACGAAGAATCGAATTGCCCCTGGATCTCGCCGATGTCGAAGGTAGCGGCCTGGCCAGGTGCGCTGATGCTCAGTGCAAGCAGCGTTGGCAGGCCCAGTAAGCGGAATGGATCAAGCTGGAATTGGTGCGCCACAGAACTTCCCCATCGTTTTTTTTATTGGAGGCAGTACGTGTTGTCTGCCGGGCGATGCTGGTGGTGGAGAATCTTCTGGGAGCGTGTTAAGAGTGTCCAATGCAAAGATAGGGCTGGATTAATGCAGTGAACGACTTAATCGATCTGAAACGTGTGCGCCATCTGGTCTATCTGAGCGAGGAACTGCATTTTTCCCGCGCTGCGGCTCGGGCCAACCTGTCGCAGACGGCGTTCAGCCGCAGCATCCAGTCGCTGGAAGCGGACCTGGGCGTTCGGCTCTTCGATCGTGATACGCGCACGGTGATGCTCACCGCTGCCGGGCAGCAGTTGATCGGGCGTGCTCATGAGCTGCTCGGTTGCGCCAGGAAGCTGGTGGCGCAAGCCATCGATATTGCCGGCGCCGAAGGTGGGGAACTGCGCCTGGGCATCAACCCGATGGCGGCCACGCTCAACACCGTCGATATTCTCATCAGGTTGCGCAAACAGGTCCCCAGGCTGGTGCTCAATGTCCAGGTCGGGTACTGGAATCAGTTGTGCCACCTGCTGGAAACCGAGCAACTGGATTTCGTGGTCGCCAGCCTCAAGTCGGGCGAGGAAATCGACCCGCGCTTTTCCGTGACCCATCTGCCGCCTCAGCCGGCCTCGGTATTCTGTCGCCGCGATCACCCGCTGGCCCGCCAGGCAGGCCCGATTGCCCGTGCCCAGATCCTCGACTACCAGTGGAGTGGCGTGTCGCCGTCCAACGAAGCTTCGCTGTATGCCCTGTTCGATCTGGCGCCGGGCACCTTGCTGCCCTGGACCCTGAGCTCCAACGATCTGAACCTGTTGCGCGAAACCACCCTGAGCAGCGACTCGTTGCTCCTGACCTGGCGCTCGTGGCTCGACCAGGACCTGCACAACGGGCTGCTGGTGGACCTGGCACCGTTCATACAGCCGCCCTGGCCGGCGGATGTGCTGACCATCCGCTACGCCGTGGTGACCCATGCCGGGCGCACGCTTTCACCGATTGCCCAGCAAGCCGTGGACATGATCGTCAGAGAAGCCCCGGGAAGTGCCGGGCTGTCGACATTCCCGGGTGCTTGAACCGCGGGTGCCGGGGGCTCAACCGGCCGCCGCAAAGGTCTGTACGAAAACTCGCCGAGCAAAGATCAGGCTAGGCAAAAGCAGGCGAGGAAGCCGAGTCCAGCGGCCTGAATGAGCATGCCGAGCCTGTCTTCAACGCAGTCTGATCGAAGCACAGGTAGTTTTCGTACAGAGCCTAAGGTTGCGCCAGGTGCCTTTGGCGACATGCGCTGGGGCTCTGGCCGAACCAGCGATAGCAGGCGCGGGTCAGCGAGCTGGGGTCGCCGTAGCCCAACAGGAACGCCACTTCGGTCAGGGCGATCTGCGGGTGGGGCAGCAGCGACTCAAGGCGCTTGCGGCGCAAGTCATCGATGATTTCCTCCACGCGCAAGCCTTGGGCTAGCAGGCGGCGCTGGAGCATATGCCGGGGCATGCCCAGTTGTCCGGCCAGGACCGGCAGCGTGCAGTTGCCCGTCACCAGCAGGCGCTCCACCAGTATTTCCACCTGGCGCCCCAGGTCCAGGGGGTGGCTCTGGATCAGGCGGCGGACAATGCGCTCGGTGGTCTCAAGCATTGCCGGGCTGGCGCTGGCCAGCGGGGTACTGAGCAAGCTGGCGGGAAAGAGCAGGGCGTTTTCAGCCTGGTTGGTGCGTACCCGGCAGCCATACAGGGCGCGATAGGCCTTGGCGTCGAGGGGGCTGTCATGCCTGAAATTGATTTGCCATTGCTTGCCGGTGTGGTGGGTAACCCGGCGCAGGAAAGCCAGGGCAATGCCATGGACCAGCTCGCTCAATTGCCGGTCGCCCAGCCTGCTTACACTCAGGTCATGCTGCAGGTGCCAGGCGGCATATTGGCCCTCGACGCTCAGGCGCAGGTTCAGCCCGGGGGAGTGGTAGGGCATGTAGCGAGCGACCCGTTCCAGGGCATCGGCCAGGTGGCTGGCGTGGAGCACGATGAGGGCCAGCGGCCCGAGGATGGAGACGTCCTGCAGGTTCGCCAGGCGAGCGCCGAAATCCGCCAGCGACAAGGCCTGCGAGGTGATCTCCAGCAACTGCGCGACCTTCTCCAGGGGCAGGCTGAAATGGGCGTCGTCGAGCTGGGCCTGGGTCATGCCGACACGGGCCAGCAGGGCCTGGGCGTCACCGCCATGCTCGCTGACCAGTCGGGTGAAGCCGGTCAGGGCAGGGGCCCTGACAAACAAGGGGGGACGGTTCATTTTGTTCCCGAATGCCAAATTCTTGTTATCAAATGCCAAGTAACCTAATTCGCCTCATGCCAGCATCTCAAGTCAAGAAAATTCATGATTGGAGGTCTTGGAAATGCTTTGCGACTATCAGGACGTTCTGCAGATCGAGGCGGGTCCTCAGCCCTTTGCCGATATCAACAACACCTATGCGTTGATCGAACGCAGCGCGAGCCAATGGCCACAGGCCCCGGCCCTGAGCTTCTTTCTGCGGGTCGAGGATCATGCGCGGCCGGTGCGCTGGACATACGCCCAACTGCTGGCGGACATCACTCGCGCAGCCAACCTGTTCGAGCGCTTGGGGGTACGGCGGGGCGACGTGGTTGCGCTGATCCTGCCGAACTTGCCGCAAACCCATATCGCCATGTGGGGTGCGCAGACCGCGGGTATCGCCTTTGCGGTCAACGTCTTGCTGGACGGCACGCAGATGGCCGAGCTGCTGGCGACGGCCAAGGTCCGCTGGATAGTCACGGTAGGCCCCGAGCCGGATGCGCAGATCTGGCAGCGGGTCGAGGGCGCGATTGCCCGCTTGCCCGGCCTGCAAGGCGTATTGGCTGTCGACCCGATGCGGCACCTGCCGGGCCATGGGCAGAGCGCGCCGCTGCCCGCTGAAGTGGCCGGGGTGCCGGTCCTGGATTTTTTCGCCGAACTGGCCCTCGAGCCAGGCGAGCGCCTGCGGTTTGCCCCGCCGGGCCTGAACGACGTGGCGGCCTACTATTGCACCGGCGGCACCACCGGCTTGCCGAAAATTGCCCGTCACAGCCAGCGCAATGAAGTGATCTTCTGCGGGCAACTGGATGCGGTGATCGGCGCGCCGGTCCTGCGGCCAGGACGCACCGTGCTGACCGCGTTACCGCTGTTTCACGTCAATGCGCTGATCGGTTGTGGCCTGGCGGCATTTGCCCAGGGCGGTCATGTGCTGCTGGCACCACCGGCGGGGTTTCGCACGCCGGGATTCATGCCACGGTTCTGGGAGATAGTCGAAACCCATCAGGTCAGCAGCTATTCAGCTGTGCCCACGGTCTACGCCGGCCTGTTGCAGGTGCCCTGCGCGGGGCATGACACAAGCTCGCTGACGGTGGCGATCTGCGGCGCGGCGCCGATGCCCAGGGACTTGCTGCGCAAGTTCGAGCAACAGACAGGCCAGCGCATTCTCGAAGGCTATGGCTTGACCGAGGGCACTTGCGCGTCGTCGGTCAATCCGGCGCGTGGTGAGTCGCGCATTGGCTCGGTCGGCCTGCGCCTACCCTGGCAGGACATGCGGGTGATGATCCTCGATGAGCGAGGTGCCTGGTTGCGTGATGCGCAAGTCGATGAGGTGGGGGCGATCTGCATCAGCGGTCCCAATGTCTTCATCGGCTATCTGGACAGCGCCCATGATCAGGGGGCGTGGTTCGATACTGTCGCCCTCGACGGTGTGTCCGAACAGCGCTGGTTCAACACCGGGGACCTTGGGCGCTGCGATGGCGAAGGTTACTTCTGGCTCACCGGGCGCAAGAAGGAACTGATCATCCGCGGGGGGCACAACATTGAGCCCAAATACATCGAGGAGGTGCTGGCCACGCACCCCGATGTGGCGTTGTGTGCAGCGGTGGGCCGGCCCGACGCGCATGCCGGGGAAGTACCGGTGGCCTATGTGCAGGTGCGCGCCGGGAGTGCCATCAGCAGCGCCCAGTTGCTGGACTACGCGACGCGGCATATCAGCGAGCGCGCAGCGGTGCCCAAGGCGATCATCCTGGCCGACGCACTTCCCGTCACCGGAGTGGGCAAGATTTTCAAGCCCGCGCTGGTCATGGCTGAAATCGAGACAGTCATACGCCAGGAAGCCGCCTTGCTGGCCATCGAGCTGCAAGAGGTGAGGGTGGTGCAGAGCGCCAGGCAAGGCCTGGTGGCGAGCTATCGCTGCGCAGATGAAACCTCGCGACTGGCCGAGGCTCTGAGCCGCTACACCTTTGTCAGTGAGCGAAGCTGAGCCTGGGCTCCAGGCCGCGGGCCCGAGTGCTTGCGATGCAGCGCCGGTGCTGTGAAGTTGCACGCTTCGCATGCTCGCGCGCTGCCTCGCTTTTTCTTATCCAGCGAGCACATTTTTAATATTTTTCCTTCGCAGGCGTCTGTCGCACCATCTGTGGCATCCGACTTACCCCCGGGTTCTGAACAGCGTGCGCCCAGCCTTCCGGCCGGCGCCATTCGTCTCGCAGAAGGACACAGACATGACCGTAGAACAACCCATACAAGTGGACACCCTGGTGGTGGGCGCAGGCCAGGCCGGCGTGGCCATGAGCGAGCACCTGAGCAAGCTCGGGGTGCCGCACCTGGTGCTGGAGCGCAGCCGGGTGGCCGAGGCCTGGCGCACCGGGCGCTGGGATTCCCTGGTGGCCAACGGGCCGGCCTGGCACGACCGCTTTCCCGGGATGGAATTCGATGTCGCCGCCGATGCCTTCCCGGCCAAGGACCAGGTGGCGGACTATTTCGAAGCCTATGCGCGCAAGTTCAATGCGCCGATCCGCACCGGCGTGGAAGTGCGCAAGGTAGTGCGCAATGTCGGCCGCCCGGGCTTCACCGTGGAAACCTCCGAGGGGCTGATCCAGGCCCAACGGGTGGTGGCCGCCACCGGGCCGTTCCAGCGTCCGGTGATCCCGCCGATTGCCCCGGCCAATGACCGACTGACGCAGATCCACTCCGCCGAATACCGCAACCCGCAGCAACTGCCCGAGGGCGCGGTGCTGGTGGTGGGCGCGGGGTCGTCCGGGGTGCAGATCGCCGATGAGCTGCAGCGTGCGGGGCGCCGGGTCTACCTGTCGGTGGGGGCCCACGACCGGCCACCGCGCTCCTATCGCAACCGGGATTTCTGCTGGTGGCTCGGGGTGCTGGGAGAGTGGGACGCCGAGATCGCCAAGCCGGGGCGCGAGCACGTGACCATTGCCGTCAGCGGCGCCCGCGGCGGCCAGACCATCGACTTCCGCGCCCTGGCGCACCAGGGCATCACCCTGGTGGGGCTGACCAAGGCCTTTGCCGGCGAGCACGTGACCTTCCAGGCCGACCTGCTGGACAACCTGGCCCGGGGCGACGAGAACTACCTGGCATTGCTGGACGCGGCGGATGCCTACATCGCCCGCAACGGCCTCGACCTACCCCTGGAGCCCGAAGCCCGCCGGCGCCTGCCGGACCCGGACTGCGTCAAGCAGCCGATCCTCGAACTCGACCTGCAACAGGCCGGCATCACCTCGATCATCTGGGCCACCGGCTACGCCGTGGACTTTTCCTGGCTGCAGGTCGACACCTTCAGCGAACAGGGCAAGCCCCTGCACCAGCGCGGCGTGTCCCGCGAGCCGGGGGTCTACTTCCTCGGCCTGCCCTGGCTGTCGCGCCGTGGCTCGTCGTTTATCTGGGGGGTGTGGCACGACGCCAAGCATGTCGCCGATCACATCGCCACCCAGCGCAAGTACCAGGCCTACAGCGATGCCCGGCCGCCGGCGGCTACCGCCGAAGCACCGGCCCTCAACCTCAGCCCCGTGGGAGCCCACTGATGCCTACTCATACTCGCATCCGCATGTTCAACACCAAGGACACCTACCCCAACCAGTCACTGGACAACGACCTGTGCCAGGCCGTGCGCGCCGGCAACACGGTGTATGTGCGCGGCCAGGTCGGCACCGACTTCGACGGCCGGCTGGTCGGCCTCGGCGACCCGCGGGCCCAGGCCGAGCAGGCGATGAAAAACGTCAAGCAACTGCTGGAAGAGGCCGGCAGCGATCTGAGCCACATCGTCAAGACCACCACCTACCTCACCGACCCGCGCTACCGCGAGCCGGTCTACCAGGAGGTAGGCAAGTGGCTCAAGGGGGTGTTCCCGATCTCCACCGGGCTGGTGGTCTCGGCCCTCGGCCAGCCGCAGTGGCTGATGGAGATCGACGTGATCGCGGTGATCCCCGAGTGAGGGGGTTGCCGAAGGTTCCGGCGGCCTTGTGCCGCGCTTGCCACAAGGCCCTGTGGGCCAGGGAGTTTGCATGACTTTTTCCATCGTTGGACGCTGCGCCGAAACCGGCCAGCTGGGCATCGCCATCAGTTCTTCCAGCATCGCCGTGGGCGCGCGCTGCCCCTGGGTGCGGGCCGGAGTGGGCGCGGTGGCGACCCAGAACGTCACCTTGCCGGCCCTGGGCCCGCAGATCCTCGACCTGCTGGAGGGCCAGAAGCTCGACCCGGCCAGCGCCCTGGACCGGGCCCTGGGCAGCAACGGCTGGAGCCAGTATCGCCAGGTCACGGTGATCGACAGCCAGGGCCGCACCGCGTTGTTCAGCGGCCAGGAAGCCCTGGGTCAGCACAACGCGGTGGCGGGGGAGCAGTGCGTGGCGGCCGGCAACCTGCTGGCAGGCCCGCAGGTGATCGAGGCCATGGTTCAGGCCTTTGAAAACACCCCGGGCATGCTGGTGGAGCGCCTGCTGGCGGCGATGCAGGCAGCGATGGCGGCGGGGGGCGAGGCGGGGCCGGTGCATTCGGCGGCGCTGAGCGTGGTGGACGACCTGACCTGGCCCATCGTCGACTTGCGGGTGGACTGGGCCGACGCCGACCCCATCGGCCAGCTCGCCGGCCTGTGGCAGGCCTACCGGCCGCAGATGCAGGACTACCTGACCCGCGCCCTGGACCCGACGGCGGCGCCCAGCTACGGAGTGCCGGGCAATGAGTGAACAATCGAGCCGCGAGTTGTTGGCGCGGCTGGTGGGCTTTGCCACGGTCAGCCGCGACTCCAACCTGGAGCTGATCGGCTTCATCCGCGATTACCTGGCCAGCCATGGCGTGCACAGCGAGCTGATCTACAACCCGGAGCGGACCAAGGCCAACCTGTTTGCCAGCATCGGCCCCGAGGATCGTGGCGGTGTGGTGCTGTCCGGCCACACCGACGTGGTGCCAGTGGACGGCCAGGCCTGGAGTGTCGAGCCCTTTGTCCTCAGCGAGCGCGAAGGGCGCCTGTACGGCCGCGGTACCGCCGACATGAAAGGTTTCATCGCCTCGGTGCTGGCTGCGGTGCCGGGCCTGACCCGGCGCCGCTTGCGGCTGCCGGTGCACCTGGCCTTTTCCTATGACGAGGAGGTGGGGTGCCTGGGGGTGCGGCCGATGCTTGAGCGAATGCAGCAGCGGCCGCACAAACCGCTGCTGTGCCTGATCGGCGAGCCCACCGAGCTGCGCCCGGTGCTCGGCCACAAGGGCAAGCTGGCCATGCGCTGCCAGGTGCGCGGCGCGGCCTGCCATTCCGCCTATGCGCCCTATGGGGTCAATGCCATCGAGTACGCGGCGCGGCTGATCGGCAAGCTGGGGGAGATCGGCAGCCGCTTGGCGCAACCCGAGCACCACGACCCACGTTTCGATCCGCCGTTCTCCACGGTGCAGACCGGCACCATCCAGGGCGGTCGGGCCCTGAACATTGTGCCGGCCGAGTGCCAGTTCGATTTCGAGGTGCGCACCCTGCCGGGCTATGACGCCCAGGCGGTGGTGGACCAGTTGCAAGGCTATGCCCGGGACCAGCTGCTGCCGCAGATGCAGGCGGTGCAGGCCGACACCGGGATCGCCCTGCAACCTCTGAGTGCCTACCCGGGGCTGGCCACCGCTGCCGACAGCGAGGCCGCCGAACTGCTGGCGCTGCTCAGCGGCTCGCGGGAGTTCGGCACCGTGGCTTTCGGCACCGAGGGCGGGCTGTTCCACCAGGCCGGGATTCCCACGGTGGTCTGCGGCCCGGGCAGCATGGACCAGGGCCACAAGCCCGACGAGTTCATCAGCCTTGAGCAACTGCACGCCTGCGACGCCCTGTTGCTGCGCCTGGGCGACTGGCTGGAGCACCCGGCCTGAACCGGATGTGCTCAACCCAGGCTCCCTCGCCATGGGGCAGTGCCCATTCGCCGCCATCCGGACCTCCGGATGGCGGCGTTTTGCGTGGGGCGCCAGGCCGTCTGGTTGCAGAGCTTTTTCATGGGACTCGAACATATTTTTAGTATTTTTCCTCCGGCCCGCTGTGACGCACCATCGCTCTGGACCCAATAACCAGCAGGCCGTCGCAACGGCCGACGAGGGAATGCAGCGTGTTCGATCTCGGTTACTGGCAGCAGCGGGCTGCCCGACAAACATTCATTGACCAGGCGCTGATCGGCGGCCAGCGGTTGTCCGCCGAATCCGGCGCTACCTTCGATGCCATCAACCCGGCCACCCGCCAGGTGCTGGCCCGGGTCAGCGCCTGTGGCGCAGCCGAAGTGGACCTGGCGGTGGCCGCCGCGCGCCGGGCCTTCGAGCACGGGCCCTGGGCGCGCATGGCCCCGGTGGAGCGCAAGAAGGTCCTGCTGCGCCTGGCCGAACTGATGCTGGCCCACCGCGAGGAACTGGCCCTGCTGGACAGCCTGAACATGGGCAAGCCGGTGATGGACGCCTGGAACATCGACGTGCCCGGCGCGGCCAATGTCTTCGCCTGGTACGCCGAAAGCATCGACAAGCTCTACGATCAGGTGGCCCCCGGCGCCCGCAACAGCCACGCCAGCATCAGCCGCGTGCCCCTGGGGGTGATCGGCGCGGTGGTGCCCTGGAACTTCCCCCTGGACATGGCCGCCTGGAAGCTGGCGCCGGCCCTGGCGGTGGGCAACTCGGTGGTGCTCAAGCCCGCCGAGCAGTCGCCGTTCTCGGCGCTGCGCCTGGCCGAACTGGCCCTGGAGGCCGGTTTGCCGGAAGGCGTGCTCAACGTGGTGCCGGGCCTGGGCAGCGAAGCCGGACGGGCCCTGGGCCTGCACCCGGACGTGGATTGCCTGGTGTTCACCGGCTCCACCGAGGTGGGCAAGTTCTTCATGCAGTATTCGGCGCAGTCCAACCTCAAGCAGGTCTGGCTCGAATGCGGTGGCAAGAGCCCGAACCTGGTGTTCGACGACTGCCAGGACCTGGACCTGGCCGCAGAGAAGGCCGCCTTCGGCATTTTCTTCAACCAGGGCGAGGTGTGTTCCGCCAACTCGCGGCTGCTGGTGCAGCGCAGCATCCATGAACAGTTCGTGGAACGCCTCAAGGCCAAGGCCCGGGACTGGCGGCCGGGCAACCCGCTGGACCCGGCCAGCCGTGCCGGGGCCATGGTCGACGCGCGCCAGACCGCCAGCGTCGTGGGGCATATCGCGGTGGCCCTGGAGCAGGGCGCGCAGCTGGCCTGTGGCGGCCGGCAACTGAGCATCGATGGCAGCGACAACTACATCGAGCCGACCATCCTCACCGGCGTGGGCCCGGCGATGGCCATCGCCCGGGAAGAAGTGTTCGGCCCGGTGCTGGCGGTGACGCCGTTCGACGACGAGGAGCAGGCCATTGCGCTGGCCAATGACAGCGTCTACGGCCTGGCCGCCTCGCTGTGGAGCGACGACCTCAACCGCGCCCACCGGGTCGCCGGGCGCTTGCGGGCCGGCACGGTGTCGGTCAATACCGTGGATGCCCTGGACGTCACCGTGCCGTTTGGCGGTGGCCGGCAGTCGGGGTTCGGTCGCGACCTGTCGCTGCATGCCTTCGACAAGTACACCCAACTGAAAACCACCTGGTTCCAGCTGCGCTGAGCGCTGTGAACCCTCTGCGGCGCCGGGCTGGCGCCGCTGCACCTGCCGCCCCGGCGGCAGGCCCACAACAACAATAAGAACGGAGTGCGTGCCATGACTGCAAATCTCTCGACGGGGGCCTTGAGCCCCACCAACAAGGGCGGCCTGCGCCGGGTCCTGGGCCTGGGTTCACTGGTCTCGGTGGCTGTTGGCCTGGTGGTGTCCCAGGGGGTGATGGTGCTGATGCTGCAAGGGGCGGGGATGGCCGGGCTGGGCTTCTTCATCCCGCTGCTGCTGGCCTACCTGCTGGCCCTGACCTATGCCCTGTCGTTTTCCGAACTGGCGCTGATGGTGCCCCGGGCCGGCAGCCTGAGCAGCTACACCGAGGTGGCCATCGGGCATTTCCCGGCGATCCTCGCGACCTTCTCCGGCTACATGGTGGTGGCGATGTTCGCCCTGTCCGCGGAGCTGCTGCTTCTGGACCTGATCATCGGCAAGGTCTACCCCGGCGCGTTGCCGCCGATGCTGGTGGCCTATGGGGTACTCGGGGTGTTCACCTTGCTCAACCTGTTGGGCATCGACGTCTTCGCCAAGCTGCAGACGGTGCTGGCGGTGGTGATGGTGGTGATCCTGCTGACCCTGGGCCTGGGCGCCGTGAGCAGTGCCCAGGCCGACCTGCAACTGCCCCTGGACCAGGGCTGGAACCCCTTGCAAGTCGGCGCCCTGGCGCTGGCGGCCATGGCCATCTGGGGCTTTGTCGGTGCCGAGTTCGTCTGCCCGCTGGTGGAGGAAACCTGCAACCCGGAGCGCAATATCCCGCGTTCGATGATCATCGGCCTGAGCGTGATCTTCCTGGTGATTACCCTCTATTGCCTGGGCGCCTTGCTCTGTGTGCCGCGGGCGCAACTGGCCAGCGATCCGCTGCCGCATTTCCTGTTCGCCACCACGGTGTTCGGCGAGGCCGGCAAGCTGTTCCTGGTGGGGGCGGTGATCACCGCCACCTGCAGCACGGTCAACTCGTCCCTAGCGGCGCTGCCGCGGATGCTCTACGGCATGGCCCAGAACGGCCAGGCCTTTCCCCAGTTCAAGCGCTTGAGCCCCCGTGGCCGTACGCCCTGGGTGGCGGTGCTGTTCGTGGCGGCGCTGACCGGGCTGCCGATCCTGCTGCTGGGCCAGGACCCGGATTCCATCAGCCTGCTGTTGTTGGCCGCCGCCCTGGCGTGGCTGCTGGCCTATATCGTCGTGCACATCGACGTGATCGCCCTGCGCCGCCGCTACCCCGATGCGCCACGGCCGTTCCGCTCGCCGTTCTACCCCTGGCCCCAGGTGCTGGGTATCGTCGGCATGCTGTTTGCGATCTACCACGTTTCCCCATCCCCCGAGATGACCGCGCGGATCTTCGGCAGTGCCGGCGTGGTGCTGGGGGTGATTTCGCTGATCGCCGTGGTCTGGATCAAGCTGGTGATGCGCAAGCCGCTGTTCGTTCCCGAACCGCTGCTGCCCGGCGAACCGACCCTGGCAACCCAACCTTCCCTTGAACCCGCCTACCGTGCAGGAGAATGACCATGAGTACCTCCAACCAACAGCCGCAGCCGGCCGCGCCCCGCAGCACCCAGGATTACCAGGCCGCCGACGCCGCGCACCATATCCATGCCTTCCTCGACCAGAAGGCGCTGAACGCCGAGGGCCCGCGGGTGATCGTCCGTGGTGAGGGCCTGCACCTGTGGGACAACGACGGCAAGCGCTACCTGGACGGCATGTCCGGCCTGTGGTGCACCAACCTGGGCTATGGCCGCAAGGACCTGGCCGCTGCCGCCAGCGCCCAGCTGGAGCAATTGCCGTACTACAACATGTTCTTCCACACCACCCACCCGGCGGTGGTGGAGCTGTCCGAGTTGCTGTTCAGCCTGCTGCCCGGGCACTACAGCCACGCCATCTACACCAACTCCGGTTCCGAGGCCAACGAGGTGCTGATCCGCAGCGTGCGCCGCTACTGGCAGATCCTCGGCCAGCCGCAGAAGAAGGTGATGATCGGCCGCTGGAACGGTTACCACGGCTCGACCCTGGCGGCCACGGCCCTGGGCGGAATGAAGTTCATGCATGACATGGGCGGGTTGATCCCGGACGTGGCGCATATCGACGAGCCTTACTGGTTCGCCCACGAAGGCAACCTGACACCCGCCGAGTTCGGCTTGCGCTGCGCCCGCCAGCTGGAGGAGAAGATCCTCGAACTGGGGGCCGAGAACGTCGCCGGTTTCATCGCCGAGCCGTTCCAGGGCGCGGGCGGCATGATCTTCCCGCCGGAAAGCTACTGGCCACAAATCCAGCGCATCTGCCGCCAGTACGACGTGCTGCTGTGTGCCGACGAAGTGATCGGTGGTTTCGGTCGCACCGGCGAATGGTTCGCCCACCAGCATTTCGGTTTCGAGCCCGACACCCTGTCCATCGCCAAGGGCCTGACCTCCGGCTACATCCCCATGGGCGGCCTGGTGCTGAGCAAGCGCATTGCCCAGGTACTGGTGGAGCAGGGCGGGGTGTTCGCCCACGGCCTGACCTATTCCGGGCACCCGGTGGCAGCGGCCGTGGCCATCGCCAACCTCAAGGCCCTGCGCGATGAAGGGGTGGTGAGCCAGGTCAAGAACGATACCGGCCCCTACCTGCAGCAGTGCCTGCGGGAAGTGTTCGGCAACCACCCGCTGATCGGCGAGATCCAGGGCACCGGGCTGGTGGCGGCGTTGCAGTTCGCCGAGGACAAGGCCAGCCGCAAGCGTTTCGCCAACGAGAACGACATCGCCTGGCGCTGCCGCACCCTGGGTTTCGAAGAGGGGGTGATCATTCGCTCGACCCTCGGGCGGATGATCATGGCTCCGGCCCTGGTGGCCAGCCGTGGCGACATTGACGAGTTGGTGGACAAGACCCGCCGCGCAGTGGAACGCACCGCCGGGGAAATCGAGGCGGGCACTCTGCCGAAGAGCTAAGCGCAACGCAGACCCGTCCCCCTTGAGTGGCATCACCCGCCGCAGCCTGGCTGCGGCGGTTTTTTTTGCCTGTCACTCGGCAGGGGAAGCATTTCCTTCTGCGTGCCCCGGTGATGGGGCGTTAGCCTGTGGTCAGCCTCTAGAACTTCCCGTTCAAACCGATGCGCAGGCTGTCGTTGCGTTCATCCGAACCCAGCGCGGTCTTATAGGAGAAGCCCATTTGCCAGGCACGCCCGAGGTTGAAGTCAACACCCATGTCCAGGCTGGCGAAGTCGCGGTCCAGGGCATCGGGCTTGAGCCGGTAGAGAAGGCCTTCATCGCCCTGGTCGGTGTAGCGCATCTTGTAGTCGCTGCTGCTACTGAAGTTGTGACCCCAGGCCAGGCCAACCTTGGGGGTAACCACGCCGACCCGGGTCATCAGGTCGTAACCGGTGCGCAAGCCCAGGTAGGAGGTGAAGTTCTGCTGGTTTTGTTCGTCATAGGAAAGCCCGTAGATGCCTCCGCCCTTTTCACTGAAGGCGTCCAGGCGTGTGGCGCTGGCGTTCAAGCGGCTGTAGGGGGTCAGCGACAATGGCCCCTGGCGGTACTCGTAGCTGGCGGTCAGCGAGGCGAACAACTGGTCGGCATCGCGCGAGCCTCGGGCATAGTCGTCGTTGCTGCCCGTGATGTAGCGACGCGAGTCGAAGCTGATGCGGTTGTAGCCCAGCAGGCCGTCGACAAACACCTGGGGCGCCAGGTTCAGGCTCAGGTAGGTGGCGATGCCGATGGCGTCCGCATCGCTGCGGGTCTTGTTGCTGCCGATCTCGCTGCGGTCGTTGCCGTAGCCGATCCCGACCCCGGCGATCAGCGTGGGCGACAGCCGATAGTCGACGCCGGCGCTCAGGCCCAGGGTGGTGAAACTGTTGCCCTGGGCGCCACGGGCGTGGGTCGAGCCGGTGTTGACGAAACCGTCGCTCCAGAACGCCAGGTCATCCTGCTTGCAGTTGTCCTGCGCGGCAGCGGCGGCCTCGCGTTTTTCCTGCTCGGTCTGGTTGGCCGAATCTCCCAGTTGTTCCTTGATCACCTTGGCGACCTCGCCCAGCGGTACGTTGCTGCCGTCCTTGCGCAAACTGGCGTTGAACGAATTGCGGTCGCAGCGCATCTGGTGCAACTGCTCCATACGCTGGTTGAAGTTGTCCATCTGGGTACTGGCAAAGCGTTCCGCGGCGCGGGTCTGGGCGTTGAGCAGGCCGATGACCTCGGCGTCCCTGGTCGGGTCCGCACGGGTCTGGATGATGAAGCTCATGGTGCTGGAGGCGCTGGAGCCGCTGAGGTTGTGCAGGCCGAAGCTGACGACCGCCGTACCGGCGAAGGCCGCCGATGGCACGAAGCGCATCGAGAAGGGGCCCATCATCATCGCCCGGCCGGCCGAGGCCGGGGTCACCGTGCCCAGGGTGGCGTGGGTGAACGGGCCGCCGGTGGCGCCCTGGGTCAGGTCGACGGTGGCCGACTGGCCCGCTGCGAGGATCTGGCTGGAGGCGGGCACGGTGATCGCCACGGCAGCGATGGTGATCGAATAGGCCTGTGAGCCCGTGGCACCGTTGGCATCGGTGGCGGTGATGACCAGGTTGCTGCTGCCGCTGGTAGTCGGCGTACCGCTGATCAGGCCGTTGGCGGTGTTCAGGCTCAGGCCCGTCGGCAGGCTACCGCTGGTGATGCTGTAGCTGTAGGGAACGGTGCCGCCGGTGGCGCTGAGGGTTGCGCCGTAGGGGCTGCCTGCCGTGCCGGCCCCCAGGGACGCCGGGGTCAGTACCAGGCTGGGCGCGCTGACGGTGATGGTCACCGTGGCCGGGCTGGAAGTGCCGCTGGCGTTGGTGGCGGTGTAGGTGAAACTGTCGGCGCCGGAGAAACCGGCGGTGGGCGTGTAGCTGATGCTGGTGCCGCTGGCCGTGGCAGTCCCGTGGCTGGCGGCGCTGGCCACGGCGACGCTGGTGGCGGCGCCGCCACTGAGGCTCAGAGGGATCGGGTTGGCGCTGCTGTTGGCCGCGACCGTGGCGCTGACGGCGCTGGCAACCGGTGCCTGAATATTGATGGTGATCGAGTAGGCCTGGGACCCGGTGGCGCCGTTGTTATCGGTGGCGGTGATGGTCAGGTTGGAGGTGCCAGCGGCGCTTGGTATGCCGCTGATCGCACCGGTGCCGGTGTTCAGGCTGAGGCCGGTCGGCAGGCTGCCGGATGTGATGCTGTAGCTGTAGGGCACAGCGCCGCCGGTGGCGTTGAGGGTTGCGCTATAGGGCGTGCCGGCGGTGCCGTTGCTCAGGGAGCCGGGGCTCAGGGTGATGCTCGGGGCACTGACGGTAATGCTCACCGTGGCCGGGCTGGAAGTGCCGCTGGCGTTGGTGGCGGTGTAGGTGAAACTGTCGGCGCCGGAGAAACCGGCGGTGGGGGTGTAGCTGATGCTGGTGCCGCTGGCCGTGGCAGTCCCGTGGCTGGCGGCGCTGGCCACGGCGACGCTGGTGGCGGCGCCGCCACTGAGGCTCAGAGGGATCGGGTTGGCGCTGCTGTTGGCCGCGACCGTGGCGCTGACGGCGCTGGCAACCGGTGCCTGAATATTGATGGTGATCGAGTAGGCCTGGGACCCGGTGGCGCCGTTGTTATCGGTGGCGGTGATGGTCAGGTTGGAGGTGCCAGCGGCGCTTGGTATGCCGCTGATCGCACCGGTGCCGGTGTTCAGGCTGAGGCCGGTCGGCAGGCTGCCGGATGTGATGCTGTAGCTGTAGGGCACAGCGCCGCCGGTGGCGTTGAGGGTTGCGCTATAGGGCGTGCCGGCGGTGCCGTTGCTCAGGGAACCGGGGCTCAGGGTGATGCTCGGGGCACCAACGGTAATGCTCACCGTGGCCGGGCTGGAAGTGCCGCTGGCGTTGGTGGCGGTGTAGGTGAAACTGTCGGCACCGGAGAAACCGGCGGCCGGCGTGTAGCTGATGCTGGTGCCGCTGGCCGTGGCGCTGCCATGGCTGGGGGCGCTGGCCACGGCGACGCTGGTGGCGGCACCACCGGTGATGTTCAAGGGAATCGTGTTGGCGCTGCTGTTGGCCGCGACCGCGGTGCTCAGTGCGTTGGCAACTGGTGGCAGGCCGTTGATCAACAAGGTGTAGGCGCGAGAGCCGGTGGCGCTGTAGGCGTCGGTGGCGGTGATGGTCAGGTTGAAGGCACCACCGGCAGTGGGGGTGCCGCTGAGGGTACCGGTGCCGGTGTTCAGGCTCATGCCGGCCGGCAGGCTGCCGGCAGTGATCGCGTAGCTGTAGGGGGCGGTGCCCGCGGAGGTGCTCAGGGTCTGGCTGTAGGCCGTGCTTTGAGTGCCGTTGGGCAGAGTTGTCGGTGTTATCGCCAGGGTGGGCGGGGTGACGGTGATGGTCACCGTAGCCGGGCTGGAAGTGCCGCTGGCGTTGGTGGCGGTATAGGTGAAGCTGTCGGTGCCGGAGAAACCGGCGGTGGGGGTGTAGCTGATGCTGGTGCCGCTGGCCGTGGCAGTCCCATGGCTGGCGGCGCTGGCCACGGCGACGCTGGTGGCGGAGCCGCCACTGAGGCTCAGAGTGATCGAGTTGGCGCTGCTGTTGGCGGCCACCGTGGCGCTGACCGGGCCGACTGTGGGGGCGGGCACGGCGTAGGTATAGCCATTGGTCAGGGTCGCGCTGCCGCCAGGGGTGATGATCGTTACGTTCACTGCGCCCGCGGCATGAGCCGGTGTGGTGGCCGTGATGGTCGTGGCGTTGTTGACGGTATAACTGGGGGCCGCCGTGCCGCCGAAGCTGACCGAGGTGGCGCCGGTAAAATTGCTGCCGGTGAGGGTGACGGCGGTGGCGCCTGCGATGCTGCCGCTGTTTGGGCTGACCGACGTCAGGGTTGGGACCGCAGAACTGGTGACCACCAGGTTGTAGGTGGCGACTCCAGCCTGGCCAACGCCGTCATTCAGGGAAATGCTGAAGGTATAGTTGCCGGCGGTGGTCGGTGTGCCGTGCAGGGTGGTGGCTGAACTGTGGGGCGAGGAGTCGAGGATCAACCCCGGCGGCAGGCAGGGGGTAATGCCATCGTAGCCCGGATCGTCGATGTCGCACTGGAACCATTGATCCAGGGGTGTTGCGCCGCCCACGGAAAGGATCGGGATGCTCATCGACTGGCCCACCGCAACTGACGGCAGGGTAGTGCCCGATACCGGGCTGGTGATCACTGGCGCTGCGGCCTGGGCCTGGGCAGCCAGGGCCAGGTTCAACAGCAGGAAGAGAAAGGCCAGCGGACGTGCCAGCCAAGCGTGGAAACAACTGCGTGATGTTTTCATAAAGGCTTCCTGCCATGCGACCTGCTTGGTTGAGTCGCATCCAGCGTGTAAGGGAGTCAAGGACGAAGGTGGAAAATACGCAGGCTGCCTGATTCGGGCGTCCTGGCAGTAATACGCATTCAGGCTTCAGGGGTTGTCCAGATCCTCACGGACCGGTCGTTGTGCCGGCCGCTGCATTTGCAGGTATAGGCCATTCTCTTCAATGGGCTCAAAGCCCAGCCGTTGATACAGGCGCCGGGCCCGGCTGGCGGTTTCGACGCTCAGGCTGCTGTTGTGCCCCTGGGCGTCGGCCTGCGCCAGGATCGCCCGCAACAGTCGGGTACCCAGGCCTTGGCCATGCCAGGCGGGCAGCAGGGCGATATCGATGATGCGCTGCTCAGTGGCGTGCCGATGCAGGCACAGGCGGCCGATGGGCTGGCCGGCCTGCTCGACAATCAGCCACTGCGCCTCGGGGTAGTGCCGCTCATAGTGCTGGCGTTGCAACTCGGCCTGGTTGTGCAGGAACGCCCGTCGTTGGGCGTCGCTCCAGCCAGGAACGGCACTGACCTCGTCCCAACGGCGGGACACGAACAGCTCCCGCAGGAAGGCCAGGTCGTCAGCGCTCTGCGGACGCAGCCTGGCGCCGGCCGGCAGCGTGACCTGCAGGAGAGAGTCAAGGCATGATCTGGTCACGATTGCTGTGGGTACTCGCCGTTCAGGCAGATGCAATAGCGCAGGGTCAGGAAAGGCTGCATCACATCGCGCGTCGAACCTGTCTTCGCCGCCTCCGTACCGTTCGTGGTCACCGTACTTGGATGCAGGCTTGGTCCCGGAGCAGCGGCGGGCGGCACTGTGCCGTTGTACAAGCGCACACCCCGTGGTTGTGCCAGGTAGGCAGTGCCATTGGCCAGGTCCAGGGCGCCAGTGGTGTCGGTGCCGTCCTTGGCCAGTACGTGATGGGTATGGGGCGCAAAGTGTGCTGGCAACAAGGTCGTTGTATCGCCGCCCACGGCCTGGCCCAGGGATCGATTGGTCAGGTTGGCGCCCTGGCCGGTGCCGATGGTGACGCGACTTTTGAGGTTGGGCAGATTGAAACTGGTCCCGGCAGTACCGCCATAAGTGAGGCCGATCACGGAGTACAGTGCGGGGTAATTCTGCACGAGCAACGTGCTGCCGTCGCAGACGGCCCAGTTATCGGGAGCGAAGTTGAAGGGAAAGAGCCTGATTTCACCAGTAAAAGCGTCCATGGTCGAGCATTCCTGAAGTTAAGAGAAACTAGGGCTTTTGTGGGTAGTAGCCGTTCAGGCAGATGATGTAGGTGATCGCCAGGGACCCCATCATGTTGCTGTGTGGCTCGACTGCTTTATTGGGGATACCCAGAGCCGGGCTAAGAAAGTTGGGGCTCATGCTGACCACCGCCGATGTGCTGTCGCCCTTGCTGTAAAGGCCGGTAAAGCTGCCTTCAAGCTTGAACTTGCCAAAGGTGTAGCTATTGGCCGGTTGGTTGGCGGGGAGCGGGTTGGCGGATGTGACCTCGCTGGAACTGACCTGGAAGCCATGGATGTGCGGTGGGGTATTGAGCGCACTCATGGTGACTTGCTCGGTCCCTACGGCCTGGCCCAGGGCCCGGGGTGTGAAGCCGGGTCCATTGCCCTGGCCGATGGGGGTACGGCCGCGGTAGTCAGGCAGGTAGAAGGTGTTGCTGCCATCACCGCCGTAGGTCGTGCCGATCAGGGAGTAAAGGGCTTCAAAGTTCCGGATCAACAGTTGCGCACCGTTACACAGGGCCCAGCCCCTGGGGGCAAAGTTGCCGGCAAACATGCGGATTTCTCCGAGGTATGCATCAGACATATCACTATCCTTAGTCGTTAGGCCCGGGGTGGGTAGGTGCCGGTGACGGCAATGCAGAAGTTGCCGACGATCGACGGCTGCATGTTCGGCAGTGGATAGCCGAGGGTGGTCACCACTGTGGTCGGGTTGATCGTCACGCGATCTTTGTCGGCATAAGCGACATAGGTGGGCTTGGATACGGCGCCTTTGGACGTCGAACTGATGGCGGGAATATTTCCCGCCGGCCCGCCGGTGCCGGCGGTGACCGCGACATTGGCGACATGGTTGTGGGCGGGCAGGTTGTTGAGGGTCAGTGCGACCCACTCGGCGCCGTCCATGCTGCCCAGTTCATGTACCCCCAGCACAGGGCTGGTCGACACGACAGGGTTTTCCCCCAGGGCTGCGCGGCCTCGAAGGTCTGGCAGGCCGAAGGTGGTTCTACCGTCGCCGCCGTAGCGATCGCCGAGCAGGCTGGCCAGCGCCGTATAGTTCGCGACGTCGAGGATCTGCCCCTGGCACAAAAGCCAGCCTTGTGGGGCCCAGGACCAGGGGAACAGACGAATCTCGCCGAGAAAGGGTTCCATGTTCTTCGCTCCTTGAAAAGAGGCCTGGCAGAAGTACTTTCCGCAGCTGGCAATTTGATGTTGCGCACGATATACAAAATCGAATTTAGTTAGCAAACAGTATTTCTATCCATGAAAAAAGAGGAACTACTTCCCGGTGTTAGTGGGTTTGCGGCTTATCTTTTTTTACTTGGTCGGTAACATTAAGTTCATCTTGATCGGTAACATTCGATGCGCGTCACAGTCTTGTGCTTTAACGTTTTAGTTGCTGCATAAGCGCAGCGCGGTAAGCCTCATGCCTGGCGGCTTGGCACTAAAGATACAGGCCTTGAGGCATATCGAATGCTGGCTTGCGGCGGGTGGGCGGGGGTTATTGCGCTGCTCGCGAAAGTCCTCTAGTTCGGGCTTTTCAGGCCCTTTCATCACGAGCTCTAGTTGAGCGGGAGACGGCAGTGAAAAGTTCAGAAGAAAACAAAGCAGGCTAACGATCTTCCTGGGCGGGAAGCATGGGCCGCTTCCACGGGGAGGGTTCTGGAGTATAAGCAGAGGCTTTGGAAAGTGTTACCCGAAGCGATCCTTGTTGTTACCCGTTCTTTAAGTTGTTCCCAACTAGAATACTCGGGAATTAGTGCTTTAAGTCTGGCTTGAAAGGCGTTGTTCAAGCGGTGTGCAGAGTTTCTTTCAGGCCTTGCACCTGAAACGGGTAGGGCGCCGCTGCCCTGGCAGGCGGCACCCGGTGCCCGGCTTAGAGCCCGGCGTTTTCCGCCGCTACGCTTTTCGGCTTGCCGTAGTGCCACTCATAGACCACGAACTTGAAGTCCTTGAGATCGCCTTTCTCGTCGAAGCTCAGGTCGCCGGTGGGGGTCTTGAAGGTGCCCTTGTGGATCGCCTCGGCGACTTTTTCCGGGTCTTCGCTCTTGGCTGCGGCGATGCCTCCGGCAATCACTTCCACGGCCGAGTAGGACGGCAGCACGAACGGGCCGCTGGGGTTTTCCTTCTTGGCTTCGAAGGCCTCCACCAGGGCCTTGTTGGCCGGGTCCTGGTCGAAGGACTTGGGCAGGGTCACCAGCATGCCTTCGGAAGCGTCCTTGGCGATCTGCGAGATCGAGTCGTTGCCCACGCCTTCAGGCCCCATGAAGCGTGCGGTCAGGCCCTTTTCCTTGGCCTGGCGCAACAGCAGGCCCATTTCCGGGTGGTAGCCGCCGAAGTAGACGAAATCCACATTGGCCTGCTTGAGCTTGGCCAGGATCGAGGAGTAGTCGCGTTCGCCGACGTTGATGCCTTCGAACATCGCCACCTTGATGCCTTCCTTGCCGAGGATGTCCTTGACCGAGCTGGCAATGCCTTCGCCGTACTGTTGCTTGTCGTGCAGCACCGCCACATTGGTCGGCTTGAGCTGGGCGATGTAGCGTGCCGCCGCCGGGCCCTGGGCGTTGTCCAGGCCGATGGTGCGGAACACCATCTTGTAGCCACGGGCGGTGAGCTCTGGGCTGGTGGCGGCCGGGGTGATCATCACGATGCCTTCGTCTTCGTAGATGTCCGACGCGGGTTGGGTGGAGCTGGAGCACAGGTGTCCGACCACGAACTTGACGCCGTCGTTGACCACCTTGTTGGCCACGGCGACCGCTTGCTTGGGGTCGCAGGCATCGTCGTATTCCACGGCCACCAGTTGCTTGCCGTCGACGCCACCCTTGGCGTTGATCTGCTCGATGGCCATGCGCGCGCCGCTGAACTGCATGTCACCGTATTGCGCCACCGGGCCGGTCTTGGCCCCGGCGATGCCGATCCGGATGCTGTCGGCTGCCATGGAATGGCAGGCCAGGCCGGCAAGGATCATGGCGCTGAGCAGTTGGGTGGCTTTGTTATTGATACGACTCATGGGTTGTTCCACTCCTGTGGGTTACGGTTCTAAGGGTGTTGCGGGTGTTGCCTGGACTGCCGGCGCTCGGGCGCCGGCAGGGTGTTGTAGTCGGCTTTGCCGCCAGATGTGCTGATCCTGCTCAAGGCAGGGCCTTGCCGATCCGGCCCACGGCCTCCAGGGTGGGGCGCGCGGGTTCGGCGCTGGCGTCCAGGGCCTGGGCGATGTCGGCCAGCAGGTCGGCGATGTCTTCCAGCCCCACCGACAGCCGTACCAGGCCCTCGGCGATGCCGTGTTCGGCCCGTTCCTCCTGGGTGTAGGTGGAATGGGTCATGCTCGCCGGGTGCTGGGCCAGGGATTCGGCATCCCCCAGGCTGACCGCGCGGCTGAACAGCCCCAGGGCGTTCATGAAGCGTCGCCCGCTGGCCAGCCCGCCCTTGAGTTCGAAGGCGATCATGCCGCCGGGCAGCTTCATCTGTCTTGCGGCCAGGGCGTGTTGGGCAAAGGATGCCAGCCCCGGGTAGGCGACCCAGGCCACGGCGGGGTGGTCCTGGAGGAACTGGGCGACGGCCTGGGCGTTGGCGCAATGGCGATCCATGCGCAGGGCCAGGGTCTTGAGGCCGCGCATCAGGAGAAAAGCGTCCTGGGGCGAGAGCACCGCGCCGGTCAGGTCCTTCAGGCCCTGCAGGCGGATGCGTTCGGCCAGGGCCTGGCCGGTGACCACGATGCCGGCGGTGATGTCGCCATGGCCGCTGAGGTACTTGGTGGCCGAGTGCAGCACCAGGTCGGCGCCCAGTTCCAGCGGGCGCTGCAGGTAAGGTGTGCAGTAGGTGTTGTCCACCGCCACGAGCAGGCCGGGATGCTGGCGGGCCACCTGGGCCACGGCGGCGATGTCCACCAGTTGCATGTTGGGGTTGGCCGGGGTTTCGAAATAGATCATCCGCGTGGCCGGGCCGATGGCCGCCCGCAGCTCGCCCAGGTCGGTCAGGTCGACATGGCGTACCTTGACGCCGAATTCGCCAAGGCCGTGGTGCAGCAGGGCAAAGGTGCAGCCGTACAAAGTCTGGCCGACGATGACCTCGTCGCCCGGGCGCAGCAGGGTCCACAAGGTCGCGGCAATCGCCCCCATGCCGGAGCCGAACGCCACGGCCGCTTCGCCGTTTTCCAGGGCGGCCATGCGCGCTTCCAGCAACGCCAGGGTCGGGTTGCCGATGCGGGTATAGAAGTAGCCGGGTTCTTCACCGGCAAAACAGCCGGCGCCGTATTCGGCGGTGGCGAAGGTGAAGGTGGAGGTCAGGTAGATCGGCGGGATCAGCGCGCCCTGATGCTCCTGGGGGTTGTAGCCGTGATGGATGGCACGGGTGGAAAAACCAAGGTCACTGTTTTTATTGTTCATGGTGAACGCTCCCGGATTTGCTCTAATGCTATGCTCAAATCCGGCGCAATAATTTCCAATATCGGCCCTTTAAAACCGAATAATTGGAATAATTAACCATAAAAATAAGATAAAAAGGTAAGACATGCCTCTCGATCTGGACCGTATCGACAAAGCCCTGCTGATCGCCCTGCAAGACAACGCCCGGCTGACCAATGCCGAGCTGGCGGACAGCGTCGCCTTGACCACCTCGCCGTGCTGGCGCCGGGTGAAGATTCTCGAAGAGAGCGGGGTGATTACCGGTTACCAGGCGATCCTCTCGCCCAAGGCGCTGGGCTATGGGGTCACCGCCTTTGTCAGCGTGATGATGGAATCCCACTCCCAGGACACCGCCCGGGCCTTCGAGCAGAGGCTGCTGGAGATCCCGGAAATCATCGCCTGCCACAACGTCTCCGGGCGCTACGACTTTCTCCTCGAAGTACTGGCCAAGGACCTGGAATCCTTCGGCGAATTCGCCCGTGAAGTGTTGCAGACCCTGCCGGCGGTGAAGGAGATCTATTCGAGCTTTTCCTTCAAGTCGGTCAAGCCGTTGCGGCAGATTCCGGTACAAGAGTGAGCGCAGGCGGGGCGCCAGCGTCCCTGCGATTCACAAGCAACCTTGCTGTCTGAAACAGGCCCTCAGCGAAGGAGCGCCGGCCAGGGTTCACACCGCGCCCGGGGCCGCGAGGTTGCAATATTGTCCTTTGAAATACAGCAATGGCTGCGCAGCCGCCGCTTGCTGCAGGTTCAGCGCCTTGACTTCACCGATCACGATCAGGTGGTCACCGGCGACGTGTTCGGCATGAATTTCACAATCGAGCCAGTGCAGGCTGCCGGCAATGATCGGGTTGCCCAGCGGCGATTCCTGCCATTGAACTCCCTGCCACTTGTCCGTGCCTTTGCTTGCGAACTGGTTGGAAATCCTGACCTGCTCGCCTGAGAGGATATTGACCATGAATCGGCCCGCCTGACGAATCTTGGGGTAGCTGGCCGAGCTGGACATGACGCTGAATGACACCAGCGGCGGGCTCATCGACACGCTATAGAACGACTGGCACGTAAAGCCGAGCGGCTCGCCATCAACCTGTGAGGTAATCACCGTGATGCCGGATGCGTAGTGCCCGAGCGCTTCGCGAAAGCGCATTGGCTCGATAGCCGTACTGGGAAGTGACATGGCGGGTCCTGAATATTGGGTACTGTCCGACAGCGCGCAGAGGGGTGAAGCGGCGGCTTTTCAATCCACTGCCTCACCCCTCTGGCACACCACTTGCGGCTTTAGCTCAGCGCAGGTTCGAGAGTTCTCTTCGGATGATTTCTGCGCCGGCACTCAAAGCCTTCAGCTTGCCCCTTGCCACGCCACGGGATAAGGGCGCCATGCCACAGTTGGTGCAGGGATAGAGCTTGTCGGCATCCACGAACTGCAATGCCTTGCGCAAGGTGTCGGCCACTTCCTCGGGTGTTTCAATGGTGTTGGAGGCCACATCAATGGCCCCGACCATCACCTTCTTGCCTCTGATGAGTTCAATGAGATCCATTGGGACATGAGAGTTGTGACATTCCAGCGAGACGATATCGATACTGGATTTCTGCAGCTTGGGGAACGCCTCTTCATATTGCCGCCACTCTGAGCCCAGGGTCTTTTTCCAGTCCGTATTGGCCTTGATGCCATAGCCATAGCAAATGTGCACCGCCGTTTCGCATTTAAGACCTTCAATGGCCCTTTCCAGGGTGGCCACACCCCAGTCATTCACTTCATCGAAGAAGACGTTAAAGGCGGGCTCATCAAACTGGATGATATCCACGCCGGCCGCCTCCAGCTCCCTGGCTTCCTGGTTGAGGATCTTGGCGAATTCCCAGGCCAGTTTCTCGCGGCTTTTGTAATGGCTGTCATAAAGCGTGTCGATCATCGTCATCGGGCCTGGCAGCGCCCACTTTATGGGTTGCTCGGTCTGCTGGCGCAGAAACTTGGCATCTTCCACGAAAACCGGCTTCTGGCGACTGACAGCCCCCACCACCGTGGGGACGCTCGCATCATAGCGATCACGAATCCTGACGGTTTCACGTTTTGCAAAATCAACGCCGCTGAGGTGTTCGATGAACGTCGTGACAAAGTGCTGACGTGTCTGCTCGCCATCACTGACGATATCAATGCCTGCTTGCTGTTGTTCTTGCAGTGACAAGCGCAAGGCGTCCTGCTTGCCTTCAACCAGTTCTTCCTCTTGCAACTTCCAGGGCGACCAGAGTGTTTCAGGTTGTGCAAGCCAGGAAGGTTTAGGCAAGCTGCCGGCAGTTGAAGTGGGTAACAACTTTTTCATCATGGGTGACCTTGTATTTTTGATGAGTCAAAGAGCGTAATTGGCGGACCACTGCTCAAGAATGGTCTGGTATGGCTTGATGAAGTTGTTCTCGACAAACTGCCCTTGCTCAATCGCCAGGCGGCTACGTTCTTCTCGGTCATAGACAATTCGAGTCAATGAATAGTCCTGGTGCTTCAGGCTCGGTTGATAGGATTTGCCTGCTGCAGAGTTGGCATTGTAGATCTCTGGCCGGTAAATCTTCTGGAAGGTGTCCATCGTGCTGATGGTGCTGATCAGTTCCAGGTTGGTGTAATCACTGAGCAAATCGCCGGCAAAGTAGAAAGCCAAAGGCGCAACGCTGTTGGACGGCATGAAGTAACGAACTTTCAACCCCATCTTGTTGAAGTACTCATCTGTTAGAGAGTATTCGTCCTGCTGGTATTCAATGCCCAGTACAGGGTGCTGGTTTTCAGTCCGATGGTAGGTCTTGCTGCTCGAAACGCTCAGGCAGATCACCGGTGGCTTGTTGAAGTTTTCCTTGTAAGTGCTGGAGTTGATGAAGTGCTTGAATAGCTTTCCATGCAGCTCTCCGAAGTTTTCCGGAATGCTGAACTTTGGTCGCTCCCTGTTGTGCTCCGGCAACAGCACGCTGAAGTCGTAGTCCCGTACGTAAGAGGAAAAGTTGTTTCCTACAACGCCCTCAAAGCGTTCGTTGGTCTTTCGATCGAAAATATTGGTTTTCAATATTTCAATCAGGGGGATGGCATGGCCACTGCTTCGAGTGTCGATGTCCATCTCCACGGAGATGATTTCAAGCTCGACTGCATAACGATCGCCCTTGGGGTTATCCCAATGCGCCAAGGCATTGAAGCGGTTGTCAATCATCCTCAAGGTATTGCGCAAGTTCTCTTGGCGACTCTTGCCCCTGGCCAGGTTGGCAAAGTTGGTGGTGATGCGCGTATTCTCGGACGGGTGATAATCTTCGTCGAAGCAAATGCTCTTGATGGTGAATGTGAAATCGTTGTTCATTGTGATCTGGCATCCTGATTTCCGAGATAAGTCCTGAACTTGTTTATTGGCTTTCAGTGCTTTCCAGTTTTGTGCCTGGTTGCTTTTGCTCGGTAGTCTTTATGTTGTCTATTATTGAGGCGCATCTTATGTCGAGCTATTAATTGAGTACTAATGAATTGATTTCACCAGGTCTTTAGTCACATTCATGATGAGATATTCACTCAATCGCAAAAGCCTATTTGCCCCAGTATTCATTGCCCGGCCAAACCACTGGTTGAGGGTGTGCCTGGGCTCTGGCGCAATCCGACCCGTGGTGGCTGCGGCAGCACTCGACGGGGCTGCCAGTGCCAGATGGGCCGGGAGCTGGCCCATCAATGCAATTGCTGCTCGTCCAGGTAGCGGTTCAGGCATTCGATGAACGCCTGGTGCTTGCGCGTCTGGCGCCGGTGGGCGGGGTAGATCACATGGATCCTCGGGCCGAACTGCTCCGGGTCCAGCTGCGCCTCGGGCAGCAGTTGCACCAGCTCGCCGCGACGCAGGTAGGGCGCGGCGCTCCACTGCGGGCACAGTTGCAGGCCCAGCCCGGCCAGTAGGGCACCGAACAGGAAATCGTAATTGTCACTGGCCAGCCGCGGCACCGGCTGGGGCACACGCTGCTGCTCGCCATTCAAGGTGAAGCGCCAGAAATGCGGGTTCAGTGCCGGGTGACGGAAGATCAGCCAGTCATGCTCGGCAAAATGCGCCGGGGTCACCGGCAAGGGCTGGCGCTGCAGATAGCGCGGGCTGGCGCAGAGCAGGATGCGGTTGGCCGTCAACGGGCGGGCGATCAGGTCCGGCAGTTCCACCGGCCCGTCGCGCACGGCCAGGTCATAGCCGCCACTTTGCAGGTCGACGAATTCGTCGGTGAGCTCCACGTCCAGGCGCATCTGCGGGTACTGCTCAAGAAAGCCGTAGCAGGCGCCATTGAGAAAGGCCGGGGCGAAGGAGGGCGGCGCCACCAGGCGCAGGGTGCCGCACATTTCCTGCTGCAGGCGCTCGATGTCTTCCCCGGCCTGTTGCAGCTGGCGCAATACCTGCCGGGCGCTGGCCAGGTAGATATGCCCGGCCTCGGTGAGGGCGATCCGGCGTGTGGAGCGCTCCAGCAAGCGGGTGCCGAGCTGGCTCTCCAGGTGGCTCACTGCCTTGGTCAGGGCCGAGGTGGTCTTGCCCAGGCACGCGGCGGCGCGGGTGAAGCTGCCCTGATCGACCGTGGTCACGAACATGGTGATGGCGCCCAGCTGGTCCATTGCAGTCTTGCCTCTTTGGAAAGGATGGGTTGCGCGAAGCAGTATTCTTAAGCACCGGTGACTTGGCTAGTCTCTGGCGCATTCTGAGCCAAGGGTGCGAACAACAATGAAAAAGACGCTGAATATCACGCTGGCCTCGGCCCTGGCCCTGGTCTCGCTGCACAGCCAGGCCGCGGTGGACCTGGTGCTGCACAACGCCAAGGTGTTCACCGCCGAGCAGGGCCAGCCCCTGCAACAGGCGGTGGCGGTGGAGCAGGGGCGCATCGTCATGGTCGGCAGCGATGTCCAGGTGCTGGCGCTGAAGGCCCCGGGCACCCAGGTCATCGACCTGCAGGGCAAGGTGCTGATGCCGGGGTTCATCGACAGCCACAGTCATGCCATCTTCGGGGGCCTGAAGCTCAAGGCCGCCGACCTGGAAAGCCAGCAGCTGCCCCTGGACGAGCTGGAACAGCGCCTGCGCGGCTGGCGCGATGACGGCAAGGCGCGGCATGGCGAGATCCTCAGCGTCAGCGGTTTTCCCTCGACCTACTGGAGCCAGGTGGACGCCCTGGAACAGCGCTTCAACCAGGGCGAATGGGCCGATGTACCGATTCTGTTCGTTGGCTGGGACTACCACACCGGCTGGGCCAACCGCGCCATGCTCAAGCGCGGCGGCATAGACGCCGCGCGGGTCAAGGCGCTACAGGGCGAGGCCCAGGCCACCATCGGCCATCACCCGGACAGCAGCCCCAACGGTTTTGTCGCCGATGCCGGGCTCTCGGCCCTGACCTCGCAGCTGCCGCCGCCGAGCTTCGAGCAGTTGCTCGACGCCGGGCGCGCCGCCCGCGACCTCAACCTGAGCCTGGGCATCACCGCGCTGATGGACCCGGCGGCCAACGCCACCCCGGGCGACGCGCTGTTCGCCATGCATCCCACGGCCCAGACCGTCGGTGTGCTGCCGGTGTACAAGGCGCTGGCGCAGAAGGGCGAGCTGACCCTGCGGGTCGCGGCCCTGATGGTGGCCAATCCCAAGAGCCGCCCGGCGGACCTGGAGGTGCTGGAGCAGGTGCGCCAGCAGTTCCTCGGGGTGCCGAACCTGAGCCTGCCGGGGATCAAGATCTTCGCCGACGGTGTCGCCGAGTTTCCGGCGCAGACCGCTTCCCTGCTGACCCCCTACAAGAACTCGAAGAAGGACGGCGAACTGCTGATCGACCCGGCGCATTTCGGCGAGCTGGTCAGCGCCGCCGATGCCCGTGGCTGGCTGGTGCATGTACATGCCATTGGCGACCGCGCGGTGCGCGAATCCCTCAACGGCATCG
This sequence comes from Pseudomonas sp. GW823-FHT03E05, assembly GCF_058796855.1. Lineage (NCBI taxonomy): Bacteria > Pseudomonadati > Pseudomonadota > Gammaproteobacteria > Pseudomonadales > Pseudomonadaceae > Pseudomonas > Pseudomonas sp. GW823-FHT03E05. The sequence continues at coordinate 705,620 of NZ_JBXAJB010000001.1, forward strand.
AGCAGGCGCGGCGTGATCGCCAGAGTGGGGTGGTGCACTCCATCACCCACTTGCAGATGGTCAACCCCAAGGAGTTCGCCCGCTTCAAGCCACTGGACGTGATCGCCTCCATGCAGCTGTACTGGGCCGCCGCCGATGAGCTGAGCATCGATTTGCTCCAGCCCTACATCAGCGCCATGCAGTTCCAGTTCATGTACCCGGCCCGCTCGCTGCTGAAGAACGGCGCCACCATCGCCGGGGCCAGCGACTGGCCGGTAAGCACCCCGGAACCCTGGAAGGCCATCGCCCAGGCCATCAGCCGCAAGGGGCCCAAGGGCGTGTTGAACAAGGACGAAGGCATCGACCGGGAAACCATGTTCTACGCCTACACCCGCAACGCCGCGCGGGCCATTGGCCTGGAGCAGCAGATCGGCAGCCTGGCCCCGGGCAAGCAGGCCGACCTGATCGTTCTTGACCGCGATGTGTTCCAGGTGCCCCAGGAGCAACTGGCGCAAACCCAGGTGCTCAAGACCTACTTTGCCGGGCGTGAGGTGTATAGCCGGCCGTGATGCTGCATGGATACCGGCCGGGCCCGCGATCTTCATCGCGGGCTTTTTTTTGCCTTGTCGACCACTGCGACGCCTTCGCTGGCAAGCCAGCGCCTACGGGCGAACGGCCTCACGGCCAAACACTTTTCTGCACGGCGATGATTGACGTGGCCAGAGCGTATCCCTATTCTTTGTCGACCGACAAAGAATAGGGAGCAGTTCGATGAAAACCCTCAAGGGGCCCAGCCTGCATCTGGCGCAATTCAGCGCCGAGACGGCGCCGTTCCACAATTTGCCGGCGATTGCCCAATGGGCCGCCGACCTGGGTTTCAAGGCGCTGCAGATCCCTGCCTGGGATGCGCGGTTGTTCGACGTCGCCACGGCGGCCGAGAGCCAGGACTACTGCGATGAACTCAAGGGCCAGCTGGCGCAGAAGGGCCTGCAGATCAGCGAGCTGACCAGCCATATCTTCGGCCAGCTGGTGGCGGTGCACCCGGCCTACGACGCGATGTGCGACAACTTCGCGCCGCCAGCGCTGCGGGGCAATCCGCAAGCCAGAACGGCCTGGGCCATGGAGCAGATGAAGCTGGCGGCCAAGGCTTCGCGCCGCCTGGGGCTGAGTGAGCTGGGGACCTTTTCCGGGTCCCTGGCCTGGCCTTATCTGTTTCCCTTTCCCCAGCGCCCCGAAGGCCTGATCGAGACGGCGTTCGACGAGCTGGCGCGGCGCTGGCGGCCGATCCTCGATGCCTGCGACGAGCAGGGGGTCAACCTGTGCTACGAGATCCACCCCAGCGAGGACCTGCACGACGGCACCAGCTTCGAACGCTTCTATGAATTGGTGGACCATCACCCGCGTTGCAACATTCTCTTCGACCCCAGCCACTTCGTGCTGCAACAGCTGGACTACCTGAGTTACCTGGACATCTACCACGAGCGCATCCGCATGTTTCATGTCAAGGATGCCGAGTTCAATCCCAGCGGCCGCCAGGGCATCTACGGCGGCTACAGCGCCTGGGTCGAGCGCGCCGGGCGCTTCCGCTCCCTGGGCGATGGCCAGGTGGACTTCAAGGGGATCTTTTCCAAACTGACGCAATACGACTACCCGGGCTGGGCGACCCTGGAATGGGAGTGCTGCCTCAAGGATCAGGAGGATGGCGCCCGGGAAGGTGTCGAGTTCATCAACCGGCACATGATCCAGGTCACCCAGCGCATCTTCGACGACTTCGCCGGCGCGCAGATCGACCGCCAACAGATCAACGCCATGCTCGGCATTGCCTGACCCCTCAGCGAGAACACACCATGAACGCTTTGACTGACACCCTCCAGGCCGACAGCCTCGACCTGGTTCACCGCTATGTGCGCGTCGATGGCCAGCGCATCCACTGTGTCACCGCCGGCACGGGCCGGCCGGTGCTGCTGATTCCCGGCTGGCCGCAGACCTGGTACGCCTGGCGTCAGGTGATCCAGGCCCTGGCTGCCCAAGGCTTCCAGGCCATTGCCGTGGACCCGCCGGGCAGCGGCCAGTCCGACCGCCCTGAGCACGGCTACGACACCGGCCATGTGGCCGGGGTGCTGCACCAGGTGATGGGGCAGTTGGGTTTCGAGCGCTACAGCGTGGTCGGCCACGACGTCGGCATGTGGATCGCCTACGCCTTGGCCAGCGACCATCCGCAGGCGGTGGAGCGCCTGGCGCTGACCGAGGCGGTGATCCCCGGGCTGGCGGATGCACCACCGATTTTCGTCGCGCCGGAGCAGAACATCTTTCTCTGGCACTTCATGTTCAACCAGCTGCGGGATTTGCCGGAAGCCTTGATCGCCGGGCGCGAGCGGGCCTACCTGAATTACATCTTCGACCACTGGTCCCATCGCCGCGAGGCGGTGGCCGCCGAAGTCTACATCGAGGCCTACGCTGCCCCGGGCGGTTTGCGCGCAGGCTTCGCCTATTACCGGGCGATCCCCGAGACGGTGCGCCAGAATCAGCTGCGCGCGCAGCAGCCGCTGACCATGCCGGTGCTGGCCATTGGTGCCGAGCACGCCACCAACGATGCACCTCTGCTGACCCTGCAGGGCCATGCCAATGACCTGCGCGGGGCCATTGTCGAGGACTGCGGGCACTTCATCATGGAAGAGGCACCGGAGGAATTTCTCGCGCTGCTGCTGCCGTTTCTGCAGGAGGGCCGTGACTGAAGCAGGGCACAGGCAAGGCCGCGGCCACGGAAATTGGCCGCGGCCGGCGCAAATCTAATATCATTTCGTCCCGGCGCCCTGCGCCAACCGGCTGTTCGGGCTCAACCGAACGCCTTCCCTGTCCCGACGAGATACCCGACCCCCATGGCTGGAAGACCCCGCGAATTCGACCGTCACCAGGCACTGCGCCAGGCGCTCGAACTGTTCTGGCGCCGTGGTTTCGAAACCACCTCCATGGCCGACCTGGTGGCGGCCCTGGGCATCGCCTCGGCGCGCATCTATGCCGCCTTCGGCTCCAAGGAGGCGTTGTTTCGCGAGGCCATCGAGCTGTACGAAAGCCAGGAAGGCGGTTTCGCCGACCTGGCCCTGCAAGAGCCCTGCGCCTACGTCGCCATCGAGCGCATGCTGCAAGAGGCGGTGGCACTCTACACCCGGGCTGACGGCCCCCGTGGCTGCATGGTGGTGGCCTCGGCGGTGAACTGCTCAAGCGACAACGACAGCGTGCGCGAATGGCTGGCCGAACATCGCCGGGCGCGTACCGCAAGCATTATCCAGCGCCTGGAAGCCGCGCAGCAGGCGGGTGAATTGCCCGGCCACAGCGATGCAACTTCCCTGGGCGATTATTACTCTACGGTGCTCCACGGGCTGTCGGTGCAAGCCCGCGACGGCGTCAGTGCGGCGCGCCTGCTGCAGGGCGTGGCGCTGGCCATGCAGGTCTTTGCGCGAACCGCCCAAGGGAATTGAAGCGGCGCTGCACCCTGGCTCCGCCTGGGAGCCTTTGCCCGCAATCCGGGAGCAGCGATGCTGGCCCGGGTTGTGCATTTTTCCAGCGGGTCCCGGACCCGTTCCATCATCGAAAGAGTATGACGCCCCCCCATGAGTGATTCCGCGGCGACACCCCAAGGCAACTGGCAGCCGGTCATCGCGCTGGCGCTGGCGGCCTTTGTCTTCAACACCACCGAGTTCGTGCCGGTGGGCCTGCTCAGCGCCATTGGCGCCAGCTTCGACCTGCCCACCGAGCGGGTCGGTCTGATGCTCACCATCTACGCCTGGATCGTGTCCCTGACCTCGCTGCCGGTGATGCTGCTGACCCGCAACATCGAACGACGCAAGCTGCTCACGGTGCTGTTCGGGCTGTTTATCGTCAGCCATGTGTTCTCCAGCCTGGCCAGCAACTTCGGCCTACTGATGCTCAGCCGCATCGGCGTGGCCCTGGCCCATGCACTGTTCTGGTCCATCACCGCGTCCCTGGCGGTGCGCCTGGCGCCGCCGGGCAAGCAGGTGCAGGCCCTCGGGCTGCTGGCCACCGGCACCTCACTGGCCATGGTCCTGGGCATTCCCCTGGGCCGCTTGCTGGGCGAGGCCCTGGGCTGGCGCACCACGTTCAGCGTGATCGCGGCCATGGCCGGCCTGCTGGTGCTGTGGCTGATCCGCACCTTGCCGCTGCTGCCGAGCCAGAACTCCGGTTCCCTGCGCAGCCTGCCGCTGCTGTTCAAGCGCCCGGCGCTGGTGGCGATCTATGTGCTTACCGCCCTGGTGGTGACGGCGCAGTTCACCGCCTACAGCTACATCGAGCCCTTCATCAAGGTGGCGGCGGGCCTGGGGGGCGAGGTGGTGACCCTGGTCCTGCTGGTGTTCGGCGGCGCCGGGATCATCGGCTCGCTGCTGTTCAGCTGGCTGCACCGCCACAGCCCCCAGGGGTTTCTACTGACCGCGGTGGCGCTGCTGGCGCTATGCCTGAGCCTGCTGTTGCCGCTCAATGGCCACGTCTGGTCGCTGGTGGCCCTGAGTGTGTTCTGGGGCATGGCGATCATGGGCTTCGGCCTGGCCCTGCAATCCAAGGTGCTGGTACTGGCGCCGGACGCCACCGACGTGGCCATGGCGATGTTCTCCGGCATCTACAACATCGGCATTGGCGGCGGTGCGCTGCTGGGCAGTTGGGTCGGCGGGCAGCTGGGCTTTGCCTATGTCGGCCTGGCGGGTGGCGCCCTGGCGACCCTGGCCTTGCTGTTGTACAGCGTGGCCCTGGGCCGCATGAGCCGCACCAGCGTGTAGACGCTGCCGCAGGCTGCGAACGGTCTGGGCGGCACTCCGTCGCAGGGACGCGGCGCTCTCAAGGCCGTTGCGTGTTCGGCGGTCGATCGTCAAGCAAGGTCCTGCGGACCTTTGCGCAGCTTCGCGGGCTCAGCAGCGGCTACAGGGCCAGTGCCGATCGGGGATTTGTGGAGCCGCTGCCGCAGGCCGGCAGCGGCGACAGGGCCGCAGGGTTTCGATAATGCGCGTCGTTCGCCCGAAGGTTACCGGCGTCGGGCTACGGGCCAGCAGGCCACCAGTACGAGCAGCAGCGCCGCCAGCAGGTAGGGCAGGCGTGGCTCCAGCCCGTAGATCAGGGTCCCGGCCAGGGGCCCGACCACTACCCCCAGGCCCTGGGCCGCGCCGATGGAGCCGGCTGTGGCGCCTTGTTCGGCGGCGTCCACCGAGTTGCTGGCCAGGGCGGCGAAGGAGGGGAAGATCCAGCCCATGCCGGCGGCCGAAACAAAGAACCCCAGCCACAGCACCCAGGCGTGGGCCGCGAGAATGCTGGTGACAAAGCCCAGCGCCGCCACCAGGGCGCCGATGCGGATCATCCGCAGCGGCGGCCATTCCAGTTTGCGCACCACCAGTTGCGAGGCGATCAGCGCCACCCCCACCAGGGTCAGGGAAATGCCGGCGGTCTGCGCCGCATCGGCCGGGCTCATGCCCAGGCGGTCGAGGGCGAAGAAGCCCACGGTGATCTGCGCCATGGCCACGCACAGCATCGAGACGAACGCCACCACCAGCGGCCGGCGCAGGCGCGGGTCGCCCAGGCTCACTGGCTTGGGCGGCTGCTTGAGGTGCAGTTCCTGGCGCGGCAGCCGTGCCTTGAGGAAGGCGAAGCCCAGTAGCGGCAGCACCGCCAGCGCATAGAACGGCAGGCTCAGGCTGTGGCGCGCCAGCAGCGCGGCAAGCGCCGGCCCCAGGACCAGCCCGCAGGCGTTGGCCGCCCCCAGGGACGCCATGGCCCGGGCGCGATGCTCGGGTTCGATGTTGTCGGCGATCAGCGCATAGCCGCCCACCGGGATTGCCGCATAGAACACCCCGATCAGGCCGCGGCCCAGCAGCAACCCGGCAAACGCCAGCAGCGCCGAAGGCAGGGCGTGCAGCGCCACGTCGATAAACAGGCTGAGGGCGAGAAAGGCCAGGGTGAAGCCGCCGGTGCCCAGCAGCAGGATGCGCCGCCGACCGAGGCGGTCACTGGCCCGGCCCCAGGGCCGGGCCAGGAGCATCCAGATCACCCCGGAGACGGTCACCGCCATCCCTGCCTGCCAGGTGGCCAGGCCGAGAATCCGCGCAATGGGGCCGATCAGCGAAACGAACGCCATCATCGCCATGGTGCAGGCCAGGTTGGCCACCAGCAGCGGGCGCAGGTCGAAGGCCGGGGCGGCCTGGGGCGTGTCCAGGGTGTCGAGGGGCAGCTGTTGAGCGTTGGTCATGGTTTATCCCAGGGCTGAGTGAGAGGGCAGGCGGCCGTCGACCATCACCAGCGGTCGACCGCGTACCTGTTCCAGGCTGGCGTCGACGCCGTAGACGTCGCGCAGCAGTTGTGGGTTGATCACCTCCAGGGCCGGCCCGGCGGCGGCCAGGCGGCCATGGTGCAGCACCACCACCTGCTGGCTGAAACCCAGGGCCAGGTTGATGTCGTGGACCACCACCAGGGTGATCAGCTGGCGCTCGTGGGTGGCCCGGGTGATGGCGTCCACTACCTGGCACTGGTGGTACAGGTCCAGGGCGCTGGTGGGTTCGTCCAGCAGCAGCACCCGGGGCTGGCGCACCAGGGCCTGGGCCAGGCCCACCAGTTGGCGCTGGCCACCGGAGAGGGCGTCGATCGGGCGGTCGGCCAGGGCGGTGAGGTCCAGGTCCTGCAGCACTTGTTCGACCCCGTGCAACACCGCCGCGCTGGGCCGGCCAGGGGCGAAACCGCCAGTGCGATGCCCGGCCATGGCAGCGCTGAGCACTGCTTCGAAGGCGCACAGGCGGGTACGTTCCGGCAGGCTCTGGGGCAGGTAGACGATGTGCTGCGCCCGTTCCACCTGGGGCAGGCGGTTGAGGTCTACGCCGTCCAGCAGTACCTGGCCCGAGGTCTTGTGCAACCCGGCGATGCCCCGCAGCAGGGTCGACTTGCCCGCCGCGTTGGGGCCGATCAGCGCGGTCACGCTGCCCCCGGCCAGGGGCGGCAGGGCCACGTCGCACAGCACCTGGCGGTTGCCGTAGTGCATGTTCAGGCCGGCGGTGCACAGGCCGGCGTTGGAGGACACAGGCGGCTTCACAGGACACCTCGACGGTTGCGCATGACGATGGCCATGAAGAAGGGAATGCCCACCAGGGCGGTGACGATACCCACCGGAATTAGCACCCCGGGGATCAGGGCCTTGCTGGCGATGGAGGCCATGGACAGGATCAGCCCGCCGCTGAGTACGCTGGCCGGCAGGAACAGCCGATGGTCCTCGCCCACCAGCAGGCGGGCGATGTGCGGGGCGATCAGGCCGATAAAGCCGATGGTGCCGACAAAGGACACCGCCAGGGCCGACAGCAGGCTGATGCGCAACAGTGACAGCAGGCGCAGGCGGCCAACGTCGATGCCGAAGCTGCGGGCCCGTTCCTCGCCCAGGGTCAGGGCGGTAAGGGCCCAGCTCTGGCGCAGGGAGAAGGGCAGGCACAGCAACAGCGCCAGGGCCAGTACCGCGAGCTTTTCCCAGGAGGCCCGGGCCAGGCTGCCCAGGGTCCAGAACACCAGTTGCTGCAGGCTGTCCTGGGTGGCGACGAATTGCAGCAGCGCCACCAGGGCATTGAAGGCGAACACCAGGGCGATGCCGAACAGCACCAGGCTTTCCACGCCGAAGCCGCGCCAGCGTGCCAGCAGGTACAGCAAGGCCACCGAGGCCAGGGCGAAGAGGAAGGCGTTGGCCGAGATCAGGTACTGCGCCGGCACCCCGGGAAGGCCCAGGCCGAGGACGATGGCCAGGGCTGCACCAAACGCCGCGGCGGCGGATACACCGAGGGTGAAGGGGCTGGCCAGGGGGTTATCGAGCACGGTCTGCATCTCCGCCCCGGCCAGGGCCAGGGCGGCCCCCACCAGCACCGCCATCAGCGCGTAGGGCAGGCGCACGTTCCACACGATCACCGCTTCCACCCGGGGCATCGAGCCCGGGTCCCAGAGCACCTGCAGCAGGCGCGACAGGCTCATCCCCGAAGGCCCGGTGGTGATGTCCAGGGCCAGGGACAGCAGCAGGGCCAGGGCCAGCCCGCCCAACAGCAGCACTCGGCGCCCGTGGCGTCGCTGGTAATGGCCGGCGGCAAGGTTGTCCGCCACGTCGGTGGCAGCCTGGGTCATGGTTTCAGGCTCGTGGCGAACACGCCGCTGGCGGGAATCGGCATGAAGCGCTGGTACAGCTCGCGGCGGGTCTGGTCCGGGTCCAGGTCCTTGAACAGCTCCGGGTGCAGCCACTTGGCCAGGGCCTGGACCGCGATCAGGTGTTCCGGCGAGTCATAGAAGATGTGCCACAAGCCGTGCACATTGCCTTCGCGCACCGCCCGCAGTTCATTCAGCGGCGGGCGGTTGGCGGCCTGGCGCAGGCTGTCCCGGGCCTGTTGCAAGGTGGCGGAATAACCCAGGGTCACGCCGCCCTGGCCGGCGGCAAAGACCCCGGTGGCCACGTAAACGTCCGGGTCGCTGGAGAGGATGTACTCCACGTTGAGCACACCAATGGGGCCGGGTATGCGCCCGTCGGCAATGTTGCGCCCGCCGGCCAGCTTGATCATTTCGCCGAAGTTGCCGGTGCCCGGGGAGCCGCAGCAGTCCTGCAGCCCGGCGAGCATGTCGATGAAGATCTTCGGCTGCTTGACGGTGCCGGCCTTGGCCAGGGTCTGGGTGACCTTGGCCAGGGAGTGCTGATAGAAGGCAATGAATTCCTCGGCCCGCTGCTCACGGCCCAGGGCCTGGCCCAGCAGGCGCATGCTGGGCACGGTGTTGCTCAGGGGATGGTCGCTGAAGTCGACGAAAATCACCGCCACCCCGGCGGCCTCCAGCTGTTTCACCGCCTCGCTGTCGGGGCCGGGCCCATGGCCGCCGCTCAGGGCCATGATCGCCAGGTCCGGGTGCACCGCCAGGGCCTTTTCGACGCTGAAGGTCTCGGCCGAGGTGCCGCCCACCAGCGGCACCTTGTCGGCCTGGGGGAAGACCTTGTGATAGGCCTCGTAGCCCTGCACGTCGAGGCCGCGAAAGTCCCCTTGCCAACCGGCGAGACGGGCGAACGGGTTCTGGCCTTCGAGCAGCGACAGGGAATAGATCATCCGGCCTTCACCCAGGAGGATGTGCTCGACCTTCTCCGGCACCTGGACCTGGCGTCCGGCCAGATCGGTGAGGGTCGCGGCGCTGGCCGTGGCGGCCCATAGCAGGCCCAGGGGCAACAGGCCGAGCAAGAGCCCGCGCTGGGCGCGGCGCAAGAAATCACGGTGTGTCATGGCTAGTTTCCTTGAACGATTGGACGGCCCGGCGGGCAGCGCGCTTGCGCCACCACAGCAGCAGGCCGGTGAGGTACAGAAGGGGTAACGAAATGCCGCAGAGAAAAGCCAGCCAGGCGCCGGGGGTGCCCAGCAGCAAGTGGCCATGGGCCGCGGAAAACAGCGGCTTGATCGCCATCGGCTGGGCGCCGGGCCAGGTGAAGAGGTCGGGGCGTGCCAGCCAGGCACCGCTGCCGGCAATCAGCAGCAGCGGCAGGCACAGCCAGGCCGCCGCCACGTTGTGCCATTCCCGCAGGCGTCGGTTGCCCCGGCTGCCGGGACGCAGGCTGGCGGCCTTCCACCAGCTGCGCCGGCCCGGCCACCACAGGTACAGGCCACTGCCCAGGGAGCCCAGCAGCGCCAGGCCACAGAGCAGCACCAGGTTCGACCCCCAGGCTGGCGGCAGCAGCAGGCTGCGGTGCAGCGCCACCAGCTTGGCCAGCCACAGGTCCTCGAAGACGAAGAAGCCCCGGGGTTCGCCGCTATAAGGATCGATCATGGCGATGCCGGTGCCGGGACGCTCCTTGAGGGCCCCGAAGACGATCACATTGTCCGATTCGAGAAAGCCCTGGCGCGGTGGGGCTGCGCCGAAGACCTTGTGCAATTGCGGGTAGGCGTCGGAGGCGGCCCTGATCCAGGCGTCCTGTTGCAGCCACGTGCCATGCTCGCCAGGAGCCAGTTGCAGCATCTGCGCACCGACCTCCCAGCGCAGGATCGGCCCCTTGAGCTCCAGCAGCGAACCACTGAGGCCCAGCAGCGCGAGGAACAGCCCCAGGCACAGGGCCAGCCAGCGGTGCAGCCTGAGCCAGATATCACGCATGGACAGCATCGGCGGCTTACCAGCGATAGCGCAGGCTGGCGATGACACTGCGGTCATAACCGGCGCTGCAATTGGTCAGTGAGCAGCCTTCGTAATAGTGCTTGTCGGTGAGGTTGGTGGCATTCACCGCCAGGCGCAGGCCCTTGGCCGCCGGGATCAGCTTGTCGAAGTCGTAGTGCACCGCCGCGTCCAGCAAGGTGTAGGAAGGCACGCGCTGGGTGTTGGCGGCATCGGCCTCGGTGGAGCCGATGTAACGCACCCCGGCGCCGAAGCCCAGGCCGCTCAGGGGGCCTTCGGGCAAGGTGTAGTCGGCCCACAGCGAGGCCATTTTTTCCGGGGTGTCGGTGGGGCGTTTGCCCTTCTCCAGCGGGTTGTTGCTCTTGCTCACCTCGGCGTCGTTGTAGGTCAGCGCCGCCAGCAGGTCCAGGCCCCGGGCCAGGCTGGCCTTGCCTTCGAGCTCGATGCCGCGCACGTTGATCTCGCCGGTCTGGATCTTGTTCAGGCGTTCGGCCGGGTCGGTGGTCAGGACGTTTTCCTGGGTCAGGTCGAACAGCGACAGGGTGATGTAGCTGTCGATGCCCGGCGGCTGGTACTTGACCCCCACTTCCGATTGCTTGGCGCTGGTGGGCTTGTACGGCGTGCCGTAGAAGTTGGTGCCCAGTACCGGGTCGAAGGACGTGGAGTAGCTGATGTAGGGCGCCAGGCCGTTGTCCGCCAGGTACACCAGGCCGGTGCGGTAGGTGAACTTTTCGTCGTTCTGCTTGCTGCCGCTGTCGTTCATGCGGTTATCGGTACGGGCGCTGGAGCGGTCCTGGCGTCCGCCGACGGTGAGCACCCAATGCTCATCGAAGGTGAACTGCTGCTGGGCGTAGACCCCGACCTGATCGGCGCGCTGCACGGTGTTGGTGAAGGGGGTGGTGGGGTTGAACACGCCGCCATGCACCGGGTTGTAGATGTCGATGGGCGAAGCCGAGCCGCCGCGCAGGTAGTAGTCCTCGCGGGTGCGCCGGTAGTCGATCCCCAAAAGCGACACCATTTGCGTGCTGCCCAGGTTCCAGCGGGCCTGGGCATTGTTGTCCAGGGAGTAGGTGTCGCCGACGATGCGAAAGCGATAGGCAGCGCGGTTCAGGGTGCGCAGGTCCGGAGCCAGGGACATGCCGCTGGCGGTGTTGGTCAGCAGGTTGACGTGGCCGTAGCGGGCGCTGGAATTGAGGCTCCAGACGTCATTCAGGCGGTGCTCCAGCAGGTAGCCCAGGGAGTACTGGGTGCGGTCGTTGTCCAGCCCCGGTTCATCGAGGAAGACGTTGTGCCTGACCTTGCCATTGGGGTTGCCAAGCAGGGTGCCCTGGGCCGGCAGGAACACCCGCGGCGCGCCGAACGTGTCCTGGGTGTAGTCGGCCAGGAGGGTCAGGCTGGTGTCGTCGTTGGGCTTCCAGGTGAAGGAGGGCGCGAAGTACTGTTTGTCGTCCTTGATGTGATCGAACTGGGTGCCGCTGTCGCGCTCCAGGCCCACCAGGCGATAGAGGAATTGCCCTTCATCGTCCAGCGGCCCGCTGAAGTCGAACTGGCCCTGGGCTCGGTCGAAGCTGCCCCCCTGGATCTGCACTTCATGGAAGGGCTTGTCCAGCGGGCGCTTGCTGATCTGGTTGACCACGCCCCCCGGCGAGTTCTGCCCGAACAGCACCGAGGCCGGGCCCTTGAGCACATCGATGCGCTCCAGGCCATAGGCTTCGACCTTGGGCCAGGCCTGGGCGGTATTGCCCTTGAGGCCATCGCGGAGCATGCCGGTGGTGACGTCGAAACCGCGGATCGAGAGGGTGTCGAAGCGCTGGCTGGCGGCGGTGGTATTGGCCTGGACCCCGGCGGTGTAGCGCAGCGCCTCGTTCACCGACTGCACCTGCTGGGCATCCATCTGGTCGCGGGTGATCACGGAGATCGACTGGGGAATTTCGCTCAGGCTGGCATCGGTCTTGGTTCCGCTGAGGCTGCGCTTGGCCACGTAACCGGCCTGCGGCCCGGTGGCGGAGTCGGGCTGGGTGGCGCTGATCACGCTGGTGTCCAGGGTCAGGGCGTGGTCCTGGTCGGTATCGCCATCGGCGGCCAGCGCGGCGCCGGCCTGGGTCAGCGAGAGGCCCAGGGCCAGGCCGTGGATCAGGCACGCCAGCGGGTTGCGGCCCAGAGCCGGACGCGAGACCACACAATTGACGGGACAACCTGAGGTGTTTCGGTGCGCAACGCGGCTACCCATGCTTCACTCCGTGATGGGGATTAAATGAGAATGCAAACGTATCTCATTTGTGAGCTTGGGTTGCGGGCTAAAACTTTGGCTTGAGCGACCATTTCTTTCGTTTGCGGTACGGCGCGGGGAGGGCGCCCGGATCACCAGGCGCAGCTTTGGATGGAGCAGGCTCGAGCAGGAGCGGGCTCAACGCAAGGACTTGGGCGACACCCCGAAGCGCTTGCGAAAGGCCGTGGAGAAATGCGCCGGGCTGTAGCCGACCCGATAAGCCGCGCTGGAGACATTGGTCTCGCCACTGGCCAGCAAGCGATAGGCTTCGCCCAGGCGCTGCTCCTGCAGGTAGGCATAGACGCTGGTGCCAAACACCTGACGGAAACCGGCGGTGAGCTTGCGCGGGTTCAGGCCCACCTGGCGCGACAGCTCCGACAGCGAAGGCGAATCCTGCAATGAGTTGAGCAGCAGGTCACGGGCGGCATGGATGCGCTCGATGTCCGCCGAGCTGCATGGGCTGTCCTGCAGTGGCCTGGATTCGGCCTGGGCGAGAATCCCCTCGACCCCCAGGGCGGTGAGTTCCAGGGCCTTGCCACCCAGGTAGAAGGAGCGGGTCGGGCCCTGCAGCGGGCAGGTGAAGATCTGTTGCGCCAGGGCCAGCAGCGGTTTGCTCGCCGGCTGGCAGAACAGCATCGGGCCGCCGCCGCGCTGATCGAGCAGGCGCTCTGGTTCCAGGCCGACATTGCGGATCGAGGGGAAGTCGAGCTGCACCGTGGTGTAGCGCACCGGCACGCCGCTGGCGAACAGGTGGTCGCCGCAGTGCTCGCCCTGGTTTGCCACGGCGCACAGGGTCGGCCCGCGGATCTCCACTTCGGGCTGGCCTTCGACCCGGCAATTGAGCTGGCCGCTGAGCACCAGGATGATTTTCAGGCCTTCCCAGAGCGGCTCCTGCATCCACATCTGGCTGTCCATCAGCACGGTCCCGGTGGAGAGGGTGACCTCCGGGACTACAGCGGCCGACCCGGTGTGCTGCGGGTTGGGAAAGTGCAGGGTGGAATCCCTTTTGACAGGCTGCGGCGCAGCGTTGGGGCTGAGCATGGCGAACTCCCTGTGGACCTGAAAAGAGGCCATACGCTAGCAGGAAATTGCCTTTCTGTAATTAAGAATGATTATCCTTTAGCCTTCGAGCACCGTCCTGCCGGGCTCTTTCCGGGGCGCGCCGCGCAATCAAAAGAAAAAGCCGCGCAAACGAATGTCCTGCCGATTGCCGGGTCCGGCAAATTGCCTATTAATAATCACTCTCATTTCCAGGCACGGCAGCCTCCCATGGACGACCCCTTGCTCGACAGCGCCGCAGGACCGCCGGCGACTCTTCATTCCCGCCAACCCTGACGGCGGATTCCCAGCTCATTCCAGGGGCCTGATCTCTCAGGTCCAGGGCCGCTTTTTGCGTAAAAAACATCAGGAGACAGCATGTCCACTTTCGATGACCTCAAGGATTGCCCCTCTTGGCCCGAAGACTTCGCCCAGCGCTACCGCCAGGCCGGCTACTGGCGCGACGAAACCTTTGGCGACCTGCTGCGCAGCGCCGCCCAGGCCTTTGCCGAGCGTGAAGCACTGACCGAGGGCGAGCAGCACCTGAGCTACCGGCAACTGGACCTGCGGGTCGACCAACTGGCCGCCGGCCTGTACCGGCTGGGGCTGCGGGCCGGCGACAACGTGGTGCTGCAACTGCCCAACAGTGCGGCCTTCGTCGAAGTCTGCTTTGCCCTATACCGCCTCGGGGTGCGGCCGATCTTCGCGCTGCCGGCCCACCGGCACCTGGAAATCGGCCGCTTCTGCGAGTTCGCCCGGGCCCGGGCCTACTTCTGCGCCGACCGGGACGCCAGCTTCGACTATCGGGCCATGGCCCGCGACCTCAAGGACCGCAACCCGCAGCTGGAGTGGGTGGTGGTCGCCGGCGAAGCCGAGGAATTCACTGCCTTGCACAGCCTGTATGAGCCGGCGCCTGCGCGTACCTTCCCGTCCCCCAGCGCCGACGCGGTGGCCTGTTTCCAGCTCTCCGGCGGCTCCACCGGGGTGCCCAAGCTGATCCCGCGCCGGCACCACGAATACCTCTACAACCTGCGGGCCAGCGCCGAGCGCTGCGGCCTGTCCGAGGCCAGCGTGTACCTGGTGGCGCTGCCCATGGCGCACAACTTTCCCATGTGCTGCCCAGGGTTCATCGGCACCTTTTCGGTGGGCGGGCGGGTGGTGCTGAGCCCCTCGCCGAGCCCGGAAGTCTGCTTCGAACTGATCGAGCGCCAGGGGGTGACCCACACCGCGCTGGTGCCGCCCCTGGCCCTGGTCTGGCTGGAAGCGGCCCAGGCCCGCGGGCGTGGCCTGGCGCCGTTGCAACTGCTGCAAGTGGGCGGCGCCAAACTCAGCTACGAGGCCGCAAGGCGCATCGAACCGGTGCTCGGCTGCCGCCTGCAGCAGGTGTTCGGCATGGCCGAGGGGCTGATCTGCTACACCGACCCCGAGGACCCGCCACAGCGGGTGCTGCACACCCAGGGCCGGCCGCTGTCGCCGGCGGACGAAATTCGTGTGGTGGACGAGCACGACCAGCCGGTGCCGGTGGGGCAGGTGGGGCAGTTGCTGACCCGCGGCCCCTACACCATCCGCGGTTACTACCGTTACCCCGAGCACAACGCCCAGGCCTTCACGGCCGATGGTTTCTACCGCACCGGCGACCGGGTCATGCTCACCGCCGACGGCTACCTGATGGTGGAAGGGCGCGACAAGGACCTGATCAACCGCGGGGGCGAAAAGATCGCTGCCGAAGAAGTGGAAAACCTGCTGCTCAGCCACCCGGCGGTGGCCGACATCGCCCTGGTGGCGATGCCTGATGCCTTCCTCGGCGAACGCACCTGCGCCTTCGTCATCCCTCGCGGCACCGCGCCCCGGGCCCCGGAACTGCTGCGTCACCTAAGGGCCCAGGGCCTGGCGGCGTTCAAGCTGCCGGACCGCTTCGAGTTCATCCCGGCCTTCCCCCAGACCGGGGTCGGCAAGGTCAGCCGCAAGCACCTGCGCGAGGCGATCCAGGCCCTGTACTTCGGCGCCCAGGCCGAACCCCTGGAGGGAAGTGGCGCCCGTGGCTGAACGACAAGGACTTTGCGACCTGTTGCACCCGGTGCGCGGGCGCCTGCTGGCGGCCATGCTGCTGCAGGCCCTGGCGGCGCTGGTGGGGCTGTTGCCGTTCATTGCCGTGGCCGAACTGGCGCCGCTGCTGCTCGCCGGCGAGCTGGATGCGCAGCGTGCGCAGTTCTGGCTGCTGGCCGGCGCCGCCGCGTTGCTCCTGCGCCTGCTGGGGCTGGCGGCGGCATTGCAGATCACCCACCTGGCCGACAGCGACCTGCAACGCCAACTGCGCCAGCGCATCGCCGCACACCTGGCACGGGTGCCCCTGGCCTGGTTCGGCCAGCAGCGGGAGACCGCCGAACGGGCCTTGCTGGATGATGTCGGCGCCCTGCACCAGTTGGTGGCGCACCTGCCCAACAACCTGGTGGCGGCGCTGGTGGTGCCCCTGGCCAGCCTGGTCTACCTGCTCACGGTGAGCCTGCCCATGACCCTGGTGGTGCTGCTGCCGCCATTGCTGGCGCTGTGGCGCTTGCGGGTCATGCGCACCCCGGCCTATCAGGCCGAGCGCCAGCGCCTGGGGGCGGCCCTGGGCGACCTGTCCACCGCGACCCTGAACTTTGTGCAGAGCATCGCCATGGTCAAGTCCTTCGGCCGTGCCGAGCGGGTGCAGGCGGATTTCGTCAGCGCGGTGCAGGGTTTCGGGCGTTTTTTCTCCCAGTGGGTGGAGCGCTGGGCGGGCCTGGGGGCGAGTGTCGAGGTGCTGCTGTCGCCCTTGATGGTGCTGGCCCTGGTGCTGGTGGCCGGGGTGGCGCTGACGGCGGCCGGCTGGCTGCACCCGGTGCAACTGTTGCCGTTCGCCCTGCTTGGCCCGGCCCTGGCGGCGCCGGTGGCGGCATTGGGGCATGGCGCCGATTCCCTGGTCCAGGGCCGGGCGGCGGCGCAGCGCATCAGCACCGTGCTGAGTATCCCGGTGCAGGCGCAGCCGGCGTTCTCCCGGGAGCCCGAGGGGCATCAGGTGATCTTTGATGAAGTGGCTTTCAGCTACCCCGACGGCACCCAGGTGCTGCACGGCATCGACCTGTGCCTGCAACCGGGGACCCTGACCGCCCTGGTGGGGGATTCGGGCGCTGGCAAGTCGACCCTGGCCACCTTGCTGGCGCGCTTTGCCGACGTCAGCGGCGGGGCCATCCGCATCGGCGGCGTCGACCTGCGGGACATGGACAGCGCGACCCTCTATCGCCAGGTGGCCTTTGTCTTCCAGGACGTGCGCCTGCTGCGCAGCAGCGTTCTGGACAACCTGCGCCTGGGGCGTCCCGAGGCCACGCTGGCCGAGGTCGAGGAGGCGGCCCGGGCGGCGCAGATCCACAGTCGTATCACCGCCTTGCCCCAGGGTTATCACACCCAGCTGGGCAGTGGCGTGCAGCTCTCCGGTGGTGAAGTGCAGCGCCTGGGCATTGCCCGGGCGATGCTCAGCCAGGCACCGATCCTGGTGCTGGACGAAGCCACCGCCGCCAGCGACCCGGAGTCCGAAGCGGCGATCCAGCAGGCGTTGTCGCGGCTGGCGGCGGGGCGCACGGTGCTGGTGATCGCCCATCGCCTGAGCAGTATCCAGGATGCCGACCAGATTGCCGTGCTGCAGGCCGGGCGACTGGTGGAATGCGGCCGGCACCAGGCCCTGCTGGAGCAGCAGGGGGTGTATGCCGGACTGTGGGCGGCGCAGCAGTTCTGCGCCGTGGAAACGGCGGGGGAGCAGGCATGATTGGCGCACTGTTACGCAGTTTGCAGCCGGCCGAAGCCAGCCTGCTGCGCCGGGCCTTGCTGGCCATGGCCGCCAGTGCCCTGGCCCAGGGCGCGGCGCTGGCCCTGTTGCCCATGGCCTTTGCCAGCCTGTTCGATGCCGCTGCCGGGCAGGCGCCGTGGCGATGGGCCGGGGCCTTTGCCGGTTTCGCGCTGCTGTGCCTGGGGTTGCGCCGGCATGCGCAACTGGCGGGCTACCGCGCGGGCGCCGCGGCGGCCCAGTCGTTGAACCTGCGCATCGGCGAACAACTGGTGCGCCTGCCCCTGGAGTGGTTCGTCGAGCGCCGCAGCGCCGAGCTCAATCGGCTGGTGACCCACACCGTACTGCAGATCATGAGCACCCCGGCGCACCTGTTGCAGCCCATGGCCAACGCCTTGCTGACGCCCCTGGCGCTGCTTGTGGCGCTGTTCTTCTATGACCGCACCATGGCCCTGGCGGCCTTGGCCAGCGTGCCCCTGCTGCTAGTGTTCTACCACTGGGGCGTACGCTGGGGCGGCCAGGCCGAAAGCCGCAGTGAGGCGGCGGCCAACGAGGCGGCGGCGCGGGTCCTGGAGTTCCTGCGCCAGCAGCCGCTGCTGCGTGCCAGTGGCCGCACCGGCGAAGGCTTCAGCCTGCTCATCGAGGCCTTGCAGCAACAGCGCCGGGCCCAGCGTCGGGCCCACTGGCGGACCTTTCCGGCGGCCCTGGGGCTGGCGGTGGTGCTCCAGGCCGGCTACACCGCGATGCTGCTGTGCGGCCTGTATGCAGTGCTCGGTGGCAGCCTGGGAGTGGCCCAGTACCTGGCGCTGGCGGTGCTCGCCACCTGCCTGGTGGAGCCCATGGGCACCCTGGTCAACCTCGGCACGACCTTGCGCCAGACCCGCCATGGCCTGAACCGTTTGCGCCACTTGTTGCGCCTGCCGGCGCTGCCGGAGCCGAGCCAGCCCGAGGAACCCCGGGGGCATCAGGTGCAGGTGCGCGACCTGGGGCTGGTGCGCCAGGAGCAGGTGATCCTGCAGGGCATCAGCTTCGAGCTGGCGCCGGCCTCGCTGAACCTGCTGGTGGGCGCCTCCGGCTCCGGCAAGTCGAGCCTGCTGCGCCTGCTGGCGCGGTTCAGCGATGTTGATAGCGGCGCCATTTTGTTGGGTGGTGTCGACCTGCGCCAACTGTCCGCCGCGCAGCGCGATCGTTCCATCGCCCTGATGTTCCAGGACTGTCCGCCGCTGGCTGCGAGCCTGCTGGACAACCTGCGTCTGGGCGGCCCCGAGGCCAGCGACAGCCAACTGATGGACGCCGCCCGCGCCACCGGCCTGGACCTTGTGGCCCAGCGCCTGCCCCAGGGCTGGCAGACCCGGGTCGGCGAGGGCGGCGTCAGCCTTTCCGGGGGCGAGCGCCAGTGCCTGGCCCTGGCCCGGGTGCTGCTCAAGGACGCCAGCCTGATCCTGCTGGACGAACCCACCGCGGCCCTGGATGCCATCAGCGAGGCCCGGGTCAACCGTTGCCTGCTGCAGCTGGCGCGCAAGCACACGGTGCTGCTGGTGACTCACAAACCGACCCTGGCCCCCAGCGCCGGACAGATTCTCCTACTGGACCAGGGCCACCTGGCCCAGCGCGGTACCCACGCCCAACTGATGGCGGCCCCGGGCCGTTATCGCGAGCTGTTCCACGAGCGCGAGGCGATCAACCGCTGGCGCCTGCGCCAACCCCCTTCCGTACCCCAAAGGAACGTCCACCATGACCGATAACCCAGCACTGGCACGCGCTCATCCAGCGGACGCCGGCCTGAGTCATTCACCCCAAGGACTCTGCGAAGGCATTGCCCGGCTGCTCGGCTACAGCGCCGAGGATCTTGAACCCCAGGCCTCCCTGATCGAGCAGGGGCTCGACTCGGTGAGCATCATGCGCCTGCCGGCGCTGCTGGCCGCCGAAGGCGTGGCCCTGAGCTTCGCCGAACTGATCCAGCAACCGACCCTGGACGCCTGGTGGGCGCTGATCGAGGCTCGCCGTGGCCTCGCGGCGCCGCGCCTGCAGGCTGTGGCCCGCGCTCCTGCCAACAGCGATTTCGCCCTGACCCCACTGCAACAGGCCTACTGGTTCGGCCGCGATCCGGGCATGCCCCTGGGCGGCGTCGGCTGCCACCTGTACCAGGAACTGGACGGCCATGGCCTGGAGCCCCAGCGCCTGGAGCAGGCCCTGCGCCGCCTGTGCCAGCGCCATCCGATGCTGCGGGCGTGCTTTATCAGCGACACCTGCCAGCGCATCCTGCCCCAGAGCCCCTGGCCCGGGCTGACCGTCCACGACCTGCGCCAGGCTTCCTGCGTCGGGGCTGCCGAGGCCCTGGAGCAGATCCGCGAAAACCTCTCGCACCGGTGCCTGGAGGTCAGCCGCGGGCAGGTGTTCGATGTGCAGTTGAGCCTGCTGCCCGAAGGTCGCAGCCGCCTGCACCTGAACATCGACCTGCTGGTGGCCGACGTGCTCAGCATTGGCATCCTGCTGCGCGACCTGGCGCTGATCCATGCCGGCCAGGAGCACAGCCTGCCGGCCCTGGACTGGAACTTCGCCGACTACCTGCGGGCCGAACAGGCGGCGCGCGCGCCACTGCTGGCGGCGGCCCGGGACTATTGGCTGGAGCGCCTGGAAGAGCTGCCGGACGGCCCGCAACTGCCCCTGGCCCAGGAGCCGCAGAACGCCGGTACTGCGCGTTTTCGCCGCCTGGCCATGCGTCTGGACCAGGGCCAGTTGCAGGCCCTGGAGCAGCGCGCCCGGCAGCACGGGCTGACCCTGGCTAGCGTGCTGGCCTGCGCCTATGCCCAGGTGCTGGGGCGCTGGAGCGCCAGCCAGCATTTCCTGCTCAACGTGCCGCTGTTCAATCGCCAGGAACTGCACCCGTGCGTGCCTCATCTGCTGGCGGACTTTTCCAACCTGGTGCTGCTGGAGGTCGACCAGCGCCAGCCCGCGCCCTTCAGCCAGCAGGCCCTGGCGTTGCAGGCTCAATTGCACCGCGACATCGCCCACAGCGCCTGGCCCGGGGTCGAGGTGCTGCGCGAGCGGGCGCGGCTGCGCCAGGGCGGTGGCCAGGGCGCGCCGGTGGTGTTCGCCTGCAACCTGGGCCCGGCCTTTGTCGACGCCACCTGCCGCGAGCAACTGGGCGAACCGGGCTGGGCGCTGTCGCAGACGCCCCAGGTCTGGCTCGACCACCAGAGCTACCCGCTGGCCGACGGCCTGCTGCTGAACTGGGACGCGGTGGACGCGCTGTTCCCCGAAGGCCTGCTGGACGAGATGTTCGACGCCTACCGCGCCTTGCTGTTGTGGCTGTGCGCCAACGACTGGCAGCAGGTGGCGCCCTTGCCGCTGCCGGCGGCGCAACAGCAGCGCCGCCAGCAGGTCAATGCCACCGCACACGCGACCCCGGCGCAGCTGTTGCACCAGGGCTTTTTCCAGCAGGCGCGCCTGAACCCCGAGGCCGTGGCGCTGATCTGCGAGCAGGGCAGCCTGAGCTACGCCGAGCTCGCCCGGCAGGCCCTGCAACTGGCCGGGGCCTTGGGCGAGTGGGGCGTGCAGCCGGGTGACGCGGTGGCGATCACCTTGCCCAAGGGCCGCGACCAGGTGGTCGCGGTGCTGGGGACCCTTGCCGCCGGGGCGGTCTATGTGCCGGTGGGCATCGAGCAGCCGCCGGCGCGCCGCGACATGATCTACCAGCGCGCCGGGGCGCGGGTGGTGATCACCGATCAGGCCCACCGCGAGGGCGGTATCTGGCTCGCCGAACTGCGGGTGGTGACCCTGGCCCAGGCGCTTGTCGCACCGGCGCTGGGGCAATCCCTGGAGATGGCGGCGGATGCCCTGGCCTACGTGATCTTCACCTCGGGCACCACCGGCGAACCCAAGGGCGTGGAACTGTCCCACCAGGCGGCGATGAACACCATCAGCGCCATCAACCGGCGCTACCAGGTGAGCGCCGAGGATCGGGTGCTGGGGGTCTCGGCCCTGGATTTCGACCTGTCGGTGTACGACCTGTTCGGCCTGCTGAGTGTCGGCGGCGCCCTGGTGCTGCCGGCGGACGGGCTGCGCAAGGAGCCCCGGGAATGGCTGCGGCTGATCCGCGAGCAGCGGGTGAGTGTGTGGAACTCGGTGCCGGCGCTGCTGGACATGCTGACCCTGCAAGTGCGCGACGACGGCGGCCTGGGAGCCTTGCGCCTGGCCATGGTCTCCGGTGACTGGGTCGGCCTCGACCTGCCACGGCGCCTGGAGCGGGCGGCGGGCCACCGCGTGCCGTTCGTGGCCCTGGGCGGCGCCACCGAGGCGGCGATCTGGTCCAACTACCAGGACGTGGCGCAGGTGCCCGGGCACTGGCGTTCGATCCCCTACGGGCGGCCCCTGGACAACCAGTGCTTCCGGGTGGTGGACAGCCAGGGCCGGGACTGCCCGGACTGGGTGCCCGGCGAGCTGTGGATCGGCGGTGCCGGGGTGGCCGCCGGCTATCGCGGCCTGCCGACCCTCAGCGCCCAGCGCTTTGTCGAGCACGAGGGCCGGCGCTGGTATCGCACCGGCGACCAGGGCCGCTACTGGGCCGACGCCAGCCTGGAGTTTCTCGGGCGCCTGGACCATCAGGTCAAGGTCCGCGGCTTTCGCATCGAGCTGGCAGAAATCGATGTGGCCCTGGAGCGCCACCCGGCCATCGACCGCGCGCTGAGCCTGGTGCTGCCCGGCAGCGAAGCCCAGCTGGCGGCGGTGCTGCTGGCCCGGGAGCCGCTGCCCGAGCCCCAGGCCCTGCGCCAGTGGCTGGGGCAATGGCTGCCCGAACACATGCTTCCGGACCTCTGGCTGAGCCTGCCGGAACTGCCCCTGAGCACTAACGGCAAGGTCGATCGCGCGGCTTTGCTGTGGCTGCTGCAGGAGCAACGCCGGGGCATCCAGCCGCAGAGTGCCGAGCCGCCGGAAGGGGAATGGGAAGAGGCCGTGGCCGCGCTCTGGCAGGAGCTGCTGGAGGTGCCGCAGGTGGGCCGGCACCAGGGCTTTTTTGCCCTGGGCGGCAACAGCCTGCTGGCGGCCCGGTTGATCGAACGCATCGCCCGGCAGTTCCAGCTGGAACTGTCGCTCAAGGATTTTTTCAACGCGGCCACCGTGGCCCTGCAGGGGCAGTTGCTTGCCTCGCGCCGGGAACAGCGGCCCGTCAATCAGAACGCAATGGTGGAGGGCGTGTTATGACGCTGCAGCAACTGCAACAGGATCTGCAACAACTGGGTGTGGAGCTCTGGGAAGAACAGGGCCGCTTGCGCTATCGGGCCCCGGCCGGGGTCATGGACGAGGCGCGCCTGCAACAGCTACGCGAACACAAGGAGGCGCTGCTGCAACAGCTGCAAGCGGCGCAGATGCCGACCCTGGAGGCCGACCATTCGGCCCGGGAAGAACCCTTCCCGCTGACCGACGTGCAGGCCGCCTACCTGCTGGGCCGCACCACGGCTTTCAGCTACGGCGGCGTGGCCTGCCACGGCTACCTGGAGTTCGCCCAGAAGGACCTGGACCCGGTGCGCCTGGAGCAGGCCTGGAACCAGTTGATCGCGCGTCACGAGATGCTGCGGGCCGTGGTCCTGGAGGAGGGCTACCAGCGCATCCTGCCCCAGGTGCCGCATTACTCCATCGCCCGCCACGACCTGAGCCGGGACGACGGCAGCGCCTTGCAGGCCTTGCGCGAGCGCATGGAATTGCGCCGTGCACCGCCCCAGCAATGGCCGCTGATCGAGCTGTGCGTGAGCCAGGGCCGCGACACCTCGCGCTTGCACCTGTCAGTGGACCTCTTGGTGTGCGACTACCAGAGCGTGCGCATGCTGCTGGCCGAACTGCAGCAGCTGTACCGCGGCGAGAGCCTGCCGGCGCCGACGCAGATCAGCTTTCGCGACTATGTGCTGGGTGAGCGCCGCCTGCGCGAGCAGCCGCGCTACCAGCGTGATCGCGACTACTGGTGGGCGCGGGTCGACAGCCTGCCGGGTGCGCCGGAACTGCCATTGCTGGGGCCGCCCAGCGGGCCGCGCTTCCAGCGCCGGGCCATGGGCCTGGAGGCCCGGGACTGCAATGCCTTGCGCCTGAACGCGGCGGCGGCCGGGGTCGGTGTGTCGGCGGCAATCCTCTCGGCCTATGCCGAAACCCTGGGCCGCTGGAGCCGGCGCGGGCACTTCTGCCTGAGCCTGACCCTGCTCAATCGCCTGTCCCTGCACCCCCAGGTGGATCGCCTGGTGGGGGACTTCAGCTCGGTGGAACTGCTGGAAGTGCAGACCCTGCAAGGCGGCAGCTTCGGCCAGCGCAGCCAGCAGCTGCAGGAGCGCCTGTGGCAGGACATGGACCATCGCCTGTGTTCGGGCATCGAAGTGCTGCGCGAGCTGGCGCGGCGCAAGGGCCAGGACGCGGCGCTGATGCCCTACGCCTTCACCAGCACCCTGGGGGCCGGCGGCGAGAGCGGCGGCGGGGCCTTCATGCCCGGTGCCGAACTGGTGTTCGGCATCAGCCAGACGCCCCAGGTGCTGATCGACTGCCAGGTCAGCGAGCGTGACGACGGCTTGGCGATCAACTGGGACATCCGCGAAGGGGTGTTCAGCGAGACCCTGCTGGATGCGCTGTTCGACACCTTCGAACGCCTGCTCAAGCGCCTGGCCCGGGAGCCCTCGGCCTGGACCCTGGATGACTGCCTGGAGTTGCCGGCGGCCCAGCGTCTGCAGCGCGAGCTGGTGAACCAGACTGCCGCGCCTTTGCCCTCCGGCCTGCTGCATGAGCCGTTCTGGCGCCAGGCCGCGGCTGCACCCGAGCGTGTGGCGCTGATCCAGGGCGCCGCGCAACTGAGCTACGGCGAACTGGCCGGGCGCGCCGAAGCCGTGGCCGAAGCCTTGCTCGACGCCGGCTGCCAGCCTGGAGAGCGGGTCGCGGTGTGCATGGACAAGGGCCTGGAACAGGTGATCGCGGTGCTCGGCATCCTGCGGGCCGGGGCCGCCTACCTGCCCCTGGACACCAACCAGCCCGAGGCCCGGCGCCAGTTGATCCTGGACAACGCCGAGGTCGCCCGGGTGCTCAGCCAGTCCTGGCTGAACGACAGCCTGAGCTGGCCGGCGCGGGTGACCCAGGTGATCGCGGTGGACCAGGGCCCGCGGGCGGCACAACGGGCGTTGCCGAGCCTGGACATCGACCCGCAGCAACTGGCCTACGTGATCTACACCTCGGGCTCCACCGGGGTGCCCAAGGGCGTGATGATCAACCATCAGGCGGCCCTCAATACCATCGTCGACATCAACCAGCGCTTTGCCATCGAGGCCCAAGACCGGGTACTGGCCCTGGCCAGCCTGGGCTTCGATCTGTCGGTGTACGACATCTTCGGCCTGCTGGCCGTGGGCGGCGCCCTGGTGCTGCCGGACCCGCAACGCCGCGCCGACCCTTCGCATTGGGCCGAGTGCGTCCGGGAACACGGGGTGACCCTGTGGAACTCGGTACCGGCGCAATTGCAGATGCTCACCCACTACCTGCAGGCCGTGCCATCCATGGCCCCCGGTTCCCTGCGCCTGGCGCTGCTGTCTGGAGACTGGATCCCCCTGAACCTGCCGGCGGAGGCCGCCCAGCTACTGCCCGGGCTGCGGCTGATCAGCCTCGGCGGCGCCACCGAAGCGGCGATCTGGTCGATCTACTATCCGATTACCCAGGTCAACCCCCAGTGGCGCAGCATTCCCTACGGCATGCCCCTGGCCAATCAGCGCTTCATGGTGCTCGACGAGCAGGGCCGGGATCGCCCGCAAGGGGTGGCCGGCGAGCTGTACATCGCCGGTAGCGGTCTGGCCCTGGGTTACCTGGGGGATGCCGAGAAAACCGCCGAGCGCTTTGTCGACCATCCGCGCAGCGGCGAGCGCCTGTACCGCACCGGCGACCTGGGGCGCTACCTGGACGACGGCCTGATCGAGTTCCTCGGCCGCGAAGATTTCCAGGTCAAGGTCCGTGGCCACCGCATTGAACTGGCGGAGGTGGAAAGCGCGCTGCTCAGCCATCCCCATGTGGAGTCCGCGGTGGTGGTGGCAGCGGGCGAGGGTGCCTTCGAGCGGCACTTGCAAGCCTGCCTGCGGGCCAGCCTGCGGGACACGCCGATCGCCTGGCCGGCGCAGTTGCAGGCGCGCACCCAGGCGGCGGCCGAAGCCGTGCGCGGCGGCTTGAGCGATGCCCTGGTGAGCGAGATGTCGGCCTGTGTCGAGCGCGCCGCACTGCTGTCCATGGGCCTGGCCCTGCAACGCCCCGGCTTGTTCGAGAGCGCCGGGCAGAGCCATGCCCTGGACGAGATTGTCGCGGCTTGTGAGGTGGCGCCGCGCAACCAGCGCTTGATCCGCCGTTGGCTGCAAGCCCTGGCCCGGGAAGGCCTGGTGCACCGGGACCTGCACACCGGGCGTTATTCGGGCCTGCAGGTATCGGCCGAGGAATACCGCCAGCAATGGCAGCGCATCGATGCCCTGGAACCGTCCGTGGGCTGGGGCGGCGAAGTGCTGCGCTACCTGCGCGAAAGCCAGGAGCAACTGCCGGCGCTGATGAGCGACCAACTGGACCCGCTGCACCTGCTGTTTCCCCAGGGCCGCACCGACACCGCCGAAGGCGCCTACCGCAAGAACCTGATCAGCCAGTACCTGAACCAGGCGGTGTGCGCCGCGGTGCAGGAGATCATCCGCCAGCGTCCGGCCGGCCAGCGCCTGCGCCTGCTGGAAATCGGCGCCGGGGTCGGCGGCACCAGCGCCGACCTGATCCCGGCCCTGGACGGGCTGGCGGTGGACTACCAGTTCACCGACCTGTCGCAGTTCTTCCTCAACGAGGCCCGGGAACATTTCGCCGCTTACCCCTGGGTCAGCTACGGGCTGTTCGACCTCAACCAGGACCATTGGGCCCAGGGCGTGGCCGCCAACTCCCTGGACGTGATCCTCTGCGCCAACGTGCTGCACAACTCGCGGCACGCCAGCCGGGTGCTGGCGCGGCTGCGGGAGATGCTGGCCCCGGGCGGCTGGCTGATCTTCATCGAGGCCA
Source organism: Pseudomonas sp. GW823-FHT03E05 (assembly GCF_058796855.1). Lineage (NCBI taxonomy): Bacteria > Pseudomonadati > Pseudomonadota > Gammaproteobacteria > Pseudomonadales > Pseudomonadaceae > Pseudomonas > Pseudomonas sp. GW823-FHT03E05. Next base: position 731,893 of record NZ_JBXAJB010000001.1, read on the forward strand.
CTCGCGACACCTACCAGATCATGGCGTCCATGGAGTTCAAGGAGGGCCTCACCGCCTTCGAGGATTTCCGGGCCGAACTGGATACCACCTTCATCCGCCGCGAGCAGTGGCAGCAGTTGCTGCTGGAGGCCGGAGGCGAGACCCCGCTGTGCCTGCCCGGGGCCGATGACGCCATGTCGCAGATCGGCCAGCACCTGTTCATCACCCGCTTCAAGAGCGAGCGCCAGGCCCTGGAGCCCGAGCAGATGCGGGCCGATCTGGCCCGGCACCTGCCGGAGTACATGATCCCGAGCCACTGGCAGATCCTCGATGAAATGCCCCTGACCGCCAACGGCAAGGTCGACCGCCAGGCACTGGCGCGGATCGGCGTGGCCGGCCCCGAGCAGCAGGCCAGCAGCGGCGCGGCGCCCGTGGATGAGCTGGAACGCAGCATTGCCGAGGTCTGGCAGACCCTGTTGCGGGTGCCGGCGGTGGGCCGTGACCAGGGCTTCTTCGAGCTTGGCGGCGACTCGCTGCTGGTGGCCCAGGTGGTGGGCCGCCTGCGTGAAGCCTTGCCCCAGGCCCGGCAGTTGCCCTGGAGTGACCTGCTGCGCCAGTTGATCAACCAGCCCACGGTGGCGGCCCTGGCCGATTACCTGCGAGGCCAGGGCGTGGAGGGCGATTCGCCGCTGGTGCGCATCAGCGACAAGGCCCAGGGCCCGACGCGGATCTTCGTCCACGACGGCAGCGGCACCCTGGCGCCGTACCGAGCCCTGTTTGCCGCCCTGGGGGAAGAAGCGCCCCTGGAAGGGCTGGTGCTCAACGATGTGCCGGCCTACCTGGCCCTGGAGCCGGCCACGGCGATCCGCCAGTTGGCCGAGCGTTATGCCGACACTCTGCAGGCCGAAGGCCGGCGCCAGGTGAGCATCGTCGGCTACTGCCTGGGCGGGCTGCTGGCCACCGAGCTGGCGGCGTGCCTGGCGGCGCGCTCCATCGAGGTGCTGCAACTGAGCGTGATCAGCAGCTACCGGGTGCCGTTCATGATCGAGGACGACCTCTTGGCCGAGTACGTGTTCGCCCGGGTGATGCAGGCCGATCCGTTGGCCCTGGGTTACCCCGAGGATGAACAGGCCATGGAGCGCACCATCGCCCGGGTGCTGGCGCAGACTCCGGGGCGCGTGCCCCAGGGTTCGCTGCTGGCCTTGAGCGAGGATGCCCAGTGCGCCCCGGCCCTGGCCTGCCTGCGGCGTCTGGCACACAAGACCCCGGAGCAGCGCCTGCAGGCCATTGCCGAGGCCATGCGCCACGCCGGTTCGCAACTGAGCGACCTGCACTGGCTGCGCGAGCAGTTGCAGGTATTGCGCCACAGCCTGGCCGCGGTAGCCCTGCACGAGGCCACGCCGTACCAGGGCGACATGCTGTTCATTCGCCAGAGCGGCGAGGTGCAGGTGCTGCCCGGCATGCACCGCGACATGAGCGCCTACTGGCAGGCCCTGTGCCTGGGTGAGCTGCGGGTAGTGGATGTGCCCGGGGATCATTTCAGTTGCATGCAGCAGCCCCAGGTGCAAGCCGTGGCCCAGGCCTTCGATGCACCCACCGAGGTGGCGGCATGAGGGCAGGGGTGATGGGGCTGGTCGGCGCTTACGGCAGCGTCGGCCGTCAGGTCGCGCAGTTGCTGGCCGGCAAGGTGGCACTGCGCCTGGGTGGACGCGATCCGCGGCAGGCCGAGCAACTGAACCAGCAGTTGGGGGCGCGCGCCGAGGTGCGCGCCCTGGACCTGTGGGAGCCACAGAGCCTGGCGGACTTCTGCGCTGGTTGTTCGCTGGTGATCAACTGCGCCGGGCCCAGCTACCGGATTCTCGATCGGGTGGCCCGGGCCGCCCTGGCCGCAGGCGCCGACTACCTGGATGTGGGGGGCGACGATCCACTCCATGAGCGGCTGGTGGGACAGCTGCCGGCGGGGCACCGGGTGCTGTTGTCGGCGGGCATGCTGCCGGGGCTCTCGGGGCTGTTTCCGCAACTGCTGGCGCAGTCCTTCCAGCGGGTCGATGCCTTGCGCTGCTATGCCGGTGGGCTGGGGCGCTTGTCCGCCACGGCTGCCGAGGATTTCCTGCTGAGCCTGGGCAACGGCTTCGGCCAGGCACAGTGCGGCTGGTGCGAAGGGCAGGTGGTGCGCAGCACGGCAAGTGCCGAACAGGCATTGCAACGCGACTGGCTGCCACCGGCCGGGGTGCAGGCCTATCCGTACCTGAGCACCGAGCAGCAGCGCCTGTTCGGTGATGTGCCGGTGCGCCACGGTCAGGGTTTCAACCTGTTCGAGGGCGGCCAACTGGCGGCGGCCCTGCAACGTATCCAGGGCTCGGCGCCAGAGGCGCGGAGCAGCGCGCAGAACATCGCTGCGCTGGTGCAGGCCAGCGCCCTGGATGTGGCCGGGCGCCGGCCCTATCAACTGCTGGCGGTGGAAATCGACGGCCTGCGCGAGGGCCGCCAGCAGCAGGCCAGCGCCTGGCTGCGGGCCAGCGACGGCTCGCGCCTGACCGGCAGCGTCGCAGCCTTCTGTGCATTGCAGTGGGCGCATCTGCCTGAGGGGCTGCACTACGCCGCCCAGGTGCTGGACGCGACGGCCTGCCTGGAACAACTGCTGCGCTGGCTGCCGGATACGCGGGTGCACCTGCCCGACTTCGCCGCTGTGGCGCTGGCCGAGCCAGAGGAGGGCGTGCTGTGAGAAAGGTTCCCAGTGCCTGGCTGCGTCGTTATCCGCAGCCGCAACCGCCGCGCTGCCGCCTGGTGTGCCTGCCCCATGCCGGTGGCAGCGCGAGCTTTTTCAACGACTGGCGTGGCCAGTTGCCGGCGGATGTCGAGCTGGTCAGCGTGCAGTACCCGGGGCGCGAAGAGCGCCTGAGCGAAAGCTGGCCCGGCAGCCTGGAGTGGATGGCGGGCACTATCACCCGGGCCCTGTCGGACCTGGTGGACCGGCCCCTGGTGCTGTTCGGCCACAGCATGGGCGCGGCCCTGGCCTATGAGGTGGCGGCGCGCATGCAGCAGCAGGGCTCGGCGCCACAACGGTTGATCGTGTCCGCGCACCCCGCGCCCCATCGCCAGCGCAGCGGCGAACTGCACCTGGGCCGGGACGAGGACCTGCTGGCGGATGTGCGGCGCCTGTCGGACGGTGCGCCGTCGCCCCTGGATGACCCGGCGCTGCGCGACCTGTACCTGCCGGCGTTGCGCAACGACTACCGGCTGATCGAGTGCTACCGCGGTGCGCCCGGCCGCGCCCTGGACCTGCCCCTGAGCGTGTGCCTGGGGGCCCGGGACACCGAGGTGGACCAGGACGAAGCCTATGCCTGGGCCGAGGTCAGCGCCCAGGTCACCGACTTCCAGGCCTTCCCCGGCGGGCACTTCTACCTGCGCGAGCAACAGGCCGAACTGCTGCGCCACCTGACCCGGCTGCTGGCCGGCCATGGCGAGCAGCCGTGGCAGTGCTGGCCGTCGACCCCATGAATTTTCCCTTGGTAGACCCCGACATGAAGACACCCGAGCAGTGCAGCGGCCTGGACGACGTCCGCTGCGGTATCGACGCCATGGACCAGCAGATCATCCAGGCCCTGGGCCGGCGCCTGGCCTACGTCAAGGCGGCGGCGCAGTTCAAGCCGACCGAGGACAGCATCGCCGCCCCGGAGCGGGTTGCGGCGATGCTCCCGCAACGTCGGCAATGGGCCGAGCAGGCGAGCCTGGACCCGATGTTCGTGGTGCCGCTGTTTGCCCAGATCATCCACTGGAACATTGCCCAGCAAGTGCGCCACTGGCGCCGTCAGCACGGGCTGGATCAAGGAGCCCAAGATGAGTGAATCCTGCCTGTCCGGCTTGACCTGGGCCCTGCGCAAGGGCGAATCCCTGGCCCGGCGCAGAGGTCGGGCGGTGCTGGTGGTGTACAGCCTGGCCGCCGAGCGCCTGGAGCCGCTGCGGCTGTTTGCCGCCAACCGCCAGGTGTTCGGCCAGAGCCTGTTCTGGTCCAGCGACCAGGGCGCCCTGGCCCTGGCCGGGTTCGGCTGCACCGAAGAAATCAGCCCGCCGGCCGCCGAGCGTTTTGCCGCCAGTACCCAGGCCTGGCGCCAGTTGCTGCTGCAGGCCCATCAGGTCGGGCCCAAGCGGGCCTACCTGTGCGGCGGCTTTGCCTTCGACCCCCAGGGCCCGCGCAGTGCCCAGTGGCAGTCGTTCGCCGCCACGTCCCTGGTGCTGCCGCGGATCCTGCTGCTGCGCGAAGGCGAGCAGCAGCACTGGCTGTTCAGCCTGTGGGTCGAGCCCGGCGCCGACGTGGCCCAGTGCGCCAGTGCCCTGGAGGCGGAGTGGGCCCTGTTGCAGGCGCGCTATACCCACGCCCCCTTGGCACAGATGCCCGTTGGCACCCAGGCCGAGGACGACACCCAGGCCGCCGGCCGCTGGCAGGACTGCGTGGCCCGAGCCATCGCGCGAATCCAGGGCGGCGAGCTGAGCAAGGTAGTACTGGCCCGGGAAGTCTGCCTGCGGGCGAGCCGCAGCATTCCTTGCGGGCCGCTGCTGGAAAACCTCAGGGCGGCCTATCCCCAGGCCTTCCTGTTCGCCTTCAGCCGTGGCGACAGCTGCTTTCTCGGCGCCACGCCGGAACGCCTGGTACGCCTGGCCCGCGGCACCCTCAACACCGTGGCCCTGGCGGGCACCTGCGCGCGCGGCCAGCATGAGCAGCAGGACGCGGAACTGGGCCAGGCCCTGATGGACAGCGCCAAGGACCGCCATGAACACGCCCTGGTGGTGCAGACCCTGCGCGAAGCCCTGCAGCCCTACTGCGCGATGCTGGAGATTCCCCCGCAGCCGCAACTGCACCGCCTGGCCCACGTCCAGCACCTGCTGACCCCGGTGCTGGGGCGGTTGCGGCCCCAGGTCGATCTGCTGCAAGTGGTGGATGCCCTGCACCCGACCCCGGCGGTGGGCGGCCTGCCTCGGGGCAAGGCCCTGGGCTATATCCGCGAGCATGAGCAACTGGACCGCGGCTGGTACGCCGCCCCGGTGGGCTGGCTGAACGCCGAGGGCGATGGCGAGTTTGCCGTGGCCTTGCGTTCCGCCCTGATCCGCGGCAACCAGGCGCACCTGTTTGCCGGTTGCGGCATCGTCGGCGAGTCGGACCCGGCGAGCGAATACCAGGAAACCTGCCTGAAGTTGCGCACCATCGGCGAAGCCCTGCGCCCGCCACCGGCCGCGCCGAGCGTGGCAGCGAGCGGCGGCCAGAGCGCCTCGTAGCCCTCGTGCGGACCTCTTCGCAGGCAAGCCAGCTCCTACGGATGAACGGTGTGCACCTGTAGGAGCCGGCTTGCCAGCGAACCGCGCAGCGGCCAGCGGACGAGGTTCATGGCGAAGCAATGGGGCGCTCATGTGGGCCTCTTCGCTGGCAAGCCAGCACCTACGCAAGCTCGCGTCAGCTGGTGGGGATGGCGTTGGCTGTCGGGCCGGCGAGGTTGTGGCCGGGCTTGGCCCGCAGCAGGGCGTTGATGGCCTGGCCGTAGCCCTTGCCCGCCAGGCTCATGCTGTTGTTGTGGGTGCCGCCGGGCACCAGCAGCAGTTTCTTCGGCTCCAGGGCGGCCTGGAACAATTCCTTGCTCAGGCGCGGCGGCACGTAGTCGTCCTTCAGGCCGTGCACCACCAGCAGCGGCATGCCGATCTCGCGGATCTTGTCGATGGAGTCGAACTTCTGCGACATCACCCAGCGCACCGGCAGGGAGGTCTTGGTCACCGCCGCGGCAGCGTCGGCCAGGGTAGTGAAGGTGGATTCGACGATCAGCCCGCGAGCGGCGGTCGGCGCCTTGGCGCTGGCGGCCTGGCGTCCCAGTTCGGCGGCCAGGTCGATGGCCACCGCGCCGCCCAGGGAATGGCCGTAGATCAGGCGCTTGCTGGCGTCGGGCTGCAAGACCTTGAGCCGCTCCCAGGCGATGCGCGCGTCTTCATACACGCTGCTTTCCGAGGGCAGGTCGCCGTGGCTCTGGCCAAAGCCGCGGTAGTCGATGGCCAGCACCGAGTAACCCAGGGCATGCAACTGCTCGATGCGAAACAGCTGGCCAGTGAGGTTCCAGCGGACCCCGTGCAGGTAGAGGATCGCCGGGGCATCGGCGCGTTGCGCCGGCCACCACCAGGCGTGGATGTTCTGCCCGGCCTTGAAGCTTTTCGGCTTGAGTTCGAATTCCTGCACCGTGCTCGGCAGGCCGCGATACCAGCCGGCGGTGCCGGGCTCGATGCGAAACACCAGTTGGCGTTCCTTGTGTTCGAGCACCGCGCAGCTCACCGGCAGGCCGACCACCAGCGCGGCCATGCACAGCAGGGAAAACCAGCGACGGCGCAGGCGCTGGGGCAGGGTTGGGGACATGGAAGGCTTCACCGCAGGACAGTCGAAAACGCGTTTTAACAGATGTGCCGGTACGGCTGTAGACATTTCGGCGCAGCGGCAGCAGGGATGGGTTAGCCGATGTTTCACAGGCGTGGCGCAAGTAGTGATTGAAACAGGCGATGGGTAGGCTATATGGTTGCATGGTACAACTAAATCGGTCCCTGTCGAGGTGCTGCGCCATGCCCGTCGAATCTTCCGAACTCATCCCGCAACTGCGCCAGGCCTCCCGGCAGATGGTCCGCGAGCTGGGCTTCATGCAGGCCACCCTGGCCGCCACCGACTACCCGCCCTCGGCGGTGCACGCACTGCTGGAGATCGGCCAGGGCAATGCCCTGACCGCCGGTGACCTGGTGACCCTGCTGGGCCTGGAGAAATCCAGCGTCAGCCGCCTGGTGCGCAAGCTGGTGGACGCCGGCGAGATCAGCGAGCAGGCCCATGACCAGGACGCCCGCTCTAAGAAGCTGCAGCTCAGCGCCCGGGGGCGCCAGACCCTGGCCGGCATCGACCGTTTCGCCCAGGCCCAGGTGGCCGCGGCCCTGGCCCACCTGAGCCCGGCACAGCAGCGCAGCGCCTGTGCGGGCATCGCCGACTACGCCCGGGCATTGCGTGCGGTGCGGCTGGGAGACGTGCCCGAACAGCCGGAGCGCTGCTCCATCGCCCGTGGCTACCGGCCCGGAGTGATTGGCCGCATCGCCGAAATGCACGCCCGTTACTACGCGGATCTGGCGGGTTTCGGCCAGCCTTTCGAAAGCCTGGTGGCGCGGGACATGGCCGAATTGATGGGGCGTTTGCACAACCCGCGCAATGAAGTCTGGGTGGCGCTGCAGGGGGAACGGATTGTCGGTTCCATCGCCATTGATGGGGAGGGCGAGGGCGGCGAGGCGCTCCTGCGTTGCTTCATTCTCGATGAGGCCGCCCGCGGCCAGGGGCTGGGCCGGCGGCTGCTGGTCGAGGCCCTGGGCTTTTGTGACCAGTGGGGTTTTGCCGCCACCCGGCTGTGGACCTTCAAGGGCCTGGATGCGGCGCGCGCGTTGTATGAGGAACAGGGCTTTGTGCTGGTGCAGGAGCAAGAGGGCGAGCAATGGGGCGCGCCAGTGACCGAGCAGTGTTTTGTGCGAGCAAGGGTGGCGCAGCGCGACACAATCCGCTGAGCGCTGTAGCCGCTGCTGAGCCTGCGAAGCTGCGCAAAGGCCCGCAGGGCCTTGCCTGGCGGTCCCGAGCCGAGCCTTTGGCGGCCCTGAAAACCTGCGTCTGCTGCGTCGGAATGCCGCCCAAGCCGTTCGCAGCCTTGTGCAGCGGCTACAGATAGCCGGTACTGGTGGTAGGGTTAGCCCCCTGATGATTATCGATCTGTGGAGAAGCATCCCATGCAAGCCATCAAGCTCAGCCTGCCGGCATCCCTGGACAACCTGAAGCGCGTGGAGCTGGCAGACCCCGGCCAGCCCGGCGCCGGGCAGATCCGCGTGCGTATCCATGCCTGTTCCTTGAACTTCCACGATTACGCCGTGGTGACCGGCGCGCTGCCTACCGCCGACGGGCGGATTCCCATGGCCGATGGCGCCGGGGTCGTGGAAGCGGTGGGCGAGGGCGTCAGCGAGTTCAAGGTGGGCGATGCGGTGGTGTCCTGCTTCTTTCCCCATTGGCACGATGGCGGCCCGGCGATCGCCGATTTCAGCACCACCCCGGGCGATGGCGTCGACGGTTACGCCCGTGAAGTGGTGATCCAGCCCAGCCACTGGTTCACCCATGCGCCCAAGGGCTACAGCCATGCCGAGGCGGCGACCCTGACCACCGCCGGCCTGACTGCCTGGCGCGCACTGGTGGTGGACGGCGCGCTCAAGGCCGGGGAAACCGTGCTGGTGCTGGGCACCGGCGGGGTGTCGATCTTCGCCCTGCAACTGGCCAAGGCCATGGGCGCCACGGTGATCGCCACCTCCTCCTCGGACGCCAAGCTGGCCAAGGTGCGCGAGCTGGGGGCCGACCATACCCTCAACTACCGTACCCACCCCGAGTGGGGCGCTGAAGTGCTCGAGCTCACCGGCGGCCGCGGCGTCGATCACGTGGTGGAAGTCGGTGGCCCGGGCACCTTGCCGCAGTCGATCAACGCGTGCCGCATTGGCGGGCACATCGCCCTGATCGGCGTGCTCACCGGCTGGGCCGGACCGGTGCCGACCGCGGCGCTGATGGCCAGGCAACAGCGCCTGCAGGGGCTGATCGTCGGCAGCCGCCAGCAGCAGATCGAAATGGTCCGGGGCCTGGAAGCCACCGGCATCAAGCCGATCATCGACAGCACCTTCCCCCTGGCGGATATCGCCAAGGCCTTCGCCCATGAAGCCTCGGGCGCGCACCTGGGGAAAATCTGCCTGAGCCTCTGAAGCGATGCCGCAACCCGGGCCCAGCCTACTGATCGGATCCCCTGGGGATCCGATCTCCGTCGCCGCTGCTGCAGGTGGCGACAGAAGGCGCAGCGCCTGCCTGCCCCAGCCAGCCACTCACAAACAGTTGATCCATGCTAATGGATCCAAAAATAAAGCCATTATCTAAAGGCTTCATCGTTTACAGCGTGAAAAGTCGATAGTGCGCGATAATCGCCCATAAAAAGCACTATTCGCGTGTCTCTCTATTGTTTGTGGATCCATTAATTGATTGATTAGGCCCCTGGCGATGGCAGGAACCTTCCTGGCCGTCCCCGCATAACAATTACAAGAAAAGGGTTTCGTCATGCGCGTTCTCCCAAGGGCACGGGCCGTTCTCGGTCCTGCGTGCCACCTGCCTGTGTGCCTGTCCGTCCCCGCGCTTTGCGCGTCCAGCCCGAGCATGGGAGGACGGCCATGAACCACGATCTCAAGCAACGGGTCGACCAAGGCCCGATGGGCTCCTTCCAGTGCCTGGCGATCGGTATCTGCATCGTCCTCAACATGATCGACGGCTTCGATGTGCTGGTGATGGCCTTCACCGCCGCTTCGGTGTCCGCCGAGTGGCAACTCAACGGGGCGCAGATCGGTCTGCTGCTCAGTGCCGGTCTGTTCGGCATGGCCGCCGGTTCGCTGTTTATCGCGCCCTGGGCCGACCGCTTCGGGCGCCGGCCGCTGATCCTGTTCTGCCTGCTGCTGTCGGGTGTCGGCATGCTGCTTTCGGCCGGCAGCCAGAGCCCTTTGCAACTGGCGCTGTTGCGCGGCCTGACCGGCCTGGGCATCGGCGGCATCCTGGCCAGCAGCAACGTGATCGCCGCCGAGTATTCCAGCCGCCGCTGGCGCGGCCTGGCGGTCAGCCTGCAATCCACCGGCTATGCCCTGGGCGCGACCCTGGGCGGGCTGCTGGCGGTGTGGCTATTGACTCATTGGGGCTGGCGCTCGGTGTTCCTGTTCGGCGGCATCGTCACCTTGCTGGTGATCCCCCTGGTGCTGCTCTGGCTCCCCGAATCCCTGGACTTTCTCCTGGCCCGGCGGCCGGCCGATGCCCTGGCGCGAATCAATCGCCTGGCCGGGCGCCTGGGCCATCCGCAACTGCTGCAAATGCCCGCGGCAGCGGTACGCGAGCAGGGCGCCGGCAGCGGTTTTGGCCAACTGTTCGCCGGGCCGATGCGGCGCACCACGCTGCTGATCTGGCTGCTGTTTTTCCTGGTGATGTTCGGTTTCTACTTCGTCATGAGCTGGACCCCGAAACTGCTGGTGGCCGCCGGGCTCTCGGCGCAGCAGGGGATCACCGGCGGGGTGCTGCTGAGTGTCGGCGGGATCTTCGGCGCGGCGCTGGTCGGTGGCTTGTCCTCGCGCTGGCCGCTGACCCGGGTGCTGTCGCTGTTCATGCTGGTGACCGCCGGGCTGCTGGTGCTGTTCGTCGGCTCGGCCTCCTCGATTGCCGCGGCCCTGGGCCTGGGGCTGCTGATCGGGCTGTTCGCCAACGGCTGCGTGGCCGGGCTCTACGCCCTGTCACCGGTGGTCTACGACGCTTCGGTACGGGCCACCGGGGTCGGTTGGGGGATCGGCATCGGGCGCATGGGCGCGATTGTCTCGCCCACGGTGGCCGGGGTGTTGCTGGATGCCGGCTGGCAGCCGCTGCACCTGTACGCAGTGTTTGCCGTGGTCTTCGTGCTGGCGGCCGCTTGCCTGTTGCTGCTGCGGCCGGTATCGGCGCAACCGCAGCCGGCCCTGGCCTAGTGTGGCCAGGGTGGGGGTTAAAAGATCGAGTCCCGGTCCTTGCGGGTAAAGGCACTGATCCGGGTGTAGCGCCCGTTGACCGATTCGACGTTCAGGTTGCCATTGAAGTCGGGATAGCTCACGCGCCCGCTGGACAGCGGCAGCAGCGCCACCTTGAGCTTTTCCACGGGGATCGAGGTGAACTTCAGGTCGGCGATGTTCGGCGCCATGTGGGGCAGGGCATAGCGGGCGCTTTTCAGCTCGCCGACATAGCTGAAGATCATCGGCGTGGTGTAGTCCTGGGTGCGCGGGCGATAGGTGGAGGAGTAACCGACGATGCTCAGGGTGCGGCCCTTGATCTCGACGAACATGAAGGTCGGCGTGCGCTCGGTGATCCGGGTGCTGTCTTCCAGCAGCGCCCTGGCTTCGGCGGCGCTGATCAGGCTGTTGTCTTCACCGCTGAAGCCGTAGGCATGAAAACCGTTGAGCTCGGTCATGGCGCGCAGCAGCAGTTCCTTCGACGGGTCCGGGTGCATCCAGCGCACGTTGGGGCCACAGGCGCTCAGCAGCAAGCTGATGCAAATGGTCAGGAAAACTAAAGGCAGGGAGCGGGTGCTCATGGTGGTCAGAGTCCTTTCAAGAGAGGTGCCTGGTTGTGGCCCAGGCCGGCCATGGTCGCCCAAGGGATGGGCGGTTGTCAGCACGGCCCGGCAAAGTGCGGGCGCTGTTTCAACACTGGCCGTCGATGATCGCCGCGGCCACGGCCTGGCGGAACCAGCTCAGGGCGGCGGAGCTGTCGCTGTTGGGGTGCCAGTGCAGCGAGACTTCGAACTCCCCCACGGAAAACGGCAGTTCCAGTTGCCGCAGGCCGCCTTCGAGGGTGAACAGGCGGGCGATCTGCGCTGGCAGCACGGTCAGCAGGTCGGTGCCGGGCAGCACTTTGGGCAGCACCGAGAAGTGCGGCACGTGCAGGCTGATGCGGCGCCGGGCGCCCATCTGCTTGAGCACGTCCTCGACGCTGCCGTGGCCGGTGGTGCGGGTCACGGCGATGTGCCGCTCGGCGAGGAACTGCTCCAGGCTCAGCTGGGTGCCGATGCGCGGATGACGGTCGCTGAGCAGGCACACGTAGCGCTCGCGGATCAGCACCTGGCTGCGGGTGCCGGTCAAGGGTTTGCGGCAGATCAGCGCGTCGACCTTGGCGCTGCTGAGCCACTCGCCGGCCTGGTCCACCTGCAGCGGCAGGACTTCGACTTCGGCCTCGGGGGCCTGCTGGTTCAGGCGCGCCAGGATCAGCGGCAGGAAGCCCATTTCGCCAAGGTCGGAGAGGGCGATGCGAAAGCGCCGTTCGGTGGTCGCCGGGTCGAAGCGCCGGGTGCTGTGCACGGTGTTCTCGATCCGCGTCAGGGATTCGCGAAAGGCCGGGTACAGCTCATCGGCCAACTGGCTGGGCTGGATGCCGTCCCGGGTGCGGCTGAACAGGCCGTCGTCGAACAGCTCGCGCAGCCGCGCCAGGCCGTAGCTGACCGAGGGCTGGGTGACGAACAGGCGCTCGGCGGCCAGGGTCACGCTGCGGGCTTCGTAGAGGGTGACGAAGGTGCGGATCAGGTTCAGATCGATGTGGCTCATGCTGCCTCATGGATATAGACGGGTCTTATTTTTAATAGAGATAGTATCGATTTGATCAATTTCGTGGCGGCTGCAAGAGTAACTCAAATTCTAAAAAACAGCGGCAAAGGTCCATATGAAAACCGTCCATAGCGCCTCCTACGACATCCTGCGGCAACAAGGCCTGACCACCGTGTTCGGCAATCCGGGTTCCAACGAGCTGCCCTTTCTCAAGGGCTTCCCCGAAGACTTCCGCTACATCCTCGGCCTGCATGAAGGCGCGGTGGTGGGCATGGCCGACGGCTTCGCCCTGGCCAGCGGCCAGCCGGCCTTCGTCAACCTGCACGCCGCGGCCGGCACCGGCAATGGCATGGGCGCCCTGACCAATGCCTGGTACTCCCACAGCCCGTTGGTGATCACCGCCGGCCAGCAGGTGCGCTCGATGATCGGCGTCGAGGCGATGCTGGCCAACGTCGATGCACCGCAGCTGCCCAAGCCCCTGGTCAAGTGGAGCGCCGAGCCGGCCTGCGCCGAGGACGTGCCGCGGGCCCTGAGCCAGGCGATCCACATGGCCAACCAGGCGCCCAAGGGCCCGGTGTACCTGTCCATTCCCTACGACGACTGGGCCCGCCCGGCGCCGGCCGGGGTCGAGCATCTGGCCCGGCGCCAGGTGGCCACTGCCGGGCTGCCCTCGGCGGCGCAATTGCGTTCGCTGGTGCAGCGCCTGGCGGCAGCGCGCAACCCGGTGCTGGTGCTGGGGCCGGATGTGGATGGCAGCCAGAGCAACCACCTGGCCGTGCAACTGGCGGAGAAACTGCGCATGCCGGCCTGGGTCGCGCCGTCCGCTTCGCGCTGCCCGTTTCCCACCCGTCACCCGAGCTTTCGCGGGGTGCTGCCGGCAGCCATTGCCGGCATCAGCCGCTGCCTGGCGGACCATGACCTGATCCTGGTGGTGGGGGCCCCGGTATTCCGCTATCACCAGTTCGCCCCGGGGGACTACCTGCCCGCGGGCACCGAGCTGCTGCACATCACCTGCGACCCCGGCGAAGCGGCGCGTGCGCCCATGGGCGATGCGCTGGTGGGGGACATCGCCGAGACCCTGCAGGCCCTGGTCTGGGCGCTGCCGGATTGCGACCGGCCGCAGCCCCAGGCCTTGCCGCCGGCTGCTCCGGTCGAGGAGCTGGGCGGCCTGCTGCGCCCGGAAACCGTGTTCGACGTGATCGATGAGCTGGCGCCCAAGGACGCGATCTACGTCAAGGAGTCCACCTCCACCGTAGGCGCCTTCTGGCAGCGGGTGGAAATGCGCGAACCCGGCAGCTACTACTTCCCGGCCGCCGGTGGCCTGGGCTTCGGCCTGCCAGCGGCGGTGGGGGTGCAACTGGCCCGGCCGGACCGGCGGGTGATCGGAGTCATTGGCGACGGCTCGGCCAACTACGGTATCACCGCGCTGTGGACGGCCGCCCAGTACCAGATCCCGGTGGTGTTCATCATCCTCAAGAACGGCACCTATGGCGCCCTGCGCTGGTTCGCCGGTGTGCTGCAGGTCAGCGACGCCCCGGGCCTGGACGTGCCCGGCCTGGACTTCTGCGCCATCGGGCGCGGCTATGGCGTGCACTCGGTGCAGGCCAACACCCGCGAGGCGTTCGCCCAGGCCCTGAGTGAAGCCCTGGCAGGCGACCGCCCGGTACTGATCGAGGTGCCGACCCTGACCATCGAACCCTGAGGGCTGCCTTGTCGCCGGGCGCGAGCCCGGCCTTGCCAACCGCAACCTGCGGACTCACCAGAAGAATAAAAAGAGGTGGTTATGAACACGACTTCGGTCACTGCTGTGATAGATGACGCGCCCCAGCCGGCGCGTTCCGGTTCCACCCACGCCGACATCGGCACCTTGCTCGACCATGGCCCCTTCACCGGCATGCAGAAGCTGGTGGTGTTGCTGGCGGCGCTGTCCATCGTCATGGACGGCTTCGACGGCCAACTGATCGGCTTTGCCATTCCGCTGATGATCAAGGAGTGGGGCATCACCCGCGAGGCGTTCGCTCCGGCGGTGGCGGCCGGGCTGATAGGCATGGGCATCGGCAGTGCCTGTGCCGGTCTGTTTGCCGACCGGTTCGGCCGGCGCATGGCGATCATTGCCAGTGTCTTCGTGTTCGGTGCGGCCACTTGCGCCATTGGCCTGGCGCCCAATGCGCTGGCGGTGGCGGCCCTGCGTTTTATCGCCGGGCTGGGCATCGGTGGTGCGCTGCCCAGCGCCACCACGGTGACGGCCGAGTTCACCCCGGCGCGGCGGCGTACCCTGGCGGTGACGGCCACCATTGTCTGCGTGCCCCTGGGCGGGATGCTGGCGGGGTTGTTCGCCTCCCATGTGTTGCCGCTGTACGGCTGGCGCACCCTGTTTTTCATCGGCGGCAGCCTGCCCATCGTCCTGGGCTTTGCCTTGCTGGCGACGCTGCCGGAGTCGCCGCGCTTTCTGGCGCGCCGGCCCCAGCGCTGGAACGAGCTGGGTACCTTGCTCGGGCGCATGGGCCGGCCGATGGCGGCGGGGGTGGTCTACACCGATGCCCTGGAACAGAAGAGCGAGAAGCAGGGTGGTTTCCGCGCCTTGTTCGCCCTGGGCTACGGGCGTGACACCCTGGCCCTCTGGGTGGCGTTCTTCATGTGCCTGACCGCGGTCTACAGCGCCTTCAGCTGGCTGCCCACCATGCTGCTGTCCGAAGGCCTGGAGCTGTCGGTGGCCGGTTCCGGGCTGACCGCCTACAACCTGGGCGGGGTGATCGGGGCACTGGTGTGCGCGGTGGCCATCACTCGCTGGGGTTCGTTCTGGCCGCTGCTGATCTGCTGCGCCGGCGGCGCGGCCAGCGCCTTCCTGTTGCAGGTGGTGGACATCCACCAGGACACCGGGCTGCTGATCTTCGGCTTCGGCGTGCACGGCCTGTTCGTCAACGCCGTGCAGTCCACCATGTTTGCCCTGTGCGCCTTTATCTACCCCACCAGTGTGCGCGCCACCGGCACCGCATCGGCCCTGGCCTTCGGGCGCCTGGGGGCGATCCTCAGTGCCTTCGCCGGAGCCCTGGTGATTACCCAGGGCGGCGCCAACGGCTACCTCACGCTGCTGGGGTCGGTGATGGTCATGGCACTGCTGGCGCTGCTGATCGTGGGCCGGCACATTCCCCGGCGCCTGCCGGGCCAGTCATGAACGCGGCTCGGTGCATGAACCGGCCACTCAAACAGGAGGTTCGATGAACATCACCATTCTTGGCGCGGGCGCCATGGGTTCGCTGTTTGGCGGCCTGCTGGCGCAAAGCGGCCAGCAGGTAACCCTGCTGGACATCAACGACGGGCACCTTGCGGCGATCCGCAGCGACGGCCTGCTGCTGGCCACCGACAGCGGCGAGCGGCGCATTACCGGCCTGCACGCCTGCCGTCCGGAGCAGGCCACGGGGCACCCCGACCTGTTGCTGGTCTTCACCAAGACCCTGCACACCGACAGTGCCTTGCGCAGTGTCGCCGGGCATATCGCCGGCCACACCCTCGTACTGACCCTGCAGAACGGCCTGGGCAATGCCGAGGCGCTGTCCCGGCATGTGGCCCCGCAGCAGGTGCTGATCGGCATGACCAACTGGCCCGCCGACATGGTCGGGCCGGGGCAGGTGCATTCCCACGGCCAGGGCATGGTGCGGGTGCTGGCCCCAGGCAGCCGCGAGCGCAACGCCAGCCAGGAGGTGGCGGCGGTGCTGGACGCTGCCGGGTTGAACTGTGCGGTGGACCCGCAGGTCTGGACCTCTATCTGGGAGAAGGTGGCCTTCAACGCCGCCTTGAACAGCCTGTGCGCCGCCACCGGCTGCACCGTGGGCCAGCTGGACGCAGCGCCGGAAGGCGTGGCCCTGGCCCGGTCCATTGTGCTGGAGGTGGTGGCGGTGGCCAGGTCCCAGGGAATAGAACTGGATGCCCAGGGCTGCCTGGACAGTGTGGCGTTCGCCATTGCCCATCACCGCACCCACAAGCCTTCGATGTTGCAGGACGTGCTGGCAGGGCGGCCCACGGAGATCGGCTCCATCAATGGCCAGGTGCTGGAGCGGGCGCGGCAGGCGGGGGTGCCTGTGCCCCACACCGAAACCCTGCTGGGCCTGCTGCGCCTGATCGAAAAACGCGCCGCCTCGTAGGAGCCGGCTTGCCGGCGAAGAGGGCCTTGGGGCTTGTGTGGCGCTGGCGGGCGCCTTCGCTGGCAAGCCAGCTCCTGCATACGCCGGCTTTTGTGTGACACATCGGTTTATGAATGCTGTTCCATGAGGAGATTTTCCATGAGTGATTCCAACGCGGTCTATCGCGATCTGCACCTGCAACCCATCGCCGGACAGTGGCGCGCCGGCGCCTCCGGCAAGACCCTGGTGGTGAGCAATCCATTCGACGGTGCACAGCTGCTGGAACTGGCCCAGGCCAACCGCAGCGACCTGGACGCGGCCTACGCCAAGGCCGCCCAGGTGCAGCCGCAATGGGCGGCCCTGGGCCCGTCCCAGCGCGCGGCGGTGCTGCACCAGGCGGTGGCGATCTTCGACCGGCGCCAGGAGGAAATTGTCGACTGGATCATTCGCGAATCCGGCAGCACGCGGATCAAGGCCCTGGCCGAGTGGGGCGCGGCGCGGGCCATCACCCTGGAGGCGGCGTCCTTCCCGGCGCGGGTCCACGGGCGGATTGTCGAATCCGATGTGCCGGGCAAGGAAAGCCGGGTGTACCGCAGCGCCCTGGGGGTGGTCGGAGTGATCAGCCCGTGGAACTTCCCGCTGCACCTGACCCAGCGCTCCATCGCCCCGGCCCTGGCCCTGGGCAACGCGGTGGTGGTCAAGCCCGCCAGCGATACGCCGGTGTGCGGCGGCCTGCTGCTGGCCAGGATCTTCGAGGAAGCGGGCCTGCCCGCCGGGGTGTTCAGCGTGGTGGTGGGGGCCGGTAGCGAGATCGGCGATGCCTTTGTCGAGCACCCGGTGCCGGCGCTGATCACCTTCACCGGCTCGACCCCGGTGGGGCGCGGCATCGGCCGCATCGCCAGTGGCGGCGAGCACCTCAAGCACGTGGCGCTTGAATTGGGGGGCAACAGCCCGTTCGTGGTACTGGACGATGCCGACCTGGAACAGGCGGTGAACGCCGCGGTGTTCGGCAAGTTCCTGCACCAGGGGCAGATCTGCATGGCGATCAACCGCATCATCGTCGACGAGCGCCTCTATGACGCCTTCGCCCAGCGCTTCGTGGCCCGGGTCAAGCAGCTCAAGGTGGGGGATCCGCAATCGCTGGACACAGTGATCGGCCCGGTGATCAACGCCCGCCAGTTGCAGGGCCTGCAGGACAAGATCGCCCTGGCCCGCGAGCAGGGCGCCGAGCCACTGTACGAGGGCGGGCAGAACGGCAACCTGCTGGCGCCCCATGTGTACGGCGAAGTGCGTGCCGACATGGACCTGGCGCGCAATGAAATCTTCGGCCCGCTGGTGGGGCTGCTGCGCGCCCGGGACGAAGCCCATGCCCTGGAGCTGGCCAACGACAGCGAATTCGGCCTGGCCAGCGCGGTGTTCACCGGCAACCTGGAGCGCGGGGTGAACTTCGCCCGGCAGGTGCGCGCCGGCATGACCCACATCAACGATGTGCCGGTGAACGACGAGGCCAACGCGCCCTTCGGTGGCGAGAAGAACTCCGGCCTTGGGCGCTTCAACGGCGACTGGGCGATCGATGAATTCACCCGGGACCACTGGATCAGCCTGCAGCACCGGCCGCGTCAGTATCCCTTCTGACCCGGCACCTTTGAATAACGCCCGGCCCCCCTGGCCGGGCTTTTGAGCATCCGTGAGCGCGCGGGCCCTTGTCGGCCTGTCGGGCACGGCTGCGCCTATGAAAAGCGGAGAACAATAATAATGAACACCCGTCATCCGATGCAGTGCCGTTCCCTGGTGGGGGCTTGCTTGTCCGTGGGCCTGTGCGTGCCCGCCTGGGCCGCCGACGACAGCGGTTTTTTCGAGGGGAGCAAGACCGACCTGCTGCTGCGCAACTACTACTTCAACCGGGATTTTCGTGACCATGACGCGCCCAAGGGCCAGGTCGAGGAGTGGGCCCAGGGCTTTATCCTCAAGTTCAGCTCCGGCTACACCCCGGGCACCGTGGGCTTTGGCCTGGACGCCATCGGCCTGTTCGGCCTCAAGCTCGACAGCAGCCGCCAGGCCAGCGGTTCGGAGTTGCTGCCGGTGCACGACGACGGGCGCGCGGCGGACAATTTCGGTCGCGCCGGAGCGGCCCTCAAGGCGCGGATTTCCGCCACCGAGTTCAAGGTCGGCGAGCTGCTGCCGGACATTCCACTGCTGCGTTATGACGATGGCCGCCTGCTGCCGCAGACCTTCCGCGGGGCCATGCTGGTCTCCCGAGAGATCAGCGGCCTGGGGCTGCAGGCCGGGCAGTACCGTGCCGTCAGCCTGCGCAACTCCTCGGACATGCAGGATCTTTCGGCCTGGGCCGCGCCCGGGGTCAAGTCCGACGGCTTCAACTACGCCGGTGCCGAATACCGCTTCAACCAGCAGCGCACCTTGCTCGGGGTCTGGCATTCGCAGTTGGAAGACATCTACCGCCAGAGCTACTTCAACCTGCTGCACAAGCAACTGCTGGGGGACTGGACCCTGGGGGCGAACCTGGGCTACTTCATCGACCGCGACGATGGCAGCGCGCGTATCGGCCGGGTCGACAGCCACACCGCCTATGGCCTGTTCTCCGCCTCCCGGGCCGGGCACACGCTGTACCTGGGGTTGCAGAAAGTCAGCGGCGACAGCCCCTGGATGTCGGTCTACGGCAGCAGCGGCCGGACCCTGGGCAACGACATGTTCAACGGCAACTTCAGCAACGCCGGCGAGCGTTCGTGGCAGGTGCGTTATGACTATGACTTCGCCGCCTCGGGGGTTCCCGGGCTGCTGGCCATGGTGCGCTACGGTCGTGGCGACAGCGCCACCACCAAGGTGGGCAATGACGGCCATGAGTGGGAGCGCGATACCGAGATCGGCTACACCCTGCAGAGCGGCACCTTGAAGAACCTCAGCCTGCGGCTGAACAACGCCACCAACCGACGCAGCTTCAACAGCGACTTCGACCAGACCCGGCTGATTGTCAGCTACCCGCTGTCGCTCTGAAAACCCTGTAGCCGCTGCCGAAGGCTGCGAACGGCTTGGGCGGCATTCCGACGCAGCAGACGCAGCGATTCCACGAGCGCTGGAGGTCCGGTGGCAGATCGCCAGGCAAGGTCCTGCGGACCTTTGCGCAGCCTCGCCGAGGCTCGGCAGCGGCTACAAGGTAGCCGCCGCTTCGTGCTGCTTCGTATGGCTATGGCAATCTCGGGGTGCGTGTTGCGGGGGGGCTTGCGTTACTATGGCCGCCCACGTTTTCAGGAAGCTGCCCGGATGAGCAAACCCGGTCAAACGGTGCTGGTCGCGCTGCGCAAGATGATCGCCTCGGGCGAGTTGGCGGCAGGCGAGCGCTTGATGGAAGTGCCCACCGCCGAGCTGTTCGGGGTGTCACGCATGCCGGTGCGCATGGCCTTTCGCACCCTGGAGCAGGAAGGCCTGCTGGTGCGGTTCGGCGGTCGCGGGTTTCAGGTGCGTTCGGTAAGCGCCGAAGACATCGCCGGGGCGGTGGAGGTGCGCGGGGTGCTGGAAGGCCTGGCGGCGCGCCAGACCGCCGAGCGCGGGCTGTCGGCCGAGGGCCGGGCGATTCTCGAACGCTGCCTGGTCGAGGGCGATGCGCTGTTCGACAAGGGCTATGTCAACGAAGAGGATCTGGAGCTCTATCACGACCTCAACATGCGTTTTCACCAGGTGATCGTGGCGGGCAGCGGCAACCCGGCGATCGCCGATGCCCTGGCACGCAACGACCACCTGCCGTTCGCCTCGGTCACCGCCCTGGCAGTAGACCGCCAGGACATGGCCCGGGAATACCGGCGCTTCAACTATGCCCACATGCAGCATCACTCGATATTCGATGCCCTGGTCAATGGCCAGGGTGCGCGGGCCGAGGCCCTGATGCGCGAGCATGCCAACGCCACCTTGCGCTATGCCGAGATCTTCGGCTCGGCCGTGGCCGACGAGCGCATGAGGCTGATCCTGCGCCCGCAGTGAGGCTCTACAGATCCAGCACCAGCAGCGGGCTCCTGGCCCGGGAACAGCAGGGCGTGAACTGATCGTTGCGCGCCTGCTCGTCCTCGGTGAGGAACAGGTCGCGGTGCTCCGGCACCCCTTCCAGCACCCGGGTCAGGCAGGTGCCGCAGATCCCTTGCTCGCAGGAAATCGGCACTTCGATGCCCTGGTCCTGCAGCACCTGGACCACGCTGCGATCGGCCGGTACCTGGAACACCTGGCCGCTGCTGGCCAGCTTCACCGCAAAGCTGGCGTCGGCGCTGTGGTCGATGGGCGCAGCGCTGAAATATTCGCGGTGCAGGCATTGCTCCTTCCAGCCCTGGGCCCGGGCGTTGTCCAGCACGTGTTGCATGAAGCCACCGGGGCCGCAGACATACAAGTGCACGTCGTCCCGGGGCCCGGCCAGGGCCTGGGCGATATCCAGGGCGGTGTCCGGTTGTTCGTCGAAATGCAGGCTCACCCGCTCGGCAAAGGGCGAGGCCTGCAAGCGCTGGACGAAGGCCGCGCGCTGGGCCGAACGAGCGCAGTAGTGCAGCTGGAAATCCGCGCCGCTGTGGGCCAGCTGTTCGGCCATGCTGAGGAGCGGGGTAATGCCGATGCCGCCGGCGAACAGCAGGCTGCGCCGTGCTGCGTGCTCCAGGGCAAAGAGATTGCGTGGCTCGCTGATGCGCAGGCGCGTGCCCACCTCCAGTTGCTGGTGCAGGCTGCTGGAGCCGCCGCGGGAGGCAGGGTCCTTGAGCACACCGATCAGGTAGCGGTGGCGCTCTGCGGGGTGGTTGCACAGGGAGTATTGGCGCACCAGGCCGTTGGCCAGATGCACGTCGATATGGGCGCCGGCGCTGAAGGCGGGCAGGGGGCTTGCGTCGGCCGCGGCCAGTTCGAAGCTGCAGATGTCCAGGGCTTCGTCGTGGCGCGCGGCCACCAGTACGTCGATCATCATCGGTCCTCGCCGGTGGCCGCATCCGGGCCGCCAGCCTGTCGGGTTCGGGGGGTTAACGGCTTGTGGCGATCAAGGGTTCCCGGGGCTCGCGCTCCCGGGCGATCAGCCGCTCCAGGACCCGGCGCGACTGCACGCCGCCGGCGTCGATATTGAGCTTGAGCAGGTTGCGCTGGGGATGGGCGAGAAGGTTCTGCTGCTGGCGCTCAAGCATCTCCAGGTCCTCGCTGAAGATCTTGCCCTGGCCTTCGCGGATGCTCTCGGTGAGCGCCTGGTCCTGGGGGTTGAAGTTGCGCGCCATGCCCCAGAAGTACCAGATCGAGGTGTCGCTTTCTGGGGTGATGAAATCCACCACGATGCTCGACGCCTTGTACTGCGCAGGGGCATCGTAGCCACCGTGGCCGGCATGGGCCACGCCGACTTCGATCAGCACATGGCTGGGCGGGCTGAAGCGGCAGATCTGCCAGCGGTCCACCGGCACGTTGTCGGCCAGCTGGTTGCCGCGCAGGGCCATGCGCCAGAAGGGCGGCGGCATGACGTTGTGCATGTGCCGGGCGGTGACCACCTGATCGCCGTCTACCGTGGTCTGCGGTGGCGCCTCGTCGATTTCCTTCTGGCCGATGCTGGAGGCATGCACGTAGGTTTCGTGGGTCAGGTCCATCAGGTTATCGATCATCAGCCGGTAGTCGCACTGGATGTGGAACAACCCGCCGCCATAGGCCCATTGATCGTTGTCGGCCCATTCCAGGTGATGGATCAGCGCCGGGTCGGCCAGGGCCTGGTCGCCGGGCCAGACCCAGATGAAACCGTAGCGCTCCACCGCGGCGAAGGTCTTGTTGCAGGGGAAGCCGCGCACCCGCTGGCCGGGCATTTCCACGGTCTTGCCGTCGCAGCCCATCACCAGGCCGTGATAGCCGCATACCAGGTTGCCGTTCTCGACATAGCCCAGGGACAGCGGCGCGCCGCGATGGGGGCAGAAATCCTCGACGGCGGCTACCCGACCTTCATGGGCGCGGTAGAACACCATGTGTTCGCCGCAGATCTGCCGGCCCAGGGGCTTGCCCTGCAATTCATCGGGGGTGCAGGCAACGTACCAGGCATTCTTGGGGTACATGACGTCTCTCCAGGCGTTTGTTGTTTTTATTTAATGGATCCATTAAATGGTTGGCGCTCTGGGGGTGTCAAACAAATATGCTGATTTAGTGTTCGATAATCGGCTGCTATAGGGGTTTTGGAACCAGTGAAGGGGATTTATGGATCCATTGTTCGCGCGTCAAGGCGCGGCGCGCCGAAGGGCCGGTGGGCAGTTGCGGGGCGAGGCTGGGGGGCGGGCCGCAGCGCCAGGGGGGATCTGGCGGCTGCGGTGTCGGGGACGAAGTGGGGGTTGCAGAATCAGCGCCGTTGCAGGCTGTCCTGCAGGCGCTGGATGCCGTCTTCCAGCAAGGCCCGCGGGCAGCCGAAATTCAGGCGCACGAACTGCCCGCAGTCGTCTCCGAATTCCAGGCCGGCGCTGAGGCCGACCTTGGCTTGCTCGAGGAAGAAGGCGTGGGGGTCGTCGAGACCCAGGGCGCTGCAGTCGAGCCAGGCCAGGTAGGTGCCCTGGGGCGCGTGCATGCGGATGCCGGGCAGGCGGGTCTGCACCGCGTGCAGCAGGTAGTCGCGGTTGGCCTGCAGGTAGCCCAGCAGGGCCTGGAGCCAGGGGCCGCCGTGGGTCAGGGCGGCCAGGGTGGCTTCCAGGCCCAGGGGGCTGACGCTGTCTACCATGCCGGCGCGGGCATTGTTGAAGGCCAGGCGGGTGGCAGGGTCCTGGATGATGGCGAAGCAGGTCTTCATCCCGGCGATGTTGTAGGCCTTGCTGGCCGACATCAGGGTGATGGTACGCCGGGCGATTTCCGGGCTCAGGGAGGCGGTGGGGATGTGCCGGCGGCCGTCGAAGCACAACTCGGCATGGATCTCGTCGGAAATGATCAACGCGCCCTGGTCCAGGCAGGCAGTGGCCACCGCCAGCAGTTCGTCCCGGGGGAAGACCTTGCCCAGGGGGTTGTGCGGGTTGCTCAGGAGCATCGCGCCGGCGCCTTGCAAGGCCTGGCGCAGGGCATCCATGGGGGTGTCGTAGGTGCCGTCGACGGTGAGCTGGAACGGCACTTCGACCTTGTCCAGGCCCCAGTTGCCCGGGGCCAGGCGCAGGGGGCGATAGTTGGGGGTTTGCAGCACCACCTTCTGCTGCGGCTGGACGAAGGCGTGCAGGGCCATGTTGAACCCGGGCTCGACCCCGGGGAGGAAAATCAGCTCGTCGGGCCTGACGCGCCAGGCGTATTTGTCCCACAGGTCGGCGACCACAGCCTCGCGCAATTCGTCCCGGGCCACGCTATAGCCCAGCAGCGGGTGCTCCAGACGCTGACGCAGGGCCTGAAGGATGCCATCGGCCACGGCGAAATCCATGTCCGCCACCCACATCGGCAGGACATCCTCGGGGTAGCGGCTCCATTTGGTGCTGCCGGTGCCATGACGGGGGTGCAGGGTATCGAAATCGAAGCTCATGAACGGATCTCGTCGGGTCGCGGGGGAGAAAGGAACTGATTCTAGCCTCACCTGGCGCTGAACCGGCCGGCCCAGTTGCGGCTTTTTTACCCCGGCTGTCCTCTAGGCAGCTTTTCCCTTGCCTGTGCCTCACAAAAACCTCGTTTCGCAACGCCCCGGGTTATGGAAACAATGAACCCCTGCATCCGCCTGCCCGACTGCCACGGGCGCTCCTGCGATGCACTGCCGATCGATTTGTTCTTCCTACAAAAACAACAGGGAGCAAGCGATGAACTGCCATTCGCGCATGACCACGGCCGGTTGCTCCGGACGGGTCGCCACTACACCAAACGATCAGGGCCGCAGAGCCCGCAACGGTGATGATCCGGCTACGCGGCCTGCGCCGCGCGAGCCCTTGCGCCGCTGACCAAGACTCGTAGTGCCTGGTGCTGTACCGCCCGTTGCATACGGTCGCTTCCAGGCTCTTGTTGTGCGGGTTCGTGCGGGCGAGCCGGCTTTCTTGAGGATGGGTTTCATGTCCAACACCTTGCGTTGCGGCGTTGCGTTGTCGTGGGTCTTGCTGTGCACCGGGGCTTACGCCCAGCCGCAGAACCTCACGGTCATTTCCTTTGGCGGAGCCACCAAACAGGCTCAGGAGCAGGCCTACTTCCAGCCCTTCAACCAGAGCGGGGCGGCCCGGGTAGTGGCCGGCGAATACAATGGCGAGCTGTCGAAGATCAAGGCCATGGTCGATGTCGGCAAGACCAGCTGGGATGTGGTCGAAGTGGAGAGCCCGGAGCTGCTGCGTGGCTGTGACGAGGGCCTGTTCGAACCCCTGGACCTGGCCCGTTTCGGGGACCCGGCGCAGTACGTGCCCGGCACGTTGACCGAATGCGGGGTCGCCACTTATGTGTGGTCGATGGTCATGGCCTTTGCCCCGCAGAAGCTGGCGAAGGCGCCGCAGTCCTGGGCGGATTTCTGGAACCTCAAGGACTTCCCCGGCAAGCGCGGCTTGCGCAAGAGCGCCAAGTACACCCTGGAAATTGCCTTGCTGGCCGGCGGTGTGGCGCCTGCCCAGTTGTATCAGGTGCTCAACACCCCCGAGGGCGTGACCCGGGCCTTTGCCAAGCTCGACCAGATCAAGCCCTATATCCAGTGGTGGGAAGCCGGGGCTCAGCCGCCGCAGTGGCTGGTGGCCGGTGACGTGGTGATGAGCGCAGCCTACAACGGGCGCATTGCCATGGCCCAGAAGGAGGGCATGCAGCTGAGTATCCTCTGGCCCCAGAGCCTGTACGACCCGGAGTACTGGGCGGTGGTCAAGGGCTCGCCGAACAAGGCCCTGGCCGAAGCCTTCATTCTGTTCGCCAGCCAGCCCCAGGCGCAGAAAGTGTTCTCTGAAAACATCCCCTACGGGCCGGTGCATCGTCAGGCGCTGCCGTTGCTGCCTGAGGCGGTGCAGCGGCAACTGCCGACCTTCGAGGCCAATTTGAAGGGCGCCAGGGCGGTGGATGCGGGGTTCTGGGTCGATCATGGCGAGGAGCTGGAGCAGCGTTTCAACGCCTGGGCCGCTCGCTGATGGAAAGGCCATAGGAGCGAGCTTGCTCGCGAAGATCGTCAACGAAAACGCCGCGTTCACTCAGTGACCGCGGCGTTTTTGAGTGCAGCGCGAGCACGCTCGCTCCTACAGGGGGCTTTGGCTGGTCGGTGGGGGCTGGGTCAGCCAGTCGATGAATAGCGCGAACAGCTCGGCCTGGGAGTTGATGGTCAGCTTGGTGTAGAGGTTCTTGCGGTGCATGCGCACGGTTTCCGGGGAAATCTCCAGCACCTTGGCCGTGGATTTTACCGAGTGCCCCCGCAGGATCAGGTGGGCAATTTCGCGCTCGCGAACCGTCAGCAGTGGCTGGCCAAAGCTCATGAATGCCGCTTCGATCTGCTGGTTGAAGTTGGCCGGTGCCGGGGCGGGCAGTTCGTCCTGACTGGCCTGGCGCAACAGCGATTGCAGGCCGCCACTGCCGAAACGGCGGATCAGCTCGCGCACCAGCGGTTCCACCGCCCGCAGCAGCGCCAGGGGTTCGCTGGCGAAGCGCTCGCCGCTCAGGCCCTGGAACATGCACAGGGAAATCTTGCTCTGGGGATCGAGGTCGACGATGTAGTAACTGTCTTCCGCGCCCCCGGTCTTGAGGTAGTAGGTCTTGTAGTACTCGCTGCTGAAGAAGTCGTCCGGGGCGATTTCCGACAGGTGATAGAAACCTTCGGCCAGGCCGTTTTCCACCGCCAGGCAGAACGGATCCAGCAGATAACCGCGGGAAAAGTAGCGGTTGATGATTTCGTCGCGGTAGGCGCCGACTATGCCCCGTTCATGCAGCAATTGCGGTGGCAGGCCCTTGCGTTCCAGGCTGATCATCATCGATTCGATGGGCGTCAGGGCGTTTAGCGCCGTCGCCAGGTGCTGCAGGAAAGTGCCATCGTCCACGCTGCCGAAGGCCTGGGCCAGGCAGGCGTGCCAGGCCTGCAGGGCAGGGAGGCTGAGGGGGGCGGTAGAAGTGTTTGCTGGTGCGCTCATGCCCGGCAGTCTAACGGTCGGGCGCAGGCCCGGTAAGACCCCGGGCCGATATTCGCGCTGCCAGCGGCTAGGGGTCATTGGCCCAGGTACTGGCCGTTCTGGCGCAGTTCGGCGGCGGCTTCGAGGATGCAGTCGCGCAAGGTGGCGACTATTTCGTCGATCTGCTGGCGAGTGATGATCAAGGGGGGCGACATCACATTGAGATGGCCGATGGGGCGCACCAACAAGCCTTTGGCCTGGGCCCGCAGATGGATGCGCTCGGCGATGTTCAGCCCGTCGGGCAGCAGCGCCTTGGTGCGCTTGTCGGCGACGAATTCGACGCAGGCCATCAGCCGCTTGCAGCGCACGCTGCCCACCAGGGGCAGTTCGGCCAGGGTCTGCAGGCGCTGCTCCATATAGACGCCGACCTCTTCGACATGGGCCAGCAGGTTTTCCCGCTCGATGATCTCGATGTTCTTCAACGCCGCGACGCAACTCACCGGATGCCCGCTGTAGGTGAAACCGTGGGTGAAGCAGCGACCCTTGCCCGGCTCGCCGATGACCTGCCAGATGCGCTCGGAGAAAATGCACGCGCCCAGGGGCAGGTAGCCCGAGGTCAGGCCCTTGGCAGTGGTGATGATGTCCGGCTGCATGCCGAACACTTCCTCGGAGGCGAAGAAAGCACCCAGGCGGCCGAAGGAGGTCACCACTTCGTCGGCGACATACAGCAGGTCGTAGCGCTGGCAGATTTCCCACATGCGCCGGTGATAACCCTCGGGAGGAATGATTACCCCACCGGAGCCCATGATGGGTTCGGCGAAGAACGCCGCCACCTTGTCCGGGCCGAGGGTGAGGATCTTGTCTTCGAATTCCGCTACCAGGAACTCGAGGAAGTCCGCTTCGCTCATGCCGGCCGGCGCCCGGTAGTAGTTGGGGCAGGAGATGTGGTGAAACAGGTCGCTCATGAAGTCGAATTCAGGCGCTCGGTCAGCGGCCTTGTTACCGATGGACATGGTCAGGAAGGTGGAGCCGTGGTACGCGTTGTGCCGCGAGATCACGTGCTTCTTCTCATGCTTGCCGCGACTGTTCTGATAGAACTGCACCAGGCGGTAGGCAGTGTCCACCGCGGTGGAGCCGCCGGTGGTCAGGAACACGTGGTTCAGGTCCCCTGGGGCCAGGCTTGCCAGCTTTTGGCAAAGCTCGATGGCGCTGACATTGGCCATGTCGCAGAACGGGTTGGAGTAGGCCAGTTGCCGCACCTGGTCGGCGATGGCCTCGGCCATTTCCTCGCGGCCCAGGCCGATATTGGTGCACCACATGCCGCCTACGGCATCCAGGTAGCGGGTGCCGGCGGTGTCATAGATGTAGGCGCCGTCGCCGGCAGCGATATTCAACGACCCCTGCTCGCGGTGTTCGTCGAACATATGGAAGCCGTGCATGTAGTGCGCCTTGTCGGCGGCCACCAGTTTCGAATCGTCGAACTGCTGGAAGAAGGCGTCGGGTTGGATAGCCATGGGCTTCACCTCGGGTAGCAATATGGGGTGGAAAGTCTGTGGGTTCGGGGGGCGCTCACTTGCCGATCTTCACCATGTTCCAGGTACGGGTGATCAGCCGGGTGCTGGCGGGCGTCTGGATCTTCTGGGTGAACAGCCGCTCGCGGGTCTGGGCATCGGGGTAGATCGCCGGGTTGTCCCGCACCTCGGCGCTCAACAGTGGTGTGGACTTGAGGTTGGCGTTGGCGTAGCGGATGTAGTCGCTGACCTCGGCCATGACCTTAGGTTGCAGCAGGTACTGGATAAAGGCATGGGCGCTGGCCACGTTCGGCGCGTCGGCGGGGATATAGAAATCGTCGAACCAGATCAGCGAGCCTTCCCTGGGAATGAAATAGTCGAGCTTGACCGGTGCCCCGGCCTCGTTGGCCCTGGCCTGGGCCGTGGCGTAGTCGCCGGACCAGGTGGCGCTGACGCACAGGTCGCCATTGGCCAGGCCATTGAGGTAGCTGGTGGAGTCGAACTTGCGGATATAGGGGCGCACCGCCATCAAGGCATCCTGCGCCGCTTTCAAATCCTCGGGGGCGGCGCTGTTGGGATTGCGCCCCAGGTAAGCCAGCACCAGCGGCAGAATGTCGGTGGGCGAATCCTGCAGCGTCACCCCGCAATCGGCGAAGCGCGACACCACCTTGGGGTCGAAGAGCATGGCCAGAGAACCGATGGGCGCGTCCGGCATGCGCTCGCGGACCTTGTCGACGTTATAGGTCACGCCATTGCTGCCCCAGGTGTAGGGCGCCGAGTACTGCACACCCGGGTCGTAGCTTTCCAGGCTCTTGAGCACCTGCGGGTCGAGATTCTGCCAACTGGGCAGCAAGGCCTTGTTCAGCGGCTGGAACACCCGCGCCTTGATCAAGGGCGGCACCAGGGCCGCGTTGAGCACCACCAGGTCGTAGCCGGAGCGCCCCGGCAGCAGCTTGCCCTGGACGGTTTCATAGGAATCGAAGGTGTCGTAGATCACCTTGATCCCGGTGGCCTTCTCGAACCCGGCGAGGGTGTTCTCGCCGATATAGTCCGACCAGTTGTACAAACGCAGGGTCTTGTCTCCAGGCTCCCCGGCCTGGGCCCAAGCCGTCGTCAGTGCCAGAACCACGCCAAACATCGCAGGGAAAGCTGTACGCATACTTCAATTCCGCCTTGAACGTGATGGAAGGAGCCCGGGTCGAGCCGTTGGCGTAACTGTCCGCGAGCGCCCCGGCCCACGCCATAACCCGATCGGGTAGGTGGGCAAACACAGAAGGGGGCAGCTATCTGGATGGGTTTGTGCAATCATCCCGCCTCGTTGGCGAACACCAGGCTGTTCGCCCGACGGATTGGCTCAGCCCGGAAACCTGTAGAAACAGCCCGGCAGAAAAAATCTCGAATAGGAGTTGCCAGGAATGGAAAACACGTCCATAATTGCGACCATTCCTCAGCGAGGAAACGGAAAAACTCTTTAGAAATCAAAGAGTTACGAGATGAAGTTGATCTCGTTAGCCGTTCCAGTTTGTACGTGTCCAGTGTTGTGTTTCAGGCATTGGACATTTGGGGCCGAGTAGCAAAATGGTTATGCAGCGGATTGCAAATCCGCCTACGCCGGTTCGATTCCGACCTCGGCCTCCACTCTAAAGACCCCGTAGATCAATGATCTACGGGGTTTTTTATTGCCTTCGATTTAGGAATCGTTCCGCAACTTTTAGAATGTGTTCCGCAACACCCTCCCGTTCGTTGCGATTTTGAAACCGTAAAGAGTTCATTTAAGGCTCGTCGTTGGGTTCCGCAATCAGATGCGGGTGGGTATGATGTTTCTGTCGTAGGGGGGAGTTAAAATTTCAGCCGGAATATAACTATATGGAAATTGTGAAGTTTGTTGCGCATAGCAAGAAAGTTATAACGATTGCGCAGAAGTATGGGTGGTATCCAGGTGCGAGATATACAAATTTAAGGGATGTAAAAACTTTTAAGTTTGGGTGTGAAGGGTTCTTAGATATCAACTGGAAAAGCTACAATTTTGAAATGCATCTAGATGCAGCTGCTAAAGTTACGCCAAGAATAACTATAGCTCGAGATGTAGAGTGTATTTACACTTTGGATGAGATAATCAGAGAGGCAGAAGAACTTCGTCGACATAGTATGCATGTGGCAATTGTACCCAAGGACGTGCGTCTGAATGGTCGCTTGCAAGAATTAATACCTAAGGAGTTCATTCTTGCATACAGTGTGCCGACAAGATACGGGGGGACGAAGGTTTCAATCGAAAGCTTTGATAGGCCGGTACATCTTCTTGGGGGGCGTCCAGATGTGCAGCGTTCTTTGGCGGATGTTATGAAGGTATTTTCGATTGATTGTAATAGATTTACCCTTGACGCAAGGTATGGCGATTATTTTGACGGTAGGCGATTCATACCGCATCCGGTAGGGGGGTACGAGCAATGCCTAACCGCTTCAATCGAAAACATTAACCATTTGTGGATGAATTACTCTGTACATCCAGACGTAAAGGCGCTTATTGGAGAGCCAACATGAGCAGAGAAGACTTACTTTTGAAGATGTATGATCAGATGTTTAATGACATAAATCGACATATTTTAGTTGTCTGGCAAAGTGTTGGGGTTTTGATTGGTGCATTCGCAGTATTTGCACTGGTTGAAAAAAACATTGTGTCACTTGATTTTGCAGTTTGTATTGTTTTGTTGTTGTCTCTGTGGTTGATGGCGCATTTATTTGATGCTGCTTATTGGTATAATCGAAATTTAGTGATTATTGCAAATATTGAGCGACAGTTTCTGGTTGAGAAGGATTTGAAGGAGATTCATTATTATTTTGGGTCGCATCGCCCTACAAATAAAATGATATACCATCTTAGAATTCAGATGATGCTGGGTCTTGTTTTGGCTTTGTTAGTCCTTGGTTATCATTTCTTTGATCGTGTTGTACCTGGATTCTCTCAACCCTTAAGTAGCTTTTCGATAGCCAGATCTCTTCCTTATATTTTAGCAATTGTTTCGTCGGGTTACTTGTTGTGGTTGAAGCGTTTAAATATTACAAAGTATGAGGAGTTCTTAAGAGAGTCGCCTGGGAAACCTATTAATAGTACTGGGACGCATTATGGGGTTGGGCATGGTCACTAAATGCTATGAATTAGTTGGCTATTTTGTTGGATTTACAATTTCCCCCACTCGCCTATAAATCTTTTTAGTGATCTCTTCAGTGGAGTGACCAAGCAGGCGGCTTGCGTGAGTCAATTCGATTTCGCTGGCCGCTTTCGGACGGATGTCCTTGAACTGGAACTGGCGGATCAGCACTGCCAGGTCAGAGGCGCCGTCTAAGGTCGCGCCTGTATTTGCCCTGATCGACTGCAACAGCTTCTATGCCAGTTGCGAGCGGGTATTCCGGCCGGACCTGGCCAAGGTCCCGATTGTGGTGCTTTCGAACAATGATGGCTGCGTCATCGCCCGCAGCTACGATGCCAAGCCCTTTATCAAGATGGGCGAGCCGTATTTTCAGATCAAACAAAAACTGCGCCAGCACGGCATCATCCCGTTCTCATCGAACTACGCGCTTTATGGCGACATGAGCGAGCGAGTGATGACCCTGATTGAGTCGATGGTGCCGGCGGTCGAGGTCTACAGCATCGATGAGGCCTTCGCCGACCTAACGGGGATCGATGGCCTGGACGCGCTCGGCCGGCAGATCCGGGCCCAGGTGCTGCGCTGCACCGGCATCCCGGTCGGCGTCGGTATTGCCCACACCAAGACCCTGGCCAAGTTGGCCAACCACACAGCAAAGCGCCTGCAGGCGCAAACCGGTGGAGTCGTGAACATCTGCGACCAGGTCAAACGCGACTGGGTATTGCGCAACACCGATGTCTCAGAGGTTTGGGGCGTAGGCCGGCGAATGAAAGCGCACCTGGACGCCATGGGTATCAAGACCGCTATGGACCTGGCCAAGGCCGACCCCTGGACGCTGCGCAAGAACTTCAGTGTGGTGATCGAGAAGACGGCCCGGGAACTGGCCGGCACGCCGTGCTTGGAGCTGGACGAGCCCGACCCGCCCAAACAGGAGATCTGCTGTAGCCGGATGTTCGGCAAACGGCTCAAGGAACTGGCGCCGATCAAAGAGGCCGTGGCTACCTACATGATGCGTGCCTCGGAAAAGCTCCGCGCCCAGAACTCCCTGTGCAAAAAGATCCGCGTCAGCATCCGCACGGGCATGTTCAATCCGGAGGAGGCCAAGTACGCCAATGGCGTGATAGTGGATCTGCCATACCCAACGGACGATGTTCGGCTGCTGACCAGGGCGGCGGTTGATGCTCTTGATCGGGTGTTCAGGCCTGGCTTCAACTACAGCAAGGCTGAAGTGATGCTGCTGAACCTGTGCCAGCCCGGCGAATACACCGACGATCTCTTCGCTACATCTCAGCCGGCCGAAGCCACGAAGGTCATGGCGGTCCTTGATCAGATCAATGGCCGGTGGGGCAGGGGAACGCTGCGGTCAGCCAGCGTCCCAACCAACCCGGAATGGGGGATGCGACGGGAGATGATGAGCAAAAGCTATACCACGAAGCTTGATCAGCTTTGGGAGGTAGTGTGCAAGTAGGTCTGTAGGGGCCGTGCTTTGGAATGCCGATGGAGCGGATGAGTTTGATGAGTGATCTAGCGCAGGTGTCTGTTTCTATTTGTAAGCGGTCTGAGAAAACGAAAAATAGACGCTTTAACAGACACCTAGTTGAAGCGTGGTAGGCTGGAGTCCTTAAGATAGTGGAGCGGGAATCTAACCCTCGTTATCAGGTTGTGAAGTTGATAACGAAGGTTGAGGATGCACGAGGGTGTAGAGTTAGTATGGGATTTTATCTGGATTGATACTGTAGAGTTTCTCAAATAGTTCCTTTGTTTTCTTTTCTGTAGTTTCTGGTTCTGTTTGTTCGTTTAGCCATGAAAAATCATATTTAAATGGTCCCTTTTGCATCACCCATTGATTGCTTGTGCTGTAAAGGATGTTTGCAGCATAAAATGCGTTGAAGGTGTCTTTTATATTTTTTTCTGGCTTTCCGGGTAACATGCGCGGGAGAATGGTTTGATCGTTTGCACTATCACTATAAAGAGAAAGATTCTTAAGCCACAGCTCTTCTGCGTTTAGATCTTTACTTTTAAAGTTAAGATGTATTCCAGCCCAACAGAAAAATTCAGGGGCTTGGTATTTGTCGATGTTGAAGGACAGAAAATGAGAGAAAAGTACTTTTAGTACGATATTGTCTTTTTCGTAGCTAAAGTCTTTGTGTTGGTTGAGAAGCTCCTTAATGGAGTTGTGGTCGTTTTCCCATCTTTTTATCAAAGATGGTATTTCGTGAGGATGTTCAAAGTTGCAGTGGTTTGTTAATATTTGCGCTATCTCAAAATACTCTTTCTTGCTGTAGTCTTTTATGTGGTTTTTAACTTGAGGGTTTTCTTTTACTGCAGCGCATAAAGATATGAATCTACAGCTACAATCGATTGATTCAGGGAATTTTTCAATATTTTCTATGGTTTTAGGGAATCCTTCAATAGGGTTTAGCGAAATGTCACATAAAAGGAGGAAGAGGCCCACGAGAGGGCTATCTATGAGCTCGGGCTCTTTGCTATTGGTGCTTTCCAAAAAAAATCTAAAGGCGTCGCCGTACTCGCCTTGAAGATATCCATCTTCTTTTACTTGCTGAATTGTAAGTTTGTTTTTTGACGCTGAGGATAAAAACTGGAGCTGAATGAACCTTGCTTGGCCTTCAATTATATCAAGACCTTTAATAGCGTAAATTGGGATGGGGGAGCCATAAAAATGACCGATTTTTCTTTTATGTTCCTGCTCTTCAAGCCCAGGACGCCAAGTGTCAGGATTTGGTAGGAATTTCGCTTCGGGATCGAATACTGCTCTTAGAGAGTTTATACTCATGTCATATGCTATGTAGAATGAATGAGCTGTAGAGGTGAAATAGTGTTCAGGTGCGAGTTCTTTGAGGCGGCTGCGGTCTAGTATTAGACTTCTATAGAACTCTATATCTAAAGTGTTGTTTACTGCTCTGTTTGCAAAAGCGATATCTGGAGTTTGATGATCTCTCCCTTGACGCATCTCTTCCTCAGCCCAGTTGAATAAAGGCTTTTTTGCAAGTTTTGATTTTGCTAGATGCTGTAGGGACTCAAGGTTTGAATGGGCTTGTGCAGGAAAACACATACTCATTATAAATCCGATTGTGGATCCCTTAAATTGCCACCAGTGTACTGTTTCGTGTAGATAGGTTGAAAAAGCTTGAAACTCTTCCCATGTAATGTCTTTACCATTTTTTTTGACTGCGCTTTCAACTAAATTG
Organism: Pseudomonas sp. GW823-FHT03E05; assembly: GCF_058796855.1. Taxonomy (NCBI): domain Bacteria; kingdom Pseudomonadati; phylum Pseudomonadota; class Gammaproteobacteria; order Pseudomonadales; family Pseudomonadaceae; genus Pseudomonas; species Pseudomonas sp. GW823-FHT03E05. The sequence continues at coordinate 766,043 of NZ_JBXAJB010000001.1, forward strand.
TGGACTGAGTAGCTTAATCTGATGACGTATTGGGTTTGGTGATACAGGCCAAAGCTATTCCAGCAGGCTGATAGTTTTAATTTGTCTTGGTTGGAGGAGTCTAGTAATTCACGTTTTAATTCGACTATTTGATGATTCATCAATCTGAATTTCCTTTGTTGTTGATTTTTTAGCGCGTCATCTCAACCAATCGAATCGCTCCTGGCTTTGTTGACGTCGCATGACCGCTGTTGGCCGAAAGCTGCCTCTTGCTGAGAGCAACAGTCGCCCCTTCGAAGTAGGTCGAGAGGTGGGCAGAAATTGCCGTCGGACGCCATTCGCGCGAGGCAATAATTTGTACCGGCAGCCCAGTCTAAAGGCGAATTAATTATTACTCGATAAGATGTTCTTCAATGGCCAGGGATGGGTTGAAACAAATAGAAAAGCCACCTAGCCTCCCGAAATCAGTAAACATGTCAAAGCCAAGAAGCGAAAACTCTTTGCTAGTAACATCCGAAATATACATGGTGCGAGAAACAAACCGATTAGCCAAGCAAATTTGAGCGTGCCCACCAATTGTTGCTAACGAAGAGTCTTTAATTATCTGCTGCAATGCTAAAATCGGGGTTCTGTCTTTCCAAATTTGTTCTTCGGCAAATTTAATATTTTTACGCTCAATTTCCTTTCGAACATCCTCCTTCCGGTCTCCTAAAATTACGTACTCTTCATCAGAAATAATTCTCTCTTCAAAGCTGATTTTTGCCGGCTGTTCCGGAGAATTCTTCAGAATATATATTTTTGTACCGTTGTGTTGTTTGCAGAAGCCGAAAACTACGATTTCACAGCGAGCACTATCCGGAAAACAAAATCCCATAGCTATCAGATACTTTTGCGCTATTTTTTGCGCTAATTTAGCAATATCCTCAATGCTTGGCATTCGCTCTTCGATTGACTTAGATATGTCACCGTTCTCGTCGTAATAATTCATCTCGGTCAGATTGTCCAAGCACAACGCCAAGATGTCTTTTACGCTAGTCCCGATGAGTGTGCTCCCCGCAAACCCGTAACAAACACTCAAAATCTTGCGAGAGTGCTTTCGAGTTATAGTAGATTCGCCCTGATATATATTCACAGGTAGAACAAACAACTTCTGCAAGCTATCTGTCATTGTCCCTGTGTTATTTGAGACTCTAGAGTCTGCAACTGCCCAGAGTCCTGGATACCATTTTTCGCTTTTGTTATTCCAGCATATGATTGAAGTCATTAATTCTCGCGTCCCTTCTTCGATTTGATAACCCCGTCGATGGCGATGAGCACCGAAGAGGGAGCCTATCTCGGCACGCTAGCCACTGACAATCATCATTGTTGAGTTGATTGAACGGCCTCACAGGATCAACCGATTGAATTCACCGCCGAAAGCAGCCGCCCATGACTGACCTCTTTTGACCACTCGGATCCACTAAGAAATCAGTTCCGCAATCAAAATCCTACCCCCTATAGGCCGTGGGCTCCAGTCCTGCTAGAGTATGTTACTTGCGGAACCGATTCCTCATTAACTTACTGAAAACATGGAGGTTTTACATGGATTGCAAATCCGCCTACGCCGGTTCGATTTCGACCTCGGCCTCCACCCTTGAAAACCCCGTAGATTAACGTCTACGGGGTTTTTTATTGCCTGTATGAAAGTGCTGGCGTACCAAAACTTTAAGGCTGGCGTACCAAAACTTTCCTATTTCGTCGGGTTTGCGATGGCGCCAACTCGAACGTAAATCTTCTTTGTGGTCTCCTGTTTTGAGTGTCCGAGAAGCCGGCTCGCGTCGTCCAGGTCGAGAATTTCAGATGCCGCCTTCGGTCGGATATCACGGAACTGAAACCCTGCGATTTTCTTAGCCAGGCCCTGGTCGCCTTGTTCGATAGCCTCAGCCACGGCTTTTGACCTGGCGTCGTCCCATCTCTGGCATAGCATGCGCTCGGAGACCTTCTTCCCCGACTTGTTCACGATCAAATAGCCAGAGTTTATTTTTTTCGGTCTGGCAATAATTCTCTCGATGAGCAGGCCCAAGCTATTTTTCTGGCCATCGACCTCCATGAGGATTCGGATCTTCTTGGAGGTCTTGCCTTGGTCAACACGCAGATACACTCCCTCCACATCATCGACACGCATTAGTCGGACATCGGCTGGGCGCTGGCCGGTCAGGTAGGCCAGATCCATTGCCTCCTGCAGTTCAATTTCGCCTTTCTGATAGACCGCCTTCCATACCGCGTCGTTTGCGTAATAGTCGCGCGGCGTTTCCTTGTTCTTACGAACGCCCTGGCAGGGGTTCTCTCTGTTGGTCAAACCCCATTCGCGCGCAATATTGAAGACGTGAGACAGTAAGGCGATTTCTCTGTTGGCTCTGGTTTTCGCGGATCGCTTATCGCGATAGGCAGCAATCATCGATGGCGTAACCGCATCCACCGGTATCTCGTCAAAAACTGGCCTTAGCTGCCTCAATTCGGCCTTGTTGTCCTTCTGAGTGCGCTCCGACTTTTTCGGGATGATGTCGCGCATGTACCTACGGGTCTTCCTTGGGCGCATTTCATCTCACTCGCGACAAATCAAAGTTCCAGGTGGGGACTTCAGCGGGCGGGTTGCTTTGCCCGCCATCGCCGGCAGGCTTTCCGATTGTTGAGTGGGGTGTTTAGAGTTGTTGCAGGATTCGCTGGCCGATCCAGCGGACGACGGTGACTGCCTTGCTGTTACCGATCGCCTTGTAGCGTGGGCCGTCTGGGCATTCGCTGGCAGGCTTGCCGCGCCAGGGGATTAGGGTGTAGTCCTCGGGCATGCCTTGGAGGCGTTCGCACTCGCGTGGGGTGGAGCGCCGAATACTGGAATTCGCGAGGATATGTGGTGTGCCGCCTGGGTCTGGTGCGTGATCGCCTGCTTGTAGGGTAGGAGTATTCGCACCGCCCAGGGCCTGGTATCGGAGAGGGCTCCAGTCATGTCTGTGAACGCCCTGATTCACGTATGCGACACTGTGCTATCTCACTAGGGAATGGAATGTTTACAAATGGTCCAATTGTTAGCGGTGTCCGGAAGCATTCGCGCAGCATCTTCTAACTCTGCACTGCTACGTGCGGCTGAGGTGTTGAGCCCTGAGGGGGTGTCGATCAAGCACTATCTGGCGGTTGGTCAATTGCCGCACTTCGATCCGGACCTGGCTGATGATCCGCCGCAGAGCGTCAGAGAGTTACGGGCTTTGGTGGGTAAGGTAGATGGCATCCTTATTTCGTGCCCTGAGTATGCTCGTGGAATACCTGGTTCTTTCAAGAATGCCTTAGATTGGCTTGTGGCCAGCCATGAATTTCCTGGTAAGCCGGTTGCACTGTTTAACGCTTCACCTCGTGCGAGTCATGCCCAAGCGGCGCTTCGTTTGGTGCTGAACACCATGTCCGCAATAGTTGTCGAGCCTGCGTCGATAACTGTGAATCTGCTCGCAAAAGGAATGAATGAGGCGGACATCGCAGGGAGCCCAGAGATCAGTAAGCAGATCGTCTCGGCATTGGTTGCATTCAAGAGCCACATTGAGGTCATGTAGGAATCGCGAAGGTGAGCGAATGAACAGGCCTGTGCCTCCCCTCTCACTGCTTGAGCTAACCGATTTGTCCGACTTCGGTACCCTACGCATCAATCTGCCGGCAGCTACCAGCGGCTGGCTGCTCAGGGTGACCCGCATCACCCCGAACCAGAACAACAACAAAATTGCCGACATCATGCAGATCGCGGGTTTCACCGAGGTCATCGATGCAAAGCTGCGCTACCCGAACACCGCGCTGCTCTACATCGAGTTCTCGGCCGAGCAGTTCGGTAGCATCCCAGCCGTCACAGTGGAGACCAAGCTGAAGAGGGTCCTTGTGCCGGCCAACTACAACCCTGTGGCTAGGACCTACTCCGGTATCTGGGACGGTAGCTTCAAGTTGGCCTGGACTGACAACCCAACCTGGATCACCTACGACATCACTGTCAGTGACCGCTTCGGTCTAGGCCGCCGCATCAAGCCGTGGATGGTGGACAAGTGGGAGCTCTACCGGATCTCCCAGTATTGCGACCAACTGGTACCGGACGGAATCCGCCTACGCCGGTTCGATTCCGACCTCGGCCTCCACCCTTGAAAACCCCGTAGATTAACGTCTACGGGGTTTTTTATTGCCTGGGATTTGGGCGATCGCTTCCGCAATTCGTTTGTTTTTAGCATCGAACTGACAAAGTCCTTTCGCTCCATTGGGTACGAGTTGATGGTGGAGATTGGCTAATACACTTGCCGTTTTGCGATGAGCTGCTTTGAGCCCTAGTCAAAGCGGAATTCAAGCTAGGTTCTTAGGAACGACCGCTTTCGGCTAAAAGCAGCCGATCACAACGTACCGCTTTGCGTGGACTTATTACTGTTCTGTAGTCCTCCACTTAAGTGGAGGAAATAATCATGAGCGAATGAAGGGCGCTGTATTCGACAGCCATTTGCCGAGGGTATGGAAAAGTGCTTTCGACGGACGGGTTTGTTTGTCATTTTTCAAGCTCGCGTGCTCGAGTTCAATGTCACCGAGTGCTTTGCGGCCTGCAACGCTTGCATCAGCTTGGCCAGTGACTCTGTCGGGACTTGCCCTTGTCGGGTGATGCTGTGAAATGCTGCGTTATACCTCAGCCGCTGCGGTGCAATTACACGCAACATGCCACGTGCTACCCAGATATCGGCGTAGTGGGTCGGTAGGTAGCCGATGCAGGTGCCGGAAGCGATCAGTGTGGCAATGGCTTCCATGGAGAAAGCGCTTACCGAGTTGCCGAAGCGCAATTTGTGCGGCCGGCGGCTTTCGAGCATGTAGCCACGGTCTACGTAATCTGCGGCACCGATCTCTTCGTCCGTAAAATGCTCGTCGGGACGTGCAAAGAAAGGATGACCACGCCCGCAATACAGGTTTTGTTCTTCCTCGAATAGAGCTTGGTAATGCAGGCCTGAAAGCTGGTGGTTAAAACAACCGATGGCGAGGTGCAGACGCCCTTCGAGCACGGCTTGCTCAAGCTCGTCGGCACGCATTACCTGCAGGTCGATGCGGGTACTGGGCGAAACCAGGCGAAAGGAAGCGAGGGCCTGCGGCAGCGGTGCCTGGTCTAGCGAAAGCAGGTTATCGACGCTGCCTATCTGCAAGAACTCTGGATACTTTTCGTTAAGCATGACTACCCGCCGATGAAAGCGGTCGATATCAGCATACAGTTCCTGCGCCGCTGCATAAGTTTGGGCGCCTTGTTCGGAAAGTTGAAAGCCGCTCTTGCCACGACGGCAGAGGGAGTAGCCGAGGCGAATTTCCAGATCTCGCACCAATGTGCTCAAGCGAGGCAGGCTGGTATTTAAGCGTACCTGCGCGGCAGTGAAGCCTCCAGCCTCGACGATGGTGCAAAAGATGCGCAGTTTGCGCAGATCCACGTCTGAGAGATTAGTGAGCATCAAAACCTCCGATGTAGAGACACAAACGCTATAGGGACAGCCCTTATACCAGCAAATTTACCTTGCGAATCAATGCGACTGAACTGCACCGAAAGAGGCCGTTTTTTAGTTGCGATTTCGAGTAAGTCAGGTTCCGTACTGCAGGATTTACCAGCCATTTTTTTCTTCCGATACTCGCGGTGCTGCTGGTCGGCAGTGTTGCGGGGAGGGGAGCCACTGCCGCGGCCCACACAAGCAAAACTTCACCCAGAACAAAAATAACGATTACGGAGTGCGGTATGGCAACTCAACGAAGTAGCGGATCGAGCAGGCCCGCCATTGAAGCTCGCTCAATCGATTATGTGCCTCGTGCAGAACGGCACGGTAAGGTCTGGCACCAAGGCCCGTTCTGGTTTACCGGCAACTTTGTGTTTCTCACCATGATGGTCGGCTTTGTTGGGCCAAGCATGGGGCTCAGCATAATGTGGAGTGTACTGGCGATTGCAATAGGTGCTGGCTTCGGCACTGTGTTCATGGCCTTGCACGCCAACCAGGGCCCGAAGATGGGCTTGCCGCAGATGATTCAGTCTCGTGCGCAATTCGGTAGCCGCGGTGCCATTGTGCCGTTTGCGGCGACCATCTTTGTTTACATCGGTTTTATAGTATTCGGCGTCATTTTGGTCACTCAGGCCATACAGCTGGTTCTGCCGGGCTCGACGTGGTTCTGGTACCCCATGTTGATTGCGATCAGCATCGTGATTGCACTGGTGGGATATGACCTGTTGCACTTTGTGCAACGTTGGCTCACGTATCTGCTAATTGCCGTGTTTGGCATCGTGACGTTGATGGCTGTTACTGCACTGCCAGCGGCAGCTCCAATACCGGTGAACTCGGGTTGGAACACTACTGCGTTTCTCGTGCAGTTGTCACTTGCTGCTGGGTACAACATCAGCTATTCGGTGTATGTCTCCGATTATTCGCGCTACCTGCCTCAAGACTCGTCCAGCCCCAGGCTGATCTTCTGGACGTATTTGGGCGCGACTGCGTCGGCGATATGGCTGATGTCGCTGGGAGCGGTGTTGTCCAGCTATATACCGGGCGCCGATGGCATCGTTTCGCTGGTGCAAACCGGTAATTATTTCTTCCCTGGCTTTGGCATATTCGTCGCGTTGGTGGGGGCCGTCGCGCAGTTGTCGGTCACCGGCATAAATAGCTATGGCGCCATGCTAACTGGAATCAGCGCGGTGGACGGCTTCCGTCCAGTACGCCCCGGTGTCCGCGTGAGAGTGATCGGCCTGAGCGTAGTGGGCCTGCTGTCACTGGTGATCGCTTTGGCGTTACCGGATGCCTATATGGCCAGCTTCAATGGCTTTGTACTGCTTATGCTGTACTTCCTCATCCCATGGACGGCGGTCAACCTCGTCGACTTTTATGCGATTCGCAAAGGCGAATACGCCATCGCCGAAATATTCAATCCGCACGGCGTATATGGCCGTTGGGCCTGGCGAGGTGTACTGGCCTATCTGGTTGGTTTTGTCGCAATGGTGCCGTTCTTCTCGCTTCCGTTTTTCGTTGGCCCAGTAGCTGCGGCACTGGGCGGTGCGGATATCGCATTCATCCCCGGCTTGTTGATTTCCGGCGGCCTGTATCTCGGGTTGGCGCGCAACCTCGAACGCTCATCGGAGATCGCAGCGCAACGCCAAAGTCAGCTCGTGCTTGAAGGTATTGCCGGCTGAACGCTCACCGATAAACGACCATCAGAAAAAGGTTTTTAGATGATCAGCAAATGCGAAAAAACAGTCGCTATTGTGCAAATGCCTGCGGCTCTTCTTGATCGAGCCGAATCGATGCGCCTGGCAGCCGAACATATCAAGAGTGCTGCGCTCAAGGAGGCGCAACTCGTGGTATTCCCGGAAACGTGGTTGAGCTGTTACCCCGCATGGATATTTGGAATGGCGGGCTGGGACGATGCGCAAGCCAAGTTCTGGTACGCCAAGCTACTGGCGGACAGCCCGGTTATTGGCCAGCCTGACGACATGGACGATGACCTTGCGGTGCTTCGCGAGGCTGCGCGTGTTAACGCAGTCACCGTGGTGATGGGTATGAACGAGCGCTCCCGGCGCCACGGCGGCTCGCTCTACAACTCTCTAGTCACTATTGGCCCGGAGGGGACCATTTTGAATGTGCACCGCAAACTGACGCCGACCCACACCGAACGCACGGTATGGGCCAACGGAGATGCCGCAGGTCTACGGGTGGTCGATACCGCGGTTGGTCGCGTGGGAGGGCTGGTGTGCTGGGAGCACTGGCACCCGCTGGCGCGCCAGGCCCTGCATGCACAAGACGAACAGATTCATGTGGCGGCATGGCCGGACATGACGGAAATGCACCATGTTGCTGCCCGTTCCTATGCCTTCGAAGGGCGCTGTTTTGTGCTTTGCGCTGGCCAGTACCTGAACGTTGCTGATGTGCCAGCCGAGTTACTGACGGCTTACCGCCTTGGGGTTGGCGGCAACGGACTGGAGGAGCGTTTACTGTTCAATGGTGGATCTGGTGTGGTCGCTCCAGATGGTTCCTGGGTGACGGCACCGCTCTTTGGGGAACCTGGAATTGTCCTGGCAACCATCGACCTTGCGCAGATCGATGCCCAGCACCATGACCTCGATGTGGCAGGTCATTACTTGCGCCCGGATGTCTTCGAGCTCTCGATTGATCGACGCGTACGTACCGGCTTAACGCTGCGCGACGACTGAATATCTCCTCAACCCTATATTCCGGGTGGCCGTGCATAGGCCGGCCCGGAATCATTAAGGCTAACTCATGGTTCATGTACTTTTGGCTACAGCGCTCTTATCCATCATGTTGGGTGCGCTCTCCGGCTTTGCCGTTCTGGCTTCCGTCGACTACCCAGCCAAGCTCCGTGCCCTAGGTGTGGTCAACCCGATGCGCGTGCGGCAGGCGCATCTGGACTGGATCATCATGGGGACGGTGATGGCGGTCACCGCGCTTGCTAATCCTCAGCTTCCCGACTGGGTCGTTGCGTTGGTGATGTTTGGTGGCGTGGTCAATCCGCTGACGTTTGTGCCCATGGCGTTCTCCACTACGGTGGAGACCACCAAGGCATTTCAATGGGTGTCTTTTGTGTCGTTTGTTTCGTTGAGTGTAGGACTGATCGCGGCGGCGGCTTATTTTATCTTTGGTTGAGTCATCAACACCGATAGCCGGCTAGACCTGTTGTACCGCCTCCTGCATTTGACCAAATCAGCGGGCCGCTCAAGCACGAAAAGCGCGGCACTCTCCTTTGGGGAATCCTCGCGCTTGATGGTCGAACACTAAGCAAAGGGCGCACTTACAGGTGGAAATCCCCCGCAGCCTCCGGCTGGTAAAGCACTTTCCTGATTTCAATCCGGCGGGTGCGATCAGAGATTCGCCAGTCGATGGTGTCCCCCTCCTGATAGCCAAGGATGGCGGCGCCTATATCGGAATACACCGAATGCTTCCCTGCGGTGCTGTCCGCGTCTTCAGGGTAGACCAAGGCCACTTCGATCTCTTCGTCGTCCAGTTGCAGCAAGGCCCTGGAGTTCATCGTGATGACGTTGCGCGCCACCTGCTGGGGCTTGACGACAATGGCTCGCTCAAGCTCATGTTCGAGTTCAACAATCGTCGGGCCTTGCTCGAACACGATCAGGCTCTCGAGCCTGGCCTTGTCGATTTCAGTGATGTAGATCTCGGTGGAGTCGACAACGGTACCTTCGCGCAAGAACTGGAGATAGCGCTCGGCCGTCATGGAAAAAGATTTCAATGTCGGCGTTTCGCTTTCAAGCACAAAGCCGCTGCGCTGAAAGGCTTTCAGCGAGCGCGTATTGTCCGGGTGGATCTTGGCGATGAGTTTCTCGGCCCGCATGTCGAGGAAGGCCAGTTTCATGCCTTCGCGGATGGTGCGGGCGCCCAGGTTCCGGCCCCATTTGTCGCTGTCTCCGATGACCAGGACTATCTCGCAATTGGAGCCGGTCTTGACCAGACGGACAAAGCCCACCGGGGCGTCGTGCCGGTCATAGGCCATGAAGAACCGGCCGTCCCGGTTGAATAGATGGGTCAGGATCGGCAATTGAGTCCGATCGATGACTTGTTCGATGGAGCGGGAGACGTGACGCGAATCGCTCAGAAAGCAGGTAACGCGCTCATCCTCCAACCAATCCATCAATGTCAGCGCGTGCGCCCGAGTAATTTCAGGGCACAGTGTAATGAAAGGCTTGTTCATCTTGACCACACTTATCTGTAAAGAATGGAAGCCTTTCATGGCTATGGTCATGACGGTTCTTCGGCAACCGCGCATTTTAAGATATACCGCGAGGAATGGCGAACATCCCGGCGGTTTCGAGAGTTTCGGCCAGCCAAGGCCCGTCTGGCGGCGTTTCAGCGCAGTGAATCTAAAGATGCCCGGCCGGGCCAATCTATTCGTGAAACGTGTATTTCCCGTTGGCTGCAATAAAATCTTGAAAGCCTTTGATAAAGGCTTTTCTTGTGCCAGGTAGTATTTTTTTTAGAGCCAGAAAATAAAGATAGATAGGCGTCGCGTCCCCAGTGCCTTCCTCTATCCAGCACTCTTCTGTTGCAAAGCAAAAAAGTACACAGCGTATGAGGTTCGCAAAGTCTTCATCTGATTTACGGTGCTGTTGCTCTACCGTCCAGAGTTCTAGTACAAGCCTTCTCCGGAGATCCCCATCGCTTTCTATAGGTTCTCGCTGGATGCTTTTTTCGATATATGGAATCAGCACTTTCAACTTAGGGGTGGAAATGCTAGCAAGTACACCGCCGTCGATCAGACTGAGCAAATAGCGTGCGTACTGACGTGTTATTTCACTGAAAGGCACGCTCGCTTCAAGTAACGCCTGTTCAAGGTAATCGAACTCTTGAACCTCCAGGCTATCAATCATCATACAGCTCCATCTTTTACTCTTATCGTGCAGCAGCAATCGGCCGAAAGCGGTCAGTGCAGATTCAGGTAGGGGTTCGAGGTCCTATTCTCGCTACCTTGGTTGCATTTGGCGAGCTGGTTGTTGGGGGGGGGGGGGCGAGGCCCTGGGCTGGTAAGCTGATAGCTAAGAACAACTACTCATCACAGAGGGCAATGACCCGCAGATGGCCGCCCTTGCGCATCGTGCAGCTCGGGCGCCGTCGATGTTGGTTAGAATGGCGTGTTGAAGTCTATCGCTCGCAAGGAAACCCAATGAGCCCTGAAAAGCCAGAGCCTTTGCTCATCCTTCAAAGGTTTCTAGATAATGTTTATGTGAAGGCTTCGAAAAGCCAGAATGTTTTACTCAAAAGAAATCATGGCCACTACACATACGCGAATGGAATACTCTTCGTCTACGTGACGATCTTCCCTAAAGAGGTTGAGCTTGTTTTTGAAAGCAAGCAGGTAGGTAACGGGGTTTTTAGTATTGTTTTGGATATGTGCATGTCCAGTGGAGAAGTACTGGCTGGCAACCTGCTGTCTCTGAATGGGAGATGCGAGGAGATCAGCACGGCATTGGCCTCGCAAGAAGATTGGGTGTTGGCCCTGTTGTTAAAGTGCTTGGGCACCTGAGTCTTTTTCCAGAGCGTGGACACCGCAGGCGTTCCGGTTTGCCGGTTCGCGTGCGCCGAGTTTATGCAGTGACCGCTTCTGGCTGTGGATTCAACCGGTCGATGCAACAGATTGGCTAAATCGTTCGGCGGGTGTTTCGTAGTCTAGTGTTTTCCGAGGCGGCTATTTAGCTGCCTTGCAACTTCATTGAGCGTGGCTCGCGGGCGAGGGCGACGACTCGGTCTTTGCCCCAAGCTTTAAGCCAGCAAGGGCGGGTCTTTACCCGCCCCAGTGGTTTAGTTACGCACGAACGCCAGTAGATCAGCGTTAATCGTATCGGCGTTAGTTGTCGGCATTCCATGGGGGAAGCCGGGGTAGATTTTCAGGATGCTGTTTTGCAGAAGTCCGGCGGACAGAACTCCGGCATTTTCATAGGGCACGATCTGGTCATCGTCCCCGTGCATCACCAGTACGGGGATCTTTATGCTCTTCAAATCCTCGGTGAAGTCGGTCTGAGAAAACGCCACGATCCCGTCATAGTGTGCCTTGGCACAGCCCATCATGCCTTGTCGCCACCAGTTCCACACGACGCCCTCGGACGGTTTCGCACCTGGGCGGTTGTAGCCGTAAAAAGGTCCTGCCGGAACGTCGTAATAGAACTGTGCGCGGTTGGCTTTCAGTTGGCTCTGCAGGTCGTCGAAAACCGATTTCGGCAAACCGCCAGGATTGTTCGCAGCCTGAACCATCAGCGGCGGCACGGCGCTGATGATGGCAGCCTTCGACACCCGGTCTTCACCGTGGCGCGCGATGTAATGGATGACCTCACCCCCGCCTGTGGAGTGTCCGACATGGACGGCGCCTTGTACGCCGAGGTGGTCGACCACGGCGGCAACGTCGTCGGCATAGTGATCCATGTCGTGGCCGTCCCAGACCTGGCTGGAGCGCCCATGCCCCCGTCGGTCGTGGGCAACGACCCGATAGCCGTGGTCCAGGAAAAAGAGCATCTGCGCGTCCCAATCGTCTGCGCTGAGCGGCCATCCATGATGGAAAAAGATGACCTGGGCATCACGTGGCCCCCAGTCCTTGTAAAAGATTTCAACACCGTCCCGCGTAGTGACGTATCCCATGTTCGTATCTCCTGAGTGAAGGTATGGCCTCGACCGATTCGAGATTCGGCCCTGGCCCTGATGAACGAAGTGCAGCCCATTCCATAGGTGTTGCAGAGGCTGTGTTTGTCGATTGATCTGCGTCTACCCATGAGCCCATGACGGTGGAGCAATGCATTGAACCTGGGCAGCTTGGCCGCTTTATGACTTTAGGTTTAAAGTCAACTTCAAGGTCAACGGTTTTTAGGGGTGAGGTATGAGAATTGGTGAATTGGCGAAAATCAGCGGGTTGGCGCCTTCTCGCATCCGCTTCTATGAGGCCAGTGGCCTGATCAAATCGGTCGAGCGCAAGGCAAATGGATATCGCGATTACGCACCGGATACCGAATGGGTTCTCGAGATCATTACCGGCGCCCAGGCAGCGGGCTTTTCGTTGGATGAAATCCGCCAGTTGATGCCGATGAATGCCAGTGGCTGGCAACACGATCAGTTGCTGGGTGGCCTCAAGCAAAAGGTCGAGGAAATTGAAGTCCTGCAGCAGCGGCTGGCCCAGAACAAGGAGCAACTGCTGCTGGTCATCAAGGGCATCGAGGGCAAACCCGAGGGCATGGCGTGTGCGGACAATGCGCAAATGCTGATCAATCGTTTGCGCGAAGAGGGCGTGGCGCCTGCTTCGGGCAAGCGTGCGGCAGGGGCCGCCAGGAAGAGAACCACCCGCCAGGCGTACGGGGCCTGACGGGCGTCCCGGCTCTCAGCGCTCGCCAACCAGCGTAGCGAGCGGTTTTGGCGCATAGAGTGCGCTCTGGAACTGCGGTACGTATTCGTACTTCAGCAGTTTCCCCAGCTTCAGGGAGCGGATGTAGTTCGACAGGCTGCCGTCGCCCAATGTGAGGATGGCCGCATCGGCGTCACGGCTGGAACCGTGGCTGAGCTGGCGGGAAACAGCATACCCGTAGGCCAGTTGGCCCTGGTGATCGAGGTTGGTGAAACTGTTGGTGATGATTTTGACATTGCGGGATAACTTCTCGAGCTTTTTCGCGGTGAAGGAGAGGTCCAGCTTGCCGGTCTGGCTGTCGGTGATGTCATAGACCACCGATTGCGCACTCTCTTTGCGGTCAATGCCGGTCAGCCACTTCGGCAGGTTGTAACCGACGACACCGCGCACCCGTGCCAACTCTGTATTGACCGGCAACTTGAGCACGTAACCCCAGAAGTCTCCCGAGATTGACTGGCCAATCAATGTGAGCGGACCCAGGTTGGCTTTGCCGGGTTTGTTGGTGATGATCGACACGGCCACCTCGTTGTAGGCGTCGTTATCGCAATGCTCGTAGGTATACGCGGTGAACGCGATCAGGCCACGCCCCGGCCAGATCTGCAGCGGTTGCACCGTTGCTGCCAGTTCGGACGGCATCAGCGCCCGGAGCCGGTCGAGGTCGGCCGTGTAGACAGCCGTAACCTGGCTGTTCTGGTAGTAGAAGTTGGGCGAAAACGACTCGAAGCCTATCTCGACCTTGTTCTTTTCCAGGCTCTTGAACCAGCTCAGATCAACGCCTGGTATTTCGGCGGCGATTACCGATAGCGGCGGGTTGGACCGAAAGCGGTCGTATAGGCCGCCTTTGACGACGGGCACCTGATGGCCGGCGATATCGATGGGGGTAGTGTCGGTCGGACTGGGCATTTCAGGCGTCTCCGCCAACGCTGCGTTGGCAAATGGGTTGAACAGCAATGCTGTCGAAAGCTCGGTTGCAAGTTTCAGTCGCTCTTTTTCAAGGGGCCGGGATCGACCCTGGGGGGCAGCGAGTTACGTCGCTCGCGCAGAGCGCGGCGGTCACGGCTTCAGCTACGGCCCGGGGCGATTGCGGGTTCTGGCCGGTCACCAGCCTTCCATCAGTCAGGGCAAATGAGGTGAACGGCAGCCAGCCCTTGTGGTAACGCGCGCCCTGGCTTACGAGCCGGTCCTCAAGGAAGAAGGGCACCTGGCTTTTCATTCCCGATAGCCACTCTTCGCGATCGGAGAATCCGGTGATGTTTCTGCCTTTGATGATCAACCGGCCCTGGTCATCTTTCAGATCCAGGAGACCCGCTACGCCATGGCACACGGCTGAGACGATGCCGCCCTGGTTGTAGATGGTTTCGGCCACGCGCCGCAGATCTGGGTTGTTGGGAAAATCCCACATGACCCCGTGGCCCCCGGTGAAATAAATGGCGCTGAAGCGGGAAGGGTCCACGTCAGCGATCGGCAACGTGTTCTGCAGTCGAGCGCGAAAGGTTGCGGACTGCAAATGCCGCCGGGCGGCCTTGTCCATGTACAACCACCCCAGGCTCCGCTCGTCCAGAGGCACCGCGCCCCCTTTGGGGCTGGCAAATACTGTGGTGTAGCCGGCAGCTTCCACCACATCGGTGAAGTGTGTCAGCTCCGTCAGCCACAACCCGGTGGTATCGCTGCGTGAGGGGTAGCTGGCGTGGTTGGTCATGATCACCAGTATCTGGTGCTCCCTGGAACCTGCCATCGAGGAGTTCGGCTGAGCATTTGCACTTGTCATGAAAGCACCACCTATCAATATCAATACACAGGAAACAAGGAGCTTGATCATCATTCCGGCTTCATCAGGTGAGCAGTTCGGCGCATGCTCACCTTAAACCTGGCTTTAAGGTCAACCCCGCGATGGCAAATAATTTTTGCGGATGCGCTCGTACTTCTGCTTGACCCTCAACCTGACTTTAACGCTAGCGTCTGATGCGCAAGGGGCAAGGCAATAACGCACGTTATCAACCCAGTCTGGAGCAACGCATGAGTCAGCAAGACAACCTGGATACGCAGATGAAATGGATGATCTATGGCGCCAATGGCTATACCGGCGAGTTGATCGCTCGCGACGCCGTCAAGCGCGGGCTCAGGCCGGTGCTGGCCGGGCGCAATCGCGACAAGGTCGAAGCCTTGGCCCGGGAGCTGGGCCTTGAAGCCCGGGTGTTCGGGCTGGATGACGATGCGCGCTTGCTTGCGCAGGTCAAGGGGCTTGGATTGGTGCTGCATTGCGCGGGGCCGTTTTCAGCCACCGCGGCACCGATGATCGAAGCCTGCCTGAGGGCCAGTGCGCACTACCTGGACATTACCGGCGAGATCGCCGTATTCGAACATGCCCAATCCCTGAATGAGCGGGCGCGAGCCGCGGGGGTGGTCATTTGCCCCGGCGTCGGCTTCGACGTAGTCCCGACCGATTGTGTCGCCGCCGCACTGAAAGACGCGCTGCCGGATGCCACGCATCTGGCATTGGGCTTCGATTCCCGTTCCAGCTTTTCGCCCGGTACTGCCAAGACCTCCATCGAGGGCATGGCGCAGGGCGGCAAGGTCCGTCGTGACGGTAGGATCGTCTCGGTGCCGCTGGCATATCGGGTACGGCGTATCGACTTCGGCGCCGGTGAGAAACTTTCGATGACTATTCCCTGGGGCGATATCTCGACGGCCTATCACACCACCGGCATACCCAATATCGAAGTGTTCATACCGGGCTCTGCCGGCATGATCCGCGGTGCCAGATTCGCCAACCTCATCCGCCCGTTGCTGGGGTGGTCCTGGGTACAGAGGCTGCTCAAGGAACGCATCGGCAAGACAGTGGTGGGTCCGGACGAACAAAAGCGTGCCGACCAAGGCACCTATGTGTGGGGCGAGGCCCGTAACGCTCGAGGCGATCGCAAGGTCGCGCGGGTGCATACCACCAACGTCTACAGCCTGACGGTTCATGCCGCCTTGAGTGTGGTTAGTCATCTGTTGCAGGTGCGTCCGACGGGCGGTGCCTATACGCCTGCCAAGCTGCTGGGGGCTGATCTGGTGACCAAGCTGCCCGGCTCGGGTGCCTTGAACATCGAGTAAAGATTCTTGGGTGAAGTTGCAAAAAGGCTATTGACCTTCAAGTTCACTTCAATCTTAAGGTGGCTCCATCTCCACTGAGGGCTACCCCCATGAATGTGTTCGATACCCTGATGCTTCCCAACGGTTCGACCATCAAGAACCGTATCGCCAAGGCCGCCATGGAAGAGAATATGGCCGATGCCGACCAGGCACCTTCCGAAGAACTGATGCGCCTGTATCAGGCCTGGGCCGAGGGTGGCGCGGGCCTGATCATCACCGGCAACGTGATGGTCGATGGCCGTGCCATGACCGGGCCCGGCGGTGTGGTGCTGGAAAATGAGCAGCAACTGGACAAGTTCAAGCGCTGGGCGCGGATTGGCCGTTCCGGCGGCGCGCAGTTCTGGTTGCAGATCAACCACCCTGGCCGCCAGATGCAGGCAAACCTCGGGCAGAAAACCTGGGCACCCTCGGCCATACCGCTGGACCTGGGCAAGATGTCCAAACGTTTCGCAACGCCTCACGCGATGACTGCGAGTGTGATCGATGATGTCATCCAGCGTTTCGCCCGTACTGCGCGTCTGGGTGAACAGGCCGGGTTCACTGGTGTGGAGATCCACGCCGCACACGGCTATCTGCTGAGTCAGTTCCTCTCGCCGCTGACCAATCAAAGAACCGATGAATGGGGCGGTTCCCTGGAAAACCGCGCGCGCCTGCTGCTGGAAATCGTCAAGGCGGTACGGTCCGTGGTGTCTGCCGATTTTGCGGTGGCGGTCAAACTCAACTCTGCCGATTTTCAACGGGGAGGTTTCACCGCCGACGATGCCCGGAAGGTGGTTGAACTGCTCAACGAGCTGGGGGTGGATCTGGTGGAGTTGTCAGGCGGCAGCTACGAGGCGCCGGCCATGCAGGGCGAAGCCCGTGACGGTCGTACCCTGGCGCGCGAGGCCTATTTCGTTGAGTTTGCACGTGACATCCGCACCGTCGCCAGGATGCCGGTCATGGTCACCGGGGGAGTGCGGCGACGTCCGATCGCTGAAATGGTCGTCCAGAGTGGCGTGGACATGGTGGGGATCGGCACGGCGCTGGCCATCGATCCGCACCTGCCCCGTGATTGGCTGCTGGGCAAAGACAGTACGCCGCAACTGCCGCCGATCACCTGGAAAAACAAGGCCATTGCGGCCTTGGCCAATATGGCGGTGGTCAAGTATCAATTACGCAAACTCAGCCAGGCCAAAAAAACCGATCCGAGCGTGTCGCCGTTGCGTGCGCTGGTGCTGCAACAACTCGCCATGGCCTTTCGCACCCGCCAATATCGACGTTGGGTAGAGAAGCGTTCGATGTAAGTCGATACCTGGCAAACCCAGCGCTCATTATTTGGGCGAGAAAGTCACCTTGACCGGATTGTCGTGTTTGTAGGTTGCCGATGATGGCCCGTAGTCGAGGTTGAAGCCTGGCAGCCAGGCCCTGAGTTCAGTATCTGAAATCCATTCGAGCTGGAGCTGGCTTGCGGCCTCATTGGCGTCGAACTGAGCCAAGGCTTGCACCGCAGATTGGCAGGCTGCCGATACGCCGGATTCCAGTACCGAGACCTGGAGCTTCTCGCTCCAAGTGATGGATCCGCTTTGCGGGCACTGGCGTACTTGCACATGATATTTCCCGCTGGGTGAAGGCAGGTCGTAGACAATTTTGTTGGGGCCGCATGCGGCCAGCAAGGCGGATGAGAAAATCAGGGCGGGGATACGTTTATTCATAGCAGCGTTCCAATTGCCAGGAGGGGCAAGTGGGCAGTCGGCCCCATCGGGGTGGCAGGGCCTGCACTGGGGGCGTGCCGAATTCAGGCAAACAGGCCCCCGAGCGCATGCTCGACACGGTATTCGATGAGACGCCCATACCCCCGGACTTGTCTTACTTGGCCAGTGACAACGGCACGCCCCAGATGGGATCTTCCATGCCTTGCTTGCCCAGCGGCGTGATTTGCATGGGCTGGAGCCTGGACAGCAACTGCCGGTGCTTCTCGCTCAGGTTGCGCTGCTCGATGAGATTCTGCGTAAAGCTCATGGGCGCCGGCCAGGTATAGACGGTCAGGTTGTCGAGAGGGCACTCGATTTTCTTCGGGTCGATCGCCCGGCACTTCGACTGCTGGTACTTGTAGCCAGGGGTCTTCAGGTGCATGCGTGGGGCCAGCAGCAATTGGCCGCCCTGGATGGTGAAACTGGCAAGCGCCTTGTCGACCGGCAGGCGCGCCTGGACCTTGATCGCGGGAACGTCGCGAGAATCGGTCTGTTGGTAATAGCCGCCCGGGGAGAGCGCCGTCGTCTGGGTATATTGCTGTTCACCCCAGCTCACGCAGGCACCCGAGGCCCTGAGCACGGCGGTACAGACACCTTCGGTCTTGGTCTCGCTGCCATAGGTCGCGTCCTTCCAGACCTCTTCCCTGTAGTACTCGCGGTACAGCTCGGGGGACAGGTAGGCAGTCCCGTTGGCGCCATGGCCCGAACCGGGTGGGCCGCTGCGGGCGCCGACCTGGTCGAGCAAGCCGTGGATCTGGTAATCGTCGCCGCCGGTCAGCAAGTATTTGCCTGGTGGCAGGATATGCACCTCGAAGGCCTTGAACAGATAGGTTTCGCCAGGCGGCCTCTGCAGCGCGTTGGTCTGGAACTTGCGGCCGAAGGTCACCTTCGGATCCTTCTCGTATTCCCAGATCACCGTCGGCGTCCATTGAGTCATGGTCAGTGCATCGCTCAGCGACTTGTGCGGCATCACGTCCGCCACCAGCACCACCGCCATGTTCGCCTTGAGTGCTGCGTCCACCTGGTCCAACAGCTGCGCGTAGCGCGGATCGTCCATGCTGCCGTAGGCACCCGAATCGAGATCGGAGACGCAACCGGAGAGGGAAAGAGCGAGGAGCAACGCGGCGGGTAGGGCAGAGCGCTGCCGGAACAGTTTCATGTATCAATCCTTGATGGGCGTTGGCAGGGGATGTTGAACAGCAATATTAATGGTTTGAGGGTAGAGCGCAATATTTAGGAAGGCCGGTCCGATGGCATGCGCAAAGAGCAAGAATACGCTGTGATTCACCTCACATATCGAACTCTGAACGCTGTGCGAATTCGACTTCGCAGGCCCATAACGACCTGCGCAGGTAGAGGCAGGGAGAGGGCGAGTTGCTGTCCGTTTCTCTGGCAGAACCCGGATCCTCTGCTAGTTTTTTCAACGATCAATCTTGCCGCAAAAGATTCGCTCGCCAAAAAAACACTCAAGCAAGGAAGCAGCCGCATGAAGAAAGCCCCCGTATTCATCAGTGGCTTGATTGCTACGTCAGTGATGCTCGCCGCGATGCTTGTGCAGGCGCAAACCTCGCCGATGGCGCAGGTCTCCGGGCCTGAAGCCGATGTGAAGGTAACGCAAACCTACGTTCGGATGATGGCGCGGGAAGCGTATTTCTGGGGTTGGCCGATGGCCAATATCTTCAACCGCCGGCAGAAGTTCAAGGACCTGCCGGAGCCGGGACTGATGGGCGGTATCGTGCCCGTAGCACCGATCAACCATCTGTCGATGCTCACCGATTACATTTCCCCTGGCGAGCGGCTGGTGGCCTGCCCGAACCAGGATGTGGTCTACGGTGCGGGCAGCATTGCCCTGGATATCGAGCCTGTGGTGATTCAGGTGCCGGACTTCGGCGACCGTTTCTGGGTGTATCAACTGGTGGACCTGCGCTCCGACAGCTTCGCCGAACTGGGCAAAATGTACGGTACCAAGCCGGGCTTCTATCTACTGGTGGGGCCGGACTGGAACGGCAAGGTACCGGAAGGCATTGCCCAGGTTTTTCGCGCCAAGACCAACACCGGTTTCGTGATCCCGCGGGTATTCCAGGACGATACCGCCGAAGATCGCAAGGCCATTCAGCCCTATCTGGCAGGCATCGATATGTACCCGCTGTCCAAGTACGACGGCAAACTCAAGCAGCGTGACTGGAGCAAGTCGCCGAAATTCCCTGCCGAGGCATCGGGAGACGAGGAGACCCGCTGGGTGCTCCCGGAAAAGTTCTTTGATGAACTGCCGGCGATTCTCAAGGACGCCAGGCCGCTACCGGGTGAAGAGGCGCGCTATGCGCAATTGGCGGTGCTGGCGCAAATCGCCCAGCGCGACCCCGAGCTGAAAAAAGCCATGATCGACGAAGCGCAAAAGGCTGACAGCGAGGTGGTCAAGCCGCTGTTGCAGTTTCGCAACTACGGCCAGCAATTGCCGCATCACTGGAGCACCATCAGCAACGGCGCGGCGTTTGGGACCGATTACTTCCTGCGCACGGCAGTCGCCCGGTCGAATATCTTCGTCAACAAGCAGATCGAGACCAAGTATTTCTACCAGGACCTGGACGAGGCCGGTACTCGGCTCAATGGCGCCCAGCGCTACAGCGTGACCTTCCCCAAGGGTGCGCTGCCGCCGGTCAAGGGCTTCTGGTCGTTGACGCTGTACAACCAACAGCATTTCTTCGCCGAAAACCCGTTGGGACGCTATTCCCTCGGCACCAAGAACAAAGCGCTCAAGAGCAATGCCGATGGCTCGCTGACACTCTATGTGCAAAGCGACTCGCCGGGCGCGGACAAGGAAAGCAACTGGCTCCCCGCGCCCCAGGGCGCCGACTTCTCGCTATACGTACGCGCCTACTGGCCGGAAGCCGCTGCAATGAACGGCCAGTGGACACCACCGGCGGTGGTCAAGGTCAACTGAGCCGATTTTCCAACTGCGTTTCATAAGGACAGCCCATGAACCGTTTGCGCACTTCCCTGACGGCCCTGGCCGCAGCCATTACCTTGAGCGGCCTGGCCAATGCTGCGACGCGTTATGAGGAACTGGCCAACCAGCCCTTTGAAAAGGGCTTCCCGACTGAGACAGCTGCACGCAACCTGATCGATGAGCTGGTGTTCCAGCGCGCCGTGCAGTCGTACCTGTGGGCCTTGCCGGCGATCAACATCTGGTCGATGAAGGAGGCTTCGGAGAAAGAGTTCGGCGCCGGCTACAACATCCTGCCCACCTGGAAAAAGCGCATCAATGCCAAGACGCTGGTGACCACGCCGAACTCCGACCTGGTCTACGCCATGAGTTATCTGGACCTGCAGAAGTACGGCCCACTGGTGGTTGAAGCACCTCCCGGTGTACAGGGCATGTTCGACGATTTTTTCCAGCGCCCGATCGTTGGCCCGACCATCGACGGCAAGACCTGGCGCGGTGACGTCGGCCTGGCCGGCCCTGACAAGGGCAAGGGCGGCACCTACGTGCTGTTGCCGCCGGACTACAAGGGGCCGGAGCCGACCGAGGGATACGTCTATCGTTCGCGAACCAACAACGTGTTCCTGTTCTGGCGCACCTTTTTCAAGGATCCGAAAGACCTCAGCGTGCCGGTGGCTGAAGTCGAGCGCACCAAGATCTATCCGCTGGGCAAGAAGGATTCGGCGCTGCCGATGCAATTCCCCGATGCCACCGGCGCACCGATCAACATGCTATTTCCCGAGGATGGTCGCTATTTCGACATGCTGTCGCGCTTCATTGACGCCGAAGCGGTGGACCCGGCAGACATGGACATGCGTGGCTTCCTGCACACCTTGGGCATCGAGAAGGGCAAGCCCTTCGCTCCGGATGCGCAACGGCGCAAATTGCTCGATGAAGCGGCGCGCACCGCGTTCAAGATGAGCAAGGTGGTGACCAGCCATTTGCTGCTCAAGGAACCGGGCGGCTTGTACTACAAAGATCGGCAATACGTGAATACCTTCGCCGGGGAGAACACCGAGTTTCAGTCCAGTGGCAGCTTCACCAATCTTGAGCAGCGGGTGGCGTTCTTCACTTCGGCCTACTCGGACAGCCCCGGCATGGTCATGAACATGGTCGGTGCCGGTGCCAAGTATCCCGCGACCACCCGTGATGCCGACGGCAAGTTCCTCGACGGTGCCCAGACCTACAAGCTCAACCTGCCGGCAAATGTACCTGCGGCGTTGTTCTGGTCGGTGACCGCCTACGACAACCTGACCGCCTCGGGCCTGGACAACGGCCAGCCGTTCCCGTCTCTCAATCAGATGGATAAGCCGGTGCAGAACAGCGACGGCTCCACCGATATCTACTTTGGCCCGAAATCTCCGGGCGAGGGCAAGAACTGGATCAAGACCGTACCGGACAAGGGCTTCCTGGTGATCGTGCGGCTTTACGGGCCCAAGCAGGCATTCTTTGACCAGAGCTGGAAACCGAGTGATTTGCTCAAGCAGTGATGAGTGTGCTCGTGTCGTGCCCGATAAGACGGCCAATGCGAGCAACGCTTTTCGAAGGGTAGCCGGTGAGCGGTACGTTGGACCCTGCCTGGGTCATTATCGGCGTGGCCGCAGCTTCTCTCCACTTCAGAGGCTGCCTCTGTCAAACCCGGACCTCTGACCCGGCGTGGCTCTGGCCACCCGGGTCGAGGTCATGGAGGGTCAGGCTTCTGGCTTGAGCTTTATGCCGGCGCATCGGCCTCGAGTCAGCAGGTAGTCCACTTGCCTGGCGCGGTTGATGGCGACGCGAATTTCGCAGCTGGCTGAGTTGGTCACGTCGCCCCAGTATTCAGCGTGTACCAGTTGGCCGTTCTGTGGGCCGGTGTAGGTGCCGAGCGCTTCGCGTGAGGTGTACGAGGTGTCGCGTTTATAGATCAGTACCACCCAGTCCTTTTCGGGGGCGGTGGCGACTTGGTTGGGGACGCCAAAGTGCTCGATCGCCTCGCCAACCGGGCGGTTCTTCCAGTAGTTGCGGGCCTGGGCTTCGGGCAGGGTCGGAATGGCCGAGCATCCGCTGAGCAAGATGGCGGCTATTCCCAGTGCGAGCAGTCTTTTCATCGCACGTTCTCCATAAATAGTGCGTTCATTTGGCGGGCATCTGATCGAATGCCTGGTCGACGATCTTCAGGATGGCCGTCTTGGTGTGCTCGTGATTCATTAACTGGAACAGCCCCGGAGCGGCCGAAATCATCTGCGAGGTAGGCATCTTGCCGAGCGGATACATCTGCTTCGCCTGGCGCTGCTCCGGATGACAGAGGAAGTCCCGGGTCTGGGCTATCCAGGGCTCGGGCTGCTTTTGCCATTGAGTGGAAACCTTCTTCGGGCGCAAGTCGTTGAAGAACTTGCTGTAGTTCTGCGCGCCGTTCAGGCGCACCCGGTTCTTCGCGCAGTCGACTTCGACGTCATACGCGGTCATCGTTGGCTTGCCGCCTTCTTCGTAGAGCTGATAGACGCCCAGCGAACGGACACCGCCCTTGCGCAGGAAGATGTTGGAAGGTTCACCGTCGACGATGAAGGCTTCGTTCTTGTTGAGGCTGCCCTGGTGATGAATCATCCAGAAGTCGCCGGCCGGGGCACTTTCCGCTTGTGCAGCCAGCGGGCTGCACAGCAGCAAGGCGGGCAGCCAGGGTCTGAGGGAGGTGAGCATAGGGCAACAATCCTTTGCTGTTGTGGGCACCTGGAGGCGGTGCTTGCAGGTGAAGAAAAATCAACTCAGTCCGTTGGCAAGACGGTGAGTGGCCAAGCTCAGGGGCTGTATCGGGCGATGGGCAGGGCGGACTCTGGTGAGTGGCTGCCATGACCAGAGGGCGCTCCTCGAGTTTTTTGTTCGTGGCAGCAGGTGGGCCGCTCAAGGGTAGAAATATAGGTGCGCCGGGCGTCGTGGGTCGATTAGGGCAAATGTGCTAATGGCGTATTGCCGCTATCGAGCAGGGCCGCGGAAACTGCGGCGGGCAGCTTCCCAGGGCAGGCCGCAGGAGGTCGATGGAGCGCTCAGGCCCGAGGGGGCAGGGTGAATTCAGGTAAAGGCCAGGGCCGCTCAGGGAGGGGGGCAGTGTGCTACGGCGGCCAAGGCTGTTGGGGGGGGGCTGGATCAGCTTTCGGGTGCGATGATCGGGTCTTGAACGGCTTCAGCCGCCAGCTTCAAGCGATCGGCCTTGCTGATGTAGGTGCACTTCTTCTTCGGTGCCAGTTTGGCGCTGGCCTTCTTGGCGTTGGCCTTCAGCAGTTGGTTGATTTTCTTGCGGCGATTCATGTGTGCAACTCGGCGGGTAAGTTGCCGAATGATATCAGCTAAGGGGGGCAGGCCGGCCACCCGGGGTGAACCCTGGTTGCACAAGACTGGGTGGCGGCCCTGTTTAGCTGGATCACCCGATCACTTCTTGCTGTTGCAGTCGATTACGCTGGCATCGGTGATGATGTTCTGGCTATCGGTGTACAGGGTGATGCTGCAGAAGTAATCGAGCACTGTCCGGTTTTCCTCATACCCGGTCTTGCGATAGACCGCTTCGCTCCCCACCGGCATCATGCCGCCGACTCCGCCACCGCCAATGCCTACCCAGGTCTCCTTCTGGCCGACGTACTCGACGCCGGTCTGCACGAAGACCTTCTCTGGCGTGGTATGGGTCTGCACCCGGTTCCACAGGTAGAAACCTCCACTGCCGTAGGAAGAAGGCCCCATGCCCTGGTCGGGCCTGCCGAACAGTTGAAACGCATTCTTGGCCGGCTGCCCCACCAGTTTCTGGGCGGCGATCTCGACGTCGTTGGGTTCGGTCTTGGCTGTTGGGATGGCACAGGCGCTGATGGTCAGAACCGTGAGGGCAAGGCATACGAGCTTGAGTGAAGGCATGACACAGATTCCTTGTGTTCCTGGATTTTCGGCAAAAGATAATCTGAAAAATATCGGCATGGCCAGTGCAAGATTGTGCTGAAGAGTCGCCGTGCGCTGATTTGCGCCGGCCATACAGGCGCGACAACACGCCACACTGGCGCAATCGCCGGCGGTGGTCTTTGCTGTCTCGGGCCCGGCGGCAGGGCGCGCGGACTGAGCCTGCGTCATGCCATACAGGGGGCCTGTGTCCGCCTCTGGTAACGGAGCAGGGCACAGAACACTATCGAGGTCTCGACCAAGGAGGTCAGGTTGAAAAGGAAAATGCTGGCGGCTTCGCTGCTGCTGTGGATGTTTTCGCTGACGGCGCAAGCCGACTGCGCTGTGCTGGGGCCGGGAGAGGATCCGTGCGCTGGCCCGGTGCTCGGGCCTACGGTCTGCGAATGCCCTTGATGAATGTCCGTGCCCTCGTCACGGGGCATGGGTGACTGGATGACTGACCAGGAGGTCGCAAATGAAAAAAGTGATGTTGGCGGTATTGCTGCTGTGGGGCTTCACCCTGACGGCCCAGGCTTCTTGCCCGGTGTTCGGCCCGTCCGAAGATCCGTGCAGCGGCCCGGTATTCGGTCCGTCCACCTGCGAATGCCCTTGAGCTAGTTGCCAATGGCAGGCCCGGCCCAGGTCGGGCCTGCTTCTGCCTTGGGCCTGATCGGCAGGTGTCGAAGCGCCTGTGGCCGGTTCTTCAAAGATGGGCAATCAGCTGCTGCCGATAGCCGTTTTCATCGGCTGGGGCGGGGTATCGGGTTTCATCGATCAGCGCGCGCAACTGCTGTGAATGGCTGGACTGCCTGAAGGCGACCTGGCACTCGGCAGCATCAAAAAAGCCTCGCAGATGAGGCAGGGCCAAGGGCAGCAGCAGAGGTTCTATCTTCAACGAAATACTGACGATATCCAGTTGGTCGGTGGGGTCTCGGTAGAGATCGATGACCAGCAGGCTTGCACTTTCGGTACCCGGATAAATGTGGACGTCGCCAGCGCCAACCGGGGTTTCGTCGAAGTAGCTGGTGTACAGCTTGCGAATGTCGAGAGCGATTCCCAGGGTGTTCAATGCCGCCGCCAGATCGGCGTTGGGAACAGGCTCGTCCTGCGCCCAGGTGACGAAGTCGGGCATGGAAACACAGATGTCGAACTCGTTGGCGCAGATGATGGGCGTCACTGGGAAGGCTTCCTGGTGGTGGAGGGCCGCTAGCCTACCACTGGGCGACGCTGTTTTTGCAGCGATGATCCATGAGCTACTCCAGGTTGCTCATCGGCTGTCCCTAACTCTTGAATAGGTGGCGCATTCCCCGGTTTGTCCTGTAGCGTTCATCGCGGCTGGCGAAGCTGGCCAGGCACGGACGTTGGGAGTCCTGCACACATTCAGACCAAGGATATTGGCCCAGATGACTCAGCTGATTGATTTCAAATCCATCGTTGCAGCAGCGCAGCGGATAGATGGATCGGTAGTTCGTACGCCGACGGTGGAAAGCTCAATGCTGGCAGGCATGGTTGAACGACCTGTCTTTCTCAAGCTTGAAAACCTGCAGGCCGGTGGTTCATTCAAGGCCCGCGGGGTACTCAACAAGTTCTCGGCGTTGCAGGAGGGCCTGAGCGATAGCCACTTCGTCGCCGTCAGTGGGGGTAACTTCGGCATTGCCATCGGCGAGGCGGCCAAGCGCTTCGGCGCCAGGGTGACGGTGATCATGCCCGAGAGCGCGCCGTCTTCGTCGGTCGAGCGCATTCGCGCCTCCGGCAGTACGGTCATTGTCGAAGCGGATGTGCATGCTGCCTTTGCTCGGGCCAAGACCCTGGAGGCAGAGGGCTATGTGGTGATCGACGATTGCGCCGACACGCTGATTGCCGAGGGGCATGGAACACTGGCCCTTGAGTTCATTGCCGACTGCCCATCCCTGACCGACGTGTTTGTCGCGGTCGGCGGCGGGGCGATGCTGGCGGGGGTGGCCACGGCCTTGAAGGCGATCAAGCCGGGGATCCGGGTCTGGGGCGTAGAGACCGCCGGCGCACACTCCATGAGCCAGGCCTTGCAGGCGGGCAGGCCGGTGGATATCGACGTCAGTTCGATCGTCTCCACCCTTGGCGTTCCGATCATCGACGAGCTGATGTTTGCCCACGCTCGCCACTATGTCGAAGACATGGTTGTGGTCCCTGACGAAGAGGCGATCAAGGGCATGCTGTCCTTTGCGCAAGGGGCAAGGCAATGGGTTGAGCTGGCTTCTGGCGCGCTTGTGCCCGCGGTCATTGCCACCGCGCCCAGGCTGCCTGCCGGCGCGGTTATTGGCCTTGTCGTCTGTGGTGGGAACATATCCCTTCAAGACATGACGAAATGGGCTGCCTATGCGGGAATTTCCTGAACATTCCCAGGGTGATGTCTGTAACAGGTCGCTCGCTATCGAAAGCGAGTGCTGGCTGACGTACGCGCTCCGGCGCTGAGAGGGGGCGAGCAGC
Organism: Pseudomonas sp. GW823-FHT03E05; assembly: GCF_058796855.1. Taxonomy (NCBI): domain Bacteria; kingdom Pseudomonadati; phylum Pseudomonadota; class Gammaproteobacteria; order Pseudomonadales; family Pseudomonadaceae; genus Pseudomonas; species Pseudomonas sp. GW823-FHT03E05. The sequence continues at coordinate 793,133 of NZ_JBXAJB010000001.1, forward strand.
CCTCTCAGCGCACCAGGTTGGCCAGCCAGCCGTGCAGGTCCTACTTCACATCGCCATTGTAGAAAACGTGCTGTACGTCTTCTTTCTTGACGATCAGCTTGTTGCCATCGGCCAGGCTTTCGACCAGCTCCGAGCAGTTGTTGATTTCCATCTTGCCGGTCACCGATTCCGAGGCACTGTCAAAGGTGAAGGCGTAGGTGGTGGCGGGGCAGCTGGCGCCACCTTCTCCGGTGGAGACCACCAGCAGATACTTGCCACCGAAGGCATAGGCTTTCTCGACGGCGACGTATCCTGTGAGGTCCGGGTCTTCAACCACGTAGTCCATCACGTTGACGACACCGGCGCGGGATACATAGTTGATGGCCGAACCGCCCATTTCGCGGGTGCTGGTGGTGAATACGCCACCGATGTCGTCGCCGCTGATGATCAGTGGTACGTAGCTGACCCGGGGCGCTTCTGGGGCCGGTTGGGTGGCGACTGTCGGGGCGGGGCGCTCGCCGAGGGCAGGAGCCGCCTGTGGCGATACACACTTGCCGGTCTCGCAGATCCGATCACCCTTGCAATCGGTGTCCTTGAAGCACTGGGCGGCAGCGCCTGCCTGGCCGGTTGCCACCGGCTCGGGTTTCTTGTCGCATCCAACCAGGGCCAGCACTGCAAGTGAGAGGGCGTAAACAAGCTTCATGTTGATCTGTCCTTAATCAAGAGGGGGGGCGGCGGGCAATGTAAAGGGTTTGCTCAGGCGTTGCCAGGAAACCTCAGCCCGGCCATCCCCTGTTGGCGGCTTGTCAGCAAAGGCTGTCGGCAGCACTGAGCATGGGGAGGACCGGGAGGCTCATATCGCGGATGGCCGCTTCAAGCTTGTCCTGGTAGATGCTCAGGATGGAGTAATCCAGTTTCTGGGTGATGTTCGCGCCGCTTGCGCAATTTTGCAGCAGTTCTTCCAGTGCGCCGGCAACCAGGTCCGCGGTGACCTGCAAGACGTTCAAGCCGAAGCGGCTATCGACAATGACCAGATTCGTTAAGTCGTACATACAGCCCCTGCGGTCACTGTGATGAAGAGTAATGGCTATGAGCCACTAGCAGTTTAACTAAACCGTCGGTGGGCTGTCACGGGGAGAAAAGGGGTGAGTTGCGCCAGTGAGCGGGTTTTTTGTACGGCGATTTTCCAGCGCTCAGGGGCCGCTCTGTGTACCATTCTGGTCCGCCTGGAAACCAGATTTGATCTGCATGCTGATTTTGAAAAAGGGTGATCACCAGGGCTTGAGGATAGGGCCACGCTGGCCGTCTTCAGAGGTCTCGATAGATGCCCGGGTCTTTGCCCAACTGCTTGAGGTCCAGTCGAGATTGCCTCGCTCCGTGCAACTGCTGGTAACCCGGGGTTACGAACCCAACAGCAGTTGCCTGGGGTTTTTCAGAACCCTGTCGCGCTGGCTGGGCATCCGGCTTTTCTGCCTGTGTTACCCGCGGCGAAAGCAGGAACTGGAGGATATTTTCGGCTCCAATGGCCATGACGTGGACGGCACTCATGTCGACGTGTCCATCGTCCTCGATGGCAAGCGCTTGCGCTTTCTGCCCTTGGGTGTGTTTACCTCGCCGGCCCGCCAGGAACAGCGCAAGGCGCGCTACTCGGCGGTAGTGGAGGAGGTCAAGGCCACCCTGGGGCAGTGCGGTTTTCAGATTCATCGAAACCCTACCGAAAGCCTGCAGATCCATTGCGACTACAAGGCTTGATCTCGATCTCTGAAGCGTTGGTCATGCAGCACCCATGGTGCTTGCCGATGCAAGTAATAAGGACGTTACGTGTTGCGAAGTCTGTTGTGGCTGGTGCTGACCCTGGGGCTGAGCGGGTGCACGGCATTGATGACCCGAACCACTCCCTACACCTGTCCCTATATCGGCGTGCGCATGGACTGGGCCCTGGCAAAGGAAAACAACGGCGTACTCTGGCCGTTTCTGGCGCTGGATGCGCCGTTTTCCGGGGTGGTGGATACGCTGATGTTTCCCTTTGAATACCAGCACAGTTGCAGCCTTTGATTCTCGAGGTTCAGCTGGGCTGAACGGTCAGGTGAGTGGGCGGGCCGATCCGTGCTCAGGGGCGGGGGCGACCCCAGGATAGAAAGGCCGTCTAGAGTTGATTCTGGCAATCGCTGCCTGAGGAGAACCACCATGCACACATCGCGTCCGCTTGTTACCGTTCTTGCCTGCCTGGTCCTGGCTGCGGCTTCCCCCCTGGCTCTGGCCGATCCGGGCGGGGGCAAGGGGCAAGGCCATTCCAAGCAGGACGCCCAGGATGATCGTGGCCAGGGCAACCGGGAGGGCCACGGCAAGGGCAAGAAACCTGCTGCTGACGATTGGAGCCATGGCCCGAGCATCGATCGTGGCAACGTGCTCGGCATCTTGGGTGGGCACCGTGATTACTGGAGCCCGGGACCGGCGTTGCCTCCCGGTATCCAGAAGAACCTGGCCCGTGGCAAGCCCCTTCCACCAGGCATCGCCAAGAAGCTGGACAGCCGGCTGCTCGGGCAACTGCCACGCTATGAGGGGTATGAGTGGCGGCAGGCCGGTACGGACCTGATCCTGGTGGCCATTGCCAGCGGGGTCATCTACGAAGTGCTGAATGACGTGTTGAACTGATGGGGCTGCCGGGGTTTCAGCCAATCGCAACTCAAACCCCGGCAGGGAGCCCTGGCCCGAAGGGCTATTCCCAGCGCTTGAACAGCACGCTGGCATTCACCCCGCCAAAGCCGAAGCCATTGGACAGTGCGTATTGCATGGCCAGCTGGCGAGCCTGCCCCCTGACCAGGTCCAGCCCTGCGGCGGCGCTGTCCGGGTTTTCCAGGTTGAGGGTGGCCGGGGCGATCTGATCGCGCAGGGCGAGGATGGTGAAGATCGCCTCGATTCCTCCGGCCGCACCCAGCAGGTGGCCAGTGGCGGATTTGGTGGCGCTGATGGCCAACCCACTGTCGGTGCCGAACACCGTTCTGATAGCAGCCAGCTCGCCTTTGTCACCCACGGGGGTGGAGGTGGCGTGGGCATTGAGGTGCTGCACCTGGGATGCCTGGATACCGGCCTGGCGCAGGGCCTGCTGCATGGCGCGACGGGCGCCGTCGCCGTCTTCCGGACCGGCCGTCATGTGGTAGGCGTCGGCGCTGGTGCCGTAGCCCACCAGCTCGGCGATGGGCCGGGCGCCGCGGGCCAGGGCATGTTCCAGTTCCTCGATGACCAGCAGGCCGGCGCCTTCACCCATGACAAAACCATCCCGAGCCTGGTCGAACGGGCGGGAAGCGCGTTCCGGGGTGTCGTTGAATTCGCTGGACAAGGCGCGGGCTGCGGCGAAGCCGCCCAGGCTGACCCGGTGGATGGCTGCTTCTGCACCGCCACACACTGCGATGTCGATTTCCCCGGCGCGGATCATCCGCGCGGCATCGCCAATCGCCTGGACCCCGGCGGCACAGGCGGTCACCGGCGCGCCCAGGGGACCCTTTAGACCATGGCGGATCGACACGTGCCCGGCGGCCATGTTGCTCAGGAACGAGGGAATGGTGAACGGCGACAGGCGGCGCGGGCCCTTGCTGTCGGTGGTGCGCACCGCTTCGGCGATGGCCGGGAAGCCGCCCACCCCGGAGGCGATGATGGTGGCCGTGCGTTCCTGGGCTTCTGCGGTATCCGGCTTCCAGCCGGCCTGGGCCAGGGCCTCCTCGGCCGCGGCCAGGGCGAAGAGGATGAAGCGATCCATCTTGCGCTGTTCCTTGGGGGCCAGCAGTTGGTCCGGGTCGAAGCCGGCCTCCGGGTCCTGGAGCGAGTCGGGCACCTGGCCGCCGATGGTGGTCGACAGCTCGCCGATGAGTTCTTCCGGTAACGAGCGGATGCCGGACTGGCCTGCCAGCAGGCGCCGCCATACCTGTTCGACTCCACAACCCAGTGGCGTGATTGCGCCCATGCCGGTGACTACGATGCGTTTGCTCATGCGGATCCTGCTCCTTCAGCGTACGTGATTGGGGAACAACGAAACGTGGACGATACTATCATCATGAAAGTAACATCCGAATCCATAATTACCGAGGTGCAGTGCAGGAGCCAGCCATGCAACGAAAGAGTCTGATTGAAGCCGAGTGTCCGATCGCCCGAGGCCTGGAGCGGGTGGGGGAGTGGTGGAGCATCTTGATCATGCGCGATGCCTTGCATGGCTTGCGGCGCTTCGACGAGTTTGCCCGCAGCCTGGAGATCGCCCCGAACATGCTGACCCGGCGTCTCAATTCCCTGGTGGAGGATGGGTTGCTCGTGCGTGAGGCCTACAGCCAGCGCCCTCTGCGCTATCAATATGTGCCCACGGCCAAGGGCGAGGACTTTCGTGTGGTGCTCATGGCTTTCGTGGCCTGGGGCAATCGTCACTACGCTCCCGAAGGTGAGAGCGTGCAACTTGTCGAGCGGGAAACCGGGCTTGCGGTACAGCCTGTGATGGCGGAGGTCGCCAGCGGCCGGTTGGTGGCATTGCAGGCGTGCACGGTGCAAGCCGGGCCCGCGGCCAGTGCCAGCATGCGCCAGCGCCTGGGGGCTACGGCTGACTGAGCCCTGGCGCCTGGTTCGATGCCGCGGGTGCGGCGGGTTGCTGTGCGGCGGCCAGGTTCTGGGGTATCCAGCAGATTCTGGCTGGTGGCTGCCAGGGCGTTATCGCCCGCAGGCTGGCCGGCGTCTCAGCGTGCTCGCTGCCCGCGCCGCCAGGAAGGGTGAAAGTGCCGCCAGTGGGCGTCCTGGGCTGCAGCCAGCAGCTCACGGTCGCCGCGGGTATCGCCCCAGGCCCGGAGCCGATACTGGTTCAGCGGACCGTAGACGCTTTCCAGGCGCAGGACCTTGTTCTGGCAACGGCAATTGTTGCCGGTGATACGCCCGCTCAGTATGCCGTCGACCACCTCCAGTTCGGTGCCGATCAAGCTGATCCCCAGGCGTGTGGCGAAAGGTTGCAGGACCAGGGCCGGGGAGGCAGAGCACAGGGTTACCAGGGCGCCTGAGCGCAGCTCCTGGGCCACCGCCTGCAGGCCCGCCGGGCGCATCAGTCGGTTCCAGGCCTGCTGGCAGAAAGCTTCTGCCCGCTGCTGGAGCCAGGCCGCCTCGACGCCTGTGAGGAAGGTGCTGATCAGTTGCGCCTTGAGCTGGTCGCGATCGACCCGGCGTATCAGGAACCTCAGGCTGGGCAGGGCCAGGCCGAGTATCCGCCGGTTGAACTGGCGGTGGCCGAAGGCAAACCTGAGAAAGGGTACGAAGCTGTCATGGCGGGTCAGGGTGCCGTCGAAATCGAACACCGAGAGCACCTGGCTGGCATCGGGGTTGATCCCGATGGTGTCCGGGGCAAGCGCCTGGGCTACGGATTGTGGGGCCTGGGATGGCAAGCCCGTGGGGGCGAGGGGGCCGGTTGGCGGGTGGGGCGGCATGGGTGTTCTCATTGATGGCGGCCGTGGATACGCGGCCGGTTTTGCCTGGGATCGCTGCAGTCTACGCGTTCCGAGTGGAGGCTTCTGCTACAGGTCTACAGACGCAGCATGGGAAGGGGGTTCCAGGGACGGGTCAACAGCCGTCTGGCGGACAATTGAACCAGGCGCAGATGAAAGCCGGCATCGGGAAATGCGGCAAACACTCGACGCCGATCCTGGCGCGGTAGACCGAAGCTCAGCATGCCCAGGGAGACATCAATCCAGTCGGCGCGGCGGAAGCCTTCCACCAGGCTATCCGGCTGCGCGGCAGTAGGGGTGATCTTGTGGTGCAGTTCAATCATTGGCAGCACCTCGGCTGCCCATTCCAGCCTGCCGATTTCCTCCAGATAGGCTTCGGCCAGGTGTAACGAGGGTGGCAGGTAGTCGAAGGTCCCGGCGGTCCAGATCCCCAGATCATGAAAGGCTCCGGCAATGGAGAGTTTCTGCAACTGCAGGGCATCAGTGCCTGTAAGCAGGTGGCAGAAGTTGATGACCCGGTACACATGGTTGCGATAGCCGGTGAAATCCTTGCCCAGCTCGCCGCGATAGCGTTGCAGCAGTTCGTCCAGCAGTTCCAGTTGGGTCAATGGCATTGCAGCGTCCTTGCGGTACCCCTTCGGGGCGCGTTTTCAAGAGTCGGTTCACAATTAACGGGAAGCGCCGGATGCCGGCGTGCGTTGCCTGGCGCGGGCTCTTTCGATCATGGCCACGATGGTGTCGCAGAGCTCTTCCTGGGCTTGGCCGAAGCTGATCTCTCCCAGTGTGGCGGCATGGGACAGCGCTTTAGCGGCGCCGAGCATGGCCCGCAGGCCCGCGGTGCCTATCACGGCGCCGTTCGCGAAGGGCTCAAGGGCACCTCGACAGGTTTCCAGGAAGGTGGCCTCGTATTCACGCTTGGTCTGTTCCAGCTCCGGCGAGCTGGCCAGGGCGGCGATCACCCCAGGGATTTCACGGCCCTGGCGTTGCACACAATCCATATAGGACGCGGCAATCACATCGGCGCGAGCCGCCAGCGTGGGGCTGGCAGTCTCCAGCGCCTGCTCCATGAGTGCGGTCTGACGCTGATCGTAGTCCTGGTAGAGGGCCGCCAGGAGTACCGCCCGAGTGTCGAAATGATCGTAGACCACGGGTTTGGTGACACCGGCCTGTTCTGCCAGGTGCCCCAGTGTCAGGGCCTCGGTGCCTTGTTCGCGAACTATCTGCCAGGCCACGCCCATCAACTGCTGCAGGCGCTGTTCCCGTGTCAGGCGACGGCGCGGTGAGGCATCGGGGTTCTGGCGGCTTGACATGCTTATATACCAAAGGTAGGTTATTGGTCGTAACTTACTAAAAGTATATAAATCCTCTGCAATCAGCGCAATGCGCTTGTGGGAGTAGTCGCCATGCACGCACTTCTTGTCTTTGCCCATCACGACCCCAGGTCCCTGACCCACAGCCTTGCCCGGCAGATTGCCGAAGGCCTGGCCGAGTCTGCGGAGCACTCCTTCGAGCTTGCCGATCTCTGGAGCGAAGGCTTCGAGCCGCGCTTCGGCGCTGCAGATATTGCGGTACACAGAACCCAGGTCACCCCTCCTGTGGACGTTCTCGCCGAGCAGGCCCGGATCGATCGCGCTGATGCTCTGGTACTGGTCTATCCGGTCTACTGGTGGTCCATGCCAGCGCTGCTCAAGGGGTGGATCGACCGGGTGTTCAGCAATGGCTGGGCGTTTGATTTCCAGGCCGATGCCAGGTTGGTGAAAAAGCTGGGGCGCCTTCGGGTGCATCTGGTGGGGGTGGCTGGGGCTGATGCCGGTACCTATGAGCGTCACCGCTACCTCGAAGCGATGCAGGCTCAGATTGATCACGGGATCTTCGATTACTGCGGGGCCAGTGTGATGACGTCGCAGTTGCTGTACGAGTCGGAGTCCGGCGCCCAAGCCGCCAATCTGCAAAGGGCCCGGGCTATCGGGCAGGCCTTGTTCAGCGCCCACAGGCTCGCCGAGCCGGTGTAAGGCTTTGCCAGGCATATCCAGAGGGGCAGGGCGGGAAGGGGCGGGCGGTGGTCGCGGTCGGAGGTCGGGCTGGCTCTAGCCCCAGCAGCACCAGGCGAAGGTCGTCAGGCAGAGCAGCAAGGGCAGGGCATCAAGAAATTCATTCATACCGGCACATTCCATTCGGACGGGTGCCGGCAATTTAAGGTGGCTGCTGTTATCTGTCTGTTGCGATTCTGTGAATTTTCAACGCTATTTTGTTGAATGCTTCACGAAGCATTGCAGGTGCGTGGCTGGCACCTTTTTTTCGCGGCTCCAACACTGATGGAGGCCTTCCAGAAATCTGTCCTGAAATCCAAAGACTCAAAAAAATTGTGGATATTTAATGACTTAGGTGATTTTATTTGTGGTTTTTTTCTCAAAATATGTTGTTACAGAATGTACGATTCCGTTACTATAGCCCTGCGTTCACCTACCACGGTTTATGCATTTTTAGCCCCAAGTGTCCATCAGCTACTTGGGCTTTTTTTTGCCTGGAATTTGTCACGGGCCGCTTTTTCCCATGGGCTGGATGCACAGGATTCACGATCGGGCAACTGGCTCACCCGACCGTGACTGCCGATACGCCTAGTGCCGGACGATGTGCAGCCCTTCCTCCTCCTGAGGCGGCACGAAGTAGCGGCTAATCCGTTCGAACTGCTCGTCGCTGGCGGCAAACGGGTGATCGCCCAGACGATTGCGCTCGCGCAGCCTTGCCTTGCACTGGGCTTCATCCACATCCAGTACATGCAATTGATGAGGGGTGCCGGCCTGGTCCGCCAGCGCTCGCAGCCAGGTTCGCTGGGCGACGGTATTGGCGGGAAAGTCCAGGACGACGCAGGTTCCAGCGCGCAACATGGCGATCACCAGCGGTTCCAGCACACTTGCCAGGCGCTGGGCGTGGAGCAGGTAGTCGGCGATCGAATGAATCTGCTCCGGATACAGGCCTGCCAGCCACTGGTCTTCAGAGATCAGGACGCTGCCGTGCGCCTCTGCCAGCTGCCTGGCCAGGGTGGACTTGCCCGAGGCGATCTTGCCGCACAGTAAATGCAGTACGGCGGGTGATGAGTGCTTCATGGTTTTCTCCTGGGGTAGTTGCCTCAGAAGAGTGGTGGTCAACCCCGCCTCCGAGGCGGGTTCTTGACAGCCTGGACGGCCGCTAGCCCACCTTGCTGATGAAGGGGGTAATAATCGCTGCGAGGCCAGGCCGGGGGATCGGGTTCATGTTGTGGAAACTACAGAGTCGCCACGAAAAAAAACAGCCCGGCCATGCACAAGCCTTCATCATTTCGAAGCGCTGAGGCATTGCGCAGGCATTCGATAACTGCGGGGTAGTTAACATTTCTCTGTGTTTTTTCTGATACACAAAAGCGCATACAGGCCTATCCTGAACGGGCGAACTTCACCTCCCCCATACAGGCGAGAAGCCATGCTCTCTACCAGCGAGCTTTGCCACATATTGGAGTCCGGCTTTCTCCCGCTGTCCTGCGCCTGCGCCCTGAACCCCAACGGCTCCCTGACCATCAAGATCTACGATGCAGAGTCGGGCCGGGTGGACTTGCTGCTCACCGGTGTCTCCACTGCCGAACTCACCAGCGTGCGCGACATCTCCAATCTGATTGGCGAGCTGCGTACCGAATTGCGGGCAGGGCGCCGAGCCTTTGCCGGGGCCTTCACCCACTACGCCGGCTGAGGGGGCGGGGAGGCGCGTATTGCTGACAGTTGAACATGTCATTGCGAGGGCATAGCGTTACAGCGTTCGCCCAGTATCTATGACTCTTTACCGGTTCATGGATGGCGAGGTCATCTGTACTGGGCGAACTCCACAGGCGCTTGATGTACGTCTTTCTGGTTATAGCTGTTAACCTCCCTCGCCATTTTCACCCAAGGGTGCGCAACTCGGGCGGTGCTCGAGGCTTTCTGCACCTGGCTTGGTCTTTACCCATTCAAGGAAGGTCTTCATGAACATCGGCAATACGCCTCCCGCCAACTACAGCTACGCCCAACTCTCGAAAGTACTGGAACACAACCGCTCGGTTGCTCAAGTCAAAGGTCCCGAGGCGCCGGTGGAGCAGGAGTTCGCAGCGCATCTGGAGGCCGAGCAGGCGGTCGCCAAGGACGACGCGCTCAAGCTCTCCTTGAGTTTTTCCGCGCAAGCTTGAGGGCTGCCCGGGGAGGAAGCTCTTGCTGGACATTGCTGGCAGGAGCTTCGTCCGAGGCTGTCATTTCAGGATAAGTCTTTAAAAATCAGTTGGTTGGCTTATGGCGCCATGTTAGTCTTGCCGCCGCTGAGGGAATTGGCGAGAGGCCGTGCGGCCCCTGGTTGAACCTCGGGATGACGCTGTAGATCTCTGATTTACCGTGTTTTTTTACCCTCGACAGCGAGTCGGGAACCGGGCTTTTTTGCCGGCTTCGACCTTGCTTCACAAGGACTGGATGTATATATTCCACTCCCTGCTTCAAGCACTGGACGGCCTGATGCCGATTGAATGTTCCAGTGCCGCGTTATCGCGCTACCGCCCGAATGGCGAAACTGGTAGACGCATGGGACTTAAAATCCCCCGCTCGTAAGGGCGTGCCGGTTCGATTCCGGCTTCGGGCACCATCTATTTCAAGGGCTTGCACGGTTTTTTGAGTGAGCCTTACTCTGAATCAACTCGCAACTTCAAATACTGCTCCGCAATTCACTTTGTGGGTGAGACCTTCTTGCCCTTGCGATTGCGCGTGCACTGTTCGGTCATCTCCAAAGCGGGAGGGCTAAATGCGCTGGAAGCGTTTTAAGGTGGCGATCCTGTATGTCGGTGCTGTCCTCATGCTCGTGCAGGCCGGGCGACATTTGGCCGATGGTGCTACAAAGCTCGATAACGTGGGGCCCGCAATCATTGCCTTGGGGATCGCCTACTACTTGATCAGGCGAGCAAGAGCGTGTGCCGGATAGCATGGCGGCAACTTGATCTTGATTGATAGATCACACTGTCACTGGTTGTCGAGTAGGCGGGTAAATCAACTCAGCGCTCGGATACTTGGCATGCTCTTGCGGCAGAGAAGGGCTTGCGCCCCTTCAGCATCGATGAATCCGCTATGTGCGTCTATTTGTTGGCGCCCTGATCGCCAGGTATTTGCCGGTGGTTCTTTGGGGGAAGTTCGCAAGTAGAGGTGGTGAAAAAAGCCTGGTAACTCTAGGCCGAACTATCTGGCAGTAGTGGTACCGTCTACGCTACATCTCTGGAACCTGCTAGATGGATAGTCAAAGTCCACCTCACCGCATCGCAACGCCTCTAGTTGCGTCAAGCGCTGAAAGCCCTGCCGTTCACCCACCTGTTTGGCATCGCGGCCCGGACTTGCTGACCATTGGAAGCACGGGTGCGGCCATTTTGGGTTTCTGCTTTGTGGTGCTTGGGTTGTTGCCGGGCTTGGTGCTGACGATACTGCTCCTTCTCGGGTTCGAAGCGATCCCAGCTGAACCGAGCAGCGATGGGTCTAGCCTCACAACGTCGTTGTTCATCCAGCTCCTGTGTGGGTCTGTTGTGCTCATGGGGCTGGTCTTCGCGTGGATTTTTTCTGCATCTAGAGTGCTGGCCTTCACGTTCGACGAAAACCAGCAACTGCTTACTCTCATGGTCACCCGTCGCGCTCGCAAGCCCGCCGAAGTGCAAGTGCCATTTAGCGACATCATTTGTATCTGCCCTTACGTGCTCGCCAGTTATGACCGCGATGGCCTTTTTAGTGTCGTGTGCCAGGGGCCGAGGGGCAAGGAGTTCGTATATCGATTGGCCGAGGGCACTTCTCTGGAGGAGATGGAGTTTCATGCTGCGTGGTTGCGGGGAATGATAGGGGACCGGATGCAGGAACCATTGAATCTGGATAAATGAACGAAGCACGTCTCTCCAGCCACTATCGAGGTGAGGCGGCTCTGCGCTCGACTGCCCGGGGTGTTTCAAACGGATTCTCGAACGGCCTGCACCGGCCAGGACGAGCGCCAATTGGCATGCTTCATAGGGTGCTGATCGCATCCGGGGCTGGACTGTTCAAACTGCTCCACAGGTCGCCAAACTCTGCAATTCGATCGGGCCGGGATCGTGACGGGGTTGCAGAATTTAGGTAACTTGGCATTTTCCATTCATGGACGACGGATTCATGCCAATCACCAAGCCTTTTGCAAAAATCTCCCTGAGCATCTCCCTGCTGGGCCTCGTAGGCGCTAGCCCATTTTCACTGGCGGACGACACCACTCCGGTGAGCGAGTTGCTGCGTAGCGGCTATGAAGTCAAGGCGGCCTACCAGGCGCCAGCACGAGTCGGCCTGGTGCACTTTCTGATCTTGCAAAAAGGTTCGTCGGCGTTCCAGTGCGTGACCTATGGCGCCGAAATAAAGCCACGTTTCCATGACTACTCCAACACCTACTCTTGTGCTCAAATTCAGGACCTGATTCCCACCCAGCCTAACCTCCGGCAGTAATCCTACAGCGCATTTACGGTTCCATTACCCCTCCAGCCCTTATGGCCAGGGCTGGTGCGGTCTGCTGTTGGGGAGTGCCCGCTCGAAGGTGCCGAGATCAAGGTTGGCGGAGCGGTTTAAGCGTATGGAGGACTACCTCCGAGAAGCCCCCAGTAGTACTTAACGGATGTATTCGCCTGCGGGACGCTTCAACCCATGCATCGGCGTGTGCGATGGGGGAGGCTGTTCTTCCTGGCACGGATCTGGATCCTTCTGGGCAGGAGAGATAGAGCACCGGACACATAACGCTGGTTGCATACACAGTTTTTTTGGGGTGTTTTCCGACCCCGCGGGTGCATAGGAAATGCGGAACTGCGTTTGAGCTGAAGTTCACCTCTGGCAAACACATGTTTATTGCTGACTAAGACTCTCGTTTCAGATGTGAGTCAGAGCGTTGCTGTGCTGCCTCCGGGATTTGATTTCTACAATAAGGCCAGATGCAAAAATGAAAATAAACGCATTGTTCATCGCTTTGCTGGGAGGGCTCATGCTGATTCAAGCAACGCTTTCCTTTGCGGACAATACCAATGGCAAGAGTCTCTATGTGCAACGATGTGCCATGTGTCACGGCGCCGATATCAAGGGAACTGGGCCGCTGGCCAATAAGAGCAATCCTCCTACACCCGATCTGACGACCCCTGCTTTCAAAAAGCGACTCAATGAGTATCCGGGTGTGATTGTGTCGTCGGTAATACTGCGCCCCAATGGAGACTTGATTCCCAGAACTTTGCGGGAGAACGGTGTGAAGGTGCCCCCGCATGCTTGGAGCGTTAAGGATTTTCGCGATTTGAATCAATACATGAGTGACGTGATTTCAAAGACTCGATGAGTTCTTCATATGCGCTGGCATAGCGTTCCAAGAGCCACTTGCTCCGAGACGGTGGCCAATCAATCTTGGCTTTAGCCTTGAGGCTCATCGCTGCCCGGGTCGGGCTGCACCAGGTGCTGCCAGGGAAATACCTGCCGGGCGAAATTCTTCACGTAACCGCCAGTGGTGGCCTGGATCACCATGATCGGCAGTTTGGGTCGCTGGCGCTGCAGGGCTTCGAGTTGTTCCAGGCTCAGGCAGGTATTGCGCAAGCGCAGCGCCCGCAATGGGTCGCACGCGTGGCTGGCAAACAATCTTTCATAGCTGGCAAAAGACGTGATGGCGTGCTCCTCGCGGTCTTTTGCCCAGCTCTGCTGAAGTGCGCTGGATTCGCTGAAATCCAGGCTGCTCAACCGCGGCAGGTTGCTGGAGCCTGCGAGGTTGTCGATAAAACCCTGGGTGTCGAAATGGGCGCCGATACGCAGTTGCGCAAGGTGTGGCAGGTCGACCTGGAAGAAGTCCGCGTTGGGGGCATTGGGCAGGGTCAGTTCGCTGAGGTACGGGGTCTTTGCTACCCAGCGGGCGATTTCACCGGCTTCTTCCATGATGGTGCCGGCCTTCTGGATCAACGAAGCGTTATGGTCCTGAGGTTCGGTGGGGCGAATCGCCAATGACCTGAGGCGGGGAAATTGCACCGCACTGTCCAGCAAGGGGCTGAACTCCCACTCGCGGGTACCGTTCGCGCCTTCATCGGCACCGGAAAACAGCAGCGAGCTGAGGGTGTCCGCCACGCTCTGCTCTGCCAGGCATTCCAGGGTCCAGGCAAAGGGCTCGTCCCATAGCTCGCCGTAGTACTCCAGATGCAGGCCGTCACGCATCGGCGCCAGGGCCAGGTAGTTGTAGTCGCTGGCCCACAATGGGCCGGCGGGGTCTTCGCCGGTGTCGTCGTGCTCGGCGGCCTGCTCCCGAGTGAACTCATGGATGCGTTGCTGCAGGGCCAGCAGCCGCTGGTAGCCAGGGGAAGACAAGGGATTGGACATGGGCTGGATTCCGCGGGTAACGCAGGCGCGGGCCTGCTGGATAAACGCTGGGCATGGTGAGGGCCGATCATAACAAAGCGGCGAGGGCGGCCCGCTGTGAAGCGAGCGCTGGGTGGTACACATTTTTCCAAAAAATAAACTCTGTCGTCAGGACCTGGCCGGACGCTAGGATCCGTCGCCGACCTGCCGGCCTAGTGTTTTCCAGGGGCTCCACAGCATGCAATCAAGGCTACTGCCGTCATCAGCAACCGGGCTCGCGCCCAGGGAAATCACCCTGGATGACGCAGCTCTGTTGCAGCGTTTCTTTGTCGAGAACCCGGAGTATTTCCATATCGTCCACGGTGCAGCGCCGCAGCCGGACGAGGCGCGCGACGAGATCGATGATGCACTGCCAGCGGGCTGGTCCTACACCCACAAGTGGAAAATCGGTTACTTCGACAGTGAAGGGCGCCTGCTGGCGTTCGTCAGCATTGTCAGCGACCTGTTGGCACAAGGAGTCTGGCACATAGGCCTGTTCATGCTGGCTACCCCCTGCCACGGCAGCTCCCTTGCCCGGCAGTTGCACGCTGAGCTGGAGGCCTGGGCTGCGGGCGAGGGCGCACGCTGGCTGCGCTTGAGCGTGGTCCAGGACAATGCCCGGGCACAGGGCTTCTGGAATGCCTGCGGTTATGCCCAGGTTCGTACCCGTGACGGGATCGAGCTGGGGCGCTTGCAGCACCAGGTGCGGATCATGATCAAGCCCCTGGCCGGGGATGCGCTGGCCGACTACCTGGCCCTGATGCCCCGTGATCGCAGCGAGGAGCAGGTACCTTCCTGACAAGGTGCCAGGAGCACCCGGACGGCGTGACTACCGCAAGGCAACCCCCCCAGCCAGGTGCTAGGCGTGGCTGAGCGACAGCTGGCTGATGATGCAGGCCGAGCCATCCTCCGCCGGAGTGCTGGGGGTGAAATCGATCTGGTTGTAGATCCCGCCATGAAAGTCGAATACCTGGCCATCCCAGGTCGAGTCCAGGGCGTGCGGGGGAGAGCTGGCTTGCTGACCATTGCAACTGGCGCCGATGGTGATCAGCCCAGCGTAGGTGCAGTGGATGCTGAGCTGGAACAGCGCGTCGAGCGGGACGCCGCCGAGCAGCGGTAGCGGCCTGGGGTCGGCGCCGTTGAAGCTCTGGCGCAGGGCATAGGTCAGGGTGCCCTTGTCCCAGAACACCTTGACGGCCGGATTCACGTCATCGCGTACATGCATTTGCGCAACCACCACTTTCTGCGCCGAGTTGACCTTGGTCAGGGTCATCTGCTGGCGATTCCAATGATCGGCGGCGCTGCTCAGGGCCCAGTAGCGGGATTCCTTCCACTCGCAGCGGGTTCGATGGGTGCTTTTGCTCGCCGCGCCCCGGGTCGGCGCGCACAGTTGTATCGAGCCATCTGCCAGGCGCGAGATCACGCTCGGGCATTGGGCCAGGGCGAGGTTGCCGTTGAGCTCCAGTGCCAGCGGGTTGCTGGCCGAGGTGGGCAGTGGGGTGGCGATGTCGAGTGTGCTGATGTCTACCGGCATGTGGAGGTTTCCTTGTCGGGGCGGTCGGTGGGCCAGCGTCCAGGGCGATGCTCGCGGCTGCGGGGCCGCGGCATCAGCGGGAGCTGTTTCCCGGAGCGCCCCCGGAGCCGCTAGACCGCGGTGCCGATGTGACTGTCGCCCCCGTTCCTCACCGACCCGCAGTTCTACCTCGAGCTTTGCCGCACCGTGGTCCGAGGGGCTTGATCAGCCTGAACTAAAAACGCCCCTGCCAGTCCCATTGGGCATCTTTGAACGACTGGGGGAACACCATGAAAACTCATCCTGCAATGCTCTGCGCCGCGGTTCTGGCTTCAAGCCAGGCGCTGTTGGCACAGGCTGCCCAGACCACTACCGCCGAGCCGGCCTACCAGAGCCAGGTAGCGCGCTACCAGTGTGAAGGGCAGGTGCGCATCGACGCCGCCTACCTGAACATCGACAACGGCTCCTCGTTTGCCACGCTGTATTACAAGGACCAGTTGATCCCCATGCACATCGCGCGTTCCGCTTCCGGCGCCCTGTACGTGGCGGACGACGAGCAGAACAGCTTCCGCTGGCACACCAAGGGCAAGATGGGGGTGCTCTCGTTCCTGGAGGCGGACCACACCGCCACGGAGCAAACCCTGCTCAAGGACTGCAAGGAACTCGAGCAGGACTGAAAAACCGCCAACGCACTTTCCCGCGGGCAAAAAAAAGCCCGCGGGGAGTGCGGGCGAACGTAGTTGCTTGAATGAGCGAGGCGACTATACACAGCGCTTTTTCGCCGCTGGGTGAAAGAAGTTTCATCTTGCGCCTCAGGGGGCCGGCCTTGCCCAGTCCCGTACTCGGCCGGCACGCTGGCGTGCTTCGGTTTCAGACGAAGGGCTGGCCGTGAAAGCCCCGTGGCAGACGCTGCAGGCCCGGCAGGGCGGTCAGGCGTTCGGTCCAGGCGTTACGCCAGAGTTGGCCGCCATGGCTGGCCTTGGCCTTGCGTGCAGCCCGACGAGCGGCATTGCGCTGGTTGCGTCGGGCCTCCTTGTAGACCTCGGTGTTTCGGCAACTGCGGCATTTGACCCGGTTCAGTTCGCCGGTGGAGGCCAGTTGGGTGCCGTGATGACCGCAGGCCAGATGCCCGGCGACCTTGAAGTGAGTAACCATCGCGTTTCTCCTTCGGAGTGAGTACGGAGCACGCGTCGCGTGTTCGATGCGTCTCCATACTTTTACGACCGCAGGGCACAGGCGACGTTCGTTGTTTTGTCGGCAAACCCCGAGCCAGCGGCAGATCTGTTCTAACCTGCTAAGGCGAGTGAAAAATCCCTTCAGGAAGAGAGGTGGGCATGGCAACGCAACAGCAACGCCCTTACGAGCAGGAACGCAGCGATGAGACGGCACCCTACGAGGTTGAACACAAGGAGCCGCCTCCGCAGACCTGGAAGCATCCGGATGATGGCAAAAGCCTGTCGGAACTGGATGAAGAACGTCCCTTGAAACCGTGACCCACAGCCCCGCTCCAGAGCGGGGCTGTCGTTTGTGGCAAAGCCTTGGGCGGGCTCTGTTACCATCCCCGGTTTTGCCGCCCCGAAGCGCCGGGGCGAGTGGTCCGTTCAAGGGAGAAACACATGATTGTCACCACCACCGCCCATATCGAAGGCCGGGAAATTGCCAGCTACCTGGACATCGTCAGCGCCGAATCGGTCCACGGCATCAACGTGGTCCGTGACCTGTTCGCCGGCATGCGCGACTTTTTCGGCGGCCGCTCCCAGACCCTGGAGCGCGCCCTGAAGGAAGCGCGGATACAGGCCACCAATGAAATCAAGGAGCGCGCCCGGCAATGCAACGCCGATGCGGTGGTCGGCGTGGATTTCGAGATCAGCATGCCGGCAGGGCGCGGTGGCATGGTAGTGGTCTTCGCCACCGGCACCGCCGTCAGGCTCAAGTAGCGTTCAACGCCTCCGGGCGTTCAGGGCGCGACCGGGGTGCACAGCTCCACTAAAGTGCCGTCCGGGCAGCGCACATAGGACACCGTCTGCCCCCAGGGCTTGCTTGTGGGGGGCGCCAGTTCCCGGGCACCGTGCTCCAGGGCCCGGGCATGGGCCGCCTGCACGTCTGCGGTGACCAGCCCCAGTTCCATGCCCAGGGGCCTGGGCGAGGAGTGAGCCGCCACATGGCCGGCCGGGAAATTCATTTCTGCCAGGTCATGGTCGGCGAAGGCCAGGGTAGTGCTGCCGGTTTCCAGCTCGCCATAGGTGCCGGATTCGTGGAGAAACCGCCGCTTGAAACCAAAGGCCTGCTCGAAAAAGCGCAAGGAACCTTCGACTTCGGGTACGTAGATGATGGTGTATCCGAACTGCATGGCGTGACGCTCCTGTCCATGGATTGTGAGGCGGCGAATCTAGCACGGGCCTGCGGCTGCGCAGGGCCCGTCGTTGTAAGCCGCTGTTTCATGGCTGCTGCTCCCTGAGGTGCCAGCCCAGGGCCGAGCATTGCAGCTCATGGGTCGGCGCCAGGGCCTGGAGAAAGGCCTGATCGTGGGAGGCCACCACCAGGGCCCCGGGAAAGTCCCGCAGGGCGCATTCGAAGGCCTGCACCGATTCCAGGTCCAGGTGGTTGGTGGGTTCGTCGAGCAACAGCAGTTGGGCTGGGTTGCCGCCCCACAGGGCCAGGGCCAGGGCGGCTTTCAGGCGCTCGCCGCCGCTCAGTTGCGCGCAGGGTTGCAGCACCCGCCGGGCATCCAGTTGCAGGCGTGCCAGGCGGGTACGCAAGGCGCTTTCCTCCAGGGGCGTGGCGGCGTTGCCCAGTTGTTCGAGCAGTGAGTGTGCGGGATCGAGTTGCGCCAGATGCTGATCCAGATAGGCACTGGCTACCGCCACTCGGCATTCGCCGCTCAGTGGCTGCAACTGGCCGGCCAGCAGTTTCAGCAAGGTGGACTTGCCGCAGCCATTGGGGCCGACCAGGGCGATGCGCGCCGGGCCGACGACGTTGCAGGTGAGGCGGCTGGCCGGGGCTTGCGGGTCCAGCCAGGGCAGTTGCGCCTGCAGCAGACTGAATACCGGCTGGCCGGCCTGCAAGGTGGTGGCGGGCAGAGTGAGCAAGGTCGGTGACTGCGCGCCGACCCGGGCAAAGGCGTCGCGCACCTGCTCGTCGAGCTCGCTCTTGTGCCCCTGATGGGCGTGGCGTACCTGGCCCATGATGTCCCGCGCGGCGCCGAGCAGCTTGGCCCGTTCGAAGCCTGAGACGTTGGCGGTCTTGGCGTGCCGGCGCGAAGCCGCGGCGTGGCGCTGGATGGTGTCGTGTTCCCGTTGCAGGCGCTTGTGCTCGCGGCTGCGCTGGGTACGCGCATGGTCCAGCGCCGCCTGCGCCGCCTCGCTGTGGGCCTGGCGCTGCGCCTGGTACAGCGCATAGTTGCCGCCATAGACCTGGGCGCCCTGGGGGCCGAGTTCGACGATGCGTTGCACCTGCATGAGCAACTGGCGGTCATGGCTGACCAGGATCAGCCCGCCACGCCAGCCTTGCAGTTGTTCCGTCAGCCAGCGCCGGCCGTGGCGGTCCAGATGATTGCTGGGCTCGTCGAGCAGCAGCAGGTCGGCGGTGCCCAGCAGGGCGCCGATCAGCACCACCCGGGCCAGTTGGCCGCCGCTGAGGACGTCCGCCGGGCCCTGCGGTTCCACGTGCTCCAGGCCGGCTTCATCCAGGGCCAGGCGCAGGCGCTGGGCCAGGTCCCAGCGATCATCCACCCGGTGCAGGTCTTCCAGGCTGGCGCTGCCGTCGGCCAGGCGCTGCAGGGCGCCCAGCGTCTCGGCGAGGCCGGCGACCTGGGCCACGCTCTGCCCCGGCTGTACCTGCGGGTCCTGGGGCACATAGGCCACGCTGGCAGTGTGGCTGATGCTCCCGGAGGAGGGTTGCAGCTCGCCGGCGATCAGGCGCAGCAGCAGGGACTTGCCCACGCCATTGCGCCCGACGATGGCCGTGGGCAGGCGATCGAAACTCAGGTTCAGGGCATCAAGCAGGGTTTCGCCATTGGCGAATTGATAGGTCAGCTGGTTCAGGGAAACCAGTGCGGGCAGCCGGGTGACGTGAGCCATCAGCACCTCCGGAAAATGTGGCAACAGGCCAATGAGCGCTAGCAGTGCTCATCGCGGATACATTTTTGGAAGGCTTAGTTGTTCACGTCGGCAATCGTCCTTGGACGGGAAAGAAGGTGCGTAGCCTAACCTCAGAATTCTCTGGCTGACAAGTACGCAAATTCGAAGGTGGCCGTCGTCAGGCAGGTTGGGCCTCCTTCGCCAGGCGCCGCAGAAAGTTCGCCAGGCCCGCTTCCTCGGCCTTCAGGCCCTGGCGTGCCCGGGCCTTGGGCAACTGCGCCAACTCACCGAGGACGAAGCGCTCCAGCAGCGCCGGATGGATGTAGCACTTGCGGCACACCGCCGGAGTGTTACCCAGTTCCCGGGCCACTTCCTTGACCGTTGCCACTATGTGTCTCTTCGCCTCGGCGTGGGGCTCCCAAGGCTGCTGGCGCAACCGTTCCAGGGCCAGGACGCTGCCGGCCCAGGTGCGGTAGTCCTTGGCGGTGAAGTCGGCTCCGGTCAGTTGCTGCAGGCAGGCGTTGATGTCCGACGAGCTGACGTGGTGCCGTTGACCGTCTTCGTCCAGGTACTGGAACAGCTGCTGCCCAGGCAACTCCAGGCAGCGCTTGACCACCCGTGCCAGGCGCGGGTCCTTGACGGTGATCTGGTGCTCGACCCCGCTCTTGCCACGGAACTGGAAGTGGATGGCGCTGCCGCTGACCTGTACATGGCGGTTGCGCAACGTGGTCAGGCCGTAGGAGCGATTGTCCCGGGCATACTGGCTGTTGCCCACGCGGATGAGGGTTTCATCCAGCAGCAGGATCAAGGTGGCCATGACCTTTTCCCGGCTGAAGCCTGGCACCGCCAATTGCGCCTGCAACTGCCGGCGCAGCTTGGGCAAGGCGTTGCCGAACGCCAGCAGGCGAGCGTACTTGTCACCGTCGCGCACTTCGCGCCAACGCGGGTGGTAGCGGTACTGCTTGCGGCCCCTTGCGTCGCGGCCGGTGGCCTGCAGATGGCCCTTGGGGTCGGGGCAGATCCACACCTCAGCGTAGGCCGGGGGAATCGCCAGGGCGTTGATCCGCTGTACCTCGGCGGCCTGGGTAAGGCGCTGGCCCTGGGCGTCGTAGTAGACGAACTTGCCCCGCAGCTTGCGCCGCCGGATACCCGGCTGGCGGTCGTCGGTGTAGTGCAGGTCGGCGGGCAGGGCGGGAGTATCGCAAGCGTCGGGCATGGCGGCAGGTCCTGGGCAAAGTGCGGGCCGGTAGACCATGGACCGCGGTCTCGGCCAAGGGTGCCGATTTTCTCTGCGGGTTACGCCAGGACGGCCACTGCCTTGATCTGTGCCCAGAGTTGCTGCCCGGGATGCAGGCTCAACTGGTCCCGGGAGAAGCGAGTGATGCGCGCCAGCAACGGGCTGCCCGCCACGTCCAGACGCACCAGCACATGGGCGGCGTTGTCCGCGGGGATTTCGTCGCGCACCGTTACCGGCAGGCGGTTGAGGATGCTGCTGCGCTCGCTGTCCTGCAGGCTCAGGCTGACGTCCCGGGCCTGGACCTTGAACCGCAAGGCCTTGCCCAGTGCCAGAGGCTCGTGGGCCACGCGGATAGTCAGCTGGCTGCCGGGCAGTTGCAGGGTCAGCAACTGGTAGTCCGGGTCGTAATGGCTGACCCGGCCTTCCACCACCACGCCCGCGTCGTCACCCAGGGCCAGGGGCAGGTCCAGGCGCGCCAGGGTCTCGCCCACGGGGCCGCTGGCCAGGGCCCGGCCATCGCTGAGCAGGACGATATGGTCGGCCAGGCGCGCCACTTCATCCTGGGAGTGGCTGACGTACAGCACCGGGATATCCAGCTCGTCGTGCAAGCGTTCCAGGTAGGGCAGGATCTCGCTTTTGCGTTTCGAATCCAGGGCCGCCAGGGGCTCGTCCATCAGCAGCAGCCGCGGGCTGGTGAGCAGCGCCCGGGCAATGCCGATGCGCTGGCGCTCGCCGCCGGAAAGGTGCTGCGGGTGGCGCTGCAGCAGGTGGCCGATGCCCAGCAGTTCAGTGGCCTGGGCCATGTCCACCCGGCGCTGTGCCTTGGCAATGCGCCGCAGGCCGAATTCCAGGTTGGCTTGCACGGACAGGTGGGCGAACAGGCTGGCCTCCTGGAACACATAGCCCAGGGAGCGCTTGTGGGGCGGGACGAACAGCTTGCGCTGGCTGTCCTGCCAGACTTCGTCGTTGATCTGGATGCGCCCGCGGCCGGCTTTTTCCAGGCCAGCGATGCAGCGCAGGCAGGTGGTCTTGCCCGAGCCCGAATGTCCATACAAGGCTGTTACCCCGCGCCCTGGCAATTGCAGGTCGAGATCCAGGGCAAAGTCGTGGTAGCCCAGGTGCAGCTTGACGTGAATGCTCATCGGCTCAGCTCCAGCCGGCTTTGGTCTTGCGGCTGGAGTACAGCGCCAGCAGCACCAGGAACGAGAACACCAGCATGGCCCCGGCCAGCCAGTGGGCCTGGGCGTATTCCATGGCCTCGACGTGATCGTAGATCTGCACCGAGACCACTCGGGTCTTGTTGGGGATGTTGCCGCCGATCATCAGCACCACGCCGAACTCGCCGACGGTGTGGGCAAAGCCGAGGATCGAGGCGGTGATGAAGCCTGGCCGCGCCAGGGGCAGGATCACCGTGAAAAAGGTGTCCCAGGGGTTGGCGCGCAGGGTTGCGGCCACTTCCAGGGGACGGCTGCCAATGGCAGAAAAGGCATTTTGCAACGGCTGTACCACGAAGGGCATGGAGTAGATCACCGAGCCCAGCACCAGGCCGGCAAAACTGAACGTCAGGGTGCCCAGCCCCAGGGACTGGGTGAACTGGCCGAAGAAACCGTTGGGCCCCAGGGCCAGCAACAGGTAGAAACCTATCACCGTGGGTGGCAGCACCAGGGGCAGAGCCACCACGGCGCCGATCGGCCCCCGCAGCCAGGAGCGGGTGCGCGACAGCCACAGGGCTATCGGAGTGCCGACCACCAGCAGGATCAGCGTGGTCAGGGACGCCAGCTTGAGGGTCAGCCAGATGGCGGAAAAATCGGCACTCGACAGGCTCATTTACAGTTGGTAGCCGTAGGACTTGATCACCGCGGCGGCTTTTGGCCCCTTGAGGTAGTCCACCAGTGCCTTGGCGGCCGGGTTGTCCTTGCCCTTGTTGAGGATGACCGCGTCCTGCTTGATCGGGTCATGCATCTGGGCCGGGACGATCCAGGCCGAACCGCTGGTGACCTTGCCGTCCTTGTAGATCTGCGACAGGGCGACGAAGCCCAGCTCGGCATTGCCGGTGGAAACGAACTGATAGGCCTGGGTGATGTTCTGGCCTTCGACGATCTTGTCCTTGACCTTGTCGGTCAGGCCCAGCTTGGCCAGTACCTGGGTTGCGGCCAGGCCGTAAGGTGCGGCTTTCGGGTTGGCGATGGACAGATGCTGGTACTGGTTGTCCTTGAGCACCTGGCCCTTGGCGTCGACGTAGCCGTCCTTGGCCGACCACAGGGCCAGGGTGCCGATGGCGTAGGTGAAGCGCGAGCCCTTGACGATGTCGCCTTCGCTTTCGAGCTTTTGCGGGGTGCTGTCGTCGGCCGAGAGGAAGACTTCAAAAGGCGCGCCGTTCTTGATCTGGGTATAGAACTGCCCGGTAGCGCCGTAGGCGGCCACCAGTTTGTGCCCGGTGTCTTTCTCGAAGTCGGCGGCAATCGCCTGGATCGGTGCGGTGAAGTTGGCGGCCACCGCGACCTGTACTTCATCGGCCTGGGCCGAACCCAGGGCGAAGACAGCGAGCAGGGCGGCGAGGCAAGTCGGGGCAAAACCTGAGGCGCGAAGGTTCATCAAACAGCTCCATTGGGGGGACGGATGCGTTGGGCAGTGAGTTATTGGAAGGGGCCTGCACCAAGGCGAGGGGGAATCGCTATATAGCGGAATATATAGCGATTTGTCGATGAACGGAACTCTGTTGCCAGCGCTTGTTGCCCGGGCCGCGATGTGGATCGCGGCTCTAGTGAATCAGCGTCTGCGCAGTTGTGCCAGGGTTTGTTCGGCCAGGCGCAGGGTCAATTCGTAGGCGGGCAGTTCCACCCCCAGGCGCAGGGCCTGGCCGGACCAGAGGTTGGCGAAGTCCGCCTCGTCCTTGGCACGCAGCGGCATCAAGGCGCCGCCGGCCCGGGGGAAGGCCGGCGCCAACGGGCTGATGGGGCCGATTTCGCGCATGACGCGGTTGACGATGCCCCGGGCCGGGCGCCCGGTGAACAGGTTGGTCAACGCGGTTTCGCTTTCCTTGGCGTGGCGCAGGGCATGGTGGTGGGCGGCGCTGACCTTGGCTTCCGGAGTGAACAGGTAAGCGGTGCCCAGTTGCACCGCCGAGGCTCCCAGGGCCAGCGCCGCGACGATGCCCCGGGCATCGCCGATGCCGCCGGCGGCAATCACCGGCAGTTGCACCGCGTCGACGATCTGCGGCACCAGGGCCATGGTGCCGACCTGGCTGTTGAGATCGTCGCCGAGGAAGATTGCCCGGTGGCCGCCGGCTTCGTAGCCCATGGCGATGATCGCGTCGCAGCCGCGCTCCTCCAGCCAGAGCGCTTCATCGACGGTGCTGGCCGAGGACAGCACCTTGGCTCCGGTGGCCTTGACCCGGGCCAGCAACGAACGCTCTGGAAGGCCGAAGTGGAAACTCACGACTTCAGGGCGCAACTCTTCCACCAGTTGGCAGGTGCTCTCATCGAAGGGCGCGCGGTTGCTGACCGGGGTCGGAGCATCGAAGTCGGCGCCCAGCTCGCGATAGTAGGGCTCCAGGGCGTTCTTCCAGCGTTGCTCGTGTTCGGCATCGACGGGCTGCACCTGGTGGCAGAAGAAATTCAGGTTCAACGGGTTCTGCGTGGCTGAGCGAATCACCTGTACTTCCTGGCGGATCTGCCCGGCGTCGAGCATGGCGCAGGGCAGGGAGCCCAGAGCACCGGCCCGGGAGGCGCCGATCACCATGGCGGAGCCGGAGGGGCCGGCCATGGGCGCTTGGATGATGGGCAGGGCGATACCCAGCAGGTCTAAGAGGCGGCGATCAGTCCATTGGCTCATTTGCGGGAATTCTCCGTCGGCAGGTTTAGACGATGCAGCCCGTGGTTTTTATCAGGAGATGGCGCCCCGAGGCCAGCTGACTTTTCCACGGGGCTCGATTCCAGGCCTTTGCAACCGATACGGCGGCCGCTGCCGACGGCTGTCGGCGGCGTCGATCCGGCGCTAGACTGCGGCGGATATTTTTCCTCATCGCACCCCTCAAGGAAGGCTGACCATGGATGTAAAACTGCGTGAAGTACTGCCGTTCAGCGTTGCAGGCCTGCAAGTAAGGACCCTCAACGCCGCCGAGCAACAGGCCGACAGCGCACGGATCGGGCCGATGTGGCAGCGCTTCTATGTCGAGGGGCTGTTCGACAAGATCAGCCCTCGCCAGGCTGATTCGTTCGTCTATGGCGTCTATTCCAACTACGAGTCCGATGCCAGCGGGCACTTCGACGTGACCGCCGGCGTGGCGCTGGAAGGTGCCTGCGCCGACTACCCGAGCGTGGCTGTCCAGGGCGGGGACTACCTGGTGTTCAGTGCCAAGGGCGCTATGCCCGATTGCGTGATCCAGACCTGGGGGCTGATCTGGGCCTACTTCCAGGACAACCCCCAGGTCCGGCGCGCCTTCGCCACGGATTTCGAGGTCTACACCAGTGCCGATTCGGTGGCGATCTACATCGGCATCGAGGCCTCGCAGGCCGCTTCGCGCTCCAGCAACTGACGCTTGCGTTCCACACCCCAGCGGTAGCCCGAAAGGCTGCCGTCGCTGCGTACCACCCGGTGGCAGGGAATGGCCACCGCCAGGCTGTTGGCCGCGCAGGCCTGGGCCACGGCGCGCATGGACTTGGGCGCGCCAATGCGCTGGGCAATTTCGGCGTAGCTGGCGGTGCTGCCCAGAGGAATGCTCCTCAGGGCCTGCCATACCCGCTCCTGGAACACCGTGCCCTGCAGATCCAGGGGCAGGTCCAGGCCAATGGCCGGGGCCTCGATAAACCCCACTACCTGGGCGACCAGGCGCTCGAAATCGCGGTCGGCACCGATCAGGTTGGCCCGGGGGAACTTGTCCTGCAGTTGCTCCAGCAGCGGGCCGGGTTCATCCCCCAGGAGAATCGCACACACACCGCGCGCGCTTTGCGCCACCAGTATTGCCCCCAGGGAACACTGGCCGAGGGCGAAGCGGATATCGGTGTTGGGGCCGCCGGCGCGGTAGTCGCTGGGCGTCATGCCCAGCAACTGGTCGGCCGCTTCGTAGAAACGGCTGTTGGAGTTGAAGCCGGCGTCATACAGGGCTTCGGTGACCGACTGGCCGCGTTCCAGGTGGGAGCGTACCTTGCGTGAGCGTTGCGCGTTGGCATAGGCCCGGGGGGTCAGCCCGGTGGCGGCCTTGAACACTCGGTGAAAGTGATAGCTGCTCATGCCGGCCTGCTGCGCCAGCTGGCCCAGGCTGGGCGGTGTATCGGCGCCCTCGATCTGCCGGCAGGCCAGCGCCACCAGCGAGGCATGGTGCGCCGCGACCTGGGTCTGGTCACTGGCCAGGCGCTTGCTCGGGCGGTAGCCGGCGGCTTCGGCTTGCTCGGCGCTGTCGAAGAATTCGACATTCTCGGCCTTGGGCAAGCGCGACAGGCTGCTGGGGCGGCAATAGACGCCGGTGGTGCGCACGGCGTAGACAAAGCTGGCGTCGGCGCTGGCATCGCGCTTGAGCACGGCTTGCCAGCGGGGGTCCTGTTCGATGCGGTGCTTGCGCGACAAGGCGGTCATGGTCGGTACTCGGTAAGCGATGGCGGCCAGATTAACCAAGCTGGGGTCGTTCGGCACTCCGGGTCTTGCGCTTGAATTCTCAACGTCAGCCGGCCCGGCGCAAGGTCAGGTTGATCCGTTGCTGGCCCAACAGCGGGTGGTGGCCGTCCTTGAGGGCCAGCACTCCGTGATAGCGCAGGCGGTCGACGCCGCCCCAGACCACCACATCGCCATGCAGCAGCGCGACCCGCTGGCTCTTGTCGCTGCGCTGCCGGCCGCCGAAGAGAAAGATCGCCGGCAGGCCCAGGGACAGGGACACGATAGGGGCCGAGTAGTCGCGCTCGTTCTTGTCCTGATGCAGTGACATCTTTGCCCCCGGCCGGTAGCAGTTGATCAGGCAGGAGTCCGGGGCGAACCCGGGAAAGCCGGCAGCCTCGGCCGCGGCTTCGGCCAGCTCCTGGAATACCTTGGGCAGTGCTGGCCAGGGGCGCTGGCTTTGCGGGTCGATGGGGCTATAGCGGTAGCCGCTGCGGTCGGTGGTCCAGCCCAGTTGCCCGCAACTGCTGAGGCCCACCGACATGGTGAAGCCGCCGGGCGTCTGCATCTGGCGAAAGGGCGCAGCGGCGAGCACGGCATCGAGTTGCGGCAGCAGCGCTTCGACCCAGGGCAGGGCGAAGCCGCGCAATACCCCGGATTGTGGGCCCAGGACCTCGACGCGGGCAGGCTGCTGCAGGTCGCTGTCACTGAACAGCCCGAGGGTGGCTGGGCCGCCATCATTACAGTGCATCGTGAAAAATCACTCCAAGGGTATGGCGCTGGCCACTGTGAACGCGACTGACACCGTGGCGCAAGGTCACCCGATAGTGCCCGCGCGCCCCGGCTACCGGGCGATGATGCACGGCGAAAACCAGCCCATCACCCTGCTTCAGACCAATGACCTGCGGCCGTGATTGCATGCGTGGGCGCTGTTCGGTGAGCACCAGTTCACCGCCGCTGAAGTCGCTTCCCGGCTGCGACAGCAGGAAGGCCACTTGCAAGGGGAATACGTGCTCGCCGTACAGATCCTGGTGCAGGCAGTTGTAGTCCCCGGGGCCGTATTGCAAGAGCAAGGGCGTCGGGCGCCTCTGCCCGGCGTCGTGGCAGCGCTGGATGAAGGCGGCGTGTTGCGTCGGGTATTGGACGTCGATGTTCATCAGGCGGTTCCAGCGGTTGGCCTGGTCCACCAGGCGCGGGTAGAGCAACTGGCGCAATTGCGCCACGGGCTCCGGCAGCGGATAGCCAAAATACTGGTACTGGCCACGGCCAAAGCCATGGCGGGCCATGATCACTTTCGAGCGAAACAACTCGGGGCTCTGGTAAAGCCGGCTCAGGGCCTGGCATTGCGCTGGGGTCAACAGGCCTTCGAGGCGGGCGCAGCCGTCCTGGTCGAGGGCCTGCTCGATGCGGGCCCAATCCAGTTGTTGCAGGCGATCGTGTAGCGAGGGGGCGGGCATGGCGGGAGTGTCCTGGGCGGTAGGGAACCCGGCCAGTCTGCGGCACGGTTGGCCGCCGAACACTCCGTTGCTTGCGCTTGAATCGGTGGTTCGCAGCGGCGCTCTACAAGGCCTTGCTGACGCTGACGTCGCTGATGACATCGTCGGACTGGCCATGCAGCGCCTCGAGGGCGGCCCGGGCTTCTTCCTCGGAGCCGGTCTGCAACTGGGCGAATTCGAAGCGGCGCTCACCGTTGAGCTTGTATTTGATGACGTACTTGGTGGTCTGGGGCACGGGGCTACCTGTTGTCGCGAGGGGAGGGCTTAGCGCAGTTTCGAGCTGGAGCGGCGAATGATGCGGATCGAATGCGTCAGGTTCGGCTTGCGGGTCACGCTGATGGGCCGGCGGTTGACGGTGTCGATGGTGATGTTCCAGAAGCCGGTGCTGGGGGCGGTGATCTTTGCCGGGAACTTGTCGAAGGCGCCGCCGTGATAGGTATGACGGCCGCCGTTCTTGAAGCTGCGGAAGTTGGCGTCGCTCATCAGGCGAATGTTGCAGACCTGGGAGCATTCGATGACGACGATATCGTCTTCGTTCAGGTGCTCGCGCTGGTGGATGAATTTCATGGGCGCCTCCAGAAGGGCTATAGCTACAAAAGCAAAAAACGTTTGCGTGGGCGGTGGCGCAGTTTATCAGGCCCAAAGGAGTATTATTCGGCCCCGGCGTCGAGCTTTGACAATTTAAAACAGTTATTTGGATTTTTATCGGCGATAAAGCCGTGCCTCCGGAGAAAAACGGCGCCTTTGCTGTCGGAGGGACTTTATTGGAGATTTTCATATGAAGCGCTGGGTGTGGGTTCTGGTCTTGGCCATCGGCGGTTGCGCAAGCGTCTCGGACATCAACCAGACACCGCCAACCCTGAGCGTGATTTCCGGCAAGAAGCCTCAGGAATACGCCAAGTGCCTGGCCGACAAGCTCTCCGGCAGCCGCGGCGCGCTGCAGGTCGAGCCGCACAAGGACGGCTTTCGGGTACTAGTGCCCCAGAGCCTGTCGCCGGCCCCGGCTGCAGTGTTCTACATTGAGGCGCGTTCCGGTGGCAGCAGCATCAAGCTGCACGAGCAGATGAGCAACAACCCCTTGCGCCCTCAGGATGTGCGCAAGGCCGGTGAAGACTGTATCTCCGGCTAAGCCGTTGCTCCCTGCGGGTGACCGGCCCCGGTTACCCGCTTGCATCCCTTCTCCAGACTTTGCCCCAGGCCCCGGGTAGCGCCGCCAAGCGCCGCCCGGGGCTGCTTTTGCGTGGGCAGAAGCCTTGTTGCACTGCGGCGATTAGCCGCTTTTTTTCGCCTGGTAAAACCTTGTTTTGCTGTTCGGTATTCGATAGGCGCGGGGCAATTTCGCGTTGTCCCGGTGGATCAATTGACCTACTATTTGTGTGCTTATGCCATGCAGGTCTAAGCATATAACTAGAATAATGGAGTCCATATGATCCCACTGGATCGAATGCTATTGAGTGGCCTGATGCTGCTGTTGGTTCAAACTGCCCATGCCGTGGAGGGGCAGAAAGTCTTTACCCAGGGAGGCGCCCAGCCGGGGGCGACGGCTTGCCTGGCCTGCCATGGCGCCGATGGCATGGGCCTGGCTCCGGCCGGGTTTCCACGCCTTGCCGGGTTGCCAGCGGGATATCTGGGCAAGCAGTTGCACGACTTTCGCAGCGGCGCCCGCACCAGCCCTGTGATGCAACCGCTGGCCAAGGCCTTGAGTGAAGAGGAAATCACCGCGGTCACCACGACCCTGGCCGCCATGCCTGCGCCCAAGCTGGCTCCTGTCAGCCGTAGCCAGGTGGCCACCGATGTCGGTGAGCGCCTGGCCCTGCGTGGTGCCTGGGAACGGCAAGTGCCCGAGTGCGTCAGTTGCCACGGACCGGGTGGCGTGGGCGTCGGTACCGCCTTCCCACCCCTGGCCGGGCAGCCTGCCAGCTACCTGGTGGCACAGCTCAACGCCTGGCGTGAAGGTACCCGCCACAACGACCCCAATGACTTGATGGGGCACATCGCCAAATCCCTGAGCGCCGAAGAAGTGGCTGCCGTGGCGGACTACTTTGCAACCTTGAACTCCCAGGAGGCGCGCCCATGAAACTATTGATTCCAGGGGCGCTGCTGAGCCTGCTCGCGATCCAGGTCCAGGCGGCCACCATCGCCATGGAGGACCAGTCGCAGATCTCGGCGCCGAGCGCTTCCGCCCATGTCGAGTACTTCAAGCCGCCGGCTGAAAGCGAGCTGCCGGACAACGCCTACGGCAAGCTGGTACGCGAAGGCTACGCCCTGTTCGTCGATACCAAGCGCCTGGCGCCGCAGTTCGTTGGCAACGGCCTCAATTGCAGCAATTGCCACCTTGACCAGGGGCGCCTGGCCAACTCGGCGCCACTGTGGGGCGCGTACCCGATGTACCCGGCCTATCGCAAGAAGAACGACAAGGTGAATACCTTTGCCGAGCGCCTGCAAGGCTGTTTTCAGTTCAGCATGAACGGTGGCAAGCCGCCGGCGGCGGACAGTCCGCAGATTACCGCGCTGTCGGTGTATGCCTACTGGCTGGCGAGCAAGGCGCCGCTGGGCGTCGAGCTGCCCGGGCGCGGGTATCCCGATGTGGCGCAGCCCGCCAAAGGCTACGACCTCAAGCAGGGTGCGGCGGTGTATCAGGCGCAGTGTGCGGTTTGCCACGGTGACAACGGCCAGGGCCAGAAGGCCGGTGCGGATTACGTGATGCCGCCACTCTGGGGCAAGGATTCCTACAACTGGGGTGCAGGGATGCACCGGATCAATACTGCGGCGTCCTTCATCAAGCACAACATGCCTCTGGGCAAGGGCGGCAGCCTGAGCGATCAGCAGGCCTGGGACGTGGCGGCGTTCGTCAACAGCCACGAGCGGCCGCAGGACCCGCGCCTGGTGGAGGGTTCCATCGAGAAGACCCGGGTCAAGTTCCACGCCAATGACGGGGTGAATTTGTACGGTCAGACGGTAGAAGGCGTGCTGATAGGCCAGGGCATCCGATAAACTAGCGCCCATTGTTGCCGGTGCCGCCCGGGCTCACGCCTGGGCGGCATCGATTTTTTGGGAGAAAGCATGAAGCGGGAAGATGTCAGGGCAAAGCATGCAGAGGGCTTGATCTCTGCCACCCACGTGATCCAGAACCCCGCCAATTCAGGGGAATGGATTGTGTTTTTCAAGAAGAGCGCCGGGCGCAGCTATTTTCTGGTGGACGACAGCGACGAGGTGGAATCTTTCTGCCGTCTCGACGACCTGATCGAAACCATTCGAGGCCTGGGCATCAAGTTCGCCGAAATTCATATGTAGAGGGCGTGCGCCTTCTACTTGCAGACCACCACCACGCTGCGGCTCTTATAGTTGCCAACATCGACGCCGAGGGTCTTGTCGCTTTCCTTGGTGGCGGGCGTGCCGACAGTGCTGACGATCCGATAGCCGGTGCCGGCGCAGGAGGCCTCGGCTTTCTCGTAACAGCTGGCCCAGGAGCTGGCCTCGCCAGAGCAATCGATGCTCAGGCCTTGTTCGCCATTGGCCAGGTAGGTATTGGAGGCGGTGGCACATCCACTCAGGGCCAGTACTGCGGTGACAGTGAAAAGTCTGTTCATGGGGGATTTCGTCATCTGAGGGGGAGGGGGTGAAGTGGCCGTGCATGCCAGTGGCGATGCTATAGCTAATGGCCATTTCGGTACAGCACGTCACCTTAGTCCTTCGCGGGCCTGCAAAAGTGCCGCAGCCCCTCTGGGTGAGGGGGTTGTGGTGCCTGCGGGTGAACATCGCCAGGGCGAAAACGGTGCCATCATGGAGTCCGGATGGCCCGCCTTGGCTGTTGAGTCGAGGGTGTACCTGGTCGATGCCTGGGGCATTCCGGCAACCCTGTGCAGGTGCCGGTTTACAAGCGCTGCGCGGTGATGGAGGTTTACCTGGCAGGCTATCTGGAGGATGCTGCGGAACTATCCGGCACTTTATTTCTCTATGATGGCAGCGGTTAGCCAGCGCGGGGCATTGTAAGGCGCTCGCGCCCTCATTAGACTGCGCCGAAACTCGTACACACAGCCTTTTTAAGGACTCATATGATCAAGAAATGCTTGTTCCCAGCAGCCGGTTACGGTACTCGCTTCCTGCCAGCGACTAAAGCCATGCCTAAAGAAATGCTGCCGGTGGTGAACAAGCCACTGATCCAGTACGGCGTTGAAGAAGCGCTGGATGCCGGATTGAATGAAATCTCCATCGTGACCGGCCGCGGCAAGCGCGCCCTCGAAGACCACTTCGACATCAGTTACGAGCTGGAAAACCAGATCAAGGGCACCGACAAGGAGAAATACCTGGTCGGTATCCGCAAGCTGCTGGACGAGTGCTCGTTCTCCTACACTCGCCAGACCGAAATGAAAGGCCTGGGCCACGCCATTCTGACTGGCCGCCCGCTGATCGGTGACGAACCCTTCGCCGTGGTGCTGGCGGACGACCTGTGCGTCAACCTCGAAGGCGACGGCGTACTGACCCAGATGGTCAAGCTGTACAAGCAGTTCCGCTGCTCGATCGTGGCCATCCAGGAAGTCGATCCGCAGGAAACCAACAAGTACGGCGTGATTGCTGGCGAGATGATCCGTGACGACATCTACCGCGTTCACAGCATGGTCGAGAAGCCAAAGCCGGAAGACGCACCGTCGAACCTGGCGATCATCGGTCGTTACATCCTGACTCCGGACATCTTTGACCTGATCGAGCAGACCGAGCCGGGCAAGGGTGGCGAGATCCAGATCACCGACGCCCTGATGAAGCAGGCGCAGAACGGCTGCGTGATGGCCTACAAGTTCAAGGGCAAGCGTTTCGACTGCGGTGGTGCCGAAGGCTACATCGACGCAACCAACTTCTGCTTCGAGAACTTCTACAAGACCGGCAAGGCTTACTGATAGCCGTTGCACGGGTTTTTCGGAAAAGCCACCTTCGGGTGGCTTTTTCATTTGTCGCCCTTATGTAGACCTCTGCGCTGACCCGATCGCCATCTGCGGTTATGCTTGTCAGCCTGCCTGGGAGAGTGAAATGGCCTACGATTTTGATCTTTATGTAATTGGTGCCGGTTCCGGCGGTGTGCGCTGCGCGCGATTCGCGGCGGGTTTTGGCGCGAAGGTCGCGGTCGCTGAAAGCCGCTATCTGGGCGGTACCTGTGTCAACGTCGGCTGCGTGCCGAAAAAGCTGCTGGTGTACGGCGCGCACTTCGCCGAAGACTTCGAGCAGGCCTCGGGTTTCGGCTGGTCCCTGGGTGAGGCGAATTTCGATTGGGCGACCCTGATCGCCAACAAGGATCGCGAAATCAATCGCCTCAACGGCATCTACCGCAATCTGCTGGTCAACAGCGGCGTGACCCTGCATGAAGGCCACGCCAAGCTGATCGATCCGCACCAGGTAGAGGTCAACGGCCAGCGCTACAGCGCCAAGCACATCCTCATTGCCACCGGCGGCTGGCCACAGATCCCGGATATCCCGGGGCGTGAGCATGCCATCAGTTCCAACGAGGCCTTCTTCCTCAAGGAGCTGCCCAAGCGCGTGTTGGTGGTGGGCGGTGGCTACATCGCGGTGGAGTTTGCCGGGATCTTCCATGGCCTGGGCGCCGATACCCAGCTGTTGTATCGCGGTGAGCTGTTCCTGCGCGGTTTCGACGGCGCAGTGCGCAAGCACTTGCAGGAGGAACTGACCAAGCGTGGTTTGGGCCTGCAGTTCAATGCCGACATCGAGCGCATCGACAAGCAGGCCGACGGCAGTCTTGAGGTCACCCTCAAGGATGGTCGCAAGCTGGCCGCCGATTGTGTGTTCTATGCCACCGGGCGCCGGCCGATGCTGGACAACCTGGGGCTGGAGAATACCGGCGTGAAGCTCGACAAGCGCGGTTTCATTGAAGTGGACGAGCAGTATCAGAGCAGTGAGCCGTCGATCCTGGCGATTGGCGATGTCATCGGCCGCGTGCAGCTGACGCCGGTGGCCCTGGCCGAGGGCATGGCCGTGGCTCGGCGCCTGTTCAAGCCCGAGCAGTACCGTCCCGTGGATTACCAGATGATTCCTACGGCGGTGTTCAGCCTGCCGAACATCGGTACCGTCGGCCTCACCGAAGAGCAGGCGCGAGAAGCGGGGCACAAGGTGCAGATCTTCGAGAGCCGCTTCCGGCCGATGAAACTGACCCTGACCGACTGCCAGGAACGCACCCTGATGAAGCTGGTGGTGGACGCCGACAGCGACAAGGTCCTGGGGTGCCACATGGTCGGCCCGGATGCCGGTGAAATCGTTCAGGGCCTGGCAATTGCCCTGAAGGCGGGGGCGACCAAGCGCGACTTCGACGAAACCATCGGCGTGCACCCGACGGCCGCCGAAGAGTTCGTCACCATGCGTACGCCTGTCGCGGGCTGATCAAGCCTTCGCAGGTGCGTCTGGCTGGGCCTTGGTGGCAGCAGCCAGGCGCAACGCCTCCAGGCCGGCCTCGGCCTTGGTGGCGCGCAACTCCATCTCCTTGCTCGATCGAGCCTGTTTCCTGGTTTGTTCCTTGAGTGCCTGAACTTCTTCCTGGGCAACGCGCAGGCGTTCCTGGAGCAGGGTGCTTTCGCTGTCCTGGCGGGCGACCTGTTCGCTCAGGCGGGCCTGCAGCGCCGAATTCTTGCTGGCGGCATCCTGGGCTTGCTTGAGCTCTTTGTGGATGGCGCGCTGTTCGCTGAGCAGGCGCTCGTTATCGCGATGCAGTTGGGTGATCTCGTCCTGGCGTACCAGCGCGCTCTGTTGGGCCTGGCGCAGCTCCATCTGGATTTGTTGCAACTGCCCTTCGTGGCGGCGCTGCTCCTGTTCGCGCTGTTCCTTTCTGGCCGCGCGGTAGTGCTCCAGGGCGTCCCGGGCATGCAGGTGCTTTTCCTCCAGGGAGTGGATCTGCCGCTCCTTGTCCTCCAGCCGCAGCTCAAGGCCCTTGAGTGCCTGGTTGAGTTCGGCGTTGCGGGTCTGTTCGCTCTGCAGCATGGAGCGAGTGTCTTGCAGGGCGGCGCTTTCCCCGGCCAGGGCGCTGGCCTGAATCTGCAACTGCTGTTGCAACTGCTCCTGAAGCTGGTGGGCTTCGTTCAACTGGTGTTCCAGCACCTGCTTCTGTTCTTCGAAGTGGGCGAGGGCTTGCTCCAGGGGTTCCTGGGCCTGCTCCTGCAGACGTTGCGCCAGGCGCCCCACCAGTTCGCCCAGCTCTTGGTCCAGGGGCGCAGGGCCGCTGTCACGCCGGCTGGCGCCGTCATCCAGCTCCTTGAGATAGCGGTGGATGGTGGTTTTCGAGCCGGTATTGCCCATTTCGATGCGTACTGCGTCGATGCTGGGGTGTTCGCCGCGGGCAAGAATCGCCTGACGCGCTTTCTTCACCACCGCCTTGTTTATGCCTCCGCGAGCCATGCATCCTCCGACGATTTAGTACTGTGTTACGTGGTATGTAATTACATTGAATTGTACAGCAGATGTGAAATTATCAAAAGCCTGAAACTGACATGGGATATTATGGTATTACCCCGTGTGATAGGCGCTGAGGGCGGTTTTCGCCAGCCATCGCCGTACATTTGCCTGAGTTGAGCTGCCATGAGCGAGCTGGATCGTTATCTGCAAGCCGCCACCCGCGACAACACCCGTCGCAGCTATCGGGCGGCCATCGAGCATTTCGAAGTGCAGTGGGGCGGTTTCCTTCCGGCTACGGCCGAAAGCGTGGCCCGCTACCTGGCCGCCTATGCCGGTGAGCTGTCGATCAATACCCTGCGGTTGCGCCTGTCGGCCCTGGCCCAGTGGCACAGCAGCCAGGGCTTTGCCGACCCGACCAAGGCACCGGTGGTGCGCCAGGTGTTCAAGGGCATCCGTGCGCTGCACCCGGTACAGGAAAAACAGGCGCAACCCTTGGAGCTGCAGCACCTGGAACAGGTCGTCGCCTGGCTAGATGAGGAGGTGGCGAGTGCCGCAGCTGAACAGCGCCAGGGGGATCTGTTACGTGCCCGGCGTGATCGGGCGCTGATCTTGCTGGGCTTCTGGCGGGGCTTTCGCAGTGATGAGCTGTGCCGCTTGCAGATCGAGCATGTGCAAGCGGTGGCTGGGTCGGGCATCAGCCTCTACCTGCCCCGCAGCAAGAGTGACCGTGACAACCTTGGGCGGACCTTTCACACCCCGGCCTTGCTGCGCCTGTGCCCGGTGCAGGCCTATATCGAGTGGATCAACAGCGCGGCGCTGGTGCGCGGGCCGGTGTTTCGCGGCATCAACCGCTGGGGGCGCCTGAGCGAGCAGGGGTTGCATGCCAATAGCGTGATCGCGTTGCTGCGCCAAGCCCTGGAGCGTGCCGGTATCGCTGGCGAACATTACACCAGCCATTCCCTGCGCCGGGGCTTCGCCACCTGGGCGCACCGCAGCGGTTGGGATCTGAAATCACTGATGAGCTATGTCGGCTGGAAGGACATGCAGTCCGCCATGCGCTACGTCGAGGCCAACCCGTTCATGGGCATGGCGCGCATCGGCGAGAAGCCGGTACAGCAGTAGATTAAGGTTTCTTCTATTAATACTGTTGGCTGATAGTCAAAACCAATCGGCAGCATCAGGTTTGCCAATGAGCCAAGGGGCGATTCATTGGTTAGGATTCTCCCCATCAAGTTTTCACCCAATGTTCTCAACCACTGATGGAGAGTCAACGATGCCTATCATCAACAGCCAAGTTAAACCCTTCAAAGCTACCGCATTCAAAAACGGCGCATTCGTCGAAGTGTCGGACGCCGATCTGAAAGGCAAATGGTCTGTCGTGTTCTTCTACCCGGCTGACTTCACCTTCGTGTGCCCAACCGAGCTGGAAGACCTGGCCGACAACTACGCCGAATTCCAGAAGCTGGGCGTCGAGATCTACAGCGTTTCCACCGACACCCACTTCGCCCACGCTGCCTGGCACAACACTTCGCCAGCCATCGGCAAGATCCAGTACACCATGATCGGCGACCCGACCCTGGCCATCTCCCGCAACTTCGATGTGCTGATCGAAGAAGCCGGTCTGGCTGACCGCGGCACCTTCGTGATCAACCCTGAAGGGCAGATCAAGATCGTTGAAATCAACGACGGCGGTGTAGGCCGTGACGCTTCCGAGCTGCTGCGCAAGATCAAGGCCGCTCAGTACGTCGCTGCTCACCCAGGCGAAGTCTGCCCAGCCAAGTGGAAAGAAGGCGAGGCCACCCTGGCTCCGTCCCTGGACCTGGTCGGCAAGATCTAAGTCCATGCATTACCCAAGGGCGGTGATCCGCACTTAAGCCAGCTGCACCGCCCTCAAACAACGCCCGGGCGAGATTCGCTCGGGCGTTGTTTTTTCTACCGAATCAAAACAGGAGATCGCCCGTATGTTGGACGCCAATCTTAAAGCTCAGTTGAAGTCTTACCTGGAACGGGTCACCCAGCCGATCGAGATCGTAGCCTCCCTCGACGACGGTGCGAAATCCCAGGAAATGCTCGCGTTACTCAAAGACATTGTCAGTCTTTCCAACCAGATTACCTTGCTCGATAACGGCAGCGACGCGCGCAAGCCTTCGTTCTCGTTGAATCGCCCGGGAAGTGATATCAGCCTGCGTTTCGCCGGTATTCCCATGGGCCACGAATTCACTTCCCTGGTGCTGGCCTTGCTGCAAGTGGGTGGCCATCCATCCAAGGCCAGTGCCGAGGTGATCGAGCAGATCCGCTCGCTCAAGGGCGAGTTCAATTTCGAAACCTACTTCTCGCTGTCCTGCCAGAACTGCCCGGACGTGGTCCAGGCGCTGAACCTGATGGCGGTGCTCAACCCCAACATCCGTCACGTGGCCATCGATGGCGCGCTGTTCCAGGCCGAAGTCGATGAACGCAAGGTCATGGCGGTGCCCAGTGTCTACCTCAATGGCGTGAACTTCGGCCAGGGGCGCATGGGGCTGGAGGAAATCCTCGCCAAGCTCGACACCGGTGCGGTGGAGAAGCAGGCGCAGAAACTCAACGCCAAGGAAGCCTTCGACGTGCTGGTGGTCGGCGGTGGTCCAGCGGGTGCTTCGGCAGCCATCTATGCCGCTCGCAAAGGCATCCGTACCGGTGTGGCTGCCGAGCGTTTCGGTGGCCAGGTGCTGGACACCATGGCGATCGAGAACTTCATCTCGGTGCAGGCAACTGAAGGGCCGAAGCTGGCCGCCGCCCTGGAAGAGCACGTCAAGCAGTACGACGTGGACATCATGAACCTGCAGCGGGCCAGTGCCCTGGTGCCGGCCAAGGAAGTCGGCGGCTTGCACGAGATCCAGTTCGAAAGCGGCGCCAGCCTCAAGGCCAAGTCGGTGATCCTGGCTACCGGTGCCCGCTGGCGCGAGATGGGCGTGCCGGGTGAGCAGGAATACAAGGCCAAGGGCGTGTGCTTCTGCCCGCACTGCGACGGCCCGCTGTTCAAGGGCAAGCGTGTGGCGGTGATTGGCGGCGGCAACTCCGGTGTCGAAGCGGCCATCGACCTGGCGGGTATCGTCAGCCACGTGACCCTGCTGGAGTTCGACAGCAAGCTGCGGGCGGATGCGGTGTTGCAGCGCAAGCTCTTCAGCCTGCCCAACGTCAAAGTCATCACCAGCGCCTTGACCAGCGAAGTGAAGGGTGACGGCCAGAAGGTCACCGGCCTGGCCTACAAGGACCGTGATTCGGGCGAGTTCCACACGGTGGGCCTGGAAGGCATCTTTGTGCAGATCGGCCTGTTGCCCAACACCGATTGGCTCAAGGGCACCGTCGAGCTGTCGCCTCGTGGCGAGATCATCGTCGATGCCCGCGGCGAGACTTCGCTGCCTGGGGTATTTGCTGCAGGTGACGTCACCACGGTGCCCTACAAGCAGATCGTGATAGCCGTGGGCGAGGGCGCCAAGGCTTCCCTCAGTGCATTCGATCACTTGATCCGTACCTCAGCACCGGCTTGATCGGTCGCTTAGAAAAACAAAACCCCATGAGCCTGGCTCATGGGGTTTTTTATTGCTGTGCCGGCAGGCACCGGCTTGTCGCTGAAGTGGCCGCTGGGTCTTGCGCCGCCCTTGAGAAGGGGAGTGCTGACAATCCAGCTTCTACACAGGCCGGCTTCGCACCTGCATAGGTTTACAGCGGTGCTGGCTGGATGATCTCGACCCAGTAGCCGTCCGGGTCCTTGATGAAGGCCAGGCTTTTCATCCGGCCATCGTTCAGGCGCTTCTGGAAATCGCAGCCCAGGGCTTCGAAGCGCTCGCAGGCGGCGACGATGTCCGGCACCGAGATACAGATGTGGCCGAAGCCGCGCGGGTCGCTGTTGCCGTTGTGGTAGGCGAAGGCTGGATCGTTCTCGGTGCCGTGGTTGTGGGTCAGTTCGAGAATGCCGGGAATCGACTTCATCCACTCGGTTCGCGCGCCAGCGTCTGCCGGGATCTGTGCCTTGTCCACCAGGGCCAGGAAGTACAGGCTGAACTCGGCTTCAGGGAAGTCGCGTTTTTCCACCAGGGAAAAGCCCAGGACCCGGGTGTAGAAGTCCAGGGAGCGAGTGATGTCCTTGACGCGCAACATGGTGTGGTTGAACACGAAACGGGCAGTGGCCGCATCCGGTTGGGCGGTCACGCCGGGAAAGGTATTGAGTTCGTTGAGGCTCATGGGCCCTCCAGAAGAAAGTGCGGCCAAGACTGCTTGCCGGGGCAAGCAGCCTTGGCTGGCAATGGTTCGGACATCCTTGGGATCGGGCAATGATACGCAAGTGGGTCGGCTGGCGCCAAACCCAAAGCTCCTGATCTATTGCCCATTCCTGGCGCCGGGCTCAGACTTCCAGGCCCCTTTACCTCAGTGTGCAAACGCATGATCGAGTCTTTTAAGTTCCGCGCCGCAGCTCTGTTGCTACTGGCGCTGGCCGGTGTTGCAGAGGCCGAGCCGCAAGTGACCTGGCCCCAGGGCTGGACGGTGGAACCGCTGCCGGCCCCAGAAGGCGAAGAGGCCGCCAAGGTGTCCCGGCAGAGAGCGGTCAAGAGCGATACCGCTGGCAATCCACTCATGGTCATGGAGTTGACCATGACTCAGGTGGACAGTGGGCATGTAGTCAATCTGCAGGGGGTATTGCTGGAGATGCGCAAGTCGGTGCAAAAGGACTTTGCCCAGGGTGGTTATCAGAGTGTCTGTAACAAGATTCATGCCGCGCAGTTGAGTCGTCTCGAGGCGCTGGAGACTACTTGCACCATTACCCAGAATGGCCGGCATGTGCTCTCGCAAACATTGGTGGCGGCACTGAATGGGGATAAGGCTTATGTACTTTCATACGCTGGCCAGGCTGCGGCTTTTGCCGAGAGCCAGGATGAAATACTCGCTGTACGAAATGGCCTTAAACTTTAAGGAAAAATCTGAACCAATCGGTTCGCTTTCTGCAGGTTGCCCGTTCGTTAGCGAAAAGGCATTAAGCCTGAAGTTGCTCGGGAATCAGACGTTATTGCGCGATGTATCGGCTAGGGGGAGGGGTGGGATCCCGCTCGGCTCTTCCCTTAGATGCAAGTCGTAATAAGAATTTTCTTAATCAATGTAAAAGGCCCTACATATGCAGGGCCTTTTTCGGGGTGCGGCCTTGTTCAAGCGCGCAGCCAGGAATCCACAGTGGCGGCACCGTACTGTTCTTTCCAGGCCTTCAGGCCGCGGTGATTGCCGCCTTTGGTTTCGATCAGTTCACCGGTGTGCGGGTTCTGGTAGACCTTGACCACGCGGGCACGGCGCTGCTTGGGGGCGTTGGCCTGTGGCTGGCCGGCCTTGCCCTGGTTGGGATCAAGGATGGCGATGATGTCACGCAGGCTCTTGTCGTAGGACTTCATCAGGGCCTGGAGCTTTTCTTCGAACTCGATTTCCTTCTTGAGCCCGGCGTCGTTTTTCAGGGATTCAAGCTGCGCGAGCTGTTCTTGAAGTGCTTTTTCTGCAGCACGAAACTCAGCAAGTCTGGACAATATCTTCACTCCACTAGTCTATTTGGCTGATACAAACCACAAACAAAGCTATAAGCCATGAGCCGATTAAGGCTCGATTAAGTGGCCTACCTGTGAATCTTGTACAGGCGGGAAAAATTGTAGTAGTTAATGCATCGAGAGTAAATCAGGTTGTTCTTGTTAAATGCGATATTGACCAATTGATTCAAATTTGTGCAGGCCCCGAGTTGTTAGATCCAGCACTTTTTGTTCGGGTATGGCTATTTAATGGCGCGCCAGGGCTGCAACAAATTCGGCACTGGGCATGGGCCGTCCGAATAAATAACCTTGCAGGAAATCCACCCCTTTTGCTGCTAGATAATCCCGCTGTTCTGCAGTTTCAATACCTTCGGCGACAATGCCCAGATCGAGTTTGGCCGAGAGTTCGATAATGCTGTCGAGTATATGCAGGGACAGTGCGTCGGCACCGATCATGGCGACGAAACTCTGATCGATCTTCAAATAATCCACATTGAACTGGCGCAGATAACCCAGGCTGGAATGCCCGGTACCGAAGTCGTCGATGGCGATCATCACACCCAGTTCGTGCAGGGCGGCAAACAGCTGGTGGGTGGTGGCCGTGGGCTCGATCAGTTCGCGTTCGGTCAACTCCAGCACCAGGATCACCTTGCCTGGGGGGAAGCCGGCGAGGAACTCCCGGCAGTCCTCCAGCAACTGCAGGTCATGGCAATGGCTGGCGGTGATGTTGATACCTATATGGAAACCGTCGGTAAAGTGCGCGGCATGGGGCGCCAGGGCTTGTTGGGTCTGCTGCATCAGCGAGCGGGTCATGGGCACGATCAGCCCCGAATGCTCGGCGAAGGGGATGAACAGGTCCGGGCGCACCAGCCCCTCTTTCGGATGCTGCCAGCGCATCAGGACTTCGATGCCGGCCCACGCCAGGGTGTCCCCGCGCACCACCGGCTGAAAGTACGGAATGAACTCCTGCGCCCCCAGTGCCCGTTGCAGCTCGTGGGTGGGGGAGGCGGAGCGCTTTTGCAGCCAGTGGGCAAGTACGCCCGCCGCCGCGCCGAAAAACACCAGCAGGCTGAACAGCGCCGGGTACTGGCTCTTCATGTAGTTCCACACGTCGCCCTCGGGAAACCCCGAGCTGACGCTGTAGGGATAGCGCGATGAGCTCAGTTGCTGGCTGGCCACGGCCGCCAGTGGCGGGCTGCCCTCGTGGACACGGCCGTCGCTGGACAGCCAATGCCCGCCGACCTGCAATTGCAGGTCGGCGAAGCGGCTGATCAGGCGCAGGGCATTGGTCAGGTGATAGCCGTCGATGGTGGCCAGGGCGGCGCGATCGCCCTCGCTCCAGCGATAGACCAGCAGGGCCGTGTCGGGGGTGACAGGGTTGCCGCTCATCAGCCAGAGGCGGCCGTCCACGTAGTCCAGGGGGTTGAGCGGGACTGCGAAACTGCCGAGCAGGGAGCTGCAATAGTTGTTGTTGCGCCACACCAGGTTGGTCGAGCGCACGAACGGTCGGCGGGTGACCTGTTCGCGCAGGGCCAGTTGCCGGACTTCATCACAAT
Organism: Pseudomonas sp. GW823-FHT03E05; assembly: GCF_058796855.1. Classification (NCBI taxonomy): domain Bacteria; kingdom Pseudomonadati; phylum Pseudomonadota; class Gammaproteobacteria; order Pseudomonadales; family Pseudomonadaceae; genus Pseudomonas; species Pseudomonas sp. GW823-FHT03E05. The sequence continues at coordinate 835,372 of NZ_JBXAJB010000001.1, forward strand.
CGCGGCCCACCTGGGGCAGCAGCGCCCTGGCGGCGATGTCGGTGTTGTCGAGCATCAGGTCGAACTGGCGGATGGCCTCTTCGGCGGTTTCCAGGCTGCTGTGCATCAGTGTTCGTTCGGCCTGGGCGTAGAGGATGAGGGCGCCGAGCCCGATGGGAAGAAGCATGGCCAGCAATGTCCAGAAGGTACGGGTAGAGCGCTTCAATGGACCTTTGGCGGTCAGGGGCATGGATCGGACCTGTGGGCGGGCGAGGGGTAGGATGGCACCGGGGGGCATGGCCCCTGCGGCTGTCTTGATCATCGCAGGATAGCCGGCTTTTACCGGCGATAAAGGCGCTGCGCGTGCTGGATGAAGGCCAGGGCCGCCGGCGACGCCTGGCGTCGGTCGAGCACCGCGATCCCCACTTGGCGGCGTACGGCAGGCTCCAGGGGGCGGCTGGTGTAGCGCGGGTCCGCGGCCTGGGGCAGGGACAACTCGGCAATGATGCTCAAGGCATCGCCGCGAGCCACGGTTTCCAGGGTGCTCAGCAGTTGGGTGCTGCGGTAGCGGATATTGGGCCGCAGGCCGGCACCGATGAACAGGCGTGACACCAGCTCCGCCGAGCCGGCTTCGGTGAGCACGAAGGGGTCATGGCACAGTTGGTCCAGGCGCAGTTGCGCTTCACTGGCCAGGGCGTGGCTGGCTGGAATCAAGGCCAGCAACTGGTCCTCGACCACAGGCACTGTGTCGAAGCGCTCCTGGGGCAACACCACGAAGCCCAGGTCCACCCGTCGTTCTTCCAGCCATTGCAGGACCTGGCGATCGGGGCCTTCGTCGATATGCACTTCGATGTCCGGATATTCGCGGCGGTAGTCGTGAAGAATCCGGGGCAGGAGGCGGATCGACGAGGTGGGGCCGAACGAGCCGATGCGCAAGGTGCCGCGCTTCATGCCCCGGGCATCCGCGGCTTCCTGGGCCAGGGTCGCCGCCAGGCCGAGCATGGCCCGGGCGCGCAGCAGCAACTGGGTGCCGATGTCGGTGAGTTCGACCTGGGCCTGGTGCCGGCGAAACAGGTCCACCTGCAGCTCCTGCTCCAGTGACTTGATGGCATGGGACACCGCCGACTGGGTGATGCCCAGGCGCGTGGCGGCGCTGGTAAAGCCCTGGAGTTCGGCCACCAGGGAAAAGATCTCCAGCTGGGTCAGGGTCATGAGTAAAAGCTCATTTTACGATAATCAGGCATTAGACAAAAAATGGTCGTGCAGTACAAACCCATTGCCTCAGAGCGTCTTGACCATGAGTGAAAGCAATATCAGCGGCCCCCTGGCGGGCGAATACCGGGACCTGGCGGTGTATGGCCGCCTGGCGACAGTCACCATGATCTGGGGCGGAACCTTCGTTGCCGGGCGCTACCTGGCCGGCGGGCTCTCGCCCTTGCTGGCCGCCAGCCTGCGGTTCCTGCTGGCCAGCCTGGCCTTGCTCGGCTTCATGGCCGTGGCGCGCATTCCCCTGGTGCGGCCCAGCCTCAGGCAGTTCGGCCAACTGGCACTATTGGGGTTCTTCGGGATCTTCTTCTACAACCTGTGTTTCTTCCTCGGCCTGGAGCAGGTCAAGGCTTCTCGGGCATCGTTGATCGTGGCCCTGAACCCGGCAGTGATTGCCCTGGCGTCCTGGGCGCTGTTCAAGGAGCGCCTGGGCCGGCGCAAGCTGTTGGGCATTGCCCTGTGCCTCTGTGGCGCGGCCCTGGTGATCTGCAGCCGTGACCCTTCGGCCCTGGCGGCGCAGGCCGGGAGCTGGCAAGGCGACCTGCTGATTCTTGGCTGCGTGCTGGGCTGGGGCGTGTACTCGCTGTTCTCCAGGGGGCTGAACCACAGCCTGGGCTCATTGCAAACCGTGACCTGCTCGATCCTCCTGGGCACCCTGATGCTCTGCGCCGCCACCCTGATCCGTGGCGAGTTCGACCTGCAGGCGGTGGCTCGCCTGAACCTGGCCCAGGGCTTGAGCCTGTTGTACCTGGGCGTGCTGGGTTCGGCGCTGGCCTATATCTGGTATTACGACGGCTTGCGGCGGATCGGTGCCACCCGTTGCGGTGTATTCATCGCCCTCAATCCGCTGACTGCGGTGATCCTCGGCGCGCTCGTGCTGGGAGAACAGTTGAGCCCGGTGATGGGGGTGGGCGGGGCGCTGATTCTCGGCGGTATCTACCAGTGCAACAAACCCCTTGCGGGCGGGGCAAAAAAGGCGATTTTATAGAGAATGCGGACAAAGGCTTTTACGCTGTGTAGAATCCGGTTACGCATACAATAATAAAGTCTTCTGGCAGCAGAAGCCTCGCCCCCCAGCCTGCAAGACAGGGTCGAAATGAAGATTCTCGGGTTTCAACTGATCTATGGTGACTTCCTCGCCCGCAGCGTGCGCGGTATCTCCTGTGCGCCACCGTCCCTCCTCAGCATTGCTAGCAACTAACGATCCGTTAATTCTAAAAATATGATGAGGCGCCAACCATGGCAGATATCTTCGAAAACCCAATGGGCCTGATGGGCTTTGAATTCATCGAATTCGCATCGCCTACCCCCAACACCCTCGAACCGATCTTCGAGATCATGGGTTTCACCAAAGTCGCGACCCATCGTTCCAAAGACGTGCATCTGTATCGCCAGGGTGCGATCAACCTGATCCTCAACAACGAACCCCATAGCGTCGCTTCCTACTTCGCGGCCGAGCACGGTCCGTCGGTGTGCGGCATGGCGTTCCGGGTCAAGGATTCGCAAAAGGCCTACAACCGCGCCCTGGAACTGGGCGCCCAGCCGATTCACATTGAAACCGGCCCGATGGAACTGAACCTGCCGGCGATCAAGGGCATTGGCGGCGCGCCGCTGTACCTGATCGACCGTTTCGGCGAGGGCAGCTCGATCTACGACATCGACTTCGTGTTCCTCGAAGGCGTGGACCGCAACCCCAAGGGCGCGGGTCTGAAGATCATCGACCACCTGACCCACAACGTGTACCGCGGGCGCATGGCCTACTGGGCCGGCTTCTACGAGAAGCTGTTCAACTTCCGCGAGATCCGCTACTTCGACATCAAGGGCGAGTACACCGGCCTGACTTCCAAGGCCATGACCGCTCCGGATGGCATGATCCGCATCCCGCTGAACGAGGAATCGTCCAAGGGCGCCGGGCAGATCGAGGAGTTCCTGATGCAGTTCAATGGCGAGGGCATCCAGCACGTGGCCTTCCTCACCGACGACCTGGTCAAGACCTGGGACGCCCTGAAGAAGATCGGCATGCGCTTCATGACCGCGCCACCGGACACCTACTACGAAATGCTCGAAGGGCGCCTGCCGAACCACGGCGAGCCGGTCAACGAGCTGCAATCGCGGGGCATCCTGCTGGACGGTTCTTCGGAAGCCGGCGACAAGCGCCTGCTGCTGCAGATCTTCTCGGAAACCCTGATGGGCCCGGTGTTCTTCGAATTCATCCAGCGCAAGGGCGATGATGGCTTCGGCGAGGGCAACTTCAAGGCACTGTTCGAATCGATCGAACGCGACCAGGTGCGTCGTGGCGTACTCGCCACCGAGTAAGCCCCGGCACGCTTGAGTCCAAGGCCCGATCAGGAGGTTTCTGGTCGGGCTTTATTTTGCCTGTCGGTTGGCGATTGTGAATGTGTTAATGTTTCGCCCCCGATTCCCAGCCCCTGACCGATGCCTCGATGAACATACCCAGACCTTCCCTGACCTTGACCCTGTTGCAGGCCCGTGAGGCCGCCATGGCGTTTTTCCGTCCCTCGCTGAACCAGCACGACCTGACCGAGCAGCAATGGCGGGTGATCCGCATCCTGCGCCAGAACGGCGAGCTGGAGAGCCATCAGCTGGCGAAGATGGCCTGCATCCTGCCGCCGAGCATGACCGGTGTGCTGACCCGCCTGGAGCGCGACCAGTACGTCAGCCGGCGCAAGTCTCCGGAAGACCAGCGCCGCCTGTTCATCACCCTGACCGACAAGGGCCAGGCCTGTTTCGAATCCATGAGCGGCGACATGGAAATCAACTACCAGAAGATCCAGCAGCAGTTCGGCGAAGACAAGATGCAGGCCTTGCTGGCCCTGCTCAACGAGCTGAAGCAGATCAAGCCCTGAGCCTGTACCGCAGGCCTTGATGCACGCGAGATACCCCCGCAGCCGGGCTCAGCCCCGGCGCTGGCGCAGCAGATGGCGTACGCCTTCGAGCACCAGGACCAGCACCGCCAGCCAGATCGGCACGTAGGTCAGCCATTCCCCGGCCTTGATGCTTTCCCCCAGCAGCAGCGCCACCAACAGCAGCAGTACCGGTTCCACATAGCTGAGCAGGCCGAACAGGCTGAAGGCCAGCAAGCGGCTGGCAATGATGTAGCACACCAGCGCCGAGGCACTGATCACCCCCAGCACGGGAATCAGCAGGTACAGCCAGGGTTGGGCCGCGACCACGGCAATGCCCTGTTCGCCGCTCTGCACCACCCACAGCGCCACCGGCATCAGCAGGGCCATGTCCACCCACAGGCCGCCCAGGTGGTCGGTGCCCAGGCGCTTGCGCAAGACGAAATACAGCGGGTAGCCCAGGGCCACCACCAGGGTCGCCCAGGAAAAACTGCCCACCTGGTACAGCTCGTTGAGCACGCCGATGCAGGCCAGCACCGCTGCCAGCTTCTGCAGCCGCGACAGACGTTCGCCATAGACGATGCGCCCGGTCAGGACCATGGTCAGCGGCAGCAGGAAATAGCCCTGGGATACATCCAGGCTATGGCCATTGAGCGGTGCCCACATGAACAGCCAGAGCTGCACCCCGACCAGCGCCGACGACAGCAGCAGCGCCGGGCCCAGCACGGGCTTGCTGCGTACCCGTCGCAGCACTTCGTCGACCCGATGCCATTCACCGGCCAGCAGCATGAACAGGGTCATGCAGGGCAGTGTCAGCAACATCCGCCAGCCGAAGATCTCCACCCCGGTCAGGGGCGCCAGCAGCGAGGTGTAGAAATACATGACGGCAAACAGCACCGACGCCAGAACCGATAACGCAATACCTTTAGACACGCAGTCCTCGTAGAACCCGAACGCTCGGGATGCACAAAAAGAAGGGGAGAGTGGAGCGAGGGGGAATATAGAGGGTTTGCCCCGGGATTTTTGCTCTGTTTGCGACACCCCGGCGGGAAAATTTCTCGTTTGTGGCGCGGCCCGGCCTTCCAGAGAAAGGCCGGACTGCGATGGCCGCTGGGTTTGCGCGGCCAGGGTCCGTATTTAGCCCAGGTGCGCAAAACGTCCGGAGACAAAATGGCCGACATCATTGAAACCGGGTGTCGAGGCGTGCCCCGGGGTCACCAGCGCGTCGATGAAGGCTTCGTCCTCAGGGCTGATCTTCACCTCCAGGGCCCGGGTGTAGGCGTCCCACTGGGCCTCGGTGCGCGGGCCGACAATGGCCGAGCTCACCGCCTGGTTGTTCAGTACCCAGGCAATGGCGAACTCGACGATCCCGGCCCCGCGCTCCTGGGCGTATTCCTGGATCTGCTGGGCGATGCGCAGGGATTCGACCCGCCATTCGGTCTCCAGGATGCGCTTGTCCTGGCGCCCGGCGCGGCTGGCGGCGTCCGGGGTGACGTCCGGCGCATACTTGCCGCTGAGCACACCACGGGCCAGGGGGCTGTAGGGCACCACGCCCAGGCCATAGGCGCGGGCGGCGGTGATCTGCTCACCCTCGGCCTGGCGGTTGACGATGTTGTACAGCGGCTGGCTGATCACCGGGCGGTCCACCCCCAACTGGTCGGCGACTCGAATCGCCTCGGCAATCCGCCAGCCGCGATAATTGGACAGGCCCCAGTAGCGGATCTTGCCCTGGCGCAACAGGTCGCCGATGGCCGAGATGCTCACCTCCAGAGGCGTGTTGTGGTCTTCGCGGTGCAGGTAGTAGATGTCCAGGTAATCGATGCCCAGGCGGGTCAGGCTGGCCTCGATGCCGTTGAAGATGTGCTTGCGGCTCAGGCCGCTGCGGTTGGGCACGCCGTCCACCGGACCGAAGCCGACCTTGGACGCCAGCACCCACTCATGGCGGTGGCTGGCAATGGCTTCGCCGACGATCTCCTCGGAGCGGCCCTGGGTATAGACGTCGGCGGTGTCGATGAAGTTGATCCCCTGGTCCCAGGCCTTGTCGATGATACGCAGCGAGTCTTCGGTACTGGTCTGCTCGCCGAACATCATGGTGCCCAGGGTCAGGCTGGAAACCTTGAGACCGGAATGGCCGAGGATGCGATAGCTCATGGGCGGAATCCTTGTGCTAGAGGGCTGGCCAGTGCGTTTCCGGCCATGGGGGCGACCATCAAATACCACAACCCCGGGCCTCTGCAATGCCTGAATGGCGCCTCCTTGTCGGCACAGGTGCCCGTGAGATCGCTATCGCTGGCAAGCCCGCTCCTGCAAGGAGGTTCCGTAGGAGCCGGCTTGCCGGCGAACCGCGCAACGGCCAGCCGTCCCGGAGCCGCTGCGGGTCAGGGGCACAGCGCCCGGCAGCGTTGCAACACAAAGCTGTGCAGCAGGCGCACCCGCTGGGAAACCTGCAGGCGATGGGGGCACAGCAAGTTGAAGGGGGACGGTTCCCCTTGCCAGTCGCCGAGCAGCGGCACCAGGCGCCCGGCGCGGATGTCCTCGGCCACATCCAGCCGGGCCTTGTAGACAATGCCGTGGCCGGCCAGGGCCCAGCGCCGGGCCACCTCACCGTCGTCGCACAGGTAATCGCCACGCACCAGGACTTCGCGGGTTTCGCTGTCGCGGCTGAAACGCCAGCGGTCATAGGGCTGGCCATTGCGCAGGTACAGCAGGGCGCTGTGCCCGGCCAGCGCCTCGGGGTTTTGCGGCACCCCGCAACGGGCCAGGTAGGCCGGGCTGGCGCAGGCGATGCGCCGGTGCCCGGGGAGAATCGGCAAGGCCACCAGGCTGGAATCCTCGGGCACGCCAAAGCGCAGGGCCACATCCACAGCGTCGCGGAACAGGTCGGCGTGGCGATCATCGAGCCGCAGTTGCAGGCGCAGTTGCGGGTGCTCGGCCTTGAATTCATCGAGCCAGGGAAGCAGGGCATTGCGCCCGAAGTCCGAGGGCGCCGACAGTTGCAGCACCCCGGCCAGGCCCAGGCTCTGCTGCTTGAGCGCCAGCTCGCCGTCCTCCAGGGTGGCCAGGGCCAGGCGCACGCTTTCCAGGTAGCGGCGGCCTTCCTCGGTGAGCCGCATGCTGCGGGTGGAACGCGCCAGCAGACGGCTGCCGAGGCGGGTTTCCAGGCGCTTGAGGGCGATGCTGGCGGCTGCGGCGGTCAGGCCCAGGGAGCGGGCCGCGGCGGAAATGCTCCCGGCATCGGCGGTGCGTACGAAGATTTCCAGGTCCAGTATCGAGCTCATTAATAAAAACCCTTTAAAGATCTTTGCGTTTTAGCTGGATTTTTCCTCGATTGGCAAGCTGGGAAGATGCAATCACTTTCAATCGCAGCAGGTGATCGCAATGACTCTTTCCAACTCAAGCCTGGCCCAGCAAACCTTGGTGGTGATTGGCGCCGGCAGCGGCATTGGCGCCGCGGTGGCGCGCCAGGCCGCGGCCCGTGGCGCTCGGGTGGTACTGGCGGGGCGCAGCCTCGAGGCCTTGCAGCGCCAGCAGGCACAGCTGCCGGAATCGGCCTGCAGCATCGCCGTGGACATCACCGATGCCGCCAGTCTCCAGGCCTTGTTCGCCAGGGTGGGGGCCTTCGATCACCTGGTGATCAGCGCCGGTCCGGCCATTGCCGCCAAGCCCCTGGCCGACACCGATCTGCTGGATGCCCAGCGGGCTTTCGAGGTGAAGTTCTGGGGCGTGTGGCGCGCGGTCCAGGCGGCGCTGCCGACACTCGCGCCGCAAGGCAGCATCAGCCTGACCTCGGGCCTGCTGTCGCGCAAAATGGTCCCCGGGCAAGTGCTCAAGACCACCCTCAACGCCGCCCTCGAAGCCCTGGGCAAGCACCTGGCCAAGGAGCTGGCGCCACGCCGGGTGAATGTCATCAGCCCCGGGGTCACCGCCACCGAAGCCTATGCCGGGATGCCCGAGGACGCCCGCGAAGCCATGTTCGCCCGCACCGGTGCCAACCTGCCGGTGGGCCGCGTCGGCCAGCCGGATGAGGTGGCGGCGGCCTTTATCCTGGCCATGGAGAACGGCTTTATCAGCGGGAGCCTGATCGATGTCGATGGTGGAGGCCTGCTATGAACTGGCGCTTCGATCACCTGGCGTTCAACTGCGACGAGGGCGAGGCGTTGCAGCAGGCCTTCGCCGATCTGCTGGGCCTGCAAACGGGCCGGCGGCCGCCGTTTCCCTTTCCCGGGCGCTGGTTGTACCAGGGCGATGCGGCGCTGGTGCACGTCATCGAACAGGCCCATTGCCCTGAGCCGCACCTGAGCCACATCGCCTTCAGTACCCAGGAGGCAGCCGAAGCCGTGTTGCGCCGGGTGCAGGCCAGTGGCCTGGAGCATCAAGTGGCGCAGGTGCCGGAAGACGGCATCTGGCAGATCTTCGTCCGCTTGCCCGGTGGCCTGGTGCTGGAGTTGGATGCTCCGGCGATGGGGGCGTTGAGCATCAATCACGACTACGCCCGACAAGGTGGGGCACCGGCCTGAGCCCAGCCATGAAAAAGCCCGTTGGAGCCGAGGTTCGAACGGGCTTTTGTCGTGGCCGGGGCCGTGTAGTGCCGCGGCTTAGCGGTTCAGGGTGCGGGTCATGCGCAGCGCCAGCAGGCTGCCGGCAACAATTACCCCGGCCAGCAGGTACAGCGCGGCGTCGGTGGAACCGGTGCTGTCCTTGACCCAGCCGACGATATAGGGGCTGAGGAACCCGGCCATCTGGCCCATGGAGTTGATCAGCGCCAGGCCACCGGCAGCTGCACCGGCGCTGAGCAGGGCAGTGGGCACCGGCCAGAACATCGGCAGGCCGGTGAGGGCACCCATGGTGGCGAGGGTCAGGCCGAGAATGGCGATGGCCGGGTTGGCGGCGAAGTTAACCGCGATCAGCAGCCCCACGGCGCCCATCAACATCGGCACTACAAGGTGCCAGCGGCGCTCCTTGCGCAGGTCCGCCGAGCGCCCCACCAGCAGCATGAACACCGCCGCCAGCAGGTAGGGAATGGCGCTCAGCCAGCCGATCACCAGATTGTCGGCAAACCCCAGGTTCTTGATGATCGACGGCAGCCAGAAGTTGATCGCGTAGACCCCGCTCTGGATGCAGAAGTAGATCAGGCCGAAGGCCCAGATCGCCGGGTTCTTGAACACCGCGGCCAGGGAGTCGCTGGCGGTCTTGGGCTGGTTGGCGAGGTCGCTGGCCTGGTCGGCCTCCAGCACCGCGCGTTCAGTCGGGGTCAGCCACTTGGCATGGGCGAAGCTGTCGCTGAGCAGGAAGAACGCCAGGGCGCCGAGGATCACGGTAGGAATGCCCTGCAGCAGGAACATCCACTGCCAGCCGGCGAGGCCGCCCTGGCCGGCGGCGAAGTGGTTGAGGATCCAGCCGGAAAACGGGCTGCCCAGCAGGCCGGACACCGGGATCGCCGACATGAACAGGGCCATGATCCGGCCACGGCGGAAGGTCGGGAACCACTGCGAGAGGTACAGCACCACGCCGGGGAAGAAGCCGGCTTCGGCGGCCCCGGTGAACAGGCGCAGGGTGTAGAACTGGGTCGGCGTGGTGACGAACAGCAGGCAGGTGGACAAGGTGCCCCAGGTGATCATCATCAGCGCGATCCAGCGCCGCGGGCCGAACCGGTTCAGTGCCAGGTTGCTCGGCACGCCGCACAGCACGTAGCCGATGAAGAAAATCCCGGCACCCAGGCCGTAGACCGTTTCGCTGAATTTCAGGGCATCGAGCATCTGCAACTTGGCGAAGCCAACGTTGACCCGGTCGAGGTAGTTGAACAGGTAGCAGACGAAGATGAAGGGGATCAGGCGCAGGGTGATGCGCTTGTAGACGGCGTTCTTGTCGTCAGCCTGGGCCAGTGGGGCAGCGGCGCTCTGTGACATGGTGTGTCTCTCTTTATTATGATTTTTTGCGGTGCAAGGGTAACGTTGACCGCCCTGAGAGTCTCGGTCACCGGCGCGGGCCTGTCTTTGTGCCGACGCACAGCGATTGGCCCCGGGCCCTGTGCCACTGAACAACGCCGCGTACCCCGCGGCCCGTCCCCGCAGCTGTAGCCGTCAAGGATCATCCCCCCATGTTCGAACTGGATCATGACCTGGCGCAGGATATCGTCGACCGCACGATGGCGATCCTGCCCTACAACGTCAACGTCATGGACAGCCAGGGCCTGATCCTTGGCAGCGGCGAGCCGGAGCGTATCAACACCCGGCACGAAGGCGCGCAACTGGTGCTGGCCAACGGCCGGGTGGTGGAGATCGACGAACCCACCGCGCGCCAGCTCAAGGGCGTGCAGCCGGGCATCAACCTGCCGTTGCTGCATGACCAGCGGCTGATCGGGGTGCTGGGCATTACCGGCGACCCGGCGCAGTTGCGCACCTATGCCGAACTGGTGCGCATGACCGCCGAGATGCTGGTGGGCCAGCGCCACCAGCAGGCCGAGCAGCAATGGCGGCGCCAGCGCTGCGACGACCTGCTGGCCCTGCTGCTGAGCGACGGCGGCGACTCACCGCGGCTGGTGGATGAAGCCCAGCAGATGGGCCTCAAGCCACAGCTGGCGCGTACGCCCTATCTGTTCGAACTGGCCCAGGAACCGGCCTCGGGGCAGGGCGTGGATAGCCTCAGCAGTTGGTTGCTGAGCCGCTATCCGGACAGCTGGTGCGTCAGCTCGTCGAAGAGTTCCCTGCTCTGGTGCCGCCCGGCGAGCCTGAGCCTGGACAACCCGCGGCTGCTGGAAAAGCTCGACGGCCAGGGCTGGAACATCCTGCGGGTGGCGGTGGGCGGGCAGGCCGAGGGCCTGGCCGGATTGCGCCGCTGCTACCGCCGGGTCGGCGACCTGCTGGCCTACGGCCGGGATATCCTGCCGGACGCGCGATTGCTCACCCTCAACCGCTACCGGCTGCCGGTGATGCTCTGGCGCCACCGCAACGATGACGCCCTGGACGAACTGCTGACGCCGTTGCGCAAGGTCCTGGCCAAGGACAGCAACGGCCAGTTGCTGGCGACCCTGCGCAGCTGGTGCGACCACGACGGCCAGAGCCAGGCCTGCGCCGATGCCCTGGGCATCCACCGCAACAGCCTGCGCTACCGCATGGAACGGATAGCCGAGCTCAGCGGCGTCGACCCCTTGCGCCTGGACGGCATGCTGGCTCTTTATCTTGGCGTACAGCTGCTGCCCCACCGCAGCGAGCCGGCCTGATTTATCGCGCCGATCTCCACCATCGCCTATCCCGATCCAACAGGGGTGGTAGCCGCTGCCGAGCCTTGGCGAGGCTGCGAAAAGGCCCGCAGGGCCTTGCTTGGCAATCTCCAGCCAAACCTGTATCGCTTCCAAGACCTTCGCGAGCGCTACGCGCCCGTTCGCAGCCTGCGGCAGCGGCTACAGGCCCAGGAGGATTTAACGGGTCTGTAGCCGCTGCCGAGCTTCAGCGAGGCTGCGCAAAGGCCCGCAGGGCCTTGCCTGGCAATCTCCAGCTAAACCTGTATCGCTTCCAAGACCTTCGCGAGCGCTACGCGCCCGTTCGCAGCCTGCGGCAGCGGTTTCAACGCTAGGCGAGGTTGCGCGGTTGTAGCAATGAACAATAAAGCGCCCTCGGACTTGTGCAGTGGCCCGGGGTCAGCGCCTGCGCCAGATGGCAGCATGGCGGCACAAGAACCGGAGAAAACCCATGAAGATCATCATCGCCCCCGACTCGTTCAAGGACAGCCTGAGTGCCGAAGGCGTGGCCCAGGCCATTGCCCAGGGACTGGCGGATGTGTGGCCCGACGCCGAGCTGTGCCAATGCCCCATGGCCGACGGTGGCGAAGGGACGGTGGAATCGATTCTCGCCGCCTGTGACGGGCAACTGCGCAGCAACCGGGTCCAGGGGCCGCTGGGAGCGATCGTGGAGGCGCGCTGGGGCTGGCTGCCCCAGAGCCACACGGCAATCATCGAAATGGCCGAGGCCAGTGGCCTGCAACTGCTGGCGCTGGAGCAGCGCGATGCGTGCAACAGCAGCACCTTCGGCACCGGGGAGCTGATCCAGGCCGCTCTGGAGGCCGGTGCCCGGCGCATCATCCTGGCCATCGGCGGCAGCGCCACCAACGACGGCGGCGCGGGGGCCCTGCAGGCGCTGGGGGTCAAGCTGCTGGACCGCCAGGACCGGATACTGCCTCGCGGAGGCCTGGCCCTGGCCGACCTCGACCATATCGAGCTGGATGCCATGGACCCGCGCCTGGCCCAGGTGCGCTTCGACATCGCCGCCGACGTCAACAACCCGCTGTGCGGCGAGCACGGCGCTTCAGCCATCTTCGGCCCGCAGAAAGGCGCCTCGGCGCAGCAGGTGCAGCAACTGGACCAGGCCCTGGGACACTTTGCCGACCTGTGCGCCCAGGTACTGCCCAAGGATGTGCGTGATGAACCCGGCAGCGGCGCGGCCGGTGGCCTGGGGTTTGCCGCCAAGGCGTTTCTCGGCGCGCAATTTCGTCCCGGGGTGGAAGTGGTGGCGGAACTGGTGGGCCTGGAACAGGCCGTGCGCGGTGCCGATCTGGTGATCACCGGTGAAGGTCGCTTCGACGCCCAGACCTTGCGCGGCAAGACCCCGTTCGGCGTGGCGCGCATCGCCCGTGAGCAGGGGGTTCCGGTGATTGTCATTGCCGGCACCCTGGGCGAGGGTTACCAGCAGATGTACGCCCACGGCGTGGATGCGGCCTTCGCCCTGACCTCAGGCCCCATGAGCCTGGAACAGGCCTGCCGCGAAGCTCCGCGCCTGCTGCGCGAACGCGCCGCCGACATCGCCCGCCTCTGGCGCCTGGCCAGCAACCACTAGGCACCCCGTAGGAGCTGGCTTGCCAGCGAATAGGCCCTCAATCCTTGCCGCGCGCAAGAACGCCTTCGCCGGCAAGCTGGCTCCTACAGCCATCGCCCGTCAGTAAACCCCGCCTTCGCTGGTGGGGGTGTCCAGGGTCTTGTACTGGCCGGCCAGGCTCTGCAGGCCCTTCATCAGGACGGTGGTATCCACGCCCACCGCGACAAAATTTGCCCCCAACTCGATGCAACGCCGCGCCAGTCGCTGATCGGCACTGAGAATCCCTGCGGCCTTGCCCGCCCGACGAATCCGCACGATGGCGTCTTCAATCGCGGCCACCACGTCCGGGTGCCCGGGGTTGCCCCGCTGGCCCATGGCCGCCGACAGATCCGCCGGGCCGATAAACACCCCGTCGACCCCGTCCACCGCGAGAATCTCATCCAGGTTGCGCAGGCCTTCGAGGTTCTCGATCTGCACCAGCAGGCACATCTGCTCGTCCGCCTGATCCAGGTAGCCGGCGATGCTGTTCCAGCGCGACGCCCGGGCCAGGGCGCTGCCTACGCCACGAACCCCCAGTGGAGGATAGCGCATGGCGCGCACCAGCTGGCGTGCCTGCTCGGCGCTTTCCACCATGGGGATCAACAGGGTCTGGGCGCCGATGTCCAGCAATTGCTTGATCAGCGCGGTATCGCCAATGGGCGGGCGGATAATGCCTTGGGCTGGGTAAGGGGCAATGGCCTGCAACTGCGCCAGCAGGCTGCGCAGATCGTTGGGCGCGTGTTCGCCGTCCAGCAGCAGCCAGTCGAAACCGGCGTTGGCCGCCAGCTCGGCACAGTAGCCGTCCGCCAGGCCCAGCCACAGGCCAATCTGCGGTTCGCGCTGTTGCAGGCGTTGCTTGAACAGGTTCAGTGGCATGTCCATGGCCGTCTCCTCAGACGAAACGGCAGGCAATGCTGCCCAACTGGTCGTAGTCCACGTGGAATACATCCCCGGGACGGGCGGCCACCGGGCGAGTGAAGGAGCCGCCAAGAATGATCTGCCCGGCCTCCAGGCCGACGTCATAGGCCGCGAGCTTGTTGGCCAGCCAGGCCACGCCCTTGGCCGGGTGGTTGAGCACCGCGGCAGAGACCCCGGACTCCTCGATCACGCCATTGCGGTAGAGCACCGCCGGCACCTTGCGCAAGTCCACATCCCCTGGACGCACGGCGCGGCCACCCATCACCACCCCGGCGTTGGCGGCATTGTCCGAGATGGTGTCGAAGACCTTGCGGGTGGCCTGGGTCTGCGGGTCCACCTGCTGGATGCGCGCATCGATGATCTCCAGCGCCGGGATCACCCAGTCGGTGGCGTCCAGCACATCGAACAGGGTGCAGTGGGGCCCCTTGAGCGGCTTGCCGAGGATGAACGCCAGTTCCACCTCGACCCGGGGCACGATGAAGCGCTGGAAGGGAATGTCGCTGCCTTCATCGAACAGCATGTCGTCCAGCAGGGCGCCGAAATCCGGCTCGGTGATGTTCGAGGAAACCTGCATGGCCCGTGAGGTGAGGCCAATCTTGTGGCCCACCAGCTTGCGCCCGTCGCGGATTTTCTGTTCCACCCAGCTGCGCTGGATGGCGTAGGCATCTTCGATGCTGATAGCGGGGTATTGCAGGGACAGCTGGCCGATCTGTTCACGGCTGCGCTCGGCGGCGTTGAGGCGCGCGGCGGCTTCCTGGATATCCGAGGGGCTGAGCATGGTTATTTCTCCCGAGGGTTGACGATATGAGCCGGCACCTGGAGCACCAGCCAGGCGCCGCAGGCAATCAGCAGGGCCAGGGCGTAGAGGGCCAGGCTGGCGCTTTGGGTGGCGTCGCGCACCACGCCGATCAGGTAAGGGGCAAGGAACGCGGCGACGCTGCCGAAGGAACTGATCAGGGCGATACCCGCGGCCTGGGTGCTGCTGGCGAGAAAGGCCGGCGGCAACTGCCAGAACATCGGCAAGGCGGCGCTGGCGCCCATGCCCGCCACCAGCAGGCCGAACATCACCAGCCAGGGGTTGTCCGGGGCCAGCCCGGTGAGGATCAGCCCCAGGCTGGACATCAGCAGCGGCACCCCCAGGTGCCAGCGGCGTTCGCGCAGGCGGTCCGAGGAGCGGCCGACGCCGAGCATGAACAGGCAGCCTGCCAGGTAGGGCAGGGCACTGAGCAGGCCGACATTGCTGTCCCGGGCGATGCCGGCGTGGTGGATCAGGGTCGGCATCCAGAAGGCGATGGTGTTCACCGCCAGCATCACCGCGAAGTAGATGCACACCAGCAGCCAGACGTGGCGGTCCCTGAGGATGCCGCTGAAACGGGTGATGGACTTGTGCTGTTCTTCCTGTTGCAGGGCCTGCAGCAGCCAGGTCTTCTGCGCCGGGGTCAGCCAGCCCACCTGTTCGATGCTTTCCGGCAGGGCCTTGAGCACCACCAGGCCCAGCAGCACCACCGGCAGGCCTTCGATGAGGAACATCCACTGCCAGCCGCGCAAGCCGCCGAAGTCGTGGAAGCTTTCCAGGATCCACCCGGAGAGGGGGCCGCCAATGACTCCGGCCATGGGCACGGCGATGGCGAACAGGGCGGTGACCTGGCCGCGGCGGCTGGCCGGGAACCAGCGGTTGAGCAGCACTAGGATGCCGGGGAAGAAGCCGGCCTCGGCGACCCCCAGCAGAAAGCGCAAAACATAGAAGCCCCAGGCGCTGTCCACCAGCATCAGGGCGCTGGACAGCAGGCCCCAGACCAGCATCAGGAAGGCGATCCAGCGCCGTGGGCCGACCCGGTCCAGGGCCAGGTTGCTGGGCACCCCGAACAGCGCGTAGGCGACGAAGAACAGCCCGGCACCCAGGCCATAGACGCTGTCGCTGAAGCCCAGGTCCTGGGTCATCTGCAGCTTGGCGAAACCGATGTTGATGCGGTCCAGGTGAGCAAAGATGTAGCAGACGAACAACAGCGGCATCAGCCGCCAGGTGATCTTGCGATAGCAGTCATCGACCTCGGCGACCGGCGCCGTGGCAAGGGTTGAGTGGGGCATGGCAATGATCTCGTTATTGTTCTTGTGTGGGTGGCCGGCCTGCAGAAGCCGGCTTGCCGGCGAAGGCGGATCCGGGGCTGGCACAAGGCCTGAGGGCCGCTTCGCTGGCGAGCCGGTTCCTACCGGCGGCTACCCTCAGGCTTGTCCGCGCAGGAACTCGTGCACGTTGTTGTGCTTGAAGTTCAGCTCGGCATCCAGCTCGCTCATTTCGAACGACAGGGCCAAGAGGCGCTGGCCCTGAAGCTCGGCGAAGTGCGCCTTGATGATCTCGAACAGGCCTTCGGCGACCTGGCGTCGTGTGGCCAGGTCGCGGCCGGCTCCCACTTGCAGGCGCATGTGGACGAAGGCGTAGTCGTGCTTGCCGTCGGCCATGCGCCAGGTGTCCAGGCGCACCCCGCGGCTGCGGATGCCGCCCAGGGGGAACACGCCAGTGGCGCCCAGGTAGTCATGGACCTTTTCGAACAGCCCCGGCAGGTCGGCGGCCTGTTCGATGTTGTCGGTGTATTCAGCGATGAAATGCGGCATGGGGAACTCCTTCGCAAGTGGCCGGCGGGAACCCGGCCGCTTGCGAGTCAGGGTGGCAGCTGGGCCTAGACAGGGAAGATGGCGTTGATCTGGCCGGTGCCGGAGCTGCCGAACAGCGGAGTGACGATTTCCGCTGGGCGGTTGTATTCAGGCCCGCCCAACAGCCCCAGGAGCATGGCCGTATCGTGCATTCCGCCCTCGCCATGACAGCTGCTGGCGTAGTCCGGGAGCATGGCGCAGAACTCGCGGAAGCGGCCCTGCTGCCACAGCTCCACCACCCGCTGGTCCACCTGCTTGTCGAACTCCCGGGTCCAGTTGTGGATGTTGGCCTCGGCCTCGCGGTCGTTGGAGAAACGGTGGGAGAGGGAGCCCGACGCCAGCACCAGGACCTTGCGATCGCTCTTCTCGATGGCCCGGCGCACCGCGGCGCCAAAGGTGAAGCTGTCTTCGAGGCGGTGCCAGGCGCACCAGGCGGCGATGGACACCACCTTCAAGTGCTCGGCAGCGGGCACGTCCATGTGCATGTAGCGCATGGGCACCAGGGTGCCGTACTCCAGTTCCAGGCTGGGGATGTTGTGGGCCAGGGTGCGCACGTCGGCGGCATTGGCCTCGGCGGCGATCAGCTCACCCAGCTCCGTGCAGCCCTGGTAGTCGTAGGTCATGTTCTTGATGAAGTGCGGCAGCTCGTTGCTGGTGTAGGTGCCGTTGAACGCCTCGCCGCAGTTGATGTGGTACCCGCTGTTGACCAGCCAGTGCACATCGAATACCACCGCGGTGTCGGCCCCCAGCTCCCGGGCCCGGCGGGCGATCTCCTTGTGCCCGGCAATGGCCGCCTCACGGCAGCCGTGGTGTTTGCCCGGCAGTTCGGACAGGTACATCGATGGTACGTGGCAGACCTTGGCGGCCATGACGACTTCGCCCATGGTGCTTCTCCTGAAACATCTTCTTGTTGGGGTGATCCGGGACGGTTCTGAACCTTACACGCCCCAGCGCGGTATGTGGTGGCTGCCCATGGAGAGGCAGACGTTCTTGATCTCGGCAAAGACCTCGAAGCTGTATTCGCCGCCTTCGCGACCGGTGCCCGAACCCTTGATGCCGCCGAAGGGCTGGCGCAGGTCGCGCACGTTCTGGCTGTTGATGAACACCATGCCGGCCTCGATGCCACGGGCCAGGCGATGGGCCTTGCCGATGTCCTGGGTCCAGATGTAGGAGGCCAGGCCGTACTCGGTGTCGTTGGCCAGTTGCAGGGCCTGGGCCTCGTCCTTGAACGGGATCAGGCACACCACCGGGCCGAAGATCTCTTCCTGGGCGATGCGCATCTTGTTGTCCACGTCGGCGAACACCGTGGGCTGGATGAACTGTCCGCGGGCCAGGTGCGCCGGCAGGTTGGCGGGGCGTTCCAGGCCGCCGGCCAGCAGGGTCGCGCCTTCTTCCAGGCCGATGCGGATATAGCCGGTGACCTTGTCGTAGTGGGCCTGGGTGATCATCGAGCCGACCTGGGTCTTGGGGTCCTGCGGGTCACCGACGATCAGGCGCCTGGCCCGGGCGGCGAACTCCTTGACGAACTGCGGGTAGACGCTTTCCTGGATGAAGATCCGGCTGCCGGCGGTGCAGCGCTCGCCGTTCAGGGAAAAGATGGTGAACAGCGCGGCGTCCAGGGCCCGTTCCAGGTCGGCGTCCTCGAAGATCAGCACCGGCGACTTGCCGCCCAGTTCCATGGAGTACTTCTTCAGGCCCGCGGTCTGCATGATCTTCTTGCCGGTGGCGGTGCCGCCGGTGAAGGAAATCGCCCGCACGTCCGGGTGGCGCACCAGGGCATCGCCGGCGGTGGCACCGTAGCCCTGGACGATGTTCAGCACCCCGGCGGGAATCCCGGCTTCCACCGCCAGCCGGCCCAGCTCATTGGCGGTCAGCGGCGACAGTTCGCTCATCTTCAGCACCGCGGTATTGCCCAGGGCCAGGCACGGCGCGGTCTTCCAGGTGGCGGTCATGAACGGCACGTTCCATGGCGACACCAGGGCGCAGACGCCCACCGGCTGGTACAGGGTGTAGTTGAGCATCTGGTCGTCCACCGGATAGCTGTGGCCATCCATGCGGGTGCAGACCTCGGCGAAGAAATCGAAGTTGTGGGAGGCCCGGGGAATCAGCACGTTGCGGGTCTGGTGGATCGGCAGGCCGGTGTCCAGGGTTTCCAGCTCCGCGAGGTGCGGCACGTTCTCTTCGATCAGCGCACCCAGGCGGCGCATCAGCCGCGCGCGTTCCTTGGCCGGGGTATTGGCCCATTTCGGAAAGGCGTCCTTGGCCGCCGCTACCGCCTGGGCGATTTCCTCGGCGCCGCCGCTGGCCACCTCGCCAATGGCTTCACCGGTGGCGGGGTTGTAGTTGGTGAACACTTCGCGGCTTTCGACTTCGCGGCCGTTGATCCAGTGCTTGATCATTTATGCGTGCTCCTTGGCCACGGCAGTGGGCTCCGGGTGGGCGTGATGGGTGAAGAATTCGCTTTCGCTGACGATGCGGTTGACCAGCCGGCCGATGCCTTCGATTTCCACCACCACCTCATCGCCGGGCACCACGTCGGACAGGCCTTCGGGGGTGCCGGTGGCGATCATGTCCCCCGGTTGCAGGGGCATGAAGCCGGACAGGTATTCGATGAGGTAGGGGATGTCGAAGATCATGTCGGCGGTGCTGCCTTGCTGGCGCAACTCGCCGTTGACCCAGGTGCGCAGGGTCAGGTTGTTGGGTTCGGGTACCTGGGCCGCGTCGATGATCCACGGGCCTACCGGGGTGGTGGCATCGCGGTTCTTCACCCGCAGGTTGGGCCGGTAGTAGTTCTCCAGGTAGTCGCGGATCGCATAGTCGTTGCACAGGGTGTAGCCGGCCAGGTAGTCCAGGGCATCCTCGCGCTTGACGTTGCGCGCGGTCTTGCCGATCACCGCCACCAGCTCGCACTCGTAGTGCATGTAGGCGACGTTGTCCGGGCGCCAGGTCACCTGTTTGTGGCCGGTGTAGGTGCCGGGAGACTTGATGAACACCAGCGGTTCGGTGGGCGGCTTGAAGGCCAGCTCGGCGGCGTGGTCGGCATAGTTCAGGCCCAGGGCGAACATGGTCCCGGTGGCCGGCGGCAGCCACTGCACCTGGTCTTCGGCCAGGACCCGGCCGTCTTCCAGTTGCAGGGTGTTGGGGCCGGTGACCAGGGCCTGGTGGACCTGGCCCTGATAACGAATGCGTGCATGTTTCATGTCGGTTCCTTATTCGGCCACGATGGTGTTGGCGAGGCGGCCCAGGCCGCTGATCTGCACTTCGACCCGATCGCCGGGACGTACATCGACCCGGCCTTCCGGAGTGCCGGTGATCAGCACGTCACCGGGGTGCAGGGTCATGAACTCGCTGATCTCGGCAATCAGCTGGGGAATGCTGCGCACCAGGTTGGCGGTGCTGTTGTGCTGCACCCGCTCGCCGTTGACCCACAGCTCCAGGCTCAGGGCATGGGGGTCGGCCACCTCGGCGGCCGGTACCAGTTCCGGGCCCAGGGCGCAGAAGCCGTCCCGGCACTTGGCCTTGACCGCGGGGCGGTAGTAGCTGTCTTCCGGCAGGCTGAATTCGTTGACGATGGTGTAGCCGGCCACGTGTTCCAGGGCGTCTTCCAGGCGCACCCGGCTGGCGCGCTTGCCGATCACCACGCCCAGGGCCGGGCCGGGCTGCAGGCGCTCCACACCTTGGGGAAACACCACCGGCGCCTCATGGCTGTTGCGGGTGTTGGGGGTCTTGATGAACAGCACCGGCTTCACCGGCGGCTTCTGGTAGGGCGGCTGGGTGAAGCTCTGCAGATGGCTCTGCAGCAGCCCCTGGTAGTTCAGCGCAACGCCGAACAGGGTGCCGCCGGCGTGATCGTTCAGTGCACGGCTCATCGGGCTCTCCTGGTGTCCGTACCCGTAGCGGCTTGCCGCTGGCGGGTCGATTTCGTTAATGTGTTAACGTTATATTTAATATGTTAACGATCGTCAAGCGATGGACTGCTCGCTTCCATCCCGCAGTGGCGGGCAAGCCGCGAATCACGCAGGATGCGCAGGGTCCGCGTGGATCAAAATAAAAAACAGAAGGGCGCCATGAACCCACGCCAACCGATTCCCAACATCAACATCGGCCAGGTCTACGACCAGCGTTACGCCGATGCCCAGGTGCACTACGACAAGCTCAGCAACCTGGCCGGCTTCTTCGGTCGCAACATGCCGGTGCATCGTCACGACCGTTTCTTCCAGGTGCATTACGTGCAGAGCGGCGCGGTGCGGGTCTACCTCGACGATCAGCAGTATCTGGAGTCGGGGCCGATGTTCTTCCTGACCCCGCCGACCATTCCCCACGCCTTCGTCACCGAGGCCGACAGCGAAGGCCATGTGCTGACCGTGCGCCAGCAACTGGTGTGGGAGTTGATCGGCGCCGACCCGGCACTGGCCCCGGCGCCCCAGGTGCCGCCGGTGTGCGTGGCCCTGGCGCGCCTGGGGCCGCAGTTCGCCGGCGAAGTACGACGCCTGGAGGGCCTGTTCCATGAATTGCAGCGGGAGATTGCCGGGCAGGGCCCGGGGCGCGAGCCGGCGCTGGAAGCCCTGACCCGGCTGCTGATGATCAGCCTGCTGCGGTTGTCGGCCAACTCCCTGACGGCGCGCCCGGCACGCCATGAAGACCTGCAGATCTTCCACCGCTTCAACGAGCTGATCGAGGCCCGCTACCTGGAGCACTGGCCCCTGGGCCGCTACGCCAGCAGCCTGGGAGTGACCGAGGCGCGCCTCAATGATGTCTGCCGGCGCATCGCCGACCTGCCGTCCAAGCGCCTGGTGCATGAACGGGTGATGCAGGAGTCCAAGCGCCTGCTGCTGTTCACCGGCAGCTCGATCAACGAAATCTGCTACCAGCTGGGCTTCAAGGACCCGGCCTATTTCAGCCGGTTTTTCCAGCGTTACGCCAAGACCGCGCCGGGGGAATACCGCTTGCGCCAGGGGCAGGCGCCTGCCCCTGGCGCAAATGCGCCGGGTGCCTGATCCCTGGGGCAGAGCTGATGCCATGGAGCCGCGCCCAGGCAACTGACCCTGGCGGTATTCGCCGCCTGGCGGGCGTGGCAGAATCCGCGCCTTTGCCCGACAAGGAGCGTCGTCATGCTGCGTACCGTTGTGTTGCCCCTGCTGGTGCTTGGCGCCTTGCCGTGCCTGGCCCGGGAGCTGCCGGAGCTGACGCCGCTGTGGTTGCAACAGGAGGGCTGGATCGGCGCGTGCGACAACCGCCGCGACTGCCAACTGCTCTACGCGCCGAACATCGATTTTGCCGAGCGGGTCAACCACCTGACCCTGAAAATCCGCAGCCAGGCCGGCCCCGAAGGCCTGTTGCAACTGCAACTGGAGCACCAGGGCGCGCCATTGGAACTCGGTGCATTGCGCCTGGATGGCCAGCCGCTGGAGCCCGGCTTGCTGGCGGCGCTGGTCCAGGAAGTGGAAGCCCCCGACAGCACTCGTGAACAACAGTACTACCGGGTTGATGACCAGCCCCTGGCCCGGCAAAGGCTGGCGCGGCTGCGGGCCGGGCAGGTGCTGGAACTGCCGGGAGAGGAGCCGGCCCAGGTGCTGCTCAAGGGGCTGCCGGATTTGCTGCAACGGGTGGACCAGGTGCAGCAACGCCAGGGCACGGTCAGCGCCCTGGCGGCGCCCGGCGAACAGCCCGCCAGCGCGGTGCCCGGGTTGCAGCCGGCCGCGGCATTGCGCTCCTATCCCGGGGTGAAGCCCCTCGGCGCCCGAGAGCGCACCGGGCTGCTGGCGGCGGTGCGCAAAACCTTGCCGCCGGCAAAGACCGAAGATGCCGACGACTACGTCATGCCACCGAGGATCGAGGTCTATCCGCTGACCGCGCAGCAGGCGCTGGTCTTCGAGTTCTCCGATTGCGGTGCCTACATCTGCCTGTTCGATATCAGCAGCCGCTCGCGCACGGCGCCCTATGCGCTGCAGCCCCTGCAGATGCAGGCGTTGCCGGCCGGCAGCGTCGACCATGCCGGGGGCCTCAACTATTACCCCGAGACCGGCGAGCTCAGCAGTTTCCTCATGGGCCGCGGGATAGGCGACTGCGGTGAAATGGCCAGTTGGCACTTCGATGGCCAGGCCTTCCAGCTCACCGATTATCGGCGCATGCCCACCTGCAGCGGCCTGGGCTACGAAGACTGGCCGGTGCTCTGGAGCGCCGAGGCACCCAAGCGCCCCTGAGCCCCGGCATCAGGTGCAAGCTTCGCCTTGAAGCACGTTGCTCGGTTGCGCCGGTGCCGTGCCCAGCACCAGGTCCGCGGCCTTTTCGCCGATCATGATTGCCGCCGCATTGGTGTTGCCGGTGATCAGGCTCGGCATGATCGAGGCGTCCGCCACCCGCAGCCCCTGGAGGCCGTGGACCCGCAACTGGTCGTCCACCACCGCCAGTTCGTCGTGGCCCATCTTGCAGCTGCCCACAGGGTGAAACACCGTGCCCAGGTGCTGGCGGATCCATTGCTCGATCTGCTCCTGGCTCTGCACCTGCGGCCCGGGTACCAGCTCACCCTTGAGGCGTTGGGAGAAGGCCCGGGTCGCTGCCAGCTGGCGCACCAGGCGCAAGCCGGCCACCAGCTTGCGCAGGTCTTCGGGGTGGCTGAGGAAGTTGGCGTCGATCAGCGGCTTGTCGTGGGGGGCGGCGGAATTCAGGCGCACCCGGCCTCGGCTCTGCGGGTGCATCACCGCCACATGCAGGCTGATGCCGTGGCCCACGGGGATCAGGCGCTGGGGCTGGTTCTTCAGGGCAGGGGCGACGATCAGCCCCAGTTCCGGCACCGGGTCCTCGGGCGCAACGCGCAGGAAGGCTCCGGACTCGACGGTATTGGAGGTCAGCGGGCCCTGGCGCCGGGTCAGGTACTGCCAGGGTGAGCGGGCCAGGGGCAGCAGGCCCTTGGCGGAAATGCCGTAGCCCAGCTCGGGGTCGCTGCGGTACATCAGCACGATGTCCTGGTGATCCTGCAGGTTGAGCCCGACCCCTGGCAGCGGGTGGCGGGAAACGATCCCGTGGCGCGCAAGCTCCTCGGCCGGGCCGATGCCGGAGAGCAACAGCAGTTGCGGTGAGTTGATCGCCCCGGCGCACAGGATCACTTCCCGGCGTGCCTGCAGTTGCCAGACCCGGCCGTCCTGGCTGATTTCCACACCGCTGGCACGAGTGCCTTGCAGCAACACCCGGTGGGTCAGGGTGCTGCTCAGTACCGTCAGGTTCTGCCGGTGCAGGATCGGGTGCAGGAAGGCCCGTGCCGCGCTGCAGCGCTCGCCGTTGATCTGGGTGACATGGAAGGGCCCGAAGCCTTCCTGCTCCGGGCCATTGAAGTCCGGGTTGTAGCTCCAGCCCAGCTCGGTGGCGGCCTGGTAGAACACCTGATTGACCGGGCTCGGGCTGCGCTGCTCGGCGACGTTGAGCTCGCCGTGCTGGCCGTGCCACGGCGAGGTGCCGGGTTCGAAATGCTCCGAGCGCTTGAAGTAGGGCAGCAGTTCGTCATGGCTCCAGCCCTGGTTGCCGGCGGCGGCCCAGCGGTCGAAGTCCAGGCGATGGCCGCGGATATAGATCATGCCGTTGATCGCGCTGGAGCCGCCCCAGACCCGGCCCCGGGGGCAGGGGATCGGCACGTCGCCACTGCTGGCCTGTGGGCTGAACTGGTGCATCCAGTTCCAGCGCGGGTTGGCGATCAGGCGGATGATCCCCGCCGGAGTGCGCACATAGGCGGCGGGCAGCAAGGTGCGGTCACTGGGCCCGGCTTCGATCAGGCACACCTGGACCTTGGGATCGGCGGACAGTCGGTTGGCCAGCACGCAACCGGCGGAACCGGCGCCCACCACGATGTAGTCGAAGGTCTGCGTGGTTGTTTCACTCATCGGAGGTACCTCGTTGGCAGTCACAGAAATCCATCTCAGAGCCCCAGCAGCGAGCCGACGTCGAGAGTCACTTGCAGGCCGACGACAAAGCCGTTGCCGCTCAGCTCGCGGGCTTCGGGGTTGTAGAAGTTGTCCGGGTTGACCAGGTACTGGATGCTGGGCTCCAGGGCCAGTTGCCGGGTCAGGGCGATATGGGCGTTGGCTTCCAGTGCGTAGACATTGCGTTCGCCCAGGCGCGGGTCGCCGCCGTTGGCGATGCGGGCCTGCTGCTGGAAGCGCAGCTGGTGGTCGTTGAGGCGCAGGTAGCTGGCCTTGAGGTTGAGCTTGTCCTGGGGCCGGTCGAAGGGCGCGAGGTAGGTCAGCCCGGCCTCGGCGAACTGGCTGAAGGGCTGCTTGTCATCGGCCGCCGCCGACAGCGAACCGAACAGCAGCAGGGCCTGGGGCGCACTGCCGGTACCGGCGTCGGCACGCCACAGTGCCTGCTGGAACTTGAAGAAGGCACCGCCGGTGCCGAAGTCCATGGCTCCGGTCAGCGGGTCCACCTGCTTGGAGGTGTTGTAGTAGCCGTTGAGCTCGTAGTGGGAGCTGTAGGCATCGCGGTTCTGGCTGCCGATGCCCAGCAGCAGGCTGGTGCCGCTGGCGTCGTCGGTACTGAAATCCAGGCCCTTGCGCTCCTTCAGGTAGTCCACCGGGTTGGACTCGAAGGCGCCGCCATGCACGTACCACTGGGGCGTCAGCTGGTATTTCAGGTAGCCGCCCCAACTGCCGTAGGGCGGCGGCAGGATGCCGGTGGAAGAGTCGATGATCGGGTCGTTGCAGGTCACCGTGCTTTCGCAGTTGTAGATATAGAAGTAGCGCCGGGCGTTGGTCCGCCCCAGGCTCAGGTCGACCCGGCCGTCGAGCCAGGTCTGCTGGTAGGTCAGCAGGCTCAACTGGTTGCTGGTGAGGTCGTTGTGGATCGGCGCGCCGCCGAAGTAGCTGCCGGCGGCGCCCTGCCAGTTGCGCGAGGTGGGCACGCCGGTCTCGTGGTCGAGGATGAACAGCGTCTGCTCGAAGTGCAGGGCTGCGCCGTCGAGGCCGGCGAAGGTCCCCAGATCGATATCGGCACCGACGAACAGGTCGCCGCTGTTGCCGAAACTGTGGGGCCGGGGGCCCGTGTCCAGGTTCTTCATGGCCAGGCTGAGGAACTGCACATGGGGCGTGATGCCACGGTCGGCCAGGTAGTCCCCCAGGCCGGACAGCGGGCCGGTACGCGGCGTGGGCGGCGTCTGGGCAAGGCAATCAAGGGGCAGCAGCAAGGCGGCCAGCAGCGGGCACAGCGCATAGGTTGCATTCATGTCGGGTACTCGATTCTTGTTGTTTTTGTCTTGAGTGTCGGTTGCACATCGTTTGTTCAGGCATCGGCCAGGGCCGGGGTCGGGTTGACCAGCACCTTGATCTGGCTCTTGTCTTGCAACAGCGCCTGGAAGCCTTGCTCCACCGCCTGTTCCAGGGCCAGGCAGCGGGTGACCGCCCGGCTCAGGTCCAGGCGCCCGCTGGCCAGCAGCTGGATCAGTTCGGGGTAGACGTGGCGGTAGCCGACGCTGCCGAGCAGGCGCAACTCGTTGTTCACCAGGTGGAAGGCATCGAACTGCACGTCGCCCATCAAGCCCACCAGCACCGCTTCGCCGCTCTTGCGCAGGCAGTGCAGGGCATGGCGCAGGGTCTGCTGGCTACCGGCGGCCTCAAAGGCGCTGTCGATACCACCGGCGCTCAGTTGCCGCAGGCGTGCCTGCAGTTGCGGGTCGGCGCCGTCCAGGGCCTCAGAGGCGCCGAACTCCAGGGCCAGGCGCCGACGCTCGGGGTCCAGGTCCACGGCGTAGATCCGTTCCACCCCCCGCAACCGTGCCAGTAGCACCAGCAGCAGGCCGATGGGCCCCAGGCCGAACACCGCGCAACTGTCGCCGGCCATCAGGCTGCTCTGGTTCAAGGCGTGGTAGGCCACCGCTGCCGGCTCCAGCACGGCCGCCTGCTTAAAGCTGACGCTGTCCGGCAGCAGGTGCAGCATGTAGGCCGGTACCACCGCCTGTTCGGCAAAGCCGCCGTCGCCCATCAGGCCGATAAAGCCCATGGATTCACAGAGGTTGTACTGGCCCATCTGGCAGTACGAGCACTCGCCGCAGCGGTATTCGGGTTCCACCGCCACCCGCTGGCCCAATAGCCGTGCATCCACGCCCTGGCCCAGGGCTACTACCTGGCCGCAGAACTCGTGGCCCAGGGTCAGCGGCGCCCGGCAACCGGACAGTGGGTGAACTACCTGCTGAGGTATGGAGTGAGGGCCGTCGGCGTACTCATGCAGGTCGCTGCCGCAGATGCCGCAGTAGGCGACTTGCAGCAGCACCTCGCCGGGGCCGGGCTGGCGCGGTTCCAGCTGAGTCAGGCGCAGGTCGCGGGCGGCATGCCATTGCAGTGCTTTGATCATGGGTTTCCTCCCAGGCTCGGGCTGGGTGCAGGGTTGGGGCCGGGGTGCCGGCGTTGTTGGCGGGCCAGTACCGCGGGGGCGGTTTCCTTGAGGAACAGGGCCAGCACGGCGGCCAGCAATGCGCCGCCGCAGGACATCCACATGACGATCGACAGGCCGAAGCGGTCGGCGGCGAAGCCGGCAATGGTCGGAGCGATGAAGCCGCCCACCAGCTCGCCGATGCCCATGATCATGCCCAGGGCCGTGGCCATGACTTCGCGGGGCACGGTTTCCGCGGGGATGGTGGCCATGAACAGGGTGAAGCAGCCCAGGCCGGTGTAGGTCAGCAGCATCAGCACCCCGAGCATCCAGGGCGACGAGGCGTAGAGCAGGGCGATGGGACAGCAAGCGGCAATCAGCGAGAACAGCACCAGGGTCGGGCGCCGGCCGAGGCGATCGGAGATTGCCGGCACGCCGAAGCCCCAGAGCACCCAGGCGCCTCCCAGGCAGCTCATCACCGTGCCCATGCTGGCCGGGCTGTAGTCACGAACCTTGACCAGGAAGGTCGGGGTGAAGGAAATCAGGATGATGAACCAGGTCAGGAACACGCAGCTGATGAGGGTGCAGAGCACGATGTTGCGGCTCTTGAGCAGGGCCAGGCGATGGCTGCCACCCGGGCTGGACGGGGTGTGCGCTCGCGGTTCGTGTCGCGGTGGGTCGGGCTGCACGTAGCGCCAGATCAGCAGGGCGATCAGTAGCCCGGGAATCAGCGAAATGATGAAGGCGTGGCGCCAGCCGTAGGCTTCGGCCAGGGCGATCAGCACCGGCGGGCCGATCACCGCGCCCAACAGGCCCGCCGCCGACCCTTGCAGCAGGCCCATGTTCAGGCCCCGGCGATGGGGCGAGGAGGCTTCCACCATCAGCGATTGGGAGAGCGGCAGGATCGGCCCCTCGGCCAGCCCCATGATGGCGCGGAACAGCAAAAGGCTGAGAAAGCCGGTGACCAGCCCGGACAGCGCCGAGCACAGGGAAAACAGGATCACCGCGACGATCAGCAACGGCTTGCGCACGCCCCGGCGGTCCGACCAGGCACCCACCAGGGCCCCGGACACCGCCCAGGCCAGGGCCAGGATCGACGACAGCATGCCCAGGTGGCTGTTGCTCAGTTGCAACTCGTCAGCCATGAAGGGGAACAGGAAGGACAGCGCCAGACGATCGAAAAAGACGAAACCGAAGGTCAGGAACAGCACCCCCAGCAAGGTGTTCTCGTAACCGGCCTTGTTGTTTTTATAAGCCATGGTGGTTCTCCGAAGGAGGCGTGGGCAGCGCCGGTCAGCGGAAC
The DNA here is from genome assembly GCF_058796855.1 of Pseudomonas sp. GW823-FHT03E05. NCBI lineage: Bacteria > Pseudomonadati > Pseudomonadota > Gammaproteobacteria > Pseudomonadales > Pseudomonadaceae > Pseudomonas > Pseudomonas sp. GW823-FHT03E05. Next base: position 863,553 of record NZ_JBXAJB010000001.1, read on the forward strand.
AGGGTGTCGATATGGGCGGCGCCCAGGCCGATCTTTTCGTAGTGGGCGCGGCACATGGCGATGTAGGAGTGCACGTCGAAGTAGCCGTCGGGCTCGCCCTGTTCGTCGAGCCAGATCAGCGGGCCCTTGACGATGAAGAACACCCGCATCGGCTGCTCATGCTCATAGGCCACCAGGGTGTGGCCTTCGCCCGGGGTCTCGTAGACGAAGTCCCCGGCGGTGGCGGTCCACTCGTGCTCCAGGTAGCCCCATTTGCCGGACAGGGTGTAGGCGAAGACTTCGTGGGGGTGGTAGTGGCGGTTCACCAGCCCGGCGCTGCGGGCCAGGAGAATGTCGCACCAGCGGTTTTCGCTGGGGGAGATCCACAGTGGCCGTGAGGACACGGTCTCGGTGAAGGGCACGTACAGGCGCAGGTCGTCGCTGGCGGCATCGGGCAGGTAGACCTCCGGCTTGGCGTCGGGCTTGAAGCAGTTGGCGATCGGTTGCAGGTCTTTCCAGAATTCACGGTGGGCGGCTTCGGGCATGGTGGGCCTCGGTTGTTGTTATGGGAGGAGCCTGGGCAGCCGGGCAGGGCGGCCATGGGGGTACGGCGCAGACTTTAGGTCGGGAGCGGGGCAAGGGTTTGCACGGATCGGACTGGTTGTTTGTCTGTTTCGGACGGCTTTTTTCCTACGGCCGATAGAGAGCTGATGACGCACTCAAAGCGACCGGGCCCCACTGCGTTTCAAGTTGACAGGCTATATAGTTCAGATGTTAATGAATGGCCGCAGCCCGCAGTGCCTGCGGCCCCAGGTGTCCGGACACTGCCTTGCCGTCCGGGGAACATCCCGCCGCCATGAGAAGAACAACAATGTCTCCATGCGCCTTGCTCGAAACCCGGCATGCCAGCACCCAGGCCGTCGACCTGGACCAACGCCTGGCCTTCTGGGAGGACTACAACGCCAGCACCCTGGTGGGGCTCAAGTGCAACTCCTACGCCGAGGGCGGTTTCGCCGCCAGCCAGGACAACCTGCAATTGAGCGCCATGCGCCTGGCCCGCATCGTCGGCAACGAACACGTGGTGGAGCGCGACACCTCGATGATCCGCGGCGTGCCCAAGGAGTCGATCTTCGTGTCCCTGGTCACCGGCAGCGGTTCGTTCTTCTACCAGGATGGCGCCTGCCAGGTGCTGGAGCCGGGGGAGCTGGTGGTCTACCGCACCGATAAGCCCTATCTGTTCGGCTTTTCCGGGGCCATGCGCCAGTTCATCTTCGACATTCCCCAGCAGCAGTTCGCCGAGCGCTGCCTGAAACGCTTCGACCGGCCTTTGCGGATCAGCGTCGAAAGCGGGGTCCAGCGCCTGTTGCTGCGCACCCTGGGCGAACGTACCCGGGGCTTTTTCCAGCAGCCCCTGTGCGCCGAGGCCGAGGCTTATCAGGAGCAGGCCTTCGAGCTTCTGGCCAGCATCATTGCCGGGCATGTGGGGGAACGGCCAATCAACGCCCTGAGCGCCTCCTACCTGCTGGCGGCCAAGCAATGCATCCATGAACAGCTGGCCGACCCGACCCTGAGCTGCGAGCGGGTGGCGGCCCAGACCGGCATTTCCACCCGGCACCTGGCCCGGCTGTTCGCTCTGGAAGAAACGCTACCCAGCCGCTTCATCCTGGAAAAACGCCTGCAACAGGCCCGTCAACTGCTGTGCAGCAGCCAGGGAGCGGGCCTGGATATCAGCGAGATCGCCTACCGGCACGGCTTTGCCAGCCAGGCGCATTTTGCCCGCGCCTTCAAGAGCCGCTTCCAGCAAACCCCCAGTGAGGCACGCGCCCTTGGGGTAGCCGCAACCCTGGCAAGCCCGACAGCCGAAAGCGTCGGTCACGCCTGTGGCGACAACCTCCGGGGCCTGGAGCAAGGCAACTGATCCACCCGGGCCACACTGGTGCAGCAAGTAGCCCAGGGGAGCGGGGGAAGGATGGCCGGTTGGGCAGAGCGGTGTTCCGCTGGCTGGAGCCCGGGCTCCGGGGAACGCCGTTGGTGGATGCCGCCGCTCGGGTGGCGGGGCTTGCCCGTTCCGGCACCAGAGCGGGGGTCAGCGCCCGGCAGCCTCCATGGCTTGGGCTTGAAGGTCGAGCAACTGGCGTTGAAAGGTCACGAATGGCTCCTTGGGCTGTTGCAGGCGTACGAACTCCAGCATCGGGTCGGCGACGGCGGTGCGGATTCCCGACAGCGCCTCCAGGGTGGCCAGCCCGCAAAACGGTACGTAGGCCTCGGAGTAGCCGCCTTCATGCACCAGCACCAGGCGCCCTCGGCACAGGCGCTCGGCAGCATCCTTCAGGCACTGGGTCATCTCGCGGAACGAGTCACTGTGCAGCAGCATCCGCGCCAGGGGGTCCACGGCGTTGGCGTCATAGCCACAGGCGACAATGATCAGTTCCGGCTCGAAGCGCTCCAGGGCCGGTATCACGATGCGCTGCATGGCGTACAGGTAGGCGTCGTGGCCACTGCCCGGCAGCAGCGGGATATTGATGTTGCAGCCCAGGCCGGCGCCGCGCCCGCGGTCCTGTTCACCGCCATAGCCCGGGGGGAAGCAACCGTCCTGGTGCAGGGACAGGGTCAGCACGTCGGCCCGCTCCTCGAAGATCGACTGGGTGCCGTTGCCGTGGTGCACGTCCCAGTCGATGACCGCTACCTTGCCCAGTCCATGACGGGCCTTGGCGGCCTCGATGGCGATGGCGATGTTGGCCAGGAAACAGAAGCCCATGGCCTGGTCGCGGGTGCAGTGGTGTCCCGGTGGACGGGACAGGGAATAGGCGTTATCGGCTTCGCCGCTGAGCACGGCGTCCACGGCGGCCATGGCCAGCCCGGCGGACAGCTGGGCGATTTCATAGCTGCCCGGGCCCACCGGCGCCTCGTCGCCGAGGTGACCGCCTCCGGCGTCGCTCAAGGCCTTGAAACGCTGCAGGTAGGCAGCACTGTGGACCCGCAGCAGGTCGTCTTCGGTGGCCGCTGCGGCGCTGCGCAGGTGCAACTGTCGGGTCAGGCCGGAGACATCCATCAGGCTTTTCAAACGGCGTTTGGTTTCCGGTGATTCGGCGTGCCCGGCGGCGGCTGGCGGCTGTACCCAGCCCCCCACCGGCAGGGTCAGGACGTGGGGGCCGCCGCTGTGCCACAGGCTGAGTTCGTCGAAGAAAAACGCGCTTTTACAGGTCATGGTGATATCCATTTTTCAGGGTGGAATTTACAACGCGGCAGCGGCTGGCCCAGGCCCTCGGTGCCAGGGGCACCAAGGCACCGAGAGCGTTAGCGTGCAGGCCGGCAACTGAGTACCAGGGCCATGGACAGCAGGGTGATTGCGGCGCCCGCCAGGAGCAGCCCGCGGAAGCCGCCGCTGCCTTCGATCAGCCGCCCGGCGATGGTCGGGCCTATGGCCAGGCCGGCACTGATCACCAGGTTGGAGGCGTTCATCAGGCGGCCGCTGCGGTCCATTTCGGCCATGCGCGCGAGGATCAGCGGCAGGATGAAGGTCCAGGTGAACTTGAACACCAGCGCCGCCAGGGCAAAACGCGCCAGTTGCGGCTGGCCCAGAAGCAGCAGCACCGAGCCGGCCATCAGGCCGTAGCCCAGCAGGAGCAGGGCGCTACGGGGCAGGCGATCGCCGAACAGGGTGGCGCACAGGGCGCCGGCAATGCCCATCAGGGTGGCGATGGCCAGCACGTCGCCGCTGGTCTGTGCCGAAAGGCCGGACTGGCCACCGATGGCGCCGATGAAGGTCCAGACCCCGCTGAGGCTGATGTAGAAGGTCAGGATGCCGAGAATCCCCAGGGTGGCCTTGGCCCTGGAAACCGGCGGGGCCTTGGCTTCATGGCTGGCGGCCTTCGCCGCGCCCGCTGGAAAGCTGCGAGCCAGGGGCAGGCACAGCAGCATCAGCAGCGCCATGATCAGGTAACAGGCACCCAGGCCGAAGCGCTCGAAGAGCATGGGCAGCAGGCTCAGGCCGATGGCCCCCAGCACCAGCTGGCCCATCACCCAGAAGCCGTAGGCGCGACTGGGGTTGGGGCTGGCGGCGGCGCTGGCCAGGCAGATGATCATCAGCGAGCCGCCGGCCAGGGCACTGCACGAGCGTGCGATCAGCAGCAGCGAATAGTCATTGGCGAGCATCGACAGCAGGTTGGCGAGGATGAACAGCAGGGCGCTGCACAGCGCCGCGCGGCGCCAGTCGATGTGTTTCAGCCACCAGATGGCGGGCAGGGTGGCCAGGCTCATGGCCCCCAGCTCGGCGGAAAACAGGTCGCCGATCTGGGTCGGGCTCAGTTGCCACTGGCTGGCCAGTTGCGCGGCAATGGCCGGGGCCGTCAGCAGCACCGCGGGGGTGATGGCGGCGAACAGCACGATGGCCGCCTGGAGCCCGAGGGGCTGGCGGGTGATCGGCGGGTTCTGGCTCAAGGCGGGGTTCTGGGTGTTCATGGACAGGCTCCTAAGGCAAGGGGGTCAGAACACATGGACCAGGCGCAGCAGGGCGTCGGTGCCGGCAAAGCCGTTCTGGGTGGCGACGTTCTGCGACAGGCCGAACATCAGCTGGTTCTGCTTGTCCAGCCAGTGGCCGAGCTCGAACCCGACCTGGGTGTAGCGTTTGTGGGTGTCGTCGATGCGCCGGTCGTTGATCCGCAGTTCGCCGCCATCGGCGTGGATCAGGCGCAGGGCACCATAGGTGGCGGGGGTGAAGTCGTAAGAGGCGAAGGCCTGCAGGCGGTAGAGCGGGTCCTGCTTGAGGTCGCTGCCGAAGTAGTCGTCGTTGGTGCCATAGAGCTGGGCTTCCAGGTTGGCCTCCAGCACCCACTTTTCCCCCAGGCCCTGGGTGTAGTTGTAGACAAAGGTCGCGCCCCAGCGGTTGGCCCCGGGGGAGACGTCGGGGTTGCGCCCGTGGTACTCGCCCACGGGCAGCGTGATCAGGGTCAGCAGGCCGCTGTAGGTGCGGGTTTGCGGCTGGTTGATGAAGAACAGCGTGCCGCCCACCTGGGGGTCGCCAAAGCCGCTTTCGCCGGTGTGGCGTTCGGCGCCGGGCAGGCGCGCGTCGATATCGGCGAAGGGCACGATGAACTGCGGGGTACAGAGGGTGCCGCACAGGTCGCTGAAGAACACTTGGCGGTAGGCCATGGCATTGACTCGCAGCTCGGCCTTGCCCGTGCTGTCGGCCGGGCCGTGGAAATCACCGGCGCGGGTGGCGGGCAGGTACAGCACGCCCAGGCTGGTGCCCGCTGGGGCGGCGAAGAAGTCCCGGGCATTGAGGTCGGCGGCGTTCAGTGAAAGGCTGGCCAGGGTAGCCGTCAGGGCCAGGGTGATGCGGGGCACGGGCGTGGTCATGGGCGGTGCGTCTCTTGTTGGAGTTGTTGTTCGGCGAACGGCTCGCCGGCACACGGCAGGGGCTGGAAAAAGGGCAAAGGCTGCCCGTGGCCGTCACATTCGACGGCACTGGTCAAGGGTGGTCAGGGGGCGGAATCAGCCGGGAGGGGCATGCAGCAACTGGGCGATGCGGGCCTTGTCCTTGACCCCGAGCTTGCTGTAGATGGCCCGAATGTGATGGCGCACGGTGTTGGGCGACATGCCCAGGTCCCGGGCCACTTCCTTGTAGGTCTTGCCTTCGCCGAAGCACTGGGCGACGGCATTTTCCCGTGGGCTGAGCCGGGGCAGCAGGTTGCGGCTGCGGGCCGCCAGGAGGCAGAGGTCGCCTACCGCCGAGGATTCCACCTGCAGGGACTTGCCTTCGAAGCCGCCGGGGTCCAGCGCCATGGGCAGTTGCGGGCCGCTCCACTGCGGCCATTCATGCAGCAGCAGGTCGACGAAGCCGCGTTCGGCGCATTGCAGCACGCCGCGCTGGTCGCACACGGCCAGGGCCAGGTTGCGCGGGCCGGTGAGCTTCTCGCGCATGGCCACCAGGGTGCGGATCTGGTTGGCCGACACTGCGGCCACCAGGTGCAGCATCAGGTTGTTCAGCAGGTGGCAGTCGCCCTGGTTGAAGCGCGGCGCTCCCGGGGCGCGGTACAGCGCCAGGTGATTGTTCAGGTGGGTGTGGGGGTCGATGTGCACCACGCACAGCAGTTCGCCGATGTTGTACTGGCGGCCCAGCCAGTTGAGGCCGGGGCCGTTGTCCGGATCGGCCATGTCGACGATCACCGCCCGGCCCGGCACCTCGTGGACCCGGCTCACCGTGACATCGATGTGGCGGATCGATTGCCAGTCCGGCAGGTAGCTCGGTGGCAAGCGGTACAGGTAGCAGCTGTGTTCATCCGGCAGGCCATCCACCAGTGCGGCACGGCCCCACCAGGCGCTGTCGAAGGGCAGGAGCCTGCTGATGCGCGCCAGTGCATGCTGGTGCAGGTTTTCGATGTCCCTGTTCTGCGCCAGTTGCTGCAGTTCAAGGGTCAGTTCGCTGAAGGCCTGCAACAGGCTGGCCGGGGCACGCTCGGGGTGGTTCATGGGTCTGTACCTCTGTGCGACGTTGTTATTGTTTTCGTCACGGAAGGGGTTTGGGACCGGTACGTCAGGGGACGTGGGCAGGGCCTGGTTCGAGTATCGATGGCTTGGAAGAGCCGCGCCATCCTACAGATGCAGGAGGTGGCCCTTGGCCCGGATGCCGGCGGGCATCCAGGCGCGGGAAATGACGGCCAGGAGGGAAGGGTTCAGGCCGCCCGGCAAGGGTGGGCCAGGCGATGGAAGCAACGGCTGAAGTACACCAGTGAGTCGCCGTGCTCCAGCACGCCGATTTCATCCAGTTCCACCAGCATTACCGAGTGTGTGCCGATTTCCTGGACCTCGGTGATGCGCCCCTGCAGGCTGGCCAGGGCGCCCTCCAGCACCGGCAGGGCCTGCAGGCCGTCGCGCCAGGGGTGCAGGCCGAAGCGCTGGTCCATGGCCACGCCGGTCATGCCGGCAAAGTGCCGGGCCACTTCTTCGTGTTCGCCGCTGAGGACGTTGACGCACAACCGCCCGTTGCCCTTGAACACCGGGTTCAGGGCGCTGTTGCGGTTGACGCAGACCATCAGTGTCGGCGGGCTGTCGGTGACCGAGCAGACCGCCGTGGCGGTGATGCCGCAGCGGCCGGCGGGGCCGTTGCTGGTGATGACGTTGACCGCTGCGGTCATGTGCGCCATGGCGTTGCGAAAGGCGAGTTGCTTGGGATCGAGTACAGACATGACGAATTCCTCGTGGACGCAGGGCAGCCGGGTGTCTGGCTGCCAACGCGGGGCTGACGGCGGACTTGGCCTGTAGGAGCCGGCTTGCCGGCGAAGCGGGCCTGGAGGCTTGTGGTGCTCTGGCGGGCGTCTTCGCTGGCAAGCCAGCTCCTACACAAGCCAGCTCCTACACACGCTGGCTTCGTGGCTATTGGCGGATGCGGTCCAGCATGTTGATGTCATCCGGGTTGCTCAGGTGCGGCACGGTCCAGCCGTCGAGGTCGTAGTCCCCCAGGCACTTGTCCACCAGGTCGGTCATGGCTTTCATCGAGCCGCTGGCCTGGGCGTGGCGCAGGCACTGCATGCGGATCTCGTCCTGGCTGCCGGCGTAGTTGATCTCGTACAACTCGTGGCGGCCGCCGAATTCGGTGCCGATGGCGTCCCACAGTAGCTTGAGGATCTTGATCCGCTCCTCGTGGCCCATGCCCCCGGAGCCCCGGCAGTAGGTACCGAGGTACTGGTTGAGCACCGGGTCCTTGAGGTCGCGGGAGCCGGAGGGCAGGTAGATCAGGCCGCTGGCCACCACCTGCTCGATGATCTTCTTGATGTCGGTGTAGGCCTGGGGCGCCAGGACCCGGTAAGCCTGCAGCGCCTGGGTACTGGGCAGGTAGACGCCGTTCATCCATTCACTGGCGTTGCCATGCATGGCGTCGGTCAGGGACCAGAACAGGTTGCGCCAGGCCACCACTTCGCCAACCTGCGCCTGGACCCCGCGAAACTCCAGGGAACCGGTGCATTGCAGGGCCTTGACCAGCAGGCCAGTGATGAAATCCAGCTTGACCGCCAGCCGGGTGCAGCCCTGCATCGGGAACAGGCGGCCGAACCCGCCCTGGGGGAACCATTGGCGGCAGCGCTCGAAATCGCGGTAGATCAGCACGTTTTCCCAGGGGATGAACACCTTGTCCATGATCAGGATCGCGTCGTTCTCGTCGAAGCGGCTGGACAGCGGGTAGTCGAAGGGCGAGCCGGTCATGCCGGCCTGCAGTTCATAGGAAGGGCGGCAGATCAGCTTCATGCCCCGGGTGTTCATCGGCGCGATGAACATCAGGGCGAAATCGGTGTTGTCCCCCAGCAACTGGGCCGAGCCCTGGCCGACGAAGTTGTAGTGGGTCAGGGCCGAGTTGGTGGCCACCACCTTGGCGCCGCTGACGATGATCCCGCCTTCGACTTCCTCGTCCACCGAGATGAACACATCCTTGACCTGATCCACCGGTTTGTCGCGGTCGATGGGTGGGTTGACGATGGCGTGGTTGAGGTAGAGGCAGGCTTCCTGGATGCGCTTGTACCAGGTGCGGGCGTTGTCTGCGAAGCGCCCGTAGAACTCCGGGTTGGCCCCCAGGGCGCTGCCGAAGGCGGCCTTGTAGTCGGGGCTGCGGCCCATCCAGCCATAGGTCAGGCGCGACCAGTCGGCGATGGCGTCGCGCTGCTGGCGCAGTTCATCGGGGCTTTTCGCCGAACGGAAGAACTTGTGGGTGTAGCCGCCGTTGCCGGTGTCGGTGTCCCAGCACAGTTGCTCCTTGGTGGCCGGGTCGTGCAGGGCGTCGTACAGGCGGGCCATGGAGGCCGCGGAGTTGCGGAAGGCCGGGTGGGTGGTGACGTCCTTGACCCGGTCGCCATAAATGTAGATTTCACGGTCGTCGCGCAGGCTGGCCAGGTATTCGGCACCGGTCAGCGGGCGGTCGGTTGCGGCACGAAAGTCTTCAGGTTTCATATCCAGTCTCAGCGTTGTTTTTATTGACTGGGGCCATGATGGGCAGCCGCGGGAATGGACTAAATGGCTTTTCCGGCGAATGAATTGCACTTTTCATAGGGAGGCGGGTGGCCGGAGCGAGGGTCGAAAACGGTGGCTGAGGACGATGCTGGAGCGCTTTATCGATTCACTTCTCGTTGTGTTGTATCAGCAGTGATACACCGGTCACATTCAGAAATATTTTTAACAATCAGCCATATGAAAGCTCAAGTTCGGCCGATATCTCTGACAGGCCCGCGGACTTCCAACAGCGCGGCGCCCCACGTCGGCACAGCCCCTGATGCGCCGACGGCTCAACGGCATGGATGCCCGTCGCCCGTTCTCCCTCGAGAGTCGTCCTATGTCCTTGCGTAACCTGAATATCGCCCCTCGTGCTTTCCTCGGTTTTGCCTTCATTGCCTTGCTGGTCGTGGTGCTGGGGGTGTTTGCGGTCAATCGCATGGCGGTGATCCGCGAAGCCTCGGTGGACATGGAAAGCAACCAGCTGCCCAGTGTCGGCTTTCTCGGCAACCTCACCGAGAACGTGCTGCGCCTGCGGATTCTTTCCTTTCGTGTGCTGGTGAACCGCGAGCCGGCAGGCCTGGCAGAAGCCCAGACGCGCATCGGCGTACTGGTGGACAACGCCAGAAAGGCCCAGGCCAGCTATGCGGCCTTGCCGGCGGGGCCGCAGGAGGCGGCGCTGTACAAGACCTTCGCTACGACCCTGGACAACTACCTGCAGGCGCAGAACGAGATGCTCGAACTGTCGCGCCAGAACAAGCTGGATGAAATGCGCAGCCTGATCAATTCGCGGATCAAGGAAGGCACAGACCAGATGGGCGAGCAGTTGAACCAACTGATCGCGATCAACGCTGCTGATGCCAGGAGCGCTTCCAAGGCTGCCGGCGAGCACTACAGCAGCGCCATCGCCGGGATTGTGGCGGTGGCTGTGCTTGCCGCGCTGCTGACCATTGTTCTGGCGCTGTTGCTCACCCGCAGCATCGTCACCCCCCTGAACAAGGCCCTGAATGCCGCGCAGGTGATCGCCGGCGGCAACCTGCGCCAGGCCATCGAGGTCGATGGCAAGGACGAGCCGGCGCGGCTGTTGCAGGCCCTGGCCGAGATGCAGGCCAGCCTGCGCCGCACCATCGAGCAGATCGCCGGCTCGGCGACCCAGCTGGCCTCGGCCTCGGAAGAACTCAGCGCGGTCACTGAAGAGGCTTCCCGCGGCTTGCAGCAGCAGAACAACGAGATCGAACAGGCGGCCACCGCGGTCAACGAAATGACCGCCGCGGTGGAGGAGGTGGCACGCAACGCGGTGTCCACTTCCGAGGCTTCCCGGCAGTCGACCCAGGCCGCTCGCGAAGGTCGCGACCGGGTGGTGGAAACCGTGGACGCGATCCAGACCATGACCCACGACGTGCAGAGCACCTCGGTGATGATCGAAGGCCTGGCGACCCAGGGCCGGGATATCGGCAAGGTGCTGGACGTGATCCGGGCCATCGCCGAGCAGACCAACCTGCTGGCCCTCAACGCGGCCATCGAGGCGGCCCGTGCCGGCGAGGCCGGGCGCGGCTTTGCGGTGGTGGCCGACGAGGTGCGGGCCCTGGCCCATCGCACCGCCCAGTCGACCCAGGAAATCGAGAAGATGGTGGCCGGCATCCAGAACGGCACGGGCGACGCCGTGGAGTCGATGCAGCAGAGCAACCAGCGTACCCAGAGCACCCTGGAACTGGCCCGTGCCGCGGGTGTGGCCCTGGAGCAGATTGCCGAATCCATCAACCAGATCAACGAGCGCAACCTGGTGATCGCCAGCGCCTCCGAAGAGCAGGCGCAGGTGTCCCGCGAGGTGGACCGCAACCTGGTGAATATCCGCGACCTGGCCACCCAGTCGGCGGCCGGGGCCAACCAGACCAGCGCCGCCAGCCATGAGTTGTCGCGCCTGGCGGTGGACCTGAACGCTCTGGTGGCGCGTTTTGTGATCTAAGCGTCCAACGGCGCTGACGCTCGCTCGACGAGTGCCGCGCCAGCACCTAGGGTTCTGGCTGAAGCATCTTTCATGGAGAAAGCGATGCGCTATTCAGCCCTGACCCAACGGATTGCCGGAGAAGGTTCCGCCGCCTGGGATATCCATTACCGAGCTTTGGCCTTGCGCGAGCAGGGGCGCGATGTGCTGTTGCTGACCATCGGCGATCCGGATTTCGACACCCCCCGGCCGGTGGTCCAGGCGGCCATCGACAGCCTGCTGGCCGGTGACACCCACTATTCGGACGTGCGCGGCAACCTGGCGTTGCGCAGTTGCATCGCCCGTTGCCACCACCAGCGCACCGGGCAGATCGTCGATGCCGAGCACGTGGTGGTGCTGCCGGGGGCGCAGTGTGCGGTGTTCTCCGTGGCCCAGTGCCTGCTCGACCCGGGGGACGAGGTGCTGGTGGCCGAGCCCATGTATGTCACCTACGAAGGGGTGTTCGGTGCCTGTGGCGCCACCGTGGTGCCGGTGCCGGTACGGGCCGATCAGGGCTTTCGCCTGGACCCGCAGGAAGTGGCGGCGCGCATCAGCCCGCGGACCCGGGCCATGCTCATCAACAGCCCCAACAACCCCTCCGGGGCCAGCCTGTCCCTGGATGACTGGCAGGTCCTGGCGCGGTTGTGCATGGAGCATGACCTGTGGCTGGTTTCCGACGAGGTCTACGGCGACCTGATGTACGAAGGCCAGCACCTGAGCCCGGGCGGTCTGCCGCGAATGGGCGGGCGCACCGCCACCATCAACAGCCTGTCCAAGTCCCATGCCATGAGCGGCTGGCGGGTGGGCTGGGTGATCGCTCCGCCGGTGCTGGCCGGGCACCTGAGCAATCTGGCCCTGTGCATGCTCTACGGCCTGCCGGACTTCATCCAGAATGCGGCAGTGGTGGCGCTGACCCGCGAACTGCCGGAACTGCCACGGATGCGCGAGGAGTACCGCCAGCGCCGCGACCTGGTGTGCACCCTGCTCGGGCAGTGCCCGGGCTTGCGGCCAGTGCTGCCCGATGGCGGCATGTTCGTCATGGTCGACGTACGCCGCACCGGGCTGGGCGCCCAGGCGTTCGCCGAGCGACTGCTGGAGGGTTATGGGGTTTCAGTGCTGGCGGGCGAAGCCTTCGGCCCCAGCGTGGTCGGGCACATTCGCATTGCCCTGGTGCTGGACCGCGAACGGCTGGCCGAAGCCTGCCGCCGCATCGCCCAGTGCACCGCGCAACTCCTGGCCCTGTAGGAGCCGGCTTGCTGGCGAAGAGGTCCCAGAGCCCTGCATCGCCCTTGCCGACGCTTTCGCTGGCAAGCCAGCTCCTACGGTGCAACGCAACGCCGAGCGTACCTTGCGTAGGAGCCGGCTGCCGGCGAAGAGGCCCTTGAGTCTTCCATCGCCCTTGCCGACGCCTTCGCTGGCAAGCCAGCTCCTACAGAGGTGGGGCGCTTTCGGGGGTTAGAAGCGCAGGGTCGCGCCGGTGGTCAGCCAGCGATCGCGGTCTTCGGTCAGGTGCTGGCCAACGATCAGGTCCAGGTCCAGGTGCTGGCCCAGGTGCAGGCGCGGGCCGGCCTGCCAGCCCTGTTCGCCGCCGCGTTGGCCGTAGCGCTCGGCAATCAGGGTCAGGCTCTGGGCCAGGTCGTACTCCAGCCCGCTGCCCCAGGCCCAGCGGTGGCTCTGGTCGCCGTCGTCATAGGCGTGGGCCCAGCCGGCATTCAGGTTCAGGCGCAGGCTGGCAACAGGGCTGAAGGTCAGTGGCAGGGCGAGGTCGCCACCATCGAAGCTGTGGCTGCGGTTCAGGGCCCAGTGGGCGGAGCCGGCCAGGGCCAGTTGCAGGCCCAGGTCCTCACGGTCCAGCAGGGCCAGCTTGACCTGGGGGCTGAGCTGGGTCTCGCCCTGGCCGTCGGCCTGCTGGCGCTGCACCGCGGCCCCCAGTTGCACCCAGGGCAGTTGGCTGAAGGTGCAGGCCGGGGCCACCACGCTGGTGTGGCTGGAGCCCTGGTGGCGGGTGCTCTGGTACCAGACATCGACATTGCATTCCCCGGGAGCGTTGATGGCGCCGTCGTCCACCACGTAGGCGCCGCCGGTGGCCTGGGCCTTGGAGCACAGGGCCAGGGTGGCGGTCGCGCTGGCGGTGAGGGCGAGGAACAGCAGGTTGCGCTTGAGCATGCGGCTTTTCGCGGCAGGCAGAGGGTGGCCAAAGGCGCTGGAACGCGAGGGGCGATGTGGGGTGTGCTTGGACATGGCGGATCTCGTTCTGGGTTGGGGCACCGGTGCATCTGGCGTGCGGGCCGGTGCAGAGGGTGGCGGCTTGGGAGGCTTACTGGTCGGCCATCGACAGAACCTGGATCTGCCGGGCCCGGGCCTGGGCCAGCAGTTCTTCGGTGTCTTCCCCACCGGGCAGGGCGAGGACGATGTCGGGGCGGCTGTCGGCCAGCATGAAGGCGTTGCGCAGGCGTTCGGCGTGCTTGCCATGGCGTTGCCAGTTGGGCGGGTAGCGGACGATGTCGGCACCGATGTCCCGGGCCCAGTCCTCGATATGGGCGCCGAGGAACTGGCTGCCGCCATGAATCACCACGCGGGTTTCATGCAGGCGCTGAAAGGCGTCGAGGACCTGGCGGCACCGGCGGTCGTCGGCGTAGTAGCGGCCGGCGCAGATCAGGACGCGCATGGGCTGTTCTCCTTTACCGGGCTGATGCTGGTCTCGCCGGGCAGCGGTTCGTTGAGGTAAGCGTGCTCGATGTCCCGTTCACCGGCGCGCTCCAGGGCCGGGTAGGCCAGGGCGGCGATGTGGTGGTGAACCCGCCGGTAGTCGCGCAGCAAGCGCTGGAAAATGTCCCCGGATTCGGCCCAGGCGCCACGGTCTTCGCGCAACTTGCGAAAGTGCTCGCGGCTGGCGGCGGCTTCCAGGCGCCGTACGTTTTCCTTGCGCGCCACCAGTTGGTGGGCGGTGGGCAGGTCTTCGCGCAGGAACACGGTGATGGCCAGGCTCAGGCTGTCCAGCAGTTCCTGGTGCAGCGGGTACAGGGTGCTCAGCTCGAACTCGGAAAACGGCTCGCCACGGCGCAAGCGCCGCGCGGCCAGGTGCGCCAGGCTGGTGGCGAGAATGTCCCCGGCATGTTCCAGGTTGATCACCAGCAGCAGGATTTCCTGGGAGCGGTCGGCATCCTGGTCGCTGATGCCTTCCTTGCCGATATCCGCCAGGTAGGCGCGGATCGCCGCGCTGAGCAGGTCCAGGGACTGATCGATATGGCGCACCTGATCGGCATTGGCCTGGTTGGCGGTGCGAAACAGCTGCAGCACCCGGTCGAGCATGCCCGAGAGCATGTCGGCCATGCGCAAGGCTTCGCGGGCGGCGTTGGACAGGCCGATATTGGCCACTTCCAGGCCGGCTTCGTCCAGGTACAGCGGCATGCCCGGGTCGGTCACCGCGGCCGGGGCCGGCAGCAGCCGGGTCAGCAGCTTGGCCATTGGCCCGGTGAAACCGATGAACAGCAGCGCCAGCACCAGACTGAAGGCGGTGTGCAGGGCCACCACCAGCAGTGCCGGAGGCAGTTGCTCGATGACGTGCCACTGGCCCAGGGTGGCGATCCAGGGCATCAGCAGCGCCGCTCCCGACAGGCGTACCAGCAGGTTGCCCAGGGGCAGGCGCCGGGCCACGTTGCCGCTGGCGCTGAGCAGCGAGGGCAGGGTGCTGCCGAGGTTGACCCCCAGCACCAGGGCCATGCTGGTGGCCGGCGACAGCAGCCCAGTGCCGGCCAGCGAGGCAATCAGCAGCACCACGGCAACGCTGGAGTGGCACATCCAGGTCAGCAGCAGCGCCACCAGCAGGGCCAGCAGCAGGTCGCCGTCGAGGCTGGTCATCACCAGCTGGAACACCGGGGTGCCTTCCACCGCCCCCAGGGTCGCGCCGAGCATGCCCAGGGCCAGCAGCATCAGGCCCAGGCCGATCAGTGCGCAGCCGATGCTTTCAAAGCGCGAATCGTCCCGCAGGCGAAAGCACAGGAAGCCCGCCAGCAATGCCACGGGTGCCGCCAGCGAGAGGTCGAGGCTGAGCAGCTGGACCACCAGGGTCGAGCCGATATTGGCCCCCAGCATCACCGCCAGCGCCGGGGCCAGGCCCAGGGTGCCGGCGGCGGTGAAGGAGCTGGCCATCAGGCTCACCGCAGTGCTGCTTTGCACCACGCCGGTGATGCCGACGCCGCACAGCAGCGCCAGCCAGCGGTTGTTCAGGTGTTGCCCGAGCCAGTGCCGCAGCGGGCTGCCGAAGCCCCGCAGGAGTGAGCCGCAGATCATCTGCGAGCCCCACAGCAACAGCGCGATGGCGCCGGCCAGGTTGATCAGAAGAGTAGTGCCCGACATGAGTATTCTCCCGGGACTGTGACAGGTTTCAGGCAATCGCCAGGCGCAGCGAGGCGCGGGTGATGGCGGCGCTGAACCCCAGCAGGAAACGCATTTCAACGGCGCTCAGCAGGCCCCGCACATAGAGGCGGATGCTCAGGCGGGCGAGCAGCCTGGCGCAGGCGCACAGGCCGCAGACCAGCAAGGCCTTCAGGCCGCGTTGCAACAGCGAAAAAGCTTTGAAAAACATGGCGATGCTCCTTTCGGGCGAACAGCGTCGCCGTCGACAGGGCGCTGGCCGCGCCGACGGTGGCATCGTTGGTTTGCTGTATCTGGTGCGACCGCCCTGGGGCGGTCGCACCGGGCTCAGGCCCTTAGAACCACTGCTTGAAGCGGCGGATGTACAGGGTCTTCATGGTCTGGGCGACCACGCAGTAGCTGAGCAGGGTACCCACCAGCCAAGGGAAGTATTCCCATGGCAGCGGCACCAGGCCGACCATGCTGCCCAGAGGCGAGAAGGGCACATAGATACCCAGTGCCATCACCAGGCCCGTGGCGAGCATGACCGGCAGTGCCGCGGTGCTCTGGATGAACGGGATCTTGCGGGTGCGCAGCATGTGCACCACCAGGGTCTGGGAGAGCAGGCCTTCGATGAACCAGCCGGACTGGAACAGGGCGGCCATTTCCACGCTGTTGGCGGCAAACACGTACCACATCAGGGCAAAGGTGGTGATGTCGAAGATCGACGAGGTCGGCCCGATCCACAGCATGAAGCGCCCGATGTTCTTGGCGTCCCACTTGCGTGGCTTGCTCAGGTATTCCTTGTCCATCTTGTCCCACGGCAGGGCCAGCTGGGAGAAGTCGTACATCAGGTTCTGCAGCAGCAGGTGGATCGCCAGCATCGGCAGGAACGGAATGAAGGCACTGGCCACCAGCACCGAGAACACGTTGCCGAAGTTGGAGCTGGCGGTCATGTTCAGGTACTTCATGATGTTGCCGAAGGTCTCGCGACCCTTGATCACCCCTTCCTCCAGCACCATCAGGCTCTTTTCCAGGAGGATGATGTCCGCCGATTCCTTGGCGATGTCGGTGCCGCTGTCCACCGAGATGCCGACGTCGGCATCGCGCAGCGCCGGGGCGTCGTTGATGCCGTCGCCGAGAAAGCCCACGGTGTGGCCGTTGGCCTGCAATGCCTTGAGCACCCGGGACTTCTGCAGTGGGGTGAGCTTGGCAAATACCGTGCGCTCTTCCACCAGGCGCCCCAGCACTTCGTCGTCCATGCGCTCGATGTCACGACCCAGCAGCGGCTCGCCGACTTCCAGGCCGACCTCGCGGCAGATCTTCGCGGTGACGATGGCGTTGTCACCGGTCAGTACCTTCACGGTGACGCCGTTGTCGCGCAGGGCGGCAATCGCCGGGCCGGCGGTTTCCTTCGGCGGATCGAGGAAGGTCAGGAAGCCTTCGATCACCAGCTCGCGTTCGTCGCTGGCGCTGTACTGGTTCTTGATCTGGTCCCGGGCGATGTCACGGGTGCCCACCAGCAGCACGCGGAAACCGTCGCGGTTATAGTCTTCGGCCAGTTGCAGCAACTCGGCACGCAGGGCGGCGTCGATGGTCTGGGTGACACCGTTCTTGCGGACCCGGGTGGCGGTTTCCAGCATTTCCTCCACCGCGCCCTTGCACACCAGCAGGTGGTGGCCGCGGGCATCGGCGAGGATGACCGACAGGCGGCGCCGGACGAAGTCGAACGGCAGCTCATCCACCTTGCGCCAGGCGGCAGGCGGGGTGAAGTGCGGGTTTTCCTCGGCGAAGCTGACCACTGCGCGGTCCATCAGGTTCTTCATGCCGCTCTGGTGGTAGCTGTTGAGCCAGGCCAGTTGCAGCACTTCATCGCAGCGGCTGCCGCTGATGTCGACGTGATGTTCGAGGATGATCCGGTCCTGGGTCAGGGTGCCGGTCTTGTCGGTGCAGAGCACGTCCATGGCGCCGAAGTTCTGGATCGCGTTGAGGCGCTTGACCACCACCTTGCGCTTGGCCATGGCCGAGGCGCCCTTGGCCAGGTTGGCGCTGACGATCATCGGCAGCATTTCCGGGGTCAGGCCGACGGCCACTGCCAGGGCGAACATGAAGGCTTCGGCCCAGTCGCCCTTGGCGAATCCGTTGATCAGCAGAACGATGGGCACCATCACCAGCATGAAGCGGATCAGCAGCCAGCTGACGCTGTTGACCCCGCGGTCGAAGGCGGTCTGGGTGCGGGAGCCGACGATGGAGCGGGCCAGGGAACCGAAGTAGGTGCGCGAGCCGGTGGCCACGACCACGGCGGTGGCCGTGCCGCTGACCACGTTGGTGCCCATGAAGCAGATGTTCGGCAGGTCCAGCAGGTCTTGCTGATCGGCGGCCTGGGCGGTGGCGGACTTTTCCTGGACGGCGCCCAGGGTGTCGTACTTTTCAACCGGCAAGGCTTCGCCGGTGAGCACCGCCTGGCTGATGAACAGGTCGCGGGATTCGATCAGGCGGATATCGGCAGGGATCATGTCACCGGCGGACAGCTGGATGATGTCGCCCACCACCAAATCGCGCATCGGCACTTCACGCACCCGGGCCTGCATGCCCATCTGCTCGCGGCGCAGTACGGCGGCGGTGGTCCGTACCATGGCCTTGAGCGCTTCGGCGGCCTTGGCCGAGCGGTGTTCCTGCCAGAAACGCATCAGGCCGCTGGCCAGCACCATCACCAGGACGATGATGACCCCGGTGAGATCGGTTTCTTCGCCGGCCTGCAGCGGCAGCCAGAAGTCGGTGAAGAAACTGATACCGGTCAGGGTCATCAGCACATAGATGAAAGGGTTGTTGAAAGCCTGGAGCAGCTGCACCAGAGCGTGTGGCGGACGGTCGTGGGCGACCTCGTTGTGGCCGTCCCGTTGCAGGCGGCCCTCGGCATCCAGTTCAGTGAGGCCGGCGGTGGTGGAGTTGACGTTGGCCAGGGTGACGGCCAGGCCGTTCTGGGCTTCGCGGGCGGCACGCATCGACAGCTTGTTGCTGTCACTGGTGGCGCTGGTGTTGCGGGAAGTTGGGGTTTTTACAGTCATGGTCTGTGCTCCTGCCGCCTGCTTGCGGCACGACACAGCAACACTCAACTAATTAAAGGCGAGCGAAAACATGTCGAGCCGCAGGTTAGCGATCGATTTTGATCTTGGCGTTTTTCAGGTTTTAACGTTCGCTGCCCAAACAATGAAGTTGTATGGGCAGCGAACCTACTACTGGCCTCTTCCATAACTTTCTCCAGTAACTTTATTAACTGACAGGCACTAGCACGCCGCCGAACTTAAACTTTTAAAGTTCGTTTGCAAACAACGGAAAGTTACCGCTGGTTCAGGCTGGGCTGCGTGCCCCGAGGTACAGGCCGAAGATCAGTCCGGCCTGCTGCAGGAGCAGGGCAGCGCCCCGACTCTGCGGGTCCTGGCTATCGTCGAAGCTCCAGCGTTGCTGCAACTGCCCGGTCATCGGGCAGACGCGCCAATTGGCTCGCAGGGCGGTCGAGGGGGTGGGGGCGGCACGAGAAAACGGCGAGCGCGCCAGAACCTTGGGCTCACGGCACAGCTTGACCCGCATGGTGGCGGCGAAGGCGCGAACGCCTGGCATTACAGAGGAAGTGAAGTGCATAACATTTGCCTCGCGACCGGACTGGCTCCGGGGGAGGCAAGTTACGTTGGAGCGTCAAGCCCTAGCGCAGCTTACCCGACCGCGGAGTCGAGTCCCGTCATTTTCAGGGTTAAGTGCCTGGCTCTGCGCAGCGGCAGTGACCAGACAGCGTCTAGATACTGTGTCCATTGGCTTCTTTAGTGAGTTAAACAAAGGGCCGTAATTACCGGCCCGCGCAATTTACTCAGGAGGGGTGCTGGAGTCAAGGTTAAATTGCCCTGAATCATTGATCAGTGACGAAGTTTCAGGTGAGGTTCAGCTAAGGGTGGGAATTAGCTGATGCGAGAGGCGGATATATATAAGTTTCATATAAAGAAAGTGCCCATGACAGATGGGGATGTCATGAGCACTGAATATAGCGACGAGGATTATCAGTGCAGCAAGTGCTGGGAGATATCCTTGTAGGTCGCGCTATCGGTGGCCGCCATCAACTGCCGGCCATCCTTGAGGGTGCCGATGAAGGTCACTTCGTTTTCCGTACCCGCCATCAGGTACCCGGCCAGGGCGCCCACCGGGCCCAACAGCATGGCGCCGGCAATGCCGTAGCCCAGGGCGTCCTTGTTGGTTATGGGGCTTTCGCTGGCGATCTCCAGCGTCTTGAAGGCCGATGCCTTGACCTCGACGCCGTTGCTGTTGAATACCGTCTTGAGCCTGAAGGTGCCGTGCCGGTACTCGCCGGCGCCTTGCAGGAAATCACCTGATAAAACCTCAATCTTTGCCATGTTGAATCATCCTTATCCAAGCATAACCAGACAGGCCATTGAGCTCTCCGCCAGGGGGAGCGTCAACGGGGTTGCGATGAAGGGTGCTACCGCCAGTCAGCAGCCCTCGTTCATTCAGCCTCGGCCAGGTCACCCCGGGCCATGCTGATCCAGATCAGGGCTGTGAAGGGTTGTAGCAGCCCACGGGGCACCGGCCGTCGGCTTCCGACCAGTGGCTGGCCGGGGCCGGGCGCTCAAGGTGATGTTAAAAAATGTTAGATTGAAAAACTTCTTCACATAATCCGTTCATTGGTGGATGATCGTTCACAGCCAAAGCTCAACCTGATAACAACAGCAACAGGATGGCCATGATGATCGATTCGCTCCTGCCTCTCTCGGCACCTGCCCACGGTGCCATGCACCTTCCGGGCTTGCCGTCTGGCGCTGCGCCTGTTGCTGCCTGTGTTGCATTTGCCGGACCTGCAATCCGGATTTCCCTGTCCTGCCCGGTTCTTGCCCGGCGTCTGTCTGGCGCGGCACAGTCCTGGTCTATTTCTGGAGTCCCCCATGAATAACAACAATGTCGGTGTCATCGGTCTTGGCGCCATGGGCCTGGGCATCGCCCGGTCGTTGCTGCGCAGCGGTTTCAAGGTGCATGCCTGTGACGTCCGTGCTGCGGTCACCGAGCAGTTCGCCAGCGAAGGCGGCGTGGCTTGCGCCTCGGCGGCGCAACTGGCCGGCGAATGCGATGTGATTGTCACCGTGGTGGTCAATGCCGAGCAGACCGAAAGCGTGCTGTTCGGCGAGGGCGGGGCGGCAGCGGCACTGCGTCCCGGCAGCCTGGTGATCGGCTGCGCCACCGTGGCCCCGACCTACGCCGTGGACCTGGGCCAGCGCCTGGAGGCCCTGGGCCTGCTCTATCTGGATGCACCGATCTCCGGTGGCGCGGCCAAGGCCGCCGCCGGCGAGATGACCATGATGACCTCCGGCCCGGCCACCGCTTACGCCAGGGCCGAGGCGATTCTTGGGGGCATGGCCGGCAAGGTCTATCGCCTGGGGGATGCCCATGGCCTGGGCTCCAAGGTCAAGATCATCAACCAGTTGCTGGCCGGGGTGCACATTGCCGCCTCTGCCGAAGCCATGGCCCTGGGGCTGCGCGAAGGGGTGGACGCCGATGCCCTGTATGAGGTGATCACTCACAGCGCGGGCAACTCCTGGATGTTCGAGAACCGCGTTCCGCATATCCTCAAGGCCGACTACACACCGCTGTCCGCGGTGGACATCTTCGTCAAGGACCTGGGGCTGGTGCTGGATACCGCCCGGGCCAGCAAATTCCCGCTGCCGTTGTCGGCCACCGCGCACCAGATGTTCATGCAGGCCTCCAGCGCCGGTTTTGGCCGCGAGGACGACTCGGCGGTGATCAAGATCTTCCCGGGCATCGACCTGCCCGTGGCCAAGCCCGATGCCGAGTGAGGAGCCCGTGATGACGATTTCCAATCCACGCCCGTTGCTGGGCTGCATCGCAGACGATTTCACCGGGGCCACGGACCTGGCCAACATGCTGGTTCGCGGTGGCATGCGCACTGTGCAGAGCATCGGCATTCCCAGCGCTGAAGTGGCTGCCGGGCTGGACGCCGACGCCGTGGTGATCGCGCTGAAGTCGCGTACCACTGCGGCCAGCGAAGCGGTGGCCGAATCCCTGGCCGCCCTGCAATGGCTGCGGGACCAGGGCTGCGAGCAGATCTTCTTCAAATACTGCTCGACCTTCGATTCCACCGCGGCGGGCAACATCGGTCAGGTCAGCGAGGCCTTGCTCGAGGCCCTGGGCAGCGATTTCACCCTGGCCTGCCCGGCGTTCCCGGAGAACGGCCGGACCATCTTCCGTGGCCACTTGTTCGTCCAGGACCAGTTGCTCAGCGAATCGGGCATGCAGCATCACCCGCTGACGCCGATGACCGATGCCAACCTGGTGCGGGTCCTGCAATCCCAGACCCGGCTGCCGGTAGGCCTGCTGCGCTACGACAGCATCGCCCAGGGCGTGGAGGCGGTGCGCAGCAGGATCGCCGAACTGCGCGGGCAGGGTGTTGCCCTGGCGATTGCCGACGCGCTGTCCGATGCCGACCTCTATACCCTCGGCGCCGCCTGCGCCGACCTGCCGCTGCTCACTGGCGGTTCCGGGCTGGCCCTGGGCCTGCCGGAAAACTTCCGTCGCGCCGGCAAGCTGCGCGACCTCGACGCTGCAAGCCTGCCCAAGGTAGCCGGTGGCGAAGTGGTGCTGGCCGGCAGTGCCTCCCTGGCCACCAATGCCCAGGTCGATGCCTGGCTGGAAGCCGAGCGCCCGGCATGGCGCATCGACCCGCTGGCCCTGGCGGCCGGCGAGGCGGTGGTGGAACAGGCCCTGGCCTTTGCCCGGGAGCAGCAGGGCACGGTGCTGATCTACGCCACCAGCACGCCGGAAGAGGTCAAGGCGGTGCAGCGTCAGCTCGGTGCCGAACGTGCCGGAGCGCTGGTGGAGAACGCCCTGGGCGAGATCGCCCGGGGCCTGCGCGACAGCGGCGTGCGGCGCTTTGTGGTGGCTGGCGGGGAAACCTCCGGCGCCGTGGTCAAGGCCCTGGACGTGCGCCTGCTGCAGATCGGCGCGCAGATCGATCCCGGGGTCCCGGCCACCGTCAGCAGTGGCGGCGAGCCCCTGGCCCTGGCGCTGAAGTCCGGCAACTTCGGTGGTCGCGACTTTTTCAGCAAGGCCCTGGGTCAACTGGCGGGAGGTCAGGCATGAGCCGGGAAAACGCTCTGCGCGAAGAAATCTGTGATGTCGGCCGCAGCCTCTATCAGCGCGGCTACACCGTGGGCAGCGCCGGCAACATCAGTGCGCGGCTCGATGATGGCTGGCTGATCACCCCCACCGATATCTGCCTGGGCCGGCTCGACCCTGCAGCCATCGCCAAGGTCAACCTGGCGGGGGAGTGGGTGAGCGGCGACAAACCGTCCAAGACCCTGGCCCTGCATCGCCAGGTGTATGACCGCAATCCCGGGGTGGGCGGGGTGGTGCATACCCATTCCACCCACCTGGTGGCCTTGACCCTGGCCGGGGTCTGGCGCGAGGACGACATCCTGCCGCCGCTGACCCCGTACCAGGTGATGAAGGTCGGGCATATCCCGCTGATCGGCTACCAGCGTCCGGGTTCGCCCAAGGTCGCCGAGCAGGTGGCGCAACTGGCCAACCAGGTGCGTGGGGTGATGCTCGAACGCCTGGGCCCGGTGGTCTGGGAAAGCAGTGTGTCCAAGGCCAGCTACGCCCTGGAAGAGCTGGAGGAAACCGCGCGCCTGTGGCTGATGAGCCAGCCGCGCCCGGCACCTCTGGATCAGGCCGCCCTGGATGAGCTGCGGGACGCTTTCGGCGCCACCTGGTAAGCCCGCGACACTGCCAGCGTTTCATGCACGCCAGTCCACGGAAGCCTTCATGAGGCTTTCGCGGGGAGCGGCTTGCCGTTGAAAAACAATAACAACAGGATTTCCCGAGATGAATGACTGCATTTGCTTTACGGGTTCCCGCACCACCAGCACCCCCTGCCAGCCACTGGGTGGAGGGCTTGTGCAATGAGCCCGCTGATTCTGATGATCACCGCCGGGGCCGGTATCGCCCTGTTGCTGTTCCTGGTGCTCAAGTACAAGTTCCAGCCCTTTGTCGCGCTGATGCTGGTAAGCATCCTGGTGGCGCTGGTGGCCGGGGTGAAACCGGCGGAGCTGGTGGCCACCATCGAGGGCGGCATGGGCAAGACCCTCGGCCACATCGCCATCATCATCGCCCTGGGCGCGATGATCGGCCGCATCATCGAGCTTTCCGGCGGCGCCGAGGCGCTGGCCAAGACCCTGATCGAGCGCTTTGGCAACCGGCGCACGCCCCTGGCGCTGACCATGGCCGGATTCATCATCGGCGTGCCGGTGTTCTTCGAGGTCGGGGTGATCATCCTCATGCCCCTGGCCTATGGCGTGGCCCGCAGTGCGCGCAAGCCGCTGCTGGTGTTCGCCTTGCCGATGTGCGCCGCGCTGCTCACCGTGCACGCCTTCCTGCCGCCGCACCCTGGAGCGGTGGCCGCGGCCAGCCAGCTGGGCGCGGACCTGGGCCGGGTGCTGATGTTCGGCCTGCCGCTGACCGCGCTGCTGTGCTACGTGGGCTACCGCGTGGCGGGGCGCATGACCCGGCGCAACTACCCGATGACCGATGACATCCGCGCCGAAGTCTACGGCCCGCACGTCACCAATGAAGACCTCGCCGCCTGGAACAACGGTTCCGAGCAGCCTGCCAGCCCCCAGGCGGTGGCCGCTGTGGCGCACATGGGCCTGGAAGAATCCACCGGCAGCCTGGCGGCGAAACTGCCACCGGCGCCGCCACCGGGGTTCGGCCTGATCGTCAGCCTGATCCTGCTGCCCATCGTGCTGATCCTGCTGGGCACCCTGGCTACTTCCTTGCTGCCCCTGGAATCCACCCTGCGCGGGGTGCTGACGGTACTTGGCGCGCCGCTGGTGGCGCTGCTGCTGGACACCTTGCTGTGTGCCTGGCTGCTGGGCTCGCGCCGCGGCTGGAGCCGCAGCCAGGTGTCCGACGTGATCGGCTCGGCGCTGCCCGGGGTGGCCATGGTGATCCTGATCGCCGGTGCCGGCGGGGTGTTCGGCAAGGTGCTGGTGGATACCGGGATCGGTGCGGTGGTCTCCGACCTGCTGCGCACCACCGGCCTGCCGGTGCTGGCCCTGGGTTTTCTGCTGACCATGCTGCTGCGTGCGGTGCAGGGCTCCACCACCGTGGCCCTGGTGACCACCGCCGGGATCATCGCGCCGCTGATCGCCACCCTCAACCTGAGCCCCAACCACATGGCCCTGCTGTGCCTGGCCATGGGCGGTGGCGGGCTGGCCATGTCCCATATCAATGACGCCGGGTACTGGATCTTCACCAAGCTGGCCGGCCTCAACGTCGCGGACGGCCTGCGTACCTGGACCGTGATCACCACCTTGCTCGGCACCTTGGGGTTCTGTATTACCCTGCTGATCTGGCCATTTGTCTGACCCTTTGTCCCAGGAGTTCCCATGCCTCGTTTTGCTGCCAACCTCAGCATGCTCTACCCGGAACATGACTTTCTCGAACGTTTCGCTGCCGCGGCGGCCGACGGCTTCACGGCCGTGGAGTATCTGTTTCCCTACGACTACAGCCCCCAGGAGCTGAAACAGCGCCTGGACGACCACGGCCTGCAACAGGCCTTGTTCAACGCTCCGCCCGGCGACTGGGCGGCGGGGGAGCGGGGCATCGTTTCCCTGCCCGGGCGCGAGCAGGAGTTCCGCCAGGGGTTCGACAAAGCCCTGGAATACGCCGCGGTGCTGGGCAACTCGCGGGTCCACGTGATGGCCGGCCTGTTGCCGTCCGAGAACGATCGCCCGCGGCACCACGGCGTCTACCTGGAGAACCTGGCCCACGCCACGGCCCAGGCGGCCAAGGTCGGGGTCACGGTGCTGCTGGAGCCGATCAACACCCGGGACATGCCGGGGTTCTTCCTCAACCGCCAGGACCAGGCCCAGGCCATCTGCAAGGAAGTCGGCGCGGCCAACCTCAAGGTGCAGTTCGACTGCTATCACTGCCAGATCGTCGAAGGTGACCTGGCGGTGAAACTGCGCCGCGACCTGGCCGGGATCGGCCACATCCAGATCGCCGGGGTGCCGGATCGTCACGAGCCGGACCTGGGCGAACTGAACTATCCCTACCTGTTCCAGCTGATGGACGACCTTGGCTACGACGGCTGGGTCGGTTGTGAATACCGCCCGCGCGGCAACACCTCCGCCGGCCTGCAGTGGCTGCGGGACTGGCAGGCGCGCTAAGGCTCGGCGGTGCAGCCGCCACTGCAGGTTGCGAAGCAAAAGGTATCTGGGGAGCGTCGCGCAAGGCCCTGGGGGCCTTCGCGCATCGCTTTATGTAGCCGCTGCCGCAGGCTGCGAACGAGCCGCAGGCTCGCAGCGACTCCCCGGCCGTCGAGGCCCCTGCGGTGCCTTGCGCAGCCTGCGGCAGCGGCTACAGATGATACGTAGCGATAAACACAGGAGTTTTCCCATGCAGCGTTTTGCCTGCCGGGCCGCGCTCGGCCTGATTTTGTCCCTGGGCGGTATGTCCCTGGCCGCGGCCGCGAGCTTGCCGCCGGCCACCGAGGGCGATTGGGTGGCCCCGCAATTCACCTTCCACAACGGTGAGCAGCTGGCCAACCTGAAGCTGCACTACATCACCCTGGGGGACCCCAAGCACCCGGCGATCCTCTATCTGCATGGCACCTATCGGCCGGCCAGCGACCTGTTGAGCAAGGATTTTGGCGGTGAACTGTTCGGCCCCGGGCAACCCCTGGATGCCAGCAAGTACTACATCATCGCCACCGACGGCATCGGCGTCGGCCAGTCGAGCAAGCCTTCGGACGGCCTGCGGGCGCGGTTCCCCCAGTACAACTACGAGGACATGGTCCAGGCCCAGTACCGGCTGCTGACCGAAGGGCTGGGGGTCAAGCACCTGCGGCTGATCATCGGCAATTCCATGGGCGGCATGCAGGCCTGGATCTGGGGCCAGAAGTGGCCGCAGATGATGGACGCCCTGGTGCCCATGGCCTCCCAGCCGGGGGAAATGTCTTCGCGCAACTGGATGATGCGCCGCCTGCTGGTGGAGTCGATCAAGCAGGACCCGGCCTGGGAGCAGGGCAACTACCGGCAACAGCCGCCGTCGCTGCGCCTGGCCAACGCGCTGTTCGCCACCGGCACCAGCGGCGGCACCCTGGCCTATCAGGCCCTGGCGCCGACCCGGGCCCAGGCTGATCAGCTGGTGCAGGAGCGCCTCAAGGCCAGCCAGGGCGCCGATGCCAATGACTTCATCTACCAGTGGCAGTCCTCGGCGGACTACAACGCCATGCCGGGGCTGGGCAGGATCCAGGCGCCGGTGCTGGTGATCAACGCCGCGGACGACGAGCGCAACCCGCCGGAAACCGGCACCCTGCAAGCGGCGCTCAAACAGGTGAAAAATGCCCGCCTGCTGCTGATTCCCGCCAGCGCCGAAACCCGTGGCCACGGCACCACCGGCATGGCCCGGTTCTACGCCCGCGAACTGGGGCAGTTCATGGCCGAGACTGAAAAAAACCGCTAGTGGCTACTGCGGTCTCTTCGTCGCCCGGGAGCAAGTCCTGCGCCACGGGCTGCTGTGGGCCGGGGCTATCGCTGGCTCAGGATTGTGCCGGCAGCAGCAGTTCCACACCGTGCTTGCGGATCCCGTCCGCCGCCGCAGGGGCCAGTGCGGCGTCGCTGATGATGATGTCGAACTGTTCCAGCCCGGCGATCTTGTACATGCTGAAGGTGCCGTACTTGGAGCTGCTGGCCACCAGCACCACCTGGGTCGCCGACTGCATCGCCACCTGCTTGACCTCGACCTTCAGCGCCGATGGCGTGGTGATGCCCCGGCGTAGGTCCCAGGAACTGGTGGAGATAAAGGCCACGTCGGTCACCACCTGGCGCAGGGTGGCCACCGCCAGCCCGCCGACACAGGAGTGGTTGGAGTGGTCCAATTGCCCGCCGGTATGGATCACCGTCACCTGGGGCGCGTCCATCAGGGCCTGGGCCACGCCGAAATCGTTGGTCACCACGGTCATCCCCGACAGCGCCTTGATGTAGGGCACGATTTCCAGGGTGCTGGTGCCGGCGTCCAGGTACACGGTCATGTCCGCGTGCAGCAGGCTCGCCGCCAGCTTGGCTATGGCCTGCTTCTGCGGCAGCTCCACCACGGCCTTGGACTGATGGCTGGGCTCGCTGTGCAACTGGCTGGCGATGCGCACCCCGCCGGTTACCGAGTGGGCGCGGCCTTCCTGCTCCAGCAGGGCGATATCCCGGCGCACGGTCATGTGCGAGCAGTCGAACATCTCCATCAACTGATGCACGCTGAGCACCTGGTGCTTGCGCAGCTGGCGCAGGATCTGCTCGCGGCGCTGCTCGGGAATCATCGGTGCGCCGCTGTCACTGGCAAGGTCCTTGGGGGTAGGCATTGAAGCTCCGGTCTGGCGGGTCGGCAAAGGCAGGAATCGGCACGCCATAGTAGCGAAAGTAGCCGCCGCGGACGAGATTTAGTGCCGTGTGCAGGTCAGGAAAGCATGGCCATCGGTCAGGGGCAGAAGGGGCAATACAGATTGTCGAGAAAGTCCTGGCTGTCGATGTTGGCGTCCAGCACCTGTACCACCACCGGGCCATGGTGCCTGCATTCCAGGATCTGCCCGGCGCCGCTGCGGTTCGGCTGTTGCTCGCTGAATTCATTGCAGCCGCACCAGGGGCATTTGCGCACGGTGGCATCGTTCTGGCCGAGTACTGCCAGGTCCCAGCCGCAGCCGGTGCAATTGAGGCGATACAAAGGGCGGGCAGGGGTAAAGGTCGGCATAGGGGAACTCCAGATCAGGGGCCTCAGCCCGGGGTCAACAGGCGCTTGAGCGAGCGGGTCAGCGGCTGGCGTGCCTTGCGGCTCTTGAACGGCCCCGGGATGTGCCGCAGGAAACTGCGCCAGGGGTAGCCACCGGGATTGCGCTCCGCGGAACCCAGGTAATCATGCAGGGCCAGGGCCGATTCGCGGTTGAAGGCCCAGAGCATCTGGCCTTTGTAGAGTACGGAAAAATAGGCTTCGCCTGGCCAGTTCAGATGGTGGCGCGCCGCGTAGTGGCAGTGCTCGCAGCGTACCGACCCCAGGTCCAGGCCGTGATCGCGGTACCAGTAGGCTGAACGCTGCCAGTGGCTGGGGCTGTAGCCATCGGGCAACGGACCCAGGCTCTGCATCGGGTCGCCATGCAGGCCGGGAAAGTACAGGGCGTAGTGGTGATAGTGGCCGCAGTTGTCCTGCTCTTTCCAGTACTCCAGCAGCGGGTGGGCCTGGAAGAACGGCACATCGGCCTTGCGTTCGATGGGCCTGGCCACGACGAAGTCGAAGCAGGCCTGGCCTGCGCACTGCGGGCAACTGAGCGCCAACTGATGGGGCATGGGGCTCCAGGGGGCAAGGCTGGTCATGGGTGAATCAATCTACCTGTGGCGTGGCCTGGTCGATATGCCAGCGTTGCTTGAGCTGCTGCAGGCTGCCATCGCGCTTCATGCCGTCCAGGGCCTGCTGCCAGCGGGCCACCTGGGCCGCATCGACCTTGGGCGAAAAGGCGATGTAGGCGTCCTGGTGCATCAGTGGCATCTGGTAGCGCAACTGGTCGAGGGCCAGGCCCTCTTCGGCGGCGAAGGTGCCGACGCTCATGGTGTCGGCCACCACGTATTGCACGCGGCCGACCTGCAGCAGGCGCATCATGATTTCCGGGCTGTCGACGCCCCACAGGTTGTCCAGCCCCTGCTGCTTGAGGTAGCTGTAGACCAGCCATTTGCGCGGCACGGCAATCTGGCCCCGGGTCTGGTGCAGGTCGGTGACCGGCGTGCTGTCGCCATTGCGGGTATAGAGGGCGGTTTCGGTGCGCATCAACGGGCCTACCCACTGGTAGCGCGACTCGCGCTCGGCGGTGCGCAGTATGGTGAACACCGCCGTGTCGTCATCGCTTCCGGCATCGCGCAGGGCCCGCAGCATCGGCCGCAGCTGCACGTTCACCGTGTCGCCGCTGCGCTGCGCCAGGGCCTGCACCACATCGACACCAAACCCCACCATCCGCTCGCCCTGCTGGAAGTGCAGCGGCGGGTGGTTGTCGGTCAGCATGCGCAACTCGCCAGCGTGGGCCGCAAGGCTCAATAGCGGCAACAGTGCCTGCAGCATCCATTTCATGCAGTGCCCTTGGAGTTTGAAAACGCAGAGCTTAGTACGACTGGTTGCCGCCTGTCGCGATAAAAGCTGCCGGCTCCGTGCCAGGCTTCAGAGGGGGTTGCCCGGGGGCTTTTTTCGTCGGGATGTCGCTGAAAACACTCCACTGCAGTTATTCTTGCGCCGCCTTTTCAGAATGGAATCGACCCATGTTCGCTCCCCTTGTTCGTCCCTTGCGAGCCACTGGCTTGCTGTTCGCGGTCCTGGCCTGTTCCCAGGGCGTGCAGGCCAGCAGTTTCGACTGCGCCAAGGCCGCCAGCAGCAGTGAAAAGGCCCTGTGTGCCGACCCCTATACCGCCTCGCTGGACAGCCAGCTGGGCAAGGCCTGGAAGGCGACCCTGGCCAAGGCCAAGGACCCCAAGGCGCTGCGCCTGGACCAGCGTGAATGGCTCAAGGAGCGGGATCAGTGCGCAGCCGACCTGGGTTGCCTGCGCAGCAAATACCTGAGCCGCCTGGTCGCGTTGCGTTATGTGAATGTGCCGTTCGAGTGGCAGGGAACCTGGCAGCGGGTCTCGGTCAGCCCGTTCTACGCCGGTGATCTGGTGATCCGGCGCACTGGCGAGGATCGCCTGAGCTTCGATCTGTCGGCCATGGGCGGCGCCAACTCCGGCTCGCTCGCGGGCAAGGCGCAGATCAAGGGCGGTGAGGCCAGCTACAGCGTCGAGGGCTGCAACCTGCGCTTCACGCAGCGCAACGGCCTGTTGCAGGTGAGCCAGGAGGGCGACTCCTTTGCCTGCGGCGCCGGTTCAGGGGTGTATTACGACGGGCTCTATGTGGCTTCCAAGCAAGCCCTGGAGAGCCATTACGACCTGCTGTCCACGGCGCTGGTGCGCACCGAGGAAGAAGACCGGCGCGCCCGGCAACTGCTGAAGAAGGACTATCAGACCCTGCTCGACAGTGGCTCGTCGTTCTCCGCGGATACCTCGGCCGAACTCAAGGGCGCCGAGGTCACCGATATGTGGCTGCCGGGCCTGGCCACCACCAATGCGGCGATTTTCGTGCGCGGTACCCAGGGCCAGTTGTGGGTCGCGCTGTTGGTGGTGGCAGGGCCCAAGGATGAAGTGCGGGTGCGTTACTACACCACCGAGCCTGAGTGGAAGCACAGCCTGCCGGATGTGGTGCAGAGCTGGTGTGAAGCGCGCAGCAAGGACAAGCAGCTGCCGCTGGACATGATGCCCTAAGCCGGCGCGGCGAGCGGCCAGGGGCAGGGCGCGCAAGAGATTTCGCCGGACGGACAGGCAACAGCGTCGGCGCACCTGCTAGAGTCTCGCCCCGGGCTGTGCGCAATCGCGCTTGGCGGGCGCGCAACACCACCGCCGTGCCCCCTGGAACCGGGGCCTGACGGGCAAATTCCTCAGGTTGGTGACGCGAAGCGAATATGAGCGTCTACGACTAGTGCAAGTGACACTGCCGCCGCCGTCATCGGCGCCTGGCACTTTGAAATTGGGAGAGTATGTATGGTCATCAAACCCCGCGTTCGCGGCTTTATCTGTGTGACGACCCACCCGGTGGGTTGCGAAGCCAACGTCAAGCAACAGATCGATTACGTCACCCAGCAGGGCGCCATCGACGCAGGGCCGAAGAACGTACTGGTACTCGGCGCTTCCACCGGCTACGGCCTGGCAGCGCGGATCACCGCAGCGTTCGGCTGTGGCGCCAACACCCTCGGGGTGTTCTTCGAGCGCGGCAGCGTTGACGGCAAGCTGGGCACCGCCGGCTGGTACAACACCGCGGCGTTCCACAAGTTCGCCGAAGAAAAGGGCCTGTACGCCAAGAGCATCAACGGCGATGCCTTCTCCGATGCGGTCAAGGCCGAGACCATCGAGACCATCAAGCGCGACCTGGGCAAGATCGACCTGGTGGTCTACAGCCTGGCCGCACCGCGCCGCACCCACCCCAAGACCGGTGAAGTGCTGAGCTCGACCCTCAAGCCCCTGGGCAAGTCCGTGACCCTGCGCGGTGTCGACACCGACAAGGAAATCGTCAAGGAAACCACCCTGCAGCCGGCGACCCAGGAAGAGATCGACGGCACCGTGGCGGTGATGGGCGGCGAAGACTGGCAGATGTGGATCGACGCGCTGCACGAAGCCGGTGTCCTGGCCGAAGGCGCCAAGACCACCGCCTTCACCTACCTGGGCGAGAAGCTGACCCACGACATCTACTGGAACGGTTCCATTGGCGAAGCCAAGAAGGACCTGGACCAGAAAGTCATCGGCATGCGCCAGCAACTGGCCGGCCTGGGCGGCGACGCCCGGGTGTCGGTGCTCAAGGCCGTGGTGACCCAGGCCAGCTCGGCGATCCCGATCATGCCGCTGTACCTGTCGCTGCTGTTCAAGGTGATGAAGGAGCAGGGCAGCCACGAAGGTTGCATCGAACAGGTCTACGGCCTGTACAAGGACAGCCTGTACAACAGCGAGCCGGTGATCGACCAGGAAGGCCGCCTGCGTGCCGACTACAAGGAACTGCAACCGGCGGTCCAGGACCGGGTCAAGCAGCTGTGGGACCAGGTGACCAGCGAGAACCTCTACGAGATGACCGATTTCGTCGGTTACAAGCAAGAGTTCCTGCGCCTGTTCGGTTTCGAGATCGAAGGTGTTGACTACGAAGCCGACGTCGATCCGGACGTGAAGATCAGCAACCTGATCCAGCTGTAATCCGCTCGTAGCATCAGCCAGCGCCCCTCCCTCGTGAGGGGCGCTGTCGTTTGCATCCCCCTATTTCCCGTAGGAGCCAGCTTGCTGGCGAAGAGGCCCGCAGGTCTTGTGCTGGTCTTGGAGACGCCTTCGCTGGCAAGCCAGCTCCTACGAGGGCGGGGCGGGGCAATTGCGCAAGATCGTTCAAGCCAGGGGCGCCGGCAGATGGCACAGTCAGCGTCCGTTACTTGTGTGCAGGGTTTTATGTCCAGCGTTCTCCTACCCCGTGCCGCGTTCATCCGTGGCGCCATCGCCATCATGCCGCTGTCCCTGGCCACCGCGCCCTGGGGGCTGCTGGCCGGTTCCATGGCCATCGAGGCCAATCTCACGCCGCTGCAGGGCCAGGGCCTGTCGAGCATCGTTTTCGCCGGTGCCGCGCAATTGGTGGCCATCGGCATGCTCAAGGGCGGGGCGGGGATCTTCTCGATCCTGCTCACCACCTTGCTGCTCACGTCCCAGCATTTGCTCTACGGCATGAGCATGCGCTCGGTGATTTCACCCTTGCCGGGCCGCTGGCGGGTGGGCCTGGGCTTTCTGCTCACCGACGAGCTGTTCGCCTTGACCAGCGCCCACGACAAGCAGCAGTTCGACCGCTGGTACGCCCTGGGCGTGGGCCTGACCTTCTACGTGGCCTGGAACCTCTTCACCCTGCTGGGCATCGTGCTGGGCAAGAGCATTCCCGGCCTTGAGCACCTGGGCCTGGACTTCTCCATCGCCGCCACCTTCATCGCCCTGATCACGCCACTGGTGCGCAATGTGCCCACCGTGGTCTGCGTTGCCGTATCGCTGTTCTGCTCGGTGCTGTTCAGCTACTGGCACTGGGGATCGGCGCTGGTGCTGTCGGGGCTGGCGGGCATGACCGCAGGATTTGTCTGCAACAAACTCTATCGGGGGCAAGCATGATGGTCTGGGCAGTCATCTTCGGCATGGGCCTGTTGGTCTTTCTCAATCGCTATGTGTTTCTCGAACCGCGCCTGCCGTTGCGCTTGAGCAGCAATGCCCGGCAGTTCCTCGGTTTTGCGGTGCCGGGCATGCTCACGGCGATCTGCGGCCCCATCGTGTTCATGCCCGACCACGAGCTGAACCTGCACTGGAGCAACCCCTACCTGCTCAGCTCCCTGGTGGCCATTGCGCTGGTGATCTACACCCGCAACACCCTGCTCAGCATGCTGTTGAGCATGGGGTTCTTTTTCCTCCTGCGCTGGTGGTTCTGAGGGCCGTTTGCGGTAGCCTGTGCAGCTTTCGGCACAGGCCGACCTTCAACCGCAACGGATGCATCGGATGAGCGAATTTCCCCACGATATCGACCTGGACGCGTTCTGGGACCGGGCCACCAGCAGCAAGATCAACCAGCCCCCCGCCAGCCCTGGCGTCATAGCCCAGTTGCAGGCGCAACTGGGCTATCGCCTGCCGCTGTCCTACGTGGCCTTCATGAACCGCTACAACGGCGGGCGCCCGCACCTCAGCTGTTTCCCCACCGAGCAGGGCACCTCCTGGGCCGAGGACCACTGCGCGATCGACAGCTTTCTGAGCATCGGCTGCGATGGCGACTATTCCCTGGGCGGTGGCCTGGGCAGCCGTTTCATGATCGAGGAGTGGGGCTACCCGGACCTGGGGGTGTACATCTGCGATTGCCCCTCCGCCGGCCATGACATGGTTGCCCTGGACTACAGCGAGTGCGGGCCCGAGGGCGAGCCGCGGGTGGTGCATGTGGACCAGGAGGCCGACTACGCGGTGACAGTGCTGGCAGCGGATTTCGAGGCCTTTGTCCGCGGGCTGGTGTCGCCCGAGGTCTACGACACCTCGGAACAGGATTACCTGGATGATCTGGACAAGGTCGCCCACGCGTCGTTCTCGCCCCTGCTGGAGGAACTGCTCGGCCATTTCAGCGCAGTCCCCGACCTGGGGCCGCTGATCCGCCAGATCGCCTTGCGCATCGTCCATGAGAAGCGCTTCTTCGCCCTGCATGCCGATCCACTGTCGCAACTGCTCTATGACCTGCAGTTCTGGCTGTACCAGAATCGCTACCCGGTCCCCGACAAAGAGGCGTACCTGCAGGTCTATCAGGACATGATCGCCTTCGCCAGGGGCTTCGGCACCGGCGGCTACGCCCCGGATTTCATCCGCGACTGGTTCCGTAACCGCCTGGCAGGCGGCCAGCTGCGGCAGGCGGCGGGCGGGTTCGCCCTGGCCCCGGCCTACCAGGCGCAATTGCTGGAACAACTGGCCGGGTTTCGCCCCGCACCCCTTCACGCCCAGGAGCAGCCATGAGCGAGGAAACCATCCGCATCACCGCCGAACAGACCCTCTCCGACAACTGGTACGTGCTGAAGAAGTACAGCTTCGAGCTGCGCCGCCGCGACGGCAGCTGGCAGGCCCAGGACCGCGAGGTCTACGACCGGGGCAATGGCGCAACCATCCTGCTGTACAACCTGCAACGGCGCACGGTGCTGCTGACCCGGCAGTTCCGCATGCCGGCCTTCGTCAACGGCCACAGCGGCTACCTGATCGAGACCGCTGCCGGGCTCCTGGACAACGCCAGCCCCGAGGTGCGCATCCGCCAGGAAGCCCAGGAGGAAACCGGCTACCGGGTCGGCGAGGTGCAGAAGGTCTTCGATGCCTTCATGAGCCCGGGTTCGGTGACCGAGCGGGTGCATTTCTTCATTGGCCATTACCAGGCCGAAGACCGGATCGACGCAGGCGGCGGGCTGGAGCACGAGGGCGAGGACATCGAGGTCCTGGAACTGGATATCGACCAGGCCCTGGGCATGATCAAGAGCGGGGAGATCGCCGACGGCAAGACCATCATGCTCCTGCAATACCTGCAACTGCATGTGCTCAAGCCCCGCAGCCTGATGGTGCTGGTGGCCGGCCCTTATCGCTCTGGTACCGACGATGACCCGGCGCTGCTGGCGCGCAATGTCGAGGCCATGGAGCACTGCGCGGCGCAGGTCCTGGCGGCGGGGCACTTTCCGGTACTGGGGGAATGGGTGGCGTTGCCCATGACCCGGCTGGCGGGTTCCCGGGCGGTGGGCGACGAGATCTACAACCAGCGCTTTCATGCCTACGCCGAGCGCCTGCTGGAACGCTGCGATGCGGTGCTGCGCATCGGCGGGCCGTCGGCGGGCTGCGATGCCATGGTCGAGATTGGCCAGCGCCTGGGCCTGGCCCTCTATCACCGGGTGGAGCAACTGCCGGTGGTGCCCGGCGGCATTGGCTGACGCGCCGCTCCAGGATGCCCCGGCGCCGGCAATCGGCGCCGGGGGAATACCCGCACAGGCCCCGCCAGGGGCTTTTCTTCAGGCCCTGCGGGGAAAAACTGTCTATCGTCAATAGGCAAGCGGGAGCTTCGTCGAAGGCCGCGTGAGGCAGGGTCGCACCGGTCGGTTTGTCGTTATGGCGCCTGGAGCACTATGGAAAACTTCGGTCTTGATCCGTCTCAAGGGCGCAGCACCTCCAATCAGGCGCTGACCCGCGCCACCTTGCTGGGTTGCTCGGGGCTGCTGCTGGCGCTGTTTCTCTTCACCGGTGTGTTGCTGGTATACATCGCCCTCGACCAGAACCTCGAGGCCGAGCAGCACAACCGCCTGGACATCGACAAGGCCCTGCAATCCTTTGCCGGCAATGCCCGCACCACCCTCAAGGACTACGCCCTCTGGGGCGATGCCTACCAGCACCTGCACCTTAAGGTCGACCTGGACTGGGCCTTCAACCGGCAGAATTTCGGCCCCACGCTGTACCGCGACCTGGGCTTTGACGGGGTGTTCGTGATCAACCCGGCCGGCCACACCGTGTACTCCCTGGTGGCCGGCGACCTCAGCGAGATGGATGCCCGCGACTGGCTGGGCGAGGCGTTGCCGCCCCTGGTCAGCGCAGCGCGCGAGGCCGGCGGCAAGGTGGTGGACCGTTACCAGTCGATTGCCGGCACGCCGGCGCTGGTGCTCGCCGCTGTCATAGGCCCGGGCAACGACCCGCAAGTGCGCCCTGATGCCGGGCCGCAGTCGGTGCTGGTCTTCGTCGCCCGTTTCGACCCGCCGCGGTTACTGGCCCTGGGCCAAGGCATGGACATCGAGCATCTGCAGGTGGCCCGTGCCGCCACGGACCAGAGTTTGCCAACCCTGGACTTGCCCGACGGCGCCGGAACCCTGCAATGGCGGCCGGCGCGCCCCGGGCACCAGTTGCTGGTGCTGGTGATGCCGCTGTTGCTGCTGGCCGGCCTGCTGGTGGGCCTGATGGCGGTGTTCCTGTTGCGCCGCGCCGATGCTGCAGCGCAGGTCATGGACCGGCAGGTCCAGGCGCTGCGCGCCAACCGATGGGCCCTGGCCGCGAGCGAGGAGCGCTTTCGCGATGTGGCTGAAGCTGCGTCCGACTGGATCTGGGAAGTCGACGGGCAGCTGTGCTTTACCTACCTGTCCGAACGTTTCGAGGCGGTCACCGGGTTGACCCGGGAGTCGACCCTGGGGCGGCCGATGACCGAGCTGCTGAGCTGCGAACAGGGTTCGCTGGGCCAGTGGCTGGCGGCCCCGGAGCGGCGTTCCCAGGCGATCCAGCAGTGCCTGTACCGGGATGGCCAGGGGCAGTCGCGAGTCTGTCGCCTGTCGGTGCGGGCCATGGCCGCCGGGGGCTTTCGCGGCACCGCCAGTGATATCACCGAGGAGGTCGCGGCTCGAAGGCGGGTCGAGTACCTGTCCCAGCACGATGCCTTGACCGGCCTTGCCAACCGCACCCGCATGCAGGAGTTTCTCGAAGGTCGGCTGCAGGCCCCGCCGACCCTGCAGGAACCCCTGCTGATGCTCAGCGTCGACCTGGACCGTTTCAAACCGGTGAACGACCTGCTGGGGCACGCCGCTGGCGACCAGGTGCTGCACGAGGTGTCCCAGCGCCTGGCCCAATGCCTGCGCAGCGAGGACCTGGTGGCCCGGGTCGGCGGCGACGAGTTTGTCCTGGTGGTCACCGGCCAGGTGGCTGGCCACGAGATCGAAGGCTTGTGCCGGCGCCTGATCGAGCGGATCGAGGAACCGTTCTATATCGCCGGGCACGAGGTCTTCATCAGCGCCAGCATCGGCATTGCCCGGGCCCCGGGCGACGCCTCCCAGGCCGAAGAGCTGCTGCGCTTTGCCGACATCGCCCTGTACGAGGCGAAAGCGGCGGGGCGCAGCACCTGGCGTTTCTATGCGCCCTACATGAATGTGCGGATCATCGAACGGCGGCGCCTGGAGCGTGACCTGCGCCATGCCATCGAGCAGGACCAGCTGCTCCTGCATTTCCAGCCGCGCTACCGCGTGCTCGATGGCCAGTTGATGGGCGCCGAGGCCCTGGTGCGCTGGCAGCACCCCCAGCATGGCTTGCTGGGGCCGGACGTGTTCGTGCCGATTGCCGAGGACACCGGGTTGATCCTGCCGCTGAGCAACTGGGTACTGCACGCAGCCTGTCGTGCGGCGCGAGCCTGGCCGGAAGGCCGACTGCTGGCGGTCAAGCTGTCGCCGGCGGAATTTCTGCGCGGCCAGCTGGTGGCGCGGATCGCGGCGGTGCTCAAGCAGAGCGGCCTGGAGCCGTCACGCCTAGAGCTGGAAATGACCGACAAGGTGCTGCTGGATGACAGCCGCCACGTGCTCACCATCATGCAGGGGCTCAAGGCGCTGGGGGTGCAGTTGCTGATCGACGATTTCGGCACCGGCTACTCGGCGCTGCAGTACCTGCAGACCTTCCCCCTGGATGGCCTGAAGATCGACAGCAGCTTCATCGCCCGGCTCAACCACAACGATGCCGGGCGCTCCATTGTCGAGGCGATTGTCGACCTGGGGCATGCATTGTCCTTGCGGGTGGTCGCCGAGGGGGTGCAGACCGCGGCGCAGTTCGGGGTCTTGCGCGACATTCAGTGCGATGAGGTGCAGGGCCCGCACCTGAGCCCGCCGCTGGACCAGGAGGCCCTGCTGAAGCTCTATGGCGAAGCCGCCCGGGCCTCGCGCCCGATCACCTGAGCCTGTGTTTCAGGGCAGGTGGTCGGCGGCGAAGTCGGCCTCCGAGCGCGCTTGCAGGCGGCCTTTGCGGCAGGCCTGCTGGAAGCGCTCGAAATCCCGTTCGTTCTGCGTGGCATAGGCCTGGGCGTAGTGCCACAGGGCTTCGGCCAGGGTTTCGCTCTTGCCGATGTAGCCGCTGATCCGCGCGGCCTGGCCCGAGGCCTTGGCGTGGGCCCGGGCCAGGGCCCGGCCGCAGATCCTGGCATAGGCGGCGAAGGTGTCCTCGTCGAAGGTCTCAAGTTCCGCCGAGACCTTCATGTCGCGCAGTTGGCGCACATAGAAATGACGGCCGTTGGGGCCGGTGGTCCAGCCCAGGAACAGATCGCTGGCGGACTGCATCAGGCGCTGGCCTTCCACCACCCGCTGGCCGTTGTGCCTTGGCTTTGAGCGTTCGCGCACATAGTCGGCGAGCACCGAGCGCCGGGCTTCCTTGAATTGCAGGAACAGTGGCCGCTGCTGGGCGTCGGTGAGCAGCGCCACCAGGCAGCGGGTGCCGACGCTGCCAACCCCCACCACCTTGAAGGCCAGGTCGCTGGGCTGGAACCGTGCCAGCAGGTCGCGGCGGTCGGCCTGCAGGGTGCCGCGGTAGTCGCGCATAAAGGTGTCGTACAGCGGCCGCCAGTCTTCCAGGCGCATCCAGTCATCGTCGGGGTCCAGCAGGCTGGTGGTGTTGTGCAGGTGGAAGATTTCCGGCAGGTCGTCGCGAATCAGCAGGCGGCCCCGGGCGTCGCGTTCGCTGATCTTGGGCAGGAGCTCGGCATGGGTGCGCCGGGCGGCCTTGTCGATGGCCCGTTGCACATGCTCCAGGGTGTCGCTGTTGGAGCGCGCCTGGTGCAGCAGGTCTTCGTAGGTCAGGGCGTCGTACCAGATCTCCAGGGCGCTTTGCCCGGCGCAGGTGGCCATGCTGCGCTGATAGGCGCCCACCAGTTCGCGGCACAGGGCCTCTTCGACCCCCGGGCCGTGGCGCAGGTGCCGGGCGGCAATCAGGAAGCTCGCCACCAGGCGCTTGAGGTCCCACTCCCAGGGGCCGGGATGGACCTCGTCGAAGTCGTTGACGCTGAACAGCAGGTTGCGCTCGGGGGTGGCAAAGCCGCCGAAGTTCATCAGGTGGCAGTCGCCACAGATGGTCGAGCGCAGGCCCATGTCCGGGGTGCTGGCCAGGTCGTGGGCCTGGAGCAGGGCGTTGCCACGGTAGAAGGTGAAGGGCGACACCAGCATGCGCCCGTAGCGCAGTGCCACCAGGGACTGGACCCGGCCCTGGCTGGAGGCCTCGATCAACGGCAAGGGGTCGCGCTTGATCTGCCCGGGATCGGAATGGGAGCTGCGGGGGCAGTCCTTGCGGGCTTGCTTGCCGAGCTTGATCGAATCGTCGGGGCGGTTCATGGACAGCTCCTGTACCAGGCCTTAGCGGTAGGGGGGAGGTTTGGCTAGGGTTGTGCGGGCAACTCCTGACGCGCCTGCCGGATCGGCAGTTCCACGCGAAAGGTGCTGCCGACGCCCGGCTGGCTCTGCACGCTGATCTGCCCGCCGTGCTTCTTGACGATGCCGTAGGACAGCGACAGGCCCAGGCCGGTCCCCTGGCCCACCGGCTTGGTGGTGAAGAAGGGGTCGAAGATCTTGGCCAGGTGCTCCTGGTCGATGCCGCAGCCGCTGTCGCTGACCTCCAGCCAGACCCGCTCGCCGTCCACGCCGTTGCGCAGGGTAATGGTGCCGCGCTCGGGGCCTATGGCCTGCGCCGCGTTGACCACCAGGTTCATCACCACTTGATTGAGTTGGGAGGGCAGGCATTCGATTTCCGGCAACGGCTGGTAGTCGGTGACCAGGTCGGCCTTGTACTTGAGTTCGTTGGCCACGATGTTCAGGGTCGAGTCGATGCCCTGTTGCAGGCTCGCCAGCTGCCATTGCTGGTCGCTGTCGACCCGGGAGAAGTTCTTCAGGTCCTTGACGATCTGCGCCACCCGGCCGATGCCTTCCTTGGACTCCCTGATCAGTACCGGAATGTCCTGCTGGAGGAAGTCCAGGTCGATGCTCTCGCGCAGGCTCTGCAGGTGCTTGCGCAGTTCCGGCGCGGCGATGGCTTCTTCGGCCTGGCGATAGGCGCTGAGCATCTGGTCGAGCTGCTGCAGGTAGCCTGCCAGGCTGCCGAGGTTGGAGGACACGAAACCGATGGGGTTGTTGATTTCGTGGGCGACCCCGGCGGCCAGTTGCCCGAGGGAGGCCAGTTTTTCCGATTGCACCAGCTGGTTTTCCAACTGCTTGCGTTCGTCGATCTCCAGTTGCAGCGCCGCCCCGGCCTGCCTCAGGTCTTCGGTGCGCTGCTGCACCAGGTGCTCCAGGTGATGCATTTGCAAAAGCGCGCGGGCGGTCATTTCCCACTTGCTGGTCAGGGTGTTGGCCATCTGCTGGACTTCGATGTTGTCAAAGGGCTTCTTCAGGATCAGCAGGCGGTGATGACCCTGCAGGCGCTCCAGCAGCTCTTCCCAGGAATAGTCGGAGTAGGCGGTGCACACCACCACCTGTAGCCGCGGGTCCTGTTGCCAGAGGCGTTCGATGGTCTGCGCGCCGTCCCAGCCCTGGGGCATGCGCATGTCGACAAACGCCAGGGCATAGGGACGCTGCCGCTCCTGGGCCTGGCAGACCATGGCCAGGCCTTCCTCGCCGCCGTAGGCCGAATCCAGTTCGAAAGGCTGTTGCCGGGGCTTGGCCGTGGCGCCGAACAGCTGTGCCTCCAGGTCATCCAGGCCGTTGTCGTCTGCCTCGGGCGGGGTGAGGATCTTGCGAAAGTCCTCGTGGATCGACGGGGTATCGTCGATCAGCAGGATCCGGCGATTGTTCAACTGGTCCATCATGGGTCCTCTGCGCTGATCAGCGGGATGTCCAGAGTGAAG
Organism: Pseudomonas sp. GW823-FHT03E05; assembly: GCF_058796855.1. Classification (NCBI taxonomy): domain Bacteria; kingdom Pseudomonadati; phylum Pseudomonadota; class Gammaproteobacteria; order Pseudomonadales; family Pseudomonadaceae; genus Pseudomonas; species Pseudomonas sp. GW823-FHT03E05. The sequence goes on from NZ_JBXAJB010000001.1 coordinate 904,666, forward strand.
GTGGCGCCCAGGCCGGGGCCATCACTGTGCACATTCAATTGTCCACCCATCTCCATGGCCGCCAGGGCGCAGCTATGCAAGCCGAAGCCATGGCCGTCCTTGCGGGTGGTGAAGCCGTGGGAAAAAATCCGCGTCAGGTTCTCCGCGGGGATGCCTTCGCCTTCATCCTTGACGCTGATGCTCAGGGTCTGGCCGTCCAGCACTCTGGCGCTCAGGGTCAGGGTCCGCGAATGATCATCGAGGTTGGACATGGCGTACTTGGCGTTGCTGATCAGGTTGATCAGGATCAGCAGCATGCGGTGCTTGTCGCCCATCACCGGGGGCAACGGGCCATAGTCCTTGACCACCGTGACCTGATGCCGGGCCAGGGCGCCGGAGTTCATGCGCAGGGCGTCTTCGATCAGCTCGGCGACCCGCAGGGGTTCTATCAGCCGTGAGGCTCCGGCATAGGATTGCTGGGTGGCGACGATTTCCTTGATGTGGTCGACGCTGCGGGCCAACTGAGCCAGTTCTTCGCCCATGCCCTGCTGTTCGGTGGCTATGGCTTCGACCAATTGATTGAGGTAGCCGGGGAGCAGCTTGCCTTTGTCGTCTTCGGTGAAAAAACGCCCCAGGTCATCCTGGTGCTGGTTGATCAACTGCATGGCCTTGCCCAGCCCTTGTGCCTTGCTGGAGCGCAGGGTGCGGCTGAGCATTTCGCTGCAGATATTCACGCTGTTGAGCACGTTGCCCACGTTGTGCAGGACGTTGGTCGCAATTTCCGCCATGCCCGCCTGGCGGGCGCTGTCCATGAGTTCGCTCTGGGCTTCCTTGAGCTCCCGGGTGCGTTCCTCGACCCGGTGTTCCAGGTGCTCGTTGGCGCTCTGCAGGGCCGTGTTCACCCGGCGGATGACCGCGTAGCTGCGTACCAGCCTGACGGCCAGGTAGAGAATCAGTATCACCAGCAAGGCGGCAAAGAGCAGCAGGTACTGGTGGGCCTTCTGGTCCTGCAGGTCGGCCTGCAACTGATCGGCGTTGAGCAGATGAGTGATGTCGTCCAGGCGCTGGGCGATGGGGATCGAGGTGATGCGCTCCAGCAGGTCGTTGACCACCGGCTGCTCCCGCAGAATCACCGAGACGTGGTTGCTGAGGATCTCCACCGGCTCATGCATGGGTTCGGGCAGGCGCTCCTTGTTGACCGCCAGTTTGTTCAGCCCCACCAGGATGTCTGCGGCCCGGTCGTCGCTGGAAACCTGGGCGAACTCCAGGCTGCTGAGCAGCAGGTCATAGGTATCGATGGCAATGGTCTGCTCTGACAGCCGAGCCTGGTCGTCAAGGCCGGCCAGGCGGCGCTGGATATCGTCTTCGGCAGTGGGCAGGAAGGCCAGGGAGTTGCGCAGCACCGCGTTGTGGGTCTTGAAACGCTCCACCAGGCCGGCCTTTTCCTGGAAGGCCTCGATGAACGCCTGGTGGCCGGCCGTCCAGGCGGCCGGGTCATTGTGGTTCTGTTGTGAAAGCTGATCGAAGCGGTTCCACAGCTGGTTGATCTCTTGCACCGGCATGACCAGTGGATCGTAGTCGTGGGTGATGGCGATCCGAGCCTTGAGCACCTCGGTTTCCCATTGGGCATTCAACTGCTTGATATGGCTGATCAGGTCCCGCGCCAGTACGTAGTTCGAGGGCTGGCCGATCACCGTCTTGAAGTAGAGAAAGGCCAGCCCCAGCACCAGGCTCAGGGTCAGTAGCGACAGCAGCATGATCGGCACGCGTCGGGACAGCTTCATAAGGGCTTGCCCTGCCATTCGCCGGTCAGGGTCTTGAGAAACTTGACGATCAGGCTGATGTCCTGGGTATTGGGCGGGCGCCCCAGCTGATACTTGAACATGACTTCCACAGCCTGCTCCAGGGTCGGCGCCGAACCGTCGTGGAAGTAGGGCGCAGTCACTGCGACATTGCGCAGGCTGGGCACCTTGAACACGTTGCGGTCCTGTTCGTCGCCGGTGACCAGGAAGCGCCCCAGGTCGGCGTCGGTGGGGTTGCCCCGGGCAGCGAAGTAGTCGCCCATCACGCCGAACTTCTGAAACATGTTGCCGCCGATATTGACCCCCTGGTGGCAGGCGATGCAGCCGTAATCCTTGAAGCGCTGGTAACCGTATTTTTCTTCCAGGCTGAGGATGTCGGTATTGCCTTGCAGGTACTGGTCGAACCGCGAGTTGGCGCTGAGCAAGGTCTTTTCATAGGTGGCCAGGGCATTTTGCACGTTGGCTGCGGTGATGCCGTCCGGGTACAGGGCACCGAAGGACTTCTGGTAGGCGCTGTCATCGCTCAAGGTGCGGATCAGCGCCGGCCAGGTGTTGCCCATCTCGCTGGGGCTTTGCACGACGCTGTCGATCTGCGCTTCCAGGGATTCGACGCGCCCGTCCCAGAACTGCCGGAAATTCAGCGCGGCATTGAACACGCTGGGGGTGTTGACCCGGGTGGGTTGCCCCTTGAAACCCGGCGATTTTGCCTGGGAGTCGGCCCCGCCCTGGTCCAGCCGGTGGCAGCTGGCACAGGACAGGCTGTGGTCCTGGGACAGGCGCGGTTCGTTGAACAGCTGGCGCCCGAGCTCGACCCGCTGGGGGTCGAGTGCCGGCGGTGCGGGCAACGGCTTGAGCGGTTCGTCCAGGGGCGCGGCAAAAGCGCTCGGGCTGCTGGCGCCCAGCCCTGCCCAGAGCAGCAGGAGCAGTACCCGTGCGCGGCGGCTCGGCGGCTGGCGCGGTTGTTCAGTGGTCATGGTCCGTCACCTGGAACTGCGGCCTGTGCTTGCCCAGCAGGCGAGCGAAGTCTTCGGCGGGCAGCGCCTTGCTGAAGTAGTAGCCCTGGGCTTCCTCGCAGCCTTGCTGCTGGAGAAAGGTCAGTTGCTGGTGCGTCTCCACCCCTTCGGCGATGACCTTCAGGTTCAGGCTGCGCCCCAGGTTGATGATGGCGCTGACCAGTACGGCGTCCTTGTGTTCGTGGCTCAGGCCGTGGATGAAGGATTGGTCGATCTTGAGCACATCCACGGGAAACTTGCGCAGGTAGCTCAGGCTCGAATAGCCGGTACCGAAATCATCGACGGCCAGGCGCACGCCCAGGGCCTTGATCGCCAGCAGGGTAGCCAGCGTGACCTCGACGTTCTGCAGCAGTACGCCTTCGGTGATTTCCAGTTCCAGCCAGGCCGGGTCCAGGGCGTTGTCGCTGAGCGCGTCGCGCAGTTGCTGGAGCAGTTGCGGCTGCCTGAAGTCAGCCGCCGACAGGTTGATGGACAACGGCACAGGGGGCAGGCCGGCGTTCTGCCAGGCCCGGCACTGGCGAGTGGCTTCCCCCAGGACCCATTGGCTGATGCGGGTGATCAAGCCGCTGTCTTCGGCCACTGGAATGAACAGCTCGGGGCTGATCCAGCCCTGTTGCGGGCGTTGCCAGCGAATTAGCGCTTCAGCGCCTACCACATTGCCCGAGGCCAGGTGGATTTTCGGCTGGTAATGCAGGTGGAACTCCCGGCGTTCCAGGGCCTGGAGAATCCCCGACTCCAGGTATTGCTGCTCCCGGGCCCGGTGCGTCATGTCATCGGTGAAGAAACAGTAGCTGCCCGGTGCCTGCTCCTTGCTGGTGCGCATGGCCATCTCGGCTTTCTTGATCAGCGCCAGGGCATCCTGGCCATCCTCGGGGTACAGGCTGATGCCCAGGCTGGCCGTCACCTGCAGGTCGTGCCCGGCGATGTCATCGAACTGGCTCACGGTGGCCAGCAGCTTTTGCGCAAGCGCGCGTATCTGCGCCGGATGCTGCTGGTCATGGAGCACCACCACGAACTCGTCGGAGCCGTAGCGAAACAGCGAGTCCGACTCGCGCATGCCTTGTTCCAGGCGCCGGGCGATTCTCTTGAGCAACTCGTCCCCGGCCGGGTATCCCAGGGCATGGTTGATCCGCTTGAACCGGTCCAGGCCGAGGAACATCACCGCCAGCCGCTGCTCATAACGGCGGGCCCGTGCCATGGCCTGGCCCAGGCGGTCCCCCAGCAAGGTGCTGGAGGGCAGGCCGGTGAGCACGTCGTAGTGCAGCAGGTGGGAGACCTTGAGCAGTTCGGCCACCCGTCTTTCGATGGTCTGTTGCAGGTCGTCGAGTTTCTGCCGGGCGTCCTGTGCCATCTGCCACTTCCAGGTCAGCGCGCTGGCCATCTGGCGGATTTCCAGGCTGTCGAAGGGCTTTTTCAAGATCAGCAACTGGTCGCCGAATGCCAGGCGTTGCGCCATGGCTTCCCAGGAATAGTCGGAATAGGCGGTGCACAGGGCGATCTGCAGGTCCGGGTCGGCGTTCCACAAGCGCTCGATGGTTTCCAGCCCATCCCAGCCGGGGGGCATGCGCATGTCGATGAACGCCATGGCATAGGGCAGGCCCATGGCCAGGGACGCTTCGACCCGGGCCAGGGCCTCTTGGCCCTGGAACGCCGAATCGAGGCAGAAGGGCGCTTGCTGCGCTGGCATCGTGGCGTGGCCGAACAACTGTTGCTCGGCCAGGCTCAGGTCCGGGGCCTGGCGCGGGGCCAGGATCTTGTGGAAATCCTCATGGATTGCCGGGCTGTCATCGACAATCAGGATCCGTCGGTTGGCCCGCCCTGGGGGCTGGTCCGAGGCTTCTTGTGCCTTTGTCTGTGCGTCACTGCCAGCGTCCATAGACCTTCCCTAGTACCCTGAGCCCGCCTTGCAACGTTGTCAGCATAGTCATTGCGCAGTGCCGCGGCTGACGAATTTATTTCGCGGGGGGCAATGGCGTGAAAATAAAAAACTCATCTAGGATTGTCTGGGAAAAACCGCCGCTGCCGAGCCGTCCGTGAGCACGGAGCGGGGCAGCCTATGCCGCACAGGGAGAACCCCATGGAAGATCCGCAGCCGGTTGAGCCAGGTAGGCGTCCACGTGTGTTGCTGGTGGACGACGAGGAGTCGATTCTCAACAGTCTCAAGCGCCTGCTGCGTCCCGAGCCCTATGAAGTGCTGCTGGCCAACAGCGGCGCCAGAGCGCTGGAGATCCTCGCCGAAGGCCCCGTCGACCTGGTGATGAGCGACGCGCGCATGCCCGGCATGGACGGCGCGGCCCTGCTGGCCCGGGTGCGGGAGAAGTACCCGGCGGTGCGGCGAATCCTGCTCACCGGTTATGCCGATCTGAACACCATCATCAAGGCCGTCAACGATGGGCAGATCCACCAGTACCTGAGCAAGCCCTGGAATGACGAAGAGCTGCTGCTGATTCTGCGCCAGACCCTGGAGCACCAGCTCGCCGAGCGTGAGCTCAAGCGTTTGCAGCAGTTGGTCCTGGAGCAGAACCAGCAACTCAAGGCCAGCAACGCCAGCCTGGAACGGCATGTGGCTTCGCGGACCGCGGAGCTGCAGCAGACTGCCGACATGCTCGACCTGGCCTACGAAGAACTCAAGCACAGCTATGTGACCGCCACCGAGGTGTTTTCGCTGCTGGCCAACCTGCGGCTGCCCGCGGACAAGCAAACCAACCGCAAGATCATCGAACTGGTGCGTGCCTGCTGCAAAAGGCACGGCCTGGACGAGGCCAGCAGCCGCGACCTGACCATGGCGGCGGCCCTGTACAACATCGGCAAGTTGAGCTGGAGCGATGCCATGCTGCTGGCGCCGGCGGACTTGTTGCGCCATACCGATCAGGCGCGCTACCGCGCCTATCCCGAGCAGAGCGAATCGGTGCTGATGGCACTGGAACCGATGCAGGATGCCGCGCGGCTGATCCTTCATCACCAGGAGCGCTGGGACGGCAGCGGCTTTCCCCAGCGCCTCAAGGGCGAGGCGATTCCCTGGGGCTCCCGGCTGTTGAAGCTGGCGGTGGATTTCATCGAGTTGCAGTGCGGGCTGATTCTGGAACGGCACATGAACAGCGATGAAGCCCTGCTGTTCATTCGCAAGTACGCGGGCCGCCTGTACGACCCGAATCTGGTGGAAGACTTTGTCCAGGTCTGTGCCGCCTACCAGAGCGATGTCACCGTCGATGATCCGACGGTCAAGGTCCTGGGAACCCGGGAGCTGCAGGCCGGGATGGTCCTGCGGCGCAACCTGAATGCCGACAACGGCATGTTGCTGCTCAATGCCGGCAAGGTGCTCAGCGAACCGCTGGTGCAGAAACTGATCGCCTTCGAAGCCATGGAAGGGGCCCGCTACAGCATCTTCGTCAGCGTTCCCGACGCCTGAGTGGCGTGTGCGGTCCGTCGTGCTTGCCCGGTGCCGCAGTGATCCGTCATATTTTGCCCCCCGCGTAGTGGGCGCCCTGAGGTGCTCCGGGCGATTTCGGATCGCGGCGGATGACCCTGGAGCGAACCCATGGATATACCAACCCTGCTGCTGTACATCGTCACCGTCAGCGCGGTGATGATTACCCCCGGTCCCTCGATGTTGCTGGCCTTGAACAATGGCGCGGTGCATGGCATGCGGGTGGCTGGCTGGGGCATCGCCGGCGCGGCGTTGTCCGACCTGCTGCTGATCGGCGCGGTGGGCTGCGGCCTGGGGGCGTTGCTGCAGGCCTCGCAAGAGCTGTTCGTGGTGGTCAAGAGCTGCGGCGCGGCCTATCTGCTGTATCTGGCCTGGGGCTTGTGGCGAGCGCCTACCCGTGCCCTGGCCTGTACGGTGGGCGGGGCCTCGGCCAGCGGCTGGTCGGCGTTTCGCCGGGCGTTGCTGGTGGGGCTGTCAAACCCCAAGGGCCTGCTGTTTTTCTCCGCCTTCGTGCCGCAGTTCGTGCGCCCGGAGCAGCCGGTGGCCGAGCAGTACCTGATCCTGGCCGTGGTCAGCGCCCTGGTGGACTGCCTGATGATGAGCCTCTATGCCGTGGGTGGCCGGCGGGCCATGGCGCGCTTTTCCGCCCGGGTCATGGGCTGGATCAACCGCAGTTGTGCCGGCCTGCTGGCGGTGCTGGCGCTGGGTGTCGGCCTGTATCGGCGCAGTGAGGGCGCTGCCGCCTAGGGCATTGGCGGGTATTCTCCGGGCCGCTGCCTGACCGGCTTCTGCGGGACACCGGGCAATTGCTGTCATGTTCCGGCAACGCCGGCCTGCCAGAAAGATCAGGTTGTTTTCAATCCGTTCCACCCCGATGGCGGGGCCAGGACGATGCGCTTTCCCAAGGAGAAGGTCACGATGAGAAAGTTTTTTACCCTGATGGCAGCCCTGGTGCTGACCCTGGGGATGGTGGGCATCAGCGACGCACGTCAGCCCAAGCAGCAGCGCGATTCGGTGGCGGGTACCTTCGACTACTACCTGCTGACCCTGTCCTGGTCGCCGACCTTCTGCCTGATGCACCCGGAAAACGAGCAGTGCACCGGCAAGGGCTACGGTTTTGTCCTGCACGGCCTGTGGCCGCAATACGCCAAGGGTGGCTGGCCCGAGTCCTGCCCACCCCTGACCCAGCTCAATGCCCAGGAACGGGCCAAGGGCCTGACCCTGTTTCCCACCGCCAAGCTGATGAATCATGAATGGAGCAAGCACGGCACCTGCAGCGGCCTGGGGGCCATGGGGTACCTGGATGCCGCGGACAAGGCCCTGGCCAGGGTACAGATTCCCGAGGCGCTGCAGCCTTCGACCACGGTGCGCTATTTCGAGGCCAGCCAGATTGCCCAGCAGTTTCGCCAGAGCAACCCGGGGATCGCCGAGAACGGCATCGCCATTCTGTGCAGCGGCCCCGAGCTGTCCGAAGTTCGTGTTTGCCTGACCAAGGACCTGGAGTTCGGCGCCTGCGGCAAAGGCGTGAAGAACCAGTGCCGTGCCGGGCAGATCCGCATTCCGCCCATCCGCTGAAGGCACCTGCAAGAACCCCACCGATGTCGCATCGCTGTAGGAGCTGGCTTGCCGGCGAAAGCCTACCTGGGGCGGGTGCAAGCCGTGGCGGCTTCTTCGCCGGCAAGCCCGCTCCTACAGGGTGCGGAGCAGGGTTTGCAGGGCGGCGCTGCAATCGTGCATCGGTGCTCGCAACTGCGTTCCGATCAACCCCTGGTGGGCCAGCAGTGCCTTGACCGGCGCCGGGTTGGGCTCGGCGAACAGCGCCTTGATCAGCGGCACCAGTTGCATGAAGGTGCTCCGGGCCGCGTCCAGTTGCTGTGCCCGGACCTGTTGCAGCAAGGCGACGAACCGTTGCGGGTGGATATGCGCCGAGGCCGCAATGGCCCCATGGGCGCCCAGGCACAAGGCGTTGAACAGTTGCAGGTCCTCGCCGCACAGCACTTCGATCTGCCCGCAGGCCAGTAGCGCCAGGGTCTTTTCCAGGTTGCCGCCACAGTCCTTGACTGCCGCGATCCGTGGATGGGCCACGATGTTCAGCAAAGTAGCGGTGTCCAGGCTCACCCCGGTGCGGTAGGGAATGTCGTAGACAATCAGCGGCACGCTGGAGGCGTCGGCCACGGTGGCGAAGAAGCTCTCCAGGGCTGCTTGCGACGGCCGGATGTAGTAGGGCGCGGGTACCAGCAAGGCGGCCACCGCACGCTCGAGGATCTGTTCCTGCAGGCTCAGCAGCGACTTCAGGTTATTGCCCGCCAGCCCCATGATCACCTTCCCGGCGGGGGCTCGCTCCAGCACCGCATCGAGCACCGCCAACTGCTCGTCCTTGTCCAGGGCCGCGGCCTCGCCGGTGGTGCCGCAAACCACCAGCCCGGCTACGCCGCTTTCCAGCAGGTGAGTGGTCAAGCGCCCCAGGGCGGCGAAATCGACGGCGCCGTCGATGAAAGGGGTGACGATAGGGACCCAGATACCTTGAAACGATGACATGCGTGTTCTCCTGATGGTTGACCGTCGGGTCGTCGTCAGAAGAGTAGAAGGGCGGTAAGCAGGGGGAGGGTGTCCGTAGCGCTTGAGGTCCTGTCAGCTCATCTGACGGGACACAGCGCCCCGGTCACATGAGCGACTGTTTCTTCGATTTAGAGCTGCAGGCCACGCGCGCCTCGACCTTGGCCGACAGGCCAATGGTGCGAAGGATGAAGGGCGTGGCTGGGGACATGGTCGCTGCAGGCTCAAGAATCAGGCGCCCAGTTTTAAAAGCCGGCGACCGCTTTGTCAATCCTCGAATCCGTTGAATCCGCCGCGCAGGCTGCCAGGGTGCCTGCCCTGAGGCTTAGCCCGGGCCTGGGTTGTCCGGCGCGCTGATGCGGTACAGCAGGCTCGGCGCCTGGCCGGGAAAATCATCCAGTTCGCCGTCCAGGCTCAGCCCCAGGCGCTCCAGGGCGCGCCGCGAGGGCAGGTTGTCGGGGCGCACCAGGCCGGTGACCCGCGGTGCATGCAGTTCGCTGAAGGCCAGGTGCAGGGCGGTCCGGGCCATTTCCGCGGCATAGCCCTGGCCCCAGGCCTCGGGGCGCAAGCGAAAGTACAGGTTCAGCCCCGGCTCGTGGCCGAAGAAGCCCTGCATGATCCCGCCGAAGCCGATCAGTCGTTGCGGGTCGCTGCGCAGGGCAATGGCCCAGTAGCCGAAACCGTGCTGCTGCCAGTGTTCGATCCAGCCGTGCAGCTTGTCGGCGCAGGCGGCAGCGTTGATCGGGCCGTTGGGGTTGAAGCGGTTGGTCTGCGGGTCGCCATGGATGGCACAGGCCTGGGGCAGGTCGTCCAGGGTCGGGGCGCGCAGTAGCAGGCGGGCAGTTTCTTGGCAGGAGGCAGGCATTGGCGCGGCTCTATGGCTTAGGGGCCTGGAGAAGGTAGGTGATGGGCCATCGGTCCTCAACCAGGGGCGGCCGGGGCATTGCTTGCCAGGCTAAGTATTGATCCAGGTCAAGAGTGTTGAATCTAGTTCCGTTGCCAGGGAAGTTATTTCCCTGGAGGCAATAGCGCGATTAAAAGTGCTATCTAAACTCGATTCGGTCGGGCGCTGGGCAGTTGTTGTAGTGGATTGCTCATCAGGCTCGGGAAAGTTCTGCAGGTACGCAGAAGAAGTCTTCGGGTAATCGCAGGATGCGCCAGTTGCTGTTTGATCATGACGAGCAATTACCAGACTTCCTGCGAGGTTTTTCAAATGAAAAACAATCTCCCGGTGACTCAGCGTGAGCGGGTGTTTCCTGCCGAACAACGGCTTATTTCCGCCACCGATACCCATGGCAAGATCACTTACTGCAATGACGAGTTCGTTGCGGTCAGCGGTTTCAGCCGCGAACAGCTGATTGGCAGCCCGCACAACATCGTGCGCCATCCGGACATGCCCGAAGCGGTGTTCGGCCATATGTGGTCCTACCTCAAGGACGGCAAGAGCTGGATGGGTATCGTCAAGAACCGTTGCCAGAACGGTGATCATTACTGGGTCAACGCCTATGTCACACCGATATTCAGCCAGGGCGTGATTGCCGGCTACGAATCGGTGCGGGTCAAGCCCGAGCGCCAGCAGGTGGAGCGCGCCGCCGCCCTGTACTCGCACCTGCGCAGCACCCGCCTGGCCACGCCCTGGCGCCATCGGCTGCTGGGCGCCGGGGTGTTTGTGCTGCCGCCGCTGCTGGCGGTACTGGCCAGCGCCATGGTCGGCTGGCTGGCCGGGCCCTGGGCCGGGCTGGGAGTGGCGCTGCTCGGGCTCTTTGCCGTGCAGGCCCACGGCGCCTACCGCACCGGGCAGTTGCTGGGGCGCATCAGCGCGGTGTCCCTGGGCAGTTTCGACAGCGAGCTGATTGCCCGCACCTATACCGATGAGCGAGGCCCGGTGGCACGCCTGCAGATGATCCTGATCAGCGAGGCGGCGAAGATTCGTACCGCCCTCAGCCGCCTGGGGGACTACGCCAACCAGGCGGCGTCACTGGCTTCCACCAGCCAGAACCTGTCGCGCCAGGCCGAGTCGGCCCTGGGCAAGCAGCGCGACGAAGCCGACATGGCGGCCACGGCGATGAACCAGATGGCTTCGTCGATCGCCGAGGTTTCAGTGCACATCCATGACACCGCCGCCGCGGCCGACCAGGTCAACGAGCTGACCCAGGTGGGCTCCCAGGAGGCGCGCCGTTCCCGGGTGGTGATCGAGAAACTGGCGGATACGGTGGATGCGGTCAGCCAGTCGGTGGAAGGCCTGGCGCAGGAAACCCAGTCGATCCAGGTGGCGGCGAACATGATCCATTCGATCGCTGAGCAGACCAACCTGCTGGCCTTGAACGCAGCCATCGAGGCGGCGAGGGCCGGCGAGCAGGGCCGGGGGTTCGCCGTGGTCGCCGATGAGGTGCGGGCCCTGGCGTCGAAGACCCGGGAATCGACCCAGAGCATCCAGCGCATCATCCAGAGCCTGCAGCAGGTGGCGGGCCAGGCCGTGGAAGTGGCGCGCCAGGGCAGCGTGGAGGCGCGCTCCGGGGTGGCCCAGGTAGTCAGCACCCAGCAGGCGCTGGACGGCATCAACTCGGCGGTGGAGCGCATTCACCAGATGAGCCAGCAGATGGCCGCGGCGTCGGAGCAGCAGGCCCATGTGGCCGAGGAAATCTCCGAGCAGATCAGCAATATCGCCCGGGTCTCGGACCAGAATGCCGATATTGCCGTGCACTCCTGCAGCATTGGTGGCGACCTTGAGTCCACCGCCCATGAACTCAATGCACTGGTGACCCGATTCAATAGTTGATTGCCGGGCGCGATCCACAAGTTCGTCGCGGCCTGCGCGGTGTCACGACAGCCCGTCACCGGCAGGGTAGTTTTGTTCAATACCGCCTCACCCCGGCCTCGTAGTCTGTGCGGCTCCAACCCACAGAGACAAAGAGGCAAGTGATGAGCGTAGTGTTTTCCATGGCGGCCTTTGCCCTGGCGGCCTCCATTACCCCGGGGCCGGTGAACATCGTCGCCCTGGGCAGCGGTGCGCGGTTCGGCTTCCGGGCCAGCCTGCGCCATGTGGCCGGGGCCACCCTGGGGTTTGTCCTGTTGCTGGTGCTGGTCGGCCTGGGGCTGCACGAACTGCTGCGCCAGTGGCCGGCCCTGACCCAGGGCATCCGCCTGTCCGGCGTGGCCTTCCTGCTGTACATGGCCTGGAAGCTGGCCCGGGACGATGGCCGGCTGGATACCGAGGGCCAGCCTCGGGCGCCGTCGGCCTGGTATGGCGCCCTGATGCAGTGGCTCAACCCCAAGGCCTGGCTGGCTTGCGTGGCCGGCATGGGGGCCTTCGCCGCCGATGGCGAGGCGCGGCTGGTGTGGCTGTTCGCGGCGGTGTACCTGGTCATCTGCTACCTGTCGGTGGCCTGTTGGGCCTATGCCGGCAGTTTTTTGCGCCATTACCTGGGCAACCCGGCGGGCATGCGCCTGTTCAACCGGGCCATGGCCGCCTTGCTGGCAGTCAGCGCGGCCTGCCTGCTGCTTTGAATGCAGCTGGGCGTCAGTGGGCCTGGGGTTCGCCGCGCCTGGCCCGTCGCGGCCCCTGGTACTGGCCCGGGGTGGCCCCCAGATGCTGCTTGAACGCGCGCTGCAAGTGCGCCTGATCGGCGAAGCCCGCGGCCTGCGCCACCTCGGCGATCGGCGCGCCCTGGCGCAGGCGGGCCTGGGCGAACTGCACCCGCCGGTTGACCAGGTAGGCATGGGGCGCCATGCCGTACTGCTGCTTGAAGGCGCGGATCAGGTAGGAGGCCGAAAGCTGCGCAGCCTGGCAGATCTGTTCCAGGTCCAGGGGCTCGGTACAGTGCTGGCGGATGAACTGCGCGGCCCGCTCAAGCTTGTGGTTGTTCTCCCGGGGTAGGGCCTTGGCCGGGTTCAGGCGCTGTTGCAGCTCGCTGAAGAACGCCACCACGCAGCTGTGCTTGTGCAGCGTCTCCGCCTGTGGGTCCACGAGGGCGTGGTACAGCTGCTCGAGGTCGGCGAAGAGTTGCGGGTCGTCGCTGCTGGTTTCCTCGAAGGGCTGGAACTGCAACTCGGGGCTCACGCCCAGTTCATGTTGCAGGCGGGTCAGCCAGGGCGTGTCGACGTACAGCATGCGGTACGACCAGGGCTGGTCGTCGATGGGGTTGCAGGCGTGGACCACCCCGGGGTTCATCAGCACCACGGTGCCGGCGCCCACCTGCCTTTGCGTCTGCTCGCTGACGTAGGTACTGACCCCTGCGGTGATGCAGCCGATGGAGAACTGCTCATGGGCATGAGCGCAATAGCAGACCTTGCGCCCGTCGGCGATGGAGCGGGCCTCGATGAAGGGCAGGGCCGCATCGCGCCAGAAGAGGGGGGCGTCTGCAGAGGGCGGGGCGGTTTTCGTCAAGGCCATATCCATCGCTCAAGGACCGGCCACGAGTGTATTAGCTTCGCGCGTCGAAGGCGCGTTGCAGCGTCGCGATATCGAGTTTTTTCATCCCCAGCAGGGCCTGCATCACTCGCTCGGAACGGGCCGGGTCGGGGTCGCACATCATCTGCGCGAGCGTCTGCGGCACGATCTGCCAGGACAGCCCGAAGCGGTCCTTGAGCCAGCCGCATTGCTGGGCCTGTTTCGGGCCGCCAAACCCCAGGGCATTCCAGTAGTGGTCGAGTTCGGCCTGGGTGCGGCAGTGCACTTGCAGCGACACCGCTTCGTTGAAGGTAAACGCCGGGCCGCCGTTGAGGGCACTGAAGCCCTGGCCGTCAAGCTCGAACGCCACGTTCATCACCGAGCCTTCGGCGCGGCCATGGAACTCGAAGCCGGCCTTGCCGTAGTGGCTGACGTGGGTGATGCGCGAGTGCTCGAAGATCGAGCAGTAGAACTGTGCGGCCCCGTGGGCCTGATGGTCGAACCACAGGCACGGGGTGATGGTCTGGATGCGTTGCATGGGGGCGCTCCTCTGCGGGTTGAGCACGCTCGCACAAGCGTAGTCAACCCGCAGCCGGAGCGGGCTACCGTGGATCGGCGCGGGGCTAGAAGTCCCAGCGGGTGGCCAGTTGCAGGCTGCGCGGCTCGCCGTAGAAGCCGGTGCTGAAGTTGCCGATACCGGTGTAGTACTTCTTGTCGAAGAGGTTCTTCACGTTCAGGGTCGAGCTCAGGTGCTGGCTGAACTGGTAGCGGGCCATGGCATCTACCAGGAAGTAGCCGTCCTGGGTGATGCGCGAGTCATGCCCGCCATTGACCGTATCGCTCGGGTCGGGCTGGTACACCTTGCCGAAGAACTGGCTCTGCCAGTTGACCCCGCCGCCCACCGTCAGGCGGTCCCAGGCGCCGGGCAGGCGGTAGGTGCTGAACAGCCGAGCCACCTGCTGCGGTTCGGTGCTCTGCAGCACCGAGCCGTAGACGTAGTCGTGATTGGCGTCGCGGGTGTGGTTGTAGCTGTAGCCGGCCGACAGGTTCCAGCCTTCGCTAAGCTCGCCAGCCACCTCCACCTCGAAACCCTTGGTGGTCGCGCCTTTGGTCGGGCGGTAGATGGCGTCGATGCCCCAGCCGTCCACCAGTTGCGCGACGTTGTCCTGCTCGGTGTGGAACACCGCGAAGCTGGCGTTGACCCGGCCATCCAGGTACTCGGCCTTGATCCCGGCTTCGTAGCTGTCGCCCTGCACCGGGTCGAGGATCTTGCCGTCGACGTCCTTGCTCATCTGCGGCTGGTAGATGCTGGTGTAGCTGGTGTACAGCGAGTAGCTGTCGTTGAGGTCGTAGACCAGCCCGGCATAGGGGGTGACCACGCCGGTCTGCTGGTAGCGCTGGCGTGCGTCGGGGCTGCTGGGGTCGAGGTAGCGGGTGTTGTCGATGCCCTTGAAGTCGCTGACCCGGGTGCCGAGGATCACCGCCAGGTCGTCGGTGGGCTTGAGGCGGGTGGCCAGGTAGGCGCCGGTCTGGCGCTGGAGGATGTCGTTGTCGCCGATCTTCGGGATGTCCGGCTTGGCGAACTCGCCGCGCCAGTCGTAGATGCTGCCGCCCACTGGCGGGTACACCGAACCGTGGACCGGGATGTCCTGTCTGGCGTTCATCAGCATGAAGCCGGCGATCAGCTCGTGCTCGCGGCCGAACAGGCTGAAGGGGCCGTGCAGGTTGATGTCGAGGTTGTCCTGGCGCTGGTCGCCCTTGAACTTGCCCATGTACATGAACATGCCGTCGCCGCTGGCCTGGTCCGGGTTGCCGCCGCTGGCCGAGCCCAGCAGGGTGTCGTGCTGGCGGCGCAGGTGGTCGTAGCTGACCTTCAGGGTCCAGTCATTGGCCAGTTGCTGTTCCAGGGAGGTGAACAGGGTCTGGTTCTTGAAGTCGCGGCGGCTCCAGTCGGTGGCCGGATTGAACGAGCGGGAGAAGTGGGTCCGCGAGCCGTTGCTGAAGTACATCGGGAAGCCGGTCCAGGTGGCGCCCCGGGAGCGGGTGTTCTGCTGGTCCAGGCCGAGGGTCAGCAGAGTGTCGGGGGTCAGGTCGGCCTCCAGCACGCCGTAGGCGATGTCCTTGGTGTTCTGGTAGTGGTCGAGGTAGGAGCTGCGGTCCTGGTAGACCCCGACAAAGCGCCCGCGCAGGTTGCCGGTTTCGGTCAGCGGGCCGGAAATGTCCCCTTCGCTGCGGTAGTTGTCCCAGGAACCGACGGTGCCGGTGACCGAGGCCTTGAACGCCTTGGTCGGCCGCTTGCGGATCAGGTTGACGGTGGCCGACGGGTCACCGGAGCCGGTCATCAGGCCGGTGGCGCCCTTGATGATTTCCACCCGGTCGAAGGTCGCCATGTCGGTGCTGGTGGTGCCGTAGTCGTAGACCCCGTCGTAGGTGGCGTTGACCCCGTCGTACTGGAAATTGGTGATGGGCAAGCCGCGGCTGGAGAACTCCCAGCGCTCGCTGTCGTAGTTCTGCACGCTGACCCCGGGGGCCCGGCGCAGGGTGTCGGCGATGCTGGTGGCGCCCTGGTCGTCCATCTGTTGGCGGGTGATCACCGTCACCGTTTGCGGGGTTTCGCGCAGCGACAGGTTGAGGCCGGTGGCCGAGGCGCTGGCCCCGGTGGTGTAGCTCTGGCTGCCTTCGGTGACGCTGCCCAGGCCCTGGGCGGAAATCTGCGTGGTGCCCAGTTGCAGCGGGCCGCTGGTGGCGGGAAGTGCCTTGAGCACATAGCCGCCACTGACCGCCTGGGCTTGCAGCCCGGAGTTCGCCAGCAGCAGTTGCAGAGCCTCTGCGACGCTGTAGCGGCCGTTCAGGCCGGGGCTCTGCTTGCCGACGGCCAGGTCGTTGTGCCCGGCAATGAACACCGCGCTCTGCTCGGCGAAGCGGTTGAGCACCGTGACCAGCGGCCCGGGGCCGATGCTGTAGCTGCGCCGTTCAGCCTGGGGCTGGTTCTGGCCCGCATCGGCAGCGGCGTGGGCCCAGGGCGCGGCGCCGCACAGCAGTGCGGTGCACAGGGGCAGGGTATGAAAGGGCAGGCGCGAACGACGGGGTGATGGCATGGGGTTCCCTTGTGGGTCGGCAATGTGAGGACTGTTACCGGGTTAACCGAAGGGCGTCGGAAAAAGGGAACCTGCCAGGTGAAAAAAAGTTTTCCGGCTTCAGGTACGTGGCTCCAGGGTCACCCACCAGGACGCCAGGCGCTTGACCCGCACCGGCAACGCCGCTTCCAGCAGGGCCAGGGCCTGGTCGGAGTCGTGCAAGGGGAAAGAGCCCATCACCGGCAGTTGGGCGATGGCCGGGTCGCAACCCAGGTGGCCGTTGCGATAGCGCCCCAGTTCCTCCAGCAGTTGCTCCAGGGGCAGGTTGTCGGCCAGCAGCAGGCCGTGGCTCCAGGCTTCGCGGGCGGCACTGGCGGCCTGCAGCGGCCCCAGGGTGCGGCCATCGAAGCGCAGCTGCTGGCCGGCATTCACCACCTGCAAGCCACTGGCGCTGCGTACCTCCACCGCGCCGGCGTAGACGTTGAGCAGGCTGTCGCTGGCGCCGCAGCGCACGCTGAAGCGCGTGCCCAGGGCACG
The DNA here is from genome assembly GCF_058796855.1 of Pseudomonas sp. GW823-FHT03E05. Classification (NCBI taxonomy): domain Bacteria; kingdom Pseudomonadati; phylum Pseudomonadota; class Gammaproteobacteria; order Pseudomonadales; family Pseudomonadaceae; genus Pseudomonas; species Pseudomonas sp. GW823-FHT03E05. The sequence continues at coordinate 921,447 of NZ_JBXAJB010000001.1, forward strand.
CAGGCGGCCGTGTTCGGTCTGCACCAGGAATGGCCGGCGCGGGTCCTTGGCGGTGTCGATGAGGATTTCCCCCAGGTGCAACGCCAGCAGCCGTTGCTCGGTGCTGTAGCGCACATCCACCGCGCTCAGGGCATTGAGCCACAGGCGCGTACCGTCGCTGAGCAGCGTGTCGCGGACTTCCCCGGTGCCGGTGGCGTAGTCGGCACGCCAGCGGCTCAGGGCCTGGGGCAACGGGCTGTTGCGCCAGGTGCCCCAGCCCAGGCCAGCCAGCAGCAGTGCACCGAGCACCTGGCGCCGTGCCAGGGCCGGACGTCGGGCGGCGCTCAGGGCGCGGCTGGCGGATGGGCGGGTGTTGGCCTCCTGCAATGGCAGCAGGCGCTGGCTGACCCGCTCGACATAGCTCCAGGCCTGGCGGTGTTCCGCGCTCTGCTCGAACCAGTCCTGCCACTGGCGACGCTGTTCGTCGCTGCTGCCCTGGTCCTGCAGTTGCACGTACCAGTGCGCGGCCTGTTGCAGGCAGGCGTGGCTGAGCCGGCCGCCGGGTCGAGGGTCCATGGTTCAGTCCACCAGCAGGCCGTCGAGTTCGGCCTCCAGCAGTGCGCAATGCAGCAGGGCCTGGGCCAGGTACTTCTTCACCATGCGCTCCGATACCCCCAGCTCATCGGCGATGGCCTGGTAGGGCCGGCCGTGCAGTTGAGCGAGGATGAAGGCCGTGCGCACCTTGGCCGGCAGGCGGCTGAGCATGGCGTCCACTTCGTACAGGGTCTCGACAATGATTGCCTGCTGCTCCGCCGAGGGTTGCACCGCCTGCGGGCGTGCAGCCAGCGCCTGCAGCCAGGCCTGCTCCAGTTGCCGGCGCCGCCAGTGGTCGATGCACAAGCCCCGGGCCACGGTGGCCAGGTAGGAACGCTGGTGGACCTCGTCAAGCAGCACCGGCGGGCGCTTGAGCACCCGGACAAAGATGTCGTGGGCCAGGTCGGCGGCGTCCCAGGCGTGATTCAGGCGCCGGCGCAACAACTCGTAGAGCCAGCGGTGATGGGCGTCGTAGAGGCTGTGGACCGAGTCCGGGCTGGCGAGAGGCGTGGAGGGCAAGGAGGCGTGTCCGCTGGCGATCTGGTTGTAAATGGGAATTGATCGCGATTAAAGCAAAAGCCATCGGCCCCTGCAAACGATATCGCCGCGCCCTGGCGCAATCGACCGTGCTTGAGCGGGTGGCCGCGCAGGCAGTCAAGCCTGGCGTGAACAGGACGATAAAAGACTGGGATCGGGGCCATTCAGTGCTTGCTGAATGGGGTTTCTTCAGTGGTATCTTCGCCGGTATTCGCTTGTCATGGCCTGGCGCTGCATTGCGTATCCATGGGGCGGGCGGCAACGTCCGGGGGGTATCGGGCGCGCAGCGGCAAAGGGGCGGGGCTTATGCGAAACGTGGGGTTCAAGCTGTTTTTCACCCATCGTCTGGCACTCCTGGCGGGTGCCGAGTCTTTACGCTCGATCCGCGAAGGCCTGTTGTGGCTGCTGCCATGCCTGCTGGTCTCGGCGCTGCTGCTGATCCTCGGCCAGTGCGCCCAGGCGCTGGGTGCGCCGCCAGCATTGGTGGAGCTGCTGACCGGCCTGCACAACCGCATCAGTTCGATCATTCCCCTGCTGGTGGCGGCGTCCATCGGCTACATGCTGGCAATCAAATACCGCCTGCCCCAACTGCCGGTGGCCTTCCTCTGCCTGTCCCATGTGGTGATCGCCATCTACCTGCTGCGCGACTACCCGCGGGCGGCGGCGACCTTCGTGCTGTTCATCGCCATCGCCTCGCCCCTGGTCAATGTGCCGCTGATGGCCCGGCTGCACCGCCAGCGCTGGACCCGGCTGGTGGACGAGGGGCTGGTGGGGCACAACCTCAAGGGCACCATCAACATGGTGCTGCCGGGGATGGTGACCTCTTTGGTGCTGGTCTGCGTGTTGCAACTGCTGCTGCAGTTCCATGATTTTGCCTACGTCGAGCGGCCGATCGATATCGACGACCTGGACAACCCCTACCTCAACGCGATCTTCCTGACCTCGACCAATTCGCTGCTGTGGTTCTTCGGCATTCATGGCGCCCATGCCATGCAGCCGCTGATGGATGTGATGGACCAGGCCGTGACGCTCAACGCCGCGGATCAGGCCGCTGGCCGGCCATTGCGCTATGCCTTGAACAGCGGCCTGCTGGGCTGCTTTGCCTTCATTGGCGGCTCTGGCGGTTCCCTGGCGCTGGTGCTGGCGATCCTCGGTTTCTCGCGCAACCGTTCCATGCGTCTGCTGGCCTTGGCGAGCCTGGCGCTGTCGCTGTTCAACGTCAACGAACTGCTGCTGTTCGGTGTGCCGATCATCCTCAACCCGCGCCTGCTGGTACCGTTCATGCTGGTGCCGATGGTCAATGCCTGCCTGGCGCTGCTGGTGGTGCAACTGGGGTGGGTGAGCCCGGCGCTGGTGAGCCTGCCCTTTACCTCGCCGGTGCTGCTCAATGCCTACCTCAGCACCCAGGGCGACTGGGGCGCGGTGCTGCTGCAAGGGCTGCTGCTGGGGGTCGGCATCCTGATCTACATGCCCTATGTGCGCAGTATCCAGCGCCAGGGCGAGCAAAGTGCCCAGGTCTACCTGAAAACCTTCGACACCACCTTCCATGGCCTTGAGGAGCGGGGCCGGCTGTTCGAGCTGGACCCGATGGTGGCGTCCTACCAGCAGGCCGCCCAGCAGTCCTTGCAACTGGCCCGTATCCAGCAGTTGAGCGACTACGACTTCCACCTGGAGTATCAGCCCCAGGTGATCAAGGACAGCGGCTTGTGCAGCGGTTGCGAAGCGCTGATCCGCGCCCGTGACCGCGAGGGCAAGGTGCAGTCGCCCTGGGAACTGCTGCAGTGGCTGGGCCAGGCCAAGCTGATGCCCGAGGTGGATTTCTGGGTGGCGTCCCAGGCGGTGCGCCAGCACCTGGCGTGGCGCAAGGTCGGCTTCGAGCTGCCCATCACCATCAATATCTCCAGCGCCACCCTGGCTTCCCGGGAACATGGCCAGCGCCTGCTGGAGATTCTGGCCCGGGCCCAGGGCCAGGTGTCGGTGGAGATTACCGAGGATGCCCTGGTGGGCGATGCGCTGCTGACCCAGCAATGGATCGGCAAGCTCCATGCGCTGGGCGCCCGGGTCTATATCGATGACTTCGGCACCGGCTTTTCCGCCCTGAGCTACCTGCACCAGTTCCCGGTGGACGGGATCAAGATCGACCGCAGCTTTGTCCTCGCCCAGCGTGAACCCAAGGGCGCCCAGGTGTTGAACGGCCTGCTGCGTTTTTGCGAAACCCTCAAGCTCAAAGTGGTGGTGGAAGGGGTGGAAACCCGCGAGCAGCTGGATTTCCTGCAATCGAGTGCCGAGCTGACCATCCAGGGCTGGTACTACAGCAAATCCCTGCCCGGGGAGCAGATCCCCGGTTTCGTCAGCCAGCGCGCGCGGGACGCCCAGGCACTGAAGGCCGATTGACCCCGGGGCTCAAGCCCCGGCGCGGAAGGCCGGGTGCGCCGGGCGGCGCAGCGCCTGCCACGCCCGGGCCTGGGGCCAGTCGGTGGCGCTCAGCCACAGCCCCTGGTGTTCACGCAAGGGTTCGGCAGGCAGGCGCAACAGGTCCTCCAGTGCCCACTCCAGGCTGTGGCCCGGATCGGGATCGTCCGCCGCCTGCCAATCCCGCTCGAACAGCTGCAGCGCCAGGCCCCGGGCATCGAAGTGCTGGAACAGCGGGCGGTGGCGCAGCCAGTCGGGGGCGATGCGCAGGCTGCGTTCCTGCACATCGAGCAGCAGCAACTGCCAGGCGCGGTAGCCCTGCTGCGGGTCGCCGGCGCCGAGCCGGAGCCGGGTCAAGGCCAGGTAGCGGGCGTCGGTGGACCAGATCAGCGACGGGGCCAGATCGCCTACTGCACAGCCGGAGGCGGTGAGCAGGTTGCCGCCGAGCCGCGGGCTGGTTTCCCGCAGCCAGCTGTCGGCGTACTCGGTTTCGCTGCCAAACAGCCACGCGGCGTCGCGGCCAGCGGGGGCAGGCTGGATAAAGTCACCCTCGGCGACCGCGGCCTGAGGCCGATCCACCAGGCGCCAGGGCGCCACGGGCTGCAATTGGTCATCGATCACCTGCCAGTCCTGGCGCTCATAGCAGGGCTGCGAGGCCGGGCCTTCGGTGCAGAATGCCGCGGCGTGTTCAGGTGCGGGCGCCGGCCGGTTGAAGCGTTGCAACGGGCTGCTGGCGTGGTCCGGGTCGAGGCGCCCGACCAGCACGGCCAGGCTCAGGCGGCCCTGGCGAAAGTCCAGCAGGCGCGCCGCCAGCAGTGCCGGGCTGTAGATCAGGCGCTGCTGTTGCAGGTCCGCCACCACCACCTGGGGGGCCAGATCCAGGGTCTCGCTCCAGGGCAGCAGGGCCAGGTAGCGCTGGCAATCGGAAACCCGATGGTCCAGCAACCAGCACCCGGGCAGTTGCCAGGTGCCGATCTGGCATCGGTAGGCACCCAGGCCCCGGGGGTTGTCCGTCAGCCAGCTGAACAGCGCGCGCTGCTCGCCCAGCAGGGGCTGGGACTGGATCCGGCTTTCGCCCCGGGCCCCGCTGCCGTCCAGGGGCTGCAGCAACTGGGTGCGGGTCAGCGGCAGTGGCGCCACTTGCAGGCAGCCTTGCCGGTCATGGCCGACGCCGGTTTCGCTGTCGCTGTGGGTACTGTGCAAGCGATAGCCGTAGCGCCCCTGGTCCGCCTCGGCCAGGTCCAGGTATGCGCTGTAGCCCAGCCAGTGGCGGTCCAGGCTGAGCAGCGGGCCAGGGTAGAAGGATGGTTCTGCATGGCTGGCGACCCAGGGCGCGGGCAATGCCCGCCAGCCCTTGTCGGCCTGCCACAGCCAGCAGCACGCGGCCTCAGGCTGCGCCTGCTCGTGGGCGATGCAGGCCAGGGCCCGGCCGTCGTCGCGCCAGATGCGGGGTGCGTCCGCCCGCAGCAGCAAGCCGCTGGGCTGGCCGTCGATACTTATGCGATAGGGCGGCGTGCGCAGGGGTTCCAGGGGTTGCTCCAGGGCCCTGAGGCTGGCCGGCAGCGCCAGGCTGGCGTGCAGCCGGTGGCTGCCGTGGGGTGCGCTTTCTTCGAAATCCTGGCGAGCCAGGGCCTCCAGCCACTGGCCCGGCTCCAGCCAGAGATCGGCTACCGCTACCAGTTCGACGCATTCGGCCTCCTGCAGCAGGCTGTTCAGGCTGGCCTGGTGCTGGCCGTTGTCCACCAGCGGGCTGTGGCGGCCGCTGAGGGTGTCGGCGCTGAAGGCATCCAGCTCCCAGAAGTGTTCCCGGTTGCAGCGGTACAGGCGGCGCTGTTCACGGTCGAGGATGGCCAGCCCCCAGTGTTGCCTGGAAGGCAGCGGCGCGGCGAAGTAGCGCCCGTCACTGGAAAACCGCGCCGAGGACCCCAGCCCTTGCAGCAGCACCCCATCGGGGAACAGGTAGTCGCAATAGGTGGGCCCGCCCATGGCGATCTCGCCGTGGTTGAACACCCGGATCGGCTGGCCCTCCGGGGTCTGTTGCGGTTCGTTGCCGCCCCAGGCGCTGATCGGTGTGGGGTTCGGCTGCACCAGCCCCAGGCGGCGCTCCAGGTGGCTGACCGCTGCCAGCCCGGCAAAGATGCTGGTGACGGCGGCGGCGATATCCCAGTAGGCCGGCAGGGCCCGGCCCAGGCTGAAGCCCAGGCCGAACGCGGCGCTGATCATCAGCCGCGCCAGGCCGCGGGCGGTTTTAGGCCAGCCCAGGCGCGCCGCCAGGGTCATCGCCGCTGCGCAGCCGAGCAACACCCCCAGGGCCGCCGGGGGCGGCAGCAGGGTGACGAAGAAGATCGGGATGAGCAGGGCGGCCAACTGCCAGAGCAACTCCAGCAACAGGCGTGACAGGCTCTTTTCGGATGCGGGGGAGGAAGCTTCGGGCATCGGCGACATCCTTGTATGGGAGCGAGCGAGCTCGCGATGGGCGTCAACGATAACGCGGGTCTACAGGAAGTGCGCGGCGTTTTCCGATGCATCGCGAGCAAGCTCGCTCCTGCAGAGGGGGGATTGGCTCAAGAGGGGCAATCTGCCCTTGCCGGCGAAAAAGGGCAGCGGGGAAAAATACAGTCATATTGACTGCGTTGGCGGTCTTTATGACTTCTTCTTTATCTGGTCATAAAGACTCTTGAGGTGGCAGGGGCCCGGTTTTACGGGCTCTGCGCGCTGGCATGAAACGTGAAAGGCCAGTCATGCCATTGTGTGTTCGAGGAGTTGTCGACATGAGCCGTTACTTCGATTCGCCGCTGCATGTACTGCACCTGTCCAATGCGCTGCTGTGGTCGGGCAGCCTGTTGCTGGGCCTGGGGGTGTACGCCGCCTATGTCCATTCCGGCCATTTGCCTATCGCCACCCTGGTGCTGATGCACAGCCTGGTGATTATCGGGCCGACCCTGTTGAAGATCGGTTATGTCATGCGCCTGCTGGCCCAGCGGCGCATGGCCCAGTGCCAGGGGAGGGCTGCCTGTGTCTTTGCCTGAAGCCTGGCACCGCTGGACCGGCCAGCCCCTCTGGAGCCTGGGGTTCCGCCCGTTCTTCCTCGCCGGCGCCGGCTTTGCCTGCCTTGCCCTGGTGGGTTGGGGCCTGTGGCTGCATGGTGCGCTGGTGGGCCTGCAACCGGTGGCCGGGATGCTGGCCTGGCACCGTCACGAAATGCTCTTCGGCTTTGCCGTGGCGATCGTTGCCGGCTTCCTGCTGACGGCGGTGGCCAACTGGACCGGCCGCCCGGGCCTGAGCCGTACGCCGTTGCTGTTGCTGTGGCTGCTGTGGCTGGCGGGGCGCCTGGCCTGGTGGCTGCCGCTGCCGGGCCCGCTGTTCGTTGTGGTGCAACTGGCGTTCATGCCGTTGCTGGCGGCGGTGATCGGGCGCGAGCTGTGGTGCGCCGGCAAGCGCGAGAACTACCCCATGGTCCTGGTCCTGGGGCTGCTGGCGCTGTTTCAGGGGCTGACCCTGTGGGGCCTGTTGGAACACCAGGACAGCTGGCAGCGGCGCGGCGAACTGGGCGCCTTGTGGCTGGTGGCGACCCTGATGACGGTGATCGGCGGCCGGGTGATTCCCTTCTTCATCCAGCGCGGGCTGCAACTGCCCCCCCAGGCGCCGACATCGCCCTGGCCGACCCGGGTGTTGCTGGTGGGCAGCCTGCTGGCCGCGTTGTCCATGGCCCTGGGCGGCGGTGACGCTCCCCGCGGGTGGCTGGCGCCGCTGTTCGCCCTGCTGGCGGGGCTGCAAGGCTGGCGCTTGTGGCGCTGGCACCGGCCGGGGCTGTGGCGGGTGCCGCTGCTCTGGTCGCTGTACCTGGCCTACGGGTGGCTGGCCCTGGCAACCCTGGGCATGGCCCTCTGGCACCTGGGCTGGTCGATACCCCAGAGCCTGGTGACCCATGCCCTGGCGGTGGGTGGCCTGGGCGGGCTGGTGCTGGGCATGGTGGCGCGGGTCAGCCTCGGCCACAGTGGCCGGCCCCTGCAGGCTTCGCGGGCCATGGCCGGTGGCTTTGCGCTGCTGTTCCTGGCGGCCCTGTGCCGGGTCCTGCTGGTGCCGTTCAGCAGCCTGGGGCTGGGCCTTTCAGCGCTGCTGGCAGGCCTGGCGTTTGCCGTGTTCGTGGCTGGCTACGGGAGGGTTCTGTTGGCCCCCCGGTTGTGAGGGCCACCTGTTCACTGGCTCCTGCCGCGCCGCTTTAGATGATAAGCCGTCGTTATTCTGGACTACGCTTGGAATCTTAGCCGCGAATGGAGTCAGCGATGTTGTATCCCAGCAAACCCAACAATGAGGCCTTGAGAATCCAGACCCTGCGGGAGCTGAATGTGCTCGACACCTCACCGGAGGAGCGTTTCGACCGCCTGACCCGGCTGGCCAAGCGTCTGTTCAACGTGCCCATTGCCCTGGTCAGCCTGGTGGATGCCGACCGCCAATGGTTCAAGTCCTGCGTGGGGCTCGACGTCAGCGAAACCTCGCGGGACATTTCCTTCTGTGGCCACGCGATCCTCGGTGACCAGATCCTCACCGTGCCCGACGCCGGCCTGGACGAACGCTTCCACGACAACCCGCTGGTGGTGGGCGCGCCGGGCATCCGCTTCTATGCCGGTTGCCCGCTGACGGTGACCAATGGCAGCAAGCTCGGCACTCTGTGCCTGATCGACATCAAGCCCCGCGACCTGGACGACGAGGATCGGGCACTGCTACGGGACCTGGCGCGCATGGCCGAGCAGGAACTGGCGGCAGTGCAGATGGCCAGCATGGACGAGCTGACCCTGCTGTCCAATCGCCGCGGATTCGAGGCCCTGGCCCGGCATGCCCTGGGGGTGTGCAAGCGCCTGGAAAAACCGGCGACCTTGCTGTTCTTCGACCTCAACGACTTCAAGCAGATCAATGACACCTACGGCCATGCCGAAGGCGACGGCGCCCTGAAGACCTTCGCCGACGTGCTGCGCATCGCCTTTCGCGAGAGCGACGTGATCGGCCGCCTGGGGGGCGATGAATTCGTGGCCCTGCTGACCGCTGCCGACCATGTCGAGACTTCGGCGATCATGGCGCGCCTGCGGGAGATTCTCGACGAGCGCAATGCCACCTTGAAGCGGGGTTATGACATCCGCTTCAGCGTCGGCCAGATCGAATACGACGCCGAACGCCATCCCGACATCGAGGCGTTGCTGGCGGACGCCGACAAGGCCATGTACCTGCACAAGCAGGCGAGCAAGCGGGCTCGCTGAGGGTTGCTGCCGCCAAGCCCTGCCCGGTGACGCGGGGTAGGGAAGGGCGTCAGTGGCAGGGCGCTATTGGCCGCGCTCCATCAGCGGTGGGCTATAGCTTTCCTCGATGTCGACCCCGGCCGCCCTGGCCCGGCTTTGAACTTCTGAGCGACGTTGCAGCCGTTCTTTCAAATGCGCAGGGAACAGGGTTCTCCATTGGGCTCTTTGTGCCTCTGCAAAGTCGCGGGTCCAGAACGTGTCCAGGGACATCAGGTTCAGGCTTATCAGGTAGACAGCGCTTTGCAGGGGGCGATTTTCGAGTCGTAGCGCAGGGCTCGGACATGCGCAATGTAGTTGCCGTGATAGAGATACCAGTCATAGAACATGTTGTTGCCCAGCCACTGCTCAAGGCTCATCTCATGGTTGGCATCGAACAGCGGGTGGCTGAGTGGCTGGGTACCCAGGAGGCTTTCCTTCCAGTCCAGCTTGTGCAACTCGCCAGCGGCTATTCGGGGGTCGGAAGGGAAGTAGTATTTTTGCCATCCAGCGTTCTTCAACGTCCTGAGAAGGTTATAGACAAGCGCCTTGTTGGCCTTGTGAGTGCTGTTGTCCGGCAGCCCGCGAAGGTCGATGTTCAATTCCTGGATGGTGTTTGAGGTATTGCCATCAACGGTAATCAGCAGTCCGGCCACCTGATCCAGTTCAAGCGTGCCCTCGGGCTGTGCCAGGCTCAGGTCAAGGAGTGCTCCCTGACGATCCGCCTCATACCAACATAGGTGGACCGCATCCAGGCAGTCGGCGGTAAAGCTCACCGGGCTCTTTTCCAGGAACTCGGCAACCGGTGTGTCCAAGGGGATGTGCAGGCGTGCGACGCTGCTCCGGGTTTTATTCGAGGCGGTATCTTGGGTGTTGTCGCAGCCGGCTAGAAACAGCACGAGCAACAGATAGCACAGCTTCATGTTTGGCCTTTCCAATGAGCAGGAAGGGGCAGGGTGGCGAGGGCGCAAGCCCCCTCGCCACCGCCGCAGATCACTCGTCGAGGTTGCCCATGGCGGTGGTGTTGAAACCCCCGTCCACGTACATGATCTCGCCGCTGATGCCCGAGGCCAGGTCCGAGCAGAGGAAGGCGCCGGCGTTGCCGACTTCTTCGATGGTGACGTTGCGCCGCAGCGGGGTTTGCGCCTCGTTGGCCGCCAGCATCTTGCGGAAGTTCTTGATCCCCGAGGCTGCCAGGGTGCGGATCGGGCCGGCGGAAACGGCGTTGACCCGGGTGCCCTCCGGGCCCAGGGAGCCGGCCAGGTAGCGCACGCCGGCTTCCAGGGAGGCCTTGGCCATGCCCATCACGTTGTAGTTGGGCATGGTGCGTTCGGCGCCCAGGTAGGACAGGGTCAGCAGGCTGCCGTTGCGGCCCTTCATCATTTCCCGACCGGCCTTGGCCAGGGCCACGAAGCTGTAGGCGCTGATGTCGTGGGCAATGCGAAAGCCCTCGCGGGTGGTGGCGTCGGTGAAGTCGCCTTCGAGCTGGTCGCCAGGGGCGAAGCCCACGGAGTGGACGATGCAGTCCAGTCCGTCCCATTTTTTACCCAGCGCGGTGAAGACCTGGGCGATCTGCTCGTCACTGGCCACATCGCAAGGGAAGCACAGCTCGGCGCTGGAGCCCCAGCCTGTGGCGAATTCCTCGACCCGGCCCTTGAGTTTTTCGTTCTGATAAGTGAAGGCCAGCTCGGCGCCTTCACGATGCATGGCGGCAGCGATGCCGGAGGCGATCGACAGCTTGCTGGCGACACCGACGATCAGGACACGCTTCCCAGCGAGAAAACCCATATGTTGCTACTCCTGTTTCAGGTTATTCGGCGCTTGCCGGAGCCAGGAAGGCGGCTTCCAGCAGTTGCCGTGTGTAAGGGTGTTGCGGGGCGTCGAAGATGCCCCCGGCGTCCCCCTGTTCCACCACCTGGCCGTGCTTGATCACCATCAACTGGTGGCTCAGGGCCTTGACCACCGCCAGGTCGTGGCTGATGAACAAGTAGGTCAGGTTGTACTTGCTTTGCAGTGTGCGCAGCAGTTCCACCACCTGGCGCTGCACCGTGCGGTCCAGGGCCGAAGTCGGTTCGTCCAGCAGGATCAGCCGCGGCTTGAGCACCAGGGCCCGGGCGATGGCGATGCGCTGGCGCTGCCCGCCGGAGAACTCATGGGGGTAGCGGTGCCGCGTGTCCGGGTCCAGGCCGACCTCCTTGAGGGCTTCGATGATGGCCTGTTCCTGCTCCTGCTCACTGCCTATCTTGTGGATGCGCAGGCCCTCGCCGACGATCTGGCTCACGCTCATGCGCGGGCTGAGGCTGCCGAAAGGGTCCTGGAACACCACCTGCATTTCCCGCCGCAGCGGCCGAACCTGTTGCTGGGTCAGGCTGTCCAGTTGCTGGCCCTCGAAGCGAATGCCGCCCTGGCTGGCAATCAGGCGCAGGATCGCCAGGCCCAGGGTCGACTTGCCCGAGCCGCTTTCCCCAACGATGCCCAGGGTCTGGCCCTGGGGCAGGCTGAAGTGGATGCCGTCCACTGCCTTGACGTGATCCACGGTGCTGCGCAGCAGGCCTTTCTTGATCGGGAACCAGACCTTGAGGTTGTCAACCTCCAGCAGCGGCGGGCCAATCTCGTTGGCCGCCGGCAGGCCGCTGGGTTCTGCGGCCAGCAGTTCCCGGGTGTAGGGATGCTGCGGCGCGCGGAACAGATCTTCGCAGGATGCCTGTTCGACGATGCAACCCTTCTGCATGACACAGACCCGGTGGGCAATGCGCCGCACCAGGTTCAGGTCGTGGCTGATCAGCAGCAGCGCCATGCCCAGGCGCGCCTGCAGTTCCTTGAGCAGCTCGAGGATCTTCAGCTGCACGGTGACATCCAGGGCTGTGGTGGGCTCGTCGGCGATCAGCAGTTCCGGCTCGTTGGCCAGGGCCATGGCGATCATCACCCGTTGCCGCTGGCCGCCGGAAAGCTCGTGGGGCAGGGCCTTGAGACGCTTGTGCGGTTCGGGGATGCCCACCAGCTCCAGCAGTTCCAGGGTGCGCCGGGTGGCGACCTTGCCGGTCAGGCCCTTGTGGATGCCCAGCACTTCGTTGATCTGCTTCTCGATGCTGTGCAGCGGGTTCAGCGAGGTCATGGGCTCCTGGAAGATCATCGCGATGCGGTTGCCGCGGATATGGCGGATGGTCTTCTCTTTCAGGGTCAGCAGGTCGTGCCCGGCATACTGGATGGTGCCGCTGGGGTGGTGCGCCAGAGGGTAGGGCAGCAGCCGCAGGATGGAGTGGGCGGTGACCGATTTGCCCGAGCCGCTTTCGCCCACCAGGGCCAGGGTCTCGCCGCGCTTGATGTCGAAGCTGACGCCTTGCACCACCCGCTGGCGGTGCTCGCCGGTAACGAACTCCACCGCCAGGTCGCGGACTTCGATCAGGTTGTCCTGGGTCATGTCATTTCCTCGGGTCGAAGGCATCGCGGGCGGATTCGCCGATGAACACCAGCAGGCTGAGCATGATCGCCAGCACGGCGAAGGCGCTCATGCCCAGCCAGGGCGCCTGCAGGTTGGACTTGCCCTGGGCCACCAGCTCGCCGAGGGATGGCGCCCCCGGCGGCAGGCCGAAACCGAGGAAGTCCAGGGCGGTGAGGGTGCCGATGGCGCCGGTGAGGATAAAGGGCATGAAGGTCATGGTGGAGACCATGGCGTTGGGCAGGATGTGGCGGAACATGATGGCGCCGTTCTGCATGCCCAGGGCCCGGGCCGCGCGCACGTACTCCAGGTTGCGCCCGCGCAGGAACTCGGCCCGCACCACGTCCACCAGGCTCATCCAGGAGAACAGCAGCATGATCCCCAGCAGCCACCAGAAATTGGGCTGCACGAAGCTGGCGAGGATGATCAGCAGGTAGAGCACCGGCAGGCCGGACCAGATCTCCAGGAAGCGCTGGCCCACCAGGTCCACCCAGCCGCCGTAGAAGCCCTGCAGGGCGCCGGCGATGACGCCGATGATGGAGCTGAGAATGGTCAGGGTCAGGGCGAACAGCACCGACACCCGGAACCCGTAGATGACCCGGGCCAGCACGTCGCGGCCCTGGTCGTCGGTGCCCAGCAGGTTGTCCGCCGAAGGCGGCGCGGGGGCCGGCACCCGCAGGTCGTAGTTGATGCTCTGGTAGCTGAAGGGGATCGGTGCCCAGAGTACCCAGGCATCCTTCTGCGCCAGCAGTTCGCGGATGTAGGGGCTCTTGTAGTTGGCTTCCAGGGGGAATTCGCCGCCGAAGGTGGTTTCCGGGTAGCGCTTGAGGGCCGGGAAGTACCAGCCGCCTTCGTAGTGCACCACCAGCGGCTTGTCGTTGGCGATCAGCTCGGCGCCCAGGCTGAGGACGAACAGCACCAGGAACAGCCACAGCGACCACCAGCCGCGCTTGTTGGCCTTGAAGCGCTCGAAGCGCCGGCGATTGAGGGGGGACAGGTTCATCTCAATGCTCCCGGCTGTCGAAGTCGATGCGAGGGTCGACCAGGGTGTAGGTCAGGTCGCCGATCAGTTTCACCACCAGCCCCAGCAGGGTGAAGATGAACAGGGTGCCGAACACCACCGGGTAGTCGCGGTTGATCGCTGCCTCGAAGCTCATCAGGCCCAGGCCGTCGAGGGAGAAGATCACTTCCACCAGCAGGGAGCCGGTGAAGAAGATGCCGATGAAGGCCGAGGGGAAGCCGGCGATCACCAGCAGCATGGCGTTGCGGAACACATGGCCGTAGAGCACCCGGCGCTGGGTCAGGCCCTTGGCCTTGGCGGTGACCACGTACTGCTTGTTGATCTCGTCGAGGAAGCTGTTCTTGGTCAGCAGGGTCATGGTGGCGAAGTGGCCGATCACCAGGGCGGTGACCGGCAGCGCCAGGTGCCAGAAGTAGTCGAGGATCTTGCCGCCCCAGCTCAGCTGGTCGAAGTCGTTGGAGGTCAGGCCGCGCAGGGGGAACCAGTTGAAATAGCTGCCGCCTGCGAACACCACGATCAGCAGGATGGCGAACAGGAAGGCCGGGATCGCGTAGCCGACGATGATCGCCGAACTGGTCCAGACATCGAAGTGGCTGCCGTGGCGGGTGGCCTTGGCGATCCCCAGGGGGATCGACACCAGGTACATGATCAGGGTGCTCCACAACCCGAGGGAGATGGACACCGGCATCTTCTCCTTGATCAGGTCCACCACCTTGGCGTCACGGAAGAAGCTGTTGCCGAAATCCAGGGTGGCGTAGTTCTTGATCATGATCCACAGGCGTTCCGGCGCCGACTTGTCGAAGCCGTACATGTGCTCGATTTCCTTGATCAGCGCCGGGTCCAGGCCCTGGGCGCCGCGGTAGCTGGAACCGGCCACCGAGACTTCGGCGCCGCCGCCGGCGATGCGGCTGGTGGCGCCGTCGAAGCCTTCGAGCTTGGCGATCATCTGCTCCACCGGGCCGCCGGGCGCGGCCTGGATGATCACGAAGTTGATCAGCAGGATGCCCAGCAGCGTGGGGATGATCAGCAGCAGGCGGCGAAAGATATAGGCCAGCATGGTCAGTACACCGCTTCGGCCGGGGCCGCCTGGTTGTCCGGGGTCGGTTCAACGGCCGGCTTGGCGCCGGGCTTGATCCACCAGGTGTTGACGCCGATGTCGTACTTGGGCGCGACCTTGGGGTGGCCGATATGGTCCCAGTAGGCCACGCGCCAGGTCTTGATGTGCCAGTTGGGAATCACGTAGTAGCCCCATTGCAGGACCCGGTCCAGGGCCTTGGCGTGGGCCACCAGGCTGGCGCGGGAATCGGCGTTGATCAGGTTTTCCACCAGGCTGTCGATGGCCGGGTCCTTGAGGCCGATGTAGTTGCGGCTGCCGGGCTTGTCGGCGCTGGAGGACATCCAGAACTCGCGTTGCTCGTTACCCGGGGAGTTGGACTGGGGGAAGCTGCCGACGATCATGTCGAAGTCCCGCGAGCGCACCCGGGTGATGTACTGGGACACGTCGACCCGGCGGATCACCAGGTCGATGCCCAGGTCGGCCAGGTTGCGCTTGAACGGCAGCAGCACGCGCTCGAACTCGGTCTGGGCCAGCAGGAACTCGATCACCACCGGCTTGCCCTGGGCGTCGACCATCTTGTCGTCGACGATGCGCCAGCCGGCTTCCTGCAACAGCTGGTAGGCCTGGCGCTGCTGGGCGCGGATCATCCCGCTGCCGTCGCACACCGAAGGGGAGAAGGTCTGGTCGAATACCTGCGGGGGGATCTTGCCCCGCAGCGGTTCGAGGATGGCCAGTTCCTCGGGCCCCGGCAGGCCGGTGGCGGCCATTTCCGAGTTCTCGAAGTAGCTGCGGGTGCGGGTGTAGGCACCGTTGAACAGCTGCTTGTTGCTCCACTCGAAGTCCAGCAGCAGGCTCAGCGCGTGACGCACCCGCACGTCCTGGAACATCGGCCGGCGGGTGTTGAAGACAAAACCCTGCATGCCGGTGGGGTTGCCGTTGGCGATCTGCTCCTTGATCAGGCGGCCCTGGGCCACGGCCGGAATGTTGTAGGCGTTGGCCCAGTTCTTCGCGCTCATTTCCAGCCAGTAGTCGAACTGGCCGGCCTTGAGCGCTTCCAGGGCCACGGTGTTGTCGCGGTAGTAGTCGCTGGTGATCACGTCGAAATTGTAGAAGCCGCGGTTGACCGGCAGGTCCTTGGCCCAATAGTCCTTGACCCGCTCGTAGCGGATCGAGCGCCCGGCCTTGACCTCGGTGACCTTGTAAGGGCCGCTGCCCAGGGGAATCTCCAGGTTGCTCTTGGCAAAGTCGCGGCTTTGCCACCAGTGCTTGGGCAGGATCGTCAGCTGGCCGAGGATCAGCGGCAGCTCGCGGTTGTTGGTGTGCTTGAACTTGAACAGCACCCGCTGCGGGTCTTCGGCGATCACCTGGTCGACGTCAGCGTAGTAGCCGCGGTACAGCGGCGAGCCGGCGCTCATCAGGGTCTGGAAGCTGAACACCACGTCTTCGGCGTGGATCGGCTGGCCGTCGTTGAAGCGCGCCTCGGGGCGCAGATAGAAGCGCACCCAGCTGTTGTCCGGGGCCTTCTCGATCTTGCTGGCCACCAGGCCGTACTCGGTGAACGGCTCATCCAGGCTCTGGGCCATCAGGGTGTCGTAGACCAGGCCGATGTTCAGCTCCGGCACGCCCTTGCTGATGAACGGGTTGAGGCTGTCGAAGCTGCCGAAGCCGGCCATGCGGAAGGTGCCGCCCTTGGGCGCGTCGGGATTGACGAAGTCGAAGTGCTGGAAGTTCGCCGGGTATTTCGGCGCTTCGTTGTACAGGGTCACGGCGTGTTGCGGCGCAGCCTGGGCATAGCAGGCGATGGCGCTGAACAACAGGCCGCTAGTGCGCAGGAGCAGGGCACGCAGGGGCATCATTGGGCGTTCTCCATGGACTTCAGCCACCAGGCGCCGAGGCCCAGGGTATAGGGCGGCGTGGTGACGAAGGCGAACCGGTTACGGTAGGCCAGGCGGTGATAGTTGAGGTACCAGTTGGGAATCATGTAGTGCTGCCACAGCAGCACCCGGTCCAGGGCCCGGCCCGCGGCCAGTTGGTCGTCGCGGGTCTGGGCGGCCAGCAGCTGTTCCAGCAGGTGATCGACCACCGGGTTGTTGATGCCTGCGTAGTTCTTGCTGCCCTTGACCGAGACCTGGCTGGAGTGGAAGTACTGCCATTGCTCCAGGCCCGGGCTCAGGGTCTGGTTGAGGGTCATGAGGATCATGTCGTAGTCGAACTGGTCCAGGCGCTGCTTGTATTGCGCCCGGTCCACGGTGCGCAGGCGGGCGTCGATGCCGATGCTCGCGAGGTTCTCCACGTAGGGCTGGAGAATCCGTTCCAGGTTGGGGTTGACCAGCATCAGTTCGAAGCGCAGCGGCTGCCCGGCACTGTTCTGCAGGCGCTGGCCATTGAGTTTCCAGCCCGCCTCGCCGAGCAGCCCCAGGGCCTTGCGCAGGGTGTCACGAGGGATGCCGCGGCCGTCGGTGCGCGGCAGGCTGAAGGCCTGGCTGAACAGGCTGGCGGGCAATTGCTCGCGGTAGGGCGAGAGCAGCAGCCATTCATGGCCCTGCGGTACCCCGGTGGCGGAAAACTCGCTGTTGGGGTAGTAGCTCAGGGCGCGCTGGTAGGCGCCGCTGAAAAGAGTGCGGTTGGTCCACTCGAAGTCGAACATCATGCCCAGCGCCTCGCGCACCCGCACGTCGGCGAAAGTGGCGCGGCGGGTGTTCATGAACAGGCCCTGGGTCTGGGTCGGGATCTGGTGCGCCACCTGGGCCTTGATCACCTCACCGCGGTTGACCGCCGGGAAGTTGTAGCCGTTGGCCCAGTTCTTGGCCTGGTGCTCGATATAGATGTCGAACTCGCCGGCCTTGAAGGCTTCGAAGGCCACGTCGCTGTCCCGGTAGAACTCCACTTCGACCCGGTCGAAGTTGTTGAAGCCGCGGTTGACTGGCAGGTCCTTGCCCCAGTAGTCCTTGACCCGTTCGAACACCAGCTGGCGCCCGGGCTGTACCTGGGTGATGCGGTACGGGCCGCTGCCCAGGGGCGGGGTGAAGGTGGTGGCCTTGAAGTCGCGATCCTTCCAGTAATGCTGGGGCAGCACCGGCAGTTCGCCCAGGCGCAGGATCAGCAAGGGGTTGCCGGCACGCTTGAACACGAAGCGGATGCGCTGCGGGCCGAGGATATCCACCCGCTGCACTTCCTGCAGGTTGGTGCGGTATTGCGGGTGGCCTTCCTTGAGCAGCAGGCGATAGGAGAACGCCACATCGTAGGCGGTGATCGGCTTGCCATCGTGAAAGCGTGCTTCGGGGCGCAGGTTGAACACCACCCAACTGCGGTCCTCGGCGTATTCCACCGAGCGGGCGATCAGGCCGTAGCTGGAAGTCGGCTCATCACCGGAAGGCGCATACAGGCCGGTGCCCACCATCAAGGGTTCGTTGAGCTCGTTGACCCCGTATTGCAGGAAATTCGGCGTGGCGACCGGGCTGGTACCCTTGAAGGTGTAGGGGTTGAGGGTGTCGAAGGTGCCAAAGGCCATGACCCGCAAGGTGCCGCCTTTGGGCGCAGCGGGGTTGACCCAATCGAAATGGGTGAACTTTGCCGGGTATTTGAGCGTGCCAAACTGCGCGTAACCGTGACTTTCGGTGATCGTCGCGCTTGCGGGAAAGCTCAAGGCCAGGCTGATGAAGAGCAGGAGCAGGGGACGCATCGAGACAGAGATCCGATCCAGGCGGCTTGGGCTTTGTGCTCCGTACAGTAACAGCTTGTATCAGCAGGAAAAAGCTCGCTGGCGCGCGCTTCGTGCAATTGAAATTTCCTGTAGGAGCCGGCTTGCCGGCGAAGGCTGTTCGCCGGCAAGCCGGCTCCTACAGGGGAGATTTCAGTGCGGCAGGTACACCGTCAGCATCTGGCCGGGCTTGAGGGCCTGGGCCGCGCGGGGGTTCCAGCGCTTGAGGTGCTGCATCTCGACATTGAAGCGCTTGGCCACCATGTACAGCGAGTCGCCCTGCTTGACCTTGTACTGAGTCGACTTCTTCTTGTTGCTGGCCAGGCTGGTTTTCTTGCTGGCCACCTTGCGGGTGTCCTGCATCACCAGCGTCTGGCCGACCTTGAGGTTCTTGCCGCTGAGCTTGTTCCAGCGCTGCAGGTCCTGGACGTCGACCTTGTTGGCCTTGGCAATGAGGGTCAGGTTGTCGCCATTCTTGACCCGGTAGATGCGCTTGGCCCGCAGCGAATCACGCCCTTCGTCGCGGTCGAAGACCGGTTTGAGGGAGCGCTTGCTGATCAGTTCTTCGGGTTTCATGGTGGACAGGCTGGTGGTCAGCAACTGTGCCTTGGAAGTCGGCACCAGCAGGTGCTGGGGGCCGTCGATGGTGGTGCGCTGCTTGAACGCCGGGTTGAGCTGGAACAGCTCGTCCTCGTCGATGTTGGCCACCGCCGCGACCTTGGACAGGTCCATGCGCTGGTTGATCTCCACCACCTGGAAGTAGGGTTCGTTGGCGATCGGGTTGAGGTTCACGCCGTAGGCCTGCGGGGCCAGCACCACCTGGGACAGGGCCAGCAGCTTGGGCACATAGGCTTGGGTCTCGGCCGGCAGCGGCAGGTTCCAGTAGTCGGTGGGCAGGCCGAGCTTTTCATTGCGCTCGATGGCCCGGCTCACCGTGCCTTCACCGGCGTTGTAGGCGGCCAGTGCCAGCAGCCAGTCGCCGTTGAACATGTCGTGCAGGCGGCTCAGGTAGTCCATGGCCGCGGTGGTGGACGCGGTGATGTCGCGGCGGCCATCGTAGAAGCGGGTCTGGCGCAGGTTGAAGTAGCGCCCGGTGGCCGGGACGAACTGCCACAGCCCCACCGCATCGGCCCGGGAATAGGCCAGGGGGTTGTAGGCGCTTTCGATGACCGGCAGCAGGGCCAGTTCCAGCGGCATGTTGCGCTCTTCGAGACGCTCGACGATGTAGTGGATATAAAGGCTGCCGCGCTCGCCGGCATTTTCCAGGAAGGAAGGGTTGCTGGCGAACCACAGGCGCTGCTGTTCAATACGCGGGTTGACGCCCAGGCCTTCTTGCAATTGGAACCCCTGGCGCATGCGTTCCCAGACGTCCTGGGGTACTTGCGGGCTGGGCTGGTTGCTCAGCCAGATGGGTTTCTGCTTGATGCGGGCGTTGAAATTCTGTGTGTGTGTCGCGTCGCTCTGCGGGGCATGGCCGGTGCTTTGGCAGCCCGCAAGAGTCGCTGACACAGCTACCGCGATGGCCTGGGCCAAGCGCGTCAATGCGTCTGAACTGATGGAATAACGAATAGATGACGACATTGGCTGGAAGTAAGTTCCGGGCAAAAATGTCGGGCGATTCTAGAAAGCACCCGGGGTGCGGTCAACCATTCAGAATTTTTGTACCAATCGATAGCCTGCTTAGAACTTATCTTTCCAAGCCCTCAGAGCCGCAAAGACCGCACTCTGCGACTGGTTATCCTGGCCATTCCGTTCGTCCGCTTTTTGTTTAACGGATGTTTCACCGGTACGCAGGAACGGGTTGGTCAATTTCTCCAGGGCCAGGGTCGAGGGCAGGGTCATGCGCCCTTGCTCACGCATCTGCGTGACCTTCGCCAGGCGTTCGGCGATGTCCGGGTTGGCCGGTTCCACCGCCTGGGCGAAGCGCAGGTTGCTCAGGGTGTATTCGTGGGTGCAGTAGACCAGGGTGTCGTCCGGCAGCGCGGCGAGGCGGCCGAGGGAGTGGTGCATCTGCTCCGGGGTGCCCTCGAACAGCCGGCCACAACCGGCCGCGAACAGGGTATCGCCACAGAACAGCAGGCCATGGTGGTAGTAGGCGATATGCCCCAGGGTGTGGCCGGGCACGGCGAACACCTCGAACTCCCAGCCGAGGATGCTGACCCGCTGGTTGTCTTCGAGGCCGATGTCGCGGGCCGGGATCTTTTCCCGGGCCGGGCCATAGACCGTGGCCGCGCTGTGCTGCTTGAGGCGTTCGACGCCGCCGACGTGATCGTGGTGATGGTGGGTGATCAGGATGTCGCTGAGCACCCAGCCCGGGTGCTGTTCCAGCCAGGCCAGTACCGGCGCCGCATCCCCCGGATCGACGACTGCGCAGCGCTGGCTGCGATGATCTTGTAACAACCAGATGTAGTTATCGGTGAAGGCGGGCAGGGCACTGATCTGTATCATCTTCGGATTCGCCAAGCGGAAAACAATGGCGCATCTTAGAGCTTCTTGGCGTGTTGGAGAATGCAATGACCGATAAAGCCTTCGCTCAGGCAGATCCCGACTGGCTGGCCCTGATCAGTGCGGCCCGGGAGTGGCTGTCCGGCCCCCTGGGGCAATTTCTGCTGGATGAAGAGCGGCGCATGCTCGAAGAGGAACTGGGGCGTTTCTTCGGTGGCTACCTGGTGCACTACGGGCCCTCGGCGCAAACCCCGCCGGCGGCGCCCCAGGTGCAACGCAACGTGCGTCTTGGCGCGCCCTTGCCCGGGGTGGAGATCGTCTGCGAGGAGCAGGCCTGGCCCCTGAGCGAGCACGCCGCCGATGTGGTGGTGCTGCAGCACGGCCTGGATTTCTGCCTGTCGCCCCATGGCCTGCTGCGCGAGGCGGCCAGCAGCGTGCGCCCTGGGGGGCATCTGCTGATTGTCGGCATCAACCCCTGGAGCACCTGGGGCCTGCGCCATGTGTTCGCCCATGATGCGTTGCGCCTGGCCCGCTGCATCTCCCCGTCGCGGGTCGGCGACTGGCTCAACCTGCTGGGCTTCGCGCTGGAGAAACGCCGCTTCGGGTGCTATCGTCCGCCGCTTGCTTCAACGGCATGGCAGGCGCGGCTGGCCGGCTGGGAGCGCAGGGCCGGGCACTGGCAACTGTCCGGCGGCGGCTTCTACCTGTTGGTGGCGCGCAAGATCGCCGTGGGCCTGCGCCCGGTGCGCCAGGTGCGGCGCGAGCCGATGGGCAAGCTGGTACCGCTGCCCATGGCCAAGGTCAACCGCCGCAACAGCGAGCCTTGATGAACTGTTGAAACCCTCTTTTTATACACTCCCGGCCGGCGTAGCCCGGCCCTGGGCCCGGTCGATCGCGGTCGGCGGGCCAATGGCAATTTTCTGATGGAAGGCGTGAATGAGCGATAGCGTAGAAATCTTTACCGACGGTGCCTGCAAGGGCAATCCCGGCCCCGGTGGCTGGGGCGCGCTGCTGGTGTGCAAGGGCGTCGAAAAGGAGCTCTGGGGCGGCGAAGCCAACACCACCAACAACCGCATGGAGCTGATGGCGGCGATCCGCGGCCTGGAAGAGCTCAAGCGCCAGTGCGATGTGCAGCTGGTCACCGACTCGCAGTATGTGATGAAGGGCATCAACGAGTGGATGGCCAACTGGAAGAAGCGCGGCTGGAAGACCGCCGCCAAGGAGCCGGTGAAGAATGCCGACCTGTGGCAGCAGCTCGACGAACAGGTCAACCGCCACAACGTCACCTGGAAATGGGTGCGCGGCCACACCGGCCATCACGGCAACGAGCGGGCCGACCAGTTGGCCAACCGCGGTGTCGACGAGGTCCGCGGCTACAAGCAGTCCTGATGCCCTGAGCGGCCAATCAGCGACAAGGCAGCGGCCGTTCGAGCCGCTGCTTCATTTCCCCCATCGCACGGGGCGAATCCACCAGCACCGCATCCATCTTCAGGCAAGTGGCCGCCTGGTAGTCCTCGGCCGTATTGATGCCGATCGCCAGCATCCGCACCTTGCCCCGTGACTGAAAGCAATCCACCGCAGCGGGCGTCCACAGCCGGGCATCGACCTGGGAGCGCGCCTCGCCCAGGGTAAAGGTCTCGACCAGTTGCACCGGGCGCCGGTACTCGAAAGCCACCCAACTGCCGGGTGCAGGTGGTGCGTTGCAGTGGTGGGCGAGGGCGACGCTGGCCAGCCGGTCCCGGGTACTGTCCCTGGATTCGAACAGCCGGGCCTGGGGATAGGGCGCGAAAGCCTGCTGGTAGCCGGCATCGGTGGAGTAGATCAGCACCCGGTTCCAGGCGTGCAGCTGTTCCAGCAAGCGGGCGACGGCCTGGGCCTGGGGGGCAGCCGGCAGGGCCTTCATGTCGAGAATCACCGGCACCGACTCGGGGATCGCCATCAGCGCCTGACGCAACGACGGCAGGCTCACCGGCTGGGCGCGATAGGGAAAGCTCACCTGGCCATCGGCTGCTGTCTGCTTGAAATTCCACCCGGCATTGAGTGCCTGCAACTGCGCCAGGGTGTGCTGGTTGACTGCGCCTGTGGCCTGGGTATTGGCGCTCAGGTCGGCCGGTCGGTACAGCACCGGTACGCCATCGCGGCTGAGTTGCACTGTCAGCCAGAGCATGTCGACGTTATTGCGCAGGGCATTGTCGATGGCCAGCAGGGTGTTCTCGGGAAAGTCCGCGGCGCCGCCGCGATGGGCAACGATCAGCGGCCGTTGTCGGCTGTCGCTGTCGGTGTGCGCAAGGGAAGAGCAGCCACTGAAGCAGGCCAAGGCCAGCAGCAGTGGGAGCATCTGTCGAGTCTTGAGCATGGGAGGGCGGTTCCTGTGGAGTGAGTGCAGCGCCGGGTATCAGCACCCGCGCGCCTGGGTGAGGCCGCACGGTAACGCAATAGCCTTGTTCGCATAAAGGAACGGCTGGGGCGCGCGATGAATTAGCTGCGGATGCGCCTGGGGGCTCAGAGCGCAAGCATGGCGCTGGCCAGTTGCAGGTCGCTACAGGGCGGGGCGCCGAGCACCTGGCGAATGTGCATCAGGGCGGCTTCCAACCGGGCGCCACGGATCTCGCCGGCGCTGGCCACGAAGGCCGCGGCATCGCTCTGGGCGGCGAGCACAAGTTTGTCGTCCTTGAATGAGCTGCTGGCTTTGGAGCTGCCCTCGGTTGAGCTCAGGGTCAGGCTCATGCTGATGTCGGTGCTGATCACCAGGGCGCTGGCCTGGACGAGGTCGGCGAACAGGCAGGCGCAGAGCGCGCAGGCCAGTCGGGTTTTGCTGGGGGTCATGGCAGGGCTGGGTCCGGCGGAAAATATCGTCGGGCACCCTAGCGCTTTGCGTTGCAGCGAACTGCAGCAGCTTTGCTAAGGATTGTTAAAAACTGCACAGGCTGGGGGCTGATGAATCCGCCATGGGTGTCCTGCCGCCAGAGCGTGCTAAAATCCCGCGCTTTGAAACACTTCCACCGTTGAGAACTGACCCCTGATGGCCAACAGATCTGTTGTACTCGATACCGAAACCACCGGCATGCCGGTGACCGACGGCCACCGGATCATTGAAATCGGTTGCGTCGAGTTGATCGGTCGGCGCCTGACCGGCCGGCACTTCCACGTTTACCTGCAACCGGATCGCGAGAGCGATGAGGGCGCCATCGGCGTCCACGGCATCACCAACGAATTCCTGGTGGGCAAGCCGCGTTTCGCCGAAGTCGCCGACGAGTTCTTCGACTTCATCCAGGGCGCGCAGCTGATCATCCACAACGCGGCGTTCGACGTTGGCTTCATCAACAACGAATTCGCCTTGATGGGCCAGCACGAACGGGCCGACATCACCCAGCACTGCACCATCCTCGACACCCTGATGATGGCCCGCGAGCGGCACCCGGGGCAGCGCAACAGCCTCGACGCCCTGTGCAAACGCTACGGCGTCGACAACTCCGGCCGTGAACTGCACGGCGCCTTGCTCGACTCGGAGATCCTGGCCGACGTCTACCTGACCATGACCGGTGGCCAGACCAGCCTGTCGCTGGCCGGCAATGCCTCGGACGGCAACGGCTCTGGCGAGGGAGCCGGCCAGGCTTCGGAAATCCGCCGCTTGCCGGCCGATCGCCCGCGCGGGCGGATCATCCAGGCCAGCGACGCCGAACTGGCCGAGCACCAGGTGCGCCTGGAAATCATCGCCAAGTCCGCCGGTGCCCCGGCGCTCTGGACCCAGTTGCTCGAAACCCAGCAGTAAGCCTTTGCTGTGGCCGCTGCCGCTGCCGCTGCCGCTGCCGCTGCCGCAGGCGGCGAACGGCGCCGTAGGAGGCGCCGCGATATTGAGGACCGCAGGGGCCTGGCGGGAGATCGCCAGGCAAGGCCCTTCGTTCCTTTTCGCAGCTTCGCGGGCCCAGCAGCGGCTATAGGCGTGGCTGGGAATGGACCGGCAATTGTTCCAGAGCGACGTTTTGTTACACCCAGCCCATGCCTGGGGTGACACGAAGCGTGCGCAGCTTCTACCCTGAGTTGATTGGCGGGGCCTGCCCGCCGTTTCAGGACACTGAGCCCCATGTATAAAGACCTGCAGTTTCCGATCCTGATCGTGCATCGCGACATCAAGGCCGATACGGTCGCGGGGGACCGGGTCAGGGGGATCGCCCGGGAACTGGAAAAGGACGGGTTCAGCATCTTTTCCGCGGTGGACTATGCCGAAGGGCGGCTGGTGGCTTCGACCCATCACGGCCTGGCCTGCATGTTGATCGCCGCCGAAGGGGCCGGGGAAAACAAGCACCTGTTGCAGAACATGGTGGAACTGATCCGCCTGGCGCGGGTACGTGCGCCGCTGCTGCCGATCTTTGCCCTGGGCGAGCAGGTGACCCTGGAAAACGCCCCCGCCGACGCCATGAGCGAACTCAACCAGCTGCGGGGCATTCTCTACCTGTTCGAGGACACGGTGCCGTTCCTGGCCCGGCAAGTGGCCCGGGCCGCGCGGGGCTACCTGGATGGCTTGCTGCCACCGTTCTTCAAGGCCCTGGTACAGCACACCGCCGACTCCAACTATTCCTGGCACACCCCGGGGCACGGCGGTGGCGTGGCCTATCGCAAGAGCCCGGTGGGGCAGGCGTTTCACCAGTTCTTTGGCGAGAATACCTTGCGTTCGGACCTGTCGGTGTCGGTCCCGGAGCTGGGTTCGCTGCTGGATCACACCGGCCCGCTGGCGGAAGCCGAGGCCCGTGCCGCGCGCAACTTTGGCGCCGATCACACTTTTTTCGTGATCAATGGCACCTCCACCGCCAACAAGATCGTCTGGCATTCCATGGTCGGTCGCGATGACCTGGTGCTGGTGGACCGCAACTGCCACAAGTCGGTGCTGCACTCGATCATCATGACCGGGGCCATTCCCCTGTACCTGTGCCCGGAGCGCAACGAACTGGGGATCATCGGGCCGATTCCCCTGAGCGAGTTCAGCGCCGAGTCGATCCAGGCCAAGATCGATGCCAGCCCGCTGACCCGCGGCCGGCCGCCCAGGGTCAAGCTGGCGGTGGTCACCAACTCCACTTATGACGGCCTGTGCTACAACGCCGAGCTGATCAAGCAGAGCCTGGGCAACAGTGTCGAGGTGCTGCACTTCGACGAAGCCTGGTACGCCTATGCGGCCTTTCATGAGTTCTTCGCCGGGCGCTACGGCATGGGCACGTCCCGCAGCGCCGACAGCCCGCTGGTGTTCACCACCCATTCCACCCACAAGCTGCTGGCGGCCTTCAGCCAGGCCTCGATGATTCACGTGCAGGATGGCGGCGCCCGGCAACTGGACCGCGACCGCTTCAACGAAGCCTTCATGATGCATATCTCCACCTCGCCGCAGTACAGCATCATCGCCTCGCTGGACGTGGCTTCGGCGATGATGGAAGGGCCGGCAGGGCGCTCGCTGCTGCAGGAAATGTTCGACGAGGCCCTGAGCTTTCGCCGGGCCCTGGCCAACCTGCGGCAGAACATCGCCGCCGATGACTGGTGGTTCTCGGTGTGGCAACCGGAGCGGGTCGAGGGCATCGACCAGGTGCGCACCGAGGACTGGCTGCTGGAACCTGAGGGCGAGTGGCACGGTTTTGCCGGGGTCACCGATGACTATGTGCTGCTGGACCCGATCAAGGTGACCCTGGTCATGCCCGGCCTGACCGCGGGCGGCGCCCTGAGCGAGCACGGGATCCCGGCGGCGGTGGTCAGCAAGTTTCTCTGGGAGCGCGGGCTGGTGGTGGAAAAGACCGGGCTCTATTCGTTCCTGGTGCTGTTCTCCATGGGCATCACCAAGGGCAAGTGGAGCACGCTGCTCACCGAACTGCTGGAGTTCAAGCGCAACTACGACGCCAATGTCAGCCTGGCCAGCTGCCTGCCCAGCGTGGCCGGGCAGGACCCGCAGCGCTACCAGGGCATGGGCCTGCAGGACCTGTGCGACCAGTTGCACGCCTGCTACCGCAGCAACGCCACGGCCAAGCACCTCAAGCGCATGTACACGGTGCTGCCGGAGGTGGCCATGAAGCCTGCCGATGCCTATGACCATCTGGTGCGGGGCGAGGTCGAGGCGGTTTCCATCGATCAGTTGCAGGGGCGTATCGCTGCGGTGATGCTGGTGCCCTATCCGCCGGGCATTCCGCTGATCATGCCGGGCGAGCGTTTCACCGATTCCACCCGTTCGATCATCGATTACCTGGCCTTCGCCCGGGCCTTTGACAGCAGCTTCCCGGGGTTTGTCGCCGATGTGCACGGGCTGCAGCATGACGATCTGGGCGACGGGCGCCAGTACACCGTCGATTGCATCAAGGCATGAGGAGTTTCCCGGCCATGCAACCTGTTGTGAATCCCCGTTATCCGGGCCTGGCGGTGCGAGTCGCCGATGAGGGCTTTGCCGCTTATATCTGGGGCAGCGACTTCAGCTTCGAGGTCAGCGCCTATGCCGTGGCCGAACGCGAAGTGCCGGTGGCGGACTGGGCCCTGCGACGGATCGTGCCCTATCGCAAATGCTATGGCATCGACCCGGAGGAGTTCAGCAGCTACCGCAATGCCGCGGACAGCGAGATCTTCATGGCCTATCTGGACGACCAGCCGGTGGGCCATGTGGTGGTCAGCACCAACTGGAACGGTTACGCCCATATCGATGAGCTGGCGGTGCATGCGCCGGCCCGGCGCCACGGGGTAGCCAGGGCGCTGCTGGATGTGGCGCAGTTCTGGAGCCGCAGGAAAAAACTGCCGGGGATGATGCTGGAAACCCAGAACAACAACCTGGGGGCCTGCCGTCTCTACGAGCAATGCGGCTATGTGGTAGGGGGCGTGGACCACCTGCGTTACCGCGGTATCGACCCGCAGACCGCCGAGGTGGCGATCTTCTGGTACCGGCTGTTCGCCAATGAGCTGGAGGGGCTGGCGCTTTAACCTGCCAGCAGGGCCTCGGCCTGTTCCGTGAGCAGCTCCAGCAGGGCTGTGGTCAGCGGCGAGCTGTCGCTGCCGTGGCGCCGCAAGGCGTACAGCGTGACGCTGATGGGGGGCGACAGCGGGCACACATCGAGCCCGGCGCTGCGGGCGCCGACGGCGGTGAAGGGGTCGACGATGGCCAGACCTTCGCCAGCTTCCACCAGGCTGCGCATCATCTGATAGGTCTGCACCCGGGTCTGGATCACCGGGCTGGGGCGCAGGTTCTGCAATTTGCTGGCAAGCATCACGCTCAGCGGGTCCTGGCCCTCCAGGCCGACCATGGCCTGGCCGGCCAGATCCTGCAGGGCGACGTATTTCTGCTTGGGTTGCAGCCAGCCGTGGGGCGCCAGGAGAAACAGCTTGCCCTGGGCCAGGGCCTGGCTGTGGATGTCCGGGTGCTGCGGATCGTGCAGGCTCAGGCCCAGATCGCAGTCACGCAGCAGCAGGCTGTGGACCATGTCCCGGGTGCTCTGGCCGAGCAGGCTGCAAGGGGTGTCGGCGAAGCGCCGGCGCAGGGCGGCGATGCACTGGGGTAGCAGTTGCTGAACCAGCGGCGGGGTGCCGACGAGGCGCAGCGGTGGCGCCTGGTGGAACCTCAGGCTGTCGGCCAGGCGCTGCACGGGCTCGAAAGCGTCATACACCCGGGTGATGGCTCCCTGCAGCTCCCGGGCTTCACGGGTGGCCTGCAAACGGCCGCGAACACTGGCGAACAGCATGAAGCCCAATTGGCTCTCGGCGTCGCGCAGCAGGGCCTCGACCTCGGCCACCGAAAGTTGCAGCAGTTCGGCGGCAGTGCCCAGGTGAGCGGTTTGCAGGAGCGCCTGAATCACTTCGATATGACGTAAACGCATGCTTGAAGTCCATCTCCAGCCGTCGAGGGGTCAAGCAACGAATCCTAACCCAAGTGTGGCGACACAACAGCTGGCGATGATGCTCGCGAAGAATCACTGAGCTACATAGGTCTCGGGCTCGCGCACGATGGTTACATCCGACTGCACCAGCAGGAACTGGTTGTCATCGAGTTTCTTGACCCGGTCGCCGATGGCCAGGCGGTAGGTGGTCACGGGCTCCGATCCGGCCGCGCCGTCCTCCGGGGGCATGGATTCCTGGAATTCGTGCACTGAGTACACCCGTCCCTCGGCATCTCTTGCATGGAATTGTCCGACAAGTACTGCTGCCATTCTTTAGAGCCTCTGGAGATAAAACACGCAAATTCGGTGGTGTAGACCCGGTGTCCCCAGGGGAAGTTTTACCCCGGGAAAAAAATAATCCGCTACCGGTGCCAGCCTCGTTATCGCGGGCTCGCTGGCAACAGGCCATGGCTTGGGAATTATCGGGGTGGGGTAGCAGACATCACCTCGGGTCATCTATAACTAACACCTTCTTTACGCCAACGGTTGGAAACTCCCATGAGCAATGTCTACAAGGTCGCAGTACTGGTCGGCAGCCTGAGAAAGCAGTCCCTGAACCGCAAGGTCGCCCTGGCCCTGGCCGAGCTGGCGCCTGCCAGCCTCCAGCTGGACATCGTCGAGATCGGTGACCTGCCGCTCTACAACGAAGACATCGATGCCACGCCACCGGCGGCCTACACCCGTTTTCGCGAACAGATCAGCGGCGCCGACGCGGTGCTGTTCGTTACCCCGGAATACAACCGCTCGGTACCGGCGGCGCTGAAAAATGCCATCGACGTCGGCTCGCGGCCCTACGGTAAAAGTGCCTGGAGCGGCAAGCCGGGGGCGGTGATCAGCGTTTCTCCGGGGGCCATTGGCGGTTTTGGCGCCAACCACCACCTGCGCCAGTCCCTGGTGTTCCTCAATGTGCCCTGCATGCAGCAGCCCGAGGCCTACCTGGGTGGCGCCGGCTCGGCATTCGACGAGGCCGGCAAACTGTCCGAAGCAACCCGGCCGTTCCTGCAGGGCTTCATCAACGCTTACGGGCAGTGGGTCGAGCAGCAACGCAAGGCCTGATTCCCCACCATCATTCCCTGCTGTCGCAGGAGCCGGCTTGCCGGCGAAGAGGCCCTTGAGTCCCGTGGGGCACCTTCGCCGGCAAGCCGGCTCCTGCATACTCAAGACCCACTCTCATGTTGATTGCCGTATCGATTTTCCTGCTGACCATTACCTTGGTGATCTGGCAGCCCAAGGGCCTGGGCGTTGGCTGGAGCGCCGTGTTCGGGGCGACCCTGGCGCTGTTGTTCGGGGTGGTGCAATGGGCGGATATCCCGGTGGTCTGGCAGATCATCTGGAATGCCACCGGTACCTTTGTCGCGCTGATCATCATCAGCCTGCTGCTGGACGAGGCCGGGTTCTTTGCCTGGGCCGCGCTGCATGTGGCGCGCTGGGGGCGAGGGCGGGGCAGGCGGCTGTTTGCCTTCATGGTATTGCTGGGGGCGCTGGTCTCGGCGCTGTTCGCCAATGACGGCGCCGCGCTGATCCTGACCCCCATCGTCATTTCCATGCTCCTGGCCTTGCGCTTTTCACCGGCCACGACCCTGGCCTTCGTCATGGGCGCGGGGTTCATTGCCGACACCGCGAGCCTGCCGCTGGTGGTTTCGAACCTGGTGAACATCGTCTCCGCGGACTTCTTCAAGATTGGCTTCAACCGTTATGCGCTGGTGATGCTGCCGGTCAACCTGGTGAGCGTGGCCGCCACCCTGGTGGTGCTGCTGTGGTTCTTCCGCCGCGACATCCCGCTGGATTACGACCCCCGACAACTGGCCGAGCCCGCCAGCGCCATCCATGACCGGGCGACCTTCATGGCCGGCTGGTGGGTGTTGCTGATCCTGCTGCTGGGCTGTTTTGCCCTGGAGCCGCTGGGCATTCCCATCAGCGCTATTTCCGCGGTGTGCGCGGCGCTGCTGCTGGCGATTGCCGCCCGCGGGCACCGGATCTCCACGCGCAAGGTGCTCAGGGAAGCGCCCTGGCAGATCGTGATTTTTTCCCTGGGCATGTACCTGGTAGTGTACGGCCTGCGCAATGCCGGGCTCACGGCGTACCTGGCCGGCTGGCTGGATGCCTTTGCCGGCGGCGGGATCTGGGGCGCGGCCCTGGGCACCGGGTTGCTCACGGCGGGCTTGTCATCGCTGATGAACAATCTGCCGACAGTGCTGATCGGCGCCTTGTCCATCGATGCCAGCCAGGCCACGGGGGTGGTCAAGGACGCGATGATCTACGCCAACGTCATCGGCAGCGACCTGGGGCCGAAGATCACCCCCATCGGCAGCCTGGCGACCCTGCTCTGGCTGCATGTACTGGAGCGCAAGGGTATTCACATTGGCTGGGGGTACTACTTCCGGGTCGGCATCGTGCTGACGCTGCCGGTGTTGCTGGCGACCCTGGCGGCCCTGGCGCTGCGCCTGTCTCTGATGTAGGCGCCGGCTTGCCGCATAGGGGCGTCTTCGCCGGCAAGTCCGCTCCTGCGGCAGATTGTCAGGAGGGCTGCGGGGGGACGTGGGGCCAGAGATCGGCCACCAGGAACAGGCGTTCGGCTTCTTCCCAGCCGCCTTCAGGGGTTTGCTCCAGGCGTACCAGCAACTGCGCCGGGGCCTGGTGGGCAAGTTCCGCCAGCCATTGCTGCAGTTGCGTGGCGGTCCAGGCCTGCTCGGCCGGGTAGTGGGCCGGCGCCAGCCAGGCGTGGCGGGGCAGGGGCTGCCAGCGCCCCGGGGCGCTCTGGGCGAAAAATGCCGGCCAGTCGCGCTGATGCAGCCAGCGCCCGCACAGGTGTTGCGGGTGGGCGCCCTGGGGCGGTTCGGCGCGACCCGGCCAGGGGTACAGCAGGTAGCCCCCCAGCCACAGGTGCGCGCTGAACTGGTGGATATCCAGTGCCGCCAGGGCTTCGCGGCTTTCGTCCCGGGCGGAAATCGGCAGTTGGTGCCCATCCAGGTGCGCCAGCTTGCGGTCCAGGCGGTCATGGCAGCCGGGGCCCAGCCATTGGGCGCTGTCCTGGCCATTGCCGGCCTGGGGGCCCAGGTACAGCTTGATCGCCAGTTCCAGGTGGTGCACGCCGTCACGGTCGCGCAGCAGCATGTCCAGTTCGCCCAGGGTGTGGCCGCCGCGGCGGATTGGCAGGTTGGCCGCCAGCAGCTCGACCCCGGGGGCGTGGCGGACGGCAAATTGCCAGAGGCGTTCGTAATACAGGCCCAGGCGCCGGGTCGGGCCCTCGGCCAGCCATTGGCGCAGGGCGCGGCTGTCCAGGTCCTGGCAGCGCAGCCAGTGGGCCAGCAGTTGCGGCGCCTGGACCCAGTCGCTGCCGGCGAGCGGGTGGCGCTGTGGCCAGGGCGTGTGGCTGAGCATCGGCGGCGCGAGGATGACCCAGGCGAGGTCGCGGACTTCAGGTTGACGCAACTGGCGGGGAAGGCCGAGCAGATCAGGGAACAGGAGCATCTTGCGAGCATAGACGCAAACCCGGGCCGATCGCGATAAATGCGTGCCACTCGCAGTTGCGGCAGGGCTGGCTAAGCCCGTGTGGCTGAAAGGATTTTGTCTAACGCCGGGTTTCGCCCATAATCCTCCGTTTCGCCCGTACCCGAATTCCGCAGGAGCCCCATGGAGCAGTTTCGCAATATCGGCATTATCGGTCGCCTGGGCAGTTCCCAGGTGCTGGACACAGTTCGCCGACTGAAGAAGTTTCTGCTGGCGCGGCACCTGCACGTGATCCTTGAGGACACCATCGCCGAAGTGCTGCCCGGCCACGGCCTGCAGACTTCCTCGCGCAAGTTGCTGGGCGAGGTCTGCGACATGGTCATCGTGGTCGGTGGCGACGGCAGCCTGCTGGGCGCCGCCCGGGCCCTGGCGCGGCACAACATCCCGGTGCTGGGGATCAACCGCGGCAGCCTGGGCTTTCTCACCGACATCCGCCCCGACGAGCTGGAGGTCAAGGTCGCCGAGGTGCTGGACGGCCACTACCTGGTAGAGAACCGCTTCCTGCTGCAGGCCGAGGTGCGCCGCCATGCCGAGGCCATCGGCCAGGGCGATGCGCTGAACGATGTGGTGCTGCACCCGGGCAAGTCGACGCGGATGATCGAGTTCGAGATCTACATCGACGGCCAGTTCGTCTGCAGCCAGAAGGCCGACGGCCTGATCGTCGCCACGCCCACCGGTTCCACGGCCTACGCCCTGTCCGCCGGCGGGCCGATCATGCATCCCAAGCTGGATGCCATTGTGATTGTGCCGATGTACCCCCATACCTTGTCGGGAAGACCGATCGTGGTCGATGGCAACAGCGAGCTGAAAATCGTCGTGTCCAAAGATATGCAGATCTATCCGCAAGTTTCCTGTGACGGGCAGAACCATTTCACCTGTGCCCCGGGCGACACCATCACGGTCAGCAAGAAGGCGCAGAAACTGCGCCTGATCCACCCGCTGGACCACAACTACTACGAGGTCTGCCGGACCAAACTCGGCTGGGGCAGCCGGCTGGGCGGTGGAGGCGACTGATGCTCGATCCCGCGCGTAGCTACGACCTGATCGGTGACGTGCACGGTTGCGCCCTGACCCTGGAGCACTTGCTGGATCGGCTCGGTTATCACAAGCAGGCCGGCGTCTGGCGGCACCCGTCGCGCATGGCGGTGTTCCTCGGCGATATCATCGACCGCGGCCCGCGTATCCGTGAGTCCCTGCACATCGTCCACGACATGGTCGAGGCCGGTCAGGCCCTGTGCATCATGGGCAACCACGAGTTCAATGCCCTGGGCTGGAGCACTCCGGCGGCCGAAGGCAGCGGCAAGCAGTTCGTGCGCGAGCACACCCCGCGCCATGCCCGGCTGATCCACGAGACCCTGACCCAGTTCGAACAGCACCCGGGTGACTGGCACGATTTCCTGCAGTGGTTCTATGAGTTGCCGCTGTTCGTCGACGCCGGGCGCTTTCGCGTGGTGCACGCCTGCTGGGATGCCGGCCTGATCGCGCCGCTGCGCCAGCAGTACCCCAACGGCTGCATCGACCGCGAGTTCCTGCAGTCCGCGGCCGTTCCCGACAGCTTTGCCTGTACCGCCTTCGACCGTTTGCTACGGGGCACCGACATGCGCCTGCCCCATGGCCTGACCATGACCAGCGGCGACGGCCTGACCCGCGCCTTCTTCCGTACCAAGTTCTGGGAAGACGACCCGCAGACCTACGGCGACATCGTGTTCCAGCCCGATGCCTTGCCCGAGCCTGTGGCCCGCACGCCGTTGTCCCCGGCCGAGAAGAACAGCCTGCTGCGTTATGGCGCCGAGGAGCCGATGCTGTTCGTCGGGCACTACTGGCGCAGCGGCAAGCCGGCGCCGATCCGTCCCAACCTGGCGTGCCTGGACTACAGCGCGGTGCTCTACGGCAAGCTCGCCGCGTATCGGCTGGACCAGGAAACCCGCCTGGATCCGAATAAATTTGTCTGGGTCGACGTTGAACGGCCCGAGGTAGTGCGATGAGTGCGGTAGCGGTATTGCGCCTGCCCCTGGCGACGGACCTGAGCGGCTTTGTCAAGCTGCTGCAACGCATGCAGGTGCCTCACCGGGTCAGCGAGGAGGCGGGGGAGCAGGTGCTCTGGGTGCCGGAATCCATCAGCGAGGACGTGCGTGGCCTGTACCAGCGCTTTCCCCAGGGCGACCCCGATCAGCAACTGGACATTCCCCAGGCCAGTGCCCCGGCGCGCCCCGGCTTCGTCCAGCAACTGCGCAGCAGCCCGGTCACCGCGCTGATCCTGCTCTTGAGCCTGGCGGTATGCGGTATCACCTTGCTCGGCGACAACCTGCAGACCCTGAGCTGGTTCACCTTCCTCGAGTTCCGCGTGGTTGGCGACTACATCCAGTTCAGCTCCCTGGCCGACAGCCTGGCAGCGGGGCAGTGGTGGCGCCTGGTGACGCCGATGCTGATCCACTTCGGCTTCCTGCATATCGCCATGAACGGCATGTGGTACTGGGAGCTGGGGCGGCGCATCGAAATGCGCCAGGGCGGCATCAACCTGCTGGGCCTGACCCTGCTGTTCAGCCTGGTGTCGAATTACGCGCAGTACTACTTCAGCGGGCCGACCCTGTTCGGCGGCCTGTCCGGGGTGCTCTACGGCCTGCTCGGGCATTGCTGGATCTATCAATTGCTGGCCCCCAACCCCATCTACCGCCTGCCCCGGGGCGTGCTGGTGATGATGCTGGTGTGGCTGCTGCTGTGCCTGTCCGGGCTGGTCTCGATGATCGGTTTCGGTGAAATCGCCAACGCCGCCCACGTTGGCGGGTTGCTTATCGGATGCCTCACCGGCCTGTTGGGCGGCTTGTACAGCCGCAGACGGGCCCTTTAAACGCTGGAGTCTTGTATGTCGTCCTTTGTTGAAATGATCGAAAACATCACCCCCGAGATCTACCAGAGCCTGAAACTGGCGGTAGAGATCGGCAAATGGTCCGATGGCCGCAAGCTCACCGCCGAACAGCGTGAACTGTCCCTGCAGGCGATGATCGCCTGGGAAATGCAAAATCTGCCCGAGGATCAACGTACCGGCTACATGGGCCCGCAGGAATGCGCCTCGAAGTCGGCGCCGGTGCCGAACATCCTGTTCAAGTCGGATGCCATCCATTGATCGAGATTGGCCGCGGTTCCATCAGTAAAATGTCGGCACGCCTGGACGGGCCGAATGTTCAGTACGCTTTTCGCCTGGGCGACACCGAGGTGCCGGTCAACCCCTTGATCGGCACCACAGTGCGCCTGGAATACCTGGGTGCGATCCATTGCAGCCATTGCGGGCGCAAGACCAAGACCAGCTTCAGCCAGGGCTACTGCTACCCGTGCATGACCAAGCTGGCCCAGTGCGATATCTGCATCATGAGCCCGGAACGCTGCCACTACGACGCCGGTACTTGCCGCGATCCGTCATGGGGCGAGCAGTTCTGCATGACCGACCACGTGGTCTACCTGGCCAACTCGTCGGGGATCAAGGTCGGCATCACCCGCGCCACCCAACTGCCGACCCGCTGGCTCGACCAGGGGGCCAGCCAGGCGCTGCCGATCATGCGCGTAGCGACCCGCCAGCAATCGGGCTTCGTCGAAGACCTGTTCCGTTCCCAGGTGGCCGACAAGACCAACTGGCGCGCCTTGCTCAAGGGGGATGCCCAGGCAGTGGACCTGGTGGCAGTGCGCGAGCAGCTGTTCGCCGCCTGCGCCGAGGGCCTGTTGGCCCTGCAGGAGCGTTTCGGCCTGCAGGCGATCCAGCCGGTGACCGACATCGAGCCTCTGGAAATCCGCTATCCGGTCGTGGAGTACCCGACCAAGATCGTCAGCTTCAACCTGGACAAGAATCCGATCGCCGAAGGTACGTTGCTGGGGATCAAGGGCCAGTACCTGATCTTCGACACCGGCGTGATCAACATTCGCAAATACACGGCGTACCAGCTCGCCGTGCATCAGTAGAAGGAATTCGCCATGCGCACCGACCAACCGAAGATGATCTACCTGAAGGACTATCAGGCCCCCGAGTACCTGATCGACGAGACCCACCTGACCTTCGAGTTGTTCGAGGACCACAGCCTGGTCCATGCGCAGCTGGTGATGCGTCGCAACCCGGCCCGGGGCGCCGGCCTGCCGCCCCTGGTGCTGGACGGCCAGCAACTGGAACTGCTGTCGGTGAGCCTCGCCGATCAGCCGCTGAGTGTTGACGACTACCAGCTGGACGACAGCCACCTGACCCTGCACCCCACCAGCGCCAGCTTCACCCTGGACACCAGCGTGCGCATCCATCCGGAAAGCAACACCGCCCTGGAAGGCCTGTACAAGTCCAGTGGCATGTTCTGCACCCAGTGCGAGGCCGAGGGCTTTCGCAAGATCACCTATTACCTCGACCGCCCGGACGTGATGAGCAAGTTCACCACCACCGTGGTCGCCGAGCAGCACAGCTACCCGGTGCTGCTGTCCAACGGCAACCCGATCGCCAGCGGCCCGGGAGAAGACGGCCGGCACTGGGCGACCTGGGAAGACCCGTTCATGAAACCAGCCTACCTGTTCGCCCTGGTGGCCGGAGACCTGTGGTGCGTGGAAGACAGCTTCCGCACCCAGAGCGGTCGCGACGTGGCGCTGCGCATCTATGTCGAGCCGGAAAACATCGACAAGTGCCAGCACGCGATGAACAGCCTGAAGAAGTCCATGCGCTGGGACGAAGAGACCTATGGCCGCGAGTACGACCTGGACATCTTCATGATCGTCGCGGTCAACGACTTCAACATGGGCGCCATGGAAAACAAGGGCCTGAACATCTTCAACTCCAGCGCCGTGCTGGCCCGTGCCGAAACCGCCACCGACGCCGCGCACCAGCGGGTCGAGGCCATCGTTGCCCACGAATACTTCCATAACTGGTCGGGCAACCGGGTGACCTGCCGCGACTGGTTCCAGCTGTCGCTCAAGGAAGGTTTCACAGTGTTCCGCGACGCCGGTTTCTCCGCGGACATGAACTCGGCCACGGTCAAGCGCATCCAGGACGTGGCGTACCTGCGGACCCACCAGTTCGCCGAAGACGCCGGCCCCATGGCCCACGCCGTGCGTCCGGAAAGCTTTATCGAGATCTCCAACTTCTACACCCTGACCGTGTACGAAAAGGGTTCGGAAGTTGTCGGCATGATCCACACCTTGCTCGGCGCCGAAGGCTTCCGTAAGGGCAGCGACCTGTACTTTGAGCGCCATGACGGCCAGGCCGTGACCTGCGACGACTTCGTCAAGGCCATGGAAGACGCCAACGGCGTCGATCTGACCCAGTTCAAGCGCTGGTACAGCCAGGCCGGTACGCCGCGGCTGGCGGTGAGCGAGTCCTACGACGCAGCGGCGAAAACCTACAGCCTGACCTTCCGCCAGAGCTGCCCGCAAACCCCGGACAAGGTCGAGAAACTGCCGTTCGTGATTCCGGTGGCCCTGGGCCTGCTCGATAGCACCGGTGCCGACATGGCCTTGCGCCTGGCGGGTGAAGCCGCCGCCCAGGGCTCGTCCCGCGTGTTGTCGGTGACCGAGGCCGAGCAGACCTTTACCTTCGTCGACATCGCCGAACATCCGCTGCCCTCGCTGCTGCGGGGGTTCTCGGCTCCGGTGAAGCTGAGCTTCCCCTACAACCGTGACCAGCTGATGTTCCTCATGCAGCACGACAGCGACGGTTTCAACCGCTGGGACGCCGGCCAGCAATTGTCGGTGCAGGTGTTGCAGGAACTGATCGCCCAGCACCAACAGGGCAGGGCGCTGGTGATGGACGAACGTCTGGTGGCTGCCCTGGGCACTGTGCTCGCCGATGACAGCCTGGATCAAGCCATGGTCGCCGAAATGCTGTCCCTGCCGGGCGAGGCCTACCTCACCGAGATCAGCGAAGTGGCGGATGTCGAGGCGATCCACGCGGCTCGCGAGTTTGCCCGTCAGCAGCTGGCTGACAGTCTGTTCGATGCCCTGTGGAAGCGCTATCAGGCCAATCGGCAGGTGTCCAAGGCCACCGCCTACGTGGCCGAGTCCGAGCATTTTGCCCGTCGCGCGCTGCAGAACATCGCCCTGTCGTACCTGATGCTGACCCACAAGCCCGAGGTACTGGCTGCGGCCATCGAACAGTTCGACAGCGCCGACAACATGACCGAGCGCCTGACCGCCCTGGCAGTGCTGGTCAATTCGCCGTTCGAGGCCGAGAAGGCCAAGGCCCTTGCCGTGTTCGCCGAGAACTTCAAGGACAACGCCCTGGTCATGGACCAGTGGTTCAGCGTGCAGGCCGGCAGCCCGTTGCCCGGTGGCCTGGAGCGGGTCAAGGCACTGATGCAGCACCCGGCGTTCAACATCAAGAACCCGAACAAGGTGCGGGCGCTGGTGGGGGCGTTTGCCGGGCAGAACCTGATCAACTTCCACGCCGCCGATGGTTCGGGCTATCGCTTCCTGGCGGACCTGGTGATCCAGCTCAACGGCTTCAACCCGCAGATTGCCTCGCGGCAACTGGCGCCGCTGACCCGCTGGCGCAAATACGACAGTGCCCGCCAGGCACTGATGAAAGGCGAACTGGAGCGCATCCGCGCCTCCGGCGAGCTGTCCAGCGATGTGTTCGAGGTGGTGAGCAAAAGCCTCGCCTGAGGCTTGTATCGCCCCCGGCATCCCTTCGCTGGCAAGCCAGCTCCTACGCGAGCGGTGGTGGTGGGGAGGCAGGGGGGATTTGGCTCTGTAGCGCTTCGCTCAAGTCGCGGTGATAGTTCTGCGCGCCGATGGCGTGCAGGATGCCGACCCGCTCCAGCTTGCCGTGCACCTTGAGGTTGGCTTCGCACAGCTTCACCACAATCGCGCGCTTGTGCAGCTGGCCTATCACTTCTTCCAGGGTCTGCAGCCCGGTAATGTCCATGAACGGCACATGCTTGAGGCGGATGATCAGCACTTGCGGGTCGCTGTGGGTCTGGGCCAGGGCCCGTTCGAAGGTCTCCGCGGCGCCAAAGAACAACGGCCCTTCGATGGTGTAGATCAGTACGCCCGGTGGCAGGTGCTGCTGGCCACTGCGGTGCAGTTCCTGCTGCAGATCCTGTTCCACCACTTGTTGCACTTCCACCGAGGAGGCCATGCGCCGCAGAAAATGCAGCATGGCCAGGACCACGCCGATGTTCACCGCGATCACCAGGTCGCTGAACACGGTCAGCACAAAGGTGCACAGCAGGATCGCCACATCGGCCCGGGGGGCCCGTTGCAGCATGCGCTTGAAGTGGTGCAGCTCGCTCATGTTGTAGGCCACCACGAACAGGATCGCCGCCAGGGCGCACAGCGGAATGTTCGCTGCCAGCGGCGCCAGGAACAGGATGATCAGCAGCAGCACCAGGGCATGGACGATACCCGCCAGCGGGCTGCTGCCGCCGTTGCGGATATTGGTGGCGGTACGGGCAATGGCGCCGGTGGCGGCGAAACCGCCGAACAGCGGGGTGACCAGGTTGGCGATGCCCTGGCCCATCAGTTCCTGGTTGGAATCATGGCGGGTGCCAGCCATGCCATCGGCCACCACCGCCGACAGCAGCGATTCGATGGCCCCGAGCATGGCGATGGCGAAGGCCGGGCCGATCAGGTCCAGGACCCGCGGCAGGCTGACCTCTGGAAACTGCAACGCCGGCAAGCCCTGGGGAATGCCACCGAAGGCACTGCCAATGGTGGCCACGCCCTGGAACTGGAACAGCGACTGCAAGGCCGTGGCCAGGGTCATGGCCAGCAGGGGGGCCGGCAAACGCTTGAGCTGGGGGATGCGCGGCACCCATAGCAGCAGCGCCAGGCTCAGCAGGGCCAGCAGGGTGGTGGTCAGGTGCAGTTGGGGCAGGGCTTGCAGCAGGTGCCAGAGTTTCTGATGAAAGTGCTCGCCGCCGACCGCGGGCAGGCCGAAGAAATCCTTCCACTGGCTGACCCAGATGATTACCCCGATACCGGCGGTGAAGCCCAGGATCACCGGGTCCGGGATGAACTTGATCAGGGCGCCCAGGCGGCTGATGCCCAGCAGGAACAGGATCAACCCGGCCATCAGGGTCGCCAGTTGCAGGCCGCCGACCCCGTATTGGGCGGTGACCCCGGCAAGGATCACGATAAAGGCCCCGGTGGGCCCGGCGATCTGCACCCGGCTGCCGCCGAACAGCGACACCAGCAGGCCGCCGACGATGGCGGTGTAGATGCCCTGTTCGGGCTTGACCCCGGAGGCGATGGCGAAGGCCATGGCCAGGGGCAGCGCCACCACTGCGACAATCACCCCGGACACCAGGTTGCGGCCCCAGTGCGCACGTCCCAGCAATCCGGCTTTCCACGCCTCGCGTATGGCAATCATGGCTCTGTCCTGAAGTCTGTCCGGCTCATCATAGCCCCGGCCGGGGAGTGTCGGCCCCTGTCCTGGATCAGGCTTTGTCCCACTGTCGCGCAGACGCGGCCTAGACACATCCATCAGTCTTGCGAATGGCCGATCATGCAGGGTTTCGGCAGGGGCTGATGGTTAACAAAAGATAACGTGGCGTCGATTGTCAGACCTTTCCAAAGCCCGATAGGATAGCCCGCAGCCGAAGGGGCTCTAGATTGCAGTTTCCAGGACGATCGTCATGATCGCCCAGGCCTGCGCAGCCCCCTCAAGGCGCCCTGAGAGGTTGAATGACCTGACAATAATAATGGGGGAATGGTCTATGAGTGAGCCTGTCATGGGTGTGGTTGTTGGCCGCCCGCCGGCGCTGCGCACGTTCGCACTGTTGGCTACAGCGCTCTCGCTGTTGGGCGTCGTGACGCTGTCGACGCCAGTCCTGGCCGCTGCCACTGCAGCGGATTCTGTCTATTCCATCGAATCGCCCAAGGCGGCGAAAAGCCTGATGCTCGATGTGGTCCACGCCGGCAAGCGCCTGGTGGCGGTGGGCGATCGCGGGCACATTCTCTATTCCGACGACCAGGGCCAGACCTGGGTCCAGGCCAAGGTGCCGACCCGGCAACTGCTGACGGCGGTGTACTTCGTCGATGACAAGCGCGGCTGGGCGGTGGGCCACGATGCCCAGGTCCTGGCCAGCAGCGACGGCGGTGCCACCTGGACCCGGCAGTTCCAGGACCTCAAGCGCGAGGCACCCTTGCTCGATGTATGGTTCAAGGACACCCAGACCGGCTACGCCGTGGGCGCCTACGGGGCCCTGCTGGAAACCAGCGATGGCGGCCAGCATTGGGAGGACGTCAGCGACCGCCTCGACAACGAGGACCAGTTCCACCTCAACGCCATTGCCCAGGTCAAGGATTCCGGGCTGTTCATTGTCGGCGAGCAGGGCAGCATGTTCCGCTCCGCCGATGACGGGCAGACCTGGGAGCGCCTCGAAGGCCCTTATGAAGGCTCGTTGTTCGGCGTGATCGGCACCGGCCAGCCGGCCACTCTGCTGGTCTATGGCCTGCGCGGCAATCTCTACCGCTCCACGGATTTCGGCAGCACCTGGGAACAGGTGGAGTTGAACGCCGCCCGTGGCGCCCTGGAGTTCGGCCTGTCGGGGGCGACCCTGCTGGACGATGGCTCGCTGGTGATCGTCGGCAACGGCGGCAGCGTGATCCGCAGCACCGACCACGGCCAGACCTTCAGCGTATTCAACCGTGCGGACCGCATCTCGCTGTCGGCGGTCACCGCTGCCGGCAACGGCGACCTGATCCTGGCCGGGCAGGGCGGTGTACGGGTTTCTGCAGCAACGGGCGCTGAACTCGGCCAATAAGCCGGGCACATAATAAGAAGGTGGGGAATTCCATGAGCAGTCATCACCAGGACAAGGCGAACTTTCTTGAGCGCCTGATTTTCAATAACCGCCCGGCAGTGATCTTCATCTGCTTGCTGGTCAGCGCTTTCCTGTTCTGGCAGGCGACCCTGATCCGGCCGTCCACCAGCTTCGAGAAGATGATCCCGCTCAAGCACCCGTTCATCGAGCGGATGATGGAGCACCGCAACGACCTGGCGAACCTGGGCAACACCGTGCGCATCTCGGTGGAGGCCCGCGACGGCGACATCTTCACCAAGGACTACATGGAAACCCTGCGGCAGATCAACGACGAGGTGTTCTACATCTCCGGCGTCGATCGCTCCGGGCTCAAGTCGCTGTGGAGCCCCAGCGTGCGCTGGACCGAAGTGACCGAAGAGGGCTTCGCCGGCGGCGAGGTGATTCCCCAGAGCTACAACGGTTCGGCCGACAGCCTCGAACAGTTGCGCAACAACGTGCTCAAGTCCGGCCAGGTCGGGCGCCTGGTGGCCAACGACTTCAAGTCCAGCATCGTCGATATCCCGCTGTTGGAGTCCTACCCGGACCCGCAGGACCAGGGCAAGCTGCTGGCCCTGGACTACCAGAAATTCTCCCACCAGCTGGAAGAGAAGATCCGCGACAAGTTCGAGGCGCAGAACCCCAATGTGAAGATCCACATCGTCGGCTTCGCCAAGAAGGTCGGCGACCTGATCGACGGCCTGATCATGGTGGTGATGTTCTTCGGCGTGGCCTTCATCATCACCCTGGTGCTGCTGTACTGGTTCACCTGGTGCATCCGCAGCACCATCGCGGTATTGATCACCACCCTGGTGGCGGTGGTCTGGCAACTGGGCCTGATGCACGCCTTCGGCTTCGGCCTGGACCCGTATTCGATGCTGGTGCCGTTCCTGATCTTCGCCATCGGCATTTCCCACGGAGTGCAGAAGATCAACGGCATCGCCTTGCAGTCCAGTGATGCCGACAATGCCCTGACCGCGGCGCGGCGCACCTTCCGCCAGCTGTTCCTGCCGGGGATGATCGCGATCCTCGCCGACGCCGTGGGCTTCATCACCTTGCTGATCATCGATATCGGGGTGATCCGCGAGCTGGCCATCGGTGCCTCCATCGGTGTGGCGGTGATCGTGTTCACCAACCTGATTCTGCTGCCGGTGGCGATTTCCTAC
This sequence comes from Pseudomonas sp. GW823-FHT03E05, assembly GCF_058796855.1. Lineage (NCBI taxonomy): Bacteria > Pseudomonadati > Pseudomonadota > Gammaproteobacteria > Pseudomonadales > Pseudomonadaceae > Pseudomonas > Pseudomonas sp. GW823-FHT03E05. The sequence goes on from NZ_JBXAJB010000001.1 coordinate 964,230, forward strand.
GTCGGCATCAGCAAGCGCGCCATCGAGCGCAGCAAGAAGGACGCTTCCCGCGAGCATCCGTTCTGGCGCCTGCTGTCCAATTTCGCCAGCCCCAAAGTCGCGCCGATTTCCATCGCCCTGGCCCTGGTGGCCTTTGCCGGCGGCCTCTGGTACAGCCAGAACCTGAAGATCGGCGACCTCGACCAGGGCGCCCCGGAGCTGCGTCCCGATTCGCGCTACAACAAGGACAACAACTTCATCATCAGCAACTACTCCACCAGTTCCGACGTGCTGGTGGTGATGGTCAAGACCGCGGCCGAAGGCTGCTCGCGCTATGAGGCCATGGCGCCGATCGACGAGTTGATGTGGAAGATGCAGAACACCGAGGGCGTGCAGTCGGCGATTTCCCTGGTGACCGTCTCCAAGCAGATGATCAAGGGCATGAACGAGGGCAACCTGAAGTGGGAAACCCTGTCGCGCAACCCTGACGTGCTGAACAACTCCATTGCCCGGGCCGACGGTCTGTACAACAACAACTGCTCCCTGGCGCCGGTGCTGGTGTTCCTCAACGACCACAAGGCCGCGACCCTGGACCGTGCGGTACATGCGGTGCAGGAGTTCGCCACGCAGCACAACAAGGACGGCCTGGAGTTCATTCTCGCTGCCGGCAACGCCGGGATCGAGGCCGCGACCAACGAGGTGATCAAGGAGTCCGAGCTGACCATCCTGATCCTGGTCTACATCTGCGTGGCCGGCATGTGCATGATCACCTTCCGCTCCTGGGCGGCGACCCTGTGCATCGTCCTGCCACTGGTGCTGACGTCGGTGCTGGGCAACGCGCTGATGGCCTTCATGGGCATCGGGGTCAAGGTGGCGACCCTGCCGGTGGTGGCGCTGGGGGTGGGCATCGGCGTGGACTACGGCATCTATATCTACAGCCGCCTGGAGAGCTTCCTGCGGGCCGGCCTGCCGCTGCAGGAGGCCTACTACCAGACCCTGCGCTCCACCGGCAAGGCCGTGCTGTTCACCGGCCTGTGCCTGGCCATCGGCGTGTGCACCTGGATCTTCTCGGCCATCAAGTTCCAGGCCGACATGGGCCTGATGCTGACCTTCATGCTGCTGTGGAACATGTTCGGTGCCCTGTGGCTGCTGCCGGCCCTGGCGCGGTTCCTGATCAAGCCGGAGAAGCTGGCGGGGCAGAAGGGCAACTCGCTGTTCGCCCACTGATCCCGTTGCATGAGTACTCAGCCGCACCCTCGGGTGCGGCTTTTTCATGCCCGGTGTTCCGAGGGGAAAGCGGGTGGTGCTGAAGAACCGGGCGGCCCTGGCGGAGCCTGTCGGAGGGTGTCCTTGGGACAGTCGCCTGCGCGGCGCAATGCTGGCCCAACCCGGCAGCGCCAATCAGCTATCATTGCGCCTTTCCATCTGATGACTGATCGCTATGACCGCTGCTACCGACACCTTGATCTGCGCCCTTGAAGCCTGCGACATGCTGGAAATCGACGGCCTGCACGCTTTCGATTTCACCCTCGACGAGCAGCGCCTGCTGATCGAGTGCATGGACGGCCGCGCGGCCAAGCGCTGGAGCTTTACCCTGGCCCAGGTCCAGGCCGCGACCTTCGACCAGGACTTGCAGAGCTGGACCCTGGCAGGCGACTCCGGTGAGCACCGCCTGGTGTGCATGAGCGCGTTCAGTGCCCGCGACGAAGAGGAAGGTGAACATGAAGATGCGTAATTTCTGGCCCCTGCTGATGGCCGGCAGTGTCGGTGCCATGGCGGTCCAGGCCGCGCCGGCCACCGAAACCCATGAGCTGCTGGTGGGGTCCTATACCCAGGGCCAGAGCCAGGGTCTGTACCGCCTGCAATTCAATGAGCGCACCGGGCAGATCGACCCCAAGCCGCTGCAGGTGGTGAAGAGCTCCAACCCGTCCTGGCTGACCTTGTCCAAGGACCTCAAGTTCGTCTTCGCGGTGAATGAGAACAGCCCGGGGCAGGCCGACCCCATCGGTCGTGTCAGCAGCTACAGCCTTGCGCCGAAAACCCATCAACTGAGCCTGATCAACCAGGTGCAGAGCCAGGGTAACGAGCCCACCCATTCCAGCCTGAGTGCCGACGGCAACTACCTGTTCGTCAGCAACTATTCGGTGGATGTGGATCCGGGCGGCAGCCTGGCGGTGGTGCCGGTCAGCGATGACGGTCATCTGTCGCCGGTGGTGCAGCTCACCAGTCATCCGGCCAGCCGGGTCGACCCCGAGCGCCAACAATCGGCCCACGTGCATTCGTCGGTGCCGTCCCCGGACGGCAAGTTCCTGTTCGCCAACGACCTGGGTGCGGACAAGATCTTCGTCTATCGCTATGACCCCAAGGCCAATGCGGAACACCCGCTGAGCCCGGCCGACCCGGCCTTCGTCCAGCTGCCGCCGGGCAGCGGCCCGCGGCACCTGCTGTTCAGCGCCGATGGCAAGCATGCCTACCTGACCATGGAAATGAGCGCTCAACTGGCGGTGTTCGACTACCAGGACGGCAAGCTGACTCAGCGTCAGATGCTCGACCTGGCGGCCAACGGCTCCAAGGAGAAAAAGGCCGCCGCGGCCTTGCATGCTTCCAAGGACGGCCAGTACCTGTATGTCAGCAACCGGGGCACCGCCAACCAGTTGCTGGTGTTTGCCATCGACCCGGCCAATGGCCAGCTCAAGGAAATCCAGCGGCGTTCGGTGGAAGGCGATCACCCACGGGAGTTCAGCCTCGACCCGAGCAACCGCTATGTGCTGATCGGCAACCAGAAAAGCAACGAGATCGTGGTGATCGAGCGCGACGCCAAGACCGGTTTCCTGGGCAAGACCGTGCAGAAACTGCCGTTCGATTCCCCCAGCGATATCAAATTCCTGGTGCGTCAATAGACCGCAGGCCCCGGCATCCGGGGCCTGACTCCTTCTATTAACGACGCTGATAATGGCTACTGCCGCAAAGAATTTTTTCCCGCCAACCCTCGGGAGTAAGTTTGCTTCACGGCCCACACGGGCAAGCAAGCCAACTGAATACGAGGGTTACCGCCATGAACTTCAATCTCTTCTCCGTGATCGCAGCCTCCGCCATTTCCGCCACCGTGGCACTGCCTGCCAGCGCCAGCGTGGAAATCAGCCAGAAGAAATCCAGCACCAACACCTACACCCAGAAGTACCTGCAACAAAGCGCCAACTTCTACGCCGCCCTGGATCACAAAGCCCAGCAATGAGCGCTCCGGATCACCCCGCAAGCAGCAAACCCAAGGTATGCAGGAGCGACGTCACTGAAGCAGTGATGTCGCTCCTGCATCACCTGTTTGCGACTTATTCTTCCCGCCAGGCAAATTTTGCTTGGTAGTGTCATATAGCCATGTGTTTAAATTTGACGCTGAATTATTGACTCTTTCCCGAGCAAGGATCGATAGCATGGTGATGCGTCTGACCGTGGTTCTGCTGTTGCTCTACTCCACTCCCATCCTGTCCTCTGCCCAGCCTGTCGAAGGCGAGCCGGAGACTTCCCGCGAGCGTCTGACCAGACTGTTGCAGGACTGAGACGCGAGTTTAAAGCATCAAGAAAATTGATGATGGCTATGGATATAAACGTCTTTTTACTGGCGTTTGATTGATAGATCCTCTGGGCACGAAAACGCCTCAGGAGATCACCATGGCCCGTTCGATCCTCAGTTCCGCCAAGCACGGCGCCTACCTGGCGCTGGGGCTTTATCTGCTTCTGATGCTCTGGGCCAGCCTGGCTGCGGGCCTGCCGAGCGCTGCGTTGATTGATTCCGGCGCGGCAAGCGGCCAGGGCCCGGTACTCCATGCCGAAGCGGGGAGACGGCCATGAAAGGGCGCCGTCTGATGATCACCGCCTTCCTCGCGTTCTTCACCAATGGCACCAGCCTGCTGGGGCTGGGCCAGGGCTCGGCCGGAGCATTGGCGCGGGCCATCGAATGCAATCACCAGATCGCCCATCACAGCCAGGCGGCCAAGGCTCCGGCGCTGCTGGCGGGCAATCCACCGGGCAAATCCGCTGCGGCCTTTCCCGGGCCTTTCGCCCTGGATTGCCCACAGGCACGGGTATGCCCGGCCATGGCGGCCTGAGACGAGAAGAGGCGGGCAAGAGAAGAAGGGGCCCCGGAACCGGGGCCCCATGCAGCGATGTCAGTCCTTGGACGAACCGCGTTTCACCAGTTTCATCACCACCACGAAGAACACCGGCACGAAGATCACTGCCAGGGTCGCGGTGATCATGCCGCCGATCACCCCGGTACCGATCGCCTGCTGGCTGGCGGAGCTGGCGCCGGTGGCGATGGCCAGGGGCACCACGCCGAGGATGAACGCCAGCGAGGTCATGACGATGGGGCGCAGGCGCAGGCGTGCAGCCTGCACCGTGGCATCGATCAGGTCGTGGCCTTCGTCGTACAGGCTCTTGGCGAACTCGATGATCAGGATCGCGTTCTTCGCCGACAGGCCGATGATGGTGATCAGGCCGACCTTGAAGAACACGTCGTTGGGCATGCCGCGCAGGCTCACCGCCAGCACTGCGCCCAGTACCCCCAGGGGCACCACCAGCAGCACCGAAGTGGGAATCGACCAGCTCTCGTAGAGCGCCGCCAGGCACAGGAACACGATCAGCAGCGACAGGCCCAGCAGCATCGGCGCCTGGCTGCCGGACAGCCGTTCCTGGAGTGACAGGCCGGTCCATTCCAGGCCCAGCCCGGTGGGCAACTGCGCCACCAGCCGTTCGATTTCCTGCATGGCTTCACCGGTACTGTGGCCAGGGGCCGGCTCGCCGGAGACGGCAATGGCCGGGTAGCCGTTGTAGCGGGTCAGTTGCGCCGGGCCCAGGCTCCAGCTGGCGCGGACGAAGGCCGACAGCGGCACCATCTTGCCGGCGCTGTTGCGCACGTTCAGGCGCAGCAAGTCTTCGACCTGGCTGCGCTGGTCGCCTTCGGCCTGGATCACCACCCGCTGCATCCGCCCCTGGTTGGGGAAGTCGTTGACGTAGGACGACCCCAGGGCGGTGGACAGCAGGCTGCCGATATCGGCAAAGGACACGCCCAGGGCGTTGGCCTGCTTGCGGTCGACCTCCAGTTGCACCTGCGGCGCTTCGGCCAGGGCACTTTCCCGGACGTTGGCCAGGATCGGGCTCTTTTCCGTGGCCTTGAGCAGCTCGTCCCGGGCCTGCATCAGGGCCGCGTGGCCGACGCCGCCACGGTCCTGCAGGCGGAACTCGAAGCCGCTGGAGGTGCCCAGGCCATCGATCGGCGGCGGCAGCACGGCGTACACCACGGCATCCTTGATCGCGCCGAGGGCGGCGTTGGCGCGGTCGGCGATGGACATCGCCGAATCCTCGCTGCCCCGTTGCGACCAGTCCTTGAGCGTGGTGAAGGCCAGCGCGGCGTTCTGCCCGTTACCCGAGAAGCTGAAGCCGAGAATGATGGTGCTGTCGCCGACTCCCGGTTCGCTGGCGTTGTGCGCTTCGATCTGCTCCACCACCTTGATCGTGCGGTTCTGGCTGGCACCAGGTGGCAGCTGGATGTCGGTGATGGTGTAGCCCTGGTCCTCCACTGGCAGGAAGGAGGAGGGCAGGCGGCTGAACAGCAGCGCCATGATCGCCAGCAGCGCCAGGTAGATCAGCAGGTAGCGGCCGGTACGCTTGAGGGCATAGGTCACGCCGCCCTGATAGCTGTCGCTCAGGCGTTCGAAGCGCCGGTTGAACCAGCCGAAGAACCCCGTGCGTTCATGGTGTTCGCCCGCCGCGATGGGCTTGAGCAGGGTGGCGCACAGGGCCGGGGTCAGGGTCAGGGCGAGGAACGCCGAGAACAGGATCGAGGTGGCCATGGACAGCGAGAACTGCTGGTAGATCACCCCCACCGAGCCGGGCATGAAGGCCATGGGGATGAACACCGCCACCAGCACCAGGGTGATGCCGATGATGGCCCCGGTGATCTGCTGCATCGCCTTGCGCGTGGCTTCCTTGGGCGACAGGCCTTCGGAGGCCATGATCCGCTCGACGTTCTCCACCACCACGATGGCATCGTCCACCAGGATGCCGATGGCCAGCACCATGCCGAACATGGTCAGCACGTTGATCGAGAACCCCAGGGCCAGCATGGTGGCGAAGGTGCCCATCAGGGCCACGGGCACCACCAGGGTAGGGATCAGGGTGTAGCGGATGTTCTGCAGGAACAGGAACATCACCAGGAACACCAGCACCATGGCTTCGGCCAGGGTGTAGAGCACCTTGGTGATCGAGACCTTGACGAAGGGCGAGGTGTCGTAGGGGATCTTGTATTCCACGCCGGCCGGGAAATAGCGCGACAGCTCGTCCATCTTGGCGCGGATCAAGGTCGCGGTATTCAACGCGTTGGCCCCGGGGGACAACTGCACGCCCACCGCGGTGGACGGCTTGCCGTTCAGGCGGGTGCCGTACTGGTATTCCTGGCTACCGACTTCCACCCGAGCCACATCGCCGATGCGTACCGTGGAGCCGTCGGGGTTGGCCCGCAGGACGATATCGGCAAACTCTTCAGGGCTGGAAAGCTGGCCCTTGACCAGGATGGTCGCGGTGATTTCTTGGCTGGCGGGGTTGGGCAGGTCGCCGATGCTGCCGGCCGGAACCTGGGCGTTCTGCGCCGCCACCGCGGCGTTGACGTCGGCCGGGGTCAGGTTGAAACCGATCAGTTTCTGCGGGTCGAGCCAGATCCGCATGGCCCGCTCGGCACCGTACAACTGGGCCTTGCCGACGCCATCGAGGCGGCGGATCTCGTTCATCACGTTGCGCGCCAGGTAGTCGCTGAGGGCGACATCGTTCAGGCGGCCGTCACTGGAGGTCAGGGTGATCAGCAAGAGGAAGCCGGCGGAGACTTTCTCCACCTGCAGGCCCTGCTGGGTCACCGCCTGGGGCAGGCGCGGTTCCACTGCCTTGAGACGGTTCTGCACGTCCACCTGGGCCAGTTCCGGGTTGGTACCCGGCTGGAAGGTGGCGGTGATGGTGGCGCTGCCGAGGCTGCTCTGGGACGAGAAGTACAGCAGGTGGTCGGCACCGTTGAGCTCCTGCTCGATCAGGCTGACCACCGATTCGTCTAGGGTCTGCGCCGAGGCGCCCGGGTAGGCGGCGTAGATCTCGATCTGCGGCGGGGCCACGGTGGGGTATTGCGCCACCGGCAGTTGGGGGATCGCCAGGGCGCCGGCCAACAGGATGAAGAAGGCGACCACCCAGGCGAATACCGGGCGGTCAATAAAGAATTGCGGCATGTGTACTACCTACTGGCCAGGGTTCTGGACGTGCGCAAGGGGGCTGGCGTCGATTTCCACCGGCTCGCCGGGGCGGGCGTGTTGCAGGCCTTCGACAATCACCCGGTCACCGGGCTTGAGGCCCTCGGTGACGATCCAGCGATCGTTCTGCACTCCACCCAGTTGCACCGGGTGCTGCACCACGTTGTTTTGCGCATCCACCAGCAGCACCTGGGCGATGCCGGCGCTGTCGCGCTGGATGGCCCGCTGCGGCACGCTGATGCCTTGCTGGTTGACCGCCTGTTCCAGGCGCACGCGCACGAAACTGCCGGGCAGCAGGTCGAGGTCCGGGTTGGGGAACTCGCTGCGCAGGATGATCTGCCCGGTACTCGGGTCAACGCTGATATCGGCGAACAACAGCTTGCCCGGCAACGGGTAGAGGCTGCCGTCGTCCTGGATCAGGGTCGCCTTGGCCTGGTCCTTGCCCACCTGCTGCAACTGGCCGGCGCGGAAGGCCCGGCGCAGGTCGTTGAGTTCACGGGTGGACTGGGTCAGGTCGGCGTGGATCGGGTCCAGTTGCTGGATCAGCGCCAGCGGCGTGGTCTCGTTCTGGCCCACCAGGGCGCCTTCGGTGACCAGGGCGCGGCCGACCCGGCCGGAAATCGGCGCGGTGACGGTGGCATAGCCGAGGTTGAGCTTGGCCCGCTGCACCGCGGCCTGGTTGGCGGCGACGTCGGCGCTGGCCTGGCGTGCCGCAGCCCGGGCATTGTCGTATTCCTGGCCGCTGATGGCCTGGTCGGCGACCAGCTTGGAATAGCGCTGCTCCTGCAACTGCGCCTGGAAGGCGGTGGCCTCGGCCTTGCGCAGGCTGGCCTGGGCGCTGTCCAGGTCAGCCTTGAACGGGGCCGGGTCGATGCGGAACAAGACCTCGCCCTGCTTGACGTCGGAGCCTTCGCGGAAGGTCCGTTGCAGCACCACCCCGGCCACCCGGGCGCGGACTTCGGCGATCCGTGGCGCGGCGATGCGCCCGCTCAGTTCGCTGGTGATGGACAGGGCCTGGCTCTGTACGGTTTCGATTCGTACCTTGGCCGGTGGCGGCGTCTGCTCGCCTTCGGTCTTGCCACACGCGCTCAGCGCCGCTGCCAGAACGACCAGGCAGAATGGCGCAAAGAGTTTATTCGACATGCTGATACCCCAATAATGACCTCGGCATGCTAAGGGCATGGGTCAAGGCCCGCTGTGAAGCTGTGTAGGTGCTGTGTGAAAAAGTGTGAAGCCTGCGCACCGGTGCGGCCAGGGTTGTATATCCTTGGCGCCTTGCTGGTTTTGCCCGGTGCCTTATAAAGAACGCCGGTATTCTGTATTTCTTCAATAAAGATCGCTCTCCATGCCCAATATTCTTCTTGTCGAAGACGACACCGCGCTGTCCGAACTGATCGCCAGCTACCTGGAACGCAATGGCTATCAGGTCAGCGTGATCAGCCGTGGTGACCAGGTGCGGGAGCGGGCCAAGGCCAGCCCCCCGGACCTGGTGATCCTCGACCTGATGCTGCCGGGCCTGGATGGCCTGCAAGTCTGCCGCCTGTTGCGCGCCGACTCGGCGACCCTGCCGATCCTGATGCTGACCGCGCGGGATGATAGCCATGATCAGGTGCTGGGTCTGGAAATGGGCGCCGACGACTATGTGACAAAACCTTGCGAACCGCGAGTGCTACTGGCCCGGGTCCGTACCCTGTTGCGCCGCAGCAGCCTCAGCGAGCCGCAGAGCGCCAGCGACCAGATCCTCATGGGCAACCTGTGCATCGACCTGTCGGAGCGCACCGTGACCTGGCGCGAGCAGTTGGTGGAGCTGTCCAGCGGCGAGTACAACCTGCTGGTGGTGCTGGCCCGGCATGCCGGTGAAGTGCTGAGCCGCGACCAGATCCTGCAGCGCCTGCGGGGCATCGAGTTCAACGGCACCGATCGTTCGGTGGACGTGGCGATCTCCAAGCTGCGGCGCAAGTTCGACGATCACGCCGGCGAGGCGCGCAAGATCAAGACCGTGTGGGGCAAGGGTTACCTGTTCAGTCGTTCCGAGTGGGAATGCTGATTCCATGCTGCGCATCCTGGTCCGTCTGTACCTGATCACCATCATTGCCTTCAGCGCCGCGATCTACCTGATCCCGGACCTGGTGATCAAGGTTTTCCACGAGCGTTTCCTGGACTACAACCTGGACCAGTCCCGGGGCCTGCAGAGCCTGATCGTCAAGCAGTTCCGCGCCTTGCCGGCGCAGCAGTGGCCGACCCTGGTCAAGGAGATGGACGAGGAGTTCCACCCGCTGCAGGTGGCCCTGGTGCGCATCGACGACCCGGATTTCAGCGATTACGAGCGCGAGCGCCTGCAACGCGGCGAGAAAGTGGTGCGCCTGGGCGATTGGGGCTGGCGCACCCTGGCGGTGTCGCCGCTGGATGAACAACTGGCGGTGAAGCTGGTGGTGCCGCCGGACCCGCTGGACGTCAACCTGCTGTACTGGAGCATCAATGTCCTGATCGTCGCCGTGCTGCTGGCCTGCCTGCTGCTCTGGGTGCGCCCGCACTGGCGTGACCTGGAGCGCCTCAAGCGCACCGCCGAACGCTTCGGCAAGGGCCATCTGGGCGAGCGCACCCAGCTGCCCGCCAGTTCCAACATCGGCAGCCTGGCCAATGTCTTCGACACCATGGCCGGGGATATCGAAAAACTCCTGAACCAGCAGCGTGACCTGCTCAACGCGGTGTCCCACGAACTGCGCACGCCCCTGACCCGGCTGGATTTCGGCCTGGCCCTGGCGCTCTCCGACGATTTGCCGGCGGCCAGCCGCGAGCGCCTGCAAGGGCTGGTGGCGCACATTCGCGAACTGGATGAACTGGTCCTGGAGCTGCTGTCCTACAGCCGCCTGCAGAACCCGGCGTGCCTGCCGGAGCAGATCGAGGTGTCCCTGGACGAGTTCATCGACAGCATCCTGGGCAGTGTCGACGATGAGCTGGAGTCGGATATCGTCATCGACGTCCTGCTGCACGGTGCCCTGGAACGTTTCACCCTGGACCCGCGGCTGACCGCCCGGGCCTTGCAGAACCTGCTGCGCAATGCCACCCGTTATTGCGAGAAACGCATCCAGGTGGGGGTGCTGGTCAGCGACGACGGCTGCGAGATCTGGGTCGACGATGACGGCATCGGCATTCCCGACGACGAGCGCGAGCGGGTGTTCGAGCCGTTCTACCGCCTGGACCGCAGCCGCGACCGCGCCACCGGCGGCTTCGGTCTGGGCCTGGCCATCAGCCGCCGGGCCCTGGAAGCCCAGGACGGCACCCTGACCGTGGAAGCCTCGCCCCTGGGCGGCGCGCGTTTTCGCCTGAGCCTGCCGCCCCCGCCCAGGGCCTGAATCCGTAGGAGCCGGCTTGGCGGTGAAAGGGCCGCAGAGCCCAGCGCTTGTCTCAAGGCCGCCTACCAGGCGGTGCGGCGCGGATTCGTTGGAGGAGCCGGCTTGGCGGCGAAGAGGCCCCTGAGCCGAGCGCCCCTGCGGATAACGCCTTCGCTGGCAAGCCAGCTCCTACAGCCTGCTCCTGCAACGGGGGTGCAACTGACAGGAGTTTCATGCTGTCTGTTGTCGGGCACGGTTTATCCTGTTCGTACTCACCCGCAATGAGGAGGTTCATCCATGAACGATCAGGCGATTCATCATGCTGCGGCCGACGGCTACCAACAGGCCGCCGATACCTATGTGCGGGGCCGGCCGGACTATCCGCCAGCCCTTGAGCCCTGGCTGCGGGAGACGCTGGGCCTCGGGCCGGGCAGGGTGGTGGTGGACCTGGGCGCCGGCACCGGCAAGTTCACCGGCCGCTTGCTGGCCACGGGGGCCCAGGTGATCGCGGTGGAGCCGGTCGAGCAAATGCGCGCCAGGCTGGCGGCGGCCCAGCCCGAGGCCCAGGTACTGGAGGGCAGCGCCGAGGCGCTGCCGCTCAAGGATGCCTCGGTGGATGTGCTGGTCTGTGCCCAGGCCTTTCACTGGTTTGCCCACCGCGCGGCACTGGAGGAAATCCATCGCGTGCTCAAGCCCGGCGGCAAGCTGGCCCTGGTGTGGAACCTGCGGGATGCCCGGGTGCCCTGGGTGGCGCGCCTGGACGCCATCGTCAATGCCTTGCAGGCCGATACCCCGCGCTATTACACCGGTGCCTGGCGCCAGGCCTTTCCCCACCCGGGTTTCGGGCCTCTGCAGGAACAGCATTTCACCCAGGGCCACAGCGGCACGCCGGAGGACGTGATCTTCAACCGTGTGCGCTCCACCAGCTTCATCGCCGCCTTGCCCCAGGCCGAACGCGAGGCCGTGGACCGGCAGATCGCCGCCCTGATCGACAGCGAGCCGCAGCTGCGGGGCAAGGCCCAGGTCACCGTGCCTTACACGACCGCCGCCTTCTATTGCACCCGGCAAGGCTGAGCTCATCACCCCCACATCGCCCCCATGTAGGCGCTGGCTTGCCAGCGAAGGCGTTATCCGGACGGGGCCCGGCTCAGGGGCCTCTTCGCCGGCAAGCCGGCGCCTGCAGGGGCGGTGGCCAGTCCCGCTTTTGGCCGATGCGCTGCCTTACGGCCCGCCGCCGGCCCTTGCTATAGTTCGGCCCTCATTTTCTGCCCAGTAAAGGATCACTGCCATGTCCGAATACCAAGCCTTTCGCGTCGAACTCGCTGACAACATCGCCCATGTGCAGATCAACCGCCCGGAAAAGATCAACGCCATGAACGCCGCGTTCTGGAGCGAGATCGTCGAGATCTTCCGCTGGATCGACGACACCGACGCAGTGCGCGTGGTGGTGCTCAGCGGTGCCGGCAAGCATTTCTCTTCGGGCATCGACCTGATGATGCTGGCCGGGGTGGCCAACGAACTGGGCAAGGATGTGGGCCGCAACGCGCGCCTGCTGCGGCGCAAGATCTTCCAGCTGCAAGCCTCGTTCAACGCCGTGGACAACTGCCGCAAGCCGGTGCTGGCGGCGATCCAGGGCTATTGCCTGGGGGGCGCCATCGACCTGATCAGCGCCTGCGACATGCGTTACGCCGCGGACGATGCGCAATTCTCGATCAAGGAAATCGATATCGGCATGGCTGCGGATGTCGGCACACTGCAACGTTTGCCACGTATCATCGGCGACGGCATCCTGCGCGAGCTGGCCTACACTGGGCGCACCTTCGGTGCCGAGGAAGCACGCAGCATTGGCCTGGTCAACCGGACCTACAGCGATGCCGCAAGCCTGCTGGACGGGGTCATGGGAATTGCCCGGGAGATCGCCGCCAAGTCGCCGATCGCGGTCAGCGGCACCAAGGAAATGCTCAGCTACATGCGTGACCACCGTATTGATGACGGCCTGGAATATGTCGCCACCTGGAACGCTGCCATGTTGCAGTCCAACGACTTGCGCGTGGCCATCGCCGCCCACATGAGCAAACAGAAACCCGAATTTCTGGATTGATTGACGATGATTGAACGCTGGACCACCGCAGTACTCGACACCGACCTTCCCGGCGGCTGGGCCGTGGCCCGCGGCCCGGACGGCTTTCTCTACGACGACAACGGCGCGCTGTTCCCCCGGCACTGGCTCAAGGGCCAGGACCTGCCGCTGCTGGCGGAACACGGCATCGGCCATCTCGATGGCGAGCCGGTGTACCTGCTGGAACTGAGCGCCCGCGCCGAAGTGCCGGGCTGCGGCTGGAAAGGCCTGCGGGCCTTCATGCTGGAGGGCGATCACACCCTGTACAAGGTCCTGGGCTATGCCGCGCAGATCGGCACCTGGGCCCGGGAGCACCGGTACTGCGGCAGTTGCGGGCGGCCCATGGCCCAGGTGCCGGGGGAGCGGGCGATGTATTGCCAGCCTTGCGACCTGCGCAGCTACCCGCGCATTTCACCGAGCATGATCGTGCTGATCACCCGCGGTGACGAAATCCTCCTGGCTCGTTCGCCGCGCTTCGTCACCGGGGTCTACAGCACCCTGGCAGGCTTTGCCGAGCCGGGCGAGTCGGCGGAGGACTGTCTGATTCGCGAGGTGCGCGAAGAGGTGAGCATTGAAGTCAGGAACATCCAGTACGTGGGCAGCCAATGCTGGCCGTTCCCCCATTCGATGATGCTGGGCTTTCACGCCGAATACGCCGGCGGCGAGATCATTCCCCAGGAAGACGAGATCGAGGACGCCCAGTGGTTCAGCGTCCATGCGCTACCGCCGTTGCCGGCCTCGCGCTCGATTGCCCGCTACCTGATCGATCTCTATGTGGCGCGCCGCCTAGGCCACGCTGAACCAGTGCTGCCAGGCTAGGCGCACGGTCAGCCCAAGGACCACGGTGATGAACACCGGGCGAATGAACTTGGCACCACCGCTGATGGCGGTGCGTGCGCCGAAGAAGGCCCCGACCATCACCGACAGGCCCATGCACAGGCCGATGATCCAGTCCACCTGCCCGGAAAACACGAACACCGACAGCGCCGCGATGTTGCTGACGAAGTTCATGCTGCGGGCCACGCCGCTGGCCTTGACCAGGTCGATGGGGTAGAGCAGCAGGCTGCTCACGGTCCAGAAGGCCCCGGTGCCGGGGCCGGCCACGCCGTCATAGAAGCCCAGGCTGAAGCCCTGGCTCGATTGCCACTTCTTCTTGATCGGTGCGTCGCTGTCCAGTGGCGCCTTGGGCGTGCCGCCGAACAGCAGGTACAGGCCGCAGGCGAAGACGATCACCGGCAGCATCTTGTTCAGCCATTCCGCCGGCAGGTAGTGAGCGACGATGGCCCCGGTCAGGGCGCCCACCAGGGTGCCGACAATGGCGTGGGTCCATTGCCTGGGGTGGAACAGCTTGCGCCGATAGAAGGTGAAGCTGGCGGTGGCCGAGCCGAAGGTCGAGCTGAGTTTGTTGGTGCCCAGCACCAGATGCGGCGGCAGGCCGGCGGTGAGCAGGGCCGGGGTGGTGAGCAGGCCGCCGCCGCCGGCAATGGCGTCGATGAAACCGGCGATGAAGGCCACGAGGGCGAGAATGGCGAGGGTGGTCAGGTCTACGCTGAGTTCGAAGGGCATGGGGTCGGCTTATTTCGGCGAGAAGCGCAAAGGGGGCTGCGCGAAAGTCCGCCATATTACCTGCAACCCAGCCCGCCGCGCGACCGCCTCGACCTTGGTCGGATGCCTCTCCCTGAACCGAGCGCCCGCCTGGATGACGCCTTCGCTGGCAAGCCAGCTCCTACGGGGCGGTGCGCCGAGATTTCGCTGCAGGAGCCGGCTTGGCGGCGAAGAGGCCGCTGGGCCGAGCGCTCGCCTGGATGACGCCTTCGCTGGCAAGCCAGCTCCTACGGGGGGCGGTGCCTGAGGTCAGCGCTGGGGGCCGTTGCCAATCTGCCAGACAAAGGGTGGCTCGCTGCCGTTGATCTTCCAGTCGCCGACGATCCGCGCCTTGTAGATCACCGGGTTGTGCGAAGACACGGTGCGCGCATTGCGCCAGTGCCGGTCCAGGGCCTTGCCCTGGCGAATGTCCGAAGCCCCCAGGGCATTGAACAGCTCGCTGGTGGCGCGCTGGACCAGTTCGGTGACCACCACCTGGGCCGTGGCCGATTCGATTTCCGCCGCCACATTGGCCGCGCGCTCCTGGGCCGGATCCCCGGCAAAGCGCGCCAGGTAGGCCTGTTGCGCAGGGGCTGCAGCACGCAGGGCGGCGGCTTCGGCGGCATACACCAGGGCCGCGATCTCGCCCACCACCTGCTGCACCTGGGCATCGGCGCTGGCCTGGGGCGCGTTGCCGTGGCTATAGATGCGCTTGCGCACCCGCACTTCGTGGGCCACATCACGTAGCGCCGCGCGGCCGATGCCGGCCAGGGTCGCCAGCAGCACCAGCTGGTAGAAAGCAGTCTGGTATTTGAAGCGGGTTGCGAAGTCGATGATGTTCTCGGCGTCCACTTCAGCGTCCTGGAAGCGCGAGGTGCCGCTGCCGGTGGTGCGCTGGCCGAAGCCGTCCCAATCGTCGCTCTGCTCGATGCCCGGCTGGCGGGTGCGCACCGCGGCAATCACGTCGCCGCCGGTGTCCGTGCGCTGGGCATAGACATCAATCCAGTCAGAGAAAATGCTCCCGGTGCTGTAGAACTTTTCGCCGTTGAGGCGCCATTTTTCGCCATCCGGAGAGACTTTGGTGATGACCTGGCCGATGTCCACGGCGCCGATTTCGGTCCAGGCGCAGCCGACGATATCGCCTTCGACAAAGCGCTTGAACCACAGGT
The DNA here is from genome assembly GCF_058796855.1 of Pseudomonas sp. GW823-FHT03E05. Taxonomy (NCBI): domain Bacteria; kingdom Pseudomonadati; phylum Pseudomonadota; class Gammaproteobacteria; order Pseudomonadales; family Pseudomonadaceae; genus Pseudomonas; species Pseudomonas sp. GW823-FHT03E05. The sequence goes on from NZ_JBXAJB010000001.1 coordinate 979,702, forward strand.
CCCGGCCCGGTCCGGTCGTGGCATTGAGCCGATCCTCGACAAAGGCAAAGTGCCCGCGCAGGGCCTGGGGCACGTTGGCGTCGGCCTCGGCCAGCTCGATCAGCAGCTGGAACAGCTGGGGCAGGGAAGCGCCGCCACCGCCATATTCCAGCGGCACCCGTACCGCGCCGAATCCGGATTCCTTGAGCCACTGGATGGGCTCGTAGGGCAGTTTGCGTTGCTGTTCCCGTTCCACCGCGCCACTGGCGATGCGCTGGAAGATCGGGCGAAAGCCTGCGGCCAGGGTCTCGTAGTCGACCCCCACGGACAGCGGATTGATTACCTGGTGTTCAGTCATGGTGTAGCTCCTGGGTTCGGCAGAAAAAAGCGCTGCAGGGTCCAGGCCGATTGCACACACCATGCCGAAGCCGCAAACGCCGGTTTGCCGGGGCAAGGGCTCCGGCAGAGCGCCTGCAACTGTTGCTCCGCCAACAGTTCATCAACAAAACAGCCCGTTTCCAGGGTTGGCCGGCCCCGCGCCGCCGCAGGCAGCGAGCCTCAGCCATTGCCCGGGAGAGGGCGTGCTTGAGGCTCCACACGGCGTCTGGCGGCCTACGCGCCGAGGGCTTCCAGGCCCTGGCACGCTTGCTGCTCTGCTCCGGGGTACTTTCCCAAGTCCCGAGGACCGAACCATGAGTCAGCAAGCCGTGAAATTTGCCTACTGGGTGCCCAACGTCAGCGGTGGGCTGGTGGTCAGCAAGATCGAGCAACGCACCCATTGGGGCATCGACTACAACCGCAAGCTGGCGCAGATCGCCGAGCAGGCCGGCTTCGAATACGCCCTGACGCAGATCCGCTTCACCGCCGGCTATGGCGCCGAGTACCAGCACGAGTCGGTGGCTTTCAGCCACGCACTGCTGGCGGCCACCGACAAGCTCAAGGTGATTGCGGCGATCCTGCCCGGGCCCTGGCAGCCGGCCCTGGCGGCCAAGCAACTGGCGACCATCGACCAACTGACCAATGGCCGTATTGCGGTGAACATCGTCAGCGGTTGGTTCAAGGGTGAGTTCCAGGCCATTGGCGAGCATTGGCTGGAGCACGACGAGCGCTATCGCCGGTCCGAGGAATTCATTCGCTGCCTGCGCGGGGTCTGGAGCCAGGATGCCTTCACCTTCAGGGGCGATTTCTATCGCTTCGACCACTACAGCCTCAAGCCCAAGCCCCTGGGCCAGCCGGAGATCTTCCAGGGCGGCAGCTCGCGGGCTGCCCGGGACATGGCGGCCCGGGTTTCGGACTGGTACTTCACCAACGGCAACAGTGTCGAGGGGATCAAGGCCCAGGTTGACGACATCCGCGCCAAGGCCGCGGCCAACCAGCACTCGGTGAAGATCGGAGTGAACGCCTTCGTGATCGCCCGGGACACCGAAGAGGAGGCGCGGGCGGTGTTGCAGCAAATCATCGATCAGGCCGACCCGGAGGCGGTGAATGCCTTCGGTGACGCCGCCCGGCAGGCCGGCAAGGCGTCCCCCGAAGGCGAGGGCAACTGGGCCAAGTCGAGTTTCGAGGACCTGGTGCAGTACAACGACGGGTTCAAGACCAACCTGATCGGCACGCCACAGCAGATTGCCCAGCGCATCGTGGAGTTGAAGGCGGTGGGTGTGGACCTGGTACTGGCCGGGTTCCTGCATTTCCAGGAAGAGGTGGAGTATTTCGGCCAGCGCGTGCTGCCCCTGGTACGCGAGCTGGAGGCCCGGGCGCGGTCCAAGGAACAGGAAGCCGCCGCCTGAACCGCCCCTTGCCGGCGAATGGGTCTCGGAGCCTTGTGCCGGGCTAGAGGGCGCTTTCGCTGGCAAGCCAGCTCCTACGGGGGGCAGAGGAGGTGTGTTTTTTCGTAGGAGCCGGCTTGCCGGCGAATGGGCCTCGCAGCCTTGTGCCGGGCTAGGGGGCGCTTTCGCTGGCAAGCCAGCTCCTACGGGGGCAGAGGAGGTGTGTTTTTTCGTAGGAGCCGGCTTGCCGGCGAACGGGCCTCGGAGCCTTGTGCCGGGCTTGAGGGCGCTTTCGCTGGCAAGCCAGCTCCTACAAGGGCAGAGGCGGTGGTGATTACAGGCCCAGTTCGCTCAGGCCCGGGTGATCGTCGGGCCGGCGGCCCAGGGGCCAGTGGAACTTGCGCTCCTGGGCCTTGATCGGCATGTCGTTGATGCAGGCAAAGCGCCGGGCCATCAAACCCTGTTCGTCAAACTCCCAGTTTTCGTTGCCGTAGGAACGGAACCAGTTGCCCGAGTCGTCGTGCCATTCGTAGGCGTAGCGCACGGCAATACGGTTGTCGGTAAAGGCCCACAGTTCCTTGATCAGGCGGTAATCCAGTTCCTTGGCCCATTTGCGGGTCAGGAACGCCTTGGCCTCTTCGCGGTTGTGGGCGAACTCGGCGCGGTTGCGCCATTGGGTATCCAGGGTATAGGCCAGGGATACCCGCTCCGGGTCCCGGGAGTTCCAGCCATCTTCGGCCAGGCGGATCTTTTCAATCGCCGACTCGCGAGTGAAAGGCGGAAGGGGCGGGCGCACTTGAGCGTTAGACGACATGATCTGTCTCCAATGAAAGTTGCTGTTCAAACAAAGAGGCTGCTCTTGTTTAAAACAATCAGAGGTCCAATAACTTTTGCGCCATGCATTGCGCATTATCAGCAGCACTGTGATTGCCCATCACAAGGGCAACGGTAATGGCGCCATCGATCAGGATCAGCAGTTGCGCTGCCAGTTCCTCAGGATGTTGCACGCCATGTTCCTGGCAAAGCTCGGTCACGTAGTCGAGCAGGTTCTGCTTGTGCCGTTTTGCTACTTGGCGCACCGGGTCTTGCGGGTCGCCGGTTTCGCCACTGGTGTTGATAAAGGCGCAGCCGCGAAAACCGGGGGTTGCGAACCAGTCCTTGAGCACGTCGAACAGCGCCAGCAGGCGCAGGGCCGGGGTCGCGGCCTGGTTCACCGCGCTGCAGAACCAGTGCATCCAGCGCTGATCGCGACGCTCCAGGGCGGCCACCACCAGCTCGTCCTTGTTGGTGAAATAGCGGTAGACGCTCTTGCGCGAGACGCCGGCGGTCTTCACCAGAAGATCCATGCCGGTGGCGGCAATGCCGTTCTGGTAGATCAGTTTCTCGGTGACATCGAGGATGATGTCTCGGGTTTCAGAGTGCATGATTTCGTTCATGTGGCGAACAGTAGAACGATCGTTCTCCTTGGTCAATTATATTTTTTGTTTTTCTTCGAAACTGGCCATTACCCTTTGTAGGAGCTGGCTTGCCAGCGAAGGTGTCATTGCGCCTTGCGCAGGGCTGGGGGCCCATTCGCCGGCAAGCCGGCTCCTGCGCACAGCGGGCGGTTGCTTTGCTGAGGGAGGGCGTTATACATGCCAGGCAGGGGACTCCGGCCGGTCCATGGTGTAAGCTCTTGCGCTCTTTGGATTTGAGCCACTGCGAGCCCTAATGCCGTCGCTTTTCAAACGTTCCCTGCTGCCCAAGCTGCGCAGCTTCCCACTGGCCGCCGAGGCTTTCACCACGCTGACCGGCGCTGCGCAGTTTCGTCGCACGCTGCTGGAGCAGATTGCCCAGGCACGCCGGCGCATCTACATCGTCGCGCTGTACCTGCAACAGGATGAAGCCGGCCAGGAAATCCTCGATGCCCTGCACGCCGCCAAGGCCGCCCGCCCCGAGCTGGAAGTGGTGGTCGTGGTTGACTGGTTGCGGGCCCAGCGCGGCCTGATCGGTGCCGGCAAGCAGCCGGGCAACTCGGCCTGGTACCAGCAAATGACCCGCACTCACGCCAGCGAGGTGCCGATCTACGGCGTGCCGGTTCAGACCCGCGAGCTGTTCGGGGTGCTGCACCTCAAGGGTTTCATCATCGACGACTGCGTGCTCTACAGCGGCGCCAGCCTGAACAACGTGTACCTGCACAAGTTCGACAAGTACCGCTTCGACCGTTACCACCTGCTGCACAACCAGGCCCTGGCCGACTCCATGCACCACCTGGTGCAGCACGGCCTGGTGGAGTCGCGGGCAGTGCACCGCCTGGACCTGCCGAACCTGCCCACCACCCGCAGCCTGCGCAACGACATCGGCGATCTGCGCAGCCGCCTCAAGCACGCCACCTACGACACCACTGCCGGTGGCCTGGACAAGAGCGGGCTGTCGGTCAGCCCGTTGCTCGGGGTGGGCAAGGGCAACCCGTTGAACCGGGTGATCTGCGAGCTGATTGCCGGCGCCCAGCGCCAGCTGACCATCTGCACCCCGTATTTCAACCTGCCACTGCCGGTGACCCGGGAGATCAACCGGGCCCTGGAGCGCGGAGTGAAGATCGACATCATCGTCGGCGACAAGACCGCCAACGACTTCTATATCCCGCCCAGCGAGCCGTTCAAGGTGATCGCCGCGCTGCCTTATCTGTATGAAATCAGCCTGCGGCGTTTTGCCAAGCGGCATCAGAAAGTGATCGACAACGGCCAGTTGAACCTGCACCTGTGGCGTGACGGTGACAACACCTACCACCTCAAGGGCATGTGGGTCGATGAGCGCTATACCTTGCTCACCGGCAACAACCTCAACCCGCGGGCCTTCCGCCTGGACCTGGAAAACGCCCTGTTGCTGGACGACCCCAAGGGCGAGCTGCTGCAGGCGCGCAACGCCGAACAGGCCGAGATCTATCGCCATACCCGCCGCATCGAGCACTTTCAGTACCTGGACAGCCTGGTGGACTATCCCGAGGCCGTGGGCAAGTTCCTGCGCCGGGTCAGCCGCGTGCGCATCGAGCGCTTGCTCTACCGCATGCTTTAACCCATAGCCGCCGCCGAGGTCCACAGGACCTTCAGCAATCTCAAGAGCGGCGTCTGCTTCGCAGCCATTCGCAGCC
>NZ_JBXAJB010000001.1:984674-1037277 GCF_058796855.1 Pseudomonas sp. GW823-FHT03E05
CCTGCGGCAGCGGCTACAAAAGCAGCGCAGTACCTGTAGCCGCTGCCAAGCCTGCGAGGCTGCGCAAAGGTCCGCAGGACCTTCAGCAATCTCAAGAGCGGCGTCTGCTTCGCAGCCGTTCGCAGCCTGCGGCAGCGGCTACAAAAGCAGCGCAGTACCTGTAGCCGCTGCCAAGCCTGCGAGGCTGCGCAAAGGTCCGCAGGGCCTTCAGCAACCTCAAGAACGGCGTCTGATTTGCAGCCGTTCGCAGCCCGCAGCAGCGGCTACAGGTCTTTGGGCTGCGGGGCGGGCCAGATCGCGATCAGTACCAGCAGCACCGCCGCCAGCAGGTAGGGCAGGCGCGGTTCGATGGCGTAGATCAGGCTGCCGGCCATGGGCCCGATGACCACGCCCAGGCCCTGGGCGGCGCCGATGCTGCCGGCAGTCGCGCCCTGTTCCGAGGCCTCTACGGCATTCGCCGCCAGGGCCGAGAACGACGGAAACACCCCACCCATGCCTGCCGCCGATACAAAGAACGCCAGCCACAAGCCCCAGGCGCTGTCCACCAGCATGCTGCCGGCATAACCCAGCGCGGACAGCAGGGCGCCGTAGCGGATCATCCGCAGCGGCGGCCATTCCAGCTTGCGCACCACCAACTGCGCGCAGATCAGCGCCACGCCGACCATGGCCAGGGCCACCCCGGCCGTCTGGGCGGCATCGGCGGGGCTCATGTGCAGCCGGTCCAGGGCATAGAAGCTGACGGTGATCTGGGCCACCGACACACAGAGCATGGCGACAAAGGCCACCACCATGGGCCGGCGCAGTCGCGGGTCGCCCAGGCGTACCCGGGTCGGCGCCTGGGCCAGGTGCAGTTCCTGGCGCGGCAGTTGGTAGCGCAGCACCAGGAATGCCAGCAACGGCAGCACCGCCATGGCGTAGAACGGCAGGCTCAGGCTGTAGCGCGCCAGCAGCGCGGCCACCGCCGGGCCCAGCACCAGGCCCACGGCGTTGGCGGCGCCCAGAGTGGCCATGGCACGGGCGCGGTGCTGAGGTTCGACGTTATCGGCGATCAGGGCGAAGCCGCCCACCGGGATCGCCGCGTAGAAGGCGCCGATCAAGCCGCGGCCGAGCATCAGGCCGAGAAAGGCCATGGCGACGCTGGGCAGCGACTGTAGCGACAGGTCGATGAACAGGCACAAGGCCCAGTAGGCGAGGGTGAAGCCGGCGGTGCCCAGCAGCAGCACCCGGCGCCGGCCGAAGCGGTCGCTGGCCTGGCCCCAGGGGCGTGCCAGGAGCATCCAGATCACCCCGGAAACGGTGACGGCCGCGCCGGCATGCCAGGTTTCCAGGTGCAGGGCCCGGGAGATCGGGCCGATCAGCGAGACGAAGGCCATCATCGACATGGTGCAGGCCATATAGGCGGCCATCAGTGGAACCAGCGAGAAGGGTCTGACGGTCAGCGGCGCGCTGGCGGCTGTGGAGCGAGGCATGAAGGGTCTTCCATGAAAGTCGATGGGCCGTGAACGTTAACGGGATAACGTGTCACAGCCCAGGCTTATCTGCATTCGTGATGATGTTGCCGGCGAAGAGAGCCTTGAGCCGGGTGCTGTGCCCAGGGCCGCTTTCGCTGGCAAGCCAGCTCCTACGGGGGTAGCGGGGTGCTGTTCTGCCTGTGTAGGAGCCGGCTTGCCGGCGAAGAGGGCCTTGAGCCGGGCGTTGTGCCCTGGGCCGCTTTCGCTGGCAAGCCAGCTCCTACGGGGGGGCGGGGTGCTGTTCTGCCTGTGTAGGAGCCGGCTTGCCGGCGAAGAGGGCCTTGAGGCGGGTGCTGTGCCCTGGGCCGCTTTCGCTGGCAAGCCAGCTCCTACAGGGAGGATGGCGTGTTGGGGTCCGGGCTCAGTTCAGGCCCAGTTTGCCGCGCAGGGTGGAGAGGTCTTCGGCCAGGGTATTGACCGGGCCTACCAGGGCCTTGCGGTCGTTTTCCTTGACCTTGTCGTAGGTCATGAAGCCGCCGTCAGGGGTTTTGTACTTGGCCAGGATCTTGTTCACCGTGGCGAAGTTCTTGTCCACCTTGGCGACAAAGGCCTTGTCCTGCTTCTCGATCTGCGGACGGAACAGGTCGACGATTTTCTTCGCCCCGTCGATGTTGCCCTGGAAGTCGTAGAGGTCGGTATGGCTGTAGCGGTCTTCTTCACCGGAGATCTTGGTTGCGGCCACTTCTTCCAGCAGCGCGGCGGCGCCACCCACGACTTTTTCCGGCGGGAAGGTCAGGCCGGCGACGCGGGTCTGCAGGTCCTTGACGTCCTTGTTCAGGCCGTCGGCCAGCTCGCCCAGGCCTTCGGTGCTGTTTTCCGAGAACAGCGAGTATTCCAGGCGGTGGAAGCCGGTGAAGTCTTCGGCCTTGACGCCTTTCTCGTGGTCGTCGACCCGGGAGTCGATGGACGCGTCCAGGTCACTGAAGAGCTCGGCGATCGGTTCGATCGACTCGTAGTAGACCCGGGTCGGCGCGTAGAGCTTCTTGGCGGCGGCCAGGTCGCCCTTTTTCACCGCATCGGTGAACTGCTGGGTGTGGCTGGCCAGTTCGTCGAGCTGCTCGGTGACGTAGATCTTGTAGTCGGAGATCGGCCCCACCAGCTCCAGGGGCGCAGTTGCGGCGAACGCCGAAAGCGGCGCGTGGAGCAAGCCAAGGGTCAGCAACACAGCGAGAGGCGACTTTTTCATGGGACTTTTCCGTGGGGGTTGTTGTGTTAGGGGTGTCAGGCAGTGCTTTTAGGTCGGGTGGCATCGAGCAGCGAACGCCCGATGAAATCCTCTTCGCCGGTGACCCCCGGCAAGGTGAAGAAGTAACCGCCACCAGTGGGCTTGAGGTACTCCTCCAGGGGTTCGCCGTTCAGACGGGTCTGTACGGCGATGAAGCCTTTCTCCAGGTCGGCCTGGTAGCAGATGAACAGCAGGCCCATGTCCAGCTGGCCGTTCTTGTTGACCCCGTTGGAGTAGTTGAACGGCCGGCGCAGGATCAGGTTCTGCTGGCTCTGGGCAGTGCGCGGGTTGGCCAGGCGGATGTGGGCGTCGAGCTTGGTGACCTTGCCATGGGGGTCCCGGGCGTAGTCGGGCACCTGGCTTTCCTTCTGGCCGTCCATGGGCGCGCCACTGGTCTTGATCCGGCCGATGATGCTTTCCTGCTCTTGCAGCGGGGTGCGGTCCCAGCGTTCGACGAAGTTGCGGATGATCCGCACTGCCTGGTAGCTGCCATGGGCCGCCCAGGCCGGTTCGTCACTGCCGGGCTGGACCCAGACGATCTGCTGCATGGCCTTCGGGTCGTTGGAGTCGGGGTTGGCCGAGCCATCGCGAAAGCCCAGGAAATTGCGCGCACTCTGCGCCGGCTCGCCGGGCTTGGCCGGGGCCTGGGGCGGTACGCTGCCTTCCTGTTTCCAGCGCACCAGCAGCAGGTCGGGCAGGTTCTTCACGATGTCGCGCAGGGCGTGGATGTTGGTGTCGGCGGTGTTGGAGCAGAACTGCAGGCTCAGGTCGCCGTGGCAGCAGGCGGGCTCCAGGGCATCGTTGGGGAAGCCCACCATGCGGATCAGGCGCTTGGGTTTGGCCGCCTCCAGGCCGAAGCGCTCGTCGAACAGCGATTCGCCCACCGAGACGGTGATGGTCAGGTTGTCCGGGGTCACCACCGGGCCGAGGATGCCGGAATCCAAGGGCGGCAGCTTCGGGTCCACCTGGGCCACCGGGCCACCGCGCATGAGAAAGGCAATGCGTTGGTCGAGGGTGCGAAACAGCCGTTCCAGGTCGTCGCGGTCGCTGGCCAGCACATCGAAGGACACCAGCATGCCCGCAGCCGGGCGCGGGGTGACGATGCCGCTCTGATGCTGGCCATGGAAGTCGTGGCGGTCCTGGGTCTTGTCGCTGCTGGGGGCTTCGGTGACCTGGGCGGGCGCGGCGGCCATGGCCGGGCAACTCAGGCTGCTGCCGGCCAGGGCCACGCCGGCGGCGCCCATGCCCAGCAGCACGCGCCGACGCTGGGCGGAAAAAGACGGATTGGGCTGATCTGAATCGTTCATTGAAAACTCGTCTTGTTACAGGCCGGAAAGGCCAAGTGCGGGATCAATAGCGTCGAGGGCGTCGGCCAGGGCCTTGGCTTTGTCGGCGATCTCTTTGCGCTGCCGGGCGTCGACCTGGTCGTAGGCCACATAGCCGAAGCCGTCGCGCAGGCTGGCCAGGCGAGTGGCCAGGGCATCGGCGGCGCTGTCCACCTGGGGTAGCAATTGGGCCGCGGACTTGGCCAGCAGCGGCCGTAGCAGGTCGATGACCTTGCGCGTGGTTTCCAGGTTGGCGGCAAAGCCGTTGAGGTCGCTGTGGCTGTAGCGTTCCTCTTCACCGCTGCTGGCCCGCAGGTCGGCCAGGCTGCGCATGTTGCGCGCGACGATGCTCACCAATTGCTCCGGTGGCAGGGTCTGGGCCAGCAACTGTTCCTTGAGGCTGACCACGTCGCTGGACAGGCGCTGAGCTACGGGAGCCAGGCCTGCCAGGTCATTTTTCTGGAACAGGCCGTATTCCAGGCGGTGGAAACCGCTGAAGCCCGGATCCTGTTCGCGCTGTTCGAAATAATCGGCACGGGCGTTGATGGTGTTGTCCAGCTCGGCCAGGCGCTGAGCTGCCGGGGCCAGGCGCTGATAGGCTGCGCGGGCCGGCAAGTACAGCGCCTGGGCCTGTTTCAGGTCGCCGGCGTCTATGGCCTGCTGCAAGGCGTTCACTGCCTTGACCAGGACACTGCCCTGGGTGCTGAGGTAGACCCGGAACTCCGACAGCGGGCCGATAAAGGCCACCATCGACGGCCGCGCCTTGGCCTGGGCGTCGGACTCGGCGGTCGGGGTCACGTGCAGGGTGCCGCGGGGGTTGCTCAAAAGCCCGCAGGTGATGGCGTAGTCCCCTGGCTGCAGGTTGGCGTTGATCACCTGGCTCAGGCCCGGGGCGATGTTTTCCCGTTCCTCCACCACCAGCACGCCGTCGAGAATTTCCCACTCCACGGCGCGATCCGAACGGTTGACGATGCGGAAGCTGGCGCGCCCGGCCGGGACTGTCAGCGCGTTGGGTTCACAACTCTTGGGGTGGATGGTCACGGTGATCTCGCCCTGGTGGGCCTGGCGCTTGCTGGCGGCCAGTTGCGAGGCGTAGTAGAACAGCCCGCCGGCGGCGATCATGACGATCACCGAACCGGCAACCGCCCAGCGCAGAGCGCGGGGAGGCGAGGCCTGGGGAGAGGCTTGCTGGGTCATGGGGAGCCTTACTGACTGGAAACGGAAGACGTTGAGCCGGGCGCTTTGGCTGGGGCGCCGCCGGGCAGGAAGAACAGCACCAGGGTCACGGCCAGGTACAGCACATAGGCGCCGAGGGTGCTGATGGTGGGGGCGTCCTGGTAGCCGAACATGCCGGCCAGTACCGAGCCCACCGGGCCATCCATGGGCAGGCTGGCGCTGAAGTCGAAGAGTACGGTCTGCAGGTGGTTCCAGACCCCGGCTTCATGCAGGGCCTGCACCGAATTGGCGAGGATGCCGGCGGCCACCACCAGGATGAACAGCCCGGTCCAGCGAAAGAAGGCGCCAAGGTTCAGGCGCATGCTGCCGGTGTAGATCAGGAAGCCGACGATGATCGCTGAGATCAGGCCCAGCAGGGCGCCTATGGGCGCGCCCGGGCCTTCGCTCTGCTGGAACACCGCCAGCAGGAAGAACACGGTTTCCAGGCCTTCGCGGGCCACGGCGAAGAACACCATGGCGATCAGCGCCGTGACCTGGTGCTTGGAGCCGGCCAGGGCGTGGTCCAGGGAGACATGCAGGGAATGCTTGATCGAACGCGCCACCTTGCGCATCCAGAACACCATGGAACTGAGGATGCCGACGGCCACCAGGCCGACGATGCCTTCGAAGAGTTCCTGCTGCTTCTGCGGGAATTCGGCGCTCATCAGTTCCAGGCCGCCGCCCACCAGCAGGGCCAGGGCCGCGGCGAGGAAGACCCCGATCCACACGGCGGGCATCCACTGGCCACGGCCAGTCTGTTTCAGGTAGCTGGCGATGATGCCAACGATAAGCGCGGCTTCAATCCCTTCGCGCAACATGATCAGAAATGGAACGAGCATTCAGCACCGGTGGGCAAATAGGCTAGGGGGTAATTTGTAACATAATGATACTCATTGCCAAATGAAGATTATTGACAACTGCTGAACGGAAGCTGAACGGGTCTCGTTTACCAAGCCTGGACCGGTTTGTTGGCTCTGGGGGGCGATTGTTCCCTGCGCCGGGCGTGGGGGCGCCTTCGCTGGCAAGCCAGCTCCTACAGCTGGCGTGATATTGGGGGCTCTTGTAGGAGCCGGCTTGCCGGCGAAGAGGCCCTTGAGACCTGCGCCGGGCGTGGGTACTCAGCCGAGGTTCTGTTCGGTCAGGCGTTGCACCGCCAGGCGGCGGTAGTGGGAGGGGGTCATGCCCTTGAGCTGCTGGAAGCGCCGGTTGAAGTTGGAAATGTTGTTGAAGCCCGACTCGAAGCACACGTCGGTCACCGGTTTGTCGCCGTCGGCCAGCAGTTCACAGGACTTGCTGATGCGCAGCCGGTTGACGAACTCGACGAAGCAGCGCCCGGTGGCCTGCTTGAACACCCGGGAAAAATAGCTGGGCTTCATGCCCAGGTAGTCGGCCACTTCCTCCAGGGGCAACTCCCGGGCGTAGTGGGCAAAGATGTAGTCCACCGCGCGGTTGGTGCGGTCGACGCTGTGTTCGTCCGCCAGTTGCACGCTGGTGGCGCCGGACAGCAACTGGTAGTCGTCGCAGGCCGCCAGCAGCTCCATGAGGATGAGGAAGTGGCCAAGGCGGGTGATGCCGCTGGAGTCGGCGATGCGCTGCATCAGTGGCAGGGCCTGGGCGATGGTTTGCGGGCAGCGGAACTCGATGCCGTACTGCGCCCGCTCCAGCAGCGGGCTGAGGTTCTTCAGCTCGGCGAACACCTGGCTGCCACTGTCGAACAGCTCATCGGTGAAGTTCACCAACATGTCGCGCTTGGCCACCACTTCGTCCTCGGCCACCTGGCTGATCCAGTTGTGGGGCAGGTTGGGGCCGGTGAGAAACAGCGTCTGCGGGTAGAAGTTGCCGATGTAGTCGCCGATGAACACCTTGCCGGAGCTGGCGACTATCAGGTGCAGCTCGTATTCCTTGTGGAAGTGCCAGCGCACCAGAGGGCAGGGGAAGCCGTGCTGGCGATAGATGATGGACAGGCCGTTGTGGTCGTCCATCAACTCATAGGAGGGGTCGGTGATCTTGCCGGGTCGGCTCATGGCGCGGGCCTGTTCTTGTTGTAGGCCCGGCTGATAATGCCTCGTGGCCCGCTCGCGCACCAGAGAAGGCGTTCTCAGGGTTGGCGCCCTGTTCGCCGGCAAGCCGGCTCCTACAAGAACACCGCCGATATCACGCCAACTGCAGGAGCTGGCTTGCCAGCGAAGGCGGCCTCACGTTCGGCGCAAATCCCAGGGCCTGTTCGCCGGCAAGCGCACCGCCGGCAGTGCGCCAGCGAAGAAGGGTCAGGAGGCCGGGCGGTTTTTCGCTTCGATCCACTGCGCCATGTACTGGGTGCTCTTGTGATGGTGGTGACGCAGCATGGCGCCAGTGAAGTTGTCCCGGCGCAGTTGCTCCAGGTGCTGGCGGCAGTGTTGCAGGCGCTGGATCAGCGCCGGGCCGTGGACTTGCTGGCGGTAGCGCGCTTCGAGCAACTGCCGGCCATCCGCCTGGGCCTGCTCCCACAGCTGCCGGTCCTGATAGAGGCGCACCGCGGCCGCCGCCAGGCCACTGGCGGATTCAGCCACCGCCCCTGGCCATGGCAGGCCGTCCTGGGACATGGATTCGCTGCCCACCGGGGTGGTGACGCTGGGCGTGCCGCAAAGCATGGCATCGAGCAGCTTGCCCTTGATCCCGGCGCCGAAACGCAGGGGCGCCAGGCAGATCCGCGCTGCACTCATCACCTGCAGCGCATCCTCGGCCCAGTTCATGATGTGAAAGCCCTGGGCCGGGTTGTGCAGCGCCGCGGCCTTGGGCGGGGTGTAGGCGCCGTACAGGTGCAATTGCGCGCCGGGCAATTGCTGGCGGATCAGCGGCCATACGCGGTTCTTCATCCACAGCACGGCGTCCCAGTTCGGCGCATGGCGAAAGTTGCCGATGCTCAGCAAGTGCGCCCGCTGCTCGAAGGGAGCAAAGCCCTGCGGCAGTTGCTCGAGCATCAGCGGGCACCAGTGGAGCAGGGCCGGCGGCAAGTGGAACTGCTGCACCAGCAGCTCGATTTCCACCTCGGAGATCATCAGGCTCAGGTCGCAGCGATAGATGGCGGCGATCTCGCGCTTGGCCAGGTCGGTGACGGCCATGTGCTGGAATTCCTGCTCCGGCGCCTGGGCGAACAGCGGGCTGAAGTCGTCTTCCTCGGTGCCCTCCTTGAGAACATCCTTGAGGCGCTGGTGCCGGGCATGGCGCAGGCATTGCAGGTCGGAGGTCTCCAGCACCCGCAGGGCATTCGGGCAATGCTGCTCCACCCGCCAGCCGAACTGTTCCTCCATCATGAACTGGTCGAACAGCACGATATCCGGTGCCAGCTCGGCGACGAAACGGTCAAAGCTGGCGTTGTTGAGTTCGATCGGGCATTCACGAATGCCCAGGGCCGTCAGGTCTTCCTTGTGTTCGCCCTCGTTGGCCGGGCTGCTGAAGGTCAGCTCCCAGCCCTGGTCGAGGAAGCTCTGGAGGATCTGCATCATGTGCCCGCTGGCGGCAGAGGAGCGGGGTTCGGGCCAGACGTAACCAATGATCAGGACTTTGGTTGCGGCGGTGGGGCTCATGAGCGGGCATTCCTGGCAGGCGGGGGGTAAAAAAGGCCGCCATTAAACCACAGCGCGCCAGCGCCCGAGCAGGCTGCCTGGCCTCAGCCGAGAATGCTGCGCACCTTGTCGCGCAGCTGGTCGATGGAGAACGGCTTGCCGATGACCGACATGCCGGCCGGCACCTCGATGGACTCGGCGTAACCACTGGCGAACAGCACCGGCAACTGCGGCCGCAGGGTGCGGGCACGCTCCGCCAGCTCGCGGCCGTTCATCCCGGGCAGGCCGACATCGGTCATCAGCAGGTCGATATGTTGCCCGGCGTCCTCCAGCAGGCTCAGGGCCGCTTCGCTGCCGTCGGCCTCCAGCACGCTGAACTCCAGTTCTTCAAGGACATCGACAATCAGCATGCGCACGATGGCATCGTCTTCGACGACTAGGATGGTGGAGGCGCTGGCGGGCATAGGGACACTCTCAAGAAATGAATTCGGCGGGGCAGTGCGGCAGGCAGCCCTGTGCATCAGTAAGTGCCGGCTTGCCACAAGTTCCCGAAGCTGTACAAAAAATTCCCCTTGTACAAGCGTCGGCAAGAATAACCGCTTCCTTTGTCCCACGGCAGGACAAATCGCAAGCGAGCGCTACCTTGGTTATAAAAAATAGCTGTCCTGGCTGAATGTGGGGCAAACTTCGTTTTTTTTCACCAGCGCCAAGGCCCATCAAATGATTCGTCCGTCCTCGGTTGATGAACAGAGTTTCCGCAAGCTGCTGACCCGCAACATCAGCCTGCCGCTGGGTGTCGGTGTACTCAGCGCGATTTTTTTCGTGTCCCTGATCACCTACCTGCTCTCGGTCATCCAGTGGGTGCAGCACACTGATCGAGTGATCAACAACCTCAACGAGTCGGCGCGCCTGACCATCGACCTGGAAACCGGCATGCGCGGCTTCCTGATCACTGGCGACGAGCACTTTCTGGACCCCTACGAAGTGGCCAAGCCGCGCATCGTCAGCGAACTGCGCAGCTTGCAGGAGCTGGTGGCGGACAACCCGCAGCAGGTGGACCGGCTCAAGCGCCTGGAAGCCCTGCAGGTGGAGTGGAACAACTTTGCCCAGGGCATGATCGACCTGCGCCGCCAGAGCGGTGATTACCGCGGGGCGGTGCAGGCCGGGCGTGGCAAGCGCCTGACTGACGAGATCCGCAAGGAATACGACGACGCGGTGGCCATGGAGCAGCAGTTGCGCCTGGAGCGTAACGAGAACGTTACGCGCACCACCATTTTCAGCGTGGTGCTGTACCTGCTGTTCGTGGTGGGCATCAGCGCGCTGCTGGCCTACATCGGCCGTCGTGACCTGCTGGCACTGTCCAAGAGCTACAGCGACAACCTCGAAGCCCAGGAAAAGAGCGCCCGGCGCCTGGAACAGCAGGCCTGGCTGCGCAACGGCCAGACCGAACTGGCCGAGCAGATGCTCGGCCAGCTGAGCCTGAACCTGCTGGGGCGCAACATCCTGCAATTCTGCGCCCAGTACCTGGGCACACCGGTGGCGGCGCTCTATGTGCGCGAGGAGCACGGGGGCCTCAGGCGCGTGGCGTCCTATGGCTTCTCCCGGGAACAGGAAGCCCAGGAACAGTCGCTGTACAGTGACGAAGGGCTGGTAGGGCAGGCCGCGCAGCACAAGCGCCTGATCCGTCTGGACGAGGTGCCCGCCGATTACTTCAAGGTCAGCTCCGGCCTGGGCGATGGTTCGCCGCGCAGCGTGCTGGTGGTGCCGACCCGTGACGACGACCGGGTCAACGGGGTGATCGAGCTGGGCTTCCTGCGGGCCTTGAGCGAGCGCGACGTCGAGCTGCTGGAACTGATTGCCGGCAATATCGGCACCTCCATCGAGGCCGCGCGTTATCGCCAGCGCCTGCAGGAAGTGCTGGCCGAGACCCAGCAGCTCAACGAAGAGCTGCAAGTGCAGCAGGAAGAGCTCAAGACCGCCAACGAGGAGCTGGAAGAGCAGTCGCGGATCCTCAAGGAATCCCAGGTGCACCTGGAAACCCAGCAGGTGGAGCTGGAGCAGACCAACGAGCAACTGGCGGAGCAGGCGCAGATACTGGCCGATCAGCGCGACGCCATGGACCGCAAGAACAACGAGCTCAACGAGGCTCAGACCCAGCTCGAGGAGCGCGCCGAAGAGTTGCAGCGCTCCAGCAAGTACAAGTCCGAGTTCCTTGCCAACATGTCCCACGAGCTGCGCACGCCGCTCAACAGTTCGCTGATCCTGGCCAAGCTGCTGGCGGAAAACCCCCAGGAAAACCTCAGCCCCGAGCAGGTCAAGTTCGCCGAGTCGATCTATTCCGCGGGCAATGACCTGCTGAACCTGATCAACGACATCCTCGACATCTCCAAGGTCGAGGCCGGCAAGCTCGAAGTGCGCCCGGAGAACGCCAGCGTGCCGCGCCTGGTGGACGGGCTGCGCAGCCTGTTCCAGCCGCTGACCCAGGACAAGGGCCTGGAATTCAAGGTGGAGCTGCAACCGGGAGCGCCGCAGATGCTGTTCACCGACCGCCAGCGGGTCGAGCAGATTCTCAAGAACCTGCTGTCCAATGCGGTCAAGTTCACCGAGAAGGGCCAGGTGAGCCTCACGGTGTCCGCTCAGCCGGGGGCCGGTATCGCCTTTGCCGTGCAGGATTCGGGGATCGGCATTGCCCAGGATCAGCAGCAAAGCATCTTCGAGGCCTTCCGCCAGGCCGACGGCACCACCAACCGGCGTTATGGCGGCACCGGCCTGGGGCTGTCGATCTCCCGGGATCTGGCGACCCTGCTCGGCGGCTCCATCAGCGTCAGCAGCGAACCCGGCCGCGGCAGTATCTTCACCCTGGTGCTGCCGGAGCAGTACCAGGAGGCCGCCGAGCCGCTGGTGGCGCCGCCGGCCCCAGTCGCGCCCGTGGCCGCGCCTCAGCCTGCCAGCCTGCCGCAGCCGGTGGTCGAGGCCCCGGGGGCGGACATTCCGCGCTTCGCCGATGACCGCGACAAGGCGCCGTTCAGCAGTCGTTGCATCCTGGTGGTGGAAGACGAGGCGAACTTTGCACACATCCTCTTCGACCTGGCCCACGAGCTGGGTTACCACTGCCTGGTGGCCCACGGCGCCGACGAAGGCTACAGCCTGGCTGCCCAGTTCATCCCGGACGCCATCCTGCTGGACATGCGCCTGCCGGACCACTCCGGCCTGACCGTGTTGCAGCGCCTCAAGGAGAACGCCCAGACCCGGCACATCCCGGTGCACGTGATTTCGGTGGAAGACCGGGTGGAAGCGGCCATGCACATGGGCGCCGTGGGCTATGCGGTGAAACCCACCACCCGCGAGGAGCTCAAGGATGTCTTCGCCCGCCTGGAAGCCAAGCTGACGCAGAAGGTCAAGCGCGTGCTGCTGGTGGAGGACGACGACCTGCAACGCGACAGCATTGCCCGGTTGATCGGTGACGATGACATCGAGATCACCGCCGTGGGCCTGGCCCAGGATGCCCTGGACCTGCTGCGCGAGAACGTCTACGACTGCATGGTCATCGACCTCAAGCTGCCGGACATGCTCGGCAACGACCTGCTCAAGCGCATGTCCACCGAGGATATCTGCTCCTTCCCGCCGGTGATCGTCTACACCGGGCGCAACCTGACCCGGGATGAAGAGGCCGAGCTGCGCAAGTATTCGCGCTCGATCATCATCAAGGGCGCGCGCTCGCCGGAGCGCCTGCTGGATGAAGTGACGCTTTTTCTGCACAAAGTCGAATCCCAGCTGTCCCATGAACGGCAGAAGATGCTCAAGACCGCCCGCAGCCGCGACAAGGTCTTCGAGGGCCGCAAGATCCTCCTGGTGGATGATGACGTGCGCAACATCTTTGCCCTGACCAGCGCCCTGGAACACAAGGGCGCGGTAGTGGTGATCGGCCGTAACGGCCATGAAGCCATTGCCAGGCTCAATGAGGTCGAGGATATCGACCTGGTGCTGATGGACGTGATGATGCCGGAGATGGACGGTTTCGAAGCCACGGTGCAGATCCGCAAGGACCCGCGCTGGCGCAAGCTGCCGATCATCGCGGTCACCGCCAAGGCCATGAAGGATGACCAGGAGCGCTGCCTGCAGGCCGGCTCCAACGATTACCTGGCCAAGCCCATTGACCTGGACCGGCTGTTTTCCCTTATCCGTGTGTGGCTACCCAAGATGGAAAGAATTTAGTGGAGCGTAATACCGAGATCGAACTGCGTTTGCTGATCGAAGCTATTTACCTCAAGTACAGCTACGACTTCCGCGACTACTCAGGTGCCTCGATCAAGCGCCGGGTCAACCACGCTTTGCGCCAGTTCGAATGCAAGACCATTTCTGCGTTGCAGGAGCGGGTGCTGCACGACCCGACCGCGTTCATGCAGTTGCTGCAGTTCCTGACCATTCCGGTGAGCGAGATGTTTCGCGACCCGTCGCACTTTCTGGCGATCCGCCAGGAAGTGGTGCCGCTGCTCAAGACCTATCCTTCGATCAAGATCTGGATCGCCGGCTGCAGCACCGGGGAGGAGGTCTACTCCATGGCCATCCTGCTGCGCGAAGAGGGGCTGCTGGAGCGCACCATCATCTATGCCACCGACATCAACCCCAGCTCCCTGGAGAAGGCCAAGCAAGGCATCTTTTCCCTGGAGAACGTGCGGGCCTACACCCACAACTACCAGCAGGCCGGCGGCCAGCGCTCCTTTGCCGACTACTACACCGCGGCCTACGACTACGCGATCTTCGACAAGAGCCTGCGCGAGAACGTGACCTTCGCCGATCACAGCCTGGCGACCGACAGTGTATTCTCCGAAACTCAATTAATTTCTTGTCGTAACGTATTGATTTATTTCAATAAAAAATTGCAGGATCGTGCCTTCGGACTGTTTCACGAGTCCCTCTGCCATCGTGGTTTCCTGGTGCTGGGCAGCAAGGAAACCCTGGACTTCTCCGCCTATGGCAAGCACTTCGAGCCCTTGGTCAAACAAGAACGGATCTATCGCAAGACATGAGCCAGGAGATTGTCAGCCAGGGTTTCTGGCCGCAGATCGAGGCGATCGTGGTAGGGGCCTCTGCGGGTGGGGTCGAAGCCTTGCTGAAGCTGTTCAGCGGTTTCGCCCAGGGTTTCCGCCTGCCGGTGATCGTGGTCCTGCACCTGCCCGACGAGCGCCGCAGCCAGCTGGCCGAAGTCTTCGACCGGCGTCTGGCGCTGGCGGTGAAGGAAGCCGACGACAAGGAGCAGATCGTGCCTGGCACCCTGTACTTCGCCGCGCCCGGCTATCACCTGTCGGTGGAGCAGGACCGCAGCCTGTCCCTGAGCCAGGAAGAACGCCTGCATCACTCACGCCCGGCCATCGACTACCTGTTCGAGTCCGCCGCCGACGCCTATGGCCGGAACCTGGCCGCGGTGCTCCTGACCGGGGCCAACCAGGATGGCGCCCGCGGCCTGGCCGAGGTCAAGCGCCAGGGTGGCCTGACCATCGTCCAGGACCCCAATGAGGCCCATGTCTCGACCATGCCGGACGCCGCCCTGGCCCTGCATCAACCGGACTACATTCTCCCTTTGCGCGGCATCAGCCGTCTGCTTGCCGAGCTGGAAGGAACCCATGTTAAGTAATATTCAAGCCAAGCTGCTGATCGTCGACGATCTGCCGGAGAACCTGCTGGCCCTGGAGGCGCTGATCAAGCGCGAGGACCGTACGGTGTACAAGGCGCTGTCGGCTGACGAAGCCTTGTCGCTGCTGCTCCAGCATGAGTTCGCCATGGCTATCCTCGATGTGCAGATGCCCGGCATGAACGGCTTCGAGCTGGCCGAGCTGATGCGCGGCACCGAGAAGACCAAGAACATTCCCATCGTCTTCGTCAGCGCCGCCGGGCGCGAGCTCAACTACGCCTTCAAGGGCTACGAGAGCGGGGCGGTGGACTTTCTGCACAAGCCCCTGGACATCCACGCGGTGAAGAGCAAGGTCAACGTATTCGTCGACCTGTACCGCCAGAGCAAGGCCATGAAGCAGCAGGTCGAGGCCCTGGAGCAGAGCCGGCGCGAGCAGGAAGCGCTGCTCCAGAAGCTCCAGGCCACTCAGAACGAGCTGGAGCAGGCGGTGCGCATGCGCGATGACTTCATGTCCATCGTCGCCCACGAAGTGCGTACGCCGCTCAATGGCCTGATTCTCGAGACCCAGCTGCGCAAGATGCACCTGGCCCGGGAGAACGCCGCGGCCTTCAGCCTGGACAAGATGCACGCCATGGTCGACCGCGACGAGCGCCAGATCAAAAGCCTGATCCGCCTGATCGAGGACATGCTGGACATCTCGCGCATCCGTACCGGCAAGCTGTCGATCCGCCCCTCGCGGTTCGATCTGGCGCAGCTGGTGCGCGGGCTGGTGGAAAACTTCGCGCCTCAGGTGGAAGCGGCGCAGTCGTCCCTGAGCCTGCAGGCCGAGCAGCCCCTGGAGGGCAACTGGGACGAGTTCCGCATCGAACAGGTGGTTTCCAACCTGCTGACCAACGCCCTGCGCTACGGCGCCAAGAGCCCGATCGAAGTGCGGGTCTATGCCCAGGACGGCGAGGCTCGGGTCGAGGTGCGTGACCACGGCATCGGTATCAGCGAAGACAACCAGAAGCGCATTTTTCAGCAGTTCGAACGGGTCAGTGCCAACCACGTGGCGGCGGGGCTGGGCCTGGGGCTGTTCATTTCCGAGCAGATCGTCACCGCCCACGGCGGCGCCATCAGTGTCGAGAGCCGGATCGGCGAGGGCGCGCTGTTTCGCGTCAGCCTGCCGCTGTAGAGGCCCGTTGGCCGGTGAATCATTAAAAGCGTAACGCGCACGCAACCTCTGCGTGACCCAATGGTCGTAACAGCAGCAATTGACCGAGCAAAGGTTTTCCATGAGTGAAGATGCACAAGACGTCGTACTGATCGTCGAAGATGAACCAGTGATCCTGATGCTTCTGGCCGACTACCTGTCGGGCCTGGGATACCGGGTGCTGCAGGCCGAGAATGGCGAGCAGGCGTTCGAGATTCTCGCCAGCAAGCCGCACCTGGACGTGATGATCACCGATTACCGCCTGCCGGGCGGGATCACCGGGGTGATGATCGCCGAGCCCGCCGTGAAGCTGCGTCCGGATCTGAAGGTGATTTTCATCAGCGGCTACCCCAACGAAATCCTCGAATGCGGCAGCCCCATCACCCGCAAGGCGCCGATCCTGGCCAAGCCCTTCGACCTCAACAGCCTGCAGGAACAGATCCAGCAATTGCTGGCTTGAAGCCCGGCTATCAGTCGCGGATCATTTCCCGCACCTTGGCGGTCAGCAGGTCGAAGGTGAACGGCTTGGTGATCAGTTGCATGCCGGGTTCGAGAAAGCCACCACGGGCCGCCGCGTGCTCGGCGTAGCCGGTGATGAACAGGACTTTGAGCTCCGGGCGGATCTGCCGCCCGATTTCCGCCAGTTGCCGGCCATTCATGCCCGGCAGCCCGACATCGCTGATCAGCAGGTCGATGCGCTGCGCCGAGTCGAGGATCGGCATGGCGCTGCGGGCATCGCCGGCTTCGACAAAGGCGTAGCCCAGTTCGCTGAGCACCGCACAGACCAGCACCCGCACCGCCGGGTCGTCCTCGACGATCAGCACGGTTTCACCGTTCTGCGCATGGGGCGGTTGTTGCACCAGAGGGTGTTCGGCCTGCTCCAGGTCGCCGACAAAACGCGGCAGGTACAGGCTGACCTCGGTACCCCGGCCCAGCGTGCTGTTGAGGGTCACATGGCCGCGGGACTGCTTGCTGAAGCCGTAGATCATCGACAGCCCCAGCCCTGTGCCCTGGCCGATGGGCTTGGTGGTGAAGAACGGATCGAACACGCGGTTGATGATCGCCTCGGGCATGCCGCAGCCGTTGTCGCTGACTCGCAGCAGCACGTAGTCCCCCGGCTTGAGGTTGTCGTGGGCCTGGGCGAAGTCCGGGGCCAGGCGCTGGTTGAGGGTTTCCACCAGCAGCCGGCCGCCGTTGGGCATGGCGTCCCGGGCGTTGAGCACCAGGTTGAGCAGGGCGCTTTCCAGTTGGTTGGGGTCGGCTTCGGCCACCCATAGCTGCGGGTCCAGGCGCATGTCCAGCTCGATGCTTTCGCTGAGGCTGCGTTGCAGCAGCTCGCCCATGGAGGTCACCAGGGCGTTCATCTCCACCGGCTTGGAGTCCAGCGACTGGCGCCGGGAGAAGGCCAGCAGGCGGTGGGTCAGGCCGGCGGCGCGGTTGGCCGAGGTCACCCCCAGGTCGATCAGGCTGTCCAGGTCCTCGGTGCGGCCCCGGGCCAGGCGCCGGCGCAACAGCTCCAGGCTGCCGATGATGCCGGTGAGCATGTTGTTGAAGTCGTGGGCGATGCCGCCGGTGAGTTGCCCCACGGCCTCCATCTTCTGTGACTGGCGCAGGGCTTCTTCGTTGTGCCGCAGTTGTGCGGTGCGTTCTTCCACCTGCTGTTCCAGGGTCTCCAGGGTGCGTTGCAGGCGCAGTTCGCTCTGGCTCAGGTCGATCAGCCGGTCGCGGGCGTCGTACTGCCGGCGCCTGCCCCGCAGGGCGGCGCTGACCAGGCTGATCAGGGTCGCCGGGTGGAAGGGCCGTTCCAGAAAGCTGACGTTGCCCAGGGGCTCGCTGAAGCGCGATGCCGGGTTCTGCTCGGGGCCGCCGTGCTGGGTCAGCAGCACGATGGGCAGGTCCGACCACGCCGGTTGCTGTTCCAGGTGGCGCAGCAGGGGCTCCAGGTCGACCCCGCGCAAGGCTTCGGCGGCGATGATCACCAGCCCGGCGCCGTGCTCCAGCTGCTCGCACAGGGCGGGCAGGTGCGGGGTGATCAGGCTGCTGAAGCCGGCCTCCTTGAGCATCATCTGCGCCAGTTGGCTGTCACGCCCGTGGGGCGTGAGCACCAGAGCCCGTTCGGAAAAGTCCAGGTCGGGGCTCATTGGCCCTCATCCCTGAGCAGGGGTTTGCTCTCGCCCAGGTAGGTGGGTACGCCCCGCAGCACGCCCTGGAAGGCTTCCAGGGGCTCGCCTATGGTCAGGCCACGAGCGCTGATGCGGTATTCACGAATGGTCGACTCGTGGCTGCCGGTGCGTTTCTTGATGATGGAAATGGCCCGGCGCACCTTGCCCAGGGCCTCGAAGTAACGCAGCAGGATTACGGTGTCGGCCAGGTAGGTGATGTCCACCGGGGCCTGCATGTCGCCCACCAGGCCATGCTGGGCCACGGTCATGAAAGTGGCGGCGCCCTGGCGGTTGAGGTACAGCAGCAATTCGTGCATGTGCAGCACCAGGGCGTTTTCCTCGGGCATCGCTGCCTGGTAGCCGTTGATGCTGTCGATCACCACGGTCTTGATCCGCTCCTGGTCGACGCAGCGTCGCACCCGGTGGGACAGCTCCCCCGGCGAGAGCTCGGCGGCGTCCACCTGTTCGATGATCAGGTTACCGCTGGCCTGCAGCGCCTTGAGGTCGATGCCCATGTTGCGCATGCGCTCGAACAGCAGCCCCAGTTCCTCGTCGAAGATGAACAGCGCGGCTTTCTCTCCCCTGGCTACGGCGGCCGCGGCGAAGATCATCGAGATCAGCGATTTGCCGGTGCCGGCGGGGCCGAGGATCAGGGTGCTGGAGCCGGTCTCGATGCCGCCCCCCAGCAGCGCGTCCATCTCGGTGATGCCGCTGGTCAGGGTCAGGCGCTGGTATTGACCGCGGTGCTCGGCGGCCACCAGGCGCGGAAACACCTGGACCCCGTCGCCCATGATGGTGAAGTCATGGAAGCCGCCGCGGTACTTCTGGCCGCGGTATTTCACCACCCGGATGCGCCGGCGTTCGGCGCCGTAGCTGGGGGTCAGTTCTTCCAGGCGGATCACCCCGTGGGCCACGCTGTGCACGGTCTTGTCCAGGGATTCGGTGGTCAGGTCGTCCAGCAGCAGGACGGTGGCGTCATAGCGCACGAAGTAGTGCTTGATCGCCAGGATCTGCCGACGGTAGCGCAGGGAGCTTTGCGCCAGCAGGCGGATTTCCGAAAGGCTGTCGAGCACCACCCGGGTCGGCTTGACCCGCTCCACCACTTCGAAGATCTGCCGCGTGGCTTCCCCCAGCTCCAGGTCCGAGGAGTACAGCAGGCTTTGCTGGTGCTCGGCGTTGAGCAGGCTTTCCGGCGGGATCAGCTCGAAGATGTGGATGTTCTCGTCCAGTTGCCAGCCGTGGGATTGCGCGCCCTGGCGCAACTCGCGCTCGGTTTCCGAGAGGGTGATGTACAGGCAGCGCTCGCCGGCGGCGGCGCCGGCACGCAGAAAATGCAAGGCCACGGTGGTCTTGCCGGTACCGGGTTCGCCTTCCAGCAGGAACACATGGCTACGTGACAATCCGCCGGAGAGGATATCGTCCAGGCCTTCGATGCCGGTGGCGGCTTTTTCGCTGAGCAACGCAGATGAGGTCGACAAACAATGCCCTCGCAAATAGGTCCAAGTGATCGGCGACGGCGTCGAGCACCTTGATATCGCTGATAAATCACTTGACCGCCTGCCGCTGGCACGGTTCAACCTTTTGTCGCCGTGGAGCCGCTGCTGAGCACAGCAGGCGCAGGGGGGGCAAGGGTGCCAAAGGTGCGGCTGGGGATTGCCAGGCAAGGCCCTCGGGCCTTTTCGCAGCCTCGCAGGCTCGGCAGCGGCTACAGGTTTTGTGCTGGCTCTTGTAGCCGCTGGCGCAGGCTGCGAACGGCTTGGGCGGCATTCCGACGCAGCAGGCGCGGGGGCTCAAGGGCGCCAAAGGTTCGGCTGGGGATCGCGAGGCAAGGCCCGGGGGGCGGCTACAGGCCCTGCTGAAGGGCCGGGTCGTCGGGGTTCTGCTGTTCCAGCTGGGCCAGCAGGACCTGGACGTTCTGCAACTGGCCGCTTTCCTTCCAGTAGCTGATCAGCAGCACCCGCGCCTTGCGGTTGTAGGGCTGGCGCTGGACGATTTCCTCCAGTTGCTTCTGCGCCGCTTCCAGCTCCTGTTCGCTGTGCAGGGTGGTGGCCAGGTCGTAGCGGTAGGCGGCGTTGTTAGGCTCCAGTTCCACCGCCCGGGACAAGCCGAGCAGGGCGAACTCGCCCTGGCCATGGTTCAGCAGCCAGAGCCCCAGGGCATGTTGCAGGTAGGCCGAATCCTGCTGTGCCTGCAACTGCTTGGCCAGCAATTGGCGGGCGGCATCGCTCTGGCCCTGCTTGTCCAGCACTTCGATCTGCAGCACCACTGCCTGCAGGTTGTCCGGGGCCAGGCGCAGGGCCTGTTCCAGGGTCTGCTGGGCCTTGATCAGGTCGGCATTGTGCAGGTACAGGCGAGCCAGCTGGTACTGGGCCTCGACGTTGTCGCCGCGGGTCTTGAGCACTTGGGTGTATTCGTCGATCACCTGCTGCAACGGGCCGAAGTACAGGCCCTGGTCGTCGGGGCTCAGGCCCAGCAGGGCGTCCACCGCGGCGAAGCGCACGCTCTGTTCGTGATCGTCCAGCAATGGCCCCAGCAGCAGGCTGCGCTGGCCGCTGGGCACCAGGCCGAGCACGCTCTTGATCGCCGCTTTGCGCACCTCGGCAGAAGGGTGATAGAGGTCGGCGTCCGCCAGTTTCAATGCCTGGGGGCTGGGGTAGTTGGCCAGCACTGCCAGCAAGCGGATGCGCTGCTGGTCGTCGAGGTCGGGCCGGCCCAGCTGCTGGTAGAGCACGCGCGCCGCGCCAGGCTGGCCGTTGCGGGCTTTTTCCAGTGCCGCGCTGTAGCCATGCTTGATGGCCTCGGGAACCTGCGGCGGGCTACTGCGCAGAAAGCTCCAGGCCAGGGCCAGGACGACGACGGTAAGCAGGCTGATCAGCAGGTAGCGGCGGGGCTGGGACATGCAGGAATCCGGAAGCTGGCGACTTTTGGAAGGCGCAAGCTTCGGTCAGGAACCGGCTTGAGTCAAACCCCGGTTCAGGTCAGCACGTACTCCTGCGGCTCCAGCAGCGGCGGCAGCTCGGTTTGCCCCAGTGCCGCCAGGACTTCGCGCTCCAGGCCGCGCAATAGAGCGCTGCACGGCAGGTCGTTGTCGTCATAGCCGAAAGGGTCTTCGAGGTCGTCGCCGATCTCGTCCAGGCCAAGGAAGGTGTAGCTGACAATGGCGGTGAAGATCGGCGTCAGCCAGCCCAGGGGCTCGGCCATGGCGAACGGCAGGAGGATGCAGAACAGGTAGATGGTGCGGTGCAGCAGCAGGGTGTAGGGGAAGGGCAGCGGGGTGTTCTGGATCCGCTCGCAGGCGGCCTGCACCAGGCTCAGGCTGACCAGCCGGGTTTCCAGCTGGGTGTAGCGCCATTCGCTGATGAGCCCCTGCTGGGCCCACCGCGAGCAGCGCTGGCCGATGCGTTGCAACTGCGCGTCGGTGAGGTTCGGGTGGCCGGGGTCGAGGCTGGCCTGGGCCCAGGGGCGCAGGGCGGCGGCCTCGTCTTCATGGCGCAGGCGGGCGATCAGGCTGTGGGCAAAGCCGCACAGGTCGCGCAGCATGCCCTCGCGCTCGGGGTGGCCGTCGATGATCAGGCTTTCACGGATCAGCGAACGCACCTCGATGATCAACTGCCCCAATTGCTTGCGGCCTTCCCACCAGCGGTCGTAGCAGGCGTTGTTGCGAAAACTCATGAAGATCGACAGCGACAGCCCCAGCAGGGTGAAGGGCGTGGCGTTGACCTTGGAGAAATAGCTCGGTTGCAGGGTTTCCACCAGCACGATCACCGAGGCCAGCAGTGTGACCAGCACGCAGCGCAGGGCAATGCGCTTGGCAATCGAGCCCTTGAGGGCGAAGAGGATGCCGATCAGGTTCGGCTTGGGGCGGACAATCATGGGGGGCTGAGGCCAGGGCGATTACGCGGCGAGTGAAGAGTAGGAGCGTGCTGTGGGGCTGTCCAATCGCAATGGCCAACCGCATGATCGACGGCCTCTATCAATGGGCTTGGGGTGGGCGGTGTTCTGGCGGGCGCATTCGCTGGCAAGCCAGCGCCTACCGGGGCCATGTATTCGGGGCCATGCGTTTGGGGCCAAGCGTTGCGCGGGCTCCTGTAGGAGCCGGCTTGCCGGCGAAGAGGCCCTTGAGCCGGGCAAAAAAAAGCCCCGCGACCGAATGATCCACGGGGCCAAACATTGGTTGGTTGCGGCCAACCAAAGGAGCTCGTTGCAAATCCTTACTTGCTGGCTACCGTCTCCGGTTGCCAGCCACCACCCAGGGCCTTGTAGATGGCGACGATGCCGCGGTACAGGTCGACTTCGGCCTGGGCCTGGGAGTCTTCGGCGGCCAGGCGTTCACGCTGGGCATCGAGCAGCACCAGGAAGTCCACGGTGCCTTCGCGGTAGCGGATCTCGGCCAGGTCCGCGGCGGCGCGGCTGGATTCGCTCTGGCGAATCAGGGAGATCAGCCGTTGCTGGCGCTTGCCGTAGTCGCTGAAGGCGTTTTCCGATTCCTCCAGGGCCAGCAGCACCTGCTGCTCGTAGCTGGCCAGGGCGCCGTCGGCATTGGCGTCGGCGCCGCGCAGACGGGCTCGCACACTGCCCAGGTCGAAGGCCGCCCAGGTGATGCTCGGGCCCAGGGCCCAGGCATTGGCCGCCGAGGAGCCGATCTGCGAACCGCGCCCGGCAGTGAAGCCGAGGAAGCCGCTGAGGCTGACCCGTGGGAACAGGTCGGCCTTGGCCACGCCGATGCGCGCGGTGGCCGCTGCCAGCTTGCGTTCGGCGCTGAGAATGTCCGGCCGGCGTTGCAGCAGCTCGCCCGGGTCGCCAATCGGCAGGGCCTTGGCAATGGCCGGCAGCTGCGCCGGCGACAGGTCGACGCTGAGCTTGTCCGGGCGTTCACCCAGCAGGGTGGCGATGCGGTTGCGCTGGCGGGTCTGCTCGGCCTGCAACTGCGGCACGCTGGCTTCCACCGAAGCCAGGCGGGCGTCGGCGCGGACCACATCGAGCTGGTCGCCGACCCCGGCGTCGCGCAGGCTTTCGGTGATCTTGCGCGACTCCTGCTGGTTGTCCAGGTTGGCCAGGGCGATCTTTTCTCGCAGCTGTGCGCCCCGCAGCTGGCCGTAGGCGTCCACCAGCTCGGCGATCATGGTCACCTGCAGTTGGTAGAGGTCGGCCTCGGCGGCCTGCTGGTCGGCGTCGGTGGCTTCCAGGTTGCGCTGGATGCGGCCGAACAGGTCCAGCTCCCAGGCCATGTCCAGGCCCAGGTCGTAGCGCTCGCTGTTCACTCGCTTGGTGGTCTGGCCGGGGATCTGCCCCTTGGCCAGGTCGCTGCTGGCGCGGCTGGTGATGGTGGGCATGGCGTCATTGCTGGCGTCATCGCGAATCGCCCGGGCGGCCCGCAGGCGGGCGAAGGCCACCCGCAGTTCACGGTTGCCCTGCAACGATTTGCTCACCAGCTGGTTGAGAGTCGGGTCATCGAACTGCTGCCACCAGATGCCTTCGAAGCGTGCGCGGTCGAAGTTCTTCTGGCCCGCAGCGCCATCGGTGGCGGCGCTGATGTGCGCCGCCTCGGTGGTTGGGCTCTGGTAGTCCGGACCGACGGCGCAGGCACTCAGGGCCAGCACCAGCAGGCTCGGCAGGAAGACTTTGGAACTCATTGTTGCGCCTCCAGTTGCAGAGCGCGGGCGGCTTTGCGCGCCTCGCTGCGCTCCACGTAGTTGCGGATCAGTACATAGAACACCGGAGTCAGCAGCAGGCCGAAGAAGGTCACCCCGAGCATCCCGGAGAACACCGCGACACCCATGGCATGACGCATTTCCGCACCGGCGCCGCTGGAGATCACCAGGGGCACCACGCCCATGATGAAGGCGAAGGAGGTCATCAGGATCGGCCGCAGACGCAGGCGGCAGGCTTCCAGCACCGCGGCCAGCGGGTCGAGGCCTTCCTCTTGCTTGTCCTTGGCGAACTCGACGATCAGGATCGCGTTCTTGCAGGCCAGGCCCACCAGAACGATCAGGCCGATCTGGGTGAAGATGTTGTTGTCGCCCCCGGAGACGATCACCCCGGTAATGGCCGACAGCAGGGTCATGGGCACGATCAGGATCACCGCCAGTGGCAGGCTCCAGCTTTCGTACTGAGCGGCCAGCACCAGGAAGGCCAGCAGCACGCAGAGCGGGAAGACGAACAGCGCGGTGTTACCGGCCAGGATCTGCTGGTAGGTCAGCTCGGTCCATTCGTAGGTCATGCCGTTGGGCAGTTCTTCCTTGAGCAGTTTCTCGATCGCCGCTTCCGCTTGCCCGGAACTGTAGCCCGGGGCCGCTGCGCCGTTGATTTCCGCGGTGACGAAGCCGTTGTAGTGCATCACGCGGTCGGGACCTGCGGTGTCGCTGACCTTGATGAAGGTGGCCAGGGGGATCATCTCGCCCTTGTTGTTGCGCACTTTCAGCTGGCCGATCTGCTCGGGCTCGAGACGGAACTGCTGCTCGGCCTGGACGTTGACCTGGTAGGTGCGGCCAAAGCGGTTGAAGTCGTTGGCATACAGCGAACCCAGGTAGATCTGCAGGGTGTCGAAGATGTCGGAAATCGCCACGCCGTGGGTCTTGGCCTTTTCCCGGTCGATGGCAGCATCCACCTGGGGCACGTTGACCTGGTAGCTGGTGAACAGCCCGGCCAGTTCCGGCACGCTGCGGCTCTTCGTGATGACGTTCTGCACTTCCTTGTACAGCTCGTCGTAGCCCAGGCCGCTGCGGTCCTCCACCTGCAGGCGGAAGCCGCCGATGGTTCCCAGGCCCTGTACCGGCGGCGGTGGGAAGATCGCCATGTAGGCGTCCTGGATATCCGCGTACTTGCCGTTCAGGGCACCGGCGATGGCACCGGCGGACATGCTCGGGTCCTTGCGCTCATCGAAGGGCTTCAAGGTGACGAAGACGATGCCGTTGTTCGGGCTGTTGGTGAAGCCGTTGATCGAAAGGCCAGGGAAGGCCACCGCACTTTCCACGCCGGGCTGCTTGAGGGCGATGTCGGACATGCGCTTGATCACGTCTTCGGTGCGGTCCAGGCTGGCGGCGTCCGGCAGTTGGGCGAAGGCCACCAGGTACTGCTTGTCCTGGGCCGGGACGAAACCGGTCGGGGTGTGGGCGAAGCCGAACCAGGTCAGCACCATCAGGCCTGCATAGAGGAACAGCGCGATGCCGCTGCCGCGGATGACCCGGCGCACGGTGCCGACATAACCATGGCTGGCGCGATCGAAGAAGCGGTTGAAGGGTTTGAACAGCCAGCCCCCCAGCAGCTTGTCGAGGATCTTCGAGAAGCGGTCCTTGGGCGCATGGTGTTCCTTGAGCAGTACCGCGGCCAGGGCCGGCGACAGGGTCAGGGAGTTGAAGGCCGAGATCACCGTGGAGATGGCAATGGTCAGGGCGAACTGCTTGTAGAACTGCCCGGTCAGGCCACTGATGAAGGCCGCCGGTACGAACACCGCACACAGCACCAGGGCGGTGGCGATGATCGGGCCGGTCACTTCACGCATGGCACGCTTGGTGGCTTCCACCGGGTTCAGGCCCAGGCCGATGTTACGTTCGACGTTCTCCACCACCACGATGGCGTCGTCCACCACGATGCCGATGGCCAGCACCAGGCCGAACAGCGACAGGGCATTGAGCGAGAAACCGAACAGGTGCATCACCGCGAAGGTGCCGATCAGCGACACCGGTACGGCCACCAGCGGGATGATCGAGGCACGCCAGGTCTGCAGGAACAGGATCACCACCAGCACTACCAGGATCAGGGCTTCGAACAGGGTGTGCACCACGGCCTCGATGGAGCCGCGGACGAAGATGGTCGGGTCGTAGACGATGCTGAAGTCCATGCCCTGCGGGAAGCTCTGCTTGAGTTCGGCCATCTTGGCCCGCACTTCATTGGAGATCTCGATGGCGTTGGAGCCCGGGCGCTGGAAGATCGGGATCGCCACCGCCGGCTGGTTGTTGAGCAGGGAACGCAAAGCGTACTGGCTCGACCCCAGCTCGATGCGGGCGATGTCCTTCAGGCGGGTGATTTCACCGTCCTCACCGGAGCGGATGATGATGTTCTCGAACTCTTCCTCGGTGACCAGGCGGCCCTGGGTGTTGACCGACAGCTGGAAGCTGGTGGCGGTGGGCGCAGGCGGCGCGCCCAGGGCACCGGCGGCGACCTGGCGGTTCTGCTCACGGATGGCGGTGACCACGTCGGTGGCGGTCAGGTTGCGCGAAGCGGTCTTGTTCGGATCCAGCCAGACCCGCAGCGAGTAGTCGCCCATGCCGAACAGCTGCACGTCCCCCACGCCGCCCAGGCGCGCCAGCTCATCCTTGATGTTGAGCAGGGCGTAGTTGGACAGGTAGAGCATGTCGTAGCGTTTGTCCGGCGAGGTCAGGTGGACCACCATGGTCAGGTCCGGAGAGGCCTTGTCCACGGTAATACCGATGCGCGTCACTTCTTCGGGCAGCTTGGGCTGGGTACGGGTCACGCGGTTCTGTACCTGCACCTGGGCGTTGTCCAGGTCGGTGCCCAGGGCGAAGGTGATGGTCAGGGTGATCTTGCCGTCAGCGGTGGATTGCGAGGACATGTAGAGCATGTTCTCGACCCCGGTGATCGCCTGTTCCAGGGGCGCGGCCACGGTTTCACCGATGACTTTCGGGTTGGCCCCCGGGAAGTTGGCGCGCACCACCACGGTGGGCGGCACCACTTCCGGGTATTCGCTGATGGGCAACTGGAACAGCGAGATGGCGCCGGCGATCAGGATCAGCAGCGACAGCACCGCGGCGAAGATCGGCCTTGAAATGAAGAACTGGGAAAAATTCATCTTGAGAGTCGTCCCTTAACCGCGCGGTGTCGCAGCGGCGAGTTTCACAGCCGGAGCCGCCTTGGCAGGGGTGACCTGCGGCAGGTTGCTGGCTTCCAGTGCTTGGCGTTGTTGGGCCAGGGCGGCGAGGGTTTCCTTGCTGGCCATGGGGATCACTTCAGGCGTGACCGGTGCGCCGGGACGTGCCCGCTGCAAGCCCTTGACGATGATGGTGTCGTCCTTGCTCAGACCGTTGCGCACGATGCGCAGGCCTTCGATCTTCGGCCCCAGTTCCACGGCGCGGTAGGCCGGCTTGTTGTCGGCGTCCATCACCAGCACGAACTTCTTGCCCAGGTCGGTGCCCACGGCTTCGTCGTTGATCAGCATCGCCGAGTAGGTGCCACTGCCCACCAGTTTCAGGCGCGCATAGAGGCCCGGGGTATAGCTGCCGTCGCTGTTGTCGAACACCGCGCGGCCACGGATGGTGCCGGTCTTGGGGTTGACCTGGTTGTCGACGAAGTTCATCTGCCCCAGGTGCGGGTGGCCTTCTTCATTGGACAGGCCCAGGTACACCGGGGTGGTCTGGCCGCGCTGGCCCTGGCGGGCGAGTTGGGTGTACTTGAGGTACACGCGCTCGTCGGCGTCGAAGTAGGCGTAGACCTTGTCGGTGGAGACCAGGCTGGTGAGCGGGGTAACATCGGCGGTCACCAGGTTGCCGGCGGTGATCTGCGCGCGGCTGACCCGGCCGCTGATGGGCGCCACCACCCGGGTGAAACTCAGGTTGAGCTTGGCCACGTCCAACTGGGCCTGGATCGCATCGACCCCGGCCCGGGCTTCCTGGGCGGCGCTGGTGCGGGTGTCGGCCAGCTCGGCGGAAATCGCGTTGCTGGTCAGCAGGCGCTGGCCGCGCTGGGCTTCGTTGGCACTGCGGGTCGCGGTGGCCCGAGCCTGTTGCAGCTGGGCTTCGAGGCGGCGTACTTCAGCCTGGAAAGGCCGTGGGTCGATCTGGAACAGCAGATCGCCTTTCTTCACCAGGGCGCCTTCGGTGAAGGCCACCTGATCGATCTGGCCCGAGACCCGAGGCCGGATCTCGACGGTTTCCGGGGCTTCCAGGCGCCCGGTGAATTCATCCCATTCGTTGACCGGCTGTTCCAGCACCTTGGCCACGCTGACTTTGGCAGCGGGCGGGGCGGAGGCGGTCTCAGGGGCTTTGCCGCACGCGCTCATCACCAGCACGGCGAGAACGGCGAGTGGAAAACGTAGGAGTTTGACTGACTGGTCCATGGTGCATCCGCCACTGTATTTGAGATGGGCGGATGATGCTCGGCAGGGTTGTATCTCACGAATCGAATGAAGCGAAGGTAACTATCATTCGGAATGATATAAGCGCCAAGCAAGCCCTCTAGCATGCACCTTTCGTTAGGCTGCTATCAATTCCCTGGCGTGCAATTAGTTATTGCGGCTGACGCAACATTGGCTGTTGTCGCAGGAGCCGGCTGGCTGGCCATCGTAGCCCCGTGCGTCGAGGTCCATGGTCTGCCAGCTCAGTTCGTAGTGCATTTCCAATCAGATGGAAGAGCTGTTGAGTTGCTGAAGCTCAAGTTGCCTGGCGGCGCTGGCTTCGAGGTTTGCACGCTCTTGATCCAGGTACCGATAAATGCTTTGGAGGTTGGCGATTTTCTGTTCGATCTCTGCCATTTTTCTTTCAATGAGCTTGGCGCCGTCCGCACAATCGATCATCTGGTTGCGCTGCGCCTCCAGAATCTCGCCTATCTCCCCCAGGGAAAAGCCCATGCTTTGCGCGCGCTGGATAAAGTCCAGGTCCTGCAGCGTTTGTGCCGTGTAAACGCGGTAGTTGTTAGTTCGCCGCTGCGGTGAGATCAGGCCGATTTGCTCGTAGTAACGCAGCGTATGGCGGCTGGCGCCGCTACGGGCCTCGATTTCGCCAATTTTCATGAAAACACCGCTTGACCATAGAGTTGGGTCGATAGTTTACGTTTGGTTCCTTACCTTGAACAAGGAACAGGGAAATGAGCGTGGAGTGCTTTGTCACCGGGGGTACCGGCTTCATCGGTCAACATTTGCTGGCATGCCTGAGCGCAAAAGGCCACACCGTCGGGGTGTTGATGCGTCGCCCAGAGCGACTGGCTGAATTGCGGGATCAAGTCGTCAATTTGGGAGGAGACGCAAGCCGGGTATTTGCCGTGGCCGGCGATCTGGAGCGGGATAACCTAGGGCTGAGTCCTGCTGACCGGGAAGTGCTAAGGCACGCCAGAGTCGTATTCCACCTGGGCGCACACTTCGCCTGGGGGCTGTCATTGGAGCAGTCTCGTGCGGTGAATGTCGAAGGGGCGAAGCGGGTGGCGTTGTTGGCGGCTGAGCAAAACAGCCGGTTAGTGATGATCGGCGGCTACATGCTGAAAAACCATGAGCATCTGCAACGCATCGGCATCGATCCTCGTTATCCGCGGCGGACGAACTGGCCTGCCGTCTACCGCCATGTCGGTGGTTACGAGGCGAGCAAGCTGGAGGCGCATTTTGCGACCTTGGAGCTCCTGTCCGCCAAGGGCGGGGAGATCACCGTTGTCCACCCCGCGACGGTTTGTGGCCACAGCCGCACGGGGCATATCCTTGACGGCCAGCCACTGGTGGAGCTGATCCGCAACCTTGTGCTGGGAAAACTGACGGCAGTGCCCGGTACCGCCCAGCACTGGCTGCCACTGGTTACCGTGGATTACCTGGTTGAGCTGGTGGCGGCTTGTGCTTTTGATCCCGCCATGGCGGGTGAGGAGCTGCTGGCGCTGGATGCGCAAACTCCCAATTTGCGAGAACTCCTGGTCCAGGTGGCGCAACCTTTGGGCTTAAAGCCTCCCAGGCATCACATCTCGCTCCGATTGCTGAAGTGGCTGCTGAGCATTCCTCTCGTGGCGCGGTTCATGAATACAAAACCCGAAGCCTTGGACTTTATCCAGACCACTCGATTTGATACCGCGGCCGTCGAGCAATTTGCCAACAGGCATGGGCTAGCCAAGCCGGATATCCGTCAGGCCTTGCGGCACACGGCAACGTTCGTCAACGCATGTTTCATAGGCAAGGGCTAGCCGCTGACTTCTTCCTTGGGGGCATCCCTTTCAAGCAGCCAGGGTTTGCCCCCACTTATGCCCCCGAATACTTCGCAAGCCAGCGGAACCTGACGGAAAGCTACAGACCGAATTAGTCGCTAAAGGACTCTTTTCAGAAGAATCTATGGATGCCTGTGGCACTTGATCAAAGACTGTCTGGATCGCCAAAGAACATCTGAATTCTTGAACGCAACCAGCGCTCGCCCGGGTCGTTGTCCTGTGAACCGCGCCAGGCCATGTGCAGTTCGAAGCTGCGTACTGGCAGCGGCGGGTCTTCGGCGCGTACGCCGCCGGCGGCGGTGAGGGCGTCGGCGGTGTAGTCGGGCACGGTGGCAAGGATGTCGGTGCCGGCCAGCAGGGTGCTCAGGCCGTTGAATTGCGGTACGGCGAGCACGACGTGGCGCTTGCGTCCGAGCTTCTCCAGCTCCTCATCGATGAACCCGCTCAGGTCCCCGGCGAACGACACCAGGGCGTGGGGGCGGGCGCAGAAGTCGTCCAGGGTCAGGGGGCCGGGCACGGTGTCGGCCCGCAGCAGTTTGGGCAGGCTGCGGCGCAGGACCTTGCGCTTGGCGTTGGCCGGCAGGTCGGCGGTGTAGCTGACGCCGATGGAGATTTCGCCGGAGGCCAGCAGCGCGGGCATCAGCAGGTAGTTGGCGCGGCGTACCACCAGCACGATGCCCGGGGCTTCGGCGCGCAGGCGTTTGAGCAGCATCGGCAGCAGGGCGAATTCCACGTCGTCGGAAAGACCGATACGGAATACGGCGGTGCTGGTGGCCGGGTCGAATTCGGCGGCGCGGCTGACGGCGGTGGAGATCGAATCCAGGGCCGGCGAGAGCAGGGCGAAGATTTCCACTGCCCGGGCCGAGGGCTCCATGCTGCGCCCGGTACGCACGAACAGCGGATCGTCGAACAGGTTGCGCAGGCGCGACAGGGCTGCACTGATGGCCGGCTGGCCGAGGAACAGCTTCTCGGCGGCGCGGGTCACACTGCGTTCGTGCATCAGTGTTTCGAATACGATCAACAGATTCAGGTCGACACGACGCAGGTCATTACGATTCATCTGGAGTCCTGGCAGAGTCAGCGAGCTTGACGGGAGCGACCATATCGGAACAATGGCCGGCGTGAATCTTACGGGGAAAGGCTGGTACTCTGCATCGGCTAAATGTTGTTTGTTTGTAGCCGGGCAAGGTTCGAGCACGCTGTACGCCCCGATTTTCAAGGGCACGAAATCAATGCCAGGCATGTCGACTATTAATAGGCACTGATAGTCTTGCTTGCAAAGCCCGGATAAAGTTCGCGGCATTAGAGGTTAATTTGACGAGGTTTGCGATGTCCCGCACGATTCGTTTTCACAAGTTTGGACCGGCCGAGGTGCTCAAATGCGAAGAGCATGCGGCCTCGTTGCCTGCGCCAGGCGAAGTGCAGGTACGAGTCGAAGCCATCGGTATCAGCTGGTATGACGTGCTCTGGCGGCAGAACCTGGCGTCGTCCCATGCGCGCCTGCCCTCGGGCCTCGGGCACGAAATGGCCGGTGTGGTCACGGCCGTGGGCGAGGGCGTCGACGACCTGGCGGTAGGTGACAAGGTGGCGAGTTTTCCCGCCGAAAGCCCCAACGATTACCCTGTGTATGGCGAGCTGATCGTCCTGCCGCGTTCGGCCCTGACCCGTTATCCCGATGTTCTCAGCCCGATCGAGGCTGCTGTTCATTACACGCCGCTGCTGATCGCCTATTTCGCCTACGCCGACCTGGCGCGGGTCAAGCCGGGGCAGTTTGCCCTGGTCACGGACGCCAGCCATTGCGCCGGGCCGTCCTTTGTCCAGTTGGGCAAGGCCCTGGGTGTGCGGGTGATTGCCGCCACCAAGACCGCTGAAGAGCGTGAATACCTGCTGTCCCTGGGTGCCGAGAAGGTGATTGTCACCGAGGAACAGGACCTGCTGATGCAGATCAACAAGCTCACCGACAACCGCGGTGTCGACGTGGTGTTCGACGGCCTGGGCGGCCCGCAGATGTCCATGCTCGGCGATGTCCTGGCGCCCCGTGGCAGCCTGGTGCTCTATGGCCTGCAAGGCGGCAACCAGACGCCGTTCCCGGCCTGCGCGGCGTTCCAGAAGAACATCCAGTTCTTCGTCCATTGCATCGGCAACTTCACTGGCAAGCCGGAGTTGGGAATTGTCCAGGATCAGGTCGCGCTGCAGCGTGCGTTGCGCGACATCAACCAGCTCACCGCGGACCGGGTGCTGCTCCCCCTGAAGACCCGGGTATTCGCGTTCAACGAGTTTGTCGAGGCGCACCGCTACATGGATGAATGCCCATGCCGCGAACGGGTCGCGCTTCAGGTCGAACCGGTCTGATCCCAACGCCAGGCAAAGCCTGGCGTTTTTTATTGCCTCGATTTGCCGGCCCTTGCGCCGGCTTTTTCGTTTTCTCCCTGGGAATCCTTTTTACCGGCAAGCCGGCTGCCGCATAAAAGGGCCGGGGCGCCGGGATAGATTCCATCGCGCTGCGGTCAAACTGCCAGTAAACTGCGGCCCATTTCCGAACCATCCTTTTCCAGAGGTTTTGCATGACTCTCAGTCCTTTTGCGGGCAAACCGGCACCGGCTGAATTGTTGGTCGACATCCCGCGACTGGTTACGGCTTATTACACCGGTCAGCCTGATGCATCGGTGTCTACCCAGCGTGTGGCCTTCGGCACCTCCGGGCACCGTGGCAGCTCGTTCGATCTGAGTTTCAACGAATGGCATGTGCTGGCCATCAGCCAGGCCATTTGCCTGTACCGCGAATCCCAGGGCATCGACGGCCCGCTGTTTGTCGGCATCGACACCCATGCCCTGTCGACCCCGGCCGGGGCCAGCGCCCTGGAAGTGCTGGCGGCCAATGGCGTGACCGTGATGATTGCTGCCGGCGACGAGTACACCCCGACCCCAGCGGTGTCCCACGCCATCCTCTGCTACAACCGTGGGCGTACATCGGGCCTGGCGGACGGCATCGTCATCACCCCGTCCCATAACCCGCCACAAAGCGGCGGCTACAAGTACAACCCCACCAACGGCGGCCCGGCCGACACCCACATCACCAAGTGGATCGAAGCCAAGGCCAATGAATTGCTGGCAGCCAAGCTGGCCGGGGTCAAGCGCATCAGTTACGAACAGGCGCTGAAGGCCGACACCACCCATCGCCACGATTACCTCAACACCTACGTCGCCGACCTGATCAACGTCATCGACCTGGACGCCATCCGCAACGCCAAGCTGCGCCTGGGCGTGGATCCGCTGGGCGGAGCAGGGGTGCGCTACTGGTCGGCGATCGCCGAGCACTACCGCCTGGACCTGGAGGTGGTTAACAAGCAAGTGGACGCCACTTTCCGCTTCATGTCGGTGGATTGGGACGGGCAGATCCGCATGGACCCGTCCTCCAGCTACGCCATGCAGGGCCTGATCGGCCTCAAGGAACGCTTCGACGTGGCCTTCGCCTGCGACCCCGATCACGATCGCCACGGCATCGTCACCCCGAGCGGCGGCCTGCTGGCGCCGAACAACTACCTGGCGGTGTCCATCGATTACCTGTTCCAGAATCGCCCGCAATGGCGCGCTGATGCCGCGGTGGGCAAGACCGTGGTCAGCAGCGGCCTGATCGACCGGGTCGCTGCACGCCTGGGCCGCCGTCTGTATGAAGTGCCGGTGGGCTTCAAGTGGTTTGCCGATGGCCTGTTCGACGGCTCACTGGGCTTTGGCGGCGAAGAAAGCGCCGGTGCCTCTTTCCTGCGCCGCGACGGTGGCGTCTGGAGCACCGACAAGGACGGCCTGATCCCGTCCCTGCTGGCGGCGGAAATGACCGCGCGTACCGGTCGCGATCCGAGCCAGGCCTACCGCGCCCTGTGCGACGAGCTGGGTGAGCCGTTCTCGGTCCGCGTCGATGCCAAGGCCAACCCGCAGCAGAAGGCCCTGCTCAGCAAGCTGTCGCCACAGCAGGTGACTTCGACCCAACTGGCCGGCGAGCCGATCCAGCAGATCCTCAGCCATGCACCGGGCAACGACCAGGCCATTGGCGGCCTGAAAGTCATGACGGAGAACGGCTGGTTCGCCGCACGCCCGTCGGGTACTGAAGACATCTACAAGATCTACGCTGAAAGCTTCATCGGCGACGACCACCTCAAGCAGCTGGTGCAGGAAGCCCAGACCCTGGTGGACACCGCCATCAGCGGCAACTGAGCGGCGCTCCGGGCCCGTCAGGCAAAAAAAGGGGCGACCATCACGGTCGCCCCTTTTTATTGGCCGCTGTATTTCACGCCAGATCCACCAGCACGATCTCGCTGTCCTGCAGGGCCGTCACCCGCAGCACCGGCTCATTCTCAACCGCGACGCCGTCTCGAGCTTCGGCGCGCAAGCCGTTGACTTCAATCGCGCCGGTCGCCGGAACCAGGTAAGCCCGGCGCCCGTCGTCCAGGTGATACTCGGCCGTTTCCCCGGCCTTCAGGTTGGCCGCCACCAGCCGCGCATCGGCGCGAATCCGCAGGCTTTCCTCATCGCCATCCTTGCCACTGGCCAGGGTCACGAAACCTTCACGCTGGCCCTTGGGAAAAGGCTTGGCACCCCAGGAAGGCGCGGAGCCTGCCTGGTTGGGGATGATCCAGATCTGGAAGATCTTGGTTGGCGTGGCTTCCAGGTTGTACTCGCTGTGGGCGATCCCGGTGCCGGCGCTCATCACCTGCACATCACCGGCTTCGGTGCGGCCCTTGTTGCCCAGGTTGTCCTGGTGGCTGATGGCCCCTTCGCGAACGTAGGTGATGATTTCCATGTCCCGGTGCGGGTGCTGGGGGAAGCCGGTGCCAGGGGCGATCACATCATCGTTCCAGACCCGCAGGTTGCCCCAGTGCATGCGCTTGGGGTCATGGTACTCGGCGAAGGAAAAATGGTGGTGGGCATCCAGCCAGCCGTGGTGCGTGCCGCCCAGGGAGCTGAAAGGTCTGAGTTCAAGCATGATCTTCTCCTCATTAAGGGCTCGTCATGGCACGTTGTACCCGGGCCAGAAAACGATAACCGTTGGTTGATGGCGAGCATCTTCCATTAGGTATAGATCGATAAAAAGCGCAAAAAATGCCGTAATCCAATCGTAAAATTAGATGATTATTTTGTCGCAAAGTTGGTGTTAAACCTTCGGTTCATCGCTTAAGTTAATGACCTGCAAGCAATTGGCTGGATACCGTGGAACAATCCGCCGAAGATTACTGCTCAGCCTCACACCCTGGAGTCCGCGTGTCGCAACACACCCCCGATCTGCCCCCCGAGCTTTTGCCCCTGGCCCAGATGCCCTTGTTGAAACGCCTCGCGGCGCGCTTCTTCGGCCATGGCCTGAACCGCCTGCGGGCCCAGCATCGGGCTTCCTGGCTGCATGGTCAGGCCGATGGCTTTCGCAGTGGCCACACTGCCGGCGTGGAATACGGCTACCAGGAAGGCCGGCTCGAGGGGCTGGAGGAAGGCCGCCAGGTGCTGTTGATCCGCGACAGCCGCAACACCGAGCACCGCCCGCCCGGGGTGGATGACCGGCTGTTCGATGACTGGCGCCTGCCGTTGAGCGCCGAGCTGAAAAAGCGCTTCAAGGCCGATGTCGCCCGCCTGCTGCCCGCCGCGGCGCAACCCAGCGCCGCGCAGTGGAAGATGATTTTCAGCGACACACCCGCCACCGCGGTGATCGCCGGGGCCGGCGCCGGCAAGTCAACCTCGCTGGTGCTGCGCCTGCTGCTGTTGCATCACTATC
Organism: Pseudomonas sp. GW823-FHT03E05; assembly: GCF_058796855.1. Taxonomy (NCBI): domain Bacteria; kingdom Pseudomonadati; phylum Pseudomonadota; class Gammaproteobacteria; order Pseudomonadales; family Pseudomonadaceae; genus Pseudomonas; species Pseudomonas sp. GW823-FHT03E05. The sequence continues at coordinate 1,020,149 of NZ_JBXAJB010000001.1, forward strand.
TGGGCTTCGAACTGGACGCCATGACCGTGGTGACCTTCACCCGGGAGTCGCGCAAGGACTTCATCACCAAGCTCACGCAAGTCTTTGCCCTGTGGGGGCGGCAACTGGGCGCCAGGGAAGCCCGGGAGCTGGTGCGGACCTTCCACTCGCGGATTCTGCCCATGGTTCGCAGCCTGCCGGGCTTCGAGCGCCTGCAGGCCTTCGAGAACCTCAGCGATCGGCTCCAGGGCGGCGAAGACGAGGTGGACAGCAACCCATTCGATCTGCGCATCAACGACGCCCAGCGCCGGCACCTGAATGCCTGCTACCAGGCACTGTACCGCGATGACCCGCGCTTTCGCCTGGCGTTGCAGCCGTTGGTGCGCCACGCCCTGCAGCTCAAGGAACTGGAGCGCGATCACCCGGACGTGCAAAAGCGCATGGCGGTGACCGAACTGGCGGCCAAGCGCGATGAAGAGCTCTGCGACACCGTGGAGGACCTGTGGTTTCGCGCGGGCGCCTGGCCGATCAAGGGCATCGAGCCGCAGCGCCAGCGGTTCGAAATCAACGGTGCGACCTTTCACAGCCATGGCTATTGTGCGGAGCTGGACGCCTGGGTGGTGCTGGGTTTCGACCCGCGCGAGAGCCCGCAGCTGACCCGGCCCGGGGCCAAGCTGACGGTGCGGGCGGAGTGGGCTGTAAAGCGCACCCTGTTTCAAGCTTTTTGTCGTAAGCCATTGATTTGGCTTGATAGTTACGAAGCTTCAAAGCGTTCTGCCGGCGCCTTTTCGGCCCAGGTCAATGGCGGTCCGGGTTTCGATTACAAGGTCAAGGGTGAGCTGGCGTCGGCGCCGCTGCTCGATTGCTTTGTCGCCGCCGCAGGCTTTATCGAGAACCTGGGCTTGGAAGTGGGCGATGCCGTCGCGGGCATGAGTTTTGCCCAGGACGATCCGGACCGGTTTTTCTTCGAGGCCCTGAGCCTGTTCTGGCGAGCGCTGGAGGACCATCTGCTGGATCAGTCGCCGCCCATCATGAGCTACAACCGCATGTTCGCCCTGTTCAGCGAGCGCTCGCCGGAGAACTTCAAGCTGCTCAGCGATGCCTGCCTGCGCCCGATGTCACACCTGATGATCGACGAGTTCCAGGATGTTTCGCCGCAGATCGTTTCCTGGATCAGGGCCAGCCTTGCGGCGATCCGCAGCCGAGGCGCCGCCTTGCACATCGGGCGCGCCGCCCAGCATTCCTCGCTGCTCTGCGTTGGTGACGACTGGCAGTCGATCTACGGCTGGCGGGGCAGTTCGCCCAAGTACTTCATCGAGTTCAACAAGGAGTTCCCGTCCCCGGGCACCACCCGGGTCATGCTCAGCGAGAACTACCGCAGCCATCAGCATGTGATCGATGCCGCGGAGCATATTGTCCGCGCGGCGCCGGCCATTGCCGGAAAGAAGGCCAAGGCCAGCGGCGAAGCTACAGAGCTGTGGCCGGTGCAGGTGCTCGATCGCGATGACCAGGGCCTGGCCCAGAGTCTGGCTGAGCACTATGAGCAGGGTGATTCGATCTTGATGTTGTTTCGAAAAAGTAGCGATAAATTATTGATTGAAAACGTTATTTCACAAATAGTTAATGTTGATTCTAGTCTGCCTTCAGGGTCGCGGCGCCTGAAACAGCTGACCTATCACAGCGCCAAGGGACTGCAGGCGGATGCGGTATTCCTGCTGGGCGACTGCCAGCACCTGAGCAGTTCGCCGTACAAGAACCAGGTCTATCGCATGGCCGGGTTGGGCAAGGACGGCGATGCCGAGCCCTACGACAGCGCACAGAAGGACGAGATCCTGCGGCTGGCCTATGTGGGCATCACCCGGGCCGCCAAGCATTGCTACTGGTATGTGGACCGCCAGGAAGGCCCCTCGGGCAATGCGCCCAAGGCTTCGGACCGGGTACCGCGAGACAAGCCGTACTTCCAGGACTTGCGCCAGGCGACATGAAAAAAGCCCGCTGGCGAGGCGGGCTTCGGGTGAGGCAGCGGGGCTTCAGGCCTTGAGTGCCAGGGACGGGGAAAAGGCCTCCAGTTCATCTTCCACCGCCTCGATTATTCGTTCGACATCCGCAGCGCTCATCACCGTGGCACAGGGAATGCCGGCGATGGCGATCATGGTTTCGCCGCTGGCGCGATCGAAGAGCCGGGCGATCATGCTGCCGGGCGCATCCATGCTGGCTTCGAAACCCATGGGATGAAAATGCCAGCGCATCAGCTGGCAGGCGTTGGGAAAGGTGACTTTACTGGCCCAGACTCTGTTCATCGGTGGCCCACCTTGATTCATTGAGCGCTTCCTTGTGCTCGCGGTAGGAACGACCGGATCGTCAATGACCCGATCGGTTGAGGTTTTAAAAATAGCATTGGCTTGTGACGGTTCGCAGTTTTTTTGCCCACCGTCCGGCGGTTCACTCACGGATTATTGATGCAAGTCATGTCATCTCCCAGGCACCCCCCGGCGGCTGCCGTATCTGGCCGGCGGCCGGTCGTTGAAGCCCTTGGCGAAGTTCGGCAAGCTGCGCCTTTTCCTGTTCGAGAAACCTATGTCTGCCCCCGATGACGGGCCGCTGCACACCCAGGCCACCGGTGAAACCGTGATGCGCTACCACCTGTGCTGGAAGCACCGGGACCTGGATGGAGTAATGGCGCTGTACCACCCGGACATCCAGTACAACGACTTTTTCCAGAACCGTACCCTGGGCCTGGAGGAGCTGCGCGAATACGTGCGGGCCAGCATGCCCCGGGCTCCCGACGAGGCCCTGGAGCACAGCGATCGCATCCGCCTGGATGGCAACACCGCGTTTATCCAGTACCAGGTGACCCTGCGCGGCGGCCAGGGCCTGGTGTCATTTCGCTCCAGTGAAGCGATCACCGTGCGCGACGGGCTGATCTGGCGGGTCAACGAGTACGCCTCACTGGTCCGGGAGCCGGCACCGAGCAAGTCCTCCGCCAGACTGCGCCCGGCGGCCAGCCGGCTGGGGCTGTCGCCGCGCCAGTTGAGTTTCATGGCCGAGGACCTGCAGCAGTATTTCCAGCGCCAGCAGCCGTATCTGGACCCCGAGCTGGACCTGCAGCGGGTGTCCCGGGAATGCGGTTACAGCCGCAACCAGATTTCCTACCTGCTCAATCAGGTGCTGGGGCAGAGCTTCTACCGCTACGTCAACCAGGCGCGCCTGCAGCATCTGCTGGCAGCGCTGGACCAGGCCACGCCGCCGCTGCGCATCGACGAGCTGGCGTTTGCCGCAGGGTTCAACTCGCTGTCGGCCTTCTACAGCTGTTTTCGCCAGCACACCGGCCAGTCGCCCAAGGCCTACGCGAAGCAAATTTCTTTGCGTGCACGCGCGCAAGACAGCCCCTGAGGCCAGGCACTAGGATCGCCGCATTCGAAATTCGGGTTGCGGAGTGCTTGCATGCCAGCGTGGCGCAGTATCAGTTTGTGGATGGACCAGCTCGACGAGCCGCTATTGCCGCGGCCGCAGCTTGCGCAAGACCTGGACCTGGACGTGGCGATCATCGGCGCCGGCTATACCGGGCTGTGGACCGCCTATTACCTCAAGCGCCAGGCGCCGCAGTTGAATATTGCGGTGATCGAAGCGCAAACCGCCGGTTTTGGTGCCTCGGGCCGCAATGGCGGCTGGCTGATGGGCAACCTGCTGGGAGAAGACCGGCTGCTGGCCGCTCTGTCGCCGCAGCAGCGCCGGGCCTCCTTCGATCTGTTGCACGGCATCCCTGATGAAGTGGCCAATGTCATCGAACGTGAGGGCATCGACTGCGATTACCGCAAGGGCGGGGTGCTGTATTGCGCCGCCCGCTACCCGGAGCAGGAAACCAGCCTGCGCCACTATCTGGACAAGCTCTATGCCCAGGGCCTGAACCAGGACGACTACCGATGGCTCAACCCCGAGCAACTGGCCCAGCAGATCCGCCTGGCCAAGCCCTATGGCGGTATCTTTGCCCCGCATTGCGCCACCATCCAGCCTGCCAAGCTGGTGCGCGGCCTGGCCCGGGCGGTTGAGCGCCTGGGGGTGACCCTCTATGAAAACAGCCCGGTGACCCATTGGCAGTCCGGCAGCCTGCAGACGGCCCAGGCTTCGGTGCGCAGCCGCTGGATAGTGCCGGCAGTGGAAGGCTATTCGGTCACCTTGCCGCCCCTGGGCCGCTACCAGTTGCCGGTGCAAAGCCTGCTGGTGGCCACCGAGCCGCTGGCGGAGTCCGTCTGGGAAGAGATCGGCCTGAGCCAGGGCCAGGCCTTCAGCGAAAGCAGCCGACAGGTGACTTATGGCCAGCGCTCCATGGACAACCGGCTGGTGTTCGGTGCCCGGGGCGGCTATCAGTTCGCCAGCAAGCTGCGCCATGACTTCGACCTGACCCGTGACGAAGTGGAACTGCGCCGCTACCTGTTCGGCGAGCTGTTCCCGCAACTCAAGAACGTGCGCATCAGCCATTCCTGGGGCGGCAACCTGGGCATGTCCCGGCACTTCAAGCCGCACATGCTCTGCGACCGGCGCAAGGGCATCGCCCTGTCCGGCGGCTATGGCGGCGAGGGCGTGGGCGCCAGCAACCTCGGCGGCCGGACCCTGGCGGACCTGATCCTGGAACGCGACAGCCCTCTGGTACACCAGCCCTGGGTCATGCCCGAGTGCGGCCTGGAGGCCCTGCGGGCCTGGGAGCCGGAGCCGTGCCGCTGGCTGGGCTACAACGCGATCATTCGCAGCTTCGTGCACGAGGACCAGACCCTGGCCAACCCGGCCTCGGCTCCATGGCGGCGCAGGATGGCCAGCCGGATCGCCGGCTTCATGGAAGGTTTCATGCACTGAGCCGGCCTCTATGTACCGAACGCTGTCCGTTCGGATTTTCCGTCGAAAGGTAGAACCATGAGCATCACCCAATTCAAGCAAACCGCCACCGCCACCCTGGCCGAATCGGCACCAGTGGCGGTGCCCCTGGGCACTCCGGTGGCCGTGACCTCGGTGACCGCCGTCGAACGCAACGACGGGGTCGAGACCGGCATCTGGGAATGCACCCCGGGGCGCTGGCGGCGGCAGATCGTCGCCCAGGAGTTCTGCCACTTCATCCAGGGCCGTTGCACCTTCACCCCGGACAACGGCGAAACCCTGCACATAGAAGCCGGCGATGCACTGATGTTGCCGGCCAACAGCACCGGGATCTGGGATATCCAGGAAACGGTGCGCAAGACCTACGTCTTGATTTTCTGATCCCTTGATTGCCTGCCAACAACAAAACCAGCCACAGGTATCGACTCATGATCCGCAAGACTTGCGCGTTGCTATTGCTCAGCCCGTTGTTCCTGGCCACGTCCCTGGCCCAGGCCGATACGGTGAAGATCTACAACTGGTCGGACTACATCGCCCCGGACACCACCAAGGCCTTCCAGAAGGAAACCGGGATTGGTTTCACCTACGACGTCTATGACAGCAACGAGACCCTGGACGGCAAGTTGATGACCGGAAAATCCGGGTATGACGTGGTGTTTCCTTCCAACCACTTCATGGCCCGGCAGATTCAGGGCGGGGCACTGAAGAAGCTCGACAAGAGCCAGCTGCCCAACTGGAAGAACCTCAACCCGGTGCTGCTCAAGGCCCTGGAGGTCAACGACCCGGGCAACCAGCACGGCTTCCCCTACCTCTGGGGCAGCACCGGCATTGGCTACAACGTGGCCAAGATCAAGGAAGTGCTGGGCAACGATGCCCCACTGGATTCCTGGGACCTGATCTTCAAGCCCGAGTACATGCAGAAGCTGCAGAAGTGCGGGGTGGCGATCCTCGACAACGGCCCGGAACTGATCCCTACCGCTCTCAATTACCTCGGGCTGGCGCACCACAGCAAGAACCCGGCTGACTACAAGCAGGCCGAGGCGTTGTTGATGAAGGTCCGGCCTTATGTCAGCTACTTCCACTCGTCGAAGTACACCAGCGACCTGGCCAACGGCAATATCTGCGTGGCGGTGGGATTCTCCGGCGACATCCTGCAAGCGGAAAGCCGTGCCAGGGAGGCGAAGAACGGGGTGGAGATCGGCTACTCGATTCCCAAGGAAGGCTCGCCGATCTGGTTCGACATGGTGGCCATGCCAGTGGATGCCCCGGATGAGCAGGCCGGCTATGCCTTCATGAACTACCTGCTGCGCCCCGAAGTGATGGCCGGCGTGAGCAACTACGTGCACTACGCCAATGGCAACCTGCAGGCCGACAGCCTGATCGACCCGGCCATCAAGAACGACACCAAGGTCTATCCGAGCCCGGAAATGATGGACAAGCTGTTTGCCCTGGAGGCCATGCCGCTGGACATCGACCGCATCCGCACCCGCCTGTGGAACAAGATCCGCAGCGGCAGCTGACTTGACCCTTCGTAGGAGCCGGCTTGCCGACGAAGAGGGCCTCAAGCCCTGTGTTGCGCTCGGGGTCGCCTTCGCTGGCAGGCCAGCTCCTACGCCCGTCGTTCTCCATGGAGGGCGCCAGCCGGTCCGCCTCTTAGGTGCCGGTGTGGGGGGCGGCAGTTTCTATAGCTGGGTGTTTTCCGGGAGTAGGGCGCCGCCATCCACCACCAGGGTCTGGCCGGTGATATAGCCCGCTTGCCGTGACGCCAGGAACAGCATGGCCCAGGCAATATCCTCGGCACTGCCCAGGCGCTTCAGGGGAATGCTCGAAGCCAGGGTCGAAGCGTCGCCGAGATTGTCCATGGCCTGGGTGGCAATCAGCCCGGGCTCCACGCCGTTGACCGTGATTGCATATTCCGCCAGCTCCAGCGCGGCAGCGCGGATGAAACCATTGACCCCGGCCTTGGAGGCCGCGTAGTGGGCGAGCCCGGGAATCACCGTGCGCGGGCCGGTGACCGAGGAGGTAATGACGATCCTCGGCTGCTGGGATCGGCGCAACGCCGGCAAGGCGGCCCGGGTCAGCCAGAAGCAGCTTTTCAGGTTCACCGCCAGGGTGCTGTCCAAGGTTTCATCCTCCAGTTCGGCCAGCTTCTGCATCGGAAAGATCGCGGCATTGTGCAGCAGCAGGTCGAGGCCGCCGAAGGCCTCCAGGGTTGCCGCCACTGCCTGTTCGGCGGCATTGCGGGTGCCCAGGTCCACAGGCAGCAGTTCGGCGGTGCCGCCGGCTTGGCGAATCAGCCGCAGGGTTTCATCGCCTGATGCCGCGCTGCGGGTCGCCAGCATGACCCTGGCCCCCTGGGCGGCGAACAGTTGGGCGATGGCCCGGCCGATGCCCTGGCCGGAACCGGTGACCAGGGCGATGCGCCCACGCAGATCCTGGCTCATGAGCCGGCTCCTGGCAGAACCTGGGCCAGGCACTGGTCCAGCAGGCGGTTGTGCAGGTCGACCTGCGCCTCGCTGGCGGTCGGGCACAGCAGCGCCATGTTGTGGAACGGCGTCAGCAACACCCCGCGATTGAGCAGGTACAGGTGCAGATAGGCTTCGATCAGCCCATGGCGGGCATGATGGGCCTCACCGCCGTTGCGCGGAGGCTGCTGCATGAACAGGTATTCGACCCGGGCGCCGATGCGGGTCACGTGCCAGGGCAGGCGGTGCTTGTGGATGATGGCTTCGACCCCGGCCCGCAGGCGCTCGGCGAGATGGAACATATGGGCGTAGCTGGCCTCGTTCATCACTTCGCTGAAGGTGGCGCGCATGGCCGCCATCTGCAGGGCGTTGCCGGCCAGAGTGCCGCCGAAGCCGAAATGGTTGATCGCCTGGCCCGGCTGGAAATGCGGCAGCACCTGCCAGATCCGTTCGGCCATGGCCTGGCTGGCGCCCCAGACCGCCGTGGGAATGCCACCGGCGATGGATTTGCCGAGAACGAAGAAATCCGGCTGCAACCCGTGCTCGCCGCAATAGCCGCCGGGGCCGCAGGACAGGGTATGGGTCTCGTCGATGATCAGCGGCACCTCGTAGCGCCGGGTCAGCTCCCGCAGGCCATCATGAAAGCCCGGGGCTGGCGGCACCATGCCGACGTTGGTCATGAAGGGTTCGGTGAGTACCGCGGCCACGTCGCCATGGGCCAGGGCCGCTTCCAGGGCCGGCAGGTCGTTGAACTCCACCAGCCGCGTGGTGGCCTGGTGCTGCAGGCCGTTGGCGTGCACGCCGTCCCGCGGGATCATCTGGCCCTGGGCGTCGAACTCCACCTGGGACTCGTCGACGCTGCCGTGGTAGTTGCAGTTGAACACCAGGACTTTCTGCCGCCCGGTGATCATCCGGCACAGGCGCAGGACAAAACGGTTGGCGTCGGTGGCCGAGGTGGTGACCTGCCAGTAGGGCAGGCCAAAGCGCCGGGTCAGTTCCTTGCCGACCCACAGGCTGTCGGCCGTGGGCAGCATCAGGGTCGAACCATGCAGTGCCTGTTCGGCGATGGCAGCGGCGACCGCCGGTTGGGCGTGGCCGAACATCGCTCCGGTGTCACCCAGGGCAAAGTCCACGTAGTGATGACCGTCGCAATCGGTGAGGGTCGCGCCCTGGGCGTCGGCCACCATGATCGGGTAGGAGCCGGGCCATTGCTGCATCCAGTGCAAGGGCGCGCCGTACAGCCAATGCTGGAGGTTTTCCTGGTAGAAAGCGCCGGAGCGCGGGTGTTTCTCGGCAAACAGTTGCAGTTCGGTCTGGTAGCAACTGGCGACGCGTTGCAGATCGAGGCCCAGAGTCATGGCAGTGTCCTGTGAGGAAGAGGGCTGGCTGGCCCAGGTGCCGGCCTGGGCCGGCAGCCTGGAGCCAGGGGGCGGGTATCAGCGGTGCCGGGTACGGTTGAGCACCTCTGCCAGGGCTCCCACCGGAAAGTTGGCGGCGCTGCTGAAGTCGGCACCCTGGTAGCCGAAGATCTTGCCGTCGCTGCGACCGGCCTTGAGGTCGATCAGCACCAGGCCCAGGGTCGGGACGATCTTTTCTCGCCAGACGAACAGGTACAGCTGCTCGGCGATCTTGTAGTAGTGGCAGCGGTCGGTATCCGCCAGCCCCTGTTCGACGCCCCGCAGGCATTGCCAGCTGTAGAAGTTGGCATTCAGGTAGATGTGCTCGTAGGCCTCGCTGGCGCTGTAGATGTACCGGTTGCGCAGGCCCACCAGTTCATCGGTGGGTTCATGGCGTGGCGTGCCGGCGGTGACCGGCGTGTCGATGGCGCCGTGGAGAAACTGGACCTTGACCGAGGTCAGCTCGCCACCGGCCAGGGCCCGGCTGAACAGGTCGACGCTGGATTCGGCCTGGCTGGGCATCTGCCCGATGACGGCGCTGAAGCATTGCTGCTCAAGGTCCAGGACCAGGCTCACCGAGTGGATCTGCCCCTGTTCGTGCTTGAGGAAGTCCACCAGGTAGATGCCGGGGCGCAGGCAGGTTGCGCGATAGGGCAACTCGGCGCCGGCCGCTTCCCCGACGTTGTTCCAGCGCAGGGTGTGGGCGGCGAAATGGTGTTCGATCTGCCAGTGGTTGTCGAAGTGCAGGGTCAGGCGGCGACCGGCCAGGTCGTCGACCGCCGGGAGGATGTGATTGTCTTCGGCAAAGCCGTCGGCGAGGGCTCCGACGGTGATCCATTCAGGTTGCGGGTTCATGGCAAGGCTCTTGTCAGCAAGGAGAGCTGCATGTTCGGCCGCCAGCCCCGGGTTGCCCATCAACCTTATGGTTGAAGTGCCCGGGCTTTACAGGAACAGCGCCCTGACCAGCTCCGTACGGTTACTGGCGCCGACCTTGCGGAACAGGTTGATCAAGTGGGTCTTGACCGTGGGCAGGCCCAGGTCCAGGCGCCGGGCGATGGTCTTGTTGTCTGCGCCGTCGCGCAGCAGCCAGGCGATTTCCCGCTCCCGGGGTGTCAGGCCCGACAGGCGCTCATCGACCTGGGACCAGGGCGCCAGGGCGGCAATCTCCAGCAGGCCCTGCAAGGCATGCAGGGTGCCCAGTTCCTCCACGCTGAAGTGCCCCAGCCCGGCGTCGCGCAGCAGCGACAGGCCGGCGACCGGCCGTTCGCCATCGCGGGCCAGGATTTCCACCACATCCAGTACCCCATGGCGCTGCAGGAACCCCTGATAAACCTCGCTCTCGTGATGGCCCTGGTGGGCCATGCCCATGTGCAGAGACAGCACCGGGCGCCCCGCCGCGGCGCAGTGACGGGGTTGCAGGGGGTCGTAGTGGCGAAAGTGCTGCAGGTAGGCCTGGTGCATCTGCTCCGGCATGCGGTACAGCGAAAAATCCCGAGCCTGCAGTTGGGCATCGATGCGGTAGAAGGCGCAGAGGCTGGCGGGTACTACCCGGGTGAAAGCGGCGATGCAGCGGTGGCCCAGTTCATGGGGGCCGGGCAGGGAGGCGGGTGCGTTCATCGGATGGCTCCTGGCTGCACCTGGGGCAGTGGCTCGGTGAAAGGGGCGCAAGGACGTGGATTGATCCTGTCCGGAACCCGGACTGCCACAGTGAAACCCTGCTGGGCGTGCCTGGCAAGCCTCCAGCGCCGCAGGCTGCGATCGTGATTGCCTCGATCGCAGCCTGCTGCCGGGGTTAGCGGCGGGCCTTGCTCAAGCCTTCGGCCAGGGCGTCGACTATGGCATCGGCCTGTGCCTGCTGGATCACCAGGGGCGGCGAGAGAATGATCTTGGTGCCCACCGGGCGCACCATGACCCCGTTGTCCCGGGCGATCTGTGCCACCTGATTGGCGTAGCCGCTCATGGGGTCGATGGGTTCGCGGGTGGTCTTGTCCGCCACCAGGTCCAGGGCCAGCATCAGGCCCTTGCCGCGCACTTCGCCGACGGTGTCGAAGCGCTCGACGAAGGGCTGCAGCTTGTCGAGCATGTAGTCGCCCATTTTCGCGGCGTTGGCCGGCAGGTCCTCCTTGACCACGATGTCCAGGCACGCCAGGGCGGCGGCGCAGGCTACCGGGTGCCCGGAGTAGGTGTAGCCATGCATGATGGCCCCGGTGAAGTTGGCGTTCTTCTCGAAGGCTTCCTCGATGCGCCGGTTGACCACCGTGGCACCCAGGGGGATGTAGCCCGAGGTGATGCCCTTGGCCAGGCACATGATGTCGGGCTTGACGCCCCACAGGCGGCTGCCGAACATCGAGCCGCTGCGACCGAAGCCGGTGACCACTTCGTCGGCGATCAGCAATACGCCGTACTTGTCGCAGACTTCGCGGATCAGCGGCCAGTAGTTGGCCGGTGGCACTATCACGCCGCCAGCGCCCTGGATCGGCTCGGCAATGAAGGCGGCGACGGTGTCCGGGCTCTGGAACTGGATTTCCCGCTCCAGCAGGTCGGCGCAGATCTTGCCCAGCTCTTCCGGGTCCTGGCTGTAGGGGTTGCGGTACAGCCAGGGGGTATCGATGTGGTAGCAGCCCGGCAGCAGCGGCTCGTAGTTGCGGCGGAACACCGTGTTGCCGTTGACCGAGGCGCCGCCGAAGTGGGTGCCGTGGTAGCCCTGGCGCAGGGAAATGAACTTGGTGCGGTCGGCCTGGCCTTCGAGCTTCCAGTACTGGCGGGCCAGCTTCAAAGCGCTTTCGATGGCGTCCGAGCCGCCGGAGCTGAAGGCCACCCGGCGCATGTCCTCGGGTTCCAGCAGGTTCATCACCACCCGCGACAGTTCTTCGGCCCGGGGATGGCTGACTCCGTCGAACAGCTGGAAGTATTCCAGTTCATCAAGTTGCGCGGTGATCGCCGCCTTCACTTCCTTGCGGTTGTGGCCGACGTTGACGTTCCACAACCCGGCAACGCCATCCACCAGCTGGTGGCCCTTGTCGTCATACACATAGCAGCCGTCGCCACGGACGATGCGGATCGGCTCGCGTTGCTTCATTTCGTTGGGGTGCAGCATGGGGTGCCAGAAACGGCTTGGTTCGCTCACGTTGAGTCTCCTGATAACGCACGGACAGCGTGGAGATATTAGTGCGTCATTTATGCGCCCCTGGCTTGCCTCTGTGTGCCAGGGCACTTGACCCAGGCTGCCAGTGGCGGGTTTGCGCGCCTGTTCGCCGGCCAATGGCGCGCACCTGCGGGGGCTGGCTTGCCAGCGAAGGCCCTGGCGGGGCTGGCAGCCAGGGCCAAGTTTCGCGGCAGCCAGGGTCAAGACGGCGTGCGTCTTTGCGCTCAAAGTCCATCTCGAACTAGGTCTACCTGCGAGGATTCAAGATGAGCGTTGCCATCGACCCACGTGTCGCTGCATTCATAGACAGTCAGCATGGCCTGCTGATCGACGGTCACAGCCAGCCGGCCCTCAGCGGTGCGCGGATGGCGGTGTACAACCCCGCCAGTGGCGAACAATTGGCCGAGGTCGCGGCAGCTGCCCAGGCCGATATCGACCTGGCGGTGAGCGCCGCACGTCGGGCCTTCGAGGGTAGCTGGAAGGCGCAGCGCCCCGCCGACCGCGAGCGCCTGCTGCTGAAGCTGGCGGACCTGCTGGAAGCCAATGGCGAGGAACTGGCGCAGTTGGAAACCCTCAACAACGGCCAGTCGATCCACCTGGCCCGGGCCCTGGAGGTGGGAGCGGCCGCAGAGTTCACCCGCTACATGGCTGGCTGGGCCACCAAGATCGAGGGCAAGAGCCTGGATGTTTCCATCGCCGCAGTGCCCGGGGCGCAGTACCGGGCCTACACCGTGCCGGAGCCGGTGGGCGTGGTGGGGGCCATAGTGCCGTGGAACTTCCCGCTGCTGATGGCCATCTGGAAAATCGTTCCGGCCCTGGCCTGTGGCTGCACCGTGGTGCTCAAGCCGGCGGACGAAACCCCGCTGACCGCGTTGCGCCTGGGCCAGTTGTGCCTGGAAGCGGGGATCGCCCCCGGGGTGGTCAACGTGGTCACCGGCAGTGGCGCCCAGGCCGGCGCGGCCCTGGCCGCCCATTCGGGAATCGATAAGCTGGCGTTCACCGGCTCGACCCAGGTGGGCAAGCTGATCGGCCATGCCGCGGTGGACAACATGACCCGTTTTTCCCTGGAGCTGGGTGGCAAATCGCCGGTGATCGTGCTTGACGACTGCGACCCGCAGACCGCCGCCGCCGGCGCCGCCGGGGCGATCTTCTTCAACCAGGGGCAGGTGTGCACGGCGGGTTCGCGGCTGTACATCCAGCGCCGCATCTATAACGAGGTGCTGGAGCGCCTGGTGGCCATTGCCGGGTCCCTGAGCATCGGGCCGGGGCTGGACGAGCAGGCACAGATCAATCCGCTGATTTCCGCCAAGCAGCAAAAACGCGTGCTACAGATGGTCCAGCGCGGAGTCGAAGAGGGCGCCCGGCTGCTCTGTGGCGGTGTCGCCCATGGCGAGCGGGGCTTCTATGTGCGCCCGACGGTGGTGGCCGATGTGCACGCCGACCAGCAACTGGTGCGCGAGGAGATCTTCGGCCCGGTGGTGGTGGCCACGCCGTTCGACACCCTGGACGAAGTGGTGGGCCTGGCCAATGACAACCAGTACGGGCTGGGGGCGAGCATCTGGTCCAACGACCTGGGGCGGGTCATGCAGCTGATTCCGCAGATCAAGGCCGGCACTGTCTGGGTCAACACCCACAACATGCTGGACCCGTCGATGCCCTTCGGTGGCTACAAGCAGTCGGGCATCGGTCGCGAGATGGGCCATGCGGCCATCGAGGCCTACACCGAGAACAAGTCGGTGTGCATCGCTTATTGAGCCGAACGCCTTCGCCGGCCAGCCGGCCCCTGCGGGGGCAGGGCCAACCGGTTTACTGTAGGAGCCGGCTGGCCGACGAAGAGGCCCCCGGATTGGGCGGTGATCTTGCCGACGCCTTCGTGGCGAGCCAGCTCCTACAGGGTGTGAACATGAAGACAGCTGCGTCAGACAGCCAAGCACTCCGCCATCAGGCGTGCCCTTGAAATGCCTAGAACAACAATCATCAACCCATGCTTTCGAGGTTTACCACCATGTCGCTCAACGACAGACTCAGTCGCCACCTGGATCAAGGTGTAGTCGGCTTTCCCACGGCCCTGGCCAGTGCCGTGGGCTTGATCATGGCCAGCCCGGTGATCCTCACGGCCACCACGGGCTTTGGTATCGGCGGCGGCGCCTTTGCCATGGCGATGGTGATCGCCCTGGTGATGATGCTGGCGCAATCCACCACCTTCGCCGAAGCGGCCTGCCTGCTGCCCACCAACGGTTCGGTCTATGACTACCTGGCCTGTGGCCTGGGGCGTTTTTTCGCCATCACCGGGACCTTGTCCGCCTACCTGATCGTGCACGTGTTCGCCGGTACCGCGGAGACCATTCTCAGTGGAGTCATGGCCCTGGTTAACTTCGAGTCCCTCAACACCCTGCTGGAGCAGAGCGGCAGCGCCTGGCTGGTGGGGGTGGGGCTGGTGCTGTTCTTCGGTGCGCTGAACGCCGTGGGCATCACCGCCTTCAGCCGTGCCGAGGTGATCCTGACCTTCGGCATGTGGACCACCCTGATCATCTTTGGCGTGCTCGGGGTGCTCAAGGCCCCGGCGGTGCAGCTCGATGGCTGGTTCGGCGCCTCGATGGTGGGTACCGACCTGCCGACCATCCTGTCCCTGGTGGGCATGGCCATGTTCATGTTCGTCGGCTGTGAATTCGTCACGCCCCTGACGCCGGATGTGCGCAAGGCCGCCCGGACCATTCCCCGGGCCATGGCCCTGGGGCTGGTGGGGGTAGCGGTGTGCATGTTCATCTATGGCGCGGCGATGAAGCGCCAGGTGGAAAACATCGCCCTGAGCGAGGATGGCAGCGTGCACCTGCTGGATACGCCCATGGCCATTCCGCATTTTGCCGAGCAGATCATGGGGCCCTTCGGCCGTATCTGGCTGGGCATCGGCCTGCTGTTCGCCGGCGCCGCCACCATCAACACGCTGATGGCCGGCTTGCCGCGGATCCTTTACGGCATGGCTCTGGATGGGGCGTTGCCGAAGGTCTTCACTTACCTGCACCCGCGCTTCAAGACGCCGTTGCTGTGCATTGCCGTAGCCGTGCTGATTCCCTGCCTGCATGCCTGGTGGCTGGGGGGCAGCACCGACAGCATCATGCACCTGGTGCTGGCGGCGGTCTGTGCCTGGAGCACTGCCTATCTGCTGGTCACCCTGTCAGTGGTGATGCTGCGCATTCGCCGGCCGGACCTGCCCCGGGCCTACAAGTCGCCGTGGTTTCCGCTGCCGCAGATCCTGTCTTCGGTGGGCATCCTGCTGGGCATGTGGTTCATCACGCCGCCGGGCATGAATCCGCGGGACATCTATGTGCCTTTCGGCAGCATGCTGGGCCTGACCGCGATCTATGCGCTGGTCTGGACCCTGCTGGTGCAGAAGGTCAATCCGTTTCGCCCGGTGCCGGTGGAGGAGGTGCTGGAACAGGCGCTGGGCCTGAACCCGGATACCGCCCATAACCTACGGGAGAGCGCGCCTGATGAATCTTTCAAGCTGGCGGCAAAACCTCTTTGAACTGTGGAACCGCGCGCCATCGGGCTATCGCCCGGGGCTGACCCTGGGGCAGTTGCGTCGGGATCTGGCGGGGCTTGATTTCACTCCACGGAGCCAGGTGCAGGGCGGTTTTCATTGCCCGCAAAACGGTTTGAGGTTCGAGGTGCAAGAGCGCGCCCAGGCGCAGTTCCTGATGCATATCGTGGCCTGTGAGTGGCGCCTGCCGGTGCCCTGCGACACGGCCCGGCAGGCGCGGATCCGTCTGCGTCACACTGGCGCGATCCGCCGTCAGGGGGTCGCGGCTCGGCTGCTCACGGGGGAGGACGCTGAATGGGCGCCGCTGCTACAGCGCCTGTGCAGTGACCAGCGCTTGCTGGAGCACCTGTTGCCCCTGGATTTCAAACACCTGGAATTGCGGCGCGATGCCCAGGGCTGGCAGGTGCACCTGGAGCATTTCGGCGCCAGCGAAGTGGTCAACCGCCTGCCCGGGTTCCGCCGCTATATCCGCTTGAGCGCTGAACAGCGGGCGGCGCTACTGGGCAGCTTCACTGAGTTGTACAAGCTACTGCGAGATTTCTGAGGGACATAACCGTAAGCGCTGGCATACAGCCTGCTTAAGCCATAACAGACTATCCATGCTGTCAGGCGCCTTGCCTGGCAAATAGATAACATGTTAATGATATCGCCATAACAACAAAGGCGGTTGGAACCGGCTTCTGGAGGTGCACAGTGCTTGCTTCGCATAGTTTCAGTTCCTGGGTGGGCGCCCTGCAGGGCGTCTGCGGTCGATTCGATGCCCGTCCGGCGCGCAATCCCGCCTTGTTCATTGGTGAAGTGGGCATGCAGGATTACGCCGGGCTGGAGGTGGCGCAGATCCGCACCAACGCCGGGCTGATCTCCCGCCAGAGCACCAAGGTCGATCATGAGGACGATCGCCATTGCTTCCTCATCATCCAGCGCAGCGGCCATGCGCGCTTGAGCCAGGGCGGCGAAAGTGTCGAACTGGCCCCGGGGGACATGGCGCTGCTGGACTCCGCCGGAGCCTGCGAGATCGTGCCCCATGGCCTGATCGAGCATGCTTCGTTCCATCTGTGCCGGGAGGAGGTCTACCGCCACCTGCCGGCCCAGCAGCGCAAGTTCGGCAAGCTGTCGCAAAATTGCGCCAGCGGGCGCCTGATGCGTTTGCTGGTGGAGCAGATCTGCGCCGGCGAATTGCAGGGTTGTGCGGCCCAGCAGGAAGGGCAGGCCTTGCAGGAAGCCCTGATTGCCCTGCTCGGTCCGACCTTGCGCCAGACCGTCAACAGCCTGGATGGCTTTGACGAGGGCCTGCATGGCGGATGCCTGCGTGATCAGGCGCGGCAGTTGATCAGCCAGTCCCTCAATGAGCCGGGCCTGACTCCGGTATCACTGGCCGGCCAGCTGAATATCTCGGTGCGCCAGCTGTACCGGCTGTTCGAGGAGCAGGGGGACAGCGTTTGCCGCTTCATCCAGCGCTCGCGGCTCAAGCGCAGCGCCGCGGACCTGAGCAATCCGCACCTGCGCAACGAATCCATCACCGACATTGCCTTCAAATGGGGCTTCACCGATTCGGCGCATTTCAGCCGCACCTTCAAGAAGCATTTCGAACAATCGCCCCGGGATTTCCGCGCCCGGTCCCTGAACGCCTGACGGCATGGCCCTTGCGGCCGCCGTCGTTGCCGGCGGCCGCACCGCAAGGCATGCGTCGCTCTTGATTGCGCCTTCGCCTGTAGGAGCCGGCTTGCCGGCGA
>NZ_JBXAJB010000001.1:1037374-1129629 GCF_058796855.1 Pseudomonas sp. GW823-FHT03E05
CGAATAAGGCCGTAAGGCATGCGTCGCTCTTGATTGCGCCTTCGCCTGTAGGAGCCGGCTTGCCGGCGAATAAGGCCGTAAGGCATGCGCCGCTCTTGAGTGCGCCTTCGTCTGTAGGAGCCGGCTTGCCGGCGAATAAGGCCGCAAGGCATGCGCCGCTCTTGAGTGCGCCTTCGTCTGTAGGAGCCGGCTTGCCGGCGAAGAAGGCCGTAAGGCATGCGTCGCTCTTGAGTGCGCCTTCGTCTGTAGGAGCCGGCTTGCCGACGAAAAGGACCGTAAGGCATGCGTCGAACTTGAGGGCGCCTTCGCTGGCAAGCCAGCTCCTACCGATAGCAGATAGCAGATAGCAGATAGCAGATAGCAGATAGCAGATAGCAGATAGCAGATAGCAGATAGCGGATAGCAGATGACGGGCGGCAGATGGCCGCTGGCAGACCGGCAATCACGGATTTTCCAGGTCGTGCCCCAGGGATTGGATAAACAGCGAGAACAGCTCCGGCTGGCTGGAGATATCCAGCTTGGCGTAGAGGTGGCGGCGGTGGACCTTGATGGTGTCCGGCGAGATCTTCAGCCGTTCCGCCATGGCCTTTGAAGAAAATCCCCGAAGGATCAGGCGGGCTATCTCCAGCTCCCGCTCCGAAAGTACGGCGCTGCCGAAATGGCTCAGGGCGTCGCGGATCTGGCTGGCCATTTCCTGGGGCGCAGGGCCTTGGGGGCGGGCCTGGCTGTGTTGCCAGTGCTGCTCCATCAGCGGCAGTACCCAGGCTGAAAAGGTGGTGAGCAGGCCGATCTCGTCGTGGCTGAAGACGCGCTGGCTGCCTAGGGAAAGCGACAGGGTGCCAGCCTCGGGCAGTTGCAGAATCAACTGCACTTCGTCTTCCAGGACGTTGTCGTGAAAGTAGCTGAGAAAGTATTCGCTCTGGCGAAAATGGTCCGGGGCCACTTCTTCCAGGCGGTACAGGCCGCTGGGGTAGCCTTCGCGACAGGCCTGGAAGAAGGGGTCCAGCAGGTACAGGCCGTTGAGGTAGGTGAGCATGGACGCCGGCTTGCTGCTGGGTTCGGCGTCATATTCCTCCAGGGCCCGGGGCGGGCCGTCCAGCGGGTAGAAGATCGCCAGGGCGTTGTCGAACGGCGTAGCCTGGTGCAGCAGCAGGATCAGCTGTTTCCAGAAGCGTGGATTGCCGATCAATGTGAGGGTGCGGCCCAGGCCGGCATGCAGGCCCACTTCCCTGAACAGGTTACTCAAAGGCGTTGCTCCGTTGATCCGCTGAAATGTCGTGGCCCGGTTTCGTCGATTTAACCGCCGTCGTCAAGGGGAGTACTCCAATAGGGGAATTGGGTGATGGTCTGCATCTGCCTAAAGTAGCTCCCAGCAAGTGCGCCCCAGAACGCACCCGCCCGATGAATTTCGTTTCTGCCTCAGACCAACAATAAACACGAGGATAACGATATGAGCTCTCCCTCTGCGCCCGACGGTGCGCTGAAACCTACCTTGAGTGTGTTCGATGTGGTGGCCATCACCGTGTCCGGTGTGACCCCCGCCAGTTCAGTGTTCGTGATCGCCCCCTTCGCCATCCATCAGGCCGGTAGCGGGGTGTTCCTGGCCTTCGTCATGGCCGGGTTGCTGGCCCTGATGTTCGCCTTTTGCTACGCCGAGCTGGGCCGCGCCCACAACAGCGCCGGCGGCGAGTATGTATACGCCAAGCGAGTGTTCGGCGGCATGGCCGGCTATGCCACCTTCCTCACGGTGCTGGTGATGCTGCTGTTCATTCCGCCGGTGCTGGCCACTGGTGCCGCCACCTACCTGAACAACGCCCTGGGCACGAACTTCGATTCCCAGACCGTGGCCCTGGTGATCGTGGTCTGCAGTTACCTGCTGGGCATCCTCAATATAAAGCTCAATGCCTGGATCACCGGCACGTGCCTGCTGCTGGAAGTGGCGGCCTTGCTGGTGATCGTCTGGCTCGGCTTCGGCAATGCCTCGCAGCCGGTGAGCATTCTGCTGCAACCGCAGATCGTCGATCACGGCGCCTTGCAACTGGCGCCCTGGGCACTGGTGATCGGCGCGGTGGGCATCGGCCTGTTTTCCTACAACGGCTACGGCCCGGCGGTGCTGCTGGCCGAAGACATGAAATGCAAGGGCCGCGGGGTGCACAAGGCGGTGCTGTGGTCCCTGGTGCTGGTGGTGATCATCGAACTGGTGCCGCTCACCGCGCTGCTGATCGGCGCGCCGTCCTTGAGCGCGATGCTCGCCAGCCCCGACCCCATCGGTTACCTGCTCACCAGCCATGGCAACGAGACCCTGGCCCGGGTGGTCAGCGGCGGGATTTTCCTTTCGGTGTTCAATGCCATTGTCGCCATCGTCATCCAGATCGGTCGGGTGGTGTTCAGCAGTGGCCGCGATGCACTGTGGACGCCCACTGTCAATCGCCTGTTCACCCGCATTCACCCGCGCTGGGATTCACCCTGGCTGGCGACCCTGTTCCTGGCCATTCCCTCGGCGGTGCTGAGCTTCAGCTCGAACCTGGCGGACCTGACGTCCTTCAGCGTGCTGCTGATCATGCTGGTGTACCTGATCGTCGCCCTCAGCGCGCTGATGAGCCGGGTACTGCTGCGCGACCGCGAGCATCCCTACCGCATGCCGCTGTGGCCGCTGCCGGCCTTGCTGGCGGTGCTCGGCGCGGGTTACCTGCTGGTCAATCTGTTCCTCGAAGCGTCCCTGCGGGACATCATGGTCATCATCGGGCTGCTGGCGCTGTCGGTGATCCTCTATGGCACCAACGGCCGGTACAGCCCGGCGTTTCAGAAACTGTAAGGAGTGGTTATGCGAGCACGTCAATTGGGCATCCGCCTGGGCCTGGGGACGCCAGGCCCGTTCAATGCGATCACCGATGTTCCCGGGGTGCGGGTCGGCCACAGCACCTTGAATGCCAGCGTGGACGGCAAGCAGGTGCGCACTGGGGTTACCCTGGTCCAGCCCCGGGCCGGGCACGCCCGCCAGCAGCCGTGCTTTGCCGGTTGCCATGTGCTCAACGGCAATGGCGATGCCACGGGCCTGGAGTGGATTCGCGAGGCCGGCACCCTGACCACGCCGCTGGCGATCACCAACACCCACAGTGTGGGCGTGGTGCGCGATGCCTTGATCGCCCTGGAGCGCGAGGCATTGCAAGACCCGGCGGTGTACTGGTGCATGCCAGTGGTGATGGAAACCTACGACGGCCTGTTGAATGACATCTGGGGCCAGCATGTGGGTGTGCAGCAGGTGCGCGAAGCCATGGCCTGCGCCGAGTCCGGGCCGGTGACCGAGGGCGCGGTCGGCGGCGGCACCGGGATGATCTGCCATGAGTTCAAGGGCGGCATCGGTACGGCGTCGCGGCGGCTGACGGCCGAGCAGGGCGGCTACACCGTCGGCGCCCTGGTCCAGGCCAACCACGGCAAGCGCGAGGAACTGCGGGTCGATGGCTATCCAGTGGGGCGCCGGCTGGGGCATATCCCTTCGCCGTTTGCCGAGCGCGGGACCCCGGGCATGGGCTCGATCGTGGTGATACTGGCCACCGATGCGCCGCTGTTGCCGCACCAGTGCCAGCGCCTGGCCCAGCGCGCATCCATCGGCATCGCCCGCACCGGCGGAGGCACCGAGGATTCCAGCGGCGATATCTTCCTGGCCTTTGCCACGGGAAACCGGGACTTGCCGACGGCGGACTACGGGCGCAAGGGCCTGGGTTTCAGCACACCGCTGGCGATGCTCAACAACGATCACATCTCGCCCTTGTTCAGCGCAGCCGCCGAAGCGGTGGAGGAAGCCATCATCAACGCCCTGCTGGCGGGGGTGCCCATGACCAGCGCCGACGGCGTGCAAGTGCCGGCCCTGAGTGCGCAAGTGTTGCTGGAAACATTGGAACTAACTGGTTGGAACAGAAGTTAACGGACTAAGAAGTGCGACGCGGTCGACATAACTGTTTATATGGATATTTAATAATTAAATTGTAGATTGTCGGACAATGACTGCCGTTAATCAGTTGGAAAAGAATCTTTCGACTGTACAGTCATTGTTTGCTGGAGTTCGCTGGAACAGTGAGATTTGACGTCAAAAAAGTAGTGGACGCCTGATTTCAAATTGTGTCAGTTTTCTTGCGCCTGCTTAGGGCGAGTGATAGGACGATCTCGCCAGGGATTGTCGCTATCTGACAAAAACTGTTCCATTGATTACAAGGAAGTGTGTTTATGTCGAAAGTAACAGAGAACGCTATTGCATCTGCCGAACAACAACTGGTGCCTTTGGCCGCAGCAAGTTCGGCGTATAACCAGATCAATAGCTTCAGCCACCAATACGATCGTGGCGGCAATCTCACGGTCAATGGCAAACCTTCGTTCTCGGTCGATCAGGCCGCCACGCAACTGCTGCGTGACGGCGCTGCCTATAAGGACCTGAACGGTAACGGCAAGATCGATCTGACCTATACCTTCCTGACCTCGGCTTCCTCGAGCACCATGTACAAGCATGGCATCTCCGGGTTCAGCCAGTTCAGCGCCCAGCAGAAGGCCCAGGCAGTCCTGGCCATGCAGTCCTGGGCTGACGTGGCCAACGTCGTGTTTACCGAGAAAGCCTCGGGTGGCGACGCCCACATGACCTTCGGCAACTACAGCGGTGGCCAGGATGGCGCGGCGGCATTTGCCTACCTGCCAGGTACCGGCGCCGGCTACGACGGCACCTCATGGTACCTGATCAACAGCAGCTACACCCAGAACAAGAACCCCGACCTGAACAACTATGGCCGTCAGACCCTGACCCATGAGATCGGTCACACCCTGGGCCTGGCTCACCCTGGCGACTACAACGCCGGCGAAGGCAACCCCAGCTACAAGGACGCCAGCTACGGCCAGGACACCCGTGGCTACAGCGTCATGAGCTACTGGAGTGAAAGCAATACCAGCCAGAACTTCAGTAAGGGCGGGGTCGAAGCCTATTCGTCCGGCCCGCTGATGGACGATATCGCGGCTATCCAGAAACTCTACGGTGCCAACTACAGCACCCGTGCCGGCGATACCACCTACGGCTTCAACTCCAACACCGGGCGTGATTTCTACAGCGCCAGCTCGTCTTCCGACAAGCTGGTGTTCTCGGTGTGGGACGGTGGCGGCAACGATACCCTGGATTTCTCCGGTTTCACCCAGAACCAGAAGATCAACCTCAATGAAGCCTCGTTCTCCGACGTTGGCGGCATGGTGGGTAACGTTTCCATCGCTCAGGGCGTGACCGTGGAGAACGCCATCGGCGGTTCGGGCAACGACCTGTTGATCGGCAACAACGCCGCCAACGTGCTCAAGGGTGGTGCCGGCAACGACATCATCTACGGCGCCGGCGGTGCAGATCAGCTGTGGGGCGGCTCGGGCTCGGACACCTTCGTGTTCGCCGCCAGCACCGACTCCAAGCCGGGTGCGGCCGACCAGATCATGGATTTTGTCAGCGGCCTGGACAAGATCGATCTGACCGGGATCACCAAGGGCGCCGGCCTGCACTTCGTCAACGCCTTCACCGGCGCGGCGGGTGACGCGATCCTCACCACCTCCGGGGGCGTGAGCACCTTGTCCGTGGACTTCTCCGGGCATGGCGTGGCGGACTTCCTGGTCAGCACCGTGGGCCAGGCAGCGGTCAGCGACATCGTCGCCTGAGTGAAATGAGCACAGGGCCGCGCAGTCGAGCGGCTCTGCGTTCTTGCTTTGGGCCCTGGCCTGAGCGAGTCTACCGGGCGAACGGAGCACCCTATGACCCTGCATATTTCCTGTTGCCGGGCGGCCCGATGGCTGCTGGCGACACTGATGATCTTTTATGGAGCAATCACCATGGCAAGCAGCCTGCGCTTGGCGGACCCCTCGGAACTGGTTGGACACTGGCAGCTGCGACAGGCAGCCGCACCCGCTGAAGGTTGCACCCTGGACCTGTTGCACAACGCCGCCCTGGGCGACGGCGCCGACTGCCTGTCGAAATGGCTCGGGGAAGCCGCGGTGGGCTGGTTCCCGGAGCCCGATGGCATTGCCATTACCGGCCGCGAAGGCTCGAAAATCATTTTCTTCAGTCGCCAGAAAGAGGGCCTCTACGAAGCCCGCCTGAAAGCCGACGGTCTGATTGTGTTACAACGCGCCGCTAATTAAGCGATGAGTGTGTTCGTCTAATAAACGACTGCCATTATATCGCCACTCTCTTGGCCGGCAGGAACATGTTCGGGCTGCTGTTGGATACAGCTGTCCGAATTATTCGTGTCCGCAGGATTCAGCAACTAAGTAGTGCGGGTTGTTAGTTGTAGGCTACATTGGTTCCACGCTAGCGGGCGCGGATTAACAGCTCAGGGAAAATGTTAGAAATGGTGAAGAACAATCATCCTGCACCACTGTTCAAGGCACTGGGCGAATATAAGGGCATCCTCATCAGTGTCGGTTGTTTCACTGCGTTGATTAACGTGCTGATGCTGGTGCCTTCCATCTATATGTTGCAGGTCTACGACCGGGTACTGTCGTCGCAGAATGAAACCACCCTGGTGATGCTGTCATTGATGGTGGTGGGCTTCTTCGTCTTTATCGGTCTTCTGGAAGTGCTGCGCAGCTTTATCGTGATCCGCATCGGCAGCCAGCTGGAGCGCCGCTTCAACCTGCGGGTCTACCAGGCCGCGTTCGAGCGCAACCTGTCCCGGGGCGAGGGCCATGCGGGGCAGTCCCTGGGGGATTTGACCCATATTCGCCAGTTCCTCACCGGGCCGGCACTGTTCGCCTTCTTCGATGCACCCTGGTTCCCCATCTACCTGCTGGTGATCTACGCCTTCAACGTCTGGCTCGGAGTGTTCGCCACTGTAGGCGCGTTGTTGCTGATTGCCCTGGCGTACCTCAACGAAGCGATGACCAAGAAGGACCTGGCCGAGGCCAGCGGTTTTTCGCAGCGTTCCACCCAGCTGGCCACCAGCCACCTGCACAACGCCGAAACCATCCAGGCCATGGGCATGCTCGGCGCCTTGCGCAAACGCTGGTTCGCCGTGCACTCGCGCTTCCTCGGCCTGCAGAACCAGGCCAGCGATACCGGCTCGGTGATCAGCTCCCTGAGCAAGACCTTGCGCCTGTGCCTGCAATCCCTGGTGCTGGGCCTGGGTGCCTTGCTGGTGATCAAGGGCGACATGACCGCCGGGATGATGATTGCCGGTTCGATCCTCATGGGCCGGGTGCTGAGCCCCATCGACCAGTTGATCGCGGTGTGGAAACAATGGAGTTCGGCCAAGCTGGCCTACGGCCGCCTGGATGCGCTGCTGCGCGAGTTCCCGCCCAGCGATACGGCGATGTCCTTGCCGGCGCCCAAGGGTCAGGTGAGCTTCGAGCAGGTCAGCGCCGGCCCACCCGGACGGCGGATGGCGACCCTGCAACAGGTGAACTTCAGCATCAATGCCGGCGAAGTGCTTGGCGTGCTGGGGGCTTCCGGTTCCGGCAAGTCGACCCTGGCCCGGGTACTGGTGGGCGTATGGCCGACCCTGGGCGGCACCGTGCGCCTGGACGGGGCCGATATCCATCGCTGGAACCGTGACGAACTGGGGCCCTACATCGGCTATCTGCCCCAGGATATCGAGCTGTTTACCGGCAGCATCGCCGAGAACATCGCACGCTTTCGCCAGGCCGACCCGGAGCAGGTGGTCCAGGCCGCGCAGATGGCCGGGGTGCATGAGCTGATCCTGCGCCTGCCCCAGGGCTACGACACCGTGCTCGGCGATGACGGCAGCGGCCTGTCCGGTGGCCAGAAGCAGCGGGTGGCCCTGGCCCGGGCGCTGTATGGCAGCCCGAGCCTGGTGGTGCTGGACGAACCCAATTCCAACCTCGATACCGTGGGCGAAAGTGCCCTGGCGGCGGCCATTGCCCAGCTCAAGGCCCGGGGCACCAGCGTGGTGCTGGTGACCCACCGTTCCTCGGTGCTGGCCCTGGCCGACAAACTGCTGGTACTCAACGAAGGCCGCTTGCAGGCCTTCGGCCCGAGCCAGGAAGTGCTCAAGGCCCTGGCCGGCGGCCAGCAAGCCCAGGCCCAGGAGGCGCCCAAGCCCGTTGCAGCGGCACCCGGCGGCCTCAGCATGAGCCGGCAATACCAGGCTCCGACACGGAATTCAGGCGCATGAGCAAGGACAGCAACATGATGATCGAAGAGGGTTACGCGCCGGAACGGGTCGAGCGTGACGCGGGCTTTTTCGCCCGCATGGGCTGGATCCTGGCCCTGGTGGGGGCGGGCAGTTTCTTCGTCTGGGCGGCGCTGGCGCCCCTGGACCAGGGCATTCCGGTGCAAGGCACGGTGGTGGTGTCCGGCAAGCGCAAGGCGGTGCAGTCCATGAGCAGCGGGGTGGTCAGCCGGATCCTGGTGCGCGAGGGCGAAAGCGTGAAACAGGGCCAGCCGCTGTTCCGCCTGGACCAGACCCAGGTGGCGGCGGACGTGCAATCGCTGCAAGCCCAGTACCGCATGGCCATGGCCAGCCTGGCGCGCTGGCGCAGCGAGCGCGACAACCTCAAGCAGGTGGATTTCCCCGCGCCCCTGAGCGACAGCGACGATCCGCGCCTGGCCCTGGTGCTGGAGGGCCAGCGCCAGTTGTTCAGCAGCCGGCGCGAGGCATTCTCCCGGGAGCAGGCGGGCATCCGTGCCAATATCGAAGGCGCCACCGCGCAACTGGCCGGCATGCGCCGGGCCCGCACCGACCTCGGTAGCCAGGCCGAATCCCTGCGCCAGCAACTGAGCAACCTGCAACCTTTGGCGGACAACGGCTACATCCCGCGCAATCGCCTGCTGGAATATCAGCGCCAACTGTCCCAGGTGCAGCAGGAACTGGCGCAGAACACCGGGGAAAGCGGGCGAGTGGAGCAGGGCATCCTCGAATCCCGGCTCAAGCTGCAACAGCACAGCGAGGAATACCAGAAAGAGGTGCGCAGCCAGTTGGCCGAAGCCCAGCTCAAGACCCAGACCCTGGAGCAGCAACTGACCTCTGCCGGTTTCGATTTGCAGCACAGCGAGATCATCGCCACCGCCGACGGCATCGCGGTCAATCTCGGGGTGCACACCGAGGGCGCGGTGGTGCGACAGGGCGAGACCCTGCTGGAAATCGTGCCCCAGGGCACTCACCTGGAGGTGGAAGGGCGGCTGCCGGTGAACCTGGTGGACAAGGTCGGCACCCACTTGCCGGTGGACATCCTGTTCACCGCCTTCAACCAGAGCCGCACGCCACGGGTGCCGGGCGAAGTCAGCCTGATTTCCGCCGACCAGATGCTCGACGAGAAAACCGGCATGCCCTACTACGTGCTGCGCAGCAGTGTCAGCGACCAGGCCATGGAGAAGCTCAACGGCCTGGTGATCAAGCCCGGCATGCCGGCGGAAATGTTCGTGCGCACTGGCGAGCGTTCCCTGCTCAATTACCTGTTCAAGCCACTGCTCGACCGGGCAGGTTCTGCACTGACCGAAGAATAAGGATGTCGCGTCGTATGAGTAAGCTTTCCATTCTCGCGGCGGCTCTGGCGCTGTTGGCCTGCCAGACGGCCCAGGCGGTGGGCCCGTTCCAGATCTACGAACAGGCCCTGCGCAACGACCCGGTGTTCCTCGGCGCCATCAAGGAACGCGACGCCGGCCTTGAAAACCGCGCCATCGGCCGTGCCGGGCTGCTGCCCAAGGTCGGCTACAGCTACAACAAGGGCCATAACAATTCCAAGGTCAGCTACCTGGATACGGTGCGCGGCACCATTACCGAAAAACGCAACTACGACAGCTACGGTTCGTCCCTGACCCTGCAGCAGCCGCTGATCGACTACGAGGCCTACGCCAATTACCGCAAGGGCGTGGCCCAGGCGCTGTTTGCCGACGAGAACTTTCGCGGCAAGAGCCAGGAGTTGCTGGTGCGGGTGCTGAGCTACTACACCAAGGCGCTGTTCGCCCAGGACCAGATCGACATCGCCCTGGCCAAGAAAAAGGCCTTCGAGCAGCAGTTCCAGCAGAACCGGCACATGTTCCAGCAGGGCGAGGGCACCCGCACCGACATCCTCGAAGCCGAGTCGCGCTACGAATTGGCCACCGCCGAAGAGATCGAAGCCCGGGACGAGCAGGACGCGGCCTTGCGCGAGCTGGCGGCCCTGACCGGCGAGCCGAACCTCGATGTGCGGGATCTGGACCCCTTGCAGGAAGGCTTCCAGTCCTTCTCCCTGACTCCGGCCAACTACGACACCTGGCACGAGATGGCCCTGAGCAACAACCCGGTGCTGGCTTCCCAGCGCCAGCGGGTCGAGGTCGCGCGCTACGAGGTGGAGCGCAACCGCGCCGGGCACCTGCCCAAGCTCAGCGCCTACGCCACCCTGCGCCAGAACGAATCGGAAAGCGGCAACACCTACAACCAGCGCTACGACACCAACACCATCGGTATCGAAGTCAGCGTGCCGTTGTATGCCGGGGGCGGGGTCTCGGCCTCGACCCGCCAGGCCAGCCGCTCCATGGAACAGGCCGAGTACGAACTGGACGGCAAGACCCGGGAAACCCTGATTGAACTCCGCCGCCAATTCAGTGCCTGTCTATCGGGGGTGAGCAAGTTGCGGGCCTACCAGAAAGCCCTGACTTCGGCCGAGGCCCTGGTGGTCTCGACCAAGCAGAGCATCCTGGGGGGCGAACGGGTCAACCTCGATGCACTGAACGCCGAACAGCAGCTCTACACCACCCGCCGCGACCTGGCCCAGGCGCGCTATGACTACTTGATGGCCTGGACCAAGCTGCACTACTACGCAGGCACTCTGCGGGAAGAGGATCTGGCCAGGGTCGACGAGGCTTTCGGCCAGCGCGCGCAGCCTTAGGAGGCCTTGCCGACCGCAGGCTCAGGGACAATAAAAAAGAGGAATGAGCATGAGTATCTTCGATTACAAGACCGCCCTTGGCGGTGACGGCAAGGCCCTCTACAGCGAGGCCATCACTCTGGCGCTGTACGCCTCCACACCCACCGGCGAGGCGCTGCCGGGCACCGCCTGGCGCCCCATCAGCGCCAGCCAGCTGGGCTACCAGGGCAACGTCAGCGCCCAGGGCACGATTTCCGGCGAGCAGGCGATTGTCAGCGACGCCCAGGTCGAGGTGCTGGGCAAATACGACGCGGCCGGGCAGTTGCTGTCCATCGGCATCAGCTTTCGCGGCACCGACAGCCTCAAGGACGGTATCAACGACCTGCAGGCGGCCTTCGTGTCGGGCTTTGCCGACAACTACAGCCGCCTGGCCTTTGACAACCTGCTGGGCAAGGTCGCGGCCTTTGCTGCGGCCCAGGGCTTGAGCGGCAGCGATGTGCTGGTCACCGGCCACAGCCTGGGCGGCCTTGGGGTCAACAGCCTGGCGGCCATGAGCAGCGATCACTGGGGCGGCTTCTACCAGGACGCCAGCTACGTGGCCTTCGCCTCGCCGACTCAGAGCGCCAACAGCTCGCAGGTGCTGAACATCGGTTATGAAAACGACCCGGTGTTCCGCGCCCTGGACGGCACTCATTTCAACGCCTCGTCCCTGGGCACCCACGACAAGCCCCAGGAATCGGCGACCAACAACATCGTCAGCTTCACCGATCACTATTCATCATTCCTGGGCAAGTTGATTCCCCAGAGCATCCTCAATCCGCAGTCCTGGTCGGCCCATAGTGCGGTGGACTACGCCGGCGGCCTCAACCGCCTGATCAACTCGGATTTCTATGACCTGACCAGCCGCGACTCCACCGTGGTTATTTCCAACCTGTCCGAGGGCAAGCGCGATCAGGTCTGGGTCAAGGACCTCAACCTGTACGCGGAAAAACACACCGGTAGCACCTTCATCATCGGCACCCAGAGCAACGACCTGCTGCACGGCGGCAAGGGCAACGACTACCTGGATGGCGGGGCCGGCGATGATCGCTTCCGCGATGACGGCGGCTACAACATCATCCATGGCGGGCAGGGCCATAACGTGCTGGAACTGCAACAGCCGCTGAAGAACTTTTCCATCGCCAATGACGGCGACGGCACCCTGTATATCCGTGATGCCTACGGCGGCATCAGCATGACCCGGGACGTCGGCGCCCTGGTCAGCCACGAGACCGGAAGCTGGTGGCAACTGTTCGGCAAGGACGTGAGCCACAGCGTCACCGCCGACGGCTTGCAGAACGGCAACCAGTGGACCGCCTACAACCATTCCCTCAACGGCGATGCCTACGGCAATGCGCTGGTAGCCAGCGTCGATGGCGACTGGCTGTTCGGCCATGGCGGCGATGACCTGCTGAGCAGCGACAAGGCCAACGTGACCTTCGTCGGCGGCACCGGCAACGACGTCATGCACTCCAGCGGTGGCGGGGGCAATACCTTCCTGTTCAGCGGCAACTTCGGCTTCGACCTGATCCACGGCTACCAGAACACCGACAAGCTGGTGTTCATGGGCGTGCCCGGGGTCGACGCCCATTACGACTACAGCCAGCATTTGTCGCAGAACGGCAACGACACCCTGCTCAGTGTCGGCGAGTTCTCGGTGACCCTGGTGGGGGTCGGCATGGACAGCCTTTCGGGCTCGGGCCTGGTCTTCGCCTGACCCTCACCGATATCCAGCGCTAGAGGCCCCGCAGCCGCCTGAAAAGGGCTGCGGCGGCGACAGCTTTGCCCGCAGCAGGCGCCCCTGGGCGTGGGGCGCGAACCCTCAAGGAGCCAGTCCCATGAAGTAAGCCGTGGTTGCTGATCGGTTACGGAAAGTCGATCCCAGAACAACAACAAGAGAAGTCATCAACATGGATGTGAATGTTCATCAGCTCAATGTGCTGGCGGCCGGGGTGTTCCTGGCGTTTGCCGCGAACTTGCCGGGTGGGGCCCAGGCGGCCTACCAGGAAACCGGTCGCCCCGGTGATGCCGCCAGCTGGCGCTCCGCCGAATACCTGCAGGACTGGGGCCTGGACCGGATGCAGGCGAACCAGGCCTACGCCGCCGGCCTTACCGGTAGCGGGGTCAAGATCGGTGCCCTGGATTCGGGCTTCGATGTGGCCCATGCCGAAGCCTCGTCCCTGCGCTTTCACCCGGTGATCGCCAGCGGCAACTACCAGGACGGTAGCGGGTTCCAGGTGTCCGGGGTGCTCAACGCCAACAACGACACCCACGGCACTCACGTCACCGGCACCATGGGCGCCGCCCGCGACGGCAACGGCATGCACGGGGTGGCCTTCAATGCCCAGGTCTACGTCGGCAACACCAACGGCAACGACAGCATGCTCTTCGGCCCGGGCCCCGACCCGCGCTATTTCCAGGCGGTGTACGGTGCCCTGGCCGACGCCGGGGTGCGGGTCATC
Organism: Pseudomonas sp. GW823-FHT03E05; assembly: GCF_058796855.1. Classification (NCBI taxonomy): domain Bacteria; kingdom Pseudomonadati; phylum Pseudomonadota; class Gammaproteobacteria; order Pseudomonadales; family Pseudomonadaceae; genus Pseudomonas; species Pseudomonas sp. GW823-FHT03E05. Next base: position 1,050,694 of record NZ_JBXAJB010000001.1, read on the forward strand.
AACAACAGCTGGGGCAGCCAGCCCAAGGACGTCAGCTACCAGACCCTCCAGGGCCTGCACGCCGCCTATGCCCAGCACTTCGGCCAGGACACCTGGCTCGACGCGGCGGCGCAGGTCTCGCGCCAGGGGGTGATCAACGTCTTCAGCGCCGGCAACAGCGGCTATGCCAATGCCAGCGTGCGATCGGCACTGCCGTATTTTCAGCCGGAGCTGGAAGGGCACTGGCTGGCGGTCTCGGGCCTGGACAAGAACAACCAGCAGAAATACAACCAGTGCGGGATCGCCAAGTACTGGTGCCTGGCCACGCCCGGCGCGGCCATCACCAGCACTGTGCCCGGGGGCGGCTACGCCACCTACAACGGCACTTCGATGGCCGCGCCCCATGCCACCGGGGCCCTGGCCCTGGTGATGGAGCGCTACCCCTATCTGGACAACCAGCAGGCCCTGCAGGTGCTGCTGACCACCGCCCGCCAGCTCGATGGCTCGCTGACCCAGGCCCCTGGCAGCCTGGTGGGCTGGGGCGTGCCGGACCTGGGCCGGGCATTGCACGGGCCCGGGCAGTTGCTGGGGGAATTCAAGGTCAACCTGGAGGCCGGGCAGGGCGATGTGTGGAGCAACGGCATCTCCGACCAGGCCCTGGCCCAGCGCCAGGTGGAGGATGCCGCCGAGCGCCAGGCCTGGCAACAGACCCTCAAGGATCGTGGCTGGGAGCAGGGCCCGGGGGCCCAGGCCAGCCAGCAGGAACTGACCGACTACGCGGTCGGCATGGCCCGGGATGCGGCGACCGCGCAGCGCCTGTACCAGGGCAGCCTGGTCAAGTCCGGGGCCGGCTGGCTGTTGCTCAGCGGTGACAGTAGCTATCGCGGGCCGACCACGGTCGATGGCGGGCTGCTGGTGGTCAATGGCAGCCTGGCATCCGCGGTCACGGTCAACAGTGGCGCGAGCCTGGGTGGCAGCGGGCAGGTCGCGGCGCTGACCGCGACCCGCGGCGCGCGCGTGGCCCCGGGCAACTCCATCGGCACCCTGAATGTGGCCGGCGATGTGAGTTTCCAGCCAGGTTCGACCTACGCCGTGGAGCTGTCGCCGACCGCCAGCGACCGTATCGTCGCCGGCGGCCGGGCGCATCTGGAGGGCGCCCAGCTCAGCCTGAGCCTGGAACACAACGCCAACCTGCTCAGCGCCGGGCAGGTCCGGGGGCTGGTCGGGCGCCAGTTCGATATCTTGCAGGCCGCAGGCGGTATCGATGGCCAGTTCGCCCTGGTGCAACCCAACTACCTGTTTCTCGGCGCGGTGGTCGATTACTCCGCCAGCGGCGTGCAACTGGGCCTGGTGCGCAGCGCCGCGACCTTTGCCAGCGTGGCCGCCAGCCCCAACCAGCGCGCGGTGGCCACGGCGGTGGAGCAGTTGGGCACGGCCGACCCGGTCTACGAAAGCCTGCTGCTGTCGGCCTCGCCGGCTTCGGCTCAAGGGGCGTTGCAACAGTTGTCCGGGGAGATCTACCCGGCCCTGGAGCAGACCCTGCTCAATCAGGGCCGCGACCTGCGCGAGGCCTTTGGCCAGCGCTTGCAGCGCCCGGGGCCAAATGCCGGGGAGGGCGAGGCGAGTTTCTGGATCAAGGGCCTGGGTGGGCAGGCGCGCACTGACGGCGACTCGGGCCACAGTTCCTACCAGAGCAAGGGCGGTGGGGTGCTGCTGGGGCTGGACCGCGACCTGGACGCGGACACGCGGGTCGGCCTGGCCGCCGGCTACAGCGACACCACGCTGCGCATGGGCGGCGCCAGCCACTCCAGCGCGCAGATCGACAGCTACCACCTGGGCGCCTATGCCGGGCGCGACCTGGGCGACCTGCGCCTGAGCCTGGGGGCCAGCCACAGCTGGCATAGCGCCCAGGTGCGCCGCGACCTGCAATACGCCGAAGCCAGCGCCAAGCAGAAGGCCCGGATCGACGGTCGCAGCAGCCAGCTGTTCAGCGAGGCGGCGTATCGGTTGCAGCTACCGGCCCTGACGTTGGAGCCCTTCGCCAACCTGGCCTACCTGCACCTGCAGCGTGACGCCTTCCACGAGAAGGGCGACGCCGCGGCCCTGCGCGCCGGGGACGACAGCGCCGAGGCCCTGCTGGGCAGCCTGGGGGCCCGGGGCCTGAAGCGGCTCAGCCTGAGCCGCGGCCAGCCCCTGGAGCTGTCCAGCAGCCTGGCCTGGCAGCACCGCCTGGGGCATGACACTTCCAGCCAGCACCTGGCATTCGCCAGCGGCGGCCCGGGCTTTGCCGTGGACAGTGCAAGCGCGTCCCGGGATGCGGCGCTGCTGGGGCTTCAGGCGCGCCTTGGAGTCACCGCCCAGCTGGACCTGAGCCTGGATTACCAGGGCCGGCTGGGCAATGCCGAACAGTTCCACAACGTGGGGCTGAACCTCGACTGGCGCTTCTGAAGCGCCGGTCGCCATACCCCGGCGCAGAGCGTCGTCGCGCCGGTCGATTGCCCATACAACTAAGGATGGTCGTAGTGAAGCAGTTTCAACCTGGACAACCGCATCTTCGCAATACCCGCTCCGGATGGCCTCGCTGCCGGCAGCTACCCTGGGCGTACAGCCCGCTGGCCAGCGCCCTGGCCGGTTGCCTGGCCCTGGCCACTGGTGCCCAGGCGGCGCCCTATGTGGAAACCGGCAAGCTCGGCGACGCCGCCAGTTGGCGCAGCGCCGAATTCAAGGCCGACTGGGGCCTGGGGGCGATACATGCCGACAGTGCCTATGCCGCCGGCTACACCGGCCAGGGCATCAAGCTGGGGATCTTCGACCAGCCGGTGTATGCCCAGCACCCCGAGTTCGCCGGCAGCGACAAGGTCATCACCCTGGTGACCAGCGGCATCCGCCAGTACACCGATCCCTACATTCCGGTAAAGGCTGGAGACGCCTTCCGTTATGACGGCACGCCCTCGGTGGGCTCGGACGGCAAGCTCGGTTCCCACGGCACTCACGTGGGCGGTATCGCCGCCGGCAGCCGCGATGGCGGCGCCATGCACGGGGTGGCCTTCGACGCCCAGATCATCAGTGCCGAGAACGGCGACCCCGGCCCCGAGGACGGCATCATCCTGGGCAACGATGGGGCGGTGTACAAGGCCGGTTGGGACGGCCTGGTAGCCAGTGGCGCGCGGATCATCAACAACAGCTGGGGCATCGGCATCACCGACGCATTCGCCAAGGGCGGGCGCGATCCGGCGTTCCCGCACTTCGGCCTGAGTGACGCCCAGGCCCAGTTCAGCCAGATCCGGCCCTTGCTCGGCACCTTGCAAGGCGGTGCCTATGACGGTGCCATCAATGCGGCCCGCAGTGGCGTGCTGACCATCTTCGCCGCCGGCAACGACTACAACCTGAACAACCCGGACGCCATCGCCGGGCTGGGCTATTTCGTCCCGGAAATCGCCCCGCAGTGGCTGACAGTGGCGGCCTTGCAGCAGAACCCGGACACCAGCAGCGCCGAGCCTTACACCATCAGTACCTTTTCCTCACGCTGCGGCTACACCGCGAGCTTCTGTGTCTCGGCCCCGGGTACACGGATCTACAGCGCCGTGATCGGTGGCACCAGCCTGGAAGACATGACGGTCGGCTACGCCAACAAGAACGGCACCTCGATGGCCGCGCCCCATGCCGCCGGTGCGGCAGCGGTACTGATGGAGCGCTTTCCCTACATGGATGCGGCGCAGATCGCCGGGGTGCTGCGCACCACCGCCCGGGACATGGGCGCCCCGGGCATCGACGAGCTGTATGGCTGGGGCATGATCGACCTGCAAAAGGGCATTCGCGGCCCGGGCATGCTGGTCACCGAGCAGGACATCCCCCAGGAACTGCGGATCGATGGCGCCTATGGCTCGTCCCAGTGGGTAGCCAACCTGCCGGGGGTGGGAGCGCTGCTGGACGCCGGCAAGCCCACCCAGCGGCGCTGTACCCAGTTCAACTGCGGCTTCGACATCTGGAGCAACGACATCAGCGGCCATGGCGGCCTGACCAAGGAGGGCATCGGCACCCTGGTGCTCAGCGGCAACAACAGCTACGCCGGCCCGACCCTGGTCAACCAGGGCCGCCTGGCGGTCAACGGCAGCCTGACGTCGACGGTGACGGTGAACCAGGGCGCAACCCTCGGCGGCAATGGCCGGATCGGCGGGCTGACGGCCAACGCCGGGGCCACGGTGGCCCCGGGCAACTCCATCGGCACCCTGAACGTGGCCGGCGACGTGACCTTCCAGCCGGGCTCGACCTACGCCGTGGAGGTGTCGCCGACCGCCAGCGACCGGATCGTCAGCAGCGGCCAGGTGACCATTGCCGGGGCCAACCTGGCCATGGTCCTGGAGCCTTCGAGCACTGGCAGCGGCAGCGTGCTGGGGCGCCAGTTCGACATCCTCGATGCGGCGGGCGGGGTCCAGGGCCGTTTCGGCACGGTGTTGCCCAGCTACCTGTTTCTTGCCGGCAGCCTGGACTACTCGGCCACTGGTGTGCAGTTGGCGGTACAGCGCAGTGCACGCTCGTTCGCCAGTGTCGGCCTGACCGACAACCAGGTGTCGGTGGCGGCTGCCGCCGAGCAACTGGGGGCCGGCAGCCCGCTGTTCGAAAGCCTGCTGCTGGCGCCGACTGCCGCCAGTGCCCAGCAGGCCTTCCAGCAATTGTCCGGGGAGATCCACCCGGCGGTGGCCAGTGTCCTGATCAACCAGGGCCGTCACCTGCGCGACACCATGGGCGAGCGCCTGCGCCAGGACGCCGGGGCTGTCGGCAACGGCACCCAGAGCCTTGATGAAGGCGCCTGGTTCAAGGTCCTGGGCGCCTGGGGCAAGGCCGACGGCGGGCATTCCCAGGCCGGCTACAACACCTCCATCGGCGGCTTGCTGGCCGGAGTGGATGGTGAAGTGGGCGAGGGCCGGCGCCTGGGGCTGTTCGGTGGCTACAGCGACAGTTCCCTGAACATGGGCGACGGTACCCATTCCTCGGCCAAGGTCGACAGCTACCACCTGGGGGCCTATGTCGGCCAGCAACTGGATGCCGTGCGCCTGAGTGTGGGCGGTTCCTACAGCTGGCACCGCATCGACGTCAAGCGCGAGTTGCAGTTTGCCGGGGAATCCGAGCGGCTCAAGACCAAGCGTGACGCCCAGAGCGCCCAGCTGTTCACCGAGGCCGCCTGGAGCCTGGACCTGCAACCCCTGGCGCTTGAACCCTTCGCTAACCTGGCTTATGTCAATGTGGCCAGCGACAGCTTCAAGGAGAAGGGCGGCGACGCGGCCTTGAGGGGCGCGGCTGACCACCGCGAGGCCTGGCTCACGACCCTGGGCCTGCGCGCTGGCCAACGCCTGCAACTGAGCTCGACCCGAAGCCTGGAGCTGTCGGCTACCCTGGGTTGGCAGCACCACCTGAGCCCCACCGACGCCACGATGAACCTGGGGTTCGTCGAGGGCGGGCAGGGCTTCAAGGTGCAGAGCCTGTCCCTGGATCGCGACGCCGCGGTCATTGGCGCCCGGGCCGGCATGGCCGTGGGCCGAGGGACTCGGGTCAACCTGGATTACAACGGGTTGCTGGGGGCCCGGGACAAGAGTCACGGGGTCGGCTTGACCCTGGACTGGCAGTTCTGAAGGCCGGGTAGCCAGCAGTCCCCCGGCCCTTCACCGAGTTGCCCGAGTCCCGCCATGGGGCTTGGGCGGCATGCGTTTGCTCTGACAATTCCAACAACAGAAGAGGCAATACCATGGGTGTGTTTGACTACAAGAACTTCACTGCAAGTGACTCCAAGGCGCTGTTTTCCGATGCGCTGGCGATCACCCTGTACTCCTACCACAACATCGACAACGGCTTTGCCGAGGGCTACCAGCACAACGGCTTCGGCCTGGGCCTGCCGGCGACCCTGGTCACGGCGCTGATCGGCAGCGGCAATTCCCAGGGGGTAATCCCCGGCATTCCCTGGAACCCCGACTCCGAGAAGGCCGCGCTGGATGCCCTGCACCAGGCCGGCTGGTCCACCATCAGCGCCCAGCAACTGGGCTACGACGGCAAGGTCGATGGCCGGGGAACCTTCTTTGGCGAGAAGGCCGGCTACGGCACGGCCCAGGTGGAAATCCTCGGCAAGTACGATGCCCAGGGCCACCTGGAGTCCATCGGCATTGCCTTTCGCGGCACCAGCGGGCCACGGGAATCGGTGATCAGTGACACCATCGGTGATGTGATCAACGACCTGCTGGCGGCCCTGGGCCCCAAGGACTATGCGAAGAACTATGCCGGCGAGGCATTCGGCAAGCTGCTGGGAGATGTCGCGGCCTTCGCCCAGGCCAATGGCCTGTCGGGCAAGGATGTCCTGGTCAGCGGCCACAGCCTGGGCGGGCTGGGGGTCAACAGCCTGGCGGACCTGAGCAGCGAACGCTGGTCGGGGTTCTACAAGGACTCCAACTACATCGCCTACGCCTCGCCGACCCAGAGCGCCAGCGACAAGGTGCTGAACATCGGCTACGAGAACGACCCGGTGTTCCGCGCCCTGGACGGCTCAACCTTCAACCTGTCGTCCCTCGGGGTGCATGACGCCCACCAGGACTCGGCGACCAACAACATCGTCAACTTCAACGACCATTACGCCTCGACCCTGTGGAATGTGCTGCCGTTCTCGATCCTCAACATTCCCACCTGGCTCTCCCACCTGCCCACCGGCTACGGCGACGGCCTGACCCGGGTGCTGGAGTCGAAGTTCTACGACTTCACCAGCAAGGACTCCACCATCGTGGTAGCCAATCTGTCGGACCCGGCCCGGGCCAGTACCTGGGTCCAGGACCTCAACCGCAATGCCGAGACCCACAAGGGCAGCACCTTCATCATCGGCAGCGACGGCAACGACCTGATCCAGGGCGGCAGCGGCAACGACTACCTGGAAGGCCGGGCCGGCAACGATACGTTCCGCGACAGCGGCGGCTACAACATCATCCTCGGCGGCCAGGGCAGCAACACCCTGGACCTGCAGCAGTCGGTCAAGAACTACAGCTTTGCCAGCGACGGCGCCGGGACCCTGTACCTGCGTGACGCCAATGGCGGTATCAGCATGACCCGCGACATTGGCGCGATCCAGAGCAAGGAGCCGGGCTTTCTCTGGGGCCTGTTCAAGGACGATGTGATCCACCAGGTCACCGACCAGGGCCTCAAGGCCGGCGGGCAGCTTACCCAGTACGCCTCGTCGGTCAGGGGCGATGCGGGCGACAACGTGCTCAAGGCCCATGCCGGCGGCGACTGGCTGTTCGGCCTGGACGGCAACGACCACTTGATCGGCGGCCAGGGCAACGACGTGTTCGTTGGCGGTGCCGGCAACGACCTGATGGAAGCCGGAGGCGGCAACAATACCTTTCTGTTCACCGGGCATTTCGGCCAGGACCGCATCCTCGGCTACCAGGGTGGCGACAAGCTGGTGTTCATGGGGGTGAGCGGCGTGCTGCCGGACCAGGACTATCGGGCTCATGCCAGCAGCAGTGGTAACGACACGGTGCTGACCTTCGGCCAGGACTCGGTGACCCTGGTGGGGGTCAGTCTGGAGCACCTCAACGGTTCCGGCATCGTTCTCGCCTGATGCCGGCGCGGCGCGAGGCCTGCAATGGGCCTCGCACCGTTCATTGCCGGGGGGAAGTGACCTGCCAGTCGATTTGCGACTCCAATAACGGTAAAGCTGAAACGTGTCAGCTCGTTAGTACAGGCAGGCATTCACGCTACGGCAATGACAGGAGAGTTTTGACGGTGAGTAACAGCAAGAGGTATGCGAGCGGTGTGGTGCTGGCCCTGTGGGTGGTCATGGCATCCGCCGAGGAATTGCCTCACAGCTCGATTTTGAAGCGCTATGGGGTGACCCCGGACCAGTTGCCGGCCGGCCAGCCGGCGCCTGAAGTGAAGGAGGAGCCGGCCCCGAGCCGCTTCCATGTGCAACCCGAACAACCCTGGGCCCAGGTCCGTCTGGGGGACGACAAGAGGCCGGATACCACCGGCAACATCAGCATCGACAACGCCGAGGCCCGGGAGCGCGAGCGTTGCCAGCAGGTGCGTAACGAATTGTCCAGGCGCGGCAAGCCCCTGGGGATTTTCTGCGAGCCAGGGCAGGGGCCCTTTCCCTGGTCGCACTGACTTCAACCGCAGCGGATCATTTTTCCTGGCGGACGGTGGCCACATCGTCCGCCTTGACCCGGATGGTCTTGCCGGAAATGTCCTGGAATTCATAGAAGCCGTCGGCGGTCTTGGTCTTGGGCTGGTCCCGGGTCAGGTATTGGGTGCCGTTCTGCAGGGTCACCACAGTGGGCGAGGCGCAACCGGCCAAGGCCATGGCGCCGCAAGCGGCCAGAAACAATCCCAGGTTCTTCACTTTCATACAGACCTCTCATCAATGATGCGCACGCGCATTGGCGCCGGACACTATAGCCATGGGCCCTTGGTGTAGTGAAGACGACGAAAGTTCGCCAGGGAATTGTAAAAAACTTCGCTGTGCCATTTATCCAATAGTGTTTGCCAGACCCGGTCGCCGGCTGTTATCTGTATGCATAACCAGTATCCGATCAGCCGTGGCGCTTGCGTTCAGTGACTTCCAATCCCCTCGAAAACCCCCTCTATTACCTGCACAACTTCCGCCAGGTATTGAACTGGCTGCAGCTGCGCTATGCCGATGTGCTGAGCGCCGATGAACAGCGCTTCATCCTTGATTTCGCGCAACTGGCCGAGCCTTCCCAGGCCTTGCTGGTGCGCATGGTGATGCGCAAGGGCCGGCACTTTCGCCTGAGCAAGCTCAGCTACCCGGAGATCGGCGACAGCGCCGCGGCCCTGGAGCCGTTGCTGGCGCTGGGCTGGGTCGATGAGCAGGCGCCGCTCTGCCTGGAGGAACTGTTCGGCCTGCTGCAAAAGGCCGAGATCCTGCAGTGCTTCAACGGGCTTGCGGCCAAGGCCAGGAAAGACCAGTGGCTGGAAGAGCTAACCCAGCAGGGCCTGGCGCCCCAGGCATTCGCCCAGTGGTGCCCGGCGCTGCCAGACCGGCTCCTGAGCCTGACGCTGATGCCGCTGTGCGATCGCCTGCGCCTGATGTTCTTTGGCAACCTGTATCAGGACTGGTCGGAATTCGTCCTCGCGGACCTGGGCATCTACAGCTACGAGAAGGTCGAGATCAGTGCCGATGCCCGTGGCCTGCGCAGCCGCGAAGACGTGGACGGCTTCCTCTATCTGCATGAGTGCCAGGAAGCGTTCGAGGCCGGCGCCGAATTGCCCGAGGTGCTGGCGCACATTGCCCGCTTCCAGACCCTCAACCCCTGGCTGGAAAAACGCCGGGCCAAGCTGCTGTTTCAGCTCGGCCAGCAGTGCGAGCGCCTGGCGCAGTGGGCGCTGGCCCGGCAGATCTACCAGGAGTGCGCCTACCCGGGCGCGCGATCGCGATTGATCCGGGTGCTGGAGCGCAGCGCCGAATACCAGGCCGCCCTGGCGCTGGCCGAGCAGGCCGCTGCCGCGCCCGAGAGCGCCGCCGAGGCCCAGCATCTGCTGCGGATCATGCCCCGGCTGCGGCGCAAGCTGGGCGGGCCGCCGGCGCCCCGGGCGGCCAACCGCGAGGTGCAGCGCCTGGACCTGTGCCTGGCGCGTGACGCCGACGGCCTGGCGGTGGAACTGCATGTCCAGGCCCATCTGCACCAGCCCCAGGCGCCGGTGCACTACGTGGAGAACAGCCTGATCAATTCGTTGTTCGGCCTGTTGTGCTGGCCGGCGATCTTTGCCCCCTTGCCCGGTGCGTTTTTCCACCCGTTCCAGCGTGGGCCGGTGGACCTGTTCAGCGAAGACTTCCATCAGCGGCGCAGCGAACTGTTCCAGGCCTGCCTGGCAGAACTCGACGATGGCCGTTACCGGCAGAGCATCCGCCAGCGCTTCGTGGCCAAGTGGGGGTTGCAGTCGCCCTTCGTGTTCTGGGGTGCGCTGAGCGAAGAGTTGCTCGACCAGGCCCTCGACTGCCTGCCCGCCGAGCACCTGAAACACTGGTTCCAGCGCCTGCTGCTGGACATCAAGGCCAACCGCGCCGGCATGCCGGATCTGATCCAGTTCTGGCCCGAGCAGAAGCGCTACCGGATGATCGAGGTCAAGGGCCCGGGGGATCGCTTGCAGGACAACCAGCTGCGCTGGCTGGATTTCTGCCAGGAACACCGGATGCCGGTGGCGGTGTGCTACGTGCAGTGGCAGGACCCCAGCGCGTGAGTTATCGCGTCGCGGTGCGCGCCCTGTGCGAATTCAGCGCCAAGGCCGGCGATCTGGACCTGCGCTTCACCCCATCGCCCACGGCGCTGGAGGGCATTGCCGGGCACCGTACCGTGGCTTCGCGACGCAACCCCGGCTACCAGAGTGAAGTGGCCCTGGAGGGGCGATACGCCGAGCTCTTGGTCAAGGGCAGGGCGGACGGCTACGACCCGGCGCAGAACCTGCTGGAGGAGATCAAGACCTACCGTGGCGACCTTGAGCGCATGCCCGACAACCATCGTCAATTGCACTGGGCCCAGGCCAAGGTCTATGGCTGGCTGCTGTGCCAGAGCCTGCAACTGCCGAGCATCCGTGTCTCGCTGGTGTATTTCGATGTGCTCAGCGAAGGCGAAACCGCGCTGGTGCAAGAGCACAGCGCCGAGGCGCTGGAAGAGTTCTTCAATCGCCAGTGCGCGCTGTTCCTGCACTGGGCGCAACAGCAAATGCACCATCGCGCGACCCGGGACCAGGCCACCCGCGACCTGCGCTTTCCCCACGCCGAGTTTCGTCGCGGCCAGCGCCCGCTCGCCGAGTCGGTGTACAAGGCGGTGAGCACCGGGCGCTGCCTGCTGGCCCAGGCCCCCACCGGCATCGGCAAGACCCTGGGCACGATCTTTCCCATGCTCAAGGCCATGGCTGCGCAGCAGCTGGACACACTGCTGTTTCTCACCGCCAAGACCCCGGGCCGGCAACTGGCCCTGGATGCCGCCCGGGTGCTGTTCTCCGGGGTGCCGGGGCTGGCGTTGCGGGTGCTGGAGCTGGTGGCCCGGGACAAGGCCTGCGAACACCTGGACAAGGCCTGTCACGGTGAGTCCTGCCCGCTGGCCAAGGGCTTTTACGACCGCCTGCCGGCGGCACGCCAGGCCGCCAGCCAGGTGCCATTGCTGGATCGTCAGGCGCTGCGCGAGGTGGCCCTGGAGCATCAGGTCTGCCCCTACTACCTGAGCCAGGAAATGGCTCGCTGGAGTGACCTGGTGGTGGCCGACTACAACTACTACTTCGACTTCAGCGCCTTGCTCTTCGGCCTGGCCCAGGCCAACCAGTGGCAGGTGGCGGTGCTGGTGGACGAGGCCCACAACCTGGTGGAGCGCGGGCGTGGCATGTACAGCGCGAGCCTGGACCAGCAGCAATTGGCGAGCGTGCGCAGCAGCGCGCCCCAGGCCTTGAAGAGCCCGTTGCAGCGGCTCAATCGCGAGTGGAATGCCTTGCACAAGGAGCAGGTGGCCGAGTATCAGGCCTATGCCCAGCTACCTGCCGCGCTGCTCAAGGCCCTGGCCCTGTGCGTAGCGGCCCTGGGGGACTATTTCAACGAACAGCCCCGGGGCCTGGACAGCGGTTTGCAGGGCCTGTATTTCGAACTGCTGCAGTTTGCCCGGGTGGCGGAGCTGTTCGATGAGCAGCAGTTCATCTTCGACATCAGCAAGCGCGCCCTGGGCGCCAAGCGCAGCCTGTCGCGCCTGAGCCTGCGCAATGTGGTGCCGGCGGCGCTGCTGGGGCCACGGTTGGCGGCGGCTCGCAGCACGGTGCTGTTCTCCGCCACCCTCAATCCCCGAGGTTACTACGCTGACCTGCTGGGGCTGCCGGACAACACCGTGTGGCTGGATGTGGAATCGCCGTTCGACGCCGGGCAGCTGGAGGTGCAGATTGTCAGCCGCATTTCTACCCGCTATGCCCACCGGCAGGCCTCCCTGGCGCCGATTGTCGAGCTGATGGCCCGGCAGTTCGCGGCGCGTCCGGGCAACTACCTGGCGTTCTTCAGCAGCTTCGACTACCTGCAACAGGTGGCCGGGTTACTGGCGCGCGAGCACCCGGACATTGCGCTCTGGTGCCAGTCCCGAGGCATGGACGAGGCTTCGCGGCAGGACTTTCTCCAGCAGTTTCGCCCAGAGGGGCAGGGTATCGGTTTCGCCGTACTCGGCGGTGCTTTCGGCGAGGGCATCGACCTGCCGGGGTCGAAACTCATCGGGGCCTTTGTCGCCACTCTCGGCCTGCCCCAGCTCAACCCGCTGAACGAGCAGATGAAGCAGCGCATGGCGGCGCTGTTCGGCTCCGGCTATGACTACACCTACCTGTACCCGGGCCTGCAGAAAGTGGTGCAGGCGGCAGGGCGGGTGATCCGTGGCCAGTCCGACCGTGGGGTGCTGGTGCTGATCGATGATCGCTTTGCCGAACCCAGGGTCCGCCAGCTGCTGCCGAGCTGGTGGGCCCTGGACGCGCCGCCGGCTGGCGGCTAGGCCGGGCAGGAGGGGTGTGCCGGTTCAGGCCTGGCGAGCGCGGACAAAGCGGCGCAGGGTCTGGCCCGGGCCCGTGCGGAAATGGCTTGGCCGGGGTTGGCCGGCATCGGCGGCGATGAATACGAACTCATCGTCGCTCAGCTGGTAGCTGGCCGGCAGCGCCTGGCCGGCGTCTGCGCCCATGGAGTCAGTCCAGGTGATCGACTTGGGATGGGTGCTGCTGTCGAGGGTAAAGGTGCCGGCCAGCAGCAGTTCACCGGCCGGGGTCACCACGCGAAAATCCTGCCCTTCGATAAAGGTCAGGGCGCCGGGGGCGCTGTGTTCGTCCGGTGGGTTGAGCACGCCGCTGTCTTCCATCGCGATCTGTTCCCAGGCCCCTTGCAAGCGTTGCAGCTCCAGCAGGTCGGCGGCTTCGGGTGAAATCAAATCCATTTTCAGGCAGTTCCTTGGGCTGGGAATCAGTTGAATATATTGCGGCCAATGCAGTAGGTCAGGAGGTCCTGGTCGCTCTGCACCTCCAGTTTACGCATGGCGGAGATCTTCTGCGCGCTGATGGTCTTGGCGCTGCGGTTCTGGCTGCGGGCGATCTCGCTGACACTCTTGCCGGAAACGAACAGGCGCAGAATCTCGAATTCCTTGGGCGACAGGGTGGAGATGCGCTCGTCGATGGCGACATTGGATTCCAGCACCGAATTGGGGGCCGGCTCCAGGCTGCGATACACGGCTTTCTGGGCAATGGCCTTGAGGGCGACCTGGATTTCCTCGTGCAACTGGCTCTTCTGGATCACCCCGACCACACCCAGCTCCCGCAGGCGGGTGAGGATCAACTGATTGGAAATCATGGTCAGGATCAGGATCTGCACGTGCGGGAAGTTGCGCTTGAGGTATTCCACCAGCTTCAGGCCATCACCGTAGGGCGAGTCCCCGGGCATGTTGTAGTCGGTGATGACCACATCCACCTGGCAGCTTTCCAGCTTCTGGATCAGGCCTTGGGAAGACAGGGTTTCGCCGACGATCTCGAAGCGCTCATCACGCTCCATCAGCTCACGCACACCGAGCAACACGATAGGGTGATCGTCAGCGATGACTACTTTCAGTTTTTCCATGGCAAACACACCCGTGCAATACGCAATTTAGTAAAGGAGCTAGGGACCGTCGGTACATTAAACCCAGCAGGCCATTATTCAAGGGGCAACAGGAGTCTGGACAAGCGTTGCATCAGTTGCCTGGCCTGGGCTTGCAAATCCGCAGTCAGAGCACCGTCCAGCAATCGGCACTCCAGTTCGGCGCACGCCTTGGCCAGTGGGGCTGCCTGCACCGCCCCCATGGCGCCGGCGATGCTGTGCAGTCGTGCGGCGGCGATCTTGCCGGCGCCGCTGTCCAGCGCCTCCGCCAGCCGCCGCAGATCCTCGTGCATGGTACTGAGAAACAGCGGGCGCATTTTCTCGGTGACTTGAATCCGGTCGCCTTGCGCTGTGTCGGGGGGAGGCGGGGACGGTGCGGCCGGCGGAATGCTGGGCGCTGCGGTCGCGTTGCTGGTGGGGCACAACTTCGACAGATGCCCCCGCAGGGTCTGCAGGTTCATGGGTTTGACTATCCAGGTGTTCATGCCGGCGGCGAGGCAGCGGATGCCTTCCTCGCGCAATGCATTGGCGGTGACACCGATGATCGGCAGTTGCGGGTCGCGGCGACGCAGCTCCCGGGCCAACTCGTAGCCGTTCATGAGTGGCATATTGACGTCGGTGATCACGATGTCGAAGCGCTGTGGCTGCCAGTGTTCCAGGGCCTGCTTGCCATTGGCCGACAGGGTCACCTGGCAGCCCAGGGCCTGCAGTTGTTCCTTGATGATTGCCTGGTTGATCGGGCTATGTTTGGCCACCAGGATGCGCAGGTTCAGTTGGCCCATGCGGCCGGCTCTGTGCTGTGCCTGGCACAGGGGCAGGCCCTGGTGGGCCAGCACCGCGGCCTGGGCGATGGCGCGAATATCGTGGGCGTCGACCTGCCAGGAGGTGGCCTGCGGCAGGCGGCCACTACCGCCCCCGGAGACGGCACTGACGCATGGGCCAGGCCAGGAGGCCAGGCCATCCCGGGGCAGCATGTCGATGAGCACGCCAGTCTGCGGCTCGTCGCTCCAGCCAGGGGGGGCCGGATGGGCCGGGACTCCCAGGCGGCCGAGCCAGTCACAGGTGTTTTTCAGCAGCTCCGGCACCGGAGCCCGGACATACACTGGCGAACCTTCGGGCCATGGCAGCAATGGCGGCAGCCCTCCTGGCAGGCAGCGCAGCGTCAGGCGCAAAGAGAAACTACTGCCTAGCCCCGGCTCGCTGGTCACCTGCATCTGCCCACCCATCATCTGGCACAGGCGCTCGCAGATCGCCAGCCCGAGGCCGGCCCCGGCTTCGTTGGAGGCGTCGCGTACCTGGAAGAAGGGGACGAACAGCTGGGGTTGTTGCTGGGCTGAAATGCCGATCCCGGTATCGGTGACTTGCCATTCGATACGGGCTTGCTGGTCGCGCAACTCCAGCAACCGGACCCGCAACACCACCCGGCCGCTTTCGGTGAACTTGATCGCATTGCTCAGCAGGTTGTTGAGAATCTGGCTGATTCGCGCGGCGTCCCCCAGCAGCAGATCCGGCAGGTTGGGGTCGATGCAGGCATAGAACAGCAGGCCGCGCCGCTGGGCAGAGGCAGCGTGAGCGTGCAAGACATCCTCCAGCATGTCCAGCGGGCAGAACTCCAGCGGATCGATGCTCATTTGCCCGGCCTCGATCCTGGAGACGTCGAGCACATCGCTGATCAACTGGAACAGGGTGCTGGAGGAGCGCTGGATGGTCTGCAGGTAGTCGCTCTGGCGGCTGTCCAGGCGGGTCAGGCCGAGCAGTTCCAGGGTGCCGAGCACGCCGTACAGCGGGGTGCGGATTTCATGGCTCATGGTGGCCAGGAACAGGGTCTTGGCGGCATTGGCGGCGTCCGCCGAGCGCCTGGCCCGGTCCAGCGCCTTGGCATCTTCCACATGCCGGGTGACATCGTTGAAGGTACACACCAGCACATCCTGGCGTTGGTAGCGGGTCGAGACGAACTCTACCTGCAGGTAGCGCCCGTCGATGTCGAGGCTGGTTTCGCCGCTGTCGATCAGGCTGCGGTCCTGGGCCAGCCGAGACAGCAGTTGCGCCGTGCCTTGCCATTGCTCGGCCTGACGGTTCTGCAGGATTACCTGGAGGTTGTCGCGGCTCACCACGCATAGCCCCGAGGGAACGGTGTCGATGACCACACGGTTGAAGTCTTCGCTTTCATTGAGGCATTGCTGCGCCCGTTGCGCCGGGACCACCACCTTGTTGCGGTACCAGCGGCTGGCGGCCCAGCCGCAGGCGATGCTGCCTACCCCGAGGGCCAGCAAGCTCAGCATGGCCCACAGTGCGTAGTCGAGGTAGTTCCTGTAGCTGATGGCATAGAGCCCGGTCCACAGCTGGGGAGTCTGGCTGGTCACCTTGACGATCATCCCCTGTAGGCCGAAGTTGAGGCCTTCACCCAGCACGTCGGCAGGCGCCGGGTCGCCGGTGAGGGCGGTACCGGAAGGCTCGATGAGGGTGAAGTCGTCGTAGATCGACCAGTGCCTGGTGTGCTCGAGGTGATTGAGGTCATCCAGGCTCAGCAGTGACGCGACCACGCTCCAGTCGTTGCCTCCCTGGACATCCAGCGGTGGAGCCGGCTCATGCAGGTTGATGTACGCCAGGAACCTGGTCGGTAGAGCTTCCGACGCGGGCGGCCTGTACTGTTGCCAATGGATCTGGTGGTCGGCAAAGCCGTCGCTCTTCACGAGCTGCTGGTGCAGCACCTGATCTGCCACCTTGGTGTCGGGCGCGGTGTTTCCCCCGGGGGGGCTGATGTCGAAATGGCCGAAGGTGTTGAACACAAAGGTTCGCGGAGCGACATGCTGCGAGCCTGACCAGAAGGCGCTGTAGAAACTCGACAGCTGTAGCCCCAGGGCGAACACCCTGGGCAGCTCGCCGGCCGCTGGCTGCTGGGGGTACAAGCTCAGGCTGAAGGGCGTTGCGAAGGGGGATTGCTGGCCTGCGGTGGGCGGGAAGGCTTGCAGGGTCAGGTGATGAGGGGCGTCGAGGCTCAGGGCGTCGATCGAATGGCGCGCGGCCAGGCGTTTGAGAAACAGTTCCTGCTCCTGGATGTTCTCCATCAGTTGGGCGAAATGTAAGCGCACGTTGCTGTTCTGTTCATCGAACAGACGCTCGAGGGTCCAGTACAGGGTGGCGAACAGCAGCAGCGCCAGGCCCAACAGTATGCCCGTGTTCAATCGGGGCAAGCTGCGAGCCAGGTTCTGCAGCAAGGTGCTGCTTTCTTTCATCACTGATTTTCCAAACACATATAAGGGCCCTGCCGAGATTCCTATCTCTGGGGCAGGACCGTCAGCGATGAGTGACTGTTGCGTGGGCAGGCAATGGGTTCATCGGTTAATACACCGTGGCCGGCCCGTCTTGGGCCAGCAGTTGCTGAAACTGTTGCGAGGAGACCGCATGGGAAATCAGGAAGCCCTGCACCTGGGTGCAGTCGATCTTGCGCAACAGAGCCAGTTCGTGGGCGCTTTCCACGCCTTCGGCGACGACCGTCAGGCCCAGTTGCCGGCCCAGGGCGATGATGCAGGTCAGGGCCTGGGCTATTTCTTCATTGTTGTGGCAGCCCTGGACCAGCCCCCGGTCGATCTTCAATTCGGTGAAGGGTGTCGATACCAGGTTCATGTAGGAGCTGTAGCCCTTGCCGAAGTCGTCCTGGGACAGGCCGAAGCCCTTGATGCGCAGGCGGCAGGCTCCGGCGTAGAAGTTGCTGATGTGCTCCGGGGTCGAACACTCCATGAGTTCGAAGCAGATCCTGGCCGGCACACCGTTGTGCTGGATCACGAAGTCGTACAGGCGGTCGGCCAGGTCGGGGCTGTTGAGCAGGTGGGTCGGCAGGTTGATGGACACGGGGATGTCATAGCCGTCTTCGCGCCAGTGCACCTGGGCCTCAAGGGCCTGCTCCAGGATCAGCCACAGCAGTTCTTCTTCGAGGCGGGCCACGGTGAGTGCCGGCAGGAAGTCGCAAGGCAGGAGCATGCCGTGTTGTGGGTGGATCCAGCGCACCAGGGCTTCGGCGGCGACGATGCGACCGTTGTTCAAGGCTTTCTTGGGTTGGAACCAGGCCTGGATCTGCCCGTTGCGCAGGGCTTCACGCAGGGTCTCTGGGCTGCATTCGACCCCGATCTGTGGGGGGCTGCTGTCATTGGCGAGCCCTGGCAACTGAGCGGTGAGTGCACGCAGTGCAGCCAGGTTCACGGGTTTGGAAATCAACCCGATGACCTTCAGCCCCAGGTTGCGGGCCACCAGGCTGGCGCCCATCAGCATGCGCCGGGATGACGCACTCATGATGGCCAGGGCCGGGCGCACGCGATGGGTGGCCAGGCTCTGGATGAACTGCACGCCATCCATGCCGGGCATCAGCAGGTCTGTCAGTACCAGGTCGAAGTGCCGCTGCTTGAGGCGTTCCAGCGCTTCTTTGCCGCTGCTTGCCACCTCCAGCTGGTAGGGCCCCAGCTCGTTGAACAAGTGTTGCAGGTACATGTACTGAAACGGCTGATCTTCGACGATCAAAATGCTACAGGACTTCATGGGGGGCTCTTTCATAGGGCGCCAGATAGTTGAACAACGCTCTTAATGCAAAGGGCTTCACCAGGCAGTGGTTCATCCCGGCTGCAAGACAGAGCTCTTCTTCTCCGCGCATTGCATTGGCCGTTGCCCCGATGATGGGGATCGAACAGCCTTGACGCCGAAGCTCCTGGGCCAGTTCATAACCGTTGAGTTTCGGCATGTTCACATCGGTCAGCACAACGTTGAAACGACCGGCCTTCCAGATGCAGAGGGCCTCTTCACCGTTCGAGGCCAGCTCCACGCTGCACCCCAGTTCTTCCAGTTGATCCTTGAGGATCAACTGGTTGATCACGTTGTCTTCGGCCACCAGGACATGCAGGCTGAGCTTTTTCAGCTCGCGGTGATCGGAGTGATCCTCGCTCTGGGCCACCCAGACCCCCTGGGCCTGGCTGACGGCCTGATGGATCGCCCGCAGGTTGTTGGTGTTGATCTGCCAACTGCCGCCGTCGATCCGCGGTTCGTTATGGCCATCGCCGCTGGCGAGCACCAGGGGGCCCTGCCAGTCGGGTTCCAGCCGCTGCTCCACGCTGCCGGGGTGTAGTTCGATCAGTACGTTGCCCCGGGCCCGGTCGGATGGGCTCGGCAGGCTGAACTGGGCCCGGGCACCCCAGCGGCGCAGCCAGCCCGCCACCGATTCGGCCAGTTCACGCACCGGGGACACCACATAGACCATCTCCGGCAGCAATGGGCTGATCAGCGGGGTGTCGCCCTGCACGGCCGAGGCCTCCAGCGGCAGAGTCAGGGTGAAGCTGCTGCCCAGGCCGAGCTCGCTGACCATGCGGATATTGCCGTTCATCAATTGGGTCAGGCGCTGGCAGATCGGCAAGCCCAGGCCGGTGCCGGCGATCACGTTGGTGTTGCCTTCGGTCTGGTAGAAGGGCTCGAAGATCAGTGTCTGGTCGTCCTGGGCAATGCCCCGGCCGGTGTCGGAAACCTGCCAGAGGATGTTGCTGCGCTCGCCATCGCGGCTTTCGGTGCGGACCCGCAGGACAATGCGCCCGGTATCGGTGAACTTGACCGCGTTGTTCAGCAGGTTGCTGAGGATCTGGCGGATCCGGGTGACATCGCCGAGCAGGATCTCCGGCAACTGCGGGTCGACACAGGCATAGAACTGCAGGCCCTTGGCCTGGGCGGCCGCCGCGTAGCCCTGGATGATCTCGTGCACCAGATCCAGGGAGGAGAATTCGCTGAGCTCCAGGGCCAGTTGCCCGGCTTCGATCTTGGACACGTCGAGCACGTCGCAGATCAACTGCAGCAGCGTACCGGAAGAGCCTTCTATGGCTTGCAGGTAATCCTTCTGCTGGTTGTCCAGCTGGGTCCGCGACAGCAGCTCCAGGGTGCCGAGCACGCCATACAGTGGCGTGCGGATCTCGTGGCTCATGGTGGCCAGGAACAGGGTCTTGGCTTCATTGGCGGTATCGGCCAGGCGCTTGGCTTCTTCCAGCGCCGCCTCGATCTGCTTGCGAGCGCTGATATCGCTGAAGGCGCAGAACAGCACGTCCTCACCGTTGTAGCGAGTGGGGGCGGAGCTGAGGTACAGATGGCGCCCGTCGGCGGTTTCAAAGTAGTCCGAGCTGTTGGGGCGGGCCGGGTCGAAGGCCTGCTCGATCCACCCGGAACACAGCTGGTCGCGTTCGCTGCCGTTGCCCAGCCATTGCTGGGACAGGGTGTTTTCCAGCACCACCCGGCCATCGCTGCGGCGCAATACACAGAGTGCCACCGGGGCGATCTGGATCACGTCGCGGCTGAAGGCCTCGCTTTCGACCAGGGCCTGGATCCGGTGCAGGGCGGGGGCGATCAGGCGCACTTCGACCCAGTGGGTCAGCAGGCCGATCAGAGCCATGCCGGTCAGGCTGATGAGCAGCGCCGCCAGCAACTGCGGCCAGAGGCTCTTGAGCAGGTTCTGCAGGTCGAAGGAGTACACCAGTTGCCAGTCGGTGGCCCCCAGCTGCTTGCGGATCACCAGATGATCGGGCCACCAGCGGCCGCCGAGAAAGCCGAAGAAACTGCCGCCCTGGATCTGCTGCACTTCGGCGCTCAGTTGGGCGCTGGGCACGCTGCTGAAGATCAGCCCACCCTGAGAGTTGAACATCATGAAATCCCCGGCGCTCTGGTCGCTGAGGGCGGCGCAGACGCTCTTGCCGTCCATCTCCAGGCCAAGCCAGCCGGAGTGGGCGAAGCGTTCGTCGAGGCGAATGAAGATATACAGGCGGGCGCCCGCCGCGGAGTTGTCCATCAGCCACAGTTCTTCGCCGGCAGGGATCTGCTCGGGCTTGAGGGTGGCCAGCTTGTCCAGCAGCCCACCGGGCAAGTCGTCGCTTTGCGGCCGGGAGCTGAACAGACGTTGCACCTGCAGGTCGCGGGTGCCGGGAATGTAGAGCAGGTTCAGTTGCTTGTTTTGCAGGTAGTTGCGCATGCGCAGGGTCAGCCAGATCCCCCACTGGTTGCCTTGCGGCTCACCCAGCTGCAGGTACAACTGTTCTTTGGAAATGCCGCTGGCTCCTGGCGGGCCGATATGTTCCCCAGGGTCGTGGACCGCTGCCAGGCTCAGGCTTTCCAACAGGGCCGAGCGGCTGGTGAAGAATGCCTGGGCCTCGGCAATGGCGCTGCTCATGTAGCTTTGTCGTTGTGAGAGTTCGTTGTGCAGGCTGGAGCGAAGAAAGTTGTAGACCGCGCCGAACAGGCCGATCAGAAAAATCAGCGCCACGACACGAAGCAGCCGGCGGGCTGCTTCAGGACTGGAAAATAGGGGATTGATCTGATGCAGGTAGCTTTTTAATCTCATGCGCCAACTGTAATTGGGGGCATGCCAAGCAGGGATCAGACAATTCTTAAATCGCCCGGTACACAGTAGGTTTGTGGCACTTACAGTGTTCAGGCACTTCCTTATCCGTCGAACCTCGCAACTTTCCTCGTCTGTTCATTTTTCAATGACTATCGTGCAGCCTTCGCGGTTTGAAAAATGCTCGTTGCGTCGGTGTTGTGCCTAGACCATTTCCAGGCGCTGCTTGCGCCGTGGCGGAGCAAACACCTGATCCAGGGCCTGCAGGTCCTCGTCGGGCAATTGCAATTGGCCGGCCTGGGCATTCTGACGGATGTGTGCCGGGCGCACCGCCTTGGGAATCACCAGCACGCCGTCCTGGCGCAGCAGCCAGGCCAGGGCCACCTGGGCCGCGGTGACCCCATGGCGCTGGGCGACCTGCAGCAGCACCGGTTCGGCCAGCAAGGCGCCACCCTGGCCGATCGGGCAATAGGCCATGAGCGGCATCCGCCGTTGCTGGCAGGCGGGCAGCAGGTCGAACTCGATACCCCGGGACTCCAGGTTGTACAGCACCTGGTTGGTAGCGCAGGCCGGGGAGTCGAGTTCGTCCAGGTCGGCCACATCGAAGTTGGAGACTCCCCAGCGGCGGATCTTGCCGGCTTCGCGCAGGCGCTCCAGGGCGTCCACGGTTTCCGCCAACGGATACTGGCCGCGCCAGTGCAGCAGGTACAGGTCGATGAAGTCGCTGCCCAGGCGTTTCAGACTGCGCTCGCAGGCCAGGGGCAGGCCTTTGCGACTGGCGTTGTGGGGGTAGACCTTGCTCACCAGGAACACCTGGTCGCGACGCCCGGCAATGGCCTGGCCGACCACTTCCTCGGCGCCGCCTTCGCCGTACATCTCCGCGGTGTCGATCAGGGTCAGGCCCAGGTCGATGCCGGTGCGCAGGGCAGCGACTTCCTGATCCCGCAGGTGGCGGTCCTCGCCCATCCGCCAAGTGCCCTGGCCAATCACCGGAACCTGCGTGTCTGCCAGCATCAACGTGCGCATGCTTACCTCCTGGTATCTGTCGAGAGTGATCAGTGCAGGGCACAGGGAAGCAAAGCCGGCGGGCAGGGTCAAGGCTGCGCGAGGGCGGGAGGCTGGGTCTTTTATATTCTTAAAAGAAATAACTATCTAATTATTTATTCCTTTTAAGGCTTTTGCCAAAGGCGCATGTTTAGCCCCAGCCGCTCAACTCCTGAGCCCGGTGCCAGCAAAGGACTTTTCAGCATGACCATTCAAGCGATCAACGTACGCAACCAGTTCAAGGGCGTGATCAAGGAGATCCACGAAGGCCAGGTGGTTTCGGAAATCGACGTGCAGACCGCCTCGGGCATTGTCACTTCGGTGATCACCACCCGCTCGGTGCGCGACCTGGAACTCAAGGTCGGCAGCGAAGTGATCGCCTTCGTCAAGTCCACCGAAGTCTCCATCGCCAAGCTCTGAGCCGCACCTGCGGACATCGTCCATTCACAGGGGAGTGAAGCATGCCGCACTCGCTGGATATCACCGCGCTGCCGGTCCTGGACCTGAGCCAATTGCAGGGCCACCCGGAGCAGCGTCGGATCTTTCTCGACGGCTTGCGCCAGGCGGCGCGGGACGTGGGTTTCTTCTACCTGACCGGGCACGGAGTCGACAGCGGCCTGCTGCGCCGGGTGCAGGACCAGGCGCGGGCGTTCTTTGCCTTGCCCGAGGCCGACAAGGCGGCCGTGGGCATGATCCACTCGCCGCACTTTCGCGGCTATAACCAGGCGGCTTCGGAGATCACCCGGGGCCAGCCGGACCTGCGGGAACAGTTCGATCTGGGGGCCGAGCGCCAGGCCTTGCCCCTGGATCCCCACAGCCCGCCCTGGACCCGCTTGCAGGGCCCCAACCAATGGCCGGCGCAACTGCCGGCGTTCAAGCCCGTGCTGCTGGAGTGGCAGCAGGCAATGACCGCCATGTCCCTGCGCCTGTTGCGCGGCTTTGCCCAGGCATTGTCACTGCCGGAACAGGCCTTCGATGGGCTGTACGGCGAACGGCCCAACGAGCACATCAAGCTGATCCGCTACCCTGGCCGCGCGCCGGGGCAGAGCAACCAGGGCGTGGGGGCCCACAAGGATTCCGGGTTCCTCAGCTTTCTGCTGCAGGACCAGCAGGCCGGCCTGCAGGTGGAAGTGGAGGAGGGCCGCTGGATCGACGCGCCGCCCCGGGAAAACACCCTGGTGGTGAACATCGGCGAGCTGCTGGAACTGGCCACCCACGGCTATCTGCGCGCTACCGTGCACCGGGTGCAGTCGCCGCCCGCGGATCGCCAGCGGCTGTCCATCGCGTTTTTCCTCGGTGCCCAACTCGATGCCCGGGTGCCGCTGTATCCCTTGCCCGAAGCCTTGTTGCGCGAAGCCCGGGGCCCGGCCAGCGACCCCGACAACCCGCTGTTTCGCGAAGTGGGCTGGAACTACCTCAAGGGCCGCCTGCGTTCGCATCCGGACGTGGCCCGGCGTTTCTACCCCGATGCCCTGGTGCCCAAGGCACTGAGTGCCTGACCTTCATCCGCTGCTCAAGGACACTGCCATGCTGAAGAACACCGTCTTGACCCTGGCGTTGCTGGCTAGCCTGGGGGCGGCCCTGCCGACCACTGCGGCGCAGCCGTTGCGGGTAGCCGCCGACCCGGTGCCCCATGCCGAGATCCTCGCCTACGTACAAAAACTCGACCCGCAATTGCAGCTCAAGATCATCGAGATTCCCAATGGCGTGAACTCCAACGAACTGCTGGCCCACGGCGATGTGGACGCCAACTACTTCCAGCACCTGCCGTACCTCAAGTCTCAGGAACAGGCCCTGGGCCAGCCCTTCGCCGTGGCTGCCAGCGTGCACATCGAGCCCCTGGGGATCTATTCCAAGCGTCACCAGCGCTTCGAGCAGTTGCCCCAGGGCGCCAGCGTCGCGGTGCCCAACAATGTCACCAACCTCAGCCGCGCGCTGTACCTGTTGCAGAGCTACCAGTTGATCCGCCTCAAGCCCGGTTTCACCGACCCGGCCCGGGATCAGGCGACCCCCAGGGACATCGCCGACAACCCGAAACAGCTGAAGATCCTGGAGATCGAATCGCCGCAGATCCCCCGGGCCCTGGACGACGTGGACCTGGCGGTGATCAATGGCAACTACGCCCTGGAGGCCGGGCTGGTGCCGGCCAAGGATGCCCTGGGCCTGGAAAAGGCCGAGCACAATCCCTACGCCAACATCCTGGTGACCACCCCCAAGCTGCAGGATGACCCGCGCATCCGTCAGTTGGCCAAGGACCTCAACTCGCCGGAAGTAGCGGCGTTCATTACCCGCACCTACTCGGGCTCGGTGATTCCCGTCACGGACCGCCAGCCATGATCGAGGTCCAGCAGCTTTGCAAGGTCTACGGCGAAGGCCAGCCCGCGGCACTGGATCGGGTTTCGCTGACGGTTCCCGACAGGGCGGTGTACGGCATTCTCGGGCGCAGCGGCGCCGGCAAGTCGACCCTGTTGCGCTGCCTGAACCTGCTGGAGCGGCCCAGCAGCGGGCGCATCCTGATGGACGGCCAGGACCTTGGCGCCTTGTCCGCGAGCGAGCTGCGCCGGCAGCGCCAGGGCATCGGCATGATCTTCCAGGGCTTCAACCTGCTGCATTCGCGCACGGTTGAGGACAACGTCGCGGTGCCTCTGGAAATTGCCGGCCTGGGCAAAAGCCAGCGCCGCGCGCGGGTTCTGGAACTGCTGGAACTGGTGGGTCTTGGCGACAAGGCCCAGGCCTATCCTTCGCAACTGTCCGGTGGCCAGAAGCAGCGGGTGGGCATCGCCCGGGCCCTGGCCGCCGGGCCGCGTTACCTGCTGTCGGATGAGGCCACCAGCGCCCTGGACCCGGAAACCACGGCGTCGATCCTGCAATTGCTGGCGCAGATCAACCGCGAGCTGGGGCTGACCATTGTGCTGATCACCCACGAGCTGGCAGTGGTCAAGGCCATTTGCAGCCACGCCGCGTCCCTGGCGGGCGGCCGGCTGATGGAGAGCGGGGCGGTGGCCGAACTGCTGGGCAACCCGCAGTCGGCCCTGGGCAGGGCGCTGTTGCCGGGCTACAACCTGCCGTTCAACGGCAGCCAGCCCCAGGCCGAACTGACCTTTTTCGACAACCAGCGCGCGGCGCCGCTGCTGGAGCAACTGAGCCGCCAGCAGGCGCTGGAGCTCAAGGTCCTGGCCGGTGGTGTCGAAGCGGTAGGCGGCCGGCGGGTAGGGCGCCTGCGCATCGCCGCCGCCCCCGCCGACGCCGGCAAATTCCAACAACTGCTGACGGCCCTGGCCCAGCGAGGAATTCGGAGTGAACGCCTGTGAACCGCAGCCTCGATTGGCAGGAACTGGCGCAGCTGCTGCTGACCGCCACGGGTGAAACCCTGTACATGGTGCTGCTGGCCTCGCTGTTCACCCTGTTGATCGGCCTGCCCCTGGGGGTGCTGCTGTTCATCAGCCGCAAGGGCGGCCTGTACCCCATGCCAAGGCTCAACCGGCTGTTGGGCGGGCTGGTCAATCTGGGGCGCTCGCTGCCCTTCGTGGTGCTGCTGATTGCGCTGATCCCCCTGACCCGGCTGGTGGTGGGCACCACCCTGGGCAGCACTGCCGCGGTGGTGCCCATCACCATCGGCGCCTTTCCGTTTTTTGCGCGGATCGTCGAGAACGCCCTGGATGAAGTGGACCGCGGTCGGGTCGAGGCGATCCTGGCCATGGGCGGGCACATCGGCCATGTGATCTTCAAGGCGCTGCTGCCGGAAGCCTTGCCGGCCCTGCTGGCAGGGCTGACCCTGACCCTGGTGATGCTGATCGGTTTTTCCTCCATGGCCGGCGTCATCGGCGGTGGCGGCCTGGGGGACCTGGCGATCCGCTACGGCTATCAGCGGTTCAACAACCAGATCATGGTGGCCACGGTGCTGGTCCTGGTGCTGCTGGTACAGGGGGTACAGAGCTGCGGCGACCGCCTGGTGCGGGCCCTGGCCCATCGCCGCTGAGTACATTCGGGGCGCGTTTCAGCGCCCTTCGTGCTGCTTGCGATAGGCCCCGGGCTGCAGGCCCACGGCCTTGGTGAAGGCCCGGGTGAAGGCGGCGATCGACTGATAGCCCACGGCGGCGCCCACTTGCTCCACTGTCTGGTTGGCCTTGAGCAACTGGCAGGCGTGGCGCATGCGCAGGGCCAGCAGTACCTGCCCCGGGGATTGCCCGGCCAGTTCATTGAACCGCTTGAAGAACGCCGAGCGCGAAAGCCCGGTCAGGGCCGCCATGCTTTCCAGGGGCCAGGCTTCTCCGGGGCGCTGGATCAACTGCTCCAGCAGCGGTGCAAACCCCGGGTGGCGGGCCAGGGCCACCAGGCCGCCGAGGTCCTGGTTGGCGTTGACCTGTTGGCGCAGCACATACAAAAACAGCAGATGGCTCAGGCGTTCCAGCAGCGCCGAGGAGGGCGCCGGGGTGCGCTGGCATTCTTCGAGAATCAGCTGGAACAGCGCCCGGGCGGCGCTCAGGGACGGGTCGCCGGCCCTCAGGATGAGCCAGCCCGGCAGGCTGTCGATGATCAGCGAGGACAGCCCGGGCTTGAAATGGAAAAAGCCGCAGACCAGCCCCACACCGTCCTGGGCTCCCGGCTCCAGGGGCACCATGGGCGTGCGCGGCAGTTGCTGCGCCGCTTCAGCCTGCTGGGCACTGGACAGCCGGTAGCCCAGGTCCTGCAGCAGGAATACCGCGTCCCCGGCATCCAGGCGCAGGGCCTGGGGCGCGCCGTCGATATGCAGCCAGCAATGGCCCTGGACGATCAGGTGGAAGCTGGCCCGGGCCAGGCCCTGGGTGCTGGCGTGCCAGCCTCCGCAGTAGCGTCCGACGTGAAACAGGCTGGCATCGAGTTCCAGGCCTTCTAATAACCAATCAACCAGTGGGCTTGACGAAATCATCTAAGGGAAACACTCAGAAGCAAGTAATCGCTACTTTAGAATATGGATCGGAATTCTTATAACCAACAGACTTGACGCACACCTACACAGCAGGAGTCCACTCCATGTCCCGCGTCACTCTACACACCTTGCACACGGCTCCAGAAGCCGCTCGGCCCTTTCTTGAGAACGCGCTGAAGAACTCGGGCTTTATCCCCAATCTGCTGGGCATCCTGGCCAATGCCCCGGCGGCCCTGGAAACCTACGTCACGGTGTCCGCCCTCAACGGCAAGGCCGAGTTGAGCCTGGCGGAGCGTGAAGTGGTGCAATTGGTGGCCGCCACCACCCATGGCTGCGATTTCTGTGTCGCAGGTCATACCTCGGTGGCCCTGAACAAGGCCAAACTTGCGGACCCGGTGGTCAGCGCCCTGCGCGAGCAGAGCACCTTGCCCGAAGCCCGGCTGGAAGCCCTGGCGGCATTTGCCCGGGAAGTGATCGCCACCCGGGGCAAGGTCAGCGACGCCGGCTATGCCCAGTTCAAGGCGGCAGGATACAGCGAAGGCAATGCGCTGGAAGTGATCCTGGGCATCAGCCTGGCCACCCTGTGCAACTTCGCCAACGTGTTCGCCGGCACTGAACTGAACCCCGAGCTGGCCAAGTATCGCTGGTCAGTGCAAGGTCAATGAGCCAGGGCGCCGGCGGTTGCGCGGCGCCCCCTTTCAAGGAGAAAACCACATGCTCGATGCGCAATTGAGTGAATGGCTGGATGCCCAGGCCCAGGCACTCGACCAGGGCCAGTGCGACCCGCAGCAGGTCCTCGCCCGGCTGGCGGGCGCCGAGGTACTGCGGGTCGGTATCGACCCGGCTCAGGGCGGCAGCGGCGGCGACCTGACCGATGCTCTGGAAGTCATGGCCAGCGTGGCCAGCCATTCCCTGGCGGCGGCCTTTGTCTGCTGGGGCCAGCGAGCCTTTATCGAATACCTGCTGCACAGCCCCAATGCCGGTTTGCGCCAGCGCCTGCTGCCCTCGTTGCTCAGCGGCGAGCTGGCCGGTGCCACCGGGCTGTCCAATGCCATGAAGTTTCTCTCGGGGATCGAGGCCTTGCAGGTCCGGGCCCGGGAACAGGAGCAGGGCTGGAGCCTCAACGGTCGTTTGCACTGGGTCACCAACCTGCGCAAGAGCGGGTTCGTGGTGGCGGCGGCCATCGAGCGCGAGGAGGGCGGCGCGCCGTTCATCCTGGCGATCCCCGATGCCTTGCCCGGGTTGCAGCGCTCCGATGACCTGCAACTGATGGCCCTGCAATCGAGCAACACCGCTGCCCTGGAACTGAACCAGGTGGCGGTGGCCCGTGACTGGCTGCTGCACGAGGATGCCCGAGTGTTCCTGCCGGCGGTGCGCCCGGCCTTTCTCGGCCTGCAATGCGCCCTGGCCATCGGCCTGGCGCGCCGGGCCCTGAGCGAGGTGGAAAAGCACGTCGAGGGCGCCCGTTCGATCCTCCACGAACCCTTGCTGGAACAACGCCAGCACCTGGAACAGACCGTCGGCGAACTCAAGAGCGGCCTGCTCGACGGGCGCTTCCTGAGCCAGCCCGGGGCGCTGTTCCGGGTGCGCATCGCCCTGGCGGAAGCCACCGCCAACGCCGTGCAACTGGAGCTGCAGGCCAGCGGCGGCAAGGCCTACCTCAGCGAGTTCGGCAGCGGCTTTGCCCGGCGCTGGCGCGAGTCGGCCTTCGTGCCCATCGTCACTCCGAGCCTGGTGCAACTGCGCGCCGAACTGCAACGCCAGGCGCGGAATGCGGCAGCATGAGCGGCCTGTTGAACGCACAGGCGATCAGCCTCGGCTACCCCGCGGCGCAAGGCTGGCACACGGTGCTGGAGGATTTCGACCTGCACCTGCAGGCCGGCGAGGTGGTGTCCATTCTCGGCCCCAGCGGGGTCGGCAAATCCAGCCTGCTGCGGGTCCTGGCCGGCCTGCAGAAGCCCCACGCCGGGCAGGTCAGCCTGTTGGGCGAGCCCCTCGACGGCCCTCATCCGCGGGTCGCGGTGGCATTCCAGGACCCCAGCCTGCTGCCCTGGCTGAACCTGGAGCACAACGTCGCCTTCGGCCTGGATTTTGCCCGCCAGCCGCACCTGAGCCCGCGCCAGCGCAAGGAACGCATCGACCAGGCGATTGCCGCAGTGGGCCTGGAACACGCCCGCCAGCGCTATCCGGCCCAACTGTCCGGCGGCATGGCCCAGCGCACCGCACTGGCCCGCTGCCTGGCGCGCCAGCCCCAGGTGCTGCTGCTGGATGAACCCTTCGGCGCGCTGGACGAGGTGACCCGCGCCGACATGCAGCAACTGCTGCTCAAGGTGATCGGCCAGCACCGCACCGCGGCGCTGCTGATCACCCACGACATCGACGAAGCCCTGCTGCTGTCCGATCGGGTACTGCTACTGGGTAACAGCCCGGCGCGCACCCTCGGCCAGTGGCACATCGAGCTGCCGGCGCCGCGCGCCGAGCGGATCGAGGAACTGGGCGCGCTGCGCATCGAGATTCTCAAGACCCTTCGGCGGGCGAGCCGCAACCCCCACACTTCCCCTTTGCCTGCACCGTCGGAGATTGACCATGTGCCTGGACGACTTCACTCATACCCGTCGTGACTTTCTCAAGCTCAGCGCGCTGCTGACTGCCGGCGGCGCCTTGCCGCTGCTCAACAGCCTGCAGGCCCGCGCCGCCCAGGAACCGGACGCGCCGGTGCGCATCGGCTACCTGCCGATCACCGACGCCACGCCCTTGCTGGTGGCCCACAACAACGGCCTGTTCGAGGCCGAGGGCATCAAGGCCGAGCGCCCGGTGCTGCTGCGCAGTTGGGCCCAGGTGATCGAGGCGTTCATTTCCGGGCAGGTCAACGTGATTCACCTGCTGTCGCCGATGACCGTCTGGGCCCGCTACGGCAGCCGGGTGCCGGCCAAGGTGGTGGCCTGGAACCACGTCGGCGGTTCCGGCCTGACCGTGGCCCCGGGCATTACCGAGGTCAAGCAACTGGCGGGGCAGTCGGTGGCGATCCCGTTCTGGTATTCGATCCATAACGTGGTGGTGCAGCAACTGTTTCGCGACAACGGCCTGGTGCCGGTGAGCAAGGCCGCCGGCAGTGTCCTGGGGGCCAACGAGGTCAACCTGGTGGTGCTGCCGCCTTCGGACATGCCGCCAGCCCTGGCCAGCAAGCGGATTGCCGGCTACATCGTCGCCGAGCCGTTCAATGCCCTGGCCGAGGAACTCAAGGTGGGCCGGGTGCAGCGCTTTACCGGGGATGTGTGGCGCAACCACGCCTGCTGCGTGGTGTTCATGCACGAGCATGACCTGGACAACCGTCCCGAATGGTCGCAGAAGGTGGTCAACGCCATCGTCAAGGCCCAGCTGTGGACCCGCGACCACCGCGCCGAGGCCGCGCAACTGCTGTCCAAGGATGGCGCCAACCGCTACACGCCCCATGCGCCCCAGGTGCTCAACCGGGTGCTGGCGCCGGCGGCGGCCGACCGCGAGGCCTACCTGGCCAGCGGCGCGATCCAGCACAGCCACTGGGACGAGCAGCGCATCGACTTCCAGCCGTATCCGTTCCCCAGCTACACCGAAGAGTTGGTCAAGCGTCTCAAGGACACCCTGATCGAGGGCGACAAGGGCTTTCTGGCCGGCCTTGACCCGGCACACACCGCCAAGGACCTGGTGGACGATCGCTTCGTGCGCAACGCCATCGCCTCGGTGGGCGGGCTGAAGGCCTTCGGCCTGGCGGACAGCTTCGAGCGCAGCGAGGAGTTCGGTCTTTGATGGGCAAGCAACCTTCTTCCCTGAGCCATTGGCTCCTGGGGCTTGCCGGGCTGTCGAGCCTGCTGCTGGGCTGGTGGCTGGGGGTGCACCTGCTGGGCGATGGCAACGGCCTGGCTGCGCGTTTCTCCCCCGAGGCGACCTTCGCCAGCCTGCTGGAACTGCTGGGGCGTGGCGAGCTGTACGAGCATGTGCTGGTGAGCCTCAAGCGGATCCTGGTGGGTTTGCTCCTGGCCTTGCTGATCGGCGTGCCCCTGGGCCTGCTGGTGGGCAGCTACCGGCACCTGGAGGCAGCCACCACCCCGGCGTTCCAGTTTCTGCGGATGATCTCGCCGCTGTCCTGGATGCCGGTGGTGGTGATGCTGATGGGGGTAGGGGACCAGCCGATCTACTTCCTCCTGGCGTTCGCCGCGCTGTGGCCGATCCTGCTCAACACCGCGGCCGGCGTGCGCCAGCTGGACCCGCGCTGGCTGCAACTGAGCCGCAGCCTCAGCGCCACCCGCTGGGAGACGCTGCGCAAGGTGATCCTGCCCGGGGTGCTGGGGCATGTGCTGACCGGGGTACGGCTGTCCATCGGCATCTTGTGGATCGTCCTGGTGCCCTGCGAAATGCTCGGGGTCAGCGCCGGCCTGGGCTACTTCATCCTCGACACCCGGGACCGCCTGGCCTATTCGGAACTGATGGCCATGGTGCTGCTGATCGGCGTGCTGGGTTTTGCCCTCGACGCCCTGGCCCGTGGCCTGCATCGCCGCTGGTCCCACGCCTGAGGCCCGCCGGTGGGCCCGGCGCGACACCGGCGGCGCCCCCGTAGGAGCCGGCTTGCCGGCGAATGGGCCCTCAAGCCTTGCACCGCCCCTGCGGGCGCCTTCGCTGGCAAGCCAGCTCCTACGGCCCCGGCGTAATCGCGGCGCTACCTGCGTAGGAGCCGGCGCAGCGCCGGGGTGCCGGGACGATCAATGCCCCACCAGTTCCTCCAGCAACTGCTCTTTGTAGCCTTGCAACACGGGTGAAGAGCGGTCCCGGGGATGGGGCAGGTCGACGCGGATCTCATGCTTGATCCGCCCCGGATGCGCGTCCATGACGATTACCCGGTCCCCCAGGTACAGGGCTTCTTCAATGTCATGGGTGACCATGATCACCGTGCAGCGCTGCTGCACCCAGATACGTTGCAGTTCGTGCTGCAGGCGCACCCGGGTCAGGGCATCCAGCGCCCCCAGGGGTTCGTCCAGCAACAGCACCTTGGGCTGGTTGATCAGCGCCCGGGCAATGGCGCCGCGCTGGGCCATGCCGCCGGAGAGCTGATGGGGGTAGGCCTGCTCGAAGCCTTGCAGGTTGACCAGGGCGATGTGCTCAGCCACCCGGCGCTGTTTCTCGGCTTCGGACAAGGGGTGGTTCTTCAGTGCCAGGGCGATGTTCTGGGCCAGGGTCATCCAGGGAAACAGCCGATGGTCCTGGAACACGATGCCCCGTTCCAGGCTGGTGCCGGTCACTGGCTTGCCGTCCAGCAGCATCTGCCCCTCATAGTCACCCTCCAGGCCGACGATCAGCCGCAGCAGGGTGGATTTGCCGCAGCCGCTGGCACCGACAATGCTGACGAACTCCCCGGGCTGGACGTCCAGGTCGATGCCTTGCAGCACCGGCAGGGCCTGGCCCTGGATCCGGTAGCTCTTGTTCAGGCCGCGGATCTGTAGGGCCCCGGTCCGGGCGTGGAGATGAGTGGGGAGCGGGGCGTGTTGGGCGATCGCATTCATGGGGAGGCCTTAACGGGTAGGGCGCCAGCGCAGCAGGCGGCGGCTCAGAAGGGTCAGCAGCAATGTCATCAGGTAGCCGCACAGGCCGATGCACAGCACGCAGAGCACTATCACTTCCATGCGTGAGCCGGCTTCGGCGTTCATCATCAGGTTGCCCAGGCCGGCCCCGGAGGACAGGAACAGCTCGCTGCCCACCGCTGTCACCCAGGCAAAGGCCAGGGCCTGCAACAGGCCGGTGGCAATGCTCGGCAGGGCCGCCGGCAGCAGGATGTGCCGCAGCCGCTGCGCCGGGTTTAGCACCAGCACCTGGCCGACCTCGCGGTAGCGCCGTTCCACCTGGCAAAAGCCCTGGTAGGTGTTGAGCACCATGGGGTAGAAGGCCGCGAGGCTGACGATCAGCATCTTGGAAAACTCACCGTTGCCGAACCACATGGCAATCAGCGGAATCCAGCCGAGCATCGGCACCTGGCGGATCGAATGGAACAGCGGGCCGATCAGTCGGTTGGCCAGGGTCGAGAGGGCCATCAGGGCTCCCAGCATGACCCCGGCCAGGGTGCCCAGCAGCAGGCCGCCGCTGGCCCGGCCCAGGCTGGCCAGCAGGTTGACCGGCAACTCGCCGTTGCCCAGCAGTTCCAGCAAGGCGCTGGCGATGGTGGAGAGCGGCACGAAGGCGTAGGCCCCGGCGGCGTCCTGGCGGGACAGGTATTCCCAGCCGCCGATCAGCAGCAGGGGCAGCAGCAGGCCGCGAAACTTGGCCAGTAGAGTCGTCATGCAAGGGCTCCTAGCGGGTTTGCCAGCGCAGCACGCGCTGTTCCAGGCGGCGGAAGGAGAAGTCCAGGACAAAGCCGATCACGCCGGTGACCACTATCCCCACCATCACCACATCGATGCGCAGCATCTGCCGGGCCATCTCGATCATCTGCCCCAGGCCGCTGTCGGCGGCCAGCAGCTCGGTGGCCACCAGCACCACCCAGCAGCGGGTCAGGCCGATGCGCAGGCCGGTGATGATCGGTGGCGCCGCGGCGGGCAGGGCGATCTGGCGCACCAGGGTCGGCCAGCGCAGGCGGTAGACGTCGGCCACCTCGAAGTAACTGCGGGGAATGGCCTTGACCCCCTCGCTGGCGGCCAGGGCCACGGGGAAGAACGCAGTCTTGGCGACGATGACGATCTTGAAGGTTTCATCGATGCCCAACAGCAGCACGAACATCGGGATCAGGGCGATGCTGGGGATCTGCCGCAGGGTATGGAACAGCGGCGCGCAGTACGCCTCGACGGTCTTGGACAGGGCCATCAGCACCCCGAACACCAGGCCGCCAAGGGCCCCCAGGGCAAAGCCCAGGCCCAGGCGCGACAGGCTGTTGTGCAAATGCTCCAGCAACTCGCCGCTGGCCAGCAGGGTTTCGAAGGTGTGCAGCACCTGGGCCGGCGGTACCAGCAGGTTGCGTGGAAAGATCCCGGCCTGGGCCACCAGGGTCCAGAGCATCAACAGGGCCAGGGGCGAGACCAGCCAGGTCAGGGAGGTGAGCGTGCAGCGCAAGGAATGAGCCATGGCGGTTCTTATATCGGCGAAGTACCCGATGCCTATCGCAAGACCTGTGCCATCGCGCGCTCGTAGGAGCTGGCTTGCCAGCGAAAGCGTCGGCTGGGGTGGTGCAAGGCTTACGGGCCTGTTCGCCGGCAAGCCGGCTCCTACGGGGCGGGCGGGCCTGCGGGATGTATCTGGCGGCTGTAGGAGCTGGCTTGCCAGCGAAGGCGTCGGTCGGGGCGATGCAGGGCTTGCGGGCCTGTTCGCCGGCAAGCCGGCTTCTAGGGGAGGAGCGGCGTGTGGGTGGGTTGTGGGCGCTGGCGTGCCAGCGAAACTGATGCCTGGGCAGCAGCCACTGCTGCCAGGGCAACACCCCGGCAGCAGTCCGGCCTCAGAAGTCGTAGCTGAGGCTGGTGTAGTAGAACGCGCCCTGGGCGCCCTCGGGGCTGGTGATGGAGTATTTCGGCACGCCATACAACTGTGCCCCGGATGCCTTGTCCGGGTGGGTGTCGAACAGGTTGATGGCGCCCACCGACAGCTTCAGCGCCTTGTCGAAGTGGTAGCTGATGTCCAGGTCAGTGACCCATTGCGCGCTGAAGGTCTGGTCCAGGGTCGGGTTGCTGGCGTTGAGGCTCTTCCATTGCCCGTACCGGCGCTGCGCCAGGGTCAGGCCCCAGCTGTCGTACAGCCAGTTGGCGCTCAGGGTCAGCTTGTTCTTCGGGGTGCCGTCCTCGATCAGGCCCTGGGTGGTGCGGCCGACGATCTGCGAACCGGCGATGTTGCCCACGTCCCGCAGGGCGGTGATCCGGGTGTTGTTCTGGCTGTAGCCGCTGGACAGGTTCAGGCGCCCCCATTGCTGCAGGTCCAGCTGGTAGTTGCCGGTCAGCTCGACGCCATCGGTGCGGGTGTCGGCGACATTGGTGTAGAACGCCGCGCTCTGGATGTTGGCGTAAGGGGTGCCGGCAAAGATCGGCGTGACCACCGAGGCCGGCAACTGGTCGGACAGGGTGATGCGGTTGTCGATGTTGATCCGGTACGCATCCAGGGTCACCGAGGCGTTGGCCAGCGGCCGCCAGACCAGGCCCAGGGAGTAGTTGGTGGACTCCTCGGGCTTCAGCGCCTTGCCCCCCAGCAGCTTGGCTTCCGGGCTGTCGGCGCGCAGGGTGCGTTGCTGCACCTCGACGTAGTTGCCGCTGCCCGGCGGTTGCTCCACCACCTGCACGCTGAACGAGGACAACCCGCTCTGCACCAGGGACGGCGCCCGGTAGCCGGTGCTGGCGGTGGCCCGCGCGGCGAGCTGCGGGGTGAAGTCGTAACGCAGCGACAGCTTGCCGTTGGTGGTGTCGCCAAAATCCGAGTAGTGCTCGGTGCGCACCGCGACCCCGGCCTGGAATTTCTCGGTGATCTGGCCTTCGACGTCGATATAGGCGCCCCAGACCTTGCGCTCAAGGGATGCGGCGTCGACCTGGGTAATGCCCGAGTAGTAGCCGGGAATGCGCCGCCCGGTGACCGGGTCCACGGTATTGAACAGCGGCCCGTTCTGCCAGCCCGCCGCTTCGCCGGCGCTCAGTTCGTAGTTCTCCTGGCGCCAGGCCAGGCCCGCCGACAGGGTCAGGGGCTTGAACAGCAGGTCGGTGGGGAAGTCCCGCACCCAGTCCAGGGTCAGGTTGGTCTGGTCGGCCTCGCGCTTGCCGGTGTAGATCTTCGCCGGGCTGGCCTCGCCCCAGCTGGGGTTGATGGCGTTGCGGTCGGCGGATTTCAGGCTGTTGTCACCGTGGTTCAGCGCCAGGTCGAACTTGCCCAGGCGTTCGTCCTCGTAGCGCAGGCCACCGGTCAGGGCATAGTCCTCCAGCGAGTAGCGGGTGATCGGCAGGCGGCCGTCGGGGTAGCGTTGCAGGGCGTCGCTGCCGTAGTTGTTGCGCAAGGTGGTGGGCGGGTCGAAGAAGCCTTCGGCGTCGGTGTTCTTGTGGGAGTAGGTGGCAAAACCGTAGGCGGTCAGCCCCTCGCCCAGGCCGAACTCGCTGTTGGCGGCGAAGTTGTACTGGTCCGAGACATTGCCCGAGCCCCAGCGCCAGGTGCGGTAGCGGTTGTTCTGCTCCCGCGGCGTCTGGGTGCTGGTGGAGCCGGGGTAGAAGATCCGGTTGTCGGGGTTGGTGTCACTGGCCGGGTCCTGGCTGCCGGCATCGAAGCTCAGGGTCAAAAAGCCGTCGTTGGGCAGGCTCAAGCCCTTCCAGCCGCTGAGCTTGCGTTGCAGGCCATCGCCCTTGTCGTAGCCGCCGAAGCGATAGCCGAGGTTGCCGCCGTCGTCCTTTTCCTTGAGCACGATATTGATCACCCCGGCGATGGCGTCGGAGCCGTACTGGGCGGCGGCGCCGTCGCGCAGGATCTCCACTCGTTCGATGGCGCTCAGGGGGATCAGGCTCAGGTCCACCGCGGCGGCGCCGCGGCCGTTGACCAGGCTCTGGCGGGTGACGTTGGCGCTGGTGTGGCGGCGCTTGCCATTGACCAGCACCAGCACCTGGTCCGACGCCAGGCCGCGCAGGGAAGCACCCTGGGCGATGGAGCCGGCGAAGGCGCCCTGGGGCGACTGCGGGTAGCTGAACGAAGGCGAGAGGGCGGTGAGGGCGCCGGACAGGTCGCTGGCCCCGGTCTGCTGCAACTGCTGGGCGGACAGCACGTCCACCGGTGCGGCGCTTTCCAGGGCCGTTACATCACTGCGCCGGGTGCCCAGCACCACCACCGTGTCCAGGTGATCGGCGCTGGCGCCGGGGGCATTGCTTGAGGTCTGGGCAGCGAACGCGGGCACGGCAAGGCTGCCGACGACCAGCGCCACGGCGCCGGCCAACGGATTGCGATGGAACATCTTTGGATTCCTTGTGAAATGAATGACCCCAATCGCCCCTGTAGGCGCTGGCTTGCCAGCGAAGGCGTCGTCATGGACGGCGCAAGGCTTGCGGGCCTCTTCGCCGGCAAGCCGGCTCCTACAGGGTGGGTGCGGTGGTGGGCGATACCGGCGGCCCGGAAATCAGGGTTCGGGTGGCCTGCCGCGGGGCTCAGAAGCGGCTGGTGACGCTCAGGCCCACGGTGCGCGGGTCGCCGTAGGTGATGACGTATTGCCCCAGGGTGCCGTTGGGCCGGCCATGGACCTGGTAGCGGCGGTCGGTGAGGTTGTTGACGAAGCCGGTGACGCTGAGCTTTTCATCCGGGCTGAACCAGGTCAGGCGGGTGTTGGCCAGGGTGTAGTGGGGTTGGCTCAGGGTCTTGTCGGCGCTGCTCTGGCGGTCGGCGAGGAAGTACTCCTTGTCGCGGAAACTCACGTCGCCGCCGGCCACCAGCTTGCCGCCGATCTCCAGGGGAATGGTGTAGTCGGCCCCCAGGGACACCACGTTGCGCGGCGAGCGCACGAAACTGTTGCCGCTGTAGTCGCCGGTGACCGCGCCGGTGTTGGGGTTGGTGTTCTTGAAGTCGGTGTACTCGGTATCCAGGAACGAGATCGCCGCCCGCAGGTGCAGATAGTCCGTGGGCTGGCCTTCGAGCTCCAGTTCCGCGCCCTTGACCTTGCCCTTGGCGCCATTGGTCAGGGCCGTGGTGAGCACGCCGTTGTTGACCGTCAGCAGGTTCACCTGGATGTCCGAGTAGTCGTAGTAGAAGACGTTGGCGTTGGCGGTCAGGCGATGGTTGAACCATTCCGACTTGAGGCCGATCTCGTAGGCGTCGAGTTTCTCCGGGTCCACCGTGGTCAACTGCGCCAGGCTGGTGGACAGCCCGGTATTGAAGCCCCCGGAACGGAAACCGTGGGCGTAGCGGAAGAACACCCGGACGTTGTCGTTGATCCGGTATTCCGGGGTCAGATCGTAGGTCCAGGCTTCCCAGGTCTTGCTCTCGTCGCGGCTGCCATTGCTGCCGGCGGCGCCCAGGGGGATCAGCGGGCCGTTGGCGGTGGCGCGGGTGAGCTGGGTCAGGTCCAGGTCGATGTCTTTCTTTTCCTGGGTCCAGCGCAGGCCGCCGGTCACGGTGAAGTTGTCGGTGAAGTCGTAGGTCAGGTTGCCGAACAGCGCGTAGCTGTCGGTGGTGTGCTGGTAGTTGAGGTCGCGAAAGTCGGTGGCGCCGCCGGTCTGGTTGGAGCCGGTGCCGTTGGGCGTGGGGCCCGGGGTGATGAGGCGCTTGGCCGAGCTGTCCAGGTCCTCATGGAAGTAGTGCACCCCCGCCAGCCAGCGCAGGGTTTCCTGCTGCGGCGAGGCCAGGCGCAGTTCCTGGGAGTACTGGTTGTAGCGGTTGTCGCTGATGGCCGCGCCGTTGACCTCGTAGGGGGTGTAGTCGGCGTCGCTGGTGGACTGCCCGCGAATGTAGTCGTAGGCGCTGATGGAGGTCAGGGTGTAGTCCCCCAGGTGCCAGTTCAGGGTCAGGGACGTACCGTCGTGATCGAGCTTGGCATCCTCGTTGACGTTGAGGGCGATGTTGCGTCCGTCGGGCCGCTGGTAGCCGACGTTGTAGTAACGGCCCACCGGCAGCGAGCCGTTGCTGCCGTCGCCCTTGTATTCCCGGGCGTGGATCTTCAGCAGGGCGTCCAGGTCCGGGTTGAGCCTGGCCAGGAACTGCAGGCGCACGGCCTTCTTGTCGACGTCGCCGTAGGTATGGTCGTCGGTGAGGTTCTTCTGGAAGCCGTCGCGTTCTTCCGAATACAGCGACAGCCGCGCCGCCAGCCTGTCATCCACCAGGGCACCGCCGATGGCGCCATTGAGGATGCGCTCGCTCTTGCTGCCGATGCCCAGGGTGCCGTAGCCGTCGGTGTCGAAGGTCGGCTTCTTGGAAATCACATTGACTGCACCGGCAGTGGTGTTCTTGCCGTACAGGGTGCCCTGGGGCCCGCGCAGGATCTCGATGCGCTCCAGGTCGAACAGCGGCCCGCCGCCGGCGATGGGCGCGTTGAGGTAGACATCATCGGCGTAGATGCCCACCGGGAACACCGTGGCCGCCCCGGTGTCGCCCGTGCCCAGGCCGCGGATGTACCAGCGTGGGCGGCCGTCGCCGTCGGGGTTCTTGGCCGAGGCGTTGGGGATGAAGGTGGTGATGTCGCCCATGTTGCGCACCCCGTCGGTCACCAGGCTGGTGCCCTGTACGGCGGACACCGCCACCGGAACCTCTTGCAGGGTTTCCTCCCGGTGCTGGGCGGTGACGGTGACGGTCTTCAGGGCGGGTTCGCTGCTGTTCCCGGTGGTGTCGGTGCCTGTGGTTTCAGCGGCCAGCAGGCCCTGGCTGAATGTGCCCCCGGTGAGCGCCAGTGCCAGCCATAGACTCTTGGTGATCGGATTAAGCTTATGCATGTTGAACTCCCCCATTTAAAGTTTCGCTAAGAGGGCTAGAGCAGAGAACGTGCCAAGAGGCTTAGTGGGTTTTATGGGTAAGCGTTAGTTTGATCAAGCCATTGAAAAACAAGGATTAATTTAAATTCGTTTGAGTGTTTTAGAGAGGGGTTTGGCAGGCGTGAAAAGTTGCGGGCCAGAGGTTTAAAACATCCTGCGCAGGATTCAGCAGAAGTTGCTTGGCTGGTGCTGCTGGAGCAGCACCGATTGCCCGCTGGACTGTTGCTGCGCCAGCACCGGCCCCCCAAGCCCGTAGGAGCCGGCTTGCCGGCGAAGAGGCCCGCGAGACATGCATCGCCTGGGCTGGCGCCTTCGCTGGCAAGCCAGCTCCTACGGGTTCCACCGTCAGTTCGTGGGGTTATACCGCCACGCGAGAGGTGGAGCCGATGACCGCCTCCAGCACACTGAAGTCGATCCACTCGCGCACGTCGAAACGCCGTGGAATGAACTGCCAGCGATGCAGGAAATCGGTGAAGTCCTGCAAGGCCTCGATGGATCGCGCATCCAGGGTGGTGCGCAGGCGTCGGTGGGCATCCTCGCCATAGGCGGCCGCCACCCAGTACTCGCTGGTGTTCAGTTCCCGGGCCAGGAAGCGCCGGGTTTCCTCGGGGTTGGCCCAGGCCCATTGTTCGGTGCGCAATACGGTGTCGACGATCTTCACGCTGGCGTCGAAGTGCTCGCGCAGCAGGTGGGTGTCCACGGTCAGGGTACGCGGGGTGCCGTTGTTGGAGCGGATCAGCGGGTCGGGGTGGGAACCGGTGTCCACCACCACCTGCAGGCCGAACTCGTTGGCCAGGTGCACGGCGTGGGCGCCCTTGAGGAAGATCGCGTCGATATCGCCCCGCAGCAGGCCGATCAGTTCGTTGTTGCGCCGGCTGAAGCGGGTCACCCCAAGGCTCACTTCGGAACCGTACAGGTGCTGCTTCTGCTCGTCGCTGTAGGTGCCGCCGTAGGGGTAGTCCACCAGTTCCACGTCGGCCACTTCCAGGCCTTCTAACCTGAGTGCGTTCTCCAGGCCGCGCAGGGCCTGGGCCCGGGTGAAGTCGATCTGCACGTTGGCCCACTTGGGCAGGCCGAAGCGCCGGTTCTTCAGGTCGCGGATGCTCTTCACGCCGCTTTCCGCGGTGGTCAGGATCAACTGCACCTCGTCGCTCCAGGACAAGCCCAGGACCCGGGTCTGCACGCCGCTGGAGTAGGCCCAGATGGCCGGGATGTTGCCGCCGTGGCGCACCGAGTTCTGCAGGTGGTGGTCGTAGTGGGCCTCGCGCACTTCGCGTTCGCTGGATTCGCGCAGGGACTGGATATTGGTGCCGAACGGCAGGAAGGCCTCTGCCAGGCGTCCGGACTGTACCGCGATGCCGAGCCCGGTGGGCACCGGGCTGTGGGTGTACCAGAGGGTATCGAGTGATTTGCTCATAAGGGTCTTCAGTTCGAATCCATGAAACCTGGCGCGGTCAGCCGGCCAGAGCGGTAGGGGTAGCCAGCAGCGCATCCAGCGGCCGGCGGTCGATCCATTGGCGCACATCCACCTGCTGCGGGATGAAGCGCCAGCGCCGCAGGAAGGTGCTGAAATCCTGCAGCGCGTCGATGGCCTGTTCTTCCAGGCCGGTGCGCAGGCGCAGGTGGGCATCCTCGCCATAGGCGGCGCTGATCCAGTACTCGCTGCTGTTGGTTTCCCGGGCCAGGTAGCGGCGGGTGTCTTCCGGGTGGTGGCGGGCCCAGTCTTCGGCCCGCAGCACCGCGCCGAGAATCCCGGTGGCGACGTCCAAGTGCTGCTCCAGCAGATGACTGTCCACCGTCAGGGTGCGCGGTGTGCCGTTGTTGCAGCGGATCAGCGGGTCGGGGTGGGCGCCGGTGTCGATCAGGGTACGCAGGCCGAACTCGTGGGCATGGCGGGCGGCGCTGGCGCCCTTGAGGAAGATCGCGTCGACTTCGCCTCGCAGCAGGCCCTGCAGTTCCAGGTTGCGTCCGCTGCTGGGCTGGGCGCTGACCGGGGTGTCGGCCAGGGTCTGCACCTGGGGGTCGCTGAAGGTGCCGCCGTAGCGGTAGTTCACCAGTTGCAGGTCGCCCACTTGCAGGCCGTCCAGGCCCAGGGCGTTTTCCAGGCCGCGCAGGGCCTGGGCGCGGGTGAAGTCGATCTGTGCGCCGGCCCAGTCCGGCAGGCCGAAGCGTCGGCCCTTGAGGTCCTTGATGCGGTGGATGCCGCTGTCGGCACGGGTCAGGATCAGTTGCACCTCATCGGCCCAGGACAGGCCGATCAGCCGGGTTTCCCGGCCCTGGGCCCGGGCCCAGAGGGCCGGGATGCTGCCGCCGTGGCGCACCGAGTTGCGCAGGCTGTGATCGAAGTGCGACTCGCGCACGGCCTGGTCGCTGGACTCGCGCAGCGACTGCACCTGGGTGCCGAGGGCGCCGAGGCTGTCTTGCAGCCAGCCTTTCTGCACGGCAATGCCCAGGCCCGTGGGGACCGGGCAGCGGGTGTACCAGAGGGTATCCAGAGGATGGGACATGAACGGGCTCCTTATAGGCTCAGGCGCGGGCCTGTAGCGGCGTCGTCTGGGCGACGGGGCGTTGCTGCACCAGGGGCAGGACTTCCTGGCCGATGCGCAGGGCTTCTTCCAGGTGCGGGTTGCCCGCCAGGATGAAGGTGGAGAAACCGGCATCGCGGTACTCCGCCAGGCGCTCGGCAACGTTCTGGTGGCTGCCCACCAGGCCCACGGTGGGCCCCGGCTTGGCCTTGGCGAAGCCGGCCCAGAGGTTGGGGCCGAGGATCAGGTCGTCGAAGCGGTCGACGTTCTGGTGGTAGGCGGTCTGCCGCGCTGCGCCCACCGAATCCGAGCCGCTGGTGAAGTTCTTGGCGATCAGGCTGCCCTTGCCTTCGAGCTTGTCGAACTGACGGCGCAGGTCGGCCCAGGCCTGCTCTTCGGTTTCCCGGGCGAACAGATCGACCCGCAGTCCGAAGCGCACCGTGCGCCCCTGTTTGTCCGCCAGCTCGCGAACTCGCTCGATGTGGGGCTTGAGCTGGTCGATGGGCTCGGCCCAGTTGAGGTAGACGTCGGCGTGCCGCGCCGCCACGTCCAGGGCCGCATCGGAGAAACCGGAAAAATACACCCCCGGCTTGCGCTCCTGCTGCAGGCCCGGGGGCAGGGCGCCGTTCTCCAGTTGGTAGATATCGCCGTCATAGGAGAAGCGTTCGTTCTGCCACAGGCCCTGGATGATGTCGAGGAACTCGCCGGTGCGCTGGTAGCGCCGGTCGTGGTCCAGGTAATCGCCATTGGCTCGCTGGCTGACCGGGTTGCCGCCGGTGATGATGTTCCAGTCCAGGCGGCCGTGGCTGAGGTTCTGCAGGATCGCCGCCTGTTGGGCGGCGTAGGCCGGCAGGGTCCAGGTGGCCTGGAAGGCGATCAGAAAGCGGATGCGCCGGGTTTCCCGGGCCAGGGCCGCGGCCACCACCCAGGGCTCGGGGCCGGTAGGCAGCAGGGCGCCTTCGAAGCCCGCCAGCTCGGCGGCCTTGGCCACCTGGGCGATGTAGTCGATGTAGGTGAAACCGTCGGGCTCGCCGTTGGCCAGGCGCCCGGGGGCGATATGCCCGGCGCGGGGGTGGGGGTTGCCGCGATTGTGCTTGTCGGTGCTCAACTGCGGGCCGTCGGTGCCCAGCGGCAGGCGCCAGAAAAATTCAGTGCTCATGGGTGCTCCTGATTCAGTAACCCGTTGCGCCGCGCGGGTGCGAAGACGCCTGTCAGGGGGTAATTGCAACGGCCATGCCATGGCCGTCGCAGCCCACCATGGCGGGGGTTCGGTGGCTTCAGCCGGCCTCGCGCAGGGCCCTGGTGCTGCTGTAGCAGCACCCCGGCAGCAACCGCTGCTGAGCGCGCAACAACCCAGCGCCTCCTTGCCGGCGAACAGGCCCTTGAGCCTTGTGCTGTCCTTGCGGGCGCCTTCGCTGGCAAGCCAGCGCCTACAGCTGGCGCGATACCGGCGGTGCTTGTGTAGGAGCCGGCTTGCCGGCGAAAGGGGCCGCGGGGTTTGCGCCGCCGGGTTGGTCGGCGCTACGCAGATAGGCCTGGTACAACGCCGCATAGGCGCCGTTCTGCCGGATCAACTGCTGATGCGGTCCCTGTTCCACCAGTTGGCCGTGGCGGATCACCGCGATCCGGTCGGCGTCCCGGATGGTCGCCAGGCGGTGGGCGATGATGATCGCCGTGCGCCCCTGGCACAGCCGGCGCAGGGCGCGCTGGATGCGCCGCTCGGTGTGGATGTCCACCGCCGAGGTGGCTTCGTCCAGTACCAGCACC
This sequence comes from Pseudomonas sp. GW823-FHT03E05, assembly GCF_058796855.1. Taxonomy (NCBI): domain Bacteria; kingdom Pseudomonadati; phylum Pseudomonadota; class Gammaproteobacteria; order Pseudomonadales; family Pseudomonadaceae; genus Pseudomonas; species Pseudomonas sp. GW823-FHT03E05. The sequence continues at coordinate 1,094,327 of NZ_JBXAJB010000001.1, forward strand.
GCCGGGTTGGCCAGGTAGGCCCGTACCAGGCACACCAGTTGCCGCTGGCCATGGCTCAGGTGTCCACCCAGGGGGCCGACCTCGCTGTGGTACTGGTGGGGCAGGCGTTCCAGCACCTCGTCGGCCCCCAGCTCCCGGGCCGCGGCAATCAGCGTTGCATCATCGGCGCCGGGGGCTGCCAGGCGCAGGTTGTCGAGGATAGTGCCGCTGAACAGCACATTGTCCTGCAGCACCACGCCCACGGCCCGGCGCAGGTCGTGCTGGGCCAGGTGCCGGATGTCCACGCCGTCGAGCGTCACGGCGCCGCCCTGAACGTCGTAGAAACGGGTCAGCAACTGCACCAGGGTGCTTTTGCCATGGCCCGAGGGGCCGACAATCGCCAGCACTTCGCCGGCCTTGATCTGCAGGTCCAGGTTCTGGATCACCGCGTTTTTGCTCCTGGGGTCGTAGGCGAACCGCACCTGTTCGAAACCGACCTCGCCCCGGGCCCGCTGCATGCGCTGGGGCTGGGCCGGGTCGAGGACCTGGGGCCGGGTGTCCAGCAGCAGAAAGATCCGCTGCGCCGAGGCCGAGCCGGTGGCGTAGCGTTCGAACAGGTCAGAGAGCTCCTGCAACGGGCCCAGAAACAGAAACACGTAGAACAGGCTTTCCGCCATCTGGCCAACGCTGATCTGGTTATCGGCCAGCCCATAGCCGCCCACCAGCAGCAGCGCGGCCATGCCGGCGGTGCTGAGCAGCGCAGTGAATGGGGCGAACCAGCTGGAGCGCAGGCTGCCGCGGATCAGCGCCTGGTTGAAGTCATCCAGCAGGCCGCGATAGCGCTGCAGGTTGGGTTCCTGCTGCCCGCATTGCTGGAGCATGCGCGCGCCGCTGACGCTTTCCACCAGGTGCGCGGTGAAGCGGCTGCGGTTCTCCGCGACCCTGGCCCAGTTGCGCTGGGAGATGCGCTTGAAGCCCCAGGTCGCCAGCGCCAGCAGCGGCACCGTGGCCGCCAGGCTGAGGAAGAAGCGCGGGTCGATGCGCCACAGCATCAGCGCCGCCAGGGCGCAGCGCAGCAGGGCCCCCAGCAGCTCCGGCGGACCCTGGATCAGCAGCGGCTCCAGGCTGTCGACGTCGCGGTCGGCGCGGGAAATGATGCGCCCGGCGCGGGTCTGGTCGAAGTAGCTGACGCTCAGGGCCTGGATATGGGCAAAGACCTTGACCCGCAGGTCGTTGAGCACCCGGATCGCCGCGATGCCGGCGACGAACTGCGACAGCCCGGCCAGGACGAAGCGCCCCAGCCAGCTGGCCGCCAGCCCCAGGCCCAGCCACAGCACCAGGGACTCGTCCAGCAGCCAGTGACCCTGGTCCGGGACCAGCCCGCGGTCCAGCAGTTCGCGCACGAACCAGGGCCGCAGGAACACCGTGAACACCAGCAGCAACTCGATGCCGATCACCGTCAGGATCGGGCCGCGGATCGGCCGCAGCAGGGGCAGCAGGCGCGACAGCATGCTGCGGTCCAGGGCCTGGCGGGCAAGCATTTCCTCGATTTCGATATCGCTCAGGGCCTTGCCGGCGATTGGATTAGCCATGGTCGACTCCCAGCAGGTCGCGGTAGTGGGCGTTGGTCTTGAGCAGCTCGGCGTGGCGGCCGCTGGCACGGATTCGCCCGTCCTGCAGCAGCAACACCCGGTCCGCCAGGAGAATGGTCGAGAGCTTGCTGGAGATCACCAGCAAGGTGGTGGCCCGGCCCTGGTCTCGGCGCAACTGGCGGATGTTGTCCAGCACCTGGCGTTCGCTGATGGCGTCCAGGGCGCTGGTGGCGTCGTCGAGGCAGAGAATGTCCGGCTCCCCCAGCAGCGCCCGGGCCAGGCTCAGGCGCTGGCGCTGGCCACCGGAGAGGGTGACCCCGCGATCGCCGAGGCGGCTGTCCAGCCCTTGGGGCAAGCGTTCCAGTACGTCTTCGGCGGCTGCCAGGGCCAGGCCCTGGCGCAGCTGCCGGTGGCTGGCGTCGGGGGCCGTGAGGCGCAGGTTGGCCGCCAGGGTGTCGGAAAACAGGAAGCTTTCCTGGGGCACCACATGCACCCGGCACCGAAGCTGTTGCAGGTCCAGGTCGCGCACGTCCTGCCAGCCGCTGAGTTCCGAGCCCAGCAGCACCCGGCCGGCACCGGCTTCGGTGAGGCGCGGCAGGAGGCTGGCCAACAGGCTCTTGCCGGTGCCGGTGGCGCCCACCAGGGCCACCACCTCTCCGGGCTCAAGGCTCAGGGAGCAGTCATCGAGAATCTTCCGGCCACCGCCGGGGGCGCTGACGCTGACCCCCTCCAGGCGCAACCCCAGGGGCGCCTGGGGCAGCCGGGCGTTGCCACTGCGGATGTGCAGCGGCTCGTCCAGCAACTGCCAGATGCGCTCGGCACTGGAGCGGGCGTCGGCAAAGGTCTGCATCACCCGGCCGATGCCTTCGATGCGAAACACCAGGGTGGTGACGATCAGCAGGGCGCTGACCAGCTCGCCGATCCCCAGCTGCCTGGCCGCCACCTGATGAGCGCCGTAGACCAGGATCCACACGTGGCTGAGGGCGACCACGGCCTGGGGCAGGGGGATACGCGAACTGGAATAGGCCAGGGCCCGGCGCGCGTGCTCGGCGAACAGCCCGACCTGGGCGGCAAAACCCTGGATGCGGCTGTGCTCCAGGGCGAAGGACTTGATCACCCGCACCCCGCCGATGCCCTCGCTGAGGTCCTGGTTGACCCGGTCGTAGGCAGCGCCCACTGCGCGGTCCAGGCTCACCAGGTGCTCGGTCTGGCGCACGAAGATCCACAGTCCGCAGGCGGTGAGCAGCAGCGGCACCACCGCCAGCCAGGGGCTGTACCAGGCCAGCAGGCCGACCGTGGCCAGCACCACCAGGGGCGTTTCCACCACCTGGCGCCAGAAGCTGATCAGGGCATCGCGGACCTTGTCTGCATCGCGGGTGGTACGGGTGATCATTTCACCCATGCCGTGCTGCCAGTGGTAGCCCAGGTGCAGGCCCTGGACCTGCTGCAGGATGCGCTCGCGCAGGCGGGTCAGCAGTTCCTGGCTGAGCACCAGGGACAACACCGTGGCGGCGTACTGCAACAGGCCGCGGCCCAGGGCCACCGCCAGCAGCAGCCACAGCCAGTACCAGCCCAGGCTGGCATCCAGGCTGCCGTCGGCCAGGTGCTTTACCGCCTGCCCGCTGCTGACATCGTTGACCGCATGGCCGATCAGCCACTGCTGCCAGACCAGCCCGAGGTTGACGGCGACATAGAGCAGCGCCACCAGGGTGAAGCGCCAGGGCACTTCCCGGTAGATCGCCAGCGCGCGCAAAAGAGGGTGTTTTTCGATCATGCAGGGCTCGTTCAAAAAATCGGCCACCCCCGTAGGAGCAGACTTGCCAGCGCCTAGGGTGTGCGTGATGCCGTGGTTGTGGGTAGGCGCCGGCTTGCCGGCGAAGAGGCCCGCCAGCCTTGGGCCGGTCTTTAGGGCGCTTTCGCTGGCAAGCCAGCTCCTACAGGGTTACGTGATGCACCCGCTTGGGTAGGAGCCGGCTTGCCGGCGAAGAGGCCGCCAGCCTTGTGCCGGGCTTGAGGGCGCTTTCGCTGGCAAGCCACCGCCTACGGCGGCGTCAGGGTGCGGGGCGGGTCGCGCCCTGTTGCTCCTTGGCGTTGAGGATCGCGGTGTATTCGCCCGGGTCGACGCCGTTGAGGTAGTAGTTGCCCACGTGGTGCAGGCGCCAGCGGATCGGGTCGTGGGTGGTGTGCACCCGGGCATTGCGCCAGAAGCGGTCGAGGTTCCATTTGCTCAGGGAGGAACTGGCCCCCAACAGCGAGAAGATGTCGCTGGAGATCTTCAGCGAGGCGCTGTCGGAATGGGCCCGGGCGGTGGCCACGGACAGGATCAGCTGGTCCTGCAGTTCCTTGTTGTCCGGGTCCTGCTCGTGTTCGTCGAACACCCGCGCGGCATCGCGCAGCAAGGATTCGGCAGCACGCAGGGCCACGGCGTATTCACCGATCTGCTTGATGATGTGCGGCTCTTCGCTGGCGTGGTCGACGCCGCTTTCCACCCAGGGCCGGGCGTGCTGCTTGAGGTAGTCCACCGCGGCCCCCAGGGCTCCGGCGGCGATCCCGGTGTCGATGGCCGCATGGAGGATCTGCGGGAAGGTCAGGCCGGTGCGTTTCATCGGGCCCTTGCGCGGCGAGACAAAGTCTTCGTCCAGTTCGATGTTGTCGAACAGCACCGTGCCGCTGACCGAATTCTGCTGGCCGAAGGCATGCCAGTCGTCCACCAGGGTCAGGCCCGGAGCGTTGCGGTTGAGCAGCACCCCGGCGCCGCCTTCTTCGCTGGCGGCGGTCAGGGAAATCCATTCGGCCAGGTAGGAACCGGTGGAGTAGAACTTGCTGCCGTTAAGGATCAGCTTGCCGTCGGCGCGGCGCTCGATACGGGTCTTGAGGGCGAACTTGTTCTTGCCGCCGATCTCCGCCAGGGCATTGCCCAGGCGCTTGCCGGCCAGCACGTCGCTGACCACGCGGTCGCGCACGGCATCCGGGTAACCGTTGAAGATGCCCCGCAGCATCACGTTGTGGATCTGCAGCAACTGGCCCACACCGCCATCGGCCACCGAGATCAGGCGTACCGTTTCGACGATGGTGGCCACCGAGGCCCCCAGGCCACCGAAGGCCTTGGGTACACCGATGGCGGTCAGGCCGCTGTCGGACAGCAACTGCGCCTGGCGCCGCGGCAACTGGCCGTTGGCCTGGCTGTCGGCGGCGATGGCGGCGATTTCCGTGGCGATTTCCCGGGCCACGGCGATGGCTTCGGCCTCGCTGCCCAGGACACGGACCGGAGTGACAGGAAGGGCTTGAACGCTACTCATGCTGGTACCTCTATCTGAAGAAATCTGCCCCCAGGGGCGTGTGTATCGACCTGATCCGTAGGAGCCGGCTTGCCGGCGAAGGGGCCCTTGAACCTTGCGCCGGTCCTGGCGACGCCTTCGCTGGCAAGCCAGCTCCTACGAAAAAGGGCTGGGTCTGAGGAGGTTTGAGCAAGTTCTGCGCCAGGGCCTTTTCAGTGTGCTGAAAATCCGTTGCAGGCCTTGTGCGACAAGGCTGGCGGGCGGGTGCGCAATGGGTGCCAAAACGCCTGCTGCTGCTCCAGCAGCAATGCTCGTCGGCCCGTTGCTCCGACAGCAGCAGTCGCCGCGCAATGCTGCTGGTCGGGCAGCAGTCGGCGAGGTACCGGTTTCGCGGGCAGCGGCCCAGACCCCGTAATCCGGGGCCTTGCCCGGTTGGCACGGGCGCTGCAATAGCCCTGGCAACAGCCATTGCACAGGAACTCGTTCATGACGCTTGCCGCCACATTGCCCACGTCCGCTGCCCAGCCTGAACTGGAGCAGATCTGGTTCACCCGCTGCCCGGTGCCCACGGCTTCAGGGATCGCCTACAAGCTGGGCTGGCTCAGCGAGGAGTTTGCCGCCGACGGCCTGCCGGTCGCGACCCTGCAGGAAGCCCGGCAACTGGGCCATCACCATTACGATCATCAGTTGCCCGGGCTGTTTCGCGAGGGCGGCAACGTGCCGGCCCTGGCTGCCCGCGCCGCCGGTTCCCCCAGCCGGCTGATCGGCCTGACCTGGATCGAGGAATGGCAAACCTTGCTGGTGCGCCCGGATTCCGGCATCAGCCGCCCCGAGCACCTCAAGGGCAAGCGCCTGGCGCTGCCGGCCTGGGGCGAAAACCGCCCGGGCAGCATCGCCCGGGCCATGAGCCTGCACGGCTACAAAGGCGCGTTGAGCCTGGCGGGCCTGGGTTTCGACGACGTGCAACTGGTGGAAGTGGCATTGCAGGACCAGGAGCGCGCCGCCTCGCCCCAGGAAGGGTTGCAGCGCCTGTGGTCGGGCCTGGACTACCTGGTGCGCGGCGAGGTGGACGCGGTCTACGTCAAGGGGGCTGCCGCCGCCGATGCCGCGCGGCGCCTGGGGCTGGTGGTGGGCATCGACCTGGACCTGATCGCCGAGCCGCGCTACCGCATCAACAACGGCACGCCACGGCCGATCACCGTGCACCAGAGCCTCTTGGACAATCACTTCGACCTGGTGGTGCGCTTTCTCGCCCAGACCCTGCGCGCCGCCGACTGGGCGGCCCACAACCGGCCGGCCCTGAACGCCATCCTGGAAGAGGAAACCCGGGCCGGCAGTGCCGGGGTGAATGAGGCCTACCGCGGCGACTTCCACACCACCCTGGCGCCGGACCTGTCGCCGCAGCGCCTGGAGTTCCTCGATATCCAGAAAAACTTCCTCTATCGCCATGGCTTCCTGGAACGGGATTTCGCCATTGCCGACTGGGTCGACCCACGTCCCTTGCACGCCGCCCATGAACTGCTGGCCCAGCGCCGCGCCTGAACCCGGAGAATCGCCATGACCGTATTGATCAACGAACAACCCATTACCCAGGAACTGCAGGCCTTCATCGATCAGGTGCTGCTGGAGGCCGAACAGGCGTTCACCGTGTTCCGCGAAACCCGGACCATCACCGCCAACGGCACCGTGGGCTTCATGGAACGGGTACCGGGCCAGGAACTGCTGGTCTCGGTGAACTACGGCGGCCCGTGGAACTACCGCAAACCGTTGCAGGCCACGGTCACCGACTTTGCCGGCAAGGTTATCCTGGGCCAGGGCAAGGGCGGCCTGGGACGCTATACCAAGCTGTTCCAGCAGCATGCCGACATCACCACCGTGTCCCACGTGCACTCGCCGTACCTGGGCGCCTGGGCCCAGACCCACCGCACGCTGCCGTTCCACTATGTGCCGGTGCAGCGCTACCAGCTGGCCCGGGAGCTGCCGGTGTACATCGACCGGCGCCAGCCCGAGGTGGACTTCATCCTCGACAGCATTGCCCAGAACCCCTTCAACCTGGCGATTCTCGAAGCCAACGGCGGCTCCACGGTATGGGGCAAGCAGGGCCTGCGGGCCACGGCGGAATTCATCCTGTTGCTGGAAGAGGGCGCGCAACTGCAACTGCTGGCCGACGCCCTGGGTGGCTCCCGCCCTTATGGCCCAGGCGTACTGACCCAGCAATGGAGGATGAGCGGCCTGTACGAGCGCGCCACGGAACTGGGCCTGGTGCCCGCCATCGACCGCCGCAGCTGACCTGCCGCCCCCTGGCTGCGGCTATCGGAGCTGTTGTAGGAGCTGGCTTGCCAGCGAAAGCGCCCGCAAGGGCGATACAAGGCTTGAGGGCCTCTTCGCCGGCAAGCCGGCTCCTACGCGGTGGGGGTGGGCGGTGAGCGGGGCAGCAATGGCTGTACAGGCTTCAATCATTCAAGGAACAGCTACATGGCAGTCAAGATTCTCTGGTACCTCACCACCCCCGACGGCCCCTATCCCTGGGAGCCGGAAGGGCGCTGGAACACCGATTTCCAGCACCTCAAGCAACTGGCGGTGGCCAGCGATCGCCTGGGCTACTACGGTTCGCTGCTGGGTTCGAGCCCCAATGAAAGCCTGGCGGTCTCGGCGGCGCTGATCGATGCCACCCAGCGCTTGCGCTTTTTGGTGGCACAGCACCCGGGGGAGTTGTCGCCGGCGGTGCTGGCCAAATGGGCGCTGACCTTCGATCAGTTCTCCAACGGCCGCCTGCTGTTCAACGTGGTCAACGGCAGTGACGCCGGGCTGGCCACCCTGGGGGTGCACTATCCCCACGATGAGCGCTATGACTTCAGCCTGGAGTACTGGCGGGCGTTCCAGGGCTTCTATGCCGGGGACACCGACGGCTACGACGGCCGCTACGTCAAGCTGGCGCCGCGCTCGCCGGCCGCCGCCGGCCATCCCCTGGGCGGCTGGCACGCGCCGAGGCAACGCCCCGGCATCCCGCTGTGGGGCGCCGGCACCTCCGGCCCGGGAGTGGCCCATTCGGTGCAGTTGCTGGATGTGTACCTGAGCTTTGCCGACACGCCGCCGAAACTCGGCGAGAAATTCCGCAAGGTGGCCGCCGAGGCGGCGAAGATCGGCCGTGAGCTGAGCTTCGGTACGCGCCTGCAGATCATCGTCCGGGAAACCGAGGAGGAGGCCTGGGCCCACGCCGAGAAACTGCTGCAGCGCACCTCGCTGCAGACCGCCCGGGCTTCCATCGAACGCCAGTTGCCGCTGGGGGAAACCCTGGACAGCTTCCACAGCGACGACCCGCAGATCCAGCGCAATGTCGAGGCGATCCGCGCCGGCCGCCTGCCCAAGGCCCGGGACCTGGAGATCTACCCCAATGTCTGGCTCGGCCCGAGCCTGTTCGGTTTCAACATTCTCGGGCCCGCCGCCGGCACCTACCTGGTGGGCAGCGCGCGGCAAGTGGCCGAGCGTATTCGCGAATACGAAGAGCAGGGCACCTCGGCCTTCATTCTTTCGGGCTTTCCGCTGATCGACGAGGCCCACCGGGTGGCGGACCTGCTGTTCCCGCTGCTGGACCTGGACCACGGTTTCGAGGTGCCGCGCCTGGGCGCCACGCTGGTGGCCAGGCAACCGGCCAAGGCCACCGAGCAGGCCTGAGGAGCGAGCCATGAGCGAGGCATTTTCCCGCCGGGTATTCCTCGGCCATTCCCTGGCCGCCGGTGGCGGCCTGTTGCTGGGCAGCAGCCTGCTCAGCGGCTGTGACAACGGTGCGGCGCCCGGTGTCGCGCCGCTGTTGCCCGGCACCCCGGTGCGTGGCGGGCGCCTGCGGGTGGGGATCATCGATGGCGACCAGTCCGGCAATCTCGACGCCCACAAACCGGTGGGCGGCGGGATCATTCGCGGCTGGGCGCTGTACAGCAAGTTCTGGGAATGGAACCCGGACGTCAGCACCCGGCTGGCCCTGGCGGAGTTCGCCGAGCCCAATGCCGACGCCAGCGTCTGGACCATCCGCATCAAGCCGGGGCTGGAGTTCCACCACGGCAAGAGCATCGGCGCCGACGACATGCTGTTTTCCATCCTGCGCCTGACCGACCCGCAACTGGCTTCGCCCTTTGCCGGGCTGGTGGGGGCCATCGATCGCCAGGCCCTGCGCAAGCTCGATCAGCGCACCATCGAAATCCGCTTCAAACAGGGCCAGAGCTTCTTTCCCCTGGACGAAACCCTGATCAGCTTCGGTGCCATAGTGCCCACCGACTACCACCCGCAGACCAACCCGGTGGGCGCCGGCCCCTACCGACTCAAGCGCTTCATTCCCGGCCAGCGCTCGCTGTACAGCCGTTTCGAGAACTACTACAAGCCCGGCCAGCCCTACGCCGACGAACTGGAGATCATCGAGTTCAAGGACCAGGTGTCGCGGGCGGCGGCGCTGCGGGCCGGGCAGATCGACGTGGCCAGCGGCGTACAGGCCGAGCACAGCGCGCTGCTCAAGGCCGATCCGCGGCTGCGCTTCTACGCCTCGCCGAGTACTTCTTTCACCGGCTTCAACCTCAATCTGGCCAAGGCGCCGTTCCAGGATGTGCGGGTGCGCCAGGCGTTCCGCCTGCTGGCCGACCGCCAGGAGCTGGTGGACCGTGGGCTCAATGGTTTCGGCCGAGTCGCCAATGACCTGTATTCGCCCCACGACCCCACCTACAACCACGGCATTGCCCAGCGGCCCCATGACCTGGAACAGGCCCGTGCGCTGTTGCGTCAGGCCGGGCACAGCGACCTGCGGGTGGAGCTGACTACCACCCCGGGCCCGGGGGTGAACGCGGCGCTGGTGTTCGCCCAGCAGGCGAAGAGGGCCGGGGTCGAGGTCAAGGTGACCCAGGTTGACGCTTCGGTGTTCAACGGCCCCCAGCGCGAACAGTGGCTGCTGTCGCCCGGGGCCACGCCGGCCCGGGGCTTTCTTGCCTCGGCGCTTCACAACGACGCCCCCCAGGCCATCTACAACCGCAGCAACTTTCACGACCCGCGATTCACCCAGCTGTACCAGCAGGCCCTGGCCCAGCCCGATCTGCAACTGCGCCGGCAATGGGTGCACGAAGCCCAGGCCATCCAGCACCAGCGCGGCGGGCTGCTGATCTGGGGCTTCAACGATGTGCTGGACGCGGCCTCGGTGCGGGTTGGCGGGCTGGTGCCGGAACAGACGACCTTCGCCTCCTGGCGCTTTGACGAAATGTGGTTGAACCATGCCTGACACCTGCCGCAACACGCCCCGTACCCCGGCCTGGCTGTCCTGGTTCGTCGGCCGCCTGGGCTACGGCCTGCTCACGGCCTGGGTCATCAGCCTGGTGGTGTTCATCGCCACCCAGGCGCTGCCCTCGGACCCGGCGCGGGTGATCCTTGGCCCCGACGCGCCCCTGGAAAGCATCCTCACCCTGCAACGGCAACTGGGGCTGGACCGGCCACTGCTGGAGCAGTACCTGCACTGGCTGGGCCAGACCCTGGAAGGCGATCTGGGGCAGTCCCTGGATTCCAGCGCGCCAGTGGCCGACGTCCTCTTCGCGCGCCTGGGCTACACCCTGGCGTTGCTGGCCGGGGTCATCGCGCTGGTGGTGCCCGCGGCGCTGCTGCTGGGGGTGACCCTGGCCCTGCGTCGTGACAGCCGCCTGGACCGCTGGAGCCTGTCGTTGCTGATCTTCCTCAAGGCTACCCCGGGTTTTCTCCTGGCCATTGGCCTGGTGCTGCTGTTTTCCATGCCCCACATGGACCTGCTGCCGGCGGTATCGATCCTCGACCCCCAGCTGGCACTGTGGCGCCAGCTGCAATTCCTGGTACTGCCGGCGCTGGCCTTGAGCCTATCGGCCTTGCCCTACCTGACGCGCATGGTGCGCGCGGCAATGATCGAGGCCCTGGAATCGGACTACGTGATCGCCGCGAGGCTGCGGGGCATCCCTGAGTGGCGCATCGTCTGGCGCCACACCCTGGCCAATGCCCTGGTGCCGGCGGTGCAGGGGCTGGCCCTGACCCTGCGCACCCTGATCGGCGGGGCCCTGCTGGCGGAAGTGGTGTTCAGCTATCCGGGGATCGGCACCGCCCTCAACTCGGCGATCCAGATGCGCGATCTGCCGATGATCCAGGCCATCGTGCTGGTGATCACCCTGGGGGTGGTGCTGATCAACCTGTTGGCAGACCTGGCCACGGTGCTGCTGACCCCCAAGTTGCGTACGGCGCGGCGGGCCGGCCTGATCCGCCGCAACCGACGAGGCCTCCAGCCCTGGTGGCGCCGCTCGGCGCCCAAGGCTCCCTGAACCTGCGGCATGAGAACCTATCCATGAACGACTTACGCATTTCCCGCTGGCGCCTGTGGCTGGGCGAACCGCAAACCCGCAAGGGCGCATTCATCACCTTGCTGGTGGTCCTGCTGGCGCTGTTCGGGCCCTGGCTGGCGCCCCATGGCAGCACCGACATGCTGGGCCCGGTGTACGGCGCGCCCGCTGCCGGCGCCTGGCTCGGCCATGACTTTCTTGGCCACGACGTGCTTTCGCGGTTGCTCAGCGGGGGCCTGTCGGTGTTGTGGATGTCCCTGGCGGCGGCCTCCATCGCCCTGCTGGTGGGCAGCGCCCTGGGGTTGCTGGCCGGCCTTTCGCGGCGCCGGCTGGACACGTTGATCAGTTGGCTGGCGGATGTGTCCCTGGCCTTTCCCGACCTGATCCTGGTGCTGCTGATCGTTTCGATGCTGGGGCGCGCGCCCTGGTTGATCGTGCTCACCGTGGCCATCGCCTTCACCCCCGGGGTGGTGCGCCTGGCCCGGGGCAGCGCGGTGGCGGTGGCGGGGCAGGAGTTCGTCGAGGCGGCGCAGATGATGGGCTATTCGCGCTGGCGGATCCTCTCTGGGGAAATCCTGCCGAACATCCTCACGCCGCTGCTGGTGCACTTCGGCAACATGCTGACCTGGGGCGTGGGCATGCTGTCGGGGCTGAGCTTCCTCGGCTATGGGGTGGCGCCGCCGGCCGCCGACTGGGGGCTGATGATCAACGAGAACCAGGCCGGGCTGCTGGTCCAGCCCTGGGCGGTGCTGGCCCCGGCGCTGCTGATCGGGGTGTTCGCCTACGGCACCAACATCCTCGCCGAGGGCATCGGCCGCAGTCAGGCGCGGATCGGGGAGAAAGGCCCATGAACGCCGTGGTGGAAGTGACCCGAGAGGCCCGGGTGCTGCAGGTTGAGGGGTTGCGGGTGGAGCTGGCGGCTGGCGTGGAGGTGTTGTCCGGGGTCGGCTTCAGCCTGGCCGCGGGGGAAATTCTTGGCCTGGTGGGGGAGTCGGGCTCGGGCAAGACCACCCTGGCCACGGCCCTGCTGGCCCATGCCCGGCGGGGCGCGCGGATTGTCGAAGGGCGGGTCGAGGTGGCCGGGCAGTCGTTGCTGGACCTCTCGGCGCAGGACCTGCGCCGGGCCCGGGGCGGCCTGATCGGCTATGTGGCCCAGGACCCGGCCACCGCCCTGAACCCGGCGCTGCGCATTGCCGACCTGCTGGAGGAAACCCTGGCGGTGCATCCATCGCACCTGGACCGCCACGGGCGGCAGCAGCGGATCCGCGACACCCTCAAGGATGTGGGCTTGCCGGCGGATCGCGAGTTCCTGCGGCGCTTTCCCCATCAGCTGTCCGGCGGCCAGCAGCAGCGGGTGATGCTGGCCCTGGCCTTTGTCCTGCGGCCCCGGCTGATCGTGCTCGATGAGCCCACCACGGCCCTGGATGTGACCACCCAGGCGCACATCCTCGGCACCTTGCGCCACCTGTGCAAAAGCCTGGGTGTGGCGGCGATCTATGTGTCCCACGACCTGGCCGTGATCAAGGACCTGGTGGACCGGGTGCTGGTGATGTACGCCGGGCGGATCGTCGAAAGCGCCTCCCGCGAGGCGCTGTTTCGCCAGCCGGCCCACCCCTATACCCGGGGCCTGCTGGCGGCGATTCCCGATGTCGGCCAGCGCCGGCCCCTGCTGGCGATACCTGGGCAGGCCCCGGCGCCGGGGCAGCGGCCGGCGGGGTGTGCCTTCGCCCCCCGGTGCCCGCGCCAGGGTGCCCAATGCACAGCGGGCGAGCCGTTGCTGCAAGGGCTTGCAACTGATGTCCAGGTGGCCTGTATCGACCCTTATCGGCAGGCGTTGCCCATGCCGGCGCCCGTGGTGGCGGTGCAAGCGGCTGTGTCCGGCAGCGAACGACGGCCGCTGCTGGAGGTCCAGGGCCTGAACCTGGCCTATGACCGCCAGGTGCTGTTCGACGTCAGCCTGCAAGTGGTGGCGGGGGAGTGCCTGGCGCTGGTGGGCGAGTCCGGCTCCGGCAAGACCAGCCTGGCCCGGGCCCTGGCCGGGCTTGGCGAGCACGCCGAAGGCCGGGTGCGGTATGCCGGCCAGCCTCTGAGCCTGTCGGCCCGGCAGCGGAGCAAAGGGCTGCGGCACCAGATCCAGTACATTTTCCAGAACCCCTATCGGGCGCTGAACCCGCGGCACACCCTGTACCAGACCCTGAGCGCACCCCTGGAGCACTTTTTCGGCATCCGGGGGGCCGAGGCCAGGGCGCGGGTCCATGCGGTGCTGCAACGGGTGTCGCTGTCGCCGGCCCTGGCGGACCACTATCCCCACAGCCTGTCCGGGGGCGAACGACAGCGGGTGGCGATTGCCCGGGCCCTGGTGAGCGAACCCAAACTGCTGATCTGCGATGAAGTCACCTCGGCCCTGGACGTCTCGGTACAGGCCTCGATCCTCGCGCTCCTGCGCCAGTTGCAAGACGAAGGCCTGACCCTGCTGTTCGTCACCCATGACCTGGGCGTGGTACGGGCCATTGCCGACCGGGTGCTGGTGCTCAAGCAGGGACGGGTGGTGGAGCAGGGCGCAGTGGACGCCGTGCTGGACCGACCCGAGCACATCTACACCCGGACCCTGCTGGAGAATTCGCCACGGCTTGGGTGACATCTTCAGAAACTCTTGCACCGCCTTCGCTGGCAAGCCAGCTCCTGCAAGGCCAGCGCTCACCCGTAGGAGCCGGCTTGCCGGCGAAGAGACCCTCCCAGAAATACCCGGATCCACAATGCCCCGGCGCACCCGTACCCACGGGTTAGCCTTGGCTTGTGTATCCGTCACACGGAGGGCATCGCAATGCCCCAGCGCTTCCACGGCAACCGGCTGCGTACCGGGCGCTACTCTCAAACCGGCCAGGTCTACCTGCTCACTGCTGTGACCCACCACCGCGAACCATTCTTTGGTGATTGGCGTATCGGCCGCCTGTTGGTGCGACAACTGCACCAGGCCCAACTTGAAGGTCGTGCCAGTTCCCTGGCCTGGGTGGTGATACCTGATCATTTCCACTGGCTGCTGGCGCTGGGGACGGGCTCGCTATCGGCCCTGATGCGCGGCATCAAATCCCGCAGCGCACGGGACATCAATGCTTGCCTGCAGCGAACCGGTCGCGTCTGGCAAAAGGGTTACCACGACCGCGCACTGCGCCGGGAAGAGAACCTGCTGGGGGGCTCCCGTTACATAGTCGCCAACCCGATTCGCGCCGGCCTGGTCACCCGCGTGCACGATTACCCCCTCTGGGACGCCATCTGGCTGTAGGAGCCGGCTTGCCGGCGAAGGGGCCCGAAAGGCATGTGGCGAATCTGCCGACGCCTTCGCTGGCAAGCCAGCTCCTACAGGGGGGGCATTTGCCGGTGGACTGTGCTGCGCCGGCCCTGGCGTGCGTCTAGCTGCCATAGCCCCGCAGTCGTATCGGTAATGAGCCAGAACATGCAAGACCTGTTGAACCAGATTCTCGATGAAGTCCGCCCCCTGATCGGCCAAGGCCAGGTGGCCAATTACATTCCGGCCCTGGCGGATGTGCCGGCCAATCAGTTGGGCATTGCCGTGTATGGCAACGACGGCCAGGTGTTCAGCGCCGGTGACGCCGATACGCCGTTCTCGGTGCAGAGCATTTCCAAGGTCTTCAGCCTGGTGCAGGCCATCGGTCATTCCGGCGAGGCGATCTGGGAGCGCCTGGGCCACGAGCCCTCGGGGCAGCCGTTCAATTCCCTGGTGCAACTGGAGTTCGAGCGTGGCCGGCCGCGCAACCCCTTCATCAATGCCGGGGCCCTGGTGATCTGCGACATCAACCAGTCGCGCTTTGCCGCGCCGGCCTTGTCCATGCGCGACTTTGTCCGGCGCCTGTCGGGCAACCTGCAGGTGATGGTGGACGGTCGGGTGGCCGAGTCGGAGTACCAGCACCGCGCCCGCAACGCGGCCATGGCCTACCTGATGCAGTCCTTCGGCAACTTTCACAATGATGTGGAGGCGGTGCTGCGCAGTTACTTCAGCCACTGCGCCTTGCGCATGAGCTGCGTGGATCTGGCCCGGGCCTTCTGTTTCCTGGCCAACGACGGCTTCTGCAAGCACAGCGGGGAGCAGATTCTCACCCGGCGCCAGACCCAGCAGGTCAACTCGATCATGGCCACCAGCGGCCTGTACGACGAGGCCGGCAACTTCGCCTATCGGGTCGGCCTGCCGGGCAAGAGCGGGGTGGGCGGGGGAATTGTGGCGGTGGTGCCGGGGCAGTTCACGGTCTGCGTCTGGTCGCCGGAGCTCAACAGCGCCGGCAACTCGCTGGTGGGCATGGCGGCCCTGGAACTGCTCAGCCAGCGTATCGGCTGGTCGGTGTTCTAGTTACCAGGCGCCGGGGTTGCTCAGGCTGAGCTGCCCGCGATCGATGAAGCGCTGGGTGCCGAACAGCCCGCCGGCAAGCTTGCCGCGCAGCACGTAGGGCAGGTTGTCCAGGCTCTGGGTCTGGCTCAGGCCCAGGGTCTGGCGCAGCACCGAGAAGGCCGAGACGCTGACCGGGATCACCAGGATGTCTTCCGAGTAGCGGCCGATATGCCCCTGCTGGTCGCTGACCCCGGAGGCCAGGGGGCGGCCGTTGACTTCCAGGTCCAGGGCCACGCCGTTGTAGTCGATGGGGCTTTCGTTGGGGTTCTGCAGACGCAGTTTCACCGCGAAACGCATTTCCAGATCCTGGCTCGGCAGTGGCTCGATGCCCACCACATTGATCGCCAGTGGATCGCGATTGGGCAACAGCGCACAAGCACTCAGGCTGAGCAGTACCAGGGTCAAGGCGATCAATCTACGCATGGAATACCTGTCGGCAATGGAAATGAATGGCTGGCCGGCACCTTGTAGCCGCTGCCGAGCCGCGAGGCTGCGACAAGGCCCGCAGGGCCTTGCCTGGCAACCCCCCGGCCAGCCTTCCACGGCCGAGGGCCCATCACCAGCGCTCGCAGCATAGACGCCCGCGAGCCTCAGGAGTTCGCTTTGCCGCTCATGTCCGGGTCTTGCATGACCTTGAGGGTCGCCGCTTCCGGATCGAACTCGTCTTCTTCCAGCTCAAGGAATTCCTCCGGCAGGAAGATGTTCAGGAAGATCGCGCAGAAGGCGCCCACGGTAATCGGCGACTCGAAGATGTTGTGCAGCGCCTTGGGCAGCTCGCGCAGCACTTCCGGCACCGCCGCCACGCCCAGGCCCATGCCCAGGGAGATGGCCACGATCAGCACGTTGCGCCGGTGCAGCCCGGCCTCGGCGAGGATCTTGATCCCGGCCACGGCCACGGTACCGAACATGATCAGGGTGGCGCCGCCCAGCACCGGCTTGGGCATCAGTTGCAGCACCGCGCCGATCACCGGGAACAGGCCCAGCAGCACCAGCAGCCCGGCAATGAAGTAGGCCACGTAGCGGCTGGCGACGCCGGTCAGTTGGATGACCCCGTTGTTCTGGGCAAAGGTGACCATCGGCAGGCTGTTGAACACCGCTGCCACCGCCGAGTTGAAACCGTCCGCCAGCAGCCCGGACTTGATGCGCTTGATGTACAGCGGGCCCTTGACCGGCTGCTGGGAAATCATCGAGTTGGCCGTCAGGTCGCCGGCTGCTTCCAGGGGGGAAATCAGGAAGATCACCGCCAGGGGAATGAAGGCGATCAGGTCGAAGGAGAAGCCGTACTTGAACGGCACCGGCACGCTCACCAGGGGCACCTCGGGCATGGCCGCCATGTCCACCCGGCCGAGCATCCAGGCCACCACGAAGCCCAGGGTCAGGCCGATGACGATGGAGCCCAGGCGCAGCATCGGGTGGTTGAAGCGGTTGAGCACCACGATGGTCAGCAGCACCAGCGCCGCCAGCCCCAGGTTGCTCGCCGCGCCCAGGTCACTGGCACCGTAGCCGCCGGCCATGTCGGTGACCGCGACCTTGATCAGCGACAGGCCCATCAGGGTGATGATGGTGCCGGTCACCACCGGGGTGATCAGCTTGCGCAACTTGCCGATGAACTGGCTGAGGAACATCTCGATAAAGGCTGCGACAAAGCAGATGCCGAAGATGGTGGAGAGGATTTCGTTGGTGTCGCCGCCCCGGCCCTTGACCATGAAGCCGGCACTGAGCAGCACGCTGATAAAGGAAAAGCTGGTGCCTTGCACGCACAGCAGGCCGGAACCGATGGGCCCCAGGCGCCGGGCCTGGACGAAGGTGCCCAGGCCGGAGACGAACAGCGCCATGCTGATCAGGTACGGCAGCTCGCTTTCCAGCCCCAGGACCCCGCCGAAGATCAGGGTCGGGCTGATGATGCCGACGAAACTGGCCAGCACATGCTGCAGGGCGGCGAAGATCGCCGCGCTGAAATGCGGACGGTCGTTGAGGCCATAGATCAGGTCTGACTTGTAGCGGGGAGGGGAGCGGTCGGGTGCGGTCATGGGAAAAGGCCTGCCAGTGACGTGTGAAAACTACGGGGGCACACGTCGGAAAGTGGACGGGACTTGGGCCGCAACGCCATGTCATGGACAAGACGTGCGCACCCGGTCAGAAAAAAAGGAGGCGCAGGATGCCAGAAAGGCGCCGCAGCCAGAAGGGCAAACAGGCGGAAAAAGCCAAGTTGGAAAGGATACGAAAGATACTGTTTCTCATTTGCCTTTATGGAATAATCCGCCTCCCCGATCTGCGGACCGCCCCCCGATGCTGCCGACCCCCAGCCTGCTGCGCAGCTTTCAAGAGCATTACGACGACCTGCTGAAGTTTCTCACCCGGCGCATGAGCGATCGCCAACGGGCGGCGGACGTGGCCCAGGAGACCTACCTCAAGCTGCTCAAGGTTGATCCGCAGACGGTGGAGGTGCACAACGATCGCGGTTTCATTTTCCGTGTGGCCGGCAACCTGGCCATCGACACCCTGCGCCGCGAGCAGCGCCTGGCGGCCAACCTCGCCGACGGCCAGGAGCACGCCGAAGCGGTGGACCCGGCCCCGGCACCGGAAGCCGTGCTGCTGGCCAAGGAGCGCCTGGCGGTGCTCGACGAGGCCCTGGCGCAACTCTCGGACAACGCCCGCCAGGCCTTGCTGCTCAATCGCCTGGAAGGCCTGACCCAGGCACAGATCGCATTGCGCCTGGGCGTTTCCGAAAGCATGGTGGCAAAATACATCGGCCAGGCCCTGCGCCATTGCCGCGACTGGCTGAAAGTCCACCATGAATGATTCCTTCTTGCCTGCCGCCGATGCCATGACCGACCACCCCGAAAGCCTCGAAGACGCCGCCATCGACTGGCTGGTGCTGCTGCACTCCGGCAACGCCACGCCGGCCCAGCGCATGGCCTTCCAGCAATGGCGCCAGCGCAGCCCGGCCCATGCCGCAGCGGCCGCCGAGGCCCAGCAACTGTGGGGTGACCTGGGGCAGACCGAGACCGCGCGGCAACACCAGGCGCCGCCCGTCATGGTGCGCCGGCCACGGCGCCTCTGGCCGGCGCTGGCCGCTTCGCTGCTGCTGGCGCTGGGGGCTGGCCTGGGCTGGCAGCAGTGGCCGGCCTTGACCTCGGACTACCACACCGGGGTCGGCCAGCAACAGAGCATCACCCTGGCGGACGGCTCGCGGGTCACCCTCAACAGCGCCAGTGCGCTGTCGGTGGCCTACTCGGCGGATGAGCGCCGGGTGATCCTGCGCAGCGGCGAAGCGCTGTTCGAACCGCTGGCCGACCCGCAGCGGCCCTTCGTGGTCCAGGCCCAGGCCCAGCAACTGCAAAGCGCTGCCAGTGCCTTCAGCGTGCGCCGCGACGGCCACCAACTGACGGTGGTGGTGCGCGAAGGGCAGGTGCAGTTCAGCGGTGACCACGCACCAGTGCTGCTCCAGGCCGACCAGCGCCTGCAATACCAGCCCGGCCAGCCGCTGCTGGCCCAGCAGACCGTGGACGCCGCCAGCCTGACCGCCTGGCAGCGCGGCAAGCTGATCTTCAACGGCCGCCCGCTGGGTGAGGTGATAGGTGAACTGGAGCGCTACCAGCACGGGCGCATCCTGATTTCCGACGGTCAGTTGGCGTCCCTGGCCATCAGCGGCGTGTTCGACCTGCATGATCCGCAAGGCTCGCTCAAGGCCCTGCAGCAGCGCTACCCGCTGCACGTCACCTACCTGCCATGGCTGGCGGTCCTGCACTGAGTCGAATTTTTTTTGCCTGGGCACTGCAAGTTCCCCTGGGGGAAATCGTCGTAGTGAGACTGAGAAGACAATCATTCTCATTGACGTCATTTCAACCGGCTGGGAAGGAACACGTGAAAGCAATGTTCAAGCTGTCGACACTGGGGCGCGGTCACCACATCATGCGCCGCACATTACTGGCCCAGGCCCTGTTCGCCGGGGCCTTGAGCCCGGTCCTGGCCCAGGCCCAGGAGGCCGCCACGGTCAGCCAGGCCGGCAGCGCCCAGGAGCGCCGGGTCTCGTTGAACCTGCCGGCCCAGCCCCTGGACCAGGCGCTGACCCGCTTCGCCGATCAGGCCGACCTGCGCCTGCTGTACACCACCAGCGATGTCGAGGGGCTGCAATCCACCGCCCTCAACGGCGAGGTCACGGTGGCCCAGGCCCTGCAAAGCCTGCTGGCCGGCAGTGGCATGAGCTGGTCGTTCAGCGACGGGCACACGGTGATCCTGCGTCGGGCTGGCGTGCCGGCCGCCAGCCTCAACCTCAAGCCGACCCAGGTCACCGTGGCGTCACGCACCAGCGCCGCCATCAGCGAGATTCCAGGCACCGTGTGGGTGGTGGAGCAGAGCCAGCTGCGCGAGCAGTTGAGCACCGGGGTCAGCCTCAAGGAAGCCATCGGCAAGCTGGTACCGGGCCTCGACCTGGCTCCGGAAGGGCGCACCAACTACGGCCAGAACATGCGCGGGCGCAACGTGCTGGTGATGATCGACGGGGTCAGCCAGAACAGCTCCAGGGGCCTGTCCCGGCAGTTCGACAGCATCTCGCCGTTCAACGTCGAGCGGGTCGAAGTGCTGTCCGGGGCCAGCGCCATCTACGGCGGCGGCGCCACCGGCGGCATCATCAATATCGTCACCAAGAAAGGCGAACCGGGCCCGGCGCGCTTCGAGACCCAGCTGGGGGCCAGCAGCGGCTTCAACAACAGTGACGACCTGACGACCCGCATCGCCCAGTCGGTGAGCGGCGGCAACGAAGCCATCAGCGGCCGGCTGGCGGTGGCGGGGGAGCAGAACCAGGCGTTCTATGACGGTGCCGGCAAGCAGATCTTCATCGACAACACCCAGACCGACCTGCAGTACAACCGTACCCTGGACCTGATGGGCAGCCTGGCCCTGCAGTTCAACGAAGAGCAGAGCCTGGACCTGCTGGCCCAGTACTACGACTCCGGCAACCATGGCAGCACCGGGATCTACTTCCCCAACCTCAAGTACAAGGCGCCGTCCAACCTGGAAGACGCCGAGCTGCGCGGCGGCTACTCCACCGACCTGGAACCGCGTACCAAGCGCCTGCTGCTCAACGCCAACTACCACCACAGCGACGTGCTGGGCCAGGATTTCTACCTGCAGGCCTCGTACCGCAAGGAAGACGACAACTTCTTCCCGTTCCCCTACTACAACAGCGGCAGCCCCGCAGGCTCCAAGGGTGTGTACTTCGCCGCGTCCCAGCAGAATTTCGAAGTCACCAGCCTCAAGGCGCTGTTCGCCAAGGAGTTCGAGGCGTTCAAGCTGACCTACGGCGTGGACCTGGACCGCGAGCGTTTCAATGCCCAGCAGAGCACCTTCGACCAGGGCATCTCCTCGGGCAGCGGCGGCCTCGACCTGGTGACCCAGAGCAAGGCGCCGCGCTATCCCAGCTACCGGGTCGACGGCCTGTCCGGTTATGCCCAGCTGGACTGGCACGCCACCGACAACCTGACGGTATCCGGCGGCTACCGGCGCCAGCAGATGGACGTGGACGTGGGCCAGTTCAAGAACGTACCCGGCGGCAGCAACGACTATGCGGTCAACCTCTACAACCTGGGCACCATCTACGACTTCAAGAACGGCCACCAGCTGTGGGTCAACTACGGCGAGGGCTTCGATCTGCCGGACCCGGCCAAGTTCTACGGCAAGCCGGGCCTGAGCGTGGACGACAACCCGCTGGCCGGGATCAAGAGCCGCCAGGTGGAGACCGGCTGGCGCTTCTCCGATAGCGACTGGGATGCCCAGGCGGCGCTGTACTACATCTGGTCGGACAAGGTGATCACCACCGACCAGGCCACCCTGACCATTGACGTCAAGGACCAGAAAAGCCGCGACTACGGTTTTGAAAGCGCCCTGACCCGGCACTTCCAGAACGGCTGGGAGCTGGGCGGCACCCTGCATGCGGTGCGTTCCGAGGAGGAGGGCAAGAACGGCGGCTGGCAAAAGCGTGATGCGCGGTATGCCTCGCTGTCCAAGCTCACCGCCTTCGTCGGCTGGAAGGACGACAGCAGCAGCGTGCGCCTGCAGGGCAACCACGCCTTCACCCTCAAGGACGACGCGGTCAAGCAGATCGACGCCACCCACAGCGTGGATGCGCCCAACACCATCGACGGCTACACCACCTTCGACCTGCTGGGCAGCCACGACACCGAGTTCGGCACCTTCAGCGGCGGCATCCAGAACCTGCTGGACAAGCAGTACAGCACCGTCTGGGGCCAGCGCGCCAAGCTGTTCTACTCGCCGACCTACGGCCCGGACTACCTCTACGACTACCAGGGCCGTGGCCGCACCTACACCCTGACCTGGACCATGGCCTACTGATGCCCCGGGGGCTCTTGCGGCCCCTGTAGCCGCTGCCGAGCCCCAGCGAGGCTGCACAAAGGCCCGCAGGGCCTTGCTTGGCAACTCCCAGCCGAACCCTGGGCGCATCAGCAGCCTTGCGACCCTGCGACGCAGTGCCTTCGCCGCCTGCGCCAGCGGCTACAGGACCCCGGCAGAACCATGCCTGGCAATGTCCCGCCAACCCCCATCCTCCTGACAGAAACTGTCAGGAGGCTCTGGTAATCTGCGCCGGTGTTTTTTCCGGAGTGCACCTGCGTGTCGCGAGCCAGCCGTTTACTCACCCTGCTGCAGATGCTGCGGGGCAAAAGCCGTCCGGTGACCGCCGCGACCCTGGCCTCGGAGCTGGAGGTTTCCGAGCGCACCCTGTACCGCGATATCGCCGAGCTGACCGCCCTGGGCGCGCCGATCTACGGTGAGGCGGGGATAGGGTACGTGCTGCGCAGCGGGCTGTTCCTGCCGCCGTTGATGCTCAATGCCGATGAGACCGAGGCCGTGGTGCTGGGCCTGCGCTACGTCGATCAGCGCGGCGACGAGGAACTGAGCAAGGCCGCCGCCGATGCCATGGCCAAGATCGCTGCGGTGCTGGCCCCCGCGGCCCAGGACGCACTGCGCAATCCGACCCTGTTGCCCGGCCCGGCGGGCTACGGCTTCCCCGACAACCCGGTGTCGCTCAATGTGTTCCGCCAGGCGATCCGTCTTCAGGCCAAGCTGCTGATCGACTATGCCGACGTCAACCAGAACCCCAGCCAGCGCCGGGTCTGGCCCCTGGCCCTGGGCTTTCTCAACGAGGCCCGGGTGATCGTGGCCTGGTGTGAATTGCGCGAGGATTACCGCACCTTCCGCACCGACCGCATTGCCGCCGCCCAGGAGCAGGGCGAGCGGTATCCGGGGCGGCGCAGCGACTGGCTGCGAGCCTGGCGCAAACGCATGCACAGCGATGAGCAGGGCCGTTTCACTGCTGACAGGAAATGACACGCGAGGGCTTTAGCATGGGCCACTCATTCAACAGCAAGGAGCTTTTGTCATGTCGGCCACAGACCCTTCCCTGGCCCCGGCCATCGCCGCTTATGTCACGGCCATCAACAGCGGCGACCGCGCAGTGGTGGCGTCGATCTTCGCCGACCGCGCCCAGGTCTTCGATGAACGCGAGCACTGCGTGGGGCCCCAGCAGATCGCCCGCTGGATGGGCAAAGGCGCGTGCCGCCTGGAAATCCTCGGAGTCCAGCAGCGCACCGGCAAAGTGCTGCTCGACAGCCGGGTGTGCGGTGACTTCCCCGGCAGCCCCCTGGCCCTGCGCCATACCTTCCGCCTGGACGCCCAGGGGCGGATCGAACGCCTGGATATTTCCCGCTGATGTAGCCGCTGGCGCACGCGGCGACAAACCTGAGCATGCCCAAGGTTTTGCTGGAGATCGCCAGGCAAGGCCCTGCGGTCCTTTTCCCAGCTTCGCGGGCTCGGCAGCGGCTACAGGTCGGCCTGGAGCGGCTCATGCTGGCATACTGCGGCTCTTTGCCAGGAGGCCCGAGCCCCATGCCATTCGATTCCCCCATGAGCGCCTACCAATACGCCCTGGAGCAGCAGGGCTTTGTCGCCGACGCGGCGCAGGCGCGGGCGGTGCAGGCCTTGCAGCAATGCCATGAAGCCCTGCATCAAGGGCGCACGGCGGTGCCCGGGGTCTATCTGTGGGGGGCGGTTGGACGGGGCAAGACCTGGCTGATGGACCAGTTCTACCAGAGCCTGCGGGTCCCGGCGCGGCGCCAGCACTTTCATCACTTCATGGGCTGGGTGCACCAGCGTTCGTTCCAGCTGACCGGTATTGCCGACCCCTTGCAGGCCCTGGCCCGGGAGCTGGCCGAAGAGGTGCGGGTGCTGTGCTTCGATGAACTGTTCGTCAATGACATCGGTGACGCGATCATCCTCGGGCGCCTGTTCCAGGTGATGTTCGACCAGGGCGTGGTGCTGGTCTGCACCTCCAACCAGCCCCCGGAGCAGCTGTATGCCGATGGCTTCAACCGCGAGCGCTTCGTTCCGGCGATCAGCGCCATCCGCCAGCACATGCAGGTGGTGGCGGTGGACGGCGAGCAGGATCACCGCCTGCACCCGGGCACCGCCGAGCAACGCTACTGGCTTGGCGCCGAGGGGCAGCCGAGCGCCCTGGGGCCGGTGTTCGAGCGCTTGAGTGCCGGGCAGCCGGCGAGCAGCGAGCCGCTGTTGCTCGGCTATCGCCCGTTGCAGGTGGTCAAGGCGTGCGGGACGGTGGTCTGGTGCAGCTTCGTCGAACTGTGCGAACAGCCGTTTTCCGCCATGGACTTCATGGCCCTGTGCGACCGCTTCCAGGCCATTCTCCTGAGCGATGTGCCCAACCTCAGCGCTTGCCAGCGCCCCGCACGCATTGCCCGGGGCACCGAGGATGGTGCCGAGCGGGTGGTGGCCGGGGATCGTGAGTTGCCGCAGCTGTCGGTACATGACGACGCGGTGCGGCGTTTCATCGCCCTGGTGGACGAGTGCTACGACCGCAAGGTGCCGCTGTACCTGGAAGCCCGGGTGCCCATGGAACAGCTATACACCGAGGGCTACCTGGAGTTCGCTTTCCGCCGCACCCTCAGCCGCCTGCAGGAAATGCAGTTGCAGCGTTTTGCCGGTGGGCCCGCGGCCTGAAGGGAAACCTTTCCGGCTGCCGTGGATCCCGGCCGCTGCTTAGGATTTTTTCTGTAGTGCGCGGGTTAAAAATCTTCGTTTGGTCAAATCCCCCAGCCTACAATCGAGGCTGCCTGAGCCCTGAGCGCTCACTTTCAATACGTTGATCGAGGATGAACATGGACGTTGCCGATGTCGTGGTGTTGCAAGCCAGTTACAGCAACCCGGTGCATGCCGAAGCCATAGGCGTGTTGCTCAACCACTATGCCGAGGACCCCATGGGCGGCGGCCAGCCCCTGGACGCAGACCGGCTCCAGCAGTTGCCGGCGGAGCTGGCCAAGCGGCCCCAGGCGTTCAGCGTGCTGGCCTTTGCCGGCGGGCAGCCGGTGGGCCTGGTGAACTGCTTCGAAGGCTTCTCCACCTTTGCCTGCCGGCCCCTGGTGAATATCCATGACGTGGTGGTGCTGGACAGCTACCGCGGCCAGGGCCTGAGCAAGCGCCTGCTGCAGAAGGTCGAGGACATCGCCCGGCAACGGGGCTGCTGCAAGGTCACCCTGGAAGTGCTGGAGGGCAATGCCCAGGCCCAGGCCGCCTATCGCGCCTGCGGTTTCGCCAATGCCATGCTCGACCCGGCTCACGGGCGCATGCTGTTCTGGAGCAAAGCCTTGTAATGCACGCCCCCAGCCCCTGCGCGCCGGTCCCGGTAGAAACACCCTGGCGGATCTTCCTGGTGTTTCTGCGCCTGGGCCTGAGTTCGTTTGGCGGGCCGCTGGCGCACCTGGGCTACTTTCGCCAGGAATTCGTCCAGCGCCGGCGCTGGCTGGGGGAGGCGGCCTATGCCGAGCTGGTCGCGCTGTGCCAGTTTCTTCCCGGACCTGCCAGCAGTCAGGTCGGCATCGCCCTGGGATTGTCTCGCCGTGGCCTGCCCGGGGCCCTGTGTGCCTGGGCCGGCTTTACCTTGCCCTCGGCCCTGGCCCTGGCACTGCTGGCCCTGGGGTTGGGGGGCGGGGTCCCGGCCGGGGCGCTCAAGGGCTTGCAACTGGTGGCGGTGGCGGTGGTGGCCCAGGCCTTGTGGGGCATGGCCCGCAGCCTGTGCCGGGGCGCCTTGCAGATCGTCATTGCAGTGCTGGCCGCGGCGCTGGTGCTGCGCTGGCCGGGCCTGGGCGGGCAGTTGCTGGTGATGCTGCTGGCGGCGCTGCTGGGCCGCTGGCTGATCAGGCCGGTGTTCCAGGTGCAGGTCCAGAGCCCTCCCTCTGGGTCGAGTCGCCGCCTGGGGGCGTGTTGCCTGGGGCTGGCGCTATTGCTGCTGGTGCTGTTGCCGGGGCTGGTGCTGCTCTGGCCGGGGCGCCTGCTGAGCCTGTTCGATGGTTTCTACCGGGTCGGCGCTCTGGTATTCGGCGGCGGCCATGTGGTGCTGCCGCTGTTGCAGGCGCAGGTGGTGGAGCCCGGCTGGGTCAGCAGCCCGCTGTTCCTGGCCGGGTACGCCAGCGCCCAGGCGATGCCCGGCCCGCTGTTCAGCGTCGCGGCCTTTCTCGGCGCGGCCATCGATGGCTGGAGTGGGGCGGTGGTGTGCCTGCTGGCGATCTTTCTGCCGGGGTTGTTGCTGGTGATCGGCGTGGTGCCCTTCTGGCAGCGGCTGCGCCACCGCCAGGGCATCCAGGCGGCCCTGGCCGGGGTCAATGCCGCGGTGGTGGGCCTGCTGGCGGCAGCGTTGTACCAACCCCTGTGGACCAGCAGCGTGACCGGCGCACCGGAACTGGTGGCGGTGTTGCTGGCGCTGCTGCTGTTGCGCAGCGGCCGGGTGCCGCCCTGGGCCCTGGTGCTGCTGGGGGCCGGGGCCGGTGCCTGGCTGCTCTAGAGATCGTGCTGCGCCGGGTCGAGCCGTGGGAATACCAGGCGGAACTCGGTCAGGAGTTCGGGGATGCTGCTGACCTCGGTGCGCCCCTGGTGCAGGTTCATGATC
Organism: Pseudomonas sp. GW823-FHT03E05; assembly: GCF_058796855.1. Classification (NCBI taxonomy): domain Bacteria; kingdom Pseudomonadati; phylum Pseudomonadota; class Gammaproteobacteria; order Pseudomonadales; family Pseudomonadaceae; genus Pseudomonas; species Pseudomonas sp. GW823-FHT03E05. Next base: position 1,120,882 of record NZ_JBXAJB010000001.1, read on the forward strand.
GAACGGACGATGGCCAGGCCCAGCCCGGTGCCGCCTTCGGCCCGGGTGCGGCTGCTGTCGACCCGATAGAAGCGCTCGAACAGATGGGGCAGGTGGCTGGCAGGGATGCCCGGGCCGGGGTTGCCCACGCTCAGGCTCACGGCCTCCATGGTCTGCTCCACCCGCAGGCTGATCTGCCCCCGCGGCGGGCTGTGGCGAATGGCGTTGGACAGCAGGTTGGAAATGGCCCGCTGGATCATCAGCCGGTCCCCCAGCACCCAGGCATCGCCACTGGGCTGCAGTTGCAGCTGCTTCTCTTCGGCGCTCAGGGCGAACAGGTCGATGACCCGGCGCGCTTCTTCCCCCAGCGAGACCCGGGCGAACCGGGCCTGGGACGCCGGCTGGCTGACCTGGGCCAGGAACAGCATGTCGGCGACGATCCGCGTGACCCGCTCCAGCTCTTCGATGCTGGCCTCCAGCACCGCCTTGTACTCCTCTGGCGGGCGTTCCCGGGACAGGGTCACCTGGGCCTTGCCCATCAGGTTGCTGATGGGCGAGCGCAACTCGTGGGCCAGGTCGTCGGAGAACTGCGACAGGCGCTGCACGCCGCCGTCCAGGCGTTGCAGCATGACATTGATGCCCTGGCCCAGCTCCGCCAGCTCCCGGGGCAGGCCCTGCAGCTTCAGGCGGTGGGTCAGGTCCTGGGTGGTCACCCGCGCCGCGACCCGGCTGAACTGCTGCAGCGGCAGCAGGCCCCGTTGCACCAGCCACCAGGCGCCGAAACCGATCAGCAGCAGCAACAGGGGCAGGGCGATCACCGTGGAGCGCAGGTAGGCGCTGAGCAGCGCCTGATCGTTGCTGCGGTCCAGGGTCAGTACCACCTGGACCTGCTCGCCGTTGCGCAGGCTCATCTGCCGCAGGGCGCTGAGCAAGGGGTTGCCGCGGCTGTCGCGCCAGTCGACATAGCCATCGCCACCGATATTGCCCAGGGGCTCGGGCAGGGACTCCTGGGCCATGCCGCCGACAATCAGCAGGGGTTCGGCCAGCGGATCGCTGCCGAGGATGCTCAATTGCAGGTTGTCGTGGCCCATCACCAGGTCCAGCAGGGAATGGGGGCGGGCCGCCAGGTCACTGCTCTTGAGGTCGCTGGTGAGGCTGTGCCGGATTTGCTCCAGCTTGCTGTCCAGGCCCTTGCGCGCCAGGTTGTCCAGCTCATGGTTCAACGCCAGGTAGGCCAGGGTTGCCAGCAGCACCACCAGTGCCGCGCCCATCAGGGCGACGGTCAGCCCCAGGCGCATGGACAGGCTGCTGGCCGCGGCGGCGGGGCGCGCTGTCATGGGCGTGCTTCCAGGACATAACCGACACCGCGCAGGGTATGGATCAGCTTGACGTCACTGGCGTCGTCGATCTTGCCCCGCAAGCGGCTGATGGAGACTTCCACCACATTGGTGTCGCAGTCGAAGTTCATGTCCCAGACCAGGGAAATGATCTGGGTGCGGGTCAGTACTTCTCCGCTGTGGCGCATCAATACATGCAGCAGGGTGAACTCCTTGGTCGTCAGGTCGATACGCCGACTGCCGCGATAAGCCCGATGACGGCGCGGGTCAAGTTGCAGGTCGGCAACTTGCAGAACTTCCGGTTGGACAATGACTTCACTACGACGCATCAGGGTACGAACCCGGGCCAGCAACTCGGGAAATTGAAACGGTTTGACCAGATAATCATCGGCGCCCATATCCAGGCCCTTGACCTTGTCTTCCAGGCGCCCGCGGGCAGTCAACATCATGACCCGTGCGGGATAGTTTCCCTGCAGTTGTTCAAGAACTTGCCAACCATCTTTGCCGGGCAGGTTGATATCCAGGATTACCAATTCATAGGGCTGTTGTTGAATCAGGTGCAGGCCGTCCACGCCATTGTTCGCCCGGTCCACCACATAGCCACTTTCACTCAGGCCCTGATGCAGGTAGTCGGCCGTCTTGGGTTCGTCCTCAATCACCAGAATGCGCATTGCAATATCCTCTTCAAAGCTGTCGGGGCTGTCGAGCGAGCGCAGGTTAAAGTCTGTAGTAGCTATAGGGTCAATAAAATAACCCAGCTAATTCAACTGATTAACCAGGCTGTCCGATCAGTGGCGAGCGGCATGGTGCGGCGATACTAATTGAGCCGGGGCACTGCGGGCGGCAGATGACCGGGTTGTCATCTGTCTGTCATGCGGGTGCAAGAGAGGGAGGGCAGCCCCTATGAAAAAGGCGCCCGCAAGGGCGCCAAACATCCACTTCTGGCAAAGGAGCAGATTGCCGGGAATGGGTATCGCTGGAACTGGGGGTCAGGCACCAGGCTGTTGTTGCTTGGCATCCGAGGCGGAATAGTTGGGCTCGGATTTCTGCTTTTCGGCTTTCGCGGTGTTTTCGGTCTTGTCGCCGTGAAGTTGCTGCTGGCTAACGCGGAAGTTGTCATAGAAGCGCTGCATATTTTCCGAGCCACCTTCGGCAAAGGCCGCGCTGGAACCTACCAGAATCAGGCCGCTTAATACCAAAGTTGAAAGTTTCATGCTGTTTTTCCTGCTTAAGAATGTTCGGTACTTGTTACGTCCCTGCACAAGAAGTGATGGGCGAAAGTTTCACCGAAGTGTATTAAGCGAGGGTTAACGTCAGCCTGAAGTGCTGATTACAATTTCGACATCATGTGTCTTTGCCGGCGCTTGGCCGCGCTGGCCGGGAAGGGCACCGCCTTGAAGGCGCCACCTGCGGACGCGGCCTGGTGCAAAAAAAAGCCCCGGGAACCGGCCAGGGTTCTCGGGGCTGTTTGCCGGCAAGCCGGATCCAGCGGGTGTGGCAGGGGGCTTACTTCTGTACCACCGTGGCTTCGTCCGGGGCCTTGGGTTTCATCAGGCTGAAGTCGATCAAGGGCTTGCTCTGGCGCGAGTAGGGGTCGCCGATCAGCAGCGGGCGTGGCTTGAAGCTGTCGCTCACCAGGCTGCGGCTGTGGTCCAGCTCATCGAAACTCAGGCCCGCCAGGTCCGCCCAGGTGTGAATCAGCTGGGAGCTCATGTAGGGGCGGCTGAGGTCCGAGGCAAAGCTCCAGTCATGGGTTTCCCGCCATTTCGGCGAGGCCCAGGCCATGAACGGAATGGTGTACATCGGCGCCGTCGGCCGGGCTTCGTTGCGCCCCAGGGTGTCATGGCCGGCGGAGTCGAAGACGTCCTCGCCGTGGTCCGAGAGGTACAGCAGGAAACCGTTGGGGTCGGTCTTGGCGTAGTTCTTGATCAGGTTCGAGACCACGAAGTCGTTGTACAGCACGGCGTTGTCGTAGCTGTTGTAGGTGGGCAGCTGGTCGTCGCGCACGCCGGCCGGTACGCCCTGGCGATCATTGAACTTGTCGAAGCTGGGCGGATAGCGGTACTGGTAGCTCATGTGGGTGCCCAGCAGGTGGACCACGATGAACTTGCGCGGTGCGCTGTCGGCCAGGGCCTTGGAGAACGGTTCGAGCACGTCGCCGTCGTACTGGCGGGCGTTCTGGTTGCGGTTGTTGTTCAGGTACACCTGCTCGTCCGCCTGTTCGGAGAAGGTGGTGAGCATGGTGTTGCGCTTGGTCATGGTCTGCTGGTTGGTGATCCAGTAGGTCTTGTAGCCGGCCTGCTTCATCACGCTGACCAGGGACGGGCTCTTGAGGTACAGGTCGGGGTTTTCTTCGTCGGCGAAGGTCAGTACCTGCTGCAGCGCCTCGATGGTGTAGGGGCGCGGGGTGATGACGTTGTTGAAGATCGCCAGCTGATCCTTGAGCTTGTCCAGCTCCGGGGTGGTCTGGCGCGGGTAGCCGTACAGGCTCATGCGCTGGCGGTTGGTGGATTCGCCGATGACCAGTACCAGGGTCGCCGGCTGGTTGGCCATGCTGTCCTTGAGGTTGGTCAGGGGGGCGATCTTGCTGGCGCTGGCGAGCATGCCCTGCATGCCGTCCAGTTGCTCGCGGTAGCGGCGATAGGCAATCACCATCTGCCAGGGCACGGCGGGCTCGATGCGGGTTTCGAATTTCTCCAGGCCGGCGGCCAGGGTATCGGCGCGGGAGATCTGCTTGACCAGCGGGTAGCCGACGATGGCCACCAGGATAGCCGTCGCCGCCACCAGGGCCTGGCCCCGAGGCAGGTAGACCGGGCGCAGGCGGGTCCAGAGGAAGAAGGCGAATGCGCTGTGGGCGAGGAACGCCAGGAGCATCCACCAGGCAAAGTACTGGGTCAGGTATTCACCGGCTTCCGAGGGGTTGGACTCGAACATGATGAAGATGACGCTTTGCGAGAACTCCTGCTGGTAGACGAAGAAGTAGCCCAGGCTGGCCATGGAACAGGCCCAGAGCACCACGCCGATCACGGCGGCCATGACTTTGGTGCGCGCCGGGAACAGCAGCATCGGTGCCAGCCAGATGGCGCTCATTAAGAACGCCTGGCGGAAACCGGTGAAGCCGGAGGTGTCGGTCAGCTGGATCAGCAGTTGGGTGATGCCGGAGAAATACCAGAAGAACAGGAACAGCCAGAGCAGCCCCATCCAGTCAAAACCTTTCGCAGATGCATTACTGCGTTTGAACAATGCCATTGAGCGCTCCCCAGGGATCCAGATTCATTGCGCGCCAAGGGCGTCGCGAATGAGCGCCGTCTTGTAACAAGACGGCCACAATGGCCGGGAGTATCGACAGGCAAGTGTGAAAACTTTGTCAGCTGAACGTCGCTATTTTGTGGTCTGCAACGGGGTGGGCTGTGGCGGTATGGCGCGGGAAGGCGGCTTGGCCCGGGACCTACAGCGGGGCTGAACGCAGGTCGGGCCTGCGTTCAGGGGCGAGGCTCAGCTCGCGGAGGAGAGGTGTAGCGGCGCCGGTTGACCCTGGCTTTGCAACTGCAGGCGCAATTGTGCGAGCTCCCGTTGCAGTTGATCGCGTTCGTCTTTGAGTTGACGCAATTCGTCACGACGAATGCTGACGTACAGGGTTTGTGCTGGTCGTGCCGGTAGTACTGTGCCCATTGCTTCACCTCGCAAATGGCGTGTCTCAACTATGCTTCGCTGGCCGCATCCCTGCGCAAAACACTATCGGTGACAATTTTATTTATTTTTCGGGCAAAGGGAACTTTTTTATTTTTCGCGGTCGCTGTGTCTTCGCGCAGATTTGCAGCGTTATCCACCCAGGGCCAGGGAAACTTCAGGGGCTGGCACAGGACTAATCTTCATTGCTCTGCTGCCCGTCAGGGGAATTGGCTGGGGCCGGTCGATGGGTAATTCGCGCCGTCGGGGGTAAAAACTCGGAATCTGTCTGAAGATTGCGCTGTCTTGGGGCTTCTTGCCTTGTATAGTTGCGCCCCTCGGGATTTTGCCCCGGCCCACTGGGCTATAACTTTTTTTGATCAGAATTTTTGCAGTAGGAGCATCAGCACATGCAACTGGGGATTATTGGACTGGGCCGCATGGGCGGCAACATTGCACGGCGCCTGATGCTCAATGGGCACGAGACCGTAGTCTTTGACCGCAACACCGACTTCGTCAGCGCCCTGGCCGCTGAAGGCGCCAAGGGCGTCGCCGACCTGCCGGCCCTGGTGGCGGGCCTGGAAAAGCCCCGGGCGGTCTGGGTCATGCTGCCCGCGGGCGCACCCACCGAAGACACCATCGACACCCTCAGCCAGTTGCTGGAGCCGGGCGATGTGATCATCGACGGTGGCAACACCTACTATAAAGACGACATCCGCCGCGCCCGCGACCTGGCGCAAAAGGGCCTGAAGTACATCGACGTCGGCACCTCCGGCGGCGTCTGGGGCCTGGAGCGTGGCTACTGCATGATGATCGGCGGCGACGCTGCCGAAGTGCTGCGCCTGGACCCGCTGTTCGCCGCCCTGGCGCCCGGCATGGGCACCATCCCGCGGACCAAGGACCGGGTCGCCGATGACGACCGTGCCGAACGCGGCTACATCCACGCCGGCCCGGCCGGCTCCGGGCACTTCGTCAAGATGATCCACAACGGCATCGAGTACGGCATGATGCAGGCCTTCGCCGAGGGCTTCGACATCCTCAAGACCAAGGCCTCGGAAAGCCTTCCGGAAGACCAGCGCTTCGACCTCAATGTCGCCGATATCGCCGAAGTCTGGCGCCGTGGCAGCGTGGTGTCCTCCTGGCTGCTGGACCTGACCGCCGATGCCCTGGCGGGCGATCCGAAGCTCGACGGCTTCTCCGGCTCGGTGGCCGACAGTGGCGAAGGGCGCTGGACCATCGAAGCGGCCATGGAGCAATCGGTGCCGGTGCCGGTACTGTCCAACTCGCTGTTCTCCCGCTACCGCTCCCGCGGCCAGGGCACCTACGGTGACAAGCTGCTCTCGGCCATGCGCTTCGGCTTTGGCGGCCATGTGGAGACCGGGAAAAAATGACCACCACGCGAAAGAAGTCCAAGGCGTTGCCGGCGCCGCCGACCACGCTGTTCCTGTTCGGCGCCCGCGGTGATCTGGTCAAGCGCCTGCTGATGCCGGCGCTGTACAACCTCAGCCGCGACGGTTTGCTGGATGAGGGGCTGCGGATTGTCGGCGTCGACCACAACGCGGTGAGCGACGCCGAGTTCGCCACCCTGCTGGAAGACTTCCTTCGCGATGAAGTGCTCAACAAGCAAGGCCAGGGGGCGGCGGTGGATGCCGCCGTCTGGGCCCGCCTGACCCGGGGCATCAGCTATGTCCAGGGCGATTTTCTCGACGACTCCACCTATGCCGAACTGGCGGCGCGGATTGCCGCCAGCGGCACCGGCAACGCGGTGTTCTACCTGGCCACCGCACCGCGCTTCTTCAGTGAAGTGGTGCGCCGCCTGGGCAGCGCCGGGTTGCTGGAGGAGGGGCCGCAGGCTTTTCGCCGGGTGGTGATTGAAAAGCCCTTCGGCTCCGACCTGCAGACCGCCGAAGCCCTCAACGGCTGCCTGCTCAAGGTCATGAGCGAGAAGCAGATCTATCGCATCGACCATTACCTGGGCAAGGAAACGGTCCAGAACATCCTGGTCAGCCGTTTTTCCAACAGCCTGTTCGAGGCATTCTGGAACAACCATTACATCGACCACGTGCAGATCACCGCGGCGGAAACCGTCGGCGTGGAAACCCGTGGCAGCTTTTATGAACACACCGGTGCCCTGCGGGACATGGTGCCCAACCACCTGTTCCAGTTGCTGGCGATGGTGGCCATGGAGCCGCCCGCTGCCTTTGGCGCCGATGCGGTACGTGGCGAAAAGGCCAAGGTGGTGGGGGCTATCCGCCCCTGGTCCGTGGAAGAGGCCCGGGCCAACTCGGTGCGCGGCCAGTACAGCGCCGGTGAAGTGGCCGGCAAGGCCCTGGCGGGCTACCGCGAGGAAGCCAACGTGGCGCCGGACAGCAGCACCGAAACCTACGTTGCGCTGAAGGTGATGATCGACAACTGGCGCTGGGTCGGGGTGCCATTCTACCTGCGCACCGGCAAGCGCATGAGTGTGCGTGACACCGAGATCGTCATCTGCTTCAAGCCGGCGCCCTATGCACAGTTCCGCGATACCGAGGTCGAGCGCCTGTTGCCGACCTACCTGCGGATCCAGATCCAGCCCAACGAAGGCATGTGGTTCGACCTGCTGGCGAAAAAGCCCGGGCCGAGCCTGGACATGGCCAACATCGAGCTGGGTTTTGCCTACCGCGACTTTTTCGAGATGCAGCCCTCCACTGGCTACGAAACCCTGATCTACGACTGCCTGATCGGCGACCAGACCCTGTTCCAGCGCGCCGACAACATCGAGAACGGCTGGCGCGCGGTGCAACCTTTCCTCGATGCCTGGCAACAGGACGTCAGCTTGCAGAGCTACCCGGCGGGCGTGGATGGCCCGGCAGCCGGGGATGAACTGCTGGCCCGGGATGGCCGCGTATGGCGACCCCTGGGGTGAGTGGCATGCAGGCGCGGCCTATCGCGTTCCTCCTCAGTGACATGGACGGCACCCTGTTGCGCCCCGACCACAGCCTCAGCCCCCGCACCCTGGATGCGGTCCGTGCGCTGCGCGAGGCCGGGGTAGCCTTCAGCCTGGCCACCGGACGGCCGCCGCGGGCCATGCTGCAGCAGATCGAGGCGCTGGGCGTCGACCTGCCCACTGCCGGCTTCAACGGCGGCAGCATCGTCAAGCCCGATGGCAGTTTCCTGGCTCGCCACCATGTTCCGGTGGAAGCGGCGGTCACCGCCTTGCTGCTGTTCGAACCCTGCCCACAGGTCGAGACCTGGGTGTTTGCCGACAACGAATGGCTGCTGCGCAACCTGGACGGTGCCCTGATGCCCCTGGAGCGCCAGGCGCTGGGTTACGCCCCCAAGGTGGTGGACAGCTTCGAGGAATACCTGCCGCGCATCGACAAGATCGTCGCCGCCAGCAGCGATCACCGTTTGCTGGTGCAGTTGGAGGCCCGCCTGCAGGCCGCCACTGCAGGGCAGGCCCAGGCGTCCCGTTCCCAACCCAGGTTCCTCGATCTCACTGCCTTGCAGGCGGACAAGGGGCAGGCCCTGGTGACCCTGGCCGAATACCTGGGGGTGCCGCTGGAGCACACTGCGGCCCTGGGCGATGGCGGCAACGACCCGGCGATGTTCCAGCGTGCCGGCCTGTCGATTGCCATGGGCCAGGCGGAAGAACAGGTCAAGCGCCAGGCTGATGTGATCACCGGCAGCAACCTGGAAGACGGCGCCGCCGAAGCCATCGAGCGCTATATCCTCATGCGTTGAGGGCCGTGGGGGGGGGGGGGGGGGGGGGGGGGGGGGGAGG